>VGVQ01000004.1 GCA_016874005.1 Gemmatimonadota bacterium | reverse complement strand
TGGCTTGCCCCACATCGACTACCTCTCGACCGCGTTCATCCCGAAAGACATCCCCCAGGATGTCGCCGATGCCTGGCGGCTGTACCTGGCCCTCGGGCACTCGCCCAAGCCCGTCGTCTCGGGAGCGTTCACCTCGTATGGGGTGCCACGGATGGGCCAGATCATGGCGATGATGCGTCCCTCGAAAGAGGACCTCATCACCAAGCCGATGGCGCTCTTCACCTGCTGCCCCAACACCCCGCTGCGCTGGGGCGAAGATCCGATCTGCAACATCATGGACTGCGCCGAATGGGGGATCCCGATCGAAATCGTCCCGGTGCTCCTGCTCGGAATGATCTCGCCGGCCACCACCATCGGCGCAATGGTCCTCCATACCGCCGAGGTGCTCTCCGGGCTCACCATCGCCCAAGTAGTCCGCCCGGGAACGCCGGTGGTATTTGGTGGCGCGCCGGCCTCGTTCCACATGCAGCTGATGACCAACCCGATGACCGCCGTCGAGGCGCTCCAGCTCTACTGCGGCTATGCCCAAGTCGCCAAGTACCTGAAGCTCCCGTCTCAGGCGTATATGGCGCTTTCGGATGCCAAGTTCAACGACCCCCAGGCCGGGATGGAGACCGGAGTGGGCGCGTTCCTCGCGGCCGCGGCCGGGATCAACTCCGTTTCCGGCCCCGGGATGCTGGAGTACGTCAACTGCTTCTCGCTCGAAAAACTGGTCTTCGACGACGAGGTGGTGGCCCACGCCAAGCGGTTCGTGAGGCCGGTGGAGGTCCGCGGCGACCTGCCCACCACGGAGCTGATCAGCGAGCTGATCCGCGAGAGGCACCTTCTCACCTCCGAGCATACTCTCGAGCACTGGCCGGAGGAGCTCTACCTTCCCGGCCCGATGGTCGATCGTACCAACTGGGACCAGTGGACCGAGCAGGGGTCGCGTGACTGGCGGCGCCGGGCCCTCGACCAGATCGACGAGACCCTGAATCGCTACGAGGAACCGCCCCTCGACCCAGCCCTCCACCGCGAGATCCGCGACCTCTTTCAGCGAACCTGTCATCATCCCGGTGTCGTGCTCCCGGCTTCCCAGGACGGCGTCCCGTGACCGACTACGCCTTGATGAACCAGCTCCTCTTCGAGGGCAAGCACCACGAAGTCAAAGCGATAACCGAGGCGGCGCTGGTGGAGGGACTCCCGCCCATGGACATCCTCGAGAACGGCTTGATCCGCGGCATGCGGGTGGTCGGAGAAGATTTTCGGCACAACCGGATCTTCGTCCCTGAAGTGCTCTTGGCCGCCCGAGCCATGAAGGCGGGCATGGCCGTGCTCCGCCCGCTGCTGACCGAGCGAAAAGGCGGCAGCCTCGACGCCAAGGTCATCGTGTTAGGCACCGTCAAGGGTGACCTCCACGACATCGGCAAGAACCTGGTCGGGATGATGGCCGAGGGCGCCGGCTTCACGATCGTCGACCTCGGCACCGACACTTCGGCCGACCGGTTCATCGAGGCGGTCCGGACCCACGGCGCCGAGCTGATCGGGATGAGCGCGCTGCTCACCACCACCATGATCTACATGCGGGACGTGGTCGCCGCCTTCAAGGCCGCCGGCCTCTCCCACGTCAAGATCTGCGTCGGGGGCGCCCCGGTATCGGCCGAGTACGCCAAGGACATCGGAGCCGATGGCTATGCCGCGGACGCCGCCACGGCTGTCGAGTTGTTCAAGAAGCTCCTCGGCGTCGGGGCCCAGGCGCACTGATGGCGGCGACCGTCTCGGTCAACGGCCTCACCGCGTCCGGCGCGCCCGGACGGACGGTGTTCGAATACGCCGAGTCGCTCGGGGTTCGGGTACCCACGTCCTGCAACAAGAAGGGCAAGTGCCGCGAGTGCCTGGTCGAAATCGAGAGCGGTCACGACCTCCTCACTCCGCCCGCTCCGGAGGAACGCCACCTCCGGGGCGACTTTCGATTGGCCTGCCGGACCCGATTGCTCGATGGGGCCATTGGCTCGGTGCGCTGCCATACTCTCCGGCGTGGCTCGCTCCGAATCGAGACCGAGTCGCGGGGCCTCGATTCTGCCCCGGCGGCCCTCGACCCGGCGGTGACCAGGGTCGGCAACGCCATCCTGTTCGACGGCACCCCGATCGCGACCGGACCTGGCCCGATTCACGGCCTGGCGATCGACCTCGGCACCACCACGGTGGCCGTCCGCCTCCATGACCTCGAGTCGGGGCGGTTGGTCGCCACCCAGGCATTCGAGAACCCGCAGCGATTCGGCGGCTCCGACGTCATGGCCCGGATCCGTTTCGATGGCGAGCACGGTGACCGGCTCCTCCAACGGACCCTGCTCGGCTACCTCGGCCGGGCCATCGAGGCGCTGCCGGTCGATCCCGCGACCATCTACCACGCGGTCGTCGTGGGCAATCCGACGATGCGGGATCTCTTTTTCGGGCTCGACGTCCAGTCGATCGGGCAGCTGCCCTATCAGTCGGTCACCGAGGCCGCCTGGCGGCGTGGCGACCTGACGACCACCGCCCTTTCCCGAACCGCCCGAACCCTTCGACTGCCGATCCACCGTGAGGCCCGGGTCGAGGGACTGCCGCTGATCGCGAGCCACGTCGGCGCCGATGCCGCCGCGGTCCTCCTGGCGACCGGACTGTTCGAGCGCGAGGCCCTCGGGGTCGTGATGGACATCGGAACCAACACCGAGGTCATCATCGGCAATCGCCACCGGCTCCTGGCGGCCTCCTGCCCCGCCGGGCCGGCCTTCGAGGGCGGCGGGGTCCGCTGCGGGATGCCGGCGCTCGACGGCGCCATCGAACGGATCCGTCTCGACCCCACCGGACGCCCGAGCATCGCCGTCATCGGCGGCGGCGAGCCGTTAGGTATTTGTGGCTCGGGGCTGGTCGATCTCCTCGCCGAGCTGCGCCGGGCCGACGCGATGAATGCCCAGGGGCGCCTCGCGGCCGAAGAGCCGTTTCAGGTCGACGGCGCCCGCGGCATCGCCATCGACGAAGCGGACATCAACGAGCTGGCCCAAGCCAAGGGCGCCAACGCCGCGGGCGTTCGCGCCCTGGTCGACGCCTTCGGGGCCGGCTTCGACCGGATCGAACGGTTCTTCCTGGCCGGGGGCTTTTCCGCCCACCTCGACCTCGCCGCGGCGCGTTCGATCGGGTTGATTCCCGATCTCCCCGACGATCGACTGGTCACCGTCGGCAACGCCGCGCTCGAGGGGGCCTCGATCGCCCTCTTGGCGCGGTCGAGGTTCCGGGCCCTGGAGCGAGCGGTCCAGCGGATCGAGCACGTCCGGTTGGAGGCCCATCCCCGGTTCTTCGACCTCTTCGTCGAGGGCTGTCAGTTCGAGCCCTTCGGCAGGGCGTTGGTGTCGTGACCGAGGCGATCGCGTCGCTCGACCCCGCCGCGGTCGCCGCGGCCGTCGACCCGGGCGAGTATCGCCGGCTGTTAGGGATGCCGCGGGAGGGTCCGCTCGAGGGCCTTCTCGCCGAGCGGGCCGACTGGGCTCGGGCCTGGTACGCCGAGCACGGCCGCCCCTACCGCGCCGCCCGGCGCCACGATCTGACCGTCATCGACGATCAGGGGGTCACCCTCGCCGATGGGACGCGCCTCCAGGGCAAGGCGTTGGTCCACCATCTTCGTCGCTACGACTGCCATGGGCTCGTCGGGGTGGCCGTGACGGCCGGGCCCGAGGTCGATCGCGCCTGCGCCGCGTTGTGGGCGGAGGACCGCCCCGACGAGGCCTACTTCCTCGAGCGGTTCGGCGTCGCGGTCGTCGAGCGACTGATCTTCGCCGCCACCCTCGAGGGCTGTCAGACCGCGGAGTCGGCCCGAGAGACCTGGACGCCTCATCTGTCCCCCGGGTGCGGCGACTGGGAGCTGGCCCAGCAGCACACCCTGTGGAGGGCCATCTTCCCGGACCGGTCGTTAGGTCCGATCGATCTGCTCCCCTCCGGGGGCCTCCATCCCAAGAACTCGCTCCTCGCCGCGGCCGGCATCACCCGCGGCACCGTCGCGCCCTCACCGCTCGACGCCTGCCGCAGTTGCCGCCTCGACCGCTGTCGCTTCCGCCGGGCGGCCTATCGGGGGCCCGGATGAGCCGCTTGCTCGAGGCCCTCCGCCATCGGGTGCTCCTCGCGGACGGTGCCATGGGTACCCAGCTCCAACAGGCCGGCCTCGAGTCGGGCGGCTGCGGCGAGGCCTGGAATCTCGATCACCCCGATCGGATCCTGGCGATCCAGTCGAGGTACCTCGAGGCCGGCTCCGATTGCCTGATCAGCAACACCTTCGGGGCCTCCCGGATCATGCTGGCCCGGCATGGCCAGGCCGACCGAACCAGAGCGATCAACGCGGCGGGGGTGGCGGTCGCTCGCCGGGCGTTAGGCGACAAGCCGGGGTTCGTCCTGGGAGACATCGGCCCGTTCGGCGGCCTGATGGAGCCCTACGGGGACATCGCCGTGACCGAGGTCGAGGCCGCCTTCCGGGAGCAGGCCAAGGCCCTGGTCGACGCCGGGGCCGACGCCATCATCGTCGAGACCCAGACCGCCCTCGAGGAACTGGAGATCGCGGTGGCCGCGGCCAAGGAAGCCGGCGCCCCCGCCGTCATCGGCTCGATCGCCTTCGACCGGATGCTCGAGCAGGCCGATGTCCGAACCATGATGGGCGTCTCGCCGGAGCAGGCGGCCGAGTTCATGGCCGAGCGGGGGGTCGACATCCTGGCCTTGAACTGTGGCACCGGCGTCGACATGGCCATGGCCGCCGAGATCGTCAGGCGCTATCGCGCCACCGTCGATCTCCCGGTCATGGCCCAGCCCAACGCCGGCCAGCCGGTCCTCGAGAACTTCAAGGTGGTGTACCACGAAACCCCGGCCGAGATGGTGGCGGGTCTGGACGAGCTGCTCGCGGCCGGCGTGGCCATCGTCGGCGGGTGTTGCGGCTCCACGCCGGCCCACATCGCCGCCTTCCGAGCCCATCTCGACCGAGTCGCTTCGAACAAGAGGAGGACCGAACCGTGATCGTCACGATCCCGATCGACGAGGAGAAGACCGACCAGTTCCTCCCCGGCAACAAGCTCGACGGCAGCGGGGTCGGGATCAACTACGTCGACGCCTTCCTGGCGCCGTTCAAGCTCACCTTGGCCGACGGCCGGAAGCTCCTGGCCAAGCGCCGCGGGATCAAGATCACCCTCACGGTGGGTGAGGCGAAGGGAGAAGGGCTGCTCCGGCGAATGCGCCACGGGCCCGATCCCAAGGTCCTGGTCCGCGAAGCGTTGGCCGAGGCCGGCGGTCAGATCGGGGTCGGCGTCGCGATTGAGCCAGGGACGGTGGAACTGACCCTGCCGGGTCTCTGACCGCCTGGTCGGTCCGAGCATCCTCACTCGGGCAGCTGGTTCGATCATCGAGCGGTCTGGTCGGTCAGCCGGGCCCCATCCAATGGGGGTGTCGGGCGCGGGACGGCCGGCCTACCGGGGGGTTCGGTCCTCGCCCGACCCCGACACGTCGCCGCTCCTTTCGGCGGACGTCGCAATGCCGCGCAACATCCCGGCAAATACCAATTGATGCAACGGCCACACGCCATACCAGTAGACGAGGCCCGCCAGTCCCAGCGGCGCGAACGTGGCCGTTTGGCGCAGTTCGGATCCGTTCTCACGAGGTTGGACCTCGAACTCGAGCCACGCCCGCCCCGGCAGTTTCATCTCGGCCGAGAGGCGTAGCCGCTCTGGCGGGTCAATGCTCTCCACCCGCCAGCAGTCCAACGTGTCACCCGCCCTCAGGTACTTCGGATCGCGACGCCCCCGGCGCATCCCGACGCCGCCCCAAAGAAGATCGAGCCAACCGCGCAAGGTCCAAAGCCAGTTAGCGTAATACCATCCCGTGGCCCCGCCGATTCGCTCCACGGCGGCAAACACGGCCCCCGGCTCAGCCGCCACGATCAGCGAACGGGAGTCCACCAGTCGGTTGCCGAATCGTGTTCCTCCCCACTGCCGCGGCGGGCCAGCGGCGGACAAGGAGTCCGACCAGCGGGTTTGAGCGAAGGCCGAGTCCTCGTTTCTGAGCGCGCCCGCAATCGCTTCCCGAACCCCGATCGGGCGGATGGGAAACAGGCGTGTTGCGGCGTCGTTTCGCACCACGGTGGGGTGCCGCAGGCTGTCGATCAACTTGCGTCCCACCCGGGCATACAGCGGCGTGACCAGGCCTAACCAGAGGCTGGAGAGCCGCGGCGTCAGCAACGGTACCGGGACCATCCAGCGCCGAAGGCCCCGCTGCCGGGCGTACTCTTGCATCAGCTCACCATAGGAGACCTGGTCAGGGCCGCCGATCTCGATGGTGATGCTCCGATCGCCGGTCTCGACAGTCAGCGCGCCGCGCAAATACTCCAGCACGTCGCCGATGGCGATCGGTTGCGCCTTCACCTGAACCCAGCGCGGCGTCACCATCACCGGCAGTCGCTCCACCAGCGCCCGGATCATCTCGAACGAGAGACTGCCAGAGCCGATGATGATGGATGCCCGCAACTCGACGACGGGTACGCCGTGCGCCCGAATCCGCTCCCCGACCTCGTGCCGGCTGCGCAGATGTGCCGACAACTCGGGATCATCCTCGCCGAGGCCGCCGAGATAGATGATCCGCCGCACGCCCGCCGTTTGCGCGGCAGCGGCGAAATTGTCCGCCGCGATTCGGTCTTCAGCCTCGAAATCACCCGTGGTCCCCATCGAGTGCACCAGGTAATAGGCGGCCTCGACCCCTTCCATGGCCCGCGACAGCGACGCGGCATCCAGCACGTCGCCAGGCACGACCTCGACCCCGGCGGGCACCCGCGCCGCCAATCGTTCCGGCTGCCTCGCGAGGCACCGCACCCGCCAACCAGCGTCCGCCAGCAGGGGCACCAAGCGGCCGCCGACATAGCCAGTCGCTCCAGTGAGCAGAACGAGTTTGTCAGAGGGCATCGGGTCTTCCCTCACGATGGGTATTGGCAGTCACTGGCCTCACCGCAGTTCCTTCCCATCGGTCTCGCCCGAAGGGACCGTCTCGGATGGCGTCAAAGTAATGTCTAGTAATAGTATAACAAAATACCTTGACAAACAATAGACAAGAAGAAAGATTACTGCCGCGACAACCCAGGATCGACGGCGCCTCGAGCCAATGAGCATCGGGGTCGCCCCGGCTAAGACGATTAGGGGGTGCAACATCATCGGTTTTCGGCTCACGAGGTCATCGGCGTTGGAGGCAAGGTGACCTACCGATTGCATCGCCGGCAGGTAGTGGGTGGCGACCTGCCCCAGGTCTTTGCCTTTTTCAAGTCGCCGGGAAACCTCGAGTCAATCACCCCGCCCTGGCTCGGCTTCCGGGTCCTCGAAGCGAGCGATCACGAAGTTCGGCTCGGCACTCGCATCTCGTACCGCCTTCGCCTCCACGGGATCCCGGTCCGGTGGCAGTCGCGGATCGCCGAGTACGTGGAGAACGAGCTGTTCGCGGACGAGCAGGTCGTCGGTCCGTACCAGTACTGGTACCATCGACACCTGTTCCACGCGGTGCCCGAGGGCGTGGCGATCGAAGACATGGTAGAGTACCGGATGCCGCTGGGTCTGCTCGGCCGGCTTGCTCACGCGGCGTTGGTACACCGTCAGCTGACCAGGATCTTCGACCATCGAGCCCGGGTGATCAGCGAGCGGTTTCCCCTTCAAACGGGCCCTGGTGGCCAGGCGGGGTTGGCGTGACGGCGCTCTCATTCCTCAAGATGTATGCGGTTGGCCTGGTCGTCTTTTTCGTCGTCGACATCCTCTGGCTCGGCTTGGTGGCGAAGGATTTCTACCGGCGTTACCTCGGCCACCTGATGCGGCCAGACGTCCAGTGGGTTCCTGCCGTCCTTTTCTACCTCGTTTACGTGGCGGCCCTGGTCGTCTTCGTGGCCGGCCCGGCTGTCGAGCGCCAGTCGATCGGACGCGCGATCGGGTATGGGGCGTTCTTCGGCCTGGCCGCGTACGCGGCCTTCGATCTGACCTCGCTGGCGCTGCTCAAGGAGTTCCCCCTGTCGGTGGCGGTGGTGGACTTGGCATGGGGCGCGGTTCTGTCCGCCTCGGTTAGCGCCGCGGTCGTCGCGAGCACCCGGCTTTGGTCGTGAGGTAGGGCATCACCCTGGACACGGCCCCGCCGCTTCCACGATCCTGGGAGCGGTGGGGCTTGGTTCTTACGGAGTCACGTCGGGTATATTCCGGCGTGTCCGGACTTCTTCTGGCGGCGCTGCAGCTGGCCACCCAACCGGCCCAGGTGCCAACCGCCCGGCTCTGGTACCGACAGCCCGCCGAGGCCTGGAATCACGCTTTGCCGATCGGCAACGGACGCCTCGGCGCGATGGTATTCGGGGGTCTGGCCCAGGAAACGATCCAGCTCAACGAGGAGACCCTCTGGTCCGGCGGGCCGTACGACCCCGTGGTACCCGGCGCCCACCGAGCTTTGCCCGAGATCCGTCGCCTCCTCTTCTCCGGAGACATCCCGGCCGCCCACGACCTCTTCGGTCGGGAGATGATGGGCAACCCGATCGAACAGATGAAGTATCAGCCGCTCGGCAATCTCCGGCTGTCGTTCCCAGGGCACGAGAAGGCCACCGACTACCGCCGGGAACTCGACCTCGGCGCCGGGATCGTTCGAGTCGGCTACACGGTCGACGGCGTCCGCTTCACTCGCGAGGCGTTCATCTCGGCGGTGGACCAGGTCATCGTCATTCGAGTAACGGCCGACCGGCCCGGGGCGGTGTCATTCACCGCGCGGCTCGAGGGCGTCCGGAACCCGGCGCACTCGAACTACGGAACCGACTATTTCCGGATGGATCCAATCCCGCCTAACGGCCTTCGGCTCACCGGCAAGAGCAGCGACTACCTGGGCGTCGCGGGGCGGGTCCGTTACCAGGCGGATCTCCTGATCCGGACCGACCGGGGCCGGACGGTCACCGACCGGCGGACCGTTTCGGTGGACGGGGCGGATGCCGCGACCCTGATACTCGCCGCGGCCACCAACGTCGTCGACTATCGAGACGTGAGCGGCGACCCGGCCCAACGGGTGGTCACGACCTTGGCCCGCGCGGCCGCCCGCGGTCATGCCGAGTTGAGGGAGGACCACCGGAGGGAGCACGCCGGGTGGTTCGATCGGGTCTCGCTCCGCCTCGGCGAGTCGCTGCCGGAGGCCGACACCCTGCCCACCGACCTGCGCATCGCCCGCCACGCCACCAAACCGGATCCCGGACTGGCCGCCCTGTACTACCAGTTTGGTCGTTATCTCCTGATCGCCAGCTCCCGGCCCGGAACCGAACCGGCCAACCTTCAAGGAATCTGGAACGACAACTCGAACCCGTGGTGGGACTCGAAGTACACCATCAACATCAATCTGCCGATGAACTACTGGCCAGCCGAAACCGGCAATCTCGCCGAGTTGGTGGGGCCCCTCGAGAAGCTGGTCCGGGAGGTGGCCGAGGCCGGAACCAGGACCGCCCGGGAGCACTGGGGGGCCAGCGGCTGGGTTCTGCATCAGAACACGGACCTGTGGCGCTCGACCACGCCGATGGATGGGCCGTCGTGGGGGACCTGGCCGGTGGGCGGCGCCTGGCTGGTCACCGCGCTGTTCGACAGCTACCGGTTCTCCCGAGACGACGGGGCCCTCGGTCGCCTCTACCCGCTGCTGCGCGACCAGACCCGATTCCTGCTCGACATCCTGGTCGAGCACCCGACTCGCGGTGTCCTGGTCACCGCGCCGTCCAACTCCCCGGAGAACTTCCCGGCCTGGCCTGGCAACGGGCGATTCTTCGACGAGACCAGCGGGCTCGAGCTGACGGCCCGGACCATGGCCGCCGGTCCGACCATGGACCTCCAGATCGTTCGGGAGGTGTTTGCGATCTTCGACCAGGCCGCCGAGCGACTCGGGGTCGATTCCGCCCTTCGGACCAGGGCGCGAGCGGCTCGGGCCCGCCTCGCGCCCAATCAGATCGGCCGGCATGGACAGCTCCAGGAGTGGCTCGACGACGTCGACGAGATCGAGCCGGATCACCGCCATCTCTCGCACCTGTGGGGGCTCTACCCCGGGAGCGAGATCACCCCCGAGTCGACACCCGAGCTCGCCGGGGCCGCCGCGGTTTCGCTCGATCGGCGCGGGACCGGCGGCTGCGGCTGGTCGTATACCTGGAAGATGGGACTGCGGGCCCGGCTCCGTCAGGGCGACGGGGTGCTGGACCAGTTTCGGGCCCTGCTCGCCAGGTCGTCGCTCCCTAACCTCTTCTCGCTCTGCGGCCGCGCCCTCCAGGTCGATGGCAACCTCGGCGGCACGGCCGCCATCGCGGAGGCGTTGCTGCAGTCGCACGCCGGTACCATCCACCTGCTCCCCGCGCTCCCGGCCGAGTGGACGACCGGCCAGGTCACCGGGCTCCGGGCCCGCGGGGGCGTCACGGTCGATTTGTCTTGGGCAGCCGGCCGCCCGACGGCGGCCACCCTGCGTCCCGACCGCCGCGGCAAGCTAACGCTCCGAGCGCCTGGCCTCGTCGCCGCGACCACGGGTGATCGCCGGGTCACGGTGCGCCGCCTCGGCACCGATATCGTGGAACTCGCGGTCGAGGCGGACCGGGAGTACCGGCTGGCTTTCGACCCGGCGCCCCGCCGGCGCTGAGAGCCGCCGTCGGAGCGGCCGCGCCTTCGAGGGGCGGGCCTTCGCTATTCGAGTCGGTGAAGCCATCCCCGGACCGGCGATACCGTTAGGCAGCCGGCTGGCGCCGCCCGGTCGCTAGCGAGACCCCGATCCCCACCGCGAAGATCAGCGGGATCCCGTAGATCGCCCAGGGCCAGGTATACCCGCCCGCCTCGCCGACCACCAGAAAGCAGCCGACCCCCCACGCCACCCCAACCACCACGCTCGCCCAGGCGCCCGCGGCCGTGACGCCCTTCCAGTGGAAGCCCGCCAGCAGCGCGAACGCCAGCGCCGCCACCGGAATGTTCGCCAGAATCAGCCGGTCGAGAATGTCGTCGACCACGAGGTTGGCCAACAGCCAACAGACCGCGCCGATCAGCACCGTGAGCCACCGCTGGGTCGATAACTCGCGGGCCTCGCGCCAGCCGAAGTCGGCCGCGAGCATCGCGGTCATCGCGCTCCAGACCCCCGACAGCGTGGTGAGACTGGCGACGAACAAGGTCCCGAAGCCCACGCCCCGCAGGCCGGCCGGCAGCAAGGTGCCCACCATGGCCGGCACCACCAGCTGCGGGTCGGCGAGAGCGGGACCACGATCGCGAAACGCCGCCGCCGACAGGACGATCAGCCCGTAGAAGACGAAAACCAAGACCGCGGAAACGGCCACCGCGACGAACGCGGTCCTCTCGTTCCGCGCCGCGAAGATCTTCTGCCCGTACCATGGGGCCGCGATGTAGGTGAAGCAGGTCAGCACGATCAGCGTGGTGACGAACCGAAACGGCAGCGCCGGATTCGACCACTGCCCCACCGGATCGACGAACCGCTGCTGGGCCGGGAAGGCCGCGCCCGCGCTCCCCAACCCGACCGCCACCGCGACCGCGACGATGACGGCGGCGGTCAGGATGAAACCGGCCACGTCGGTTCGGACCACCGCCGTCAGGCCACCGCGCACCACCACCGCGACGCCAACCGCCCCCAACGCCGCCGTCACCAGCCAGGGGTTCGTGGCCCCGAGCCACGGCGCCATGAGAAGCGCGAACGACTTGAGGTAGGTCGCGCTGAACCCGATCATCGCCGCGATCAGCAGGATCGACGCGGTCCGACCGAGCGCCGGCCCGTACCGCGCCGCGAACAGCTCGGCCACCGACAGCCGGTTGAACCGCTTCCAGGCCCGGGCCACCGTCACCGTGTAAAAGGTCAGTCCCACCAGAAACACCAGCGGCAGCGCCAGCGCCATCGGCCCGGCCTCGAACCCGGCGGCCGCGAAGGCGAGCAGGGTCGAGGTGTTGAATTCCGTCATCACCAAGGTGGCGATCAGGGGCAGGAGCCCGATCGATCGACCCGCCACCAAGTACTCGTCGGTGCCACCGGCCGGCCGCCGAGCCAGGAAGAGCATCAGCCCGACCACCGCCGCGAACCCGACACCATCCGCGGCCACGCCAGTGGCGCCGTGGTCAAGCATCGAGGAGCCGCCTGGCGAGCAGGACTCGCTGGACCACCGTGGCCGCGAGCACGATCACCCACCCGATGAGCACCGGGGTGGCCCATTGCGGCGCCATCGCGACCACGAGGTACACCACCGTGGTTTCGCCCGCCTCGGCGAACCCGGCGGTGAATTGCAGCGACCGATCGTTGTCCCCAACCGCCACTCGGGCCCGTTCGAGCAGCGACGACAATACCGCCACGGTGGTGATGCAGAGCAGGTATCCCACCAGCACCAGGAGCCAGAGCAGCCACTGCTCCGGCTGCCTAACGGCGAATCCCACCGCCATCAGGGAGTAGGACGCCATGTCGAGGGTGATGTCGAGGAAGCCGCCGAACGGGGTGCCGCTTCCCCTGATCCGGGCCACCGCCCCATCCAGCGCATCCAGCAGCCGGCTGGCGAGCCACAACGCCATTCCCACCGCGACGAGGCCCCCCGCAACCGCCGCGGCCGCGCCGAGCGAGATGACGAACCCGGCCACCGTCACCAGATTCGGCCCGATCCCGAGTCGATCGAGCGCCGCCGCGGGAGTCCGCAACACGGGGCCGAGGAGGCGCCTGACCCGGTCGTCGAACACGATCGGCTACGGCTGGTATTGGGCCGAGAGTTGGAACTGCCGAGGCGGTCCCGGGGAAAACAACCGCACCGGGTCGCTCGGCCGCCCGAATTGGATCCGGCTGCCGGCCCCGCCAAGGCCGATGGGATAGCCCGCCCAATTGGTCCGGTTGAAGAGATTGAACCCGTCGATCCTGATCAGGAGACCGTTCCCGATCGGCATCCGATAGGCGACGCTGGCCCGAAGATCGAAGTAGGCCGGGAGCCGCTCCCCGTTCCGCGGGACCCCGAAAAAGCGGGGGCCATTGCCCAGAAAGGCGTTGCCGCGAACCGGGCCGATCCCGAGGAGATCGAACGTCGCGTTGCCGGCCGCCGTCGAACTGCCGGCCAAACGGTTGATCGGTTGCCCGGTCTGGAAGTCGCCGATCACGCTCAGTCGCACCCCCGCTCCCGCGTCCCACGACGACCGGAGGGTCAGGTGGTGGCGCCGGTCGTTGTTGGCCCAGGCCCACTCGGTGCTCTGACAGGCGGCGCCGGTCACCGCGTCGACCCGATCGGCGCCGAAACAGTTCGCCTCGGCCGCCGTGAAGTTGATGTCTTCGGTATCGTTCTTGGCCCACGACCAGGTCCAATTCGCGTCGAGCGTCACCCGACCGACGCGCCGCCTCGCCGCGGTGTAGAGTCCAAAGTAACGGGCCCGACCGCCGGATTCACTGGTCGACAATCGCCGAAAGCTCCCCGCAACGGGCCGGACCGGCCGAGAACCATCGGCGGGACAGTCGAACGCGCTGGCGCAGGGGCGATCGGCGAGGTCGGTCGGACCGATCCGGAGCGACGAGGGGTTGAGATCCACGTTGCGGGGCAGGTTCCGGGTCTCGGTCCAAACCGCGTCGACCGACACCGCCCAGTCGTTCCCGATCTGCTGCTGCCAACCTAACGTGGTCTGAACGCTCCACGGTTGCTCCAGCCCGAGCCCGAACGTCTCGAACACCTCCCGCGGCGGGAGGGCATCCCGCCGCTCCCGAAGCTCCGCCGGGGTCGGTCCCCGGCCAAACGCCGGCGCGTCGCTCCCGGCGAAGGTCACCACCGCGTTGCCATCGGGGCCAAGTTGGATCGCGTCGGAGTAGATGGCATAGGGGAATTTCCCCGTGAACAGGCCCAGGCCCCCCCGGAACACTCGGCGGGCCGACTGATACCAGTTGAACGAGGCTCGCGGCTGGAGGTTGTCGAGATCGGCCGTGCTCTCGCCCCGCTTGGTAAGGTCGTCGTAGTCCCATCGGAGACCCAGCTGGACCGTGAGGGCCGGAGAGACCCGCCACACGTCTGCGATGAAGGCGCCGACCAACGTCTGGCTCAGATCGACCTGCTGTGGACTGGCGTCGACCGTGTAGGAAAGGACCCGGGCGTCCGCGGGGATGTCGGCGAAGGTCAGCGGCCGGCCGGCTGGCGGAACGATGTTCCCATCGTTGACCACGAGGTACGAGCCGTTCGGGTTGGTCCCGGCGGCGGCGAGCCGGAACCACGAGGTAACGAGGTCGGCGCCGACCTGAATGGTGTGGCGCCCGAACGAGGTCTGGAACATGTCACGAACTTGCAGCTGCCGCTCGGTCTCGTCGAACACGAAGTTGCTCGAGCCCACCACCCCCTGCACCGCCAGACCCGGCGTCACCACGGTGACCTGCGGCCTGGTGAAGTCGCTCGCGGTCGGCGGAAAGAACCACCGGAAGGTCCCGAATTGGATGCTCGCGGTGTTGCTGGTTCGATCCCCGAACGAGGTGCGATGAGTCAGCGCGGTCAGGCTCCCGACCCGGCGGGTGGTGATGTCCGCCTCGGGCGTGATCACGCCGCTGCCCTGGCCGGCGCGGCTCACCGAGCTGAACGCCACTCGCAGCGTGGTCGCCTGGCGGTCGTTCCAGGCGTGGTCGACCCGGCCGAACGCCTTGACCTTGGTTCGGTCCTCGGTCCCCAGGAACGGCGCCAACGCCGTCGAGCCGATCCGGTCCTCGTTCTCGGTGGTCACCTCGACCGCGGCCGCGCCGTAGCTCCGCCCCTGGGCGAGCGGGCCGGCGAGCGAGCCGCCCAGCTGGAATCGGCCAAAGCCCTCCTGTTGCCGGGCGATCGCCTCCGGAACTCCCCCGAATGGCACCTTGTTGGGGGCATCGAGGGGGCGGCCCGGCCGCCAATAGGCGAACAGCTCGCCCTGGCGGCGGTCGCCGCCCGCAACGGTCTGGATATCGACCACGCCGGTGGCGCTTCGGCCGACCGACGCGGGGTAGCTGTTGACCAGGGCCTCGATTCGCTGAATCGCGCCGAGCGGCACCTCCACCCGCGGGCCGCCCAGAAACCCTTCGTTGGCGTCGAGACCGTCGAGAGTGTACTGGGTATAGAGCGAATTGCCGCCGTTGAACGACAACGTCGGGGCGTCACCGAAATACGAGGTCGCCTGGGCGACGCCCGGAATGGCGAACAGGAGCGCGATCGGGTCGCGAGCATCGGTCGGAAGGGCCGCCAAGTCGCCCGCCTCGATCGTTCCGCCCGTCGTGGCATCACGGGTGTCGAGCAGGGGCCGAGACCGTCGAGCGACGACGGCGATCGGCTCCAGCAAGTGGAGCGGCCGGAGCGTTGCCGCGATTTCCCGACGCTGCCCGGGACTCAAGACCCCGAGCTGAAGCCGTTCGGGGGTGAACCCGAAGGCGGCGATCTCGACCACCACCGCGACCCCCGAGGGCGCCGCCATCTCGAAACGACCGAGCGAGTCGGTCTCGACCGCCTGCGCGCCGCCGATCCCGACTCGCGCGCCCACGATCGGCGTTCCGCTCTGGGTCCGAATCACCCCGGCCACGGTCGCGGCGGGCTGGCCTAACGTCGACCCGGCGAGCCCGGGACCGGAGACGAGGCCGACCATGCCAAACAGGAATACCACGGAGTTGAAGACTGGCATCGTCCGATCGGTTGAGGGACTCGCGGGATCTCGGCCGGGGCGCCCCGGTCGGCTCACGAAAGGTATTTGAACCAGGTGGCTAGCAGGCGTCGGACCCTCGGCGTCAATTTGCCCCGCCGCCACTGATCGGCCGCCTTGCGGTAGACTTCGGCCTGACTGGGATAGGGATGGATGGCCTGTCCGACAGCCCCGAGCCCGAGCCCGTGTCGCATCGCGACGACCCCTTCGGCGATCAGATCGCCGGCGTGAGACGCCACGATCGAAACCCCGACGATCCGATCGGTGCCGCGGGCGAGCACCGCCTTGAAGAGGCCCTCCGTCTCGCCGTCGAGCACCGCCCGATCGACCTCCCGGAACGGGACCCGAACGACATCCACTGGTATCCCCCGGGTCGCCGCCATCTCCTCGGTCAAGCCGACGTGCGCCAGCTCCGGGCTGGTGTAGGTTGCCCACGGGACGATCAGTCGGCTGGCTCGGCCCCGTCCGAAGAAGAGGGCGTTGGCGAGCACCAACCGGGCCTGGAAGTCGGCGTGGTGGGTAAACTGGAGTCGGGAGCAGACGTCGCCGACAGCGTAGATCCGGGGGTTGCTGGTCCGAAGCCGATCGTCGGTCCGAACCCCCTCACGAAGGTCGAATCCGACGCCAGCCTGCTCGAGCCCGATGCCGTCCACGTTAGGCGCCCGGCCGGCGGCGACCACGATCCGGTCGGCGACCAGTCGCACCGCCTCGCCGCCCCGCCGCGCCGACACCACGATCCCGTCGGGACCCCGCGCCACCAGGTCGACCGTCGTGCCGAGCTCGAGCCGAACCCCGTCGCGCCCGAGCGCGGCCGCCACGATCGCGGCGGCCTCCTGATCGTCGCGCCCGAGGATCCGGGGGGCGACGTCGACCACCGTCACCTCGGAGCCGAACCGGGCGAACGCCTGGGCCAGCTCGCAACCGATCGGCCCGCCGCCCACTACCAGCAGCTGCCTCGGCGGTTCCGTGAGCGAGAACACCGACTCGTTGGTGAGGTAGCCCACCTCCGCCAGCCCCGGAATCGGCGGCACCGCCGCCCGGGCGCCCGTCGCGACGACCGCCCGGCGAAATCGAATGCCCTGGCCCGCCACCTCCATGGTGTCGGGGCCGGTGAACCGTCCTTCGCCCAGAAACACGTCGACGCCGAGACCGGAGAATCTCGGCGCCCCATCGATGGGACTGAGATCGGCCCGGAGCCGTCGCAGTCGCTCCATCACCGCCCCGAAGTCGCCCGGCTCCCGGGCCACCGGGGCGCCGAACTCGCGGCCGCCGGCGGCGCGGTGCCAGGCCCGTGCCGCGGCGAGGAGCGCCTTCGAGGGAACGCAGCCGACGTTGAGGCAGTCGCCGCCCATCAAGTGCCGCTCCACCAGCGCGACCGAGGCACCGAGACCGGCGGCCCCAGCGGCCGCGACCAGGCCGCCGGTGCCCGCGCCCAGGACGGCCAGGTGATATCGTTGTTTAGGAACCGGGTTGGTCCAGCCGGGAGGATGGACCTGCCCCACCAACCGCTCGTTGTGGTGGTCCCACGGCTCGACGAGGCTCGGCGTCATGCCGACCTCCCCGCCACCGAGGCCAACGATCGCCGGGCCAAGCGGGTGACCTGGAAGGTCACCGCCACCGTGGCCGCGAGGCCGAGCCCGAGCACCACCCAACGGCCAGCCCCGCCCGACGGCGCCGCGCCGCCGGCCAGCGCCGCCACGTCACCGGCCACCTTGCCGTAGTAGACATAGAGAACCGTCCCGGGCAGCATCCCGGCGGACGCCGCCAGGTAGTCCGCGAACCGGACCCGGGTGAGTCCGAGCGCGTAGTTGAGGAGCGAGAACGGGAACACCGGCGAGAGCCGGAGCAGGAATACCATCCGCCGGCCCTCGCGTTCGATCGCCCCGTCGATCGAGGCGAACCGCGGGTCCTGACCGAACCGTCGCTCGAGGGCGCCCCGCGCGAAGTAGCGAGCGATCAGGAACGCCAGTGCCGACCCGGTCACCGCCCCGGCGAAGACCACCAGCACCCCTCGGCCCAGGCCGAAAATCGCCCCCGCAGCGAGGGTCAGCACCGACCCGGGCACCAGCGCGACGACCGCGATCGCGTAGCCGGCCGCGAAGACCACCGGGCCCAACACCCCTTGCGCCTCGACCCAGGCCGCGAAAGCGGGGATCCGCTCGCCGAAGGCCCGGCCGCCGAGCACCACCAGCGCCACCAGCGCGGCCCCCAGCGCCAGCCGCCCGAGCCGCTTCATCGACCAGCCGTCTGACGGTCGCGCAACCGTCGGGCCTGCTCCTGGCTATTGAGCGTCCAGTCGTACTTGGTGTACTCGAGCTTGGCCGTGCCGGACTCGAGGAGGGTCCGCTCGGGGCCGGGTGGATGGTACCGCGCGACAAAGCGCATGATCGCCGCGTCCGAGCCTCCGAAGTCCTTGGCGTAGTCGTTGAACTGGAACACCTGGCTGACCTGGACTGTGCCCCGGCCGGCGTCGACCCGGTTCTTGTCCAGCGATTCCAGCAGGAAGATGCGCGACTGCTCCTCGAGCTGCCTTTCGAGGTCGGCCCCACGATACGCCTCCGACCGAAGCGGCGGGCATCCCATCGCCGCGCACACCAACGCAAAGTGGATCCTCGGCTCCCGAAACGTCGGACGGATGATTCCCTGCTCGACCGTCTCGAGATCGTACCGCTTACCGCCGACCACCACCAGTTTCTCGGCCCAGGGTCCGAGACCCTTGAAGAGGCCCAGTTTCTTGTTGATGTTGCGGATCGAGCGCCGCTCCCGGTGCTTGACGATCAGCTGGATGGTGTAGGCGTTGTAGCTGTTGATCCAGAAGGCCAGCTGGTCGTCGCGCCCCAGGCTGCTCGGATCGAAGGCCGCGAGGCGCGCCAAGTAGCCCGCGAAGGCGGAATCGGCGGCAAAGCCGTCGTAATCGACCATACCCTCGACGACATACTTGCCCAACAGCCGGTCGAAGTCGGCATGGTCGAAGCTCGACAGCGCGATGGCGAAAGAAGCGACCAGCCCGTACATGGGACTCCTCGGCAACAGGATACGACTGCGAAGTAACGCCCGACTGGCGCCAGTCGGATTCGGCTCAGGCGCCTCGGCCCCAGCGCTCGGGCCCAGGATGGCGTGGGTCTGCGCCGGGGGGGGAACCGCAGCGACAACCCAGCGAGAACCGGGATACCGCCGAGATCGAGAAAGACCTCGTCCAGCATGGCGACCATCGCCGCAATCTAATCCCCGGTCGGCACCGGGCCGGGTTCGGCTCCCCAGCCTTGACCCCGTCTCGACTCGCTCTATATCTAGGGTGGACCACCCGACTCTCAATGACCGATCCAACGCCCCCGAATCCTGGAGACCCGCCCCCGCCGGAACCGGGGCGCGGCACGATCACCGAGCGCTCCGACCGTTCTGCGGGGCCGAAGCCGCTTTGGCGAAACTGGGGTGATCACCCGGTGGTGGCGCTGATCACCGTCATCGCGGGGGTCGTGGGGATCGTCGCGTTCGTCATGGATCGGCGGACCGACGCCCCGCCAGCGCCGCGGTGCGTCGACGCCGTCGGCAGGTGGGATTGGCTCTCGACGGGCGGGGTGGTGGCGGTGGCGGAGGACCGAGGCCTCCACTGGTATCGGGTGTCGGCCGATCCCCTCCCGACGATCAATGGCGTCTGGGAGTGCGATGAGGAAGATCCGCATCGGTTCACCTTCCGGTGGCGCGAGACGGGCTACGTCGACACCCTGACGCTTTCCGAGGACCGGGCCCGCTTTATCGGGGCAAATCAGCAAACGGGGTTCAAGCTGTCGGGGACCAGGGCTCGTTAGGCTCGCGGCTCGTCACTGGGCCCCTCTTCAGGGCGGCCCGGGTTCGCCCACCCCCGGCAACACCATCGCGTGGAACCGGCGGATAGCGACCATCGAACGGATTCGCCGGCACCACCAATAGAGACGCGATCGCCAAGACGGTCACGGTGCCGAGCCGTTGGCCCGGGAAGACGACGACCGAGTCGGCCCGGGGCGCACCGTCAGGCTCGACCCACCCCGGTCCGTCCCCAGCGGACCCAAGCTCGACCTCGAATCGGCGTTGGGTCTCCTGCGGCGACGCTCGGGAATTGGGGGGCGTTTGGGCCGGCGGTTACCCCGATCGGAGGGATCCCGTTCCGGAACTGTTGTGTTGCCAGTAACTTGCACGCCAGAATATTTGCACATGATACTCATTTTCAAATAACTGAGGCGCGCCATGATTCGGCTTGCCATCCTCGCGCTGCTCCAGCCGCCGACCCAGCCGCGCCTTCCCGACGAGCCGGCTCGAGCCCACCCGCCTCAAGCACCCGATACCGGTCGCCGCCGCGCCGCGGACCTCCCCGCAATCGAAGTCATCGGTCGCAGCTCTCGGCTCCGGACCATTCCAGGATCCGGCTTCGTTCTCGACGCCGCCGAATTGCGCGCCAAACGGCCCCGGAACCTCCACGACGCCCTTCGCGGCGCCCCAGGGCTATTCGTCCGCGACGAAGACGGAATCGGGATCCGGCCTAACATCGGCATCCGCGGCCTCAACCCGACTCGATCTCAGGCGGTGCTGCTCCTGGAGGACGGCGTTCCCTTCTCCATCGCGCCCTACGGCGACAATGCCTCCTACTACGTTCCGCCTATCGATCGCTTCGCCGGGGTCGAGGTCCTCAAAGGCGCGAGCCAGATCGGTTACGGCCCCCGCACCATCGGCGGCGTGATCAACCTGTTGTCCCCCACCCCGCCGCGATCCGGTGCCGCCGGGTCGTTCTCGCTCGGCGGCGGCAACCGCGACTACCGCCTCGGCCAGGTCCGCTACCGAACCGGTGCGGAGTGGGGCGGCGTGGTGGGCGACCTGCTGCTCAAGCGGGCCGCGGCCGGCCGGCGGAACCTCGGCACCACCATCGCCGACGGCACCATCAAGGCCAGCATCGACCTCCCCGACGGTCACGAGCTGACCGTCAAGGGCAACGTCTATCGCGAACGATCGCAGCTGACCTACTCCGGCCTGACCGAGGCCGAGTATGCCCAAGACCCGTTCGCCAACGTCTTCGAGCGGGACTCGATGTTCGCCGACCGGGTCGCCCTCGCCGCCACCCACCGGCTGGCCCGGGGCGGCGTCGTGGTCACCACCCGCGCCTATGGCTCCTGGTTCGCGCGCGACTGGTGGCGTCAGTCCAGCAACTCCGCCCAGCGGCCTAACGACGCCAGCGATCCGGCCTGCGGCGGCCTCGCCAACCTCGCCACCACCTGCGGCAACGAGGGCCGGCTCCGCCAGTACCGGGTGGTTGGTGTCGAACCCCGGGCGTTGATCGGGCTCGGTTCGTCCGGCCACGCCAGCCTCGAGCTGGGCGCCCGAGCCCACTACGAGGTTCAGGACCGGCGCCAGGAGAACGGCGCCTCGCCCCTGGCACGGGCCGCCGGGCCGTCGACCGACCCCAACGCCGGTCTGCGGGAGAGCAACCTCCGGAAGAACGGCGCCTTCGCCGGATTCGGGCAGCTTCGCCTCGGCTCGGGCCCCTTCTCCGTCACCCCAGGGCTCCGGGCCGAGTACGTCCGCTACCAGCGCCACAACCGCCTCGACCCGACCGCGCCGTTAGGCGAGACCACCTTGTTCCGGCTGATCCCCGGTATCGGGGTGACCTGGCGGCCCGGCGATGGGCCCGCCACCGTGTTCGGCGGCTGGCACCGCGGCTTTGCCCCGCCCAGGACCGAGGACGTCCTGACCAACGACGGGGGCGTGGTGGACCTCGCGGCCGAAGAGAGCTGGAACGCCGAACTCGGGGTCCGCTACGATGGACCGGCCGGACTCCGCCTCGAGGCCACCGCGTTTCAGCTCGACTTCACCAATCAAATCGTCCCGGCCAGTGTGGCCGGCGGGAGTGGTGCCACCCTCACCAGCGCCGGAGAAACCCTCCATCGCGGCCTCGAGTTCGCCGGCCGGCTTGGCACCGAGGCGTTCGGCGCCACCGGCACCACCCGCGGATGGTTGAGCGCGAGCTGGACCTGGGTCGCGGTGGCCCGATTCGAGAGCGCCCGCTACGCCTGGATCGGCACCGGGACCGGCGACCTGGTCGGCAAGGTCTACCCCGCCCCGGACCCGGCCGGCCTGAGGCCCCGGGTCTCGGTCACCGGCAACCGACTGCCCTACGCCCCCGAGCACGTCCTCAGGGCGGCGTTAGGCATCGATGTCGGCGCCCGGTTCGGCGCCTCGGTCGAGGCCGTTCACACCTCGGCCCAGTTCACCGATCCGGTCAACACGGCCAGGCTCGTCGCCGACGGCCAGCAAGGCCCTATCGCCGGGGTAACCGTATGGAACGCCTCGGCCGATTGGCGGATCCCGGGACTCGGGACCCGCCTCTCGGCCGGGGTCAAGAACCTCTTCGATCGGGTCTACCTGGTCGATCGGTCCCGCGGGCTGATGCCGGGGGCGCCTCGGCTCTTCGACTTGACCATGACGGTGGACTTCTAACCGTCCCGTCCTGCCGCCCCGGCTCCGGCGTCAGGGAACCGACCGCCGCATCCGGGTCGGAGCCACCATAGCCGGCGGCGGCGCCAGCTTCTCGATCCGAACAAAGAGCTTGTAGCTGCCCCAAGGCGGGGTCCCGACCATCGGAATCTCAACCACGGCCGCCGGATTCACGCTGGTGTAGGAGCTCGCGATCCGCCAATTGATCGCGACGTAGGTCTGGCAGTAGCTCTGCCGCTCCTGCATGTCCACCGGCTCGTCACCCCAGGCGCCGAGCGGCGAAGTGAAGTAGGATGGATACTGGCCGCTCGCCGTCGCGGGACATCTGATCGGACGCCAGAGGTTCTGGGCACCCGAGGGGTACCACGGCATGAAGGGATACAGCGCGTTCAGGTATTGCAGGTTGCCGGCCGTGTAGGCGTGGAAATCCGCGAACGGTTGGAAGAGACGATTGTCCTCGTCCGACTCCCAAATCGATGGCGAGATGATCACCGCTCCATCGATCTCGGTCAGCTCGCCCTCCCAGAGGAAAAACGGAAGGTTGCCGGTCGTGGGCGCCGCCAACTGCGAGATGAGATGAACCGGAGCGGGATAGCTGTCGTTGGTGTTGATCCCCCCGGTCGGCGACGCCGTGCCCGCCTGAATCCGCCCCGGGAAGTTGTGAGCATCCCCGAACGTGGGCGTCTTGAGCATTCGCTGCGAAACCGGACCGGACCCGGCCGGCCGACCCCAGCGCCGGTATTCGTTCACCTGGGTCGCGATGTAGACCTCGTTACCCCGCCCGTCACTCCGGAGAATGTCTTCGCCGGCCAGCGTGACCGCCTCGAACCGCTCCAACGAGATCCGGAACCGGTCGCCTCGGATCTTCACCTCGTGACTCACGTCGGCCCACTCCGACGGCGGGGCCAAGACCACGTAGTTGGTGCCGTATTTGGGGTAGCTGCCATAGGTCGTAGCCGGGAGCACCGGCACGTTATTGGCATCGTAGACCGCGGCCACCTTCCAGCTGTGATTACCAGCCGGCAGGAACAGATCGAGCGGCCCCCCACCGAGCACCAGCGTGGTCCCGACGGCCCCATAACCCGGGACGACACCCGGACCCTGGATCAGGATTCCCGAGGTGCCGGGCGTGGCGGCGTTCCACTTGAGCTGGATCTTGCCCGCGGCAACGTCGTTGACCGTGATCGGCGTCGGCGCCGCGGCGTATCGTACATCCAGATTGACCGCGGCCGCACCGACCGAGCCGTCGGCGTAGTGTGCGGTCAGGGTGAATTGATACGAGCCCGGCCGGTAGAGGCCGGCGTCCTGCCAGGAAGAGGCCGTCGCCGGCAGGTCGCCGGAGGTCGCGTTGCAGCAACTCGGATCGCCCCCCTTGCCCCGACTCACCGAGTACTTCACCACGTTGGCGGCCGGGGGCCAGGTCAACTTCGCGAAAATCCCGTAAGTCTTCGCTGATTCGAACGCCAGCCCCTGCGGCGGGGGGCCTGGAGGGGGCGGGGGCTGGACCACCAGCCTCGGTAAGGTGCTTGGGCTTCGGACGGTTCTCGTCTGGGCCGCGAGCGTGGACCCCACGAGCAGAAGCGCGAGAGACGCGGTGAGCGGGCCGGGGCGGGGTGGCATCGTTCCTCCTTGAGCGAGTTCGGACCGGCCTCTGCCGGTTCCGGTTGACGGGAGGAACGCTAGATCCGGAAATTCAGGTCCCCATCAGGTCGAGGTCATCTCGTCATCAGCCCGGCGGTGGTGGCGTCCGTTACTCGGCCACCCAGAGATGATGTCTGGCAAGGCCCCGCGCCGTTACCACGCCCGCCGGTACTGGGGAGGCACCGCTGGCACCTGGCCCAACTTCACCGCGGCCCGAAGCGGCCAATAGGGATCCCGCAGCAGTTCGCGCGCCAACAGCACCACGTCGGCTTGACCGGTTCGAACGATCTGATCCGCTTGCTCCGGTGCCGTGACGAACCCCACGGTGCCCGTCGCGATCTGTGCTTCCCGCCGGATTCGCTCGGCGAACGGCGTCTGATACCCCGGCCCCACCGGGATTCGGGCCCCGGTGACGTTGCCGCCCGAGGAACAGTCCACCAAGTCGACGCCGAGCGGGCCGAGCCGCCGCGCCAACTCCACCGACTCCTCGATGGTCCAGCCATCCGGCGACCAATCGGTCGCCGAGATCCGGATCCACAGCGGCATCGCGTCGGGCATCGCCGCGCGGACGGCCCGCACGACCTCGAGCACCAACCGAATCCGGCCCTCGAACGACCCGCCCCATCGATCGGTTCGGTGGTTGCTCGTCGGCGAAAGGAACTCGTGGAGGAGATAGCCGTGGGCGGCGTGCAGTTCGATCAGCTGGAACCCGGCCGATACCGCCCGAGTGGCCGCGGCGGCGAATGCCGCGATCGCCGCGCTGATGCCGGCCTCGTCGAGCATCGCCGGCATCGGATAGCCATCGCCGTACCGGATCGCGCTTGGCGCCACCGTCTCCCAGCCGCCGGCTGATCGGGGTACTTCGCCTTGAACCGGCGACCAGGGGCGGTAGCTGCTGGCCTTCCGCCCGGCGTGGGCGAGTTGGATCCCGATGGCGGCGCCCTGGTCGCGGACGAACCGGGTTATCCGAGCCAGTGGCTCGATCTGGTCGTCGGTCCAGAGGCCGAGGTCCTCCGGGCTGATCCGCCCCTCCGGGACCACCGCCGTCGCCTCGGCGATGACGAGCCCGGCCCCGCCGACCGCGCGACTGCCGAGGTGAACGAGATGCCAATCGGAGGCGACGCCGTGGACGGCCGAGTACTGGCACATCGGGGAGACGACGATCCGGTTCTTGATGGTCAGACCGCGGAGGTCCAACGGAGCGAAGAGGCTGGGCATCGTCGCAGTCTAATCGTCCCGAGGCCCGCCGGCGACAGCGGGCCGACGCGACGGCGACCTAACGTTGGCCTGGCAGATACTCCGCGGCGATCCGATTGCCATGCCGCTCGTCGTCGAAGACCCAACCCAGAATCCACCACCGCCGGCCGTCCCAATACAGCTGGATACTGTTGATCCCCCGGGTGAATGCGGGCCCGCCCGGCGTTTCGGACGATTCATAGGTGCTCCACACGTGGGCCAGCGCGCCGATCCGCTGGGTCACCCGGTGGATCTCCCGCTCGAAGAACCCCCGCTTCCGGGGCCCCGTGCCGCTCTGGCGATAGTAGTCCGCCAAGGTACCGACCGCGACCGTCGCCGAGCCATCGGCCCGTCGGGTGAGCAGGGTCACCTGGGCGTTCGGATGGTGGAGGGTCGAGTCGCGCTTGGGATCCGGCAGCGAGCCGGCTGGCCCGCTCACCACGTCGTAATACGCCCGGATGATCCCGTCGAGGGTGGTCACGTCGTCGGCGGCCCCGGTCGACTGCCCCACGGCCACGCCCGAACTCGTCATCAAGCCCACGACCAATACCAAGCCCCGCATTGACTTTCTCCCGGTTGGCGGCCCCCGGTAACCTAACAGAACCCGCCGACCGGCTGCCATCAGTCGCGCCCCTCAGCCCTCCCCCACCCCCTTCCCCTCCACCCCCAATGACCCCGGACCGCGGACCGCGGACCGGCAGCGAGCGGGACCGGCCAACATCCTTCAAGGCAATCGCCTCGCCCACCGCCATCTTTCCGGAAGTCCCAACCTCGGAACCGCACCGTGTCCCGATGTCTCGCCGCGATCGCCTTGACCACCCTGGCAACTACCCTGCCGGCCCAGTCGCCCATGTTCCGCGGCGGACCGGATCACCTGGGGGTCTATCGGGCCCCGGCACCGAGCCTTTCGACCCTGGCCTGGAAGTTCAAGACCGGCGGCCGAGTGATCTCGAGCCCCGCGGTGGTCGGCGAATTCGTCTACGTCGGGAGCACCGACGGAGCGCTCTACGCCATCCATCGCTCCACCGGCGCCCAGGCCTGGAAGTTCTCGACCCCAGGGCCGATCGCTTCCTCTCCCGCGGTCGCCGATGGCCTGGTGTTCATCGCCAGTCTCGACGGCTCGATCTACGGCGTCGATGCCGCGACCGGGGAGCGAAAGTGGAGCTTCAAGACCAAAGGGGAGCGGCGTTTCACCGCTCCCGGGATCCATGGCGCGATGCCCCGGACCGAACGGATGCCCGATCCCTTCGACGTCTTCCTTTCCTCGCCCGCCGTGGTCGGAGGCGTCGTCTATGTCGGGAGCGGAGATCACCAGGTGTACGCGCTCGACGCCCGGAGCGGCGAGCTCCGCTGGGCCTTTCCGACCGGGGATGTGGTGCATGCCTCGCCCGCGGTGGCCAACGGCGTGGTCTATGTCGGAAGCTGGGACCGGAATCTGTATGCCATCGACGCGACGACCGGCAAGGAACGGTGGCGCTACACCACCGGCGACGATACCGTCAACTACAACCAGATTGGGATCGCCAGCTCGGCCGCGGTGACCGGCAACACCGTCTTCGTCGGGGGACGCGATGGCCACTTCCACGCCGTCGATCTCGCGACCGGGGCTCTCCGCTGGAAACACGACAACAAGATGGGCTGGACCATCGCCTCGCCCGCGGTCCGAGATGGCGTGGTCTACTTCCCCACCTCGGACGGGCGCCGCTTCAAGGGGCTCGATGTCGCCACCGGGGCGGTCAAGCTCGATCTCCAGAACTTCGCGGTGTCGTTTTCCTCGCCGGCCCTGGCCGGAGACCGGGCCTTCTACGGTACCTCCGACGGCTATCTGAACGCCGTCGACCTAACGACCGGCCGGCTCGCGGGCCGGTTTCAGACCGACGGGAATCGCGCTCATGGGGCGAGGTACACCAACCCGGACGGCGTCATGAACACCCGGGAGATGTATCCCGACGGAACGCTCGACGGGATGATGATCGGGATGCGCACCATGATGACGTTGGGTTCGGTGCTGTCCTCCCCGGTCGTGGTCGACGGGGTGGTGTACTTCGGCAGCACCGATGGCCACCTCTACGCGGTGCGATAGCCCCGGCGGGGCTCACCGAGTCCCGCCCGGTCCGGCTGGGTGAGGAGGCCGGTTCGGGAGAGCGCTAGCTGAGCACCGGAAGGCCGCGGATCCGCTCCTGCCACTCCCGCGGTCCGGTCTCGTGGACGTTGCGCCCGTCGGCGTCGACCGCCACCGTCACCGGCATCTCGTCGACCTGGAACTCGTAGATCGCCTCCATCCCCAAGTCCTCGAACGCCACGACCCGCGAGGCCCGAATCGCCTTCGAGACCAGGTAGGCCGCGCCGCCTACCGCCATCAAGTACGCCGCCCGGTGTTTCCGAATCGCCTCGAGCCCGGCCGGTCCCCGTTCCGCCTTGCCGATCATCGCGATCAGACCGGTCTGGGCCAGCATCATCTCGGTGAACTTGTCCATCCGGGTGGCGGTGGTCGGCCCCGCGGGGCCCACCGCTTCGTCGCGAACCGGGTCCACGGGGCCGACGTAGTAGATGACCCGGTTGGTGAAATCGACCCCGGGCGGGAGCCCCTGGCCCGAGGCGAACAGATCGGCGATCCGTTTGTGAGCCGCGTCGCGACCGGTCAGCAACTTGCCCGACAACAGCAATCGATCGCCGGCCCGCCAGGTCGCCACCACCTCGGGCGTCAGAGTGTCGAGGTCGACCCGCTTGGCCGCCGCGTCCGGCTGCCAGGTAACCGCCGGCCAATCCGAGAGCTTCGGCACTGGCAGTCGGGCCGCCCCGGTGCCGTCCAGGGTGAAGTGGGCGTGGCGGGTCGCGGCGCAGTTCGGGATCATCGCGATCGGTTTCGACGCGGCATGGGTCGGATAGTCGAAGATCTTCACGTCGAGGACCGTCGAGAGGCCGCCCAACCCCTGGGCGCCGATCCCCAAGGCGTTGATCTTGTCGCACAGCTCGATCCGAAGCTCCTCGAGCTTGCTCGCCGGGCCTCGGGCCTTGAGCTGGGTCATGTCGATGGGTTCCATCAGCGATTCCTTCGCCATCAGCATGGCCTTCTCCGCCGACCCGCCGATACCGATGCCCAACATCCCCGGCGGACACCACCCCGCACCCATCAGCGGCACCGTCTTGAGCACCCAATCGACGATCGAATCGCTCGGATTGAGCATCGCGAACTTCGACTTGTTTTCCGATCCGCCACCCTTGGCGGCAAGCTTGACCTCGACCGTCTCGCCGGGGACGATCTCGACGTGGACGACAGCGGGCGTGTTGTCCTTGGTGTTTTTCCGAGCGAACGCCGGATCGGCGACGATCGAGGCCCGAAGCACGTTCTCCGGGAGCAGATAGGCGCGCCGCACTCCCTCGTCGACCATCTCCTGGATCGACATCGAGGCATCCCACCGAACGCCCATGCCCACCTTCAGGAACACCACCACGATCCCGGTGTCCTGGCAAATCGGCCGGTGCCCCTCGGCGCACATTCGCGAGTTGGTGAGGATCTGGGCGATCGCATCCTTGGCCGCCGGACTCTGCTCCAGCTGGTAGGCTTGGGCGAGGGCGGTGATGTAATCGAGGGGGTGATAGTAGGAGATGTGCTGGAGGGCGTCGGCGATCGACTGGATGAAATCAGCCTGGCGGATCGTGGTCATGGCCGAAAAATAGCATCGGCGGCCCGCGGCCACGACGGCGCATCCCCCGGGGCTCCCGACGCCCCGGGGGGACCGACCCGGTCAGGGCTTGCCGGCGGAGAGCCCGGTCACCGTCAGTTCGAGGTTATGGCTCACCCGGATGCCGTAGCCGCCGTCGAGACTCTTCAGCTTGTCCGCGGCGACCACTTCGGCACGGTCGAAGGACTTCACCTCGGTGCCGTTGACCACGCAGGCGGCCTTGCCGCCCTGCACCCGCCACCCGATCTCGTTGGTCGCCTCGCCCTCGGCGTTGGCTGGCTGGAGGGCCGGGTGGGCCGCCCGATCGACCAGCGTCACCACGTTGGCGCCGTGGAACGTCTTCACCGAGTAGGTCCCGTTACCGTAGACGATACAGTACATCAACGTCTCGGTCTCCGACTCGAGGTCGGCTCCGCCGATGAAGATCCCGTAGGAGTGCGGATGGCTGCTCCGCATCTTGTGCTCCTTGAAGGTAGCCTTCACCAGGTAGTCGCCCTTGGCCTGGTGGCTCGGGTTCCAGAAGATCCCCGCCGGTCCAACCGACAGCCGCAACGCCGATCCCTCCTGTCCGAACCGCGAGTCCGCGATCGTCTTGCCGCGGGCGATCGCCGCCCGATCGACCCGGCCCTTCCATCCATCCACCGCGATCCCGCCCTTGACGCTCCGATCCGCGTCTTGCCCCATCATCGGCGCCGCCGCCATCGACAGCCCGACACCCAGCCATAATGCCCGCATGTCGCCCCCTCGAACGAGTGAAATTCCACCGCCGGCAAACCTAGCGCGCGGCGCCGCCCCGGCCAATGTAGCCCGAAATCCGATCCTGGCCTTACGCCGGGGTCCCGGCCGGGGATTCGCGGCGTCCAGAAGCCGGAGCGACCGCGGGCCTCCCGACCCCACCTCCGTCTCGTGAGGGCGGTCGGGTCGACAAACGGCCGCGATCCCTCCAGATTGCCGGGCCGCGCGCACCCTCACCAAGGAGTGACAATGCCGTTCAGGTTCCGTTCGGCCGTGATCGGGGTCGTCGCGATCGCCGCGGCCGCGACAACAGTCATTGCCCAGTCCAAGCCGAACTTCTCCGGTACCTACGCGCTGGTGGTCGACAAGAGCAACTTCGGCCCGATGCCCGGCCCGACCTCGCGGACCGACGTGTTCGATCACCAGGAGCCGAAGTTGGTGGTCAAGCGGACCATCGGCGGAGCGGAGGGCGAGCAGGCGGTCACTCTCACCATGGCCATCGACGGGAAGTCCCACACCAATCCAACCCCTCAGGGCGATTTCGTCAGCGTATTGGCCTGGGATGGCGATGTCCTGGTCATCACGACGTCGGTCGAAACGGGCGGGGGCACGGCCACCATCGTCGATCGGATGTCGTTGTCCGCCGACAAGAAGACCCTGACCCAGAACCGCTCCATCAGCGTCGCCGGCCAGGAGATCGCGCAGGTGATGGTGTTGGAGCGGAAGTAGGCACCAGCGAGCTTCGCCAGCCGCTCCTGGAGTTTCTCCCGGTCATAGTCTGACGTCGCGGCGCCACGCCGGTCCGTCCGACCTCATCGAAGATTCACGGTGGCTTGAGCCTCGCTTCAGGTCTAACCAGCTATGCTACCCGGCATGAACCGCGTCGTGGTCCCCCTCGATGGGTCCGGGTTTGCCCGCCGGGCCCTACCCGTGGCCACCGCCCTCGCCGACCGAGCCGGGGCGTGGCTGACGCTCGTGAGCGTGTATCGGTCGCGGTACGACCAGCGGTTCTTCAGCGAAGATCCCCACGCCGAGTCCGAACGCGAGGCCCAACTCGCCTGGCTCGAGCAAGAAGCCCAGTCCCTTGGCATGGTGGGCGGACGGCCCGTCCAATTCGAGCTGCTCGAGGGACAGCCGGCACCCACCCTCGCAGGCTGGCTTCGGCGAGCCCGACCTGACCTCGTGGTCATGACGACCCACGGCCGCGGTCCCTGGAGCCGGTTCTGGCTCGGCAGCGTTGCCGACGGGCTTCTCAAGGACACCACCGTTCCCACGCTGCTGCTGCGTCCCGAGGTCACCTCCGAACCCGCCTCGTGGCGCCGAATTCTGGTGACCCTCGACCTGTCGGCCGGCTCCGACTCGGTCCTCGCCGCCGTCACCCCGATCGCCCGGTTGCTCGACGCGGAAATCACCCTCCTGCACGTCGTGGTGCAGGCACCTTTCGTCAGCATGGGACTTGGCGCCGAGGGTGCCGTAACCCTTCCGACCGACTATACCCAGCGGCTCCGCGCCGAGGCGGAGAGCCGACTGAGTGGACTGGTCGAGACCCTGCGATCCGAGGGAATGCGGTCGTCGTTCCGGGTCCATCACGGCTCGAACCCCGCCGAGGCGATCCTGACCGAGTTGGCCACCGGGAACTACGACTTGGCCGCGCTCGCCACCCGCGCCCCGGAAGGGGTCGCCCGGGTGGTGCTCGGGAGCGTCGCCGACAAGATCATCCGCGCCGCGGAGGTCCCGGTGCTGGTGACCCACGTCGTGCCCTGATCCCGAGGCCCGCCCCCCGGTCGCCTTCGAGCAGGGGACGCCTAACGATCCTCCTCGGCCGACAGGGGCAGCACCATCCGCTCGAGTTGCTCCAGGCGGCGCAGCGCGTCCGGCAGCCGGCGTAAGGCCGCGAAACTCCGCATCTGCTCCCGATGGGGCCCCGCCGGGGTCCCGAACACCGTTGCTCCAGCCGGCACGTCGGCAATCACTCCCGCCTTGGCCGCGACCACCGCGCCGGCGCCGATCACGACGTGATCCGCAATGCCGACGTGACCGGCGATCACCGCCCCGTCATGAATCGACACCGAGCCCGCGATCCCCGTCATCCCACAAACGATCACCGATCGACCGATGACGCAGTTGTGGGCAATCTGGCAATGGTTGTCGATCTTGCTGCCCGCCCCGATCCGGGTCGCCCCGAACTTGCCCCGATCGATCGACGTGTTGGCCCCGATCTCGACGTCGTCCTCCACCACCACCCGTCCGATGTGAGGGACCTTCTCGAGCCACTGCCCATCCGCGCTGGGCCGAAATCCGAACCCGTCCGCCCCCACCACCACGTTCGGCCACAGCAGACAGCGCGCTCCGATTTCGCTCCGATCGAGGAGCCGCACCCCGGGGTGGAGCACCGTACCCGCCCCGACCCTCGCAGCCGCACCGAGGTAGACCTGAGCCACCAGCACGGCCCCCTCTTCGACGACCGTCCCCGGCCCGACCACCGAGTACGGCCCGATCCACGCGTCAGCCGCCACCCGGGCCGACCCATCGACCACGGCGGTGGGGTGAACCCCCGCCGGATATTGCGGGGCCGGAGGAGAAAAAGCAGGGATGAGGTCTTGGATCGCCGCTTCGGCGTCCGGGACGACCAGCACCGCCCGACCCGCGGCGGGATGGGCCGGAAGGTCGATCCCACGGGAAACGAACGTCGCGGTCGCCCGGCTCCCGGGCCACCGATCCGCGTAGGTCGCCGATCGAATGAAGGTCAAATGCCCAGGCTCGGCCTGGTCGATCGTGGCGAGCCCGGTCACCGCCAACTCCGCCGGTCCGATCAACTCGGCACCGAGCATCGCGGCGATCGAACCGGTGGTATGCTGCGTCGCAGCGCTCAATGTCCCCCCCCCGTTACGAGCCGATCGGCGATCGCCTCGCCAACGGGGGTCGAGGGCGGCGAACGCCGACCCGCCTCGGACAATAACTCCACCACGCGGCTTTCCTCCACCGCCAGGAAATCTCGATAGTAGAATCCGATAGCCACCAGACTGGCAAGCTCGTGGAGGCAGACGACCTCCGCCTCCCGGCGCAATAGCTCGCAGGCCTGGGTCGAGGCGACCGGTGCGGCCACGATGACCCGCCTAGCCTGTCGCGCCACGACCGAGCGCACCGCCGCCAACGCCGTCGCACCCGTGGCGAGTCCATCGTCGACGATGATCGCCGTGCGACCCTCGAGCGGAACCGCGGATCGGTGCCGTCGGATCCGCTCCTCCCGCTCCTTAGCTTCCCGGGCCCGGACCTCGGTTGCCTCCGCCAGGTACGAGGCCGAGACCCGGAGGGCGCTGATCAGCTCGTCGTTGAGATACCGGCTCCCCCCGGTGGCGACCGCGCCGATGGCCAGCTCCTGCTGTCCCGGGGCACCGAGCTTCTTCGCCACGACCACGTCGAGATCGGCGGCAAGCATTCGGGCCACCTCGGCCGCGACGACCACGCCGCCCCGGGGAATGCCGAGCACCACCGCGCCGGTCCCTCGGTGAACCGCGAGCAGCCGCCCGAGCTCTTGCCCCGCCTCGATTCGATCCCGCCAACACGGTTCGCTCATCATGCCGCTCCTTTCGATTGCCAGGGTCCGTCGAATCTCCGCCGAAGACCGTGAGGCAACGTTGACGTCCGGATGAAAGCACCTCCGATGGAGTCGATTCGACTCCCGCCGGGCCTTCTTGTCGCTACCTTCACGAGACCTTCAGCCGCACTTTGCGATCATTCTACCTGGTCCGCGGCCATGAGTAGCGAGGCGTCCCAGATGATTGGCTCAATTCTCGTCCCTCTCGACGGGTCTCGGCTCGCGGAAGCGGCGATTCCGACCGCCCGCCGCTTGGCCAAGAGCGCTCGCGGGGGCCTCCGCCTGCTCCACGTCCGGCCCGGCGACGAGGATCCTGCGGCCGCTCGGGCCTACCTCGGCGAGGCGGCCAAAGCCATCGCCCACGGCGATGGGCCGGCCGCGGACTTCGAGATCCGCGAGGGATCGGTGGTCGACGCGCTCCGGAATGCGGCGGGCAGCGACATGACGACCCTCGTGGTCATGGCGACTCGAGGCGAGGGAGATCCCGGCCCGGCCGGGCGCCGCAGCATTGCCGAGCGGCTGGCTAGCTGCACCAAGGCGCCAATCCTGCTGGTCAAGCCCTGCGGCGGCTCGACAGTCCCCTGTGAGCCGGTCGGCTGCGAGAGAATCCTCGCGGCCCTCGACCTCGGCAGCGACCTCGAGCCCGCGGTGTCCGGACTGGCCGACTTCGCCGTCCTGAGCCAGGCCCATGTGACCCTGTTCACCGTCGTCCCGCCGGAATTCGAGTTGCCCCGCACGGCGGAGCGTCGCCACGACGCCCTGACCCGGCTCGACCGGATCGCCGATCGTCTCCGGGCCCAAGGGGTCCGAGTTGGCGCTCGAGTCGCGGCGGGATCTGACGTGGCCGCGACAGTGGTGGCTGAAGCCAAGAAGTGCGGCGCTGATGTGGTAGTCCTGAGGCCACGGAGCCGGGTGCCACCCCAGGGCCTGTTCGGGAGAACGACGGACGCGGTCATCCGCCGGTCCGAGACCCCGATTTTGGTCCTTGTCCTTCCGCCGCTGGAGCGAGTTGGCGATGCCTCCGACCTGAGCAACTCGGTCGGCGAGCCGCCGTCAGCGGAGCCATGAGGGCCGGAGGAGCAGCACCAGCCCCAGCCCGAGCAGCACCAGTCCGCTCACCAGATTGAGCCACCGCCCGCCCACTTCGGGGTTGGCGACCGCTCTACCGCCGGGCCTTGGAGCGCCTGGGGCTCAGCGACGCTTGCGAGCCTTCTTCACCGCCGCAACGCCGAGCGCGACGGCGGTCACCGCCGCCGCGGCGACGACAGCCGCTCGTGCCTTCTTCGAGGTCTTGAGCCGATACTTGGCGCGCTTCGCCACCAACCCGGCCTCCGCGCCCACCAGCTTGGCTTTCGCCACGGCGGCTTTGGTCCTCTCCGCGACCCGCCCGATCGCCTTCTTGGCCCGCTGGGCCGTCGTTCGACTCACCATGAGGCTCCCCTCGCTGACTGAACTGCGTTGACCCGAGCACTATTCCGACTTCTTCACTCGCTTCTTTGGCCCGCCGCCAACCCGCTTCTTGGCCGGGGCAGCTTCGCTCCGGAGTTGGCGCTCGGCCTCGAGCCAGTCCGCCTCCGGATCGCCGGAAGGGGCGTTTCGCCCCATCCAAATGAAGTAGGCCCGCTCGGCTACCAACGCGTGGTACCCGTCCGGGGAGGCCGCGGGCGTGCTTTTGCTGGCTGGCGCCTTTCTGGATGACATCGTCGACCTCGCGGCGAAAGAGACGCACCGACTTCCTTGGTGCCTGAAGCCAACTTCGCCCGGGCCGGCCTCGGCGATCAAATCCGCCCAGGACCCTGCCTCAGGATGGAGGGCCACGGTTGCCCGAGACGAGGATGCCGCCGTCCCACGACTTTCGCCCCCATACCGGCGAATTTCATGAAGGCTCAGGCGCCGCCATGCTCGGGGCCTCCCGGTTCGACCCGAACTCCACGAACCAGTCGGCAGCCTGGCGGGCCACTTCGGCCAGGGTGCCGGGCTCTTCGAACAGGTGGGTTGCGCCACGAACCACCGCGACCTGATGGTGACAGCGGAATTCGCCCGCGGCCGCCTCGTTCAGGACCAACACCTCCTCGTCGAGCCCCCCGACCAGCAACAAGGTGGGCGCGCGGACCGACTCGAGCCACGGCGAGGCGAGGTCGGGGCGACCGCCTCGGGAGACAACCGCCGCCACCTTGCCCGGCCACCTTGCCGCGGCGGCCAGCGCCGCGGCCGCTCCGGTACTCGCCCCGAACAAGCCGACGGGCAAGCCAGCAATCTCGGGCCGCCCGGCGACCCAGTCGAGCACCGCCCCCAGCCGGCCGGCCAACAGCTCGATGTCGAACATGTTCTCTCGATCGGCGGCTTCATCGGGGACCAGGAGGTCGAACCGAACGGTCGCAAAGCCCCGATGCTCGAGCACTCGGGCCACCATGGCGTTGCGGGGACTGGTGTGAGTACTCCCGCAGCCATGGGCGAAGACCACCACCCCGACCGGTGTGGCGGGTAGGCCGAGCACCCCGGGAAGCGATCGCTCCCCGACAGGAATGGCGATCGGTAGAAGAACTGGCGGATGGGTGACTGTCCCGGTCATGGAAACCCCCGTGGTTGGGCGGCGATCCGCATGCGCCCGGGCGGTCGCCGTCGTCCCCAAAGATCGGACGGCGGCCATGAATCGATCCTGAAGACCCCCGGAATCCGCCGTCATGGCACGACGCCGGTGGCCCTCACGTTAGGCAGCCCCCCCCCGAACTGCGACGACCTCGCCTCAGCCCCTCAGCCCCGCCCTTGAACCGGGAGCCAGTACCTCGGCCCGGGGTCTCTACCTCACCCGCTGACCATACCGTGTCGAGTCGCTCTGGGCCCAACCGATTGGGCCATCGGCACCGCGGCCCCCGATGTCGTGTACCGCTTCTCGCCGCGGACCGAGCGCTTCACCGCCTACCCGGTCCTCACCCGCGGCGCCACCATGCGTCATCTCGCCATCGACCCAGGGCGTGGCGACGTCTGGATCGCCTACGGCGCCTCCCCGGCCATCCATCCGACCAGGGTCGCCCGGCTAACTCCGAATTGACCCTTTGGCAGAGCTCGAAATGCCAGGGGACTGAGGCCCGCCTCGAGGCCCAACCGGGCCCGAACGTGCGCCCCGGTCGAGCGACCCAGATGGCGGATGCGCGGCAACAGCCCTGACGGGGCCGACCGCGCCCCGAGACCGGGCGGTTACGCCGGCCGCCCGGCCACTCGGTAGTAGGCCTCTCGATGAGAGCGACTGAGGCGGACCTTCGCCCCCGAGGCGAGCGTGATCACCATGTCCCCCGAGAACCACGGCTCGACCTTGGCGACCCTCGCCACGTTGACCACCGTCGTCCGGTGAATCCGGACGAACCGGAGCGGATCTACCGAGCTCTCGATCTCGTGGAGGGTCGATCGGATCAGCTGGGTCGCTCCGGTGGTGGTGATCACCTTGACGTAGTTGCGGGCCGACTCGAACCGCTCGACCTCGTCGATCGGCACCGACTGCCCGTTACTGCCCTTGCCAATCGCGAGTCGGTCGCGGAAGCGCGGTTTGGCCGAGCCGTTGGACCCAGCGGCGGCGAGCTGGTCGGCAAGCGCAAACAGCCGGTCGGCCGGCGGCGCTGGAGCGCGAGCCTGGCGAAGCCGAGCCACCGTCGCCGCGAGTCGATCGGCGTCGACCGGCTCGAGCAGGTAGTCCACCGCGGTGTCCGCCAGAACCCTGGCCGCGGGGCTGTCGGAAGTCGCCAAGAATACCACGGGCGGCATCGGATCGAGCCGGGCCAGCGCCCGCACGGCGTCCGGATTGGTACCTGGTGCTCCAACGTCCACGAAAGCAACGTCCACCGGGGTCTCCCGAAGCCGCGAGATCGCTTCGAGCCCGTTGCCGGACTCGACCACGATTGCCAAGTCCGGATGAATGCGGGTAAGGGTGGCCGCCAACCGCTGTCGGGCCGCGGGTTCACCGTCGACAATCGCCACCTTCCTCATGACGGCCGCCTTTGCCTCTCCATCCGCCCAATCCTCCGCCGACTTCGAGCTACCCCTGACCTGTGAATTGCCCCGCGGCTGACGGGCTTCGCCCCGAAATACCGGAAGACCGCGCCGGGTCACGGCCTGAGCCCCAGGGGCGACCAGCCGCCCATCGATCAGTGTCGACTATCCTGACGAATTCCGGGTTGGAATTGTGTCCGGCCGGGGGCGGGGCGGGCGCTGAAACGGCCGGGGTGTCGGGCTATCGGTGTCGGGTTACCGGCGCCAGGGAGCGAGCAGCCGGTCCGGCAGGTGTCGCCGGCCAGAGGCCATCACCCACTCGATCGACCGGGTGGCCCCGATCGACTGGGTCGGATCTTGGCGAAGGACCACCAGGTCGGCCCGCTTGCCCACGGCCACCGTCCCGGTTTCGCCGTCCAGCCCGATCATCCGGGCGCCGTTGCGGGTCGCCAGGGTGAGGACCTCATGCGGCGGGATGCCGGATTCGACCAAGAGCTCCAACTCCCGATGGTAGCTCTCTCCCGGCACCACCCAGGGGTTGTTGGCGTCGGTCCCGGCCGCGAGGAGTACCCCGCGGTCATGGAGCCGCTTGGTCAGCGCCAGCGCCCGGGGCCACGCCGCCCGGGCTCGGCGATAGTCGTCCGCGGTCCAGCCGATATTGAAGGTGAAGAAGGACTCCCAGTTCTTCCGGAGGGCCGGCGATGCCATGCCTAACGTTGCCGCGCGGATCACCGCGGGGTCGTCGCCGCGGACCGCTCGTTCGAACACCACCAGGGTGGGATCGAGCGTCACCCCGCGCGCCGCGATCAGGTCGATCGCCCGTCGCATCTCGAGGCCGTCGAGGTCCACCAGCTCCAACCACCCGTACATGAACTGCGACCCGGCCATCATCGCCCGGTAGGCCGGCCGCTTGGATTCGGGTAGGAGATCGGGCGACCAACCGAGGATATGGACGATCCCGTCGAGACCCAACCCAGCCGCTTCGGTCCAGGTCGTTGCCATGACGTGGCCGATCGCCGGCAAGCCGAGTCGATGGGCCTCGTCGATGCCGGCCTCGACGAGCGCGGGCTCGAGCGACGAATACAGCTTGATGATGTCGACTCCGATCGCGGCCTGTCGCCGCACCTCTCGACGGATCTCCTCGGGCGTGGTGACCGCCCGGGTGAGGCCCTCGAACGCGACCCGATCGATCACCTCACCGGCCACGACCATCCGAGGACCGACCAGTTCGCCCCGAGCCACCGAGTCCCGCACCGCCACCACCCGCTCCGCTACCCCGCCCGGATCGCGGATGGTGGTGATCCCGGCCGCCAGCAACATCGCGAGGTGGCGTTCGGCGCCCCCCGGGTCCGTCCGGGCGACCAGGGCCGGCGGACGCTTGGTCCGGTCGAACTCGACCGGACCTAGCGTGACGTGCGCGTGAACGTCGATGAACCCCGGCGACAGGAACTTCCCCGCCAGATCCACCCGGTGTGCCCCCCGCGGAATCGCGACCTGACCGCGGGGGCCCACGGCCCGGATCCGGTTTCCCTCGACCACCACCACCGCGTCCGGCATCGGCAACCCGCCCCGGCCGTCGACCACGGTCGCCCCGACGAAGGCGAACACCGTATCCGCCGGGCTGGCCGGCGCCACCTCGGCCCCGTGCAGGAATGCCGCCAGGAGAGACGTGACCATCGATTCCTCCGTTCGGGAAAATGTCGCTTCCGTCACTAATGTAGTCTCCCCGAGGCGCTTTTTCTTTCCCGCTCGCTCGGCGAACCGTCACGACGATCGGGCGCCGAAGGCATCGACGGGGCGAGCCGTAACGCTTGCAGGGCGAGTCGTCCCAGGGCTAACCTTGCCGCCCATGCTCCGACGCTGCCAACTCTCGCTACTACTCGGCGCGGCCGCCTGCGCCGGATCGGCGCCCGGCGCGGTCGACCCGGCTGCCGGGCCGGCGGTTCGCATCGATGGCGAGTGGACCGACTGGGCCGCCGTTGGCGCCCGGTGGCAGGCGTCCGCCGTCGACGATCTCCCCCACTCCCCCGCGGCCATCCGGATTCGTCACGACGACTCCGCCCTCTACCTCCACCTCACCGTGGCCGACACCATCAACCTCCAGGCGATGCCGGGCACCCTTCGGCTGGCGCTCGACGGCGACGGTCGAACCGAAACCGGCGCGGTGGTCGACGGGATGGAGGGGGTCGATCGGGTGGTCGAGCACTCGTATCGCGCGCCCAACGGCCGCTGGCAAGGGATCCGAGTTCGGACCCTGCCTAACGGCGAGTGGCGGGACAGCTACGGCGCCGGATTCTGGTATGCCCCAACCTCCTCCGACCGGCAGTTCGAGATTCGGTTGGCCAGGCGTCCGGCCGACGGCCCCCCGATCGGCGATCGGATCTCGATTCGGCTTTCCGCGCTCGACAGCAACGGGACCGTCCGGCGCGCCACGCCCGTCATCGCCGCCGCCCTCCCGTCCGCGCCCGCTCGAGTCCATCGCGCCGCCGTTGCCGAGTTGGCGAAGAGTCCGGGCGCGCTCCGCGCGGTCACCTGGAACGTCGGAGACGATGGGCCTCTCCTCGAGCCGGAGGGGTTCCGGCGAACCCTGGCCGCCCTCGACCCGGACCTGGTCCTCTTCGACGAGCTGAACCCGGCGATCGACACCGCCTGGCTGCTCGCGCTGTTGCCCGGTCGAGACCGCTGGAGAGTACTCCTCGGAACCGGCGGCGGACGGCAGCGGACCGCCGTGGCCAGCATCTACCCGATCGCCTTCCACCCCGCCTTGACGAGGGTGGCCTATCCCGATTCGCTGCGGCACCTCCTCGGCCTTCCGATGAGCCGCCAGATGGAGGCCGACATCCGCGGGGCCCCGTCCGACGATGCCCCAACCATGGGCGCCGTGATCGAAGCGATGGGCCTCGAGATCCTGGCGGTCCCGGTCGACCTGATCTGTTGCGGTGGCTTTCAGGGTGCCGAGGAACGCGCCCGCCGAATGACGGCCCTCGCCCTTCGCGACGCGGTCGCGCGGGCCATCGAAACCAATCCGGTCGACGCGGTGGTCATCGGCGGCGATCTCAACCTGGTCGGCTCCCGCCGGCCGCTCGAGGTGCTCCGTCGCGGACTCGATCCGATCGGCCGCGCCGATCTCGCCTTGGCACCGGCTCCCCGACTGGACCGGGCGTCGAACGCCACCTGGTTCGCACCGACTCCGTTTCCTCCGGGGCGGCTCGATTTCCTGCTGGTCTCGCCTTCGCGGCTCGCCATCGCCCGGTCCTTCACCTTTCATCCCGACGACCTCGTCCCCGGGGCGGCCGCGGCCCTGGGCCTCGATCGGCCAGCGCGGACGGACCACCTCCCGGTGGTCGCCGATCTGATCCGGTCGCCGATGCCTGCTCGTTAGGCGAGCCTACCCCGGCCGACCCGCCCCATACCAGGAGACCGTCTCGGCCTGGGTCTCCCCAGGGTGGAACGAACCTGCGCTCGAGCCAGCCCGTCGCCCACCGGGCCATTCCGTTATCATTCGTCTGTCGGGGACTCCCCGAACCGAGACCCACGACACCCGTTCCCCCGGATCCAGTGCTCGCGCTTCTGATCGCCGCCCTGCCTGCTGCCGATACCACCCTCGTTTTCGCCGGCAGAGACAACCGAACCAACGTCCCGATTCCGCGCCTCGAGGCGGCGACCGCCGTCGACGGCGTTCTCGACGAACCGGTTTGGCACCAGGCCGCGCGACTCACCGGGTTCTCTCAATTCTCGCCAGCGGACGGACGGCCGGCCGAGCAAGAAACCGAGATCCTGGTCTGGTACTCGCCCACCGCGCTCCATCTTGGCGTCAAAGCGTCCGCCGTTCCCGGCTCGGTCCGGGCCACCTTGGCCAATCGCGACCGCCTCGGCGCAGAGGACCGGATCGACTTCTACCTCGGGACCTACCACGACGGCCATCAAGCGCTCGTGTTCGGAGTCAACCCGCTCGGCGTCCAACAGGATGGCACCCTTGCCGAGCAGGGTCGCGGCGGTGCCGGCGGGGAGAGGGCCGACCTGAGCCCCGACTTCGTCTACGACTCGCGGGGCCGACTGACCGACGCTGGCTTCGAGATCGAGATCCGCATTCCGTTCAAGACGCTGCGGTACCAGAAGGCCACCACGCAGACATGGGGAATCCATGTGATCCGCCGGGTTCAGGCCAGCGGCCAGGAAGATTCCTGGGTCCCCGCTCAACGGGCGGCGCCGAGTTTTCTCGGCCAATCGGGCGCCTTGGTGGGGCTCACCGATCTTCGGCGGGGCCTGGTCATGGACCTGAACCCGGTCGTGACCGCGATCGCAGCCGGTAGCCCGGGCGCCCGGGGATGGTCCTACGATCGTGCCGCGGAATTCGGTGGCAACGTGCGGTGGGGAGTAAGCCCCAACCTGACCCTCAACGGGACCTTCAATCCGGACTTCTCCCAGGTCGAAGCCGACGCGAGCCAGCTCCTCACCGACCCTCGCCGCGCCCTGTTCTTCCCGGAGAAGCGTCCCTTCTTCCTCGAGGGCATCGAGCAGTTCGCCACGCCGAACCAGTTGATCTACTCCCGCCGAATCGCGGCCCCGATCGCCGCCACCAAGTTGACCGGAAAGGTCGGTGCCACCACAGTCGCCTCGTTGTTCGCCCTCGACGGCCGGGAAACGTCGCGCGGCGGTCGGGCCCACCCGGTCTTCGCCGTGGGGCGGGCCCTCAAGAACCTGGGCGGCGGATCTCGGGCCGGAGCCGTCTTTACCAGCCGGACCGAGCCGGGCTTCTCGAATCAGGTCGGCGGAGTGGACGTTCGACTCGTTTCGAAGAGCGGATTCGTCTTCTCCGGCCAGCTCGCCGGCAGCGTCACCCGCGAGGGCGGCGAAACGACGGTGGCACCGCTCTGGGAGTTCGATCTCCGCCGAGATGGCCGGCACACCAGCTTCAATCTCGGATTCGAGGGGACCAGCGACCGGTTCAACGCCGCCGCCGGCTTCATTCAGGTCCCCGACGCGGTGAACACCGCCGGCGGCATCGGCTTCACGACCTACGGCAAGCCCGGGGCGTTCCTCGCTCGAGCCACCATCCGACCGGCCTACAACATCCGCTGGATCTTCAGCGATTTCACCAGTGGCCAGACTGCCCTCGACCGCCAGTTCTTCTTGAGCGGCAGCCTGGCGTTCCGGGGCGGCTGGACCCTTTCGGTCTTCAACTGGGTGGAGTGGTTCGGCTACGATCGGCGGATCTATCGCGACTACGCGCTCGAGCGGCGCGGCCCTGGCGGCGTCGTCGACACCGTCGCCCCCTATCCGGGGGGCCCCCGCATCTTCAACATCGGTCCGAACGTCAACCTCACCACCCCCTGGCTCGGGCCGGTGTCGCTGCAGTTCAACACCTATTTGGGGAACGACGTCAACTACGACGAGTGGTCTCCGGCCCGAATTCTCTTCATCAATTCGACGCTGCAATTCCGCCCCACCGAGAAACTCCGGGCCGATGGGACGTACGTGCTGACCCAGTATCGGCGGCGAACCGACGGCAGCATCGTCTCGGTCGGGCACGTCCCCCGACTCAAGCTCGAGTACCAGGCGACCCGTTCGTTCTTCGTGCGCCTGGTGGGCGAGTATCGCTCGACCCAACGCGACTCGCTCCGCGACGATGGTCGGACCGACGACCCCATCCTCATTTGGGATCCGGTCGACAGCGTTTTCAAGCGGAGCCTCGCGCTGGCCCGCCGGAGCAACAGCCTCCGCGCCGACGTGCTCTTCGCCTACCAGCCAACCCCGGGCACCGTGTTTTTCGCAGGCTACGGCGGGGGGTTCCGCGACGAGCGACGCTTCCGGTTCGCCAACTTGAGCCGAACCACCGACGGATTCTTCCTCAAAGCGAGCTACTTGTTCCGAATGTAGCCAGAGCCGCGTTCACCGGCGCCGGGGCGGCGCTCGGGATCCCCGGGTATTTCCGGCCGCTCGAGGTACCGGTGCCGGTGGCCCACGCCGACCGGCGGACGTCAACCCGTTTGGCGTGAGGGTGGCAGCCCCTCAGCGGGGGACCTCGTCACAATAGCGGCTCCCGGTGCATCGCTCGGGGACGAAGGTCTCGCTTTCGATTCGCCAGCTACCGTCGCGCTCGCGCCACTTGGCGAAGTAGCTCCCCCCGATCGACACCACCCCGTCGGGGGCAGTCCACCGCCCGGTCCAATTCCCCCGCTCGGCCGCCATCGCCCACTTGGGCTCGACCGCGACTACCTCCGGGGTCCGCCGAAAGACCACGTCCGGCCGCTCGGCGAAGAGCGCCGCGAACGCCCGGGCGTTGGCGTCCCGACCGACGGTCACGGACGAGATGGACGACACCACCACCACGTTCGGAGCGAAGCTGGCCGCGATCCCCGCCGTGTCGTGCCGAGCGATGGCTTCGTTCGATGCCACCCGAAGCTGCCGGATTGTCCGGGCCGCGGGCCCACCGGTGGTGTCGTCGGCCGGCGACCACAGCGGACCGGCGCCAGTGTGGAGGGGCACCCGCCGTTGCGGACCGGGAGGGGCCTGGAACGAGGTGTGGCGGTGGACCACCCGCCATCGACCCGCCCGCCGTTCGAACACCACGGTCTGGCGGCCTTCGTCGACCGTCGTGTCCCCGGCTGGCTCGACCACCTCCAAGCGGAAGTTAGCCGCGAGCCAGGCCAAGTTGCCGGCCGCTCCCACGTCGAGCACCTCGAACCGCGAGTTGACCTTCCCCCGGGCGGCGCTCCGAAACATGGTGCGGTAGAGAGAGTCGACCTGGGCCCAGCCGACCAGCTGGCGCCGCTCGAAGAAGTAGACACCCGTCGAGTCCGGCGAATAGAATCCCGCCACGAAGTCTCGATCCCGGCGCTCCCAGGCGGCGTTGAACTCCTCGAACAAAGCCCGCACTTCGGCGGCCGAACGTCGGTCGGCGGCCGATTGCCCGCGAGCGGCCGCCACCGGCACCACGGCGAGTGACAGCGCAACGATGAAGAGTCTCATGGGATTCTCCCGACCTCCGTAGACGTCGAGTCGGCCGTGGCCCGAATGACGAAGCCGGCCGGCGCCCCGATCCGAAGCCAGCTACCCGCGCCACGCCCGGTCACGGCTTCGGCCACCGGGTGGAGAAAGCGCCCGGCCGCCCGCAGGGTATCGAGCGCCACCATCGCCTCGAGATCGCCCACCTCGCGAATCCGGCCGCCGGTCCGTCCGACCGGATCGTCATAGTTGATCGCCAGGTCCGCCCGAAGCGGTTCCGCGCCCGGAACGGCCACGGCGCCACCGAGCACCAACAGGTCATAGGCGCCGGAGCGATTGAACGGCAGTGCCTCGTATGCCGCGGGCGAGCCACGCCGATAGCTGCCCGACCCGATCGCCTCGAGCACGCCTAGCAATGCCGCCGCGTTGATCGACCGGAGCCGCTGCTTGTCCGGATCGTCCGGGAGCGCGCCGCTTTCGATCAGGACCGTGCTGGTTCCCCATGCCTGCATCAGGTCGCCGAAGGCCCGCGGGTTGAAGCTGTCATCGTACTTGGCGATCCGGCCCGGAACCGCGTGCCCGAAGTCGGCGGCGAGCCATCCGGCCACTAGGCGGGCCCGCGACCGGACCGGGCCATAGCCCCGCGAGGGACCGGCCGGCGGCGGGAGCAGCGCGATCGCTGCCTGGAGCCCGGCACCGGCCCGGGTCCTGGCATTCTGGTCATGGAGGTTGAATCCGAACCGCGGCCGGATCTGGTCGCGCACCGCCTTCAGCGCCCGGGCTTCGGGGGAAGCCAGCCGCCGAGCGTCGCGGTTGATGTCGATCCCCACCGCATTCTCGCGTTGGAACAGTTCGGCGCCGTCGGGATTCAGCAGCGGCAGGAATGTCACCGTGAGCTGCTTGGCGATCCGATCGCGAAGCGGATGGGGTTCCGCCGCCGCCAGAAAGCCGAAGAGATCGGCGAGCGCCATGGTCGCGGTGGACTCGTCGCCATGCATCTGCGACCACAGCAAGACGGACACCGGCCCCCGGCCGAATCGCACCGTCCTGAGCGGGCGCCCCTGCATCGACCGCCCGACCTCCGTCACGACGAAGGCCGGACTCGCCACGATCGGGTCGACCGCCCGCCAGAACTCGGCGTGAGTGAACCGGCGGTGACCGATCTCGGCGACCCGGTGCCGCTCGGCGAGGGCGGCCCGTTCCGCCCAACCGGTCTGCGCCCAAAGCCGCTCCGGACCCGCGAGGCCCAGCGTGGCCACTAACAACCCGATGGTACCCAGACCGCGCATCCGATCCCCCAGTCGATGGTGAACGCCCGGTGGGCAATATCGACTGGCGGCCCAGGCCCGCGAAACCCGGCGGTTGCACCGGCGCCGGAACGGAGCGAGACTACCGTGAAATTCCCACGACCGAGGTCGAACGTGTTCAGCTTCAGGCTCGTAGTGGTGGCGCTCGGCGGTGCCGTGGTAACCCTGCCCGCGCCGCTACCCAGTCAGGGCGCGGCCCGGACGGCTCAGTGGCCGGTAGCTCCCCGAGGCGCGACCGGCATCAACCACCGGGTCTTCGACAGCCTCGACGCCGAGATCAACCGGGGCGAATACGGATACATCGATCGGATGCTGGTCATCCACCGCGGTCGGATCGTCGTCGACAAGCGGTACACCCAGGACTACGACCGGATCTACGCCGACTCCGCCAAGGTCAACAACCCGCTCAACGCCGGCGACCTGACCGGGCCGTACAACTATTTCAATCCCTGGTGGCACCCGACCTATCGGCGAGGCGAACTGCACACCCTCCAGTCGGTCACCAAGACGATAACCTCGATCGTCATCGGCACCGCGGTGACCCGCGGCGACTTCCCCAGGATCGACACCCCGGTCCTTCAATTCTTCGATCCAGCCAAGGTCCAGAACGTCGACGATCGGAAACGCCGGATGACCATCCGCCACCTCCTCACGATGACCGGCGGAATCGACTGGAACGAGAATCTCCCGTATATCGATCCGCGGAACAACGCCGTGGTCATGGAGGCCAGCCATGACTGGGTGAGCTACACCATCAACCTCCCGATGGGCCGGGAGCCCGGCACCAGCTTCAACTACAGCAGCGGCGAAACCCAGCTCCTCGCTCACATCTTCCGCCGGGCCACCGGGGTCGACATCGAGGAGTACGCCGCTCGCCATCTCTTCGGACCCCTCGGGATCGCCCAGTGGTTCTGGAAGCGGACGCCGATCGGACTGATCGACACCGAAGGCGGCCTCTACCTCGAAGCCAAAGATCTGGCCAAACTGTGGTACCTGTTCATGCAAGACGGCGTCTGGCAGGGCCGGCGGGTCATCGCCAGCGACTGGATCAAGCAATCGGTCACCCCGGCGGTACCGGTGGGCAACCGCCCGGGCGGCGCCCAGTACGGACTCAAGTGGTGGCTCTACCCCAACCCGGCCGACCCGTCCAAGCTGATCTGGGCGGGGTCCGGTTTCGGCGGCCAGCTGCCGATGGCCTTCCAGGAACGAGACCTTCTCGTGGTCTTCAACGGCTGGAACATTCTCCCTGGGGGCAAGGGAATGCCGCTCGCCCGGCTGCATGCCCGGCTGGCGGCCTCGGCCCAACCTCGGCGTGGTTGACGGCAGGCCTGCGGCCGCCGCCGACCCGAGCGCTCCACCGAAGGAGCCCGCCCCGACCGCCAACCCTTCGCGGCCCGTTGCAACCTTTCTCGCCACGGCACGTATCTTACTCTCGGTAACCGACAGGAAAGCCCATGGGTACCGAGAGTTGGGTCATCAGGGGCACCCTCGACATGCTGATCCTGAAGTTGCTTTCCCTGGAGCCGATGCACGGTTGGGGCATCGCCGAGCGGATTCAGCGGCTCTCGGGTGACACCCTCCGGGCCCAACAGGGCTCCCTCTACTCGTCCCTCCATCGCCTGACCCGGGAAGGATGGATCCGCTCCTGGTGGGCGGAGACCGAGAATGGTCGCCAAGCACGCTACTACGAGCTGACCAGAGCGGGCGCGAGGCAGCTGGCCCACGAGACGAGCCAGTGGGAACGGCTCGCCGCCGGGGTGGCTCGCGTCATGACCGCCACCGTCTGACCAGGAGCCCCGATGCCCCGCCTCGCCGATCTGTGGTTCCGGCTCAAGGCCGCGCTGTTCCCCGGACGTTTCGAACGCGAGCTCGACCGCGAAATCGGATTTCATCTCGCCATGCAGGCCGACGAGTTGCGGAAGCAGGGGCTTCCCCCCGAAGAGGCTCGCCGAGAAGCCCAGCGGCGCTTCGGGGGACTCGCGCGGGAACGGGAGACCATCCGCGACGCGTGGGGCGTCGGATGGATCGCCGATGCTCGGACCGACGCCGCGAGAACTTTGCGTCACCTCCTTCGCCGGCCGGGCAGCGCCATGCTCGGAATCGTCACCCTGGCGATCGGGATCGGGGCCACCGTCGCGATCGCCAGCGTCGCCCGGGGTCTTCTGCTCCGCCCCCTGCCGGTGCGAGACGAAGCGGGCCTCCGAGTCTTCTGGAGCGACTACAACTGGCGGGGCGTCGAGTTCGATTTCGCCAAGGAACGCCTCCAGGCGTTTGACCGGTTGGCCGCGTTCTCGACCGACCTCGCCACCCTTCGAACCGACCAAGGCGGTGTCGCGGTCATGCACGGGGTCGTGTCCGCCGAGTTGTTCGACGTGCTTGGAACCGCCCCCCAGCTCGGCCGGACCTTCCGAGCCGGCGAAGACCGCCCCGGCGCCGAACCGACTATCGTGCTCAGCCACCAACTGTGGCAGAACGAGCTCGGCGGCGCTCCCGATATCGTCGGGCGGCGAATCGTCCTGGGCGGCGAGCCGACCACCGTGATCGGGGTCATGCCGCGGGGGTTCTACTTCCCCGCCCCGGAATTCCGCGCCTGGCGGCCCCTCATGCTCGACCCCGCGGCGAGCGACTACCAGGGCAACGGCTGGCTGGTCCTGCTCGGGCGGGTGAGCCGAGCCGCCGGAGAGCCCGCGGTCGCGGGCGACATCGCCGCGCTGGCCAAGGCGCTGGGCGAGCGGTTCACATATCCCGTGGCCTGGGACAAGACCAAGGGAGCCTACGTCAGGACCTTGCGACAGTATCTCCACGGCGATGCCCGACCGGTGCTGCTCCTCCTGCTCGGCGCGGTCGCCATGGTCCTCCTGATGGCCTGCGCCAACACCGCGGCCCTGATCCTCGCCCGGACCACCGACCGCGCCGGCGAGCTCTCCCTCCGGGTGGCCCTCGGCGCCGGACGGGGTCGGTTGATTCGCCAAATCGTGACCGAGTCGCTGGTCCTCTCGAGCCTCGCGGGCCTCCTCGGCGCGACGCTGGCGGCCTCGCTGTTCGGCGTGCTGGTGGCCCGCCTGCCGTTAGGCACGTTCGGTGGCCTCCTCCGAATGGATTGGGCCGGGTTCCTGATCGCCTTCGGGCTCTCGATCGCGGTCGGACTTCTCGTCGCCGCGCTCCCGGTCAGGGCCCTCCTCCAGGGGCGCTTGGCCGGGATCGCCGGGGAGCGGTCGTCTCCCGGTCTCCGCCGCGGCCCGGGCCGAGCCCACCCGGTGTTGGTGGGCGTGGAGGTGGCCCTCGCGGTGATCCTCGCGACCGGGTCGGCACTGTTCGTCCGCTCCGTGGCCAAGCTGGCGGCCATCGATCCGGGGTTCGACCCGACCGGGGTCGTCGCCGTCACCTTGGTGACCTCGGAGTCCGAGATGCCCGGCGAGGTCCGCCGGCAGCTTTTCCGCGACGCGGTCGAGCGGGCAGGCGCCGTCCCTGGCATCGTTCACGCCGCCGTCGTGAGCCGCCTCCCGGTGCGCGATGGCGGCTGGCAGGGCCCCGTCGAAATCGAGGGCCGCGCCGACCTCGACGGCCCTAACCGTCCCAATAGCCTGTTCCGGCCGGTCAGCCCGGCTTTCTTCGACGCGCTCGGCATCGCCATCGTGCGGGGCCGCGGGTTCGAGCCGACCGATCGGCAAGGCGGCCAGGCCGTCACTATCGTCAGCGAAGGCTTCGCCCGCCTGGCCTGGCCCGGACAAGATCCCATCGGCCGCCGGATCAGGACCGGGGTCACCGGCGACACCACTTGGACGACCGTGGTCGGGATCGCGGAAGAAGCGCGCCTGGTTCGACTCACCGGCGACAACCCCCTCGTCATGTACGTGCCGATGGAGCAGCTGCCGTTCGCGTTGCCGGGCGTCAACGTCGTGGCTCGGGCCTCCGGGGATCCCGACGCCGCGCTCGCCGCCATCACCAGGTCGCTCCGCGGCCTCGACCCCCGAATCGCGATCGATCGGCCGACCAATCTGGGGGCCGCCATCGAGACGAGCCTCGCCGAGCCGCTCCGGCTTCGGTTCCTCCTGAGCCTCTTCGCGGTAATGGCCGTGACCCTGGGCGCGGTCGGGGTGTATGGTGTGGTCTCCTACGCGGTGGCTCGAAGGCAAGCCGAGTTCGGCGTGCGCCTGGCGTTAGGCGCTACCCCGAGCCGGGTGGTGGCCGAGGTCGTTGGTGGCGGGATGCGGCCGGTCATCGTCGGAGCGCTCGGTGGACTTGCCGGCGCCGCGCTGCTCGCCCGGAGCATTGCCGGGTTCCTTTACGGGGTCACCCCCGCTGACCTGCCAAGCTACCTCGCCGCGACCGGCGCGCTCCTCCTCGCCGGACTGATCGCGTCGGTCATGCCTGGCTGGCGGGCCGGACGGGTCGACCCGGTTCGCGCCCTCCGAGCCGACTAGCGGCGATCCAGCCTCGATGACCGAGGCTTCGATCAAGAAGGTGGAGGCGACGTTACGCTGCCGTCGGCAGTTCCGGGCCGAGCCCCGGCCCGAGTCGGCGGGCCTGGGCCCACGCCATCAACCGGCCCGGATCGCTTCGAAACCGGCTGCAGATCGCCTCGTCGAGCGCTGCCAGCAGCTCGTTCGTCGCGTCGAGTTCCGCGGTCAGCTCCGCTTCCGCGCTCACCGTTTCGAGGCGCCGGTGGAGCAGGGTCCGCGTCGCCAGGTCGTAGCGGGCCAGCAAATCGGCCAGCACCTCGAGGTCGACCTCGCTCATGCGCGCCCGTGCCGCGCCAAAGCGGCGGCCGGCCGCCAGCGTGCTCCAGGCGGTCCGGATCACCACCGGCGTCGGCAGCCGGCCGCGGGGAACCGGGTGTATCGGGATCGCCGTCGCCGGCCGTCCCAGCATCCAGACCCGAACCTCCCGCTCGGCGTGCTCGAAGGCGGTCTGGGCCCGGGAGAGCGACTGGCCCCGGGAAGCGAGCGCGGCCGCGAGAACGTTGAGCCGGGCAACCCGCCCCGCGAACTCCTCCAGCAGTCCTCGCGCGGGTGAGCCATCGGCGTAGCTCCTCACCAGATTCCATACCCGACCGACCATGTTGAGTTGCCGCGCGATTCCGGTGGCCATTTGAACCTCCCGTCGCCGAGTCGACCGCCCTGTTGGCGGAGCCGCCCTGCCGTTCGTCCCCGGTGCGAGCTTCATACCGCTTCGCTCCCGCCCGCACGTCGCTCACCGACCCGAGTCGCGCCCGGTGACCAAGCTCGCGCCGAGGCAAGACCAAATCGTTGACGGGCTGCGGGTTACCGCGCCAGGCGGCGGAGACCTCTTCTCGCCAGCGTGACGCCAGACCGGCATTCGGATTCAGATCTGGATACCAACGCCTCGCACTCTTCCCGCCCCTGGTTGTCCTCGCTCGAGGACACTGAGACATTTGGCCCCGTTACCTTCCAGGGCAACCGTACGGCCGCCGTAGGGCGACCAGTTCCCTTCGAACCGACCCCGAGGTCTTCGTGAAACGACTGCTCCTTGCCGCGCTGGCAATCACCGCTCCCTCGCTTGCCGCCCAGCCGTCCGGATCCGGAAAGGCCGTGCTCGTCACCGGCGCCAGCACCGGCATCGGGCGGGCCATTGCCGAGGCACTGGCCGCCGAGGGGCATTTCGTCTTCGCCGGGGCCCGGAAAGCGGCCGACCTCGAGGCGCTCGGTCGGGTGCCGAACATGCGGGGCATCAAGCTCGACGTCACCTCGGCCACCGACATCGCCGCCGCGGTCGAAACGGTCCGGGCTTCGGGCAAGGGGCTCCACGGACTCGTCAACAACGCCGGGATCGCGATCGTGGCACCGCTCACCGAAGTGGACGAGCGAGAACTCCAGAATCTCTTCGATGTCAACGTCTTCGGGCCGTATCGGGTGACCAAGGCCTTCGCCCCGCTGTTGATCGAGGCCAAGGGCCGCGTCACCACGGTGAGTTCGATCTCCGGGATCCTGTCCGGGCCGCTCTTCGGGCCCTACAGCATGAGCAAGCATGCCGTCGAGGCTTTCGGCGACGCCCTCGGTGCCGAGTTGGGCCGGTTCGGCGTGAAGGTGAGCCTGATCGAGCCGGGGAACTACAAATCCGAGATCGGGCTGAACACCGTCGCCCAAGTGGAGGCGACCGCCAAGCGCCTAACGGGTACGCCGTACGAGCAGCCGATGAAGAACATGGTGGCGGCCATGGGCCGGTACCACACCTATCCCGAGCCGACCGACGTCGCCAGAGCGGCGGTGCATGCGCTGTTCGATCCGAATCCCAAGGTGCGGTACCTGGTGGTCCCGGCACCGATCCAAGCCGAGGTGACGATCAAGAAGGCGATCGAGGAGATGGTTCAGCTGAACCAGCAGCACCAATTCAGCTTCAGCCGCGACGCCCTGATCAAGATGCTCGACGAGGCGCTGGCCAGACACCCTTGAGGGGCCGGGGCGACGTGTCCGGCGATATTTCACCCACCCCGGAGCCTACCGCCGATTCAAGGATCCGCTGGCGGCTGAGCCAGGTTCCTGTCGGGGTCGTCTCGAGCGGATGTCGTGCCAATGTCAGCCATGAGAACGCCATGACGAGAACGTCACTGATTCTGTTTGCACTGGTTGGGCTGGCCGGCCTCGACGGCTCGGCGGAGGCCCAGGACAAGCCGGTCGTCGCGATGATCGGGACGGGAACCCTCGCGGGGACCTTCGGGCCGGCGATCGGTCGAGGCGGCTATCCGGTGATCTACGGGAGCCGCGACCCCGACCGCGATGATCTCCGCGCCCTGGTTCGACAGTCGGGCCCCAAGGCCGCTGCCGCCGATCGGCGCGAGGCGGCCGCCCGCTCCGACGTCATCATCCTCGCGGTGCCGGCAGAGGTCCTCGTCGAGGTCAGCCGCAGCCTCGGCGATCTGGCCGGCAAGATCGTCGTGGACGTGAGCGGGGGCCGGAAGCGGGTCGCGGCGGACGGGTATCTCGAACTCGTCTCGGATAGCTCGAACGGCGAGCGGCTTCAAGCCCTCCATCCGGCGGCGGCCGTCGTCAGGATCAACCTTCCCATCAACGCCATCCCCTTTCTGATGAATCCGACTCTGGTCGGGACGCCACCCACGGTGCTGATTGCCTCCAATCAGCCGCGGGCCAAGGCCACCGTGGCCGGCATCGTGTTCGACGTCGGCCTCGACCCGTGGGATGCCGGGCCCCTTCGCTTCGCTCGGGTTTTCGATGAGCTGAACACGATGCTCCTGGTGCCGCTGCAGCAGGGACGCGAGGAAGGATACGAGTTGATGCTCCTCCCGGCGGTACCGCTGTCGTGTTTCGTGAATGTCGCCGAGCTCTTCGGATTCGGCCGACCGTACGACCGCAACGACCTCGCTCCATTCCCCAAGCGTGAGCTGCCCAGCTCGTGTGATCACTGGCGGCGGCGGCTCGGGATCGGGGAATCGCGGCAGTAGCTCCGTAGCTGAGTCGACCTCACCTGGTTTCCGGTCCGCCCACCAGGCGCCGGTGCACCGACTGTCTATTTGACAAGCGACCCCCGGGCCCGGAACTTGGCGAGGCGGATGAGCCGCGGCACGGCTCTCCTCGTCTAGCTCTCGCTAGGCGCGACCGATCACCTTCACCCGAACTGGATGGCGCGACATGGCACGGATCATCCTCACGGCGCAGGTCGAGAATTCCGCGAAATGGGAAACGATGTTTCGGACCCATGGAGAATTGCTTCGGAGCATGGGTACCTCCGTGACGTACTTCGCCACCAACGACGACAACGAGGTGGCCCTGTACGCCGAGCCCCCGAACCTCGATCACTGGTTCGCGATTTTGAAATCCCCCGATACCGCCGCGGCGATGGCGGTGGACGGCGTCAAGAGGGAAACCGTCAAGGTCTTCGTGCTCGACAAGGAGTTCCGGTACTGACGGCCGCCGCGATCGCCCCGCCGCCTCGACTTCGCCAGGCCCGCGCCGTAATATCGAGGCTCGTCGATCGCAAGGAACTCCATGACTCGCCGACTCGGGTGGCTCGTACTCGCCGGGATCCACGGTGGATGCCAGACCGCGAAGCCACCCAGCGAGCCCGCCCGGCTCGTGGCGGTCGACTCGGTCGGCCACCTCGACCAGCTGGTCCGGGAACCGATGGTGGTCCGCCACCGAAGCGGGGCCCTCTTCGTGAGTGGCTACTGGGACCCGATCCCGCCCGTCTACCGGAGCACCGACGACGGCGCGACCTGGCGGCGACTGGACCTCGGCGCGGCCACCGATGGCGCCGCCGGCAATTCCGATATCGACCTCGCCGTCGGGCCGGATGGCACCGTCTACCTCATCACGCTGGTGTTCGATCGGGCCAACTACCGGGGCATCGGGATCCGGGTGGCGGCGAGTCGGGACACCGGGGCGACCTGGAGCTGGACCAGCCTCTCGGAGACGCCCGGAGACGACCGGCCCTGGATCGAGGTGGCTCCTGACGGCACCGTTCACGCCATCTGGAACGACGGCCAGGGCGTGTCCCACGCGCTGAGCGCCGATGGCGGCCGGACCTGGACCGAAACCGAGCGGGCGAACTCGTTAGGCGGCTCCAGCCACCTGGCGGTGGGCCCGGCCGGCGAGGTGGCGGTCCGCTACGTCCCGATGTCGGCGTCGGGCAACCGATTCGATGCCGGCGTCGAAGGGCTGGCGGTGAGCGACGATCGCGGGACCTCCTGGCGCCGATACCCCCCGCCCGCGCCGCTCGCCTGGTACCCGCTTTTCGATACCACCGTCACCCCGCCGGTGCCCAGGATGCCGGAGCAGCCGCGCTGGGTAGAGCCCCTCGCCTGGGACTCGACCGGGGCGCTGTTCGCGTTCTGGGCGGTCGACTCCACGGTCTGGTTGGGCAGATCGCTGGACAAAGGTGGGACCTGGCAGTCGTGGCCGATCGCCGTCGCGCCCGCCACCGCGTATTACCCGTATCTGGTGGCCCGCGGCAACGGCGAACTCGCGGCCAGCTGGATCACCGGCAAGGGAGCCGCGATGCGCGCCAACCTCGCCAGGATCGCCGTCACCGACAGCGGCCCGCCCTCGGTCGCGCTGGCCGAGCCGTTCGACTTCGAGAGCTACACGCTGCCGGGATTCGGACCCGATGGCACCCGCGACGCGGCGGGCGAGTACCTTCCGGTCCTCTTCCTGGCCGACGGGTCGATCGGGATCGTGACCCCGATCCAGCACGTCGCCGCCAGCCGGATGGGCTTCATGTGGCGTCGCTATCGCCTCGAACCCGCAACGGGAGGACCCTGACATGTCCCTCGAACTCACCTGGCTCGGCCACTCGGGCTTTCTCCTCCATGGCCGCTCCGCCACCGTCGCGATCGATCCCTTCCTCACCGGCAACCCAGTCGCACCCTTCGGGGCCGACGCGGTGACCTGTCACGCCATCGCGGTCACCCACGGCCACGACGACCACCTGGGCGACACGGCGGCCATCGCCAAGCGAACCGGCGCCACCGTCTTCGGCTCGTGGGAGATCTGTACCTACCTCGGCGAGCAGGGGGTCGAGCGCACCGAGCCCGGCAACGTTGGCGGCAAGATCGCGGCGCCCTGGGGCTGGGTGGCCTTCACCCCGGCCTTCCACTCGTCCTCCTCGGGCGGACGCTACCTGGGCCAGCCGATGGGTGTGGTGGTGCACCTCGAGGGCACCACCGTCTACCACTGCGGGGACACCGGGCTCTTCAGCGATCTCAAACTGATGGGCGAGCTCTATCGCCCCGACGTCGCGATGATCCCGATCGGCGACCGGTTCACCATGGGCGCCGAGTTGGCCACCCGCGCGGCGGAGTGGATTGGCGCCAAGGTCGCGATCCCGATCCACTATGACACCTGGCCCCCGATCGCCCAGGACGTGACCCGGTTCGCGCCGAAGGGGGTGCGGGTGCTGGTGCCGAAGCCCGGGGCCAGGGTGGCGTTGCCCCACGGGTAGCGGAACCGTCGACCCCAGGGTATCGCAGTAATCGCATTATGGCACGACGCTTCCGGCCGCCTGCTCTACCTGTTCGCCAAATCCCTGGCGCCGAGTTTGGAAGCGGTTCTCACCAAGACCCGGTCTCTCGGGTGGCGGCCTTGGCACCGCGGCGATAGGTTCACTCGGTCGCCGTTCCCACGGCCTCCACTCCTCAACGGTCAGGTCTCTTGGGTATGGCGTGAGCGGGATCCCCCAACTCACCGCGGCGCTGGCTGACCGCTATCGGATCGAGCGCGAGCTGGGCGCCGGCGGGATGGCGACCGTCTACCTGGCCGAGGATCTCAAGCACGACCGACGGGTGGCGGTGAAGGTCCTCCGTCCCGAGCTCGCCGCGGCGATCGGGGCGGAACGCTTCCTGGCCGAGATCCGCACCACGGCCGCCCTCCAACACCCCCACATCCTTCCCCTGTTCGATTCGGGCATCGCCGACGGGCTCCTCTTCTACGTGATGCCGTTCGTCTCCGGTGAAACCGTCCGCGACCGCCTCAGCCGCGAGAAGCAGCTTCCCGTCGCCGACGCCATTCGGATCGCCGCGGAAGTCGCCTCGGCGCTCGACTACGCCCACCGTCATGGCGTGATCCACCGGGATATCAAGCCCGAGAACATCCTCCTCCATGACGGCAGTGCCTTGGTGGCGGACTTCGGGATCGCGCTCGCGGCCAGCAAGGCGGGCGGTTCCCGGATGACCGAGACCGGGATGAGTCTCGGCACCCCCCACTACATGAGCCCCGAGCAGGCGATGGGGGAGCGGGAGATCACCGCTCGCTCCGACGTCTACGCTCTCGGTTGCGTCCTCTACGAGATGCTGTTGGGAGAGCCGCCCTTCACCGGACCGACCGCCCAGGCGATCGTGGCGAAGGTCCTGAGCGAGAAGCCGGGGGGGATCATCGCGCGGCGCGACCGGGTGCCGCCCGGAGTCGAGGACGCGGTGCTGACCGCCCTGGAGAAGCTCCCGGCCGATCGGTTCGCCACCGCGGCCGAGTTTGCCCGGGCCATTGGCGAAGACGGCCCAACCACGACGCGGCGGCCGGCGGGCCCCGGGGGTCCGGGGTCCCGGTCTCGAACCGGGACGCTGCTACCCTGGGCGATCGCCCTCGTCGCGACCGGCATCGCGGCCTGGGCCTGGCTTCGACCCGCCGCCGCCCCCCCACCGACCGTGCGGTTTCCGCTGGTGACACCAGGCGTGGGACGACCGGTCGCCGGCGCCAACAACATCGCGCTCTCGGCGGATGGGAAAACGGTGGCCTACTACGGGCTGGGAGAGCGTGGCACCTTCCAGCTGTTCATTCGGCGACTCGATCAGGAGACGCCGACCCCGATCCCCGATACGGACAGGGCCACCTTTCCGTTTTTTTCCCCGGACGGAACGATGCTGGCGTTCGCGGCCCGCGGAAAGTTGTGGAAGGTGGCGCTCGCCGGAGGCGGCCAGCCGATCGAGATCTTGCCGGTCGAGGATTTCGCGGGCGGCGCGTGGCATGCCGATGGCCGCCTGGCGCTTTCGATGGGAGGCAAGCTGTACCTGGCGCGCGCCTCGGGTGGGACGCCGGAAGTCCTGGCCGCGCCCGATCCCTCCGCCAGGATCGCGTACCACGCGGCGCCGTCGTGGACCCCCGACGGCCGTGCCGTCGTCACGACGGCCCGATGGGCCGGGGGCGAGTCGTTCCTGACCGTCGTCACCGTGGCCGACCGCCGGGTCAACCGGCTGGCCCTCCCCGGGCGGGTGGGTTTCGTCGTCCGCGGCCGCTGGTTGGCCTACGTCGACGGGGGCGGCAGGCTGTTCCGGGTCGGCTTCGATCCCCGGACCTTCGCGGTGAGCGGGGAGCCGGAACGGATCGCCGAGGGCGTTGCCCTCAACCTCCTCACGACCATCGCCTCCGTTGCGCCGAACGGAACCGTGGCATACCTCCGCTCCGCCGGGCCCCGAGAGTTGGTGCTGGTGGGTCGGGACGGACGGGTGGAGGCGGTCCCCGTCCCGCCGGCGGTGTGGCGCCATCCTCGGTTCTCCCCTGATGGCCGCCGGATGGCGATAGGAGCCACGGTCCGAGGCGCCCGGGGCGACATCTGGGTCTGGGATCTCGGCACCCGTCAGCTGTCGCGGCTCACGTTCGATTCGTTAGGCGCCCACCCGGTCTGGTCCCCGGACGGCCGCCACGTCTACTACTCCCGGCTCGTGGCCGGCAACGGCGGGATCGGGCGAGTCCGCTCCGACGGGAGCGCGGTGGCCGAGTCGCTCCTGGCCTGGCCCCGCAACATCTGGGAGATGGAGCTGACCCCGGACGGTCGAACCATGCTGTTCCGGGACGATAACCCGACAACCAACCGAGACATTTACCAGGCGCCGGCCGACAGCCTGACGAAGGCCGAGACCCTGCTCGGTTCACCCCTCGATGAACGGGCCATCGCCATCGCGCCCGACGGGAAATATTTCGCCTACGTCTCCAACGCCAGCGGCGCCGACGAGGTCTACCTCCGCCGGACCGCGGCCGAAAGTCCCACCTGGCCGGTCACGACCGGTGGCGCCACCGAGCCGCGGTGGTCGAGAAGTGGAAGGGAGCTCTTCTTCCGCCGTGGCGACTCGCTCTATGCCATCCCGGTGGCGTTCGGGGCGGAGCCAGTGGTGGGACAGGCGCGGGCTTTGTTTGGCGGGCGCTACGAGTCGAACGTCTACCACGCCTACTACGACGTGGCGCCCGACGGTCAACACTTCATGATGGTTCGGCCCCAGGGCGCCGAGACCGGCCTGGTGATCCACCTGGTCCTCAACTGGTTCGATCAGCCGAGTTCCCCTCGAAGGTCTGGCGCGCCACCTTCTTGAGTTCCCCTCGTTTTGGGAAGGCGATCTCGGATCTGGAAGTGACCCCGTCTAGGGGACGCGGTCGCCCTTGACCGCGCGCTTGGTGAATCGCCACCCCTGGGCGGATTTCACCAGTTCGTCGGCGTAGGTCGCCGAGGTGGCGATCGACGCGGGCTTGGTGCCGAAGTCGACCAGAATCAGATAGACCCGACCGCGTGCACCGGTCGCGGTCGGGGTGAGTTCCAAATTGGTATTCCAGTGTTTGACGTGCTTCCCGATGCTGGCGCGGAACCCGTGCGCGAACTTGACGATCGCGTCGTGGCCGGCGCTGATCCCGGCCGCGCCCTGGTCCTCGATCGCGAACACGCCGTCCGTGGTGAAGGTCGAGGCCCATCCTTCGGCATCTCCCTCGTCAAGGGCCCAGTTGTAACGGGCGTACAGGCTCTGAATCTCGGCGAGGTCCGCTGCCGACAGGGTTGGGCTCGTCGGCGCGAAGAGCCAGGCGCCGGTCAGCGCGGCTACTGCCACGAGGGCGAGTACGTTTCGGTGCAGCATGTCGTTGCTCCTGGTGAGAGGTGGCCTGGGCTCATGCCATCATGGCACTTGTTCGCGCCCCCGAACTCCGATCGACTCAAAGGCGGGTCAGGTGCCTCGGTAAACCCTTGGGGTGGGTGACTGATCCCGCCCGCCGAGGGCACGAAGATCATCCCATCGGCAGGGCCTGGGCCACTTACTCGCGACCGGCTAGCCCCGTTCGAACACGACCGACCCGTCGACTATCGTCAGGTCGACCGGCAACTCGCCGATCGCCGCGGGCTCCGCCTCGCCGATACGCCCGCCCAGCACCACGAGATCGGCGGCCATCCCGAGCTCGAGCGAGCCCTTCCAGGTTTCGGCCCGGTCCTGCCAGGCCCCCGCGGCCGTGTGGGACCGAATTGCCTGATCGAGGGTGATCCGCTCGTCGGGCCCCGAGACCCGCCCCGACTGCTTGCCGAGCCGCGTGACACAGGTGGCGATGCCTTGGCGCCAGTTCCCGTCGGTGACCGGCGCGTCCGATCCGGTCGTCACCGCGACGCCCGCGGCGAGCGCGGTCCGATAGGGCCACTCGTAGCCGGCCCGGGTCGCCCCGATGCTCGAGACCTGACCGTCGGCGATCAGGTACTTGATGGTGGCGTTGAAGTTGGCCCCGACGCCGAGCCGGGCCATCCGACGGAGAGTGGTTGGCGAGACCAGGTCGGCGTGAATCAGGTAGTGGCGGCGGCCCCGATCGGGACGGCGCGCCAGCGCCCGCGCGTACCCTTCCACGGTCACGTCGATGGTCCGGTCGCCGGTCGCGTGGGTCCCGATCTGCCACCCGGCGTCGTGGGCCACCTGGATCATCGCGGTGAGCTCGGCTACTCGCTCCCGGTCGGAGCCCTCGCCTACCAGCAGGACCCCGTTTCCTCCGCCCTGATAGGGCCGGTGGAGCCAGGCGGTCTTGTTGTTGGTGGGGATCCCGTCGGCCACGATCTTGACGCCGGCGATCCGAACCCACCGGGGATCGGCGCCAGCGGGCGGTCGATGATTGCCTAACGCCGCTTCGAGTTCCGCCACCGTGTCGCCCACCGCGAGCAGGCCGGTCAGTCGGGCCCGGAGCGTCCCGGCCGCCGCCGCTTCGAGGTACACCTCCAGGGTCTCGGGATCGAGCAGAGGATCGGTGAAGCTGGTGATCCCATTCGACGCCATCAGCCTGGCGGCGTTGGCGAAACCCTGGCGTCGTTCGGCCGCGGAGTACGGCGGAATCGCCCGGTAGATCAGGGCGGTGGCGTCTTCCAGCAGTACGCCAGTCGGCTCCCCAGCGGCGTCCTTGACGATCACGCCACCGGTTGGCGGCACGGTCTCCCGAGTGATCCCGGCCAGGGCGAGCGCTCGGCTGTTCGCCCACACCGCGTGGAAAGAGAACTCGTTCAGCGCCACCGGATGATCCGGCGCGGCCCGGTCGAGGTCCTCCCGGGTCGGCGCCCGCCCCTCCGCGAAGTAGCGCTGATCCCATCCGTTGCCCCGGATCCACTGGCCCGGCGCCCTGGCGGCGGCCGCCTGACGGACCCGTTCGGCGATCTCCCCGATCGACCGAACGGCCGGAGCGGAGACGTCGACCGTGAAGGGCGGCTGACCGTACCCCCAGAGAAGCGCGTGCAGATGGGTATCGTTGGCACCGGGCAACACGGTCCGGCCCCGCAGGTCGATGACCTGGGTCCGGGAGCCGCTCGATCGCCTAACATCCGCCGTCGTTCCCAGCGCGAGCACCCGCCCGCCGCCCACCGCGATCGCCTCGACCCGGCGGGCGTTCCGGTCGACGACGTGGATGTCGCCGCCGTGCAAGATCAGGTCAGCGGCCTGATCCTGCCGCCTCCGGGGCCAACCGATGGCTGCGATGCCCGCCAGGGAGCGTCCGAACTCGCGCCGGGTCGGGAATCGGCGGGCCATCGCTATCGGGCTCCCGCCGAGGGTCTCCACCCGGCCGGGAGGTCGAGCGCCGGATTGCGGCCGAAGAAGTTGAACGGCGACAGCACCACCTCGTGCCAGGCGCTCGGCATGATCGGATAGTCCTCGGTCCGCGGCACGTGGTGGAAGCCGGCGGTGTACCAGAGCACGATGTCGGTGTCGTCGACCGATCGGTTCGCGGCAGTCCAGGCCGGCAGGCCGAGCCCTCCCTCGCTCTGATTCACGTACATGCCGGCGGCATATCGCTCCTCGGCGACACGGGGCGTCACCCAGAGTTGATGGCGGGTGAAACCGGCGCGCCGCCCGGCCGGGTCGTCGGGGTGGAGCATGCTGTAGGCCACGCTGTTCCCGGGATGAACCAGGTATCCCGGCGGGTGGCCGAGCGGGCCGACGGCGCTCGGATTGATGACTCGCCAGTGCGCCGGCTTGGCCAGGCTGTAGTCGAGCATTCCCTCTCGCTCGGTCCGGGCCCGCTGCGATTCCACCAGCCACCCGCTCCTGGGGCCCTCGAAGTCCTTCATCGCGAGCCGGTCGACCGAAAGGCTGTTGCGGGGGCCGGCGACGTCCAGGTCGAGCCTGAGGCTGAAGAAGTGATCGTGGTTGATCGCCACCAGCCCCGGGGCCACCAGGGTGCCATATCGGGTATCTCTCGCGGCGGTCGAGTCGCTCATCGACCGAGTCAGCACCCCCTTGAGGCCGTCGTAACCGGACGCTCCGATCCGGATTCGGATCCGCCCGTCCTGGGTAAAGACCCAGTCGAGGTAGTAGTCGTAGTTCCCGACCGTCGCGATCATCCGGACCACCAGCTCTACCGCGCGGCGGCCCTCGAACCCGGTCTGGAGGATGTTGTCGTAGTGGCGCCACGCCGGGTCGCCTGGGTTCCGCTCGAAGATGCAGACCGCGCCGGCCATCGTCACTGGGGCGCCTCGGTCATCCGGGATCAGCGCATCGAGCAGCAAGGCCGACTCGGGACAGTCGACACCAGCGGCGAGCGGCGTCGCGCTGGCGCCGAGGCCGTACTCACCGAGATCCATGAACGTCCGGGAGAACCAGGCGCCGTGCGGATCCATGTAGGGGACGAACAACTCGGACAGAGCGCCTTGATAGAGCACCGAGCGGGGCTCGTCGCCGTCGCGGTACGACACACCCGACACCACCAGGCCGGAGCGCTTTTCCATGCGGTAGTGGAAGGCCCAGTTGTCCCATTCGACCTGGTGGCCCCGAACCGTGACGTTCGACCCGTCGGGACGGTGGACGAGGACCGGCTTGAGCGGGGCTCGGCGCGATCCGATCGAGGCCGCGTCGATCGCCGCCGGAGCGGTGGAGACCGGGATCACCGCCTCGTCGTGAATCTCGATCACTTCGCGGGTGTTGAGGTCGACCACGGCCCACAGGCCTTCGATGGGTCGGTTGAACGGACTGCCTCCCGCCCCAATCACGAAGCAGCCGCTCTTGAGCAATCGCCGGCCCCGGTGGGCGGCAATCCCGTAGTTGCCGAGGCTCCAGGGAGCGCAGAGCACCCCGTCGATCTTGAAGCCCCGAGCGCCGAGTGCGGCCACGAACCTCGGATCGGCGCCGAGGATCTCGCCGACGGCTGCCATTTCCTCACCGAGGACGGTCGGCTGGACCCCAACGATTTCGTTCCAGGAAGTCACTCGGCCCACCCCGAGGTCGATCACCGCCTCGAACGTTCGGGCCCCCGCCTTGACGACGGCGAAGGCGTTCCGGCCGAAGGGCTGACCCGCCCGCCAGGCGAGGACCTCGGCTTTGTCCGGATCACGGAGTTCTACTGTCACGAACCGGGAGCTGTCGTCGACGTGGCCGGCCTCGCGGAGCAGGCTCACCGCTCGGGCGTACTCCGTCGCGGTGAGGGGATCGAGCGGGTGGGGGTTGGGGATGGCCGCCTCGGGCTCGGCTGAGGGGCCCGGCGCCCGACAGCCCAGGAGGACGAGTACCGCGAGGGATAACGCGGCCCAGCAACGCGAGAGGCTCGACTGCGGCATCGGCAACGGCTCCGGTCGGATCGGGATGTCGGGACGGAACGGGGGTATCGACCAAGCTACGGTCGCTGGAAGGGGGAGTCCAGCGCCGCGCGGGTCATCGCGGCACCACGGGGAGGATGAGTCGCGAGGGCCGGTCCGCGTCATGGAAGACGGTCTGACTCGCCATGCGGGTCTCGGCCGACTGGCCGAACGGCGCCCCGGTGTTGGGGTTCCGGTCGTAGCGAGGAAAGTTGCTGCTCGATACCTCGAGCCGAATCCGATGGCCGGGCAGAAAGACGTTGCTGGTAGCGCCGAGGTCGATGGTCAGTCGATAGGGGCGACCGGGCTCGAGTAGCGTTGGCGCGGTCTTGCTCGCTCGGTAGCGAGCGCGGAGAATGCCGTCGGTGAGGGCCCGCGCGGTGCCGTCGGGATAGACGTCGACGAGCCGGCCGGTGAAATCGGTGTCTTTCGCCGAGGACGCGATCCAGACCTCGAGCGTGACCGGGCCGGTTACCTCGACGGCCGTCGACAACGGTTCGGTGGAATACACCAGCACGTCCGGACGGGTTTCCAGGGCCCGCTGGTCGGTCGGGGCGCGCGAATAGGCGCCGCTCGTTCCGGTGGGCACCGGGTTGGCGGGATCGTAGCTGAAGGTGTCGGGCGGCGTTCCACGGGCGGGTGGAACGCTGGCCAGTAAGCCGCCGCCGTTTCTGGTGTTGGCCGGACCGACGGCGGAGAGGTAGTAGTCGGTCGGGCGGGCCCGCTCGAGCGGCCAGGCGGGCTCGTCGCGCCACCGGTTCTCCCCCATGACGAAGATCCGAACCGGGGGGCCGGGAAAGTCGCGGCTGCTTTCCGGGCCGGTCCAGTGATCGAACCATCCGACCATCAGTTCGAACGAGTCGAGCCCGGCATCCGGTCCGAAGTCGACCCCGTCGATCGCGGTGGAACTAGCGTTAGGCCTGGCGTGGGTCCATGGGCCGACGATGAGGCGCTGACTCCGGCGGGCCCGATCGGTCGCGGCGTTCCGGCTGAGCCCGGTGAAATTGGCGAGGGTCCCGTTGAGCAGGGCGTCGTACCAACCGGTCAGGTGATAAGCCGGCACCTCGAAGCGGGCATGCCGGGCCGCCACGTCGAAGGTGGCCCAGTAGTCGTCGTAGGACGGGTGGGCCAGCATCTCGAAGTAGCCCGGCATGTACCGGGGGAGGTCGAGTTCCTTCATGCCCACCAGTGGCAAGGCCAAGAGCCAGCGGGTTCGGAGCAGTCGCCGATCGGCCGCCGAGAGTCCGATTTCGCCGTCGCGGTCGGCCGTGGGGTCGAGGGCTCGGCGGCGGGCGTCCATCGCTTGGCCCAGGTTCCACGACAGGCCGTCGGCAAGGTAGAAGGCACCACCCTGGAATACCATGTCATACCGGCTGGCGTACGAGGCGGAGGGGAAGAGAGCGACCAGATGCGGGGGGCGGAGCGGCGCCGCGAGCAACTGGGTGGTGGCGCTATAGCTCCCACCAAACATCCCGACTTGACCGTCGACCCACGGAAGGGCCGCCAACCACTCGACGGTGTCGAACCCGTCTTCCCCCTCGTCGTGGGGCCGGGCGACGCCGTCGGACAGGTAGCGACCCCGGGTATCCTGGACCGCCACCAGGTACCCGCGCGCGGCCAGGCGCCGGAACCGATCGTCGCTCCCGGGGTTCTTGGAGTAGGGGGTTCGCTGCAGCAAGGCGGGAAAACGGCGGCGGGCGTCCGGCCGGTAGAGGTCGGCCCGAAGAATGACGCCGTCGCGCATCCGGGCCTCGACGTTCTTCTCGACCACGATCGGCCAGGTCGGACGCTGGGCAACCGCCCGGGGCGGGGCCATCACGGCCATGGCCAAACCGATCGCGACCATCAGGCGCATGAGAGAACTCGGCGGGTCATTCGGTGTCAACTTAGCCGCGAACCGCTCGACCTGGCAGGAGTGGACGGCGGTGTCCCTGACCGGTGATTGACTAAGTTATTGGCGACCTCCTTCGAGGACCATTCCCCATGATCTCGGCGCCCGGCACGACTCCCTCTCTTTCCCGCCTGACCGCGGGGACCCTTGCCACGGTCGTCGCCCTGGCGCTCGCGCCGGCGACAGCGGCGCAGCCGGCGGCAGATCTCGACCGTTCCCTCGATCGATTGGTCGCCGACTACATCGATCTCTACACCCGGGAAAGTCTCCCTCGATGGCGGACCCTGTTTCTGCCCACCTTCACGGTGGCATCGACGACGGCCGAGGGTGGGATCTCGGTTCGGACCCTCGAGCAGTTCTATGGCGCCCAGGAACGCGGGTTCGCGGCCGGACAGCCGATGGGTGAACGGCTCGAGAACGTCCGGGTCGATCGCCGAGGACGGATGGCGTCGGTCGTGGCGGACTTCGTCTTTTGGCAGGCGGCGGACACCACCCGCGGCCGGCTGATGCTGTCGGCCATCCATCAGCGAGACGGCTGGCGGTTCCACTCCCTGATGTTCTCCTACCACGACTGACCGTTCCGACCAACCATGGACCGCGACCAGATGCTCGACACCAATCGGTATCGAGGCGACCCGGTGGTCGATTCCCCGAATCCGAAACAGCGGAATGGCGGTGGGCGAGCGGTTCAGCGTCGATGGGGCGCCGGGGGTGACGCGGCGGCGAAACAGTTCAGGGTGCAGCGCACCTCGAGCGGGATGCTCGAGATCACCGTCGCCGCGTCCTCGGTCGAGAAGCCGATCGTCGACTTGCTGTCGTTGCTCGGCAAGCAGGTGTTGCCGTTGATCGGCTCGGTGACCGTGCCATTGGCCGGGACCACGATGAGCTTCGACGACTGGCCACCACTGAAGGTCGCGAGAGTGTTTCCCTGTTGGTTGGTAATGGTGCCCAGGATGTTGAGCGGGAAGTTGAGCCGACTGGTGAACTTGACGCCTTGCCCACCATAGGTTGTCGGCCCGCACCCGTTGGCCGAGTTGATCACCTCGACCGAGATCGCCGTCGGGCTGATGGTGAGGAAGCTGGAGCCGCAGGTGACGCCGTCGAGACCGTCGTTGCCGAGCGGCTGCACGGTTGGGGTCAGGCGGGAGCCACGCCGGCCGCCACGGCCGGCACGGAACAGGCCGCGCCCACCGGGTCCGCCGCCAAAGGCAGCGTTCAGGTTTAGGGTCGCGTCACCGATGTCCAAGGTACCACCTACGCCACCGTCGCTGCCGGAATTGGGCACCGGCGCGGCGCAACCGTCGAACCCGGCGCCGCCCCGGGCCGCCCTGGCAAAGAGGAAAATCGGCTTGGGAGCCGCCGGATCCCGCTGATACCCAAACGATCCGCCGGCCCCACCGGGTTTGGCGGCCGTGGGCGATGCACCTCCGTTGGCGGCATCGACGACCTCGATCCGAGCGAACCGCTCTTGCAACGCGGGGGCGACGGCGACTTGGGGCACCACGGTCGCTCGGCCCACGGGTCCGGGCCGCCCCAATTGGACGTCGTGATAGCCCCCCGCACCTCCCGCGGCCCCATTCCCGCCCTTGACGGAAACGTTAGGCGGTGGCCCTCCCGGCGCGAGCCCGATCGTGCCGCCGCCCACGATCGTCGCCGCCACGATCGAGAGGTCCCCGCCGGCTCCCCCCGATCCGAGAATCGCCTCGAGGTTCTCCCCCTCGCCAGCCGGCCCGGATCCATCCCGCAGTTGGAGGTATTGCGGAAGCGGGTCGATCGGAAGCAGCAGGAAACCGACGTCCCCGCCCCTTCGACCCTCCCCGGCCCGGATCTCCCCTGCGTTGTCGATCCGGGTCGACACGATGACCAAGTCGCCGCCGCGACCGCCTTGGCCGGTTTGGGCAGACAGCAGATTGCCGGTCACCGTCGCGGCGGTACGGTCCCTGACGGCGAATCCTGCGCCACCAAGCCCGCCCTTGACCTTGCCACCGGCCCTGATCAACAAGTCAGTGATCGGTCCGGGGGTGCGTCCGGGCCCCTGACCGGCCGCGATCGCGGCCGGCGACCCGATGTCGAGCGGATAACCGTCCTCACCTTGGCGTGAGGACGCCGTGCCGCTGGGGGCCGCGGCCGGTTCGATCAGCACTCCGTCAATCAGAATGGTGCTGTTGGGGCCGTTGCCCGCGAACTGCATCGGCCCCGGGAAGAGAATGTTGCCGGAGGTGTAGAAGTCCTGGGTGACGCTGGTGAACGTTCCGGCCCCGGCGGCCAAGTGGCTCCCTCCCTGACGTGTGGCCGCCGGCAGCGGAGTGGTCGAACCGATCGCGCCGGTGACCTCGATCCGCTTGCCCACCACCGTCAGATCGGCTCCCGGAACGACCTCGATCGTTCCGGAGATCGTCAGGTTGCTGTCGACTTGGATGGTGAGATCCTGGTCCACCCGATAGGTCCGCCCAGCCGGCAACGTCAGGCGAACCCGCTCGATCCGTCCGGACAGCGTGGCGCCGAGGGTCGTCGTGTCGCGGACGGCGAGAGCGAGGGAGGCGCTCTTGCCGCCGGCGGTCGCGGTGATCGTGGCCGGCCCGGCCGCGACCCCGCGAACCAAGCCGGTGTTGTCGACGGTGGCCACCGTCGTCGCCGACGAAGCCCAACCGAATTGGACCCCGGACATGGTGGCGCCCGCGGCATCCTTGGCCCGGGCGGTCAAGACCAACGTGGCCCCGGCCTCGAGCACACCGGCGGGCGCCTCCAATTCGACCGTTGCGACCGCTGGTGGTGGGGGTGGGGGTGGCGGGGTCACCGGATCGGAGCCGCACCCCGCAATCCAAAGAGCTACCGAGACGGCGAGAGACCGTCGGAACGGGATGGCGGGGTCGGTCGGCAACATGGCTTGGCCTGCAAGGCGTTACCTCATTACGCGACAAACCCGATCGCCCGCGGCCAAATCCGGGGTCCCAGCCCTCCTCCCCCACCCCACTCACCCGCCCAGATCTACCGACGCCGTCCGCTGGGCGTGCTGGCCGGGGTGAGAACGACGACGCCCGAGTGGGACGGCAGGCGAGAACGACCGACCTCCCGCTGCCTCCAGCCGTCAGAGCGCCGCGGCCAGCGCCGCTATGGTCGGGTCGATCTCCACCGAGCGAGCCGGGCGCCCGAACAGTCCCGCCAGCGACGCGGGTCGCTCGATCGAATGCCCCACCAGCGGCTCGACCACCTCGGGAAACTTGGCCGGATGCGCCGTCGCGACGATGGCCCAGTGGCCCCCTGCCCCACCCCGCGTCCGGAGCCGCGCCAACACCTCGGCGGCGGTCGCGGTATTGGGACACCAGACCCGGCCTAACGCTGGCCAATCGCCCCGGATCCTGGCACGAATCGCCTCGTCGTCCACGCTGTCGGCCCAGATCGTCCGGGCCAGCGCCCCCGGCGCGGGGTACCAGCTTCGGAACCGCTCGAAGTTCGAGGGATCGCCCACGTCCATCGCCGAGGCGATCGTCGGTACGCTGGGCCGAGGATTCCACACCCCGGTCTCGAGAAAGTCCACCACCGGGCGGTTCCGATTGTGGGCCAGCACGATGTCGCCGATCGGGAGCCCCGCCGCCCGCGCCAGGACGGCGCCGAAGGCGTTCCCGAGGTTGCCGCTCGGGATGACGAACGAAAGCGGCTCCCGGCACTGCCCCCAGACCATGAGGCTCGCCGCGGCGTAGTAGGCCGCCTGGGGCAGCAGCCGGCCGATGTTGATGCTGTTGGCCGAGGTGAAGCGGAACCGCTCGGCGAGGGACTGGTCCTGGAACGCAGCCTTGGCCAGCCGTTGGCAGTCGTCGAAGGTGCCCCGCACCGCGCAGGACACCACGTTGTCGTCCCAGCAGGTGAGCTGACGCTCCTGGGTCGGCGACACCAGTCCCTTGGGAAACAAGATCCCGACCCGGAACCCCGGCCGGCGATGAAAGGCCGCGGCGACCGCGCCCCCGGTGTCGCCGGAGGTGGCCACCAGCACCGTGACCGGCGGATCGGCGTGGGCCCGGAGGAAGCCTAACGCCTCCGCGAGAAATCGGGCCCCGACGTCTTTGAACGCCGCGGTCGGGCCGTGCCACAGCTCGAGCGCCCAGGTCCGGTCCGCCACCGCCACCAGCGGCGCGGGTATCGCGAGCGCCTCGGCCGCGAGACCTCCCACCGCGCCGGCGAGCCGGCTCCCGGCGGCAAACGGCTCGAGCCACCGGGCCGCCACCGAGGCCAGGTCGCCGGCGCCGTGGAAATAGCCGGACGGCAGCCGCGGCACTTCGGTGGGGAGATAGAGGCCGCCATCCGGAGCCAACCCTCGCCGGATCGCTTCGTCCAACCCCACCGCGCCGCCGCCGCGGCTGCTTCGATAGCCAACCACCCGAGCGGTCTAGAGAACCTCGAAGACGCCGGCCGCGCCCATCCCGCCGCCGATGCACATCGTGACACAGACCCGTTTGGCGCCGCGCCGCTTCCCTTCGATCAACGCGTGACCGGTGAGCCGCTGGCCGCTCATCCCGTAGGGGTGACCGAGAGCGATCGCTCCGCCGTTGACGTTGAGCCGATCCATCGGGATCCCGAGTCGATCGACGCAGTAGAGCACCTGGACCGCGAAGGCCTCGTTCAGCTCCCAGAGATCGATGTCCGCCACCGTGAGGCCGAGCCTGCCCAGCACCTTCGGCACGGCGAACACCGGCCCGATGCCCATTTCGTCCGGTTCGCACCCCGCCACCGCGAACCCGAGGAACCGGCCCAGCGGGGTAAGCCCCCGCTGCTCCGCATAACGCTCGCTGGTGACCACGCAGGCGCCGGCGCCATCGCTGAATTGGCTGGCATTGCCGGCCGTCACCACCCCGCCGGGCACCGCGGTGCGAATGTCCTTGATCCCGTCGTAGGTCGTTCCCGGCCGGAGCCCCTCGTCGACGGAGACGGTCACCTCTTTGGTGCGCAAGCCAGTCGCCGGGTCGGCCACCCCCGCGGTCACGGTGATCGGCGCGATCTCGTCGGCGAGCTTGCCCGCCTCTTGCGCCGCGCAGGCCTTCTGCTGGCTCGCGACGCCGAACTCGTCCATCCGTTGCTTGGGAACGTTGTATCGCTTGGCCACCATCTCGGCGGTCTGGAGCATCGGCCAGTACAGCTCCGGCTTGTGTTGACCGATCCAGCCTTCGCCGATCATGTGGGTGTTCATCTCCTGCTGCACGCAGGAGATGCTCTCGACTCCACCGGCGAGGTAGACATCACCCTCGCCGGTCATGATCCGTTGCGACGCGATCGCGATGGTTTGCAGTCCGCTCGAGCAGAACCGGTTGACCGTCATTCCACTCACCGTCACGGGGAGGCCGGCCCGAATGGCGCACTGACGGGCGATGTTCACGCCGGTGGCGCCCTCGGGATTGGCACAGCCCATGATGACGTCTTCGACTTCGGCCGAGTCGATCTTGGCGCGATCGATCGCGGCCCGCACGACGTGGCCGCCCAAGGTGGCCCCATGGGTCATGTTGAAGGCGCCCTTCCAGCTCTTGGTAAGCGGGGTCCGGGCAGTCGAGACGATGACAGCGCGACTCATTGCTTTCTCCTCTGGACGAGACTCGCCGGGTTCCGGACCGTCGCCGGCCCGGCCGGGCTCGACCAGCTCAGTTGAACGTTTTCCCCTCGCTCGCGAGTTTGGCCAGCAAGGGAGCGGGTTCCCAAAAGGCCGGGTCGCCCTGCGGGTTCTCGGCGAACCGTCGCATCGCCCGGACCACGTTGTACAAGCCTTGGGTGTCGGCGTACTTGAGCGGCCCCCCGCGGTGGAGCGGGAAGCCGTACCCGGTCAGGTAGACGATGTCGACGTCGCTCGCCTTGCTGGCGATTCCCTCCTCCAGGAGCCGAGCGCCCTCATTCACCAAGGCGTACACCAGCCGATGGACGATCTCGTCGTCGGAGACTTTCCGGGGGGTGAGTCCGAGCGCTTGGCGATGATCGGCGATCATCTTGTCCACCAGCGGCGAGGGAATCGCGTCCCGGGCACCGGGCTTGTAGTCGTACCAACCCGCCCCGGTTTTCTGACCGAACCGCCCCGCCTCACAGAGCAGGTCGGTGGTCTTGCTGTACTTGAGCGAGGGATTCTCCCGGAGCCGCCGCTTCCGAATCGCCCAGCCGATGTCGTTACCAGCCATGTCGTTCATCCTGAACGGGCCCATCGCGAAGCCGAATTTCTCGATCGCCCGGTCGACCTGGCTCGGGGAACACCCCTCGTCGAGCAGGAATCCGGCCTCCCGGACGTAAAACTCGAGCATCCGATTGCCGATGAACCCGTCGCAGACTCCGGCCACCACCGCCGTCTTCTTGATGGTCTTGGCGAGGGCCATGACCGTCGCCAACACGTCTTTCGCGGTGGCCGAGCCGCGGACCACCTCGAGCAACTTCATCACGTTGGCCGGGCTGAAGAAGTGGAGCCCGACCACGTCGCTGGGCCGCTTGGTCACCCGAGCGATGTGATTGACGTCGAGCGTCGAGGTGTTGGTGGCCAAAATGGCGCCCGGTTTGGCGATCTCGTCGAGCCGGCGGAACACCTGTTCCTTGATCCCCATGTCCTCGAACACCGCCTCGATGATCAGGTCGGCATCGCGGAGATCGTCGTACGAAAGGGTCGGCTTGAGCAGCGCCATCCGCTTTTCGTAGGTCCCAGCGTCGAGCTTGCCCTTCTTGACCTGGGCCTCGTAGTTCTTCCGGATCACGGCCAGGCCGCGGTCGAGCGCCTCCTGACTGGTCTCGAGAATGACGACCGGAATCCCGGCGTTGAGAAAGTTCATCGAGATCCCGCCGCCCATGGTGCCGGCCCCGACTACCCCGAGCTTGGCAACCGGCCGAACCGGCGTGTCCTCGGGTACGTCGGGGATCTTGGCCGCGGCCCGCTCCGCGAAGAACGCGTGCCGCAGCGCGGCCGATTCCGGGGTCTGCATCAGGGCAGCGAACAGCTCGCGCTCGAACTTGATTCCCTCGTCGAAAGGCCTCTTGACGGCGGCCTCCACGGCGTCGACGCACTTGGCCGGTGCCGGGAAGTTCTTGGCCATCGCCTTGACGGTGTTCCGGGCAAACTGGAAATAGCCGTCCGGGTTTGGGTGGGTGGCCTTGAGGTCGCGCACCTTCGGCAGCGGCGCCCCGGCCGCGTGCTTGGCCCCGACCTCGCGGGCGAATTCCACCGCGCCGGCCATCAGATCGCCGTCGATCATCCGGTCGAAGAGTTTCTGGCCGGGCAACTTGGCCAGCTGCTCGCTCTTCGCCGGTTCGCCGGCGACGATCATGTTGAGGGCCGTTTCCACCCCGACGACTCGGGGGAACCGCTGGGTGCCGCCGGCGCCGGGCAGCAGCCCGAGTTTGACCTCCGGCAACGCGATGCTCGCCCCGGGGGCGGCGACCCGATAGTGGCAGGCCATCGCCAGCTCGAGCCCACCACCCATGGCCACCGAATGAATCGCGGCGACGACCGGCTTCTGGGCCGATTCGACAATCCCGAGCAGGGCCCACAAGGCCGGCTCGGCCAGGGCCTTGGGGGTCCCGAATTCGCGGATATCGGCGCCGCCGGAGAAGGCCTTGCCAGCCCCGGTGATTAAGATCGCCTTCACGGTCGCGTCACGCTCGGCTTGATCGATCCCGGCGGCGATCGCGGTCCTGGTGGCGTGGGAAAGGCCGTTGACCGGTGGGTTGGTCAGGGTGATGACGGCCACGTCGCCCCGACGCTCGTAACTGGCACTCATGTCGATCCTTGCGGAAAATGTCGTTCAGCGGCGCCGAACGATAGCGCGATCCAACCGGTTGGGCTACCTCGAATCGGGTTTCCCGAAAGCCCCCCGAGCCTGGTTGTGGCACCGCCGAGCGGGACGCATTATTGGCCCATGAACCACGCCGCCCCGTTCTACGCGCTGCGGGACTTCCTACTCGCCAACCCGACCGACTACGACCGGGTGGCCCGAGAGTACCAATGGCCGGTCCTCGACCGCTTCAACTGGGCCTTCGACGTATTCGACCGCACCGCCGATCCCGCTCGAATGGCCCTCGGCTTCGCGGGCCCCGAGGGGATCACCGAGTCGCGAACGTTCGCCGAGCTGACCGCCCGTTCCAGCCAGGTCGCCAACGCCATGGCCAAGGGTGGTGTCGCCGCGGGAGACCGGATCCTCCTCATGCTGCCCAACTCGGTGCCCCTCTGGGAAACCGTACTCGGCGCCATGAAGCTCGGCGCCGTGATCATCCCGGCCGCCCCGCAACTCACCCCGGCCGATCTGGCCGATCGCTTCGAGCGGGGCCAGGCCAGGCACGTGGTGACCGATGCCGAGGGCGCCGGCAAGGTCGGCGATCTCGGCCAGGGCGGGCTCAAGCTCCTGGTCGGGGAGCAGCGGGCCGGCTGGACGAGCTTCGATTCGACCGCCGCCGAACCGACCCACTTCACACCGCCAGGCCAATCGCGGGCCTCCGACCCCCTGCTGCTCTACTTCACCTCCGGGACGACGGCCAAACCCAAGCTGGTCCTCCATACTCACGCCAGCTACCCGGTCGGGCATCTCGCCACCATGTACTGGCTGGGGGTCCACCCCGGCGATCGTCACCTCAACATCAGCTCGCCCGGTTGGGCCAAGCACGCCTGGAGCAGCGTGTTCGCCCCGTGGAACGCCGGCGCGACGATCCTGGTGTTCAACCGGGTCAAGGTCGAGCCCAGGGCCGTCATCGAGACCATCGAGCGCGCCGGGGTCACCACCTTCTGCGGGCCCCCGACCCTGTGGCGGATGATGATCAACGAGGATCTGAGCCAAGGGGCCGGGTCGCTGCGGGAGGCGCTGAGCGCCGGCGAGCCGCTCAACCCCGAGGTGATCGAGCGGATCCGGGCGGCATGGGGACTCACCATCCGGGAGGGCTACGGGCAGACCGAGACGACCCTGCTCGCCGGCAATTTCCCGGGCCAGATCGTGAAGCCCGGTTCGATGGGCAAGGTGGCACCGGGCTATCGGATCGAGCTCCGGCCGACCGAATCGACGGACCATCACGACCCATCCGAGGGCGAGATCGCGGTGTCCCTGGCCCCGCGACCGCTCGGCCTGATGGTGGGTTATCTCGATGACCCCGCCAAGATGGCCGCCGCCGAGGCCGAGGGCTGTTACCGGACCGGCGACGTGGCGACCCGCGACGCCGACGGCTACCTCACCTACGTCGGCCGCGCCGACGACGTCTTCAAGAGCGCCGGGTATCGCCTGAGCCCGTTCGAGCTGGAGAGCGTCTTGATCGAGCACCCGGCCGTGGCCGAGGCCGCGGTGACCGAGAGCCCGGACCCGGTTCGGGGGGTGGTGCCGAAGGCGTTCGTGGCCCTGCGGGCGGGTTTCACCCCCGGTCGTGAGCTGGCCGGGGACATCCTCCGCTTCGTGCGGGAACGGGTGGCCCCGTACCGCCGGATTCGGCGGATCGAGTTCGCCGAGCTGCCCAAGACGATCTCGGGGAAGATCCGGCGGGTGGAGCTCCGGCTCGCCGAACGGAGGCGGGTCGACGCTGGACAAACGATGCCCCTGTCTTTCGCCGAAGAGGAGTTTGCCGACCGATGAACGTCCACGACTTCACCGCGACGGCCAGCGACGGCCGGGAGCGCTCGCTGGCCGAGTTCCGCGGCCAGACGCTCCTCATCGTCAACGTCGCCAGCCAGTGCGGTTTCACCCCGCAGTACAAGGGACTCGAGGCCCTCCACCGTCGCTTGGGCCCACGGGGCTTCGCGGTACTCGGCTTCCCGTCCGATCAGTTCGGCCAGGAGCCCGGCACCGAAGCCCAGATCATGGCGTTCTGCGGGAAGACCTACGACGTCACCTTCCCGATGTTCGCCAAGATCGAGGTGAACGGCGATGGGGCCCACCCGCTCTTCCGCTTTCTCAAGGCCGCTCGCCCCGGCGTGCTCGGAACCGAGGCCATCAAGTGGAATTTCACCAAGTTTCTGGTCGACAAGGAGGGCCAGGTGGTGGCCCGCTTCGGCTCGCGAGCGACGCCCGAGGCGATCGAGCCCGACATCGTGGCGCTGCTGGACGCGTCGGCCTAACGCCGCCCCGCGGCTCCCGGCGGCCGGGCTAGCGTTTTCTCGGGAACATCTCGTCGCGGTTGGCCAGCGTGTAGGCGGTCCAAGCCAACACCACGGCCGCCTGCTTGAGGTCGTCTTCGATCAGCCGCTCGAAGGTGTCGGCGTTGGTATGGTGGGTTCTGAGGACGTATTCCAACGGATCCTGAAGAAACGTGAACCCCGGGATCCCCACGTCGTCGAAGTCCTGGTGCTCGTTGCCCCCGACGTTGCCTTCCTTGATCGCCGAGACCCCGAGGTCACGAATCGGGGCAAAGATCTGCTGGAAGATCGGCGCCATGAACGGATTGGATTGGGTCCACAGGCCCCGGAGCCGCCCCGCGCCGTTGTCGACGTTGAGGTAGACCGAAATCTTGGGCCATAGCTCCTTGTGGCGGTCGATCCAGCCAGCGACGCCCAGATGGCGACCTTCCTCCGAGGTCCAGATCCCGAGCCGGATGGTTCGCCGAGGTTTGAGCCCGGTGGCCTCGAGAATCCGGAGGGCCTCCATCCCGACCGCCACGCCGGCCGCGTTGTCGGTGGCGCCGGTGCCGGCATGCCAGCTGTCCAAGTGGCCGCCGAACATCACGTATTGGTCGGCGAGGTCGGAGCCGGGGACCTCGGCGAGGGTGTTGTATCCCAGCGAATCGTCGGTGACGAACCGGTTCTGTACCGACGCCTCGATCTCGACCGGGATTCCCCGCTTGATGTTGCGGTGCATCTGGCCGAACTGCTCCAGCGACACCACCACGGCCGGGATCGGCTCGCCCACTTTGGCCTGACGGATGTCCTGCCAGCCGGGGATCGCCATGACCCGGATGATGTTGTAGGGCATCGGCGAGGAGACGATGAGGGCCGCGATCCCCTCCCCTTTGAGCTGGCGGATCAGATCGGCGAAGCGGTCACCGGCCCGCCGCCTTTCGAGTCGGGTCGCCAGCGGAGACCAGGCGAAGTCCGGCTTGAGGTTCGGGTTCTCGAGGTCTTCCTGGCTCAATCGGCGGCGACGGGGCGGGTCTTCCATTGCCAGGTAGGGCCAGGACTCGATGGAGAAGTTCTGCTGGATCTTGGGTGGGTCGCCCAGGAGGACATACTTCCCCGCGAGGGTACCCCGGTACTTCTGAAAGCTGGCCGAATCGGTGGCATCGAGAATCACGACCGGGCCCCGGACCAGCCCCCTGGTGCTGCCGCTCCACGCCATCGCCTGCCCGACCAGAGGCTGGGCGAAGGGCTTGACGATGTTCCCGGTGTAGCGAACCCGCTCCCAGCCCCGGCCCCAAGTCCCCCAGGGCTCCACCACCACCTTTGCCAAACCCCAGTCCCCAAGCTGCTTGGCCGTCCAATGATTGGCCTCTTTCACCGCCCTGGACCCCTGGGGCCGGGGACCGATGACGTCGGTCAGGTACCCCGCGGTCGCCAGGGCACGGGACCGGCTCATGCCCTCCTCGCGGATCTTCCGGAGGGCGTCGAGGTCGATCCGCTCCTGCACGACCTGACCGTTGGCCGGTGGGGCGGCCATCACCACCGCCGCCAGCCACGTCATCCATGACCGTTTCATGGTCCCCCGCCCTTCTCGCTGGGATCGAACCACTGGCTCCCTGGTGGTGATACGAGAACCGCCGGCGGCGGTACCAAGGCCGCCCTGCCACGCCCCCGGCGGGAACGCCAGCGAGCCTTGGTACTGTCGGCCCCCTGGTGCGTTTGACCAGTGGCAGCCACTATCGTGCGAACTCCGAGCCCTGTCTCCCATCGGGTCCTCTCATGAACAAACTCATCATCACCGTCGCGCCGGTCGGCTCGTTCTCGACCAAGAAAGACACCCCCCACCTGCCGGTGACACCACCCGAGATCATCGAGGACGGCATCAAGTGCTGGGAGGCCGGGGCGTCGATCCTCCACTACCACGCCCGCGACAAGGACCAGAAGCCCTGCCTCGACTACGACTTCTTCGCCAAGGTACTCGAGGGGCTCCGGAAGCACACCAAGCTGATCGTCCAGATCTCGACCGGCTTCCGATTTCCGACTCATCGCGACGATCGGATTCGGGCGGTGGACCTCCGCCCCGACATGATGAGCCTCAACGTCGGCTCGGTCAACCTGGCTCGGGGGCCTTACATCAACGATCCGGTCGACGTGGAGTATTATGCCGGCAAGATGATCGAGCATGGGGTCAAGCCGGAGATCGAGTGTTTCGACGTGAGCCACATCCACGCCGGGATTACCCTGACGAAGAAGGGCCTCATCAAAGACCCGCCCTACTTCGACTTCGTGATGGGGGTCCAGAACGCGATCCCGTATTCGCCGCAGCACCTGATCCACATGATCGGCAGCCTGCCCCCGGGCGCGCTCTGGAGCGTCATCGGGGTGGCCAAAGCCCAGCTTCCCGCGTCGACGCTGGGGATCGTCCTCGGGGGCAACTCGCGGGTGGGGCTCGAGGATAACATCTTCTATTCGTACAAGGTGCTGGCCACCAACGAGCAGCTGGTCCAGCGGGTGGTCCGGCTGGCCAAGGAGCTGCAGCGCGAGGTCGCCACCCCGGACGAGGCCCGAGCCATGCTCAAGATCGAGAATTCCTGAGGTGACCGTGCTCGCCCCCGCCCTCGATTCGGACACCCTGGCCGAGTTGCTCCAGACCATCCGTCGCTTCGTGTCGGACCGGCTGATCCCGGCCGAAGAGCGGGTCGACCGGGAAGACGAGATTCCCGACGACATCCTGGCCGAGATGAAAGCGATGGGCCTCTACGGGATCACCATCCCCGCGGAGTTCGGCGGGCTCGGGCTCAACGCCGAGGAATCGGTCCAGGTCTTCTTCGAGCTGTGCCGGGCGGCGCCGGCCTTCCGCTCGGTGACGGGCATCAACAACGGGCTGGGCTCCTCGAGCATCCTCCACGACGGGAACGACGGGCAACGGGCCAAATACGTCCGCCCCCTCGCCACTGGCGAGTTGATCGCCGCGTTCTGCCTGACCGAGCCCGACTCGGGGTCCGACGCCGGGGCGCTCACCACCTCGGCGGTCCGCGACGGCGACCACTTCGTGCTGAACGGCACCAAGCGGTTCATCACTAACGCGCCCCAGGCCGGGATCTTCATCGTGATGGCGCGGACCGACCCGACCAAGGCGGGGGGCGCCGGCGTCTCGGCGTTCGTCGTCGAACGGGAGACACCCGGCCTGTCGGTGGCCAAGCCGGACCGGAAGATGGGCCAGAAGGGCGCCCACCTGGCCGACGTGATCTTCGACGCCTGCCGGATTCCGGCGTCCGCCATGCTCGGCGTCGAGGGCCAGGGCTTCAAGGTGGCGATGCGGGCGCTCGACCGGGGCCGGATCCACATCGCTGCGATGTGCGTCGGGATCTCGGAGCGGCTCATTGACGAAGGTCTGAGCTACGCCATGGCGCGGCCCCAATTCGGCAAGCCGATCGCCGATTTCCAGCTGGTCCAGGCGATGCTGGCCGACAGCAAGGCCGAGACCTATGCCGGCCGTTGCATGGTCCTCGATGCCGCCCGCCGGCTCGACCGGGGCGAGCGGGTTTCGATCGAGGCCTCCTGCGCCAAGATGTTCGCCTCGGAGGCCTGCGGCCGGATCGCGGACCGGGTGGTCCAGATCCACGGCGGGTCGGGCTATATCAGCGAATGCGCCGCCGAACGGCTCTATCGCGACGTCCGGGTTTTCCGGCTCTACGAGGGCACCACCCAGATTCAACAGTTGATCATCGCCCGCGACCTGATCAAGAGCCGCCGGGCCATGAGCTGATCGGCCAGGCCGGCACTGGACTCGCGATCGGCCAGGCCGGGTTCGGGTCCGCCGCGGAAACCATTGACCCCGAGGGAGCCCATGACCGTAGCCATCTCCCGACGCGACTTCGTCGCCGCCACCGCCGCCACGGCCGCCTCTACCGGCTCCACCGCGGTCCCGGTGGGATCGTTGGGCTTCTTCCGCCGAAGCGGGTGGCCCGGATACGACCGCGCCATCGTCATCGACTGCCTGGCCAACCCGGGCCCGTTCAACTCGCCCGCCAGCGGGTCGGGGCCGCTGACCGCCGAGATGGTGGCCAACTGCAAGGCCTCAGGGATCACCGCGGTCAACGTCACGCTCAGTGGGAGCGGGCCGGGCCACGCCAGCTTCGATGCCACGGTCGCCCGGATCGGCTACTGGGAGCGCGAACTGGTCGCTCACCCGGACGTCTTTCTCAAGATCCGGACCGTGGCCGACATCGAGACCGCCAAGCGGACCGGCAGGCTCGGCCTGATCTTCGGGTTTCAGGACGCGGTGATGCTCGAGGGCGACCCGGCCCGTCTCGACCTGTTTCACCGGCTCGGCGTCAAGATCGTCCAGTTGACCTACAACGGCCGCAACCTCCTCGGTGACGGCTGCCTCGAGCCGGACGACGCCGGGCTGAGCGCCCATGGCCGGGCCGTGGTGGCGCGGATGAACGAGTTGGGGATGCTGGTGGATCTCTCGCACTGCGGCACCAAGACGACCGACACGGGCATCGCGGCATCGGCCGGGCCGGTGGCGATCACCCACAGCGGCTGCAAGGCGGTGTTCGACCACCCCCGCAGCAAGTCGGACGCGACCTTGAAGCGAATGGCCGACAAGGGCGGGGTGATCGGGATCTACCTGATGCCATTCATCAACCCCGCCGGTCAGCCCACCTCAGCCGACCTGATCCGCCAGATCGAGCACGCCGTCAACGTCTGCGGCGAAGATCACGTCGGGATCGGGAGCGACTTGTCGATCACCCCGCACGAGGTCACTCCCGAGTACGCCGATGCCCACAAGCAGTTCGTGGCGACCCGGAGGCGCCTCGGCATCGCCGCGCCTCGCGAGGAGGACTACATGTTCGTCGTGGACCTCAATACCCCGCGACGGATGGAGCAGATCGCCGAGAAGCTGGCGGCCCGGGGCTATCGGGATAGCCGGATCGAGAAGGTCGTCGGCGGGAACTTCACTCGGCTGTTTCGAGAGGTTTGGAAGCCGGGGCCGCCCGGGTGATTCACCTCCCGTCGATCACCTCGAAGATCCGCCGCACCGTCCCGAGCCGGCGCCGGACCACGATCTCGTCGGTCCACCCCGGCGGCCGAGGGTAGTCAGCATCATACTTGGTCAAGTCGAGCCGCCGAGCGACCTCGTCGGGCGCCAGGCCCTCGCGCTTGAGCGTGGCGGTCTGAGCGTAGATATCCCGGAGGTAGTCCCGCTGCCGCTCGACCCGGGTCATGTCGGACATCGCGTCGCCATGCCCGGGGAGCACCACCGCCGGCCGCAGGGCCAGCAGCGAGTCGATCGCGTCGGCCCAGCCCGGGAAGAACCCGTCGCCCATGTAAGGAAGGTTGGGCTGGATCAGGTCGCCGGTCACCAGGATCCGCTCCGCCGGCAGCCAGACCACCAGATCGCCGGCGGTATGGGCCGGACCGGGATGGAGAATGACGATCTCCCGGCCGCCCCGGCTCAGGGTGAGCCGCCCGGTCAGGGTAACGTTAGGCACCACCGGTTTCAGGGTGGCGATCGAGGCGAGGTACCGCTGCCAGACCTCCCGCCGCTCGGCCAGCTCCCGGCGGACCGCCGGGGTCGAGGCCGTGTCGAGCGCCCGGGTCGCGTTGCCGACCTGCGCCGAGGCGAACGACCGGTTCCCCGCCGCCGTCGGGTGGCTCATCGACTTGCCCTCGGCCAGCATCGCCTTGGTGTACTCGGTGGCGATCACCTCGACCCCGGGCGGAAACGACTGGGTCCCGTGGGCGTGATCGTAGTGGAAATGGGTCAACACCACCGTCTTGACCGGCTTGGGCGTGACCGCCCGCAGCTCCTGGAGCAACGCCCAGGCGGCCGCCGGGCTGGTCTCCGAGTCGACCACCAGGAGGTCTCGGTCGCCCTCGATGATCACCGCGTTGGACTCGGCGCTGATCTTCCCGGTCCCCACCGCCAGGTAGACCCCGGGCGCCACCGGCCGGAACTCGAACCCGCGGCCCTGGTACTCGGCACCAGGCGGCCGGCCGCCCGACTGGCTCCACGCCGGCCCAGCCAAGCCGAGCGAGAGCCCGATCGCGACCCAGCGTCTCATCGTCCACCCCGCCGAATCGGTTGGCCCGCGAGCACGCCGGTCACCTTCCCGTCCCGCAACGCGAACTTGCCGTTCACCAACACGTGTACGGTGCCTTCGGAGTACTGGCGGGGCTGGTCGTAGCTGGCCCTCTCCTGGATCCGCGCTTCGTCGAAGATCGCCAAGTCGGCGTGGAAACCCGGCTTGACCAGACCGCGGTTGGGAATCCCATAGAACGACGCCGGCAGCGACGTCATCCCGCGGACGGCGTACGGCATCGAGATCCATTTCTCGTCCCGGACCAGCTGGGTGAACTTCTTGGTGAAACCGCCGTAGGTCCGCGGGTGGGTGTAGGTGGTCTCGGTCGCCGGGGTGTAGCCATCGGTCGTCGTCATCACCCAGTCCTTGCGAGCCAAGGTCCTGACGTTCTCGATGCTGTAGATGTCGAGGTTCATGTCCATGAGCCTGGTCCCGTGGGTCATGATCAGCAGCCGCCGGATCGCCTCGGTCGGCGAGGTCCCCCACTGGGCCGCGATATCGGCCAGCGACCGCTTGGTGAATTCCTTGGGCCCTTCGGTGATCAGAATCTTGGTCGGCCCGCCTCGGTTGGTCAGGATTTCGAGGATCTCCGGCTCCATCCGAGCCCACGCCCGTTCGTCCTTCAGTCGCGCCAGGAGCGAATCGGGCCCGCCGGCCGGGGCCCACCGGGGCATCAGATGGCCATCGACGCTCGACTCCGAGGCGGTATAGACGATTTGCGCCGCCATCACGTTCACCCCGCGGCCTCGGGCGGCCTCGATCCGCCGGATCGCCTCGGGCATGTCCGGGTGGGCTTTGAGACCCAGGGTGTTGAAGTGGCTGAACACCAGCGGGGTACCGCCTTCCTCGGCGATCCGGATCGCCTCGGTGACCGAGTTGAGAAACCCGATCCCCTTGTAGGAGACGCCCATGTCGCGGTCGTGAGTGTCGTAGATCCCGCCCGACTCCGCCGCGACCCGGTTGAGCGCGATGACTTCCTCGGTAGTCGAGTAATAACCAGGGTTGTATGCTAACCCCGTCGAGAACCCGAGCGCGCCCTCGGCCATCCCCTTGCGAACGTACCCCCGCATCGCCTCGATCTCGTCGGGCCGGGCGGGCCGGGCGAAGTCGGTCCCCATCGCCTTGGTGCGGGCCGGTCCGTGCCCGACGAACCGAGCCGCGTTGACCGTGATCCCCTGGCGCCGGTACCGGGCGAAGGTGGCGGCGATCTCGTTGTCGCCGAATCCATCGACGCCCAGGATCACGGTGGTGACACCCTGGGTGACGAACGGCTTGGCCCATTTGCCGGGTTCTCGGCCGACCTCTTCGTGGCTGTGGACATCCCAGAGGCCGGGCGTCACCAGGAGGCCGGTGACCGACACGGTGTCCTTGGCGCGGACGTTCGAGCTGCGGGCGTGCCCCACGAAGCTGATCCGGTCGCCGGTGATGGCGATATCGGCCCAGACCCAGTCTCCTCCCGCGCCGTCGAGCACTCGGCCGCCGACGAGGAGCAGGTCCGCTCGCGGCGTCGCGGTCCGCTGGGCCCAGCCATCGGTCCACAGCAGCGCGGCCGCGACCGCGATGGCCCAGCGAGATCGGCAACAGCCCATTCGCTCCTCCTCCTGTCAGCTCCAAGAACGGTATAGCAGCATCAACCCGGCGACATCCCGTTCGCCCAAGCCGTTGGCCCTCGCCGACTCCAGCACCCCGGCCGCCCGCTCGGTGAGGGGCAGCGCGGCCCCGACCTCCCGAGCGACGGTCTCGATCAGGCCAAGGTCTTTGGCGTAGAGCCGCAACGAGGCCCCCGCCTCGAAGTCTCCGGCCAGGACCCGCCCCAGGGTGCGTTCCAGCATCCGCGAATGCCCGAAGCTCACCTTGATCACCTCGCCCACCGCCCCCAGGTCGAGCCCGTTCTTCTCGGCGAAGGCCAGCGCCTCGGCGGCGGCCGATCCGTGGACGAAGGTGAGCAGCTGGTTGACCAGCTTGGTGAGCGAGCCGGCTCCCACCTCGCCCATCCGCACCACGGTCTTGCCGCAGGCGGCGAGCACCGGCCTCGCCCGAGCGAAGTCCGCCTCGCTGCCACCCACCATGATCGTCAGCGCCGCCTGGGCGGCGCCCTCCGGCCCGCCGCTGACCGGCGCGTCGAGGAAGCCGATCCCCTTGCCACCCAGGCCCTGAGCGATCGACCGAGCCGAGTTTGGCCCGATCGTGCTGAAGTCGATGGCGAGCATCCCGGGTCGCCCCCGCTCGGCAACCGCGCCGAGGAACAGCTCCAGGGAGGTCTCGACCCGGTCGAAGCAGGCACAAACCACCTCGGCATGCTCCACCACCTCGACGACGCTCGAGGCGAGCCTCCCGCCGGCCGCCCGAAGCGGCTCGCCGCGCGCGGCGGTACGGTTGAACCCAACGACCGGGAAGCCGGCCGCCAGGAGGTTTCGGGCCATTGGTAGACCCATCCGCCCCAACCCGACGAAGCCGATCACGGGAGGCTCAGCCATCGGTCACGCACCCTTCCGACGCCGAGGCCACCGTCCGAGCGTACTTGAGGAGGACTCCCCGATCGACTCGGAGCGGCGGTGCCGTCCACCGGGCCCGGCGGGCCGCCAGCTCGTCGTTAGGCACGGCGAGGGTGAGGGTCCGGGTTCTGGCGTCGATCGCGATTCGATCGCCGGGCTCCACCAACGCGAGCGCTCCGCCCGCCTGGGCCTCCGGGGTGACGTGCCCGACGACGAACCCGTGGGTGCCCCCCGAGAACCGTCCGTCCGTGATCAAGGCCACCGAGCTTCCGAGCCCGGCCCCCATGATCGCCCCGGTGATCGAGAGCATCTCTCGCATCCCGGGGCCGCCCCGGGGGCCCTCGTACCGGATCACCACCACGTCGCCCGGCTCGACCTCACGGCGTTCCAGCGCGGCCAGGGCCGACTCCTCGTCATCGAACACCCGGGCCGGCCCCTCGAACGCGAGCCCCTCCTTGCCGGTGATCTTGGCCACGGCGCCCTCGGGGGCCAGGTTGCCCCGGAGGATCTCGAGGTGTCCGGTGGGCTTGAAGGGCCGGTCGAGCGGCCGGATCACGTCCTGCCCGGGGGCGAGATCCGGCAGGTCCGCCAGATTCTCGGCGACGGTGCGGCCGGTGACCGTGAGGCAGCGCCCGTCGATCAAGCCGTGGCGGAGCAAGAGTTTCATCACCCCCGGCGTTCCACCCACCCGGCCCAGGTCTTCCATCACGTACCGGCCGCTTGGCTTCAAGTCGGCCAGGAACGGTACCCGGTTGCTGGCCGCCTGGAAATCGTCGATCCCGAGGGGGACCCCGGCCGCCCGGGCGATCGCGATCAGGTGGATGACCGCGTTGGTGGATCCGCCTAACGCCATCACCACGGCCATGGCGTTCTCGAAGGCTGCCCGAGTCAGGATCTTCCGCGGGGTCAGCTCCAGCTCGAGGAGCCGCCGGATCGCCGCGCCGGCTCGGTGGCACTCCTCCCGCTTGAGCGGATCCGTCGCCGGGGTCGACGAGCTGTACGGAAGGGTCAGCCCGAGCGCTTCCGCCGCGGTGGCCATGGTGTTGGCGGTGTACATCCCGCCGCAGGCACCCGGCCCGGGACAGGCGTGCCGGATCACCGCGTTCATCTCCGCCTCGGTCCGGGTCCCGGCCAGGAACTCGCCGTAGCTCTGGAACACCGAGACGATGTCGAGCGTTTCGCCCTGGTGATGCCCGGGCCGGATGGTGCCGCCGAAGATCATCAGGCTGGGCCGGTCCAGTCGCGCCATCGCCATCAGCGAGCCCGGCATGTTCTTGTCGCAGCCCGGAATCGCCACCAGGGCGTCGTACCATTGGGCCGACATGATGGTCTCGATCGAATCGGCGATCACGTCCCGCGACGGCAGCGAGAAGCGCATCCCGGCCGACCCCATCGAGATCCCGTCGCTGACTCCGATGGTGTTGAACCGCATCCCGACCAGCCCGGCCTCGCGGACCCCGGCCCTGACCTGTTCGCTCAACTCGAGCAGGTGCATGTTGCAGGGGTTGCCGTCGAACCACATGCTGGCGATCCCGACTTGGGCTTTGGCGAGGTCCGCTTCGGTGAGCCCGGTCGCGAACAGCATCGCCCGGGAGCCCACTTGCGACCGGACCTGGGTGAGGCGGGAGCTATGGCGATTGAGCGACACGGGACCCCTCACGACATTTTGTATCCGCCGCCACAGGTGACACACTCCCCGGAGATGTAGTCGGATTCCGGCAAGCAGAGGAGATACACCGCCCCCGCGGCGTCTTCGGGGGTGCCGGCCCGACCGAGCGGGATGATCTGGGCGAGCTTGCTGAAGGCGTCCGGATTGATCCCCACCGGGATGGTTCGACCCTCGATCTGAATGGTCGCCCCGCCGTGCGCCGGCGCGGTGGTGAGCCGAGTCTCGATCAACCCGAACGCCACGGCGTTGACGTTGACCCGATAGCGGCCCCACTCCTTGGCGAGTGCCCGGGTCAGGCCGATGATCCCCGCCTTGGCCGAGGAGTAGTTGGCCTGGCCGGCGTTCCCGACCGTCCCCGACACCGAGGAGATGTTGACCACCTTGCGGTGCCGCGGCATCCCGGCCTCCCCTTCCCGCTTGGCCGCCGCCCGAATGAACTCGGAGGCGGCGCGGAGAATCCGAAACGGGGCCGTCAGGTGGACGGCGAGAATCGCGTCCCACTGCTCGTCGGTCATCTTCTGGATGACGTTGTCCCAAGTGTAGCCGGCGTTGTTGACGATGATGTCGAGCCCGCCGAATCCCTCGACCGCCGTCCGGACGAATCGCTCGGCGAAGCCGGCCTCGGTCACGCTCCCCGGACACCCCTCCGCCACCCCGCCCGCGGCCCGGATCTCGGCCACCGCCGCGGCGCACGCCTCGGAATCGAGATCGTTGACCGCCACCTTGGCGCCCTCGCGAGCGAATTTGGCGGCGATGGCCCGTCCGATCCCCCGGCCGCTCCCGCTGACGATCGCGACCTTCCCGTCGAGGCTACCCACCTAACGCTCCTTCCGATACATGGTCACCACGCAGGCCCCACCCAATCCCAAGTTGTGCTGCAGGGCGATCCGGGCCCCCTCCACCTGACGGGCCCCCGCCGTGCCCCGAAGCTGCCAGACCAGCTCGGTGCACTGGGCCAGTCCCGTGGCCCCGAGCGGATGGCCCTTGGAGAGAAGCCCGCCAGACGGGTTGGTCACGACCCGGCCTCCGTAGGTGTTGTCGCCGTCCATGACGAAACGCTCGGCGGTCCCCGGCTCCGTCAATCCCAGGGCCTCGTAGGCGATCAACTCGTTGGCGGTGAAGCAATCGTGCAACTCGACCACGTCAACGTCCTCCGGTCCGATTCCCGCGGCTCGGTAGACCCTGGCCGATGCTTCCCGGGCCATGTCGGCTCCGACCACCCGGAGCATGTCGCCCGAGTCGAAGGTGCCGTCGATGTCGGTGGTCATCGCCTGCGCCACGATCCGCACGGTGCCGGACAACCCTCGCGAGCGGGCAAACTCCTCCGAGCAGACGACGGCGGCGGCGGCGCCGCAGGTCGGTGGGCAGCACTGGAGCCGAGTGAGCGGCGGGGCCACCGCCGGCGACGCCAGCACCTCTTCCTCGGTCACCGGCTCACGGAACAGCGCGAAAGGATTGTTCGCGGCGTGCCGGCGGGCCTTGACGCTGATCTTGGCGAAGGTGGCCGGCTTGGTCCCGAACCGCTCCATGTGCTGGCGACCGGCGGCCGCGAAATACTGCGGCGCGATCGGCGCCGACTTGTCGACCCCGACCGTCCGGTCCACCGCGGCCACGAACTCGTCGGTCGGGGTGGGACGGTCCTGGTACGTCTTGGTCAAGGGGCCCGGCACCATCTGCTCGAAACCCAACGCCAGGGCGCACTCCACCGCGCCCGACGCCACCGCCTGTCGAGCCAGAAACAAGGCCGTCGATCCGGTCGAGCAGTTGTTGTTGACGTTGACGATCGGCACGCCGGTCAGGCCGACCCCGTAGAGAGCCCGCTGCCCGGAGCAGCTGTCGCCGAAGACGTAGCCAACGTAGGCTTGCTCGATGGCCCGATAGGAGAGCCCCGCGTCCTCGAGCGCCGCTCGCGCCGCGCTGGCACCCATGGCGTGATACGGGTCGCTCTTGCCGGGCTTGGCGAACGGGATCATCCCGACGCCGGCCACTAGCACCGTTCTCATTGCGCCCTCGATTTCTTCCCCGACCAATACCAATAGAATGGAAGGCCCGCCGCCACGATCCCGATACCCACCAGGCTCGGCATCAGCCGCGCGATCAGCAGGTTGCTCAGATACCAGAGGAGTATCGCGATGTACACCACCGGCACCACCGGGTACAGCGGCACCCTGAACGGCCTCGGCAGGTTCGGCTCCCTGACCCTCAGGATGATCAGGCCGACCACGGTGAGCATCATGAACAGCTGACCCACGAATCCGACGTAGGTGAGAATCTGCTGGTAATTGCCCGACAGCGCGAACAGCGATGCGACCACGCCGAACACCACGATGGCGATCGCCGGGGTCCGCCAGGTGGGGTGGATCCGGGCCAGCCGGTTGAAAAAGAGACCGTCCTGCGCCAACGAAAAGGTGATCCGGGGGTAGTTGAGCAGCTGGGCGTTGACCCCGCCCAGTCCAGACAGCAGCACCACCACCGCCATCACACCGGCGCTGGCCGGTCCGAGCACCACGTTCATCGCGTCCGCGGCCACCCGGGGCGACGCCGCCAGCCGGTCGAACGGCAGGACCCAGAGATAGGCGGCGTTGATCGTCAGATAGAGGAGAATCAGCACCACCATCCCGCCGAAGATCGCCCGGGGCAGGTTCTTCTCCGGTTCCCTCACCTCGCCGGCCACATGGGTGATGAAGTACCAGCCGCTGTAGCTGAAGATGGTCAGGATCATCGCGGTCCCGACCGAACTCGTCATCTCGGCGGCGCTCCGACCTTCGGGGAGGATCGGCAGGTAGTTCGTCACACTGCCGTCCCCCAGGAGAAAGCAGACCCCCACCACCGTGAGCAGGCCGCCGACTTTGAGGATGGTGAGGACCGTCTGGGTGGTACCGCCTTCCCGAACGCCCAGACAGTTGACCCCCGCGAAGGTCATGATGATCGCCACCGCGAGGATCTTGACGCCCCAGGAACCCGGCGCGGCCAGCCCGGGGAGAAAGTGCCCGGCATACTGCGCCGCGAGCGAGGCGGTCACCGCGGTCGCGCCGGCCGCGTAGGCGAAGAACATCATCCAGCCGAACAGAAACGCGATCGGGGTGCCAGGGTAGGCCCGCTTCAGGAACTGATAGGTGCCACCGGTCTCCGGAATGGCACCCGCCAACTCGGCGAAGCTCAGGGCCCCGCAGAGGGCCAAGAGCCCGGTGACGATCCAGGTCGCCAACTCGAGTCCCGGGGAGCCGACCTCCTGGGCAATGGCGCTCGGCACCAGGAAAATGCTGGTACCGATCGTCCCACCGACGACCAGCGCCATCGCCTCGACCGGCCCGAGGCCGCGCCGGAGGCCAGTCTCACCGGGCTGGCTGCTCACCGCGGAAGCCTGTCCACCGCGTTGCCGACCGCGCGGATGAAGTCGTCGATTTCGGCCTCCCCCATTGGCGTCGAGAGGCAGGCCATCCCCATCCGAGCGATGATCATCCCTTGGTCGAGAAGGTGCCGGTGCAGGCGTGCCATCCGCTCCGGTGACGCGGCCGACTGCACCAGCGAACGGTAGTCGGTGACCGGCTCGGCCGTCGGGTTCAACCGGCAGAGCGACCCCTGGCCCGCCATTCGGAACGGCTCGCCGGCATCCGCGAAGATCCGGTTGACGCCCTCGCGAATCCGGACGCCCAGCCGATCGAGCCGAGCAAACTCCTCCGGCGTCAGAAGCTCGAGCGCCACTCGACCGGCCGTCATGGTGAGCGGGTTTCCCGAGAACGTGCCACCGGACAAAACCCGCGGCGGACCGTGGCTCGGGTCGAGCAAGGCCATGATGTCGGCGCGACCGCCGATGGCGCCGACCGGCAGCCCACCGCCGATGATCTTGCCGAACGCGGTCAGGTCCGGGGTCCCCCCGAACTTCTCCTGCCCTCCCCCGCTCGCGAGTCGAAAGCTGACCACTTCGTCGTAGAGGAGGACAACCCTGTGCTTCCGGCACAGTTGAGTTAGGCCATCGAGGTATCCCGAACCCGGCACCGGGCCGCCGGCTTGGCTCGCCAGGGGATCGACCAGGAAGCAAGCGATCGACGATCCGCATTTCGTCAGTAGCCGCTCGGCGGCGTCGAGGTCGTTGAACGGAAAGGTCACCACCTCGCCAAGCACGCTGGACGAGAGTCCGCCCGAGTTGGCCGTGGTGGCAGGCTCGCCGGCCGGGCCCCAGTTGGCCGGGGTGCTCCGCACGCTGGTCTGGACGTAGTCGTAATACCCGTGGTAGAAGCCCTCGAACTTGGCGATCTTGTCCCGCCCGGTGAATTCCCGGGCCAACTTCACGCCGAGCATCACCGACTCGGTTCCCGAATTGCCGAACCGGATCCGCTCGACCGATTTGACCCGGTCGACGATCAGCTTGGCCAGGGCCACCTCCGACTCGGTCGGCTCCGAGAATGCAGTGCCGCGCTCGAGCTGGTCGCGAATCGCGGCGTTGATCGCCGGGTGGGCGTGGCCGTGAATCAACGACGTCATGTTGTTGAGGAAGTCGATCCGCTCCACGCCGTCGACGTCGGTCAGCCGGCAGCCCCGGCCTGAACGGGCGAAGATCGGGTAGGGGTCGAACCAGTAATGGATCCGTGAGGTACCCCCGGGGAGGTACTGGGTCGCCTCTTGGTAGAGCCGACCCGATGCCGGCGAAGTCCGTTGGCTCGCCGGGGAGGTTGCTGTCATCGTCGGGTGCTCCTTCAAGGCCTTCAACGGCCCGGTTCGTCCTGGCGCGACCGACGGGAGCCGAGACCGGCCGGCTCCCCGACGTGGCAACGGGTGAGCAAGTCCGCCTCGCTCACCCGTCGCGCTGGCTACCGCAACACGCTACTACCGGCCGAGCGTTTCCGACAGGGCCAGCGGCACGCAGGTGGTCGAGCCGTACTGCTGGTTCCGGTGATCCACCCCGTTCGGGTGCACCGAACCCGGCTCGCCCCGGAACGGGATCTTGAACGCCGTGTTCCGAAACCGGAGATGATCGCTGTACCGGGCCCCGATTTCCATGAAGAACTCCCGGACCCGCTCCTCGATGACCTGGGCGATCACATCGTTCTGAGTCGCGGTGTTCCCGGGGTCGTACCCCGGAATGTTCGCGGCGGTATGGAGCGCGTTGATGATGGTCCGCGCCGTGGGCAGGTCGCCCGTCCGCGCCGCCGCCTCCGCCACGATCAGCCGAGCCTCGCGGCCCGACGCGAGCAACACCGGATCACTCCGACTCAACGCCTTGGCATGCCGGTACAAGAGCGACACGTTGTCGCCCGCCGTCAAGGTGGTCGCGGTCACTCGGACCCGGGGATCCGGCACGCCCTGCCAGCGGACATCTCGGAAGGCCGGCGCGATCGTCACGTGTCGAAGGCCCTGGGTCACCTCGTTGTTCTGGAACTCGTAGAGCAGGTTCCAGCGATGGCGGTCCACCGCCCCGCGGGTGGCGTTCTTGACATAGGTCGCCGGCACCTGCTCCGCATCCGCCCGGGCACCCGCGAAGTCGCCGAGACCCAGCCGCACCCGGGCTCGGCCCACCAACGACATGTTTCTTAGATCGGTGCTGTTCGCCGTGGTGGCCAAGTTGAGCGACTCCGTGAACCGGGCCTGAGCATCCTGCAGCACCTGGGTCGGCGTCTGAATCGGCCCCTGGTTGAACGCCATCTCACAAAACGCCTCGCCGAGCGCGATTGTGGCGTACGCGGCGTAGGTCTTCACTGTCGCTTGCAACAGCGCCTTGTTGGTCACCCGCGCGTCTGGAAACCCGCCGATCAAAGCGAAGTTCTGATCGCCGAGCACCCGGGTGGTCTGTAGCGGTACCAGGAAATTGTAGCCCCCAACGGCCCCGTCGCAGTTGTCGGTGAGGTTCAAGTTGGTGTTGATGATGTTCCGTAAGCCCCACACGTTGGTATTGCCTTGACCCGACGTCGAAATCACCTAGTCCGACATCGCGTTGGCGGCCGCGACATATTGCGTCCAGGCGCACTCGAAGGTGATGACGACCCCGTTCGCCAACGCCGTCGCAAGGGCCGGATCGTCGAGCTGCTCGGTGATGACTCGACCCGGAAGTTCGACATCGAGCAAATCACTACATGCCGCGGTCCCAAGCAGACCCAGGGCGGCGAGCGCCGCTACGCCATCGCGGCGAATCATCTTCCGAAGCATTGCGGTCTTCCTTCCTCCGCGTGGATCAACAGTAGGATTTCGCATTTAGAGCCCCATCCGGAGCGTCACCAGGAAGCGCCGGGCCGGCGGCCAGACATCCTGCTGATTCGCCGCGAGGCCGCCCGGGTCGCCGGCGTAGAAGAACCCGTTCAAGCGGCCCTCGGGGTCTTTCATCCGCCGGCCGAACAGTTCCTTCTGCGACTGCCAGACAGTCCAGAGGTTCCGGGCCGAGGCCGTGATCGACATCCGATCGGTTCCGAACTTCCGGGCCAACGGTGTCGAGAAGGTATAGGTGAACGACACGTCCCTTAGCTTGGCGAACCCGGTCCGCATCGTGTTGGCTTGGGCCCGGCTGTCGAACGTGAGCGACCGAATTCCCTCCAGGATCGGATCGTTGGCCAGAACCGCCGCCTCACTGTTCCGGAAGGTGATGTTCGGGCCGCTGACCTCGGAAATCCGGTTATAGCTTCCACCGAGGTAGTCGATCTGCGCGTACACCTGGATGTTCGAGCCAACCGCCACGGTCACGCTGCTGGCGCCCTGCCAGGTCGGCAAGACGCTCCCAAAGAAGATCTGCGGCGCCTGGGCACACGGAACCGGGGCCCCGCCGCCGCGCGAGAAGGTGGTCCCGGGGATCAAGTCGCCACCTTCGCACATCACGTTGGTCGCGACCCCGTTGGTCAACGTCGACGAGACCACCCGCCGACCCCAGATCGACGCAATCGGGAACCCGGGCACGTGGAACTGGTTGAACTGCGCCGAACTCGGTCCAGCCAACGCGGCCCGCCCTTCACCGAGACTGAGCACCTCGTTGTCGTTGAACGACAGCGACGACCGCAGATCGATCGTGAGCCCTCGGCTCCGATAGACCGTGGCGTTGGCCGCGATCTCGGCCCCGCGATTGCGAATCGTCCCGAGATTGAGGAGCCGGGTACCCGCGAACCCGGTCGACACCGGCAACTGCACCGGGATGATGGCGTCGTTGGTAGTCTTGTTGTACCAGGTGAATTCGAGTCCGATCCGCTCGTTGAACAACCCGGCGTCGAAGCCGACCTCGATCTCCTTGGTCACCTCCGGCTCGAGCGCCGGGTTACCGAAGTTGTCCGTGGTGAGACCGATCGCGCCGGCGTCGCCGACGTACGGGCGAAACGTCTGCAGCGCCACGAAAGCGTCCGGCTGCTGACCAGCCTTACCCCACGCCCCCCGGAGCTTGAGCGCGCTGAACAATCCGCTCAACCCCTTGAACGCCGGTTCGTCGGTGAGCACCCACGACGCCGAGAACTTCGGGTACACCACGAAATCGAAGTCGGTCCCGAAGGCGCTGTTGTCATCGCCCCGCAACGCCGCGGTCAGGAACAACCGGTTCTTCCACGCGAGCTGCTCTTGGGCGTAGGCGCCGAAGGTCTTGTTCTCGATCAGCTCCTCGTCGGTATTCCGAATCGACCCGGCCCCGAGCGTCTCGAGACTCCTGACCGCGAGATTCTCCGACGTCGAGAAGGAGATATGGGTCCGCTTCCCGTAGTACTGCGCCCCGGCCGACGTCTCGGATCGCAAACTCTTACCCAAGTCGAACCCGGCGCTCGCGCCATAGTCGACGCTGAGATACGACACGTCGCGGTTGTACAACGCGCGGCCGCCGTTCGGCAAGGAGTACCCCGTTCGGAAGGCGCCTTCGGATCGGCGCGCCAACCCGCTGAGCCGCTGAAGCCCGACGTCGCCCCCCAGCGTGACCCGGTGGCTGAGCCAGCGGAATGGCCGATGGCGGAAGGTCGAGTTGACCATGATCCGGTCGACATCGTCGAAACCCTCGGTCTCGTTGGCGAGCCGCTCCGGCAACACGAACTGGTACCCCCGGAACGGACCATCCGCGCCGTTAGGGAGATTGCGCCCCGGCTCGCACCCCGGGCTGGGGCAGGCAAAGTCGAGCCCCAAGATGACCGGCTGATTCATCGGCGCCTGCGACCGGAGCTTGCTCCGAGTGTACCCGATCCCGATGTCCGCCCCAAACGCCTCCCGCGGCGCCCAGTTGATGTTGGCCCGAGTCGAGATCTTGTTCTGCCAGTTGTAGCTGACCGTCCCTTCCTCCCGATCGAAGTCCGCCGAGAGGAAGTATCGAATCGCCTCGCTGCCCCCGCCGATCGAGGCGCCGACCGAACTCAACATCCCGGTGCTGAACGGGGTTCCTTTACAGGCGTCGCCGTCCTGCTTGTAGGGCTCCGGGCAGAACCCGTATCGAGTCACCGGGAAGCCCACCGTCCGGTCGTTGGTCAAGACGTTGAACTCCTTGACGCTTCCGTCCTGGGCCCGGTAGTACTTCGACTGGAACAGCTTCTCCGGGTTGGGCAGCCACGTCGCCCCCTGCTTGGCGGTGATCTGGACCTCCGGTCGCCCCGCCCGCCCACGCTTGGTCACGATTTGGATGACCCCGTTGGAGGCCTCGGTGCCGTAAATCGTCGCCGCCGACGGCCCCTTGATGACCTGGATCGACTCGATCTCGTCTGGATTGAGGTCGTTGATCCGCGAGTTGCCGTAGCGAGTATCGTTGCCGATCTTGCCGTCGAAGAACGCCCGCGGCGACCCCGCCGAAGGATTGTTGTCCACCCGCACCCCGTCGACGTACAGCAGCGGATTGGATCCGAGCGCGATGCTCGACGCACCCCGCAACCGCGTCGTCCCACCAGACCCGATGTTGCCGCCCGCCGACTGAAACGCCAACCCGGGCACTTGGGTCGCCAGAATGTTCTGCAGCGTGGCGGCCGGCGCGATTTCTTCCAGCGCCACCGCATTGACCCGCGTCACCGCATTACCATAGGATCGCGCCTCCTGCTGTGACGCCGTCCCCGTCACGACCAACTCATCGAGTTTGATGACCTGCGGCGCCAACTCGAGGGTCACGCCGGTGGAGCCAACCCGAACCGTCTGAGTCAGCCGGCGGTAGCCCACCCGGACCACCTCGACGGTCACCTCTTGGCCGGTGAGCCCCGCGAGGCTGAACGCGCCGCGAGTGTCCGTCTGAGCCCAGCGCAACGTTCCCACCGCGGTCACCCTCGCGCCAAGCAACGGCTGCTTGGTCGCCTGATCGACCACCGTCCCCGACACGGTGCCGTCTTGCAGCGCGGTCACCTCGCCCACGTTGCGGTCGGTCGACCGGACCGTCGCCTCAGCCGTTCCGACCAGTGCGAAGTCGGTCGCCGGCGAACCATCGCCTCCACTCCGCCGCTGCGCTGGCCGCGGGCCCGGCGTCACGATGACTTGACCATCGCGGACCGCATAACGAAACGTGGTGCCCGACAGCACTACGTCGAGCGCCTCGGCCACCGAGACATCGCGGCACCGGCAATCGACTCGCCGTCCGTCGGCGGCCAGCAACGTCGGACTGAACGCGACCACCACACCCGACTGCTCCGAGAGGTTGGTCAACGCCTCGGTGATGCTGACCCCGCGAACCTCCAGCAACGCCGGCCGTTCGAGCAGCCCCGGCAACCCATCGGAACGGGCCAAACGTGGCTGAGCGCTCACACCCGGTGCGAGACCGAGACCCGCGGCAACGAACACCGCGAGACTACGACTGACCAAGGACATAGCCACCACCGCCTCCTTCCAGGAAAGGACCCGCGAATACTTCTCGTTCACGACGACCCAGATATCGAAACCACGTTCTTTTCGGTGAGGCATGTCGCCAAAGACGCCGCGCACACGATGCGCACCACCTCGGCCAAGGAACGATCGGCCAACCAGGTGGTGATGGTCCGCTCGGCGATCGCGCTGTCGACGGTTACTCGAACACCGTAGACCCGTTCGATTTCGCGGGCCGCTTGCTTGAGTGGGGTATTCTGGAACGCGAGGAATCGTCCAACCCACTTGGTTTCGCCGCTCGCGTCGGGGATGGGTACCGTCGGAAGGAGCTTGCCATCGACGACCCGGCTGACTTGACCGGCGGAGATCCGCGCCTCGCCGCCCCGAGCGGCGGTCACCGCAACCCGGCCCTCGACGACCACGGTCCGCAAGTCACCGGCCCGGGCGTCGGCGTCGAAACGGGTTCCCAAGACGATCAGGTCGCCGGCCTCGGTCTCGACCCGAAACGGCTGGCCTTCCTGCTTGGCCACGGCGAAGTAGGCCCTGCCCTTGAGACGGACCGTGCGCTGATCGGCTCGCGGATCGAACCGGAGTTGGCTCGAGCCCCCGAGCCGGACCACGGTGCCGTCCGACAGACCGATCGTGGAGGTCTCGTCGGGTCCGGTGACCAGTTCGCTGATCGCCAAGGCTGGGGGCCGGGCCGGCCGCTCGGCTCGCCACACTCCAACGGCAGCGATGGCCACCGCCGCCACCCCCACCGAGCCGAGCAGCCACCAGGGCGGTCGCCAGCTTCGGGATCTCGGGGCATCGCGCCTTGCCGCCTCTTCGAGCAGATCGAGGGTGCTCGGCGGGGTGGTGAGGAGCCAGGGGTTGGCCCGGCTGGCGGCCTCGAGAATCTGGCGGACTGCCTCGAACCGCGCCTCGTGGTCAGGGCTCGCGGCCCGCCACCGGCGCACCAGTTCCTGCTCGTCGGCGCTGGCCCGGCGTTTCAGGACGCGGAACAACAGCTCGTCATCGACCATCGAGGCGCTCGATCGGGGGCTGTGGGTTGGAGTACGGCCCGGACCGAAAACGGTACCAACGGGGGATCAGCCGGCGCGGACCCGGGGCGGCTGATCGATGAAGCCGGCCAGATCGATCCGGAGCTCCTTGAGCGCCAGCGACATGTGGTTGGCCACTGTCCGGCGGGTGATCCCGAGAGTGGTCGCCACTTCCTTGTAGGACAGACCGTGGAGATGCGCCAGGACGAACACGTCGCGCCGACGTTCCGGCAGGGCCGCGATGGCCCGGCGGGCGGCCGAGGCGAGCTGGTCGGCCTCCAGGAGGAGGGCCGGCGAGGGGACTTGAGGTTCGGGTTGGTTGCGGCAGCTCTCGGCCCATCGATCCCGAAGGACCCGGCGGCGGTGGTCGTCGGTGATCAGGTTGCGGAGGGCTCGATAGAGGTACGCCCGTGGCGAGGTGTCGGCCCGGAGCCGCGATGTTGCCAGACCCGAACGAAGGCCTCCTGAACGAGGTCTTCCGCCGCGTCGAGGCTCCCGACCCGGCTCATGGCGAAGCTCACCAACGGGCGCCAGTAGCGACCGAGCAGCAACGACAGCGCCTCGCTGTCGCCGGCGACCAGCCGCCCGGCGATCGCCACATCCGCGTCGGGCGCGGTGACGGGTCCGAGCGGTTGGGTCGAGACTGGGCGCCGGTTCTGCAACATGCGGGGCGGGCTCCCCAAAGAGACTGGCGCGAATATCCACCAACATGACCCGGCGGTCAACTCCCAGGTGACCCAACGGTCAGGTCACTCGGTTGGTTTCCCGATCGCGCGGCCGCCGGGTGGCGGGCGGTCCTGGCCTCCGCTAGCTTCGCGATCGCGACCTCGACATCGTCCCGCCCCCGTCCGTGAGGCGCCGTGCCCGACCCACTGACCTATGCCCGCCACCTCGCCGTTCGCGCCAACCTCATTACCCGGGGCCGCAGCGGCGAACGGACCCGCCTCAAGCTGCTCGCCGCGGGCGCGAACCTGCTGGACCGGCTGAGCTATCGCGACCTCAACGTCGCCGCGATCACCCGCCAGGCCGACTCGGCCAAAGGCACCTTCTACGTCTACTTCGACACCAAAGACGAGTTCCTCACCGAACTCCTCCACGGTTACGTGGTGTTCGAGGCGACCACCTTCCCGACCCTGCCCAGGACCGGATCGCCGTTTCGGGCCTACCGAGACCGGATCGCCTGGTACGAACGGACCTTCGCCAGGAACGCCGGGATCCTCCGATGCATGCTCCAGATGAGCGAGACCCATCCGGAAATCCGTCGGATCTGGCATGATCGCAATGCCTGGGTGGTCGATCGCGCCTTGCGGGAGACCATCGCGCTCCTCGAGAAGCCTCCCCACGATCTCCGGCCGCTGCGGCTGGCGATCCGGGCCACCGGGACCATGCTCGACCAGAGCCTGTTCGAGCGCTACGGCGTTTCGGTCGGGCCCGGAATCGAAGAAACGAACCCCGAGTTGCTGCTCGAGTTCCACGCCGTCCTCGGGTTCCGGGCGCTGTTCGGCCAGAACCCTCCGGCGAAGAACCTCAAGTACACCCGCGGCCTGGTGAAGATCCCGAAGCTCCGCTGAACCGACCTTGCCGGTTCTGACCAGCCGGTCATATTGAATGGCGGTTCGGCCCAATGTCCGTTTGCCAAGGCCTCCCATGCCCGCTGCCGCCTCGTCGGCCCACCGCTGGCGGATGCCAGTCGCGCTGCTGATCGCGACGTCGATCAACTGGTTCGACCGCTCGGCCATGGCGCTCGCCCTGCCCAAGCTCGCCGAAGAACATGGCTGGACCACCGCGGAAATCGGAGCCAACGGGGCTCGGCTGATCTCGATCTTCTTCATCGGGTACGGCCTCGCGAACATGCTCTTGAGCCCAGTGGCCGAGCGCTACGGGCCACGGCGGGCACTGGCGATATCGGTCGTTGCCTTCTCGATCTGCACCGCCCTCAATGCGCCGCTCGGCTCCACGGTGGCGGCCTTGGTGGCGCTCCGGTTCCTCCTCGGCGTCGCCGAAGGGATCCATTTCCCGATGGCCAGCGCCATCGTGAGCCGGTGGTTCCCCTTGAGCGAGCGATCCCGCGCCAACGGCACCTACATCCTCGGGATCCAGTTCGCCGTCGTCACCGGTCCGCTCTTCATGGTGCCCCTGATCGACCATTTCGGCTGGCGAACCATGTTCCTGGTGCTCGGGGCGTTGGGCTTCGTCGTGGCCCTGCCCGCGGTGCTCGGGATCCTCCGAGACGACGGCCCGTACGCGCCGGACCCGGCCGCCCGAGAGACCACCTCGCTGTTCGCGGTATTCCGCGAGGGCAACTACTGGCTCGTGCTGGTGGCGGGGATCATGAGCAACATCATCATCTACGGACTGCTGACCTGGCTGCCCACTTACCTCGCCAAGGGACGCAACGTGCCCTTCGCGGACCTCGCGGCCGACACCTCGATCCCGTTCTGGCTCGCCACCGTCGCCATTCCGTTTTGGGCGGTCGTCGGCGATCGCACCGATCGGCGAGCCCAGTTCGCGTCGATCGGGTGCGGCGTCGCGGGGCTCGGGGTGTTCCTCGGCGCCCGTGCCGACAGCCTGGTCGTGACGATCGGCCTGATCGCCATCGCGGTCTTTTTCCAGAACGCCTATCAAGTCGCCGAGTTCGCCTTCGTCCAGCGGATCTTGCCGCCGAGCCGGGTCGGGGCGGCGACGGGGCTCTACAACGGGATGTCGATCATCGCCGGTGGGGCCGGCGGCACCGCCTTGATCGGCAAGGTGGTGGAACGCACTGGGAGCTACGACGCCGGCCTCATGGTCGTCGTCGGCGCCGCCGCCATCAACCTCGTCGTCTTGGGGCTGCTGTACCGAAGGATCAAGTACTAGCGAGAGGATGCCATGAGATTCCAGACCGAGACGCCCTGCGTCATCAGCGCCGCGCTGGTCGGCGGCTTTGCCCGGAAGGACCAGCTGCCCTGGCTCCCGTGCACCCCGCGGGAGATCGCCACGTCGGCCCTCGAGTGCTGGAAGGCCGGCGCCGCGATCTGCCACATCCACGTCCGGAACCCCGATGGCTCGACCACCCACAGCAAGGCGATGTACCAGGAGATTCGCGACTTGGTTCGAGCCGAGTCGGATCTCAATCTGAACTTCACCACCAGCAAGCTCGAGGGAATGACCGCGGAGCAGCGATTCGAGCCGGTGCAGTGCGGGCCCGAGTTGGCGACCTTCAACAGCGGGAGCCTCAACTTCGGCGACGTCTTTCTCTTCGACAACTCACCGACCTTCATGCGCCGGATCGCCATGGAATTCTGGCGCCACCAGGTCCGGCCCGAGTTCGAGTGCTTCGACACCGGGCACATCGGCAACATCCGGCGAATGATCGACGAGGGATACTTCGAGCCACCGTATTTCTTCCAGTTGGTGATGCTCCCCAAGGGCACCAGTCCACCTCGGCCCGGCCTCCTCCTCGAGGTCTTGAAGGAGCTCCCCGAGGAAAGCCAGTGGATGGCCGTCGGGGCCGGGAAGGACCAGCTTCCGATGAATGCCCTTGGCATCATTCTCGGCGGCCACGTCCGGACCGGATTCGAGGACAACATCTACTACCGGCGCGGCGAGAAGGCGACCTCGAACGCTCAGATGGTGGCCCGGGTGGCCCGGCTCTGCCAGGAACTCAACCGTCCGATCGCCACCGCCGCCGAGGCCCGGCAACTGCTCGGGCTCCGTGACGCTCGCGATCCGGACTCCAAGGCCTACCGGCGCCCCGTTCCGCCGCAGGCCACCGAGGGGCCCGCGGCCGAGTTCTTCGCCGCGGCCCCGAGCCTCCTGGCCGGCGCCCGGCATCCGGCTCTGGCGAAGAGCTACCAGTTCTTTTTGCGGGGCGCTGGCGGGGGGGCGTGGTGGATTCGGCTCGACGACGGCGCCGTCACGGCGGGCCCGGGTGAGATCGTCGGCCCCGACGTCCACGTCACCGGCGGCGCCGCTGATTGGATGGCGATCGTCACCGGGAAAACCCTCCCGATCGCGGCGATTCACGCCGGCGCGGTGCTGGTGAGCGATGGTCGGTTCAGCGCCTGCGGCGCGCTGCTGCAGGCTTTGGCGGCGGGGAGGAGTCGTTAGCAACGTTTCGCTGGAGGAGTCAGCATGCTTCGGTGCTTCGGGTTGCTGGTGGTCGGGTTGCTGACCGTGATCCGGCCAAGCCAGGCCCAACCGGTCGGATGGAACAAAGGGCTCGACGCGCTCCTGGATTCGATCCGAGGGCAGTGGAAGATCCCCGGCATGGCCGTGGCGGTGGTCTCGAAGGGCAAGGTCGTCCACCTCGCGGGTTACGGCTTGCGTGACGTGCAACGGCGGCTCCCGGTGACGCCGGACACCAAGTTCGCCATCGCCTCGATCAGCAAGTCGTTCACCGTGACGACGCTGGCGGTTCTCGCCAAGCAGGGCAAGATCGAGTGGGACCGCCAAGTCCGCGACTACCTCCCCGACTTTCGGGTCTTTGACCCGATGGTCACCGAGCGGATGACGATCCGGGACCTGGTGACCATGCGCTCCGGGCTGGCCCGGCACGATCTGATGTGGGGGATCGGGGTCTACTCGCGCGAGGACCTCTACCACCGGCTCCGGTTTCTCCAACCCAACCGGGATTTCCGCACCACCTGGCAATACCAGAACCTGATGTACACCACGGCCGGGTACCTCGCCGGCCGGGTGAACGGCACGTCCTGGGAGGAGCTGGTTCGGTCAGCCGTGCTCGATCCGTTAGGCATGGCCAACTCGGGGCCGGCGATCTCGGGGATGCAGTCGGCCGACGACGTGGCCCTGCCGTACGCCCTGCACGATGCCGACACCCTGATGACGGTGCCCTGGCGGTCGACCGACCCGATCGCGCCGACCGGCGGGCTCCATTCCACCGCCGCGGACCTGACCCGATATCTGATCATGCAGATGGAGGGCGGTACCTACCAGGGACGGGAGATCATCACCCGGGCCGACTCCCGGCAGATGCAGATGCCCCAGATGGCCATGCAACAGCCGATGACCGGGCTGGCGGCCCAATTCTCGGAGCTGGGCGACGAGAGCTACGGGATGGGATTCCTGGTCACCAGCTACCGGGGCCGCAAGCTGGTGCACCACCCCGGCAACTGGGATGGCTACTCGCTCGAGCTGAGCTTCCTCCCCCACGATTCGTTGGGCGTCGTGGTCCTGACCAACATGTACAGTACCGTCGTTCGCGATTACCTCCCATGGGTCATTTACGACCGGCTCCTCGGCCTCCCGGACGCCAAGTGGCACTCCCGGGTCTTTGAGCTCCGCGATCGGATCCGGGCGATGTTCGCGGCCCCACGGCTCAGGGAGGACAGCGTCCGCGTTCCCGATACCAGACCCAGCCGTGACCTCGAGGCCTTTGTCGGGACCTATCGACATCCGGCGTACGGCGACATGGTGGTTCGCCGAGCGGGCGACCAGCTGATGCTCCGTTTCGGCAACTACGAGTTCCCCTTGCTCCACTACCATTACGACGTGTTCCGATTCACCCCGCCGATCGGGGACCCGGTCCACAACCGGTTTCGGTTCCGGATCTCGTTCCACTCCGACCCCGATGGCGTCTTGAGTTCGCTGTCCGCGCCGGTGGAGCCGAGCATCGCGCCGCTGACCTTCTCGAGAGTGCGCTGACCACCGGACCGCGATCGAACTCGCGGCCCGGTGGCGACGCCGAAGGGTGGGAGCGTCGAGCGGGGAAGAATGGCGGGAGCGTGCTCAGGGAACGATGTACTGAATCCGAAGGTGTGGCTTGGTGGCCTCCGACGGCCCGGTCTCTCGCGAATAGCCGTACATCAAGGGGCCATCGCCGCGGAGCGCGAAGCCGTAGTTCGGCTCGCCCGCGAGCCAGGCATCGAGAACGGGCTTGACGTCGAACTTGATCGTCGCGCCAGGGGTAACGGTGCGGGAATGATTGCTGCTCCAGCGCACTGGCGGCTGGTTGACGGCGTTGACGGTCGTTTCCCGCCAGCTGCCCCCAACCCGCCCGAGCTGGACCTCGTTGGTGCCCTCGGAGAGCTGCCGGTAGCTCAACACCAGCTCGGCGGATCGGACCACCGCCCCCGCCGGCAACGATTTGAGGTCGAAGTGCATGAACACCACTTTGTCGGGCAGCCCGACGATCAGATCTCCGTCCCCGAAGTTGGTCGAGACGGTTCCCTGGACCCGGGAGTCCGCGTTGGCCAATAGGGAGGTGACCAGGATCGGCTTCGAGGTCGCGGCGGGGAGCGCTTGGGCCGCGAGCGGCCCGGCCGCAGCCGCCAACAGGGTGAGACTGGCTCCGAGAACGATCGTGCGCATGAGAGGCTCCTTTGCGGTGTGAGTGAAAACATCTCTCACCCAGCATGGCGCGGATCGAACGACCGGTTGGACATGAACGAAAACCCGACATTCCGGCCTGAAGCCGGATGTCCAGGTCGCCGGCGCGGCGACGCCCAGTTAGGAGCGGGTGATCGAGAGCTGATCGGGAAGGCTGCTGTCGATCTCCTTTCGAAGCCAGGCCCGAGCCAGGAGCCAATCCCGTTGAACCGTCTTGAGAGATACTCCGAGGCTGTCGCCGGTTTCTTCCAGGGAAAGCCCAGCGAAGAACCGGCGTTCGACCACCTGGGCCGCGCGGGAGTTGACGGCGGCCAGGCGGTCGAGGGCGTCGTCCAACGCCAGCAGCTCGTCTGCCGCGTTTTCGGTCATCAGCGACTCGATTTCCTCCAGCGGAACGGCGACCTGCCCGGACCCGCGTTTGGCCCGCTTTCGCGACCGGGCGTGATCGATCAAGATTCGGCGCATAGTCTGGGCGGCGATGGCGAAGAAGTGGCGTCGGTCTTCGGGCACCAGCTTTTCCCGGTCGGCCAGTCGGACGTAGGCTTCGTGCACCAGCGCCGTTGGGCCCAGGGTATGTCCGGTCGCCTCCCGGGCCAGCTGGGACCTGGCGACGATCTTGAGTTCGTCATAAATGAGAGGAAACAGCTCGTCGAGCGCGGCCGGGTCGCCGCCCCGCAGCTTGGTGAGGCATCCGGTAATCGGGCCGGTGTTCATGGGACCCTCGGGTGGCGGATCGGTCTTCAACAGTTACCACGATTGGATCGCGGGAGCAAGCGACGGTGAAACCGGAAACCTGGCAACGGCTCGATCGGGTGTTCTTCGAGGCCCTCGAGCTTCCCACCGCGGAGCGGGCGGCCTACCTCGACCGGGTGTGCGGTGGTGACACCGCCTTTCGTCGCGAGGTCGAAGCGGTCCTCGCCGGCCACGCGGCCGCCGGGGGCACCCGCGACTCCGATCGGCTCCTGAGCCCGGCGATCACCGAGGGCGTCGGGGCGGCCGCGCCTGGCGCAACGATCGGGGCCTATGCGATCGAGGCCGTCATCGGCCGGGGTGGGATGGGTGAGGTGTACCGCGCCCGTCGGGCCGATGCCCAGTACGAGCAACAAGTCGCCATCAAGCTGATTCGGCCCGGCCGCGACACCGATGACCTGATGCGGCGATTCCGAACCGAACGCCAGATTCTCGCTCGACTGGTCCACCCCAACATCGCGACGCTCCTCGACGGCGGGGTGACCGACCAGGGGCAGCCCTACCTGGTCATGCAGTATGTCGACGGTCAGCCGCTGACGACCCACGCGAACGAGCGCGGCTTGGATCTCGAGGCCCGACTCCAGCTCTTTCTGACGGTTTGTGAGGCGGTCCAGTTCGCTCACGCGAACCTGGTCGTCCACCGGGACCTCAAGCCGAGCAACATCCTGGTGACGACTCGCGGCGAGGTACGGCTCCTCGACTTCGGGATCGCCAAGATCATCGACGCGGGCCAAGACAGCTCGACGACCGGCGACTTGTTGCTGCTGACGCCGGAGCACGCGGCCCCCGAGCAGTTCGTCGGCGGCACCATTACCACCGCGACCGATGTCTACGCGCTCGGGGTCCTCCTCTACGAGTTGCTGACAGGGTCTCGGCCGTTCCAGTTCACCCCGGCGGCCCAGTTGCACCAGGCCGTCGGCAACGAGACGCCGACCGCTCCGAGTCGCCGCGCAGCGGATGCCGCCTGGCTGACCAAGGCCAAGTTGGCGCGTTCGCCGGTGGAGGCGAACCGCCTGGCCGGCGACCTCGACGCCATCGTGCTCAAGGCGCTCCGCAAGGAGCCCGCCCGCCGCTACGCTTCGGCGGCGGAGATGGCCGACGACGTCCGCCGACACCTCAATCGGGATGACGCCGGCCGTCAAGGCCCGCCTGTTCGAGCCGTTCTTCACCACCAAGGAGGTGAATCGCGGATCGGGCCTGGGGCTCGCCGTCTGTTTTGGGATCGTCACTCAGCACGGCGGCGCGATTGCGGTCGATTCCGAGGTCGGCCGCGGAACCCGGTTCGAGGTTTGGCTTCCGGTGGGCGTCGTCATCGAGGCCGCGGTTCAACGACCTCCCCGGTCGGTCGCGCCGTCGCCCGTGGGTACCGAGGCGGTCCTGGTCGCCGAAGACGAGGAGGCGGTCCGGATCATCGCCGCCCGCACGTTGACCAGCTTGGGCTACCGCGTCCATGAAGCCCGCGACGGGCTCGAAGGGCTGGCGGTCTTCACCGAACATCGAGCCGAGATCGGCCTCCTCCTCACCGACATGCTGATGCCGGGGCTCAGCGGTCCCGAGTTGGCGGCCCGCTGCCGCGATCAGCGGCCGGACCTTCGGGTGGTGTTCATGTCCGGGCTGGCCGGCACCGAGATCGAACCGACCGGTCCTCCGAGTCACGGCCCGTTGCTGGTCAAGCCGTTCGACCGATCCCAGCTCGCCGCGATCGTCCGCCGGGAACTCGATCGGCCCGCCGGCAATCAGGCCCCGATTGCCCAACGAGGCAGCGATCGGTAACCTTCGCGTTCGCACCGTCCTTCGCGAGGTACTCCGGATGCGCTCGATGCTCGCGCTGTTGCTGACCTCCAGTCTCGCCGCTCAGGCCATGGGCCAGGATCCCCTGTCCAGCCAGGCGCCCCCACCGACGTATCCGGTTGCCGACCGGCTGGCCCGGCTCAGCGCGGGGTTTGGGGCCCTCGACCGGCTGTTTCGAGATTTTGCCGAGCAAGGCCAGGTGCCCGGGATCGGCTACGGAGTCATCGTCGACGGCAAGTTGGTACACCTCGGCACCCACGGCGTTCGCGATGTCGGGCGGAAGGCACCGGTCGATACCTCGTCGGTTTTCCGGATCGCATCGATGACCAAGAGCTTTACCGCGCTGGCCATCCTCCAGCTCCGCGATGCGGGTCGGCTCTCGCTCGACGATCCCGCCGAGCGTTTCGTCCCCGAGCTCCGGGCCCTGCGGTACCCCACCTCGGACGCGCCCCGGATCACGATTCGGCAGCTGCTGACGCATTCGGAGGGCTTCCCGGAGGACAACCCCTGGGGCGACCAGCAGCTGGCCGCCACCGACCGCCAGATGTCGGCGATGATGCGGCGGGGGATTCCCTTCTCCACGGTGCCGGGCACGGCCTACGAGTACTCGAACTACGGCTTCGCCATCCTCGGACGGATCATCGCGAATGTCTCGGGAGTCCCCTACCCCCGCTACATCCAGCGGCGGATCCTCGGGCCTCTCGGGATGCGGGTGACCACGCTCGAGGCCGCCTCGGTCCCGTCGAGTCGGCTGGCCCTCGGCTATCGCCGTCAGGACGACCGCTGGGTCGAAGAGCCCCAGCTTCCCGATGGCTCGTTCGGACCCATGGGTGGGATGCTCACGTCGATCGGCGACCTCGGGCGCTACGTCGCCTTTCTGCTCGATGCCTGGCCGGCCCGCGACGGCGCCGACTCGGGGCCGGTCCGCCGGGCCTCGGTCCGCGAGATGCAGCAGATCTGGCGGTACAACGGAGCCACCGTGGGCCGCGACTCGACCGGCGCCGCGACCCTGAGCGCGGGGGGCTACGGCTACGGACTCGGGATCCGGGAGACCTGCCGGTTCGGAGCGGTGGTCTCCCACTCGGGGGGCCTGCCGGGCTTCGGGTCGCAGATGCGGTGGCTGCCGGATTACGGGGTCGGGTTGGTTGCGTTAGGCAACCTCACCTACACCGGATGGGGACCGGTGCTCGACCAGGCCCTGGCCGCGCTCGCGGCGACCGGGGGCCTGGTCCCGCGGCAGCCCAGTCCCGCCCCGGTGCTGCTGACCCGCCGGGACCAGGTCACCCGCCTGGTCGCGACGTGGAACGACGCCTTGGCCGACAGCCTCGCGGCGATGAATCTCTACTTGGACGAGCCCAAGCCGCGGCGCCAGGCCGCGTTGGCCCGGCTCCGGGAACAGGTTGGCGGGAATTGCCGGAACGAGGGGCCCTTCCTGGCCGCCAACGCGTTACGGGGCCAGTGGAAGATCCGCTGTGATCGGGGCGACCTGGCGGTCGCCATTACCCTGGCTCCGATCGAGCCCGCGACGGTGCAGCAGCTCGACATCCGGCCGAGCCCGCGAGACGAGGTGCTCGCCCCGGACCCGACCTGTCGCTGATCGGGCCGGCTACGCCTCGAACACCGCCCCGCCGGTGAACTTTGGCTCCCCGGCGGCGTTGGCGAGGGTCACGTCGACCCGCAGCTGCCCCGGCACCCCGCCGGCACCGTGCTCGACCACTCGGCCGGTCGCGGTGAGTTGCTCGTCGGGATAGGTGATCGCCACGAATCGACCCGAGAACTGCTTGAGCCTCGATTGCGGCATCCACTCGGTCAGCATCCGCCCGACGTAGGCCATCCCCAGCATCCCGTGCATGAAGACGTCGGGATACCCCGCGTTCTTGGCGAACGCCGCGTCGATGTGGAGCGGGACGTGATCGCCGGAACCGCCGGCGTACAGCGCCAGGGTCGCCCGGTTGAGCGGCGGGAGCGTCAACGCCGGCAGCGCGGTTCCGATCGGGGGGAGGATGCTCATCGGGCCACCTCGTTTCGGATCGCCAGAAGCGAGATGCAATCGGCGATCAGCGTCCCGTCGGCCGCGTTGCGGACCGTCAGCTCGAAACGAATGAACTCGAGCGCTCCGCCTTTCTTGTCGTAGATGTCGGCGACTCGCCGCTCGACCACCACTCGGTCGCCGGCGCACAACGGGCCGCGGTAGTTGAAGGTCTGCTCGGCGTGGAGCATCCGCGCCATCGGGACGCCCAGGTCCTGGAGGTACTGGAAGCCCCGAGGATCGTCGGCCGCGAGGCAATTGACGAAGGTCGGCGGCGCCAGCAGCGATCGGTACCCCGCCGCCCGGGCAGCCGCCTCATCGAGGTACACCGGCCGGGTCTCGCCAATGGCCTTCGCGAAGAGTCGGAGCCGACTCTTGTCGACCTCGACCTCGAATGGTGGGAAGGTCCTGCCGATGTTCGCTCGATCGATCATCAGTAACCCGGATTGAGAGAGTGATTCGTGAACCGCCGCCGGAGCCGCCTCAACCGACGACGAGCGCGGGGTAGGCCAAGCCGGCGAGCCCGCCTCCGACCAACGGGCCGACGATCGGGACCCAGGCGTAGTCCCACCCATTCGGACCCTTGGCGGGGATCGGCAACAGGGCGTGGGCAATTCGCGGCCCCAGGTCCCGGGCCGGATTGATCGCGTAGCCAGTCGTACCCCCGAGCGACAGCCCGACCACCAAGACGACCAACGCGATCGGGAGCGCGTCGAGCGAGCCCAGCCCGCCCTCGGGACTGGAGATGGCCAAGGCGAGGAACACCAGGACGAAGGTGCCGAGGACTTCCGAGACCACGTTGGTCAACGGGTTCCGAATCGCGGGGGCGGTCGCGAAGACACCCAGCTTGGCGCCGGCGTCGTCGGTCGCGTCGAAATGCGGGCGGTACATCAGCCACACCAGCGCCGCGCCGACCAAGGCACCCGCGAGTTGGGCGACGACATAGCCGGCGACCGAAGCCCAGGCGAACTTGCCCGCCACCGCGAGCCCAAACGACACCGCCGGATTCAGGTGCGCCCCACTGGCCCGGCTGGCCACCACGACGGCCACGAACACCGCCATCGCCCACCCGAGGGTGATCACGATCCAACCGCCACCGTGGCCCTTGGTGCCGCGAAGCACGACGTTGGCCACGACGCCACAACCGAGCAGGGTCAGCAGCGCGGTGCCGACGAACTCACCGATGACGGGGGTCATGAAAGGGGGGCCTCGCTGGGGTGATCTGGCCAAGATACGGTGCTACCCCGCGACCGCTCAAGGCATGCGCCGCCCCGGCCGATAACCAATGGACCGGCACTCGGACGGCCGGAGCACCCCGCGCGGAGCCTAAGACCATGGGACAAGCTCGCTCGACCCGACTCTCCGCGGCGGCCGCGGCGGCGCTCTTCGCCACCGCCTGCGCGAGCACCGAGACCGGGCCGCTCGAGCCGCCCGAGGGTCTCGTCGTGACCCTCCGGGATTCGGCTCGTCTCGGTGAGCTGACCTGGTTCGAGGTCCGCCGCCCCATCGGCGACACCGGGTCGATGACCGTCGAATCGAGCGATCCGGCGATCCTCGCGGTCGAGCCTGGCGGCCGGGTGTTCCCCTTGCGCACCGGCGAGGTCGACCTGACCGCTCGGGCGGGCGCCTTGTCCGGCTCGACCCGGATCCGGATCGCCGCGCCGCCGGACAGCTTCGGGATCGCCCTCCGATTCCGCTGGAGCCCAACCGACGCCGAACGGGCGATATTCTCGCGGGCTGCGATGCGCTGGCGCCGGATGCTCCGGCACCAAGCCCCCTGGAGTGTCGACCTTCCCGCCGGGGCCTGTGTTCCTGGCACCTCGAGCGAACGGATCCAGCATCAAGGGGTGGTGATCGTGGTGGACCGCTTCGACGATGGGTCGGTGGCCCCAGGAGTCACCGGCACGGCCGGTCCCTGCGTGGTCGACGAAACCGGCCGGACATTGGTCGGGGCGATGGCGCTGCGGCGCTCGTTCTCCGACCTGGCCGCGACCCTGACCGCCTCCGAGCGGCAGACCTGGGAGAACCAGTTCGCCCGTCAGATCGGGCAGGCACTCGGCCTCGCGGGGCATGTCATGACCGGGATCCCCCGACCCGAGTTGGACCGGACCGTTCCCGGCAGTCCTCGTTGGAGGGGACCCGCGGCGCTAGCCGCTTACCGCGCCATGGGCGGCTTCGAATCGGGAGTTCCGATCACCGCGGACCTGACCTCGTGGCGGGCCGACCTGGGCACCGAGGGGGACGCGATGCTGGCCGTCATTACCTCGGAGCGCCGGATCTCCGCGATCTCGGTCGGCGCCCTGGCGGACCGCGGCTATCTGGCCGAGCCTGGCCGGGCCGAGCCGCCGCCGGACCCGGACCCGGCCCCGGCGGCGAGTCTCGGCACCGAGGCCCGCCGCGGCCCAGTCTGGATCGTCGACGCCGCCGGGCGGGCCCGCAAACTTCGTTAGGCGGCCGCTCTGCGGCCTCGGCGCCTCGCCGGCCAGTCGCTTGAAAGCCTCCTGGCCGAACTTGAAGCCGAAGTGCAGGTAGAGACCGCGATCGGTCTGCGAGCCCCGCCCAAGGCCACCAGCAACACTGCCCCGGCCTGTCCTAACCTCTTTCCGGTCATCGTGGTCCCGGGCGGAAACCGCAACGGGCTTGGTCAGCAGCAATTGCCGCCCAGGCGCCGCCTCGTCCGAATGCTGGACCAACTCTTGTGTCCGGGATCGTGACGCTCTCCCACGCAGCTACTCCGCCGTTTGGTCACCGTCGAAGAGGTCACCGGTGATCGCCCTGGCCGATTCCAGCGACACCTTGCCCAACTCGGTTCGCCCGAGCTCCGCGCGGAACTCGATGAATCGCGGCACCATGAAACCCGCCATTCGCCCGACCAGATAGTCGCGCAACTCCGCTCCGTCGCAACGCGCCCCGGGCCGGACCGCGACGACCGCCTTCACGTCCTGCTCACCAACCGGCGAGGCAACCCCAACCACCACGCAATCGGCCACCGCCGGGTGCTGGCCGAGAATCCGTTCGACCTCAGCCACCGACACGTTCTCACCTCGCCGCCGGATGTAATGATGGGCCCGACCCTTGAATCGGAGCCTCCCGAGGCCGTCGAGCTCGCCCCAATCGCCGGTGTGAAACCAGAGGTTGCGCCACTTGATCACGGTCGCGTCGTCATCGCCCTCGTAGCCGAGCGACATGACGGAGGGCACTCGCGGCCGGATGAGGATCTCGCCCAGGGCGCCGGGAGCGGCCGGACGGTCGTATTGGTCGACGACGGTGACCTCGAAGTCCCCGCCAGGATATCCGCTGGTGTCGGCGGCGTCGACGCCGGGGGTCGGAAGGGTGATCGGATCGGCCTCGGTCATCCCGTAGTTCTCGCCTAACCACATCCCGAATCGTTCCTCGAACGGTCGCTTCAAGTCCCCCGGAATCCCCCCGATGATGCCGACCCGGAGCGAACACCGGGGATCGTCGGCCCGAGGCGGCTGGGCCCAGATGAAGTGGAGGATCGAGGCGAATCCGCAGATCACCGTGGCGTTGGTCCGGTCGACCTGCTCCCGGAATCGCGACGCCGAGAAGCCGGGGAACAACGCGACCGTGCCGCCGGCGATCACCGCGGTCATCGTCATGTGGAGCAAACCGCCCAGGTGGCAGAGCGGCAGCCAATTGTGGAAGACGTCGTCCCCGCGCAGTCGGTAGCCGTCGACGAGTCGGGCCGCGTTGCGGACGAACAGGTTGTGGGGCAGCCGCGCCGCTTTGGATCGGCCGGTGGTCCCCGAGGTGAACATGATCGCCGCGAGGTCGCCGGGGCCTCGACGAACCGGATCGATTGGCGCCGCGCCATTGACCGCCGACCAACTCACGACCGGCGGCCACCCCACCGGGAGGCTCTCCAGTTGGTCCAGCAGCAGCACCAACCGAATCCCCAGCGCTCCGAGGCCCTCCGGCAGATCGGCCACCGCGGCCGCTTCGGTCACCAGCACCGATGCGCCCGAACGCCCGAGCTGGTCGGCCAGCAGCTCGCCACGCTGTTCCCGGTTGATCGGCAGGTACACCAACCCGGCCCAGGCCGCACCGAACCAGGTCCACAGGGCCTCGGGCCGGTTCCCCACGAAGCTGGCGACCCGCTCCGCCGGGCCGGCGACGGTGGCAAGGTACCCCGCGACTCGCCGAACGATTTCCTCCGCCTCCGCATAGCTCCAACGGCGATCGTCGGCGATCAGAAAGGGCCGCGCGGCGCTGGCGCGGCAGCGGGCGACGAACACCTCTGAGACCGTGCCGGTACCGCGGCCGAGCAGAGCGAGCAGGCTCGCCGGATCCGGCGGCCGCTCCGGGCCGGGGTCAGCCATGGAATTTCGCCGAGCGTTTCTCGGCGAACGCCCTGGGCCCTTCCAGAAAATCCGCGGTCCGGTACGACTCCTCGGCGCAGCGGTCATTGATCGACCAGGCAACCGATTCGGGGACGTTGCGGGTTTCCGCCATCAGCCGTTTGGTGATCTGCATCGACGAGGGCGAGTTCCGAGCGATCCGCTCGGCCAGCTCAAGACAGGTCGGCAGCAACTCCGCGAGCCCGACCACCCGGTTGACCAATCCCACCCGGGCGGCCTCGTGGGCATCGACCATCCGGCCGGTGAGAATCATCTCCTTGGCGAAGGGTAGCGGCACCCAGTCCGGGAGCCGGAAGCAGGCGCCCGCGTCCGCGATGGGACCGAGGGTCACCTCGTTACAACCCAGCTTGGCGTTGTCCGAGGCGATCGCGAAATCGCAAGACAACATCAACTCGAGGCCGCCCGCGACCGCGTATCCGTTGACCGCCGCGATCAGCGGCTTCCAGAATTGGCGTCGCCCGATGCCGGCCCAGCCCGTGTCGGCGAACACCACCTCGGGAATCAGCGCGGGGCCCCGTCGAGCCAGCTCCTTGAGGTCGAGCCCGGAGCTGAAGGCTTTGTCGCCCGCCCCGGTCAAGATGACGCAGCGGACGGTGTCGTCCCGGGCCAGCTCCCCGAACGCGCGGTTCATCGCGGCCGCGACCTCCGCGTTGATCGCGTTGCGGGCCTCGGGCCGATTGATCGTGACGATTGCCACCGCCCCCCGCCGTTCCACCAGCGCACGGTTGCCCATGGTGCCCCTCCGGGTCGACTCGCCGTTGAGTCGGCACAATAGCACCGGGGCGAATCGGCGGCCAGCGTCCCCGGCGACCAACCTTCTCCACCCGCACCGGAAACGGTATCATCTGACGACCACGTTCGCGCCGGGCCACCGGCCAAACCTGATCCCCTGGGAGTATCAGTGCCCGACACCCCGACCAGCTTCGCCGACCCGGCGAAGTTCGTTCCCTTGGCGTTCCATCGCCGGCCGCCCGGCGAGATGCTCGAGCGAGCCGCGGCCTTCTATCGCGAGCTCAATCGGCGCCGCACCACCCGGCACTTCTCGACGGAGCCGGTTCCCCGCGAGCTGATCGAGTGGGCGATCCGGACCGCCGGCACCGCGCCCAGCGGGGCCCACCAGCAGCCGTGGACCTTCGTGGCGGTGTCCGATCGAGCGACCAAGCAAGCGATTCGGGAGGCCGCCGAGCAGGAAGAGCACGAGTTTTACCACGGCCGGGCGCCGGAGGAGTGGCTCGAAGCGCTCGCCCCCCTCGGCACCGACGAAATCAAGACCCACCTCACCGATGCGCCCTGGGTAGTGGTGCTGTTCCGTCAGGCTCACGGCTTCCGGCCCGACGGCGCCAAGCGGACCTACTATTACACTCAAGAGTCGTGTGGCATCGCGGCGGGGTTCTTCATCGCGGCCGTTCACATGATGGGCCTGGTCACCCTCACCCACACGCCCAATCCGATGGGTTTCCTATCCGAGTTGCTCGGCAGGCCGTCGAACGAGAAGGCCATGTTGGTCTTGCCGGTCGGCTATCCCGCCGCCGACGCGAAGGTCCCCGATCTCGAACGCAAACCTCTCGACCAGATCGCCGTCTGGCGCTGACCGCGGAAACGGACTCCCGATGAACTTCTCGTTAGCCCCGACCGAGCTGGCTTTCCGCGACGAACTCCGAGCCTGGATCCAGAAGCACATTCCGGGCGACTTCGGCACCCCACGATGGCCCGCCCCCGAAGGCCACGGTGCCAAGCTGGCCGCCGGCGTGGCGTGGGCCAAGAAGCTGAACGAGGGCCGCTGGGCGGCGGTCCACTGGCCGGCGGCCTACGGCGGGCGTGACGCGTCGCCGATGGAGCAGTTCATCCTCTACGACGAGATGGCTGGCTATCGCACCCCAATTCCACCCACCGTCATCGGCCTCGGCATGGCGGGTCCGGTCCTCATGCATTACGGCACCGACGCCCAACGGGAGCGTTACCTCCGAAAGATCGTTTCGGCCGACGAAATCTGGTGCCAGGGCTTCTCGGAGCCTAACGCGGGGAGCGACGTCGCCAACTTGAGCACCTCGGCGGTGGCCTCCGGAGATCATTACCTCGTCAACGGCCAGAAGATCTGGACCTCGTTCGGCTCGGATGCCGATTGGTGTCTGCTGCTCGCTCGGACCGACCCCACCGTCCCGAAGCACAAGGGAATCAGCTGTCTTCTCGTCGACATGCGGACGCCGGGTGTCGAGGTGCGCCCGATCCGCCAGATCACCGGCGAGAGCGAGTTCACCGAGGTGTTCTTCACCAACGTCGTGGTTCCCCGCGCCAACTTGCTCGGTCGCGAGCACGACGGATGGCGGGTCGCGATCACCACGTTGATGCATGAGCGGGCCAACATCGCGGCTTTGGTGTACGCGGGCTTCAAGCGGGAGCTTCGCGAAGTGGTCGGCCTCGCCAAGCGGCTGACCCGGCATGGCCGGCCCCTCACCGAGGATCCTGTCGTCCGCCGGAAGCTGGTCGACTATTACGCCGTCGCCGAAACGCTGCGAATCAACAACATCCGGATGCGGGTCGGGAAGAGCGCCGCCGACGACCCCGGGCCGATCGGGTCGATCTTCAAGCTGGTGTGGGCCACCGCCAACCAGTCGATGCACCGCCTCGCCGTCGACGTCCTCGGGCCCGCCGCCGAGTTGCTGGCTGGCCCCGGGGCAGAATCGGGCGGGCACGGCGACTGGCTCAAGCGGTACCTTCGCACCCTCGCCAACTCGATCGAGGGCGGGACCTCCGAAATCCTCCGCGGTATCGTGGCCGAGCGGATCCTGGGCCTGGGCCGCACCCTCGGGAAGGCCTCATGAGCGACGAAATCCGGATGCTGCGCGACAGCGCGGCCACCCTGGTCGCCAACCACTTCTCCAGCGACTCGGTCAGGCGGATGACCGCGACCGACGCGGGAATCGATCCAGCCGCCGGCCGCGCGGTGCTCGAGCAGGGTTGGCTCGGGATCGCGGTACCCGAGGCCTTGGGCGGAGCCGGCCTGGGCCATGGCGCCCTGGGCGCGGTGCTCGAGGTGTTAGGCAGGTCGTTCGTGCCGGGCCCCTTCTGGAGCGCCGCCACCCTCGGGGTTCCGGCCCTGGTACACACGGCGAATGCCGCCCGGCGAGAGCAGTGGCTCCCCGATCTCGTGGCCGGGACCCGCCGGGTGACGGTGGCCCTCCAAGACGGCAGCGGCCTCCCCGCGCCCGGCGCGTTGGCCGCGGTCGCCGAGCCGCTGAGTGGAGGCCGCCGAGCGCTCCGGGGCATCAAGCGTTTCGTTCCCGATCTGATCGGAGCCGACGGCATCGCGGTGGCGGTCGCCGACCCTGACGGACCGACGGTATTCCTGATCGAGGCCGATCGACCCGGCGTTCGACTCGACCCCAATCCGCTCACCGACGGCACCAGCCGACTCGGCACCCTCAGCCTCGATGACGTCGAGGTCACGGCCGCCGATCGCCTGGGCGACTGGTCGCTGGTGGAACGCTTGCTTCTGTCGGCCAACGTCGGGCTGGCCGCCCTGGCCACGGGCGGCTTCGACGCGGTCTTCGAGCAGGTGGTCGGCTACGCCAAAGAGCGCCAGCAGTTCGGGGTCCCGATCGGGACATTCCAGGCCGTCCAACATCCGCTTGCGGACCTGTTCGGCGAGTTGGAAAGTGCCCGTTCGGCGTACCTCTACGCCGCGTGGGCCGTCGATCATGAGGCCGACGACCGCCGCCGCGCCGTGGCGCTGGCGCGGCTCGCCACCACGCGGGCCTATCAGCGCGCCACCACGGTCAGCCTGCAAGCCCATGGCGGGATCGCGTTCACTTGGGAGTACGACCTCCATCTCCATCTCAAGCGGGCCCTCCATTTCGGTTGGACTCTTGGGCAGGAGGACGACTACGCCGAGATCATTGCCCGGGACGGATTGGATCTATGAGCGCTCGGTCACTGGTTGTCGTCGCCATCGGGCTCGCCGGGGCCCGCGCCGGCCCCCTCGACCCGGTGCCCTCCGCCCGGCCCGGTGGCCGGCCGGCGAGCGGGACCGTTATCTCGGCCCGCTTCAGGACACGGTCCCGACGACCGCGATGATGGCTGAGGGTCGACCCGGCGAGGTGACGGTGGTCAGCCGCCGAAGAACGAGGGCAGCCGGCCGCTCCGCATGGTATGGAGACCGGGTCGGGCTTCGAGCACGGCCGGGATCGAATTCACCGTGATCGAGGCCGTGGCCACGTCGCCGTGGACGCCGCCCTCGATCCGCGAGTGGATCGCCGGCGACCCGGCGATGGTCACCGAATCGAACGACTCGGGCGCGCCCAGGTACGCTTCCATGTGCAAGGTGATGATCGGCTCGCCCTTGCGATACCCGATCCCATCCTGAAGGATTCCCGCGACCCGACCGGCCGGGACGGTCAGGAACTCGCTCGAGACCTCCCGCTCGGCGAGCTTCGGGGCGATTTCGTCGGTGATCTTGTCGAGCTTCCAGCCCATCGCGTCGGCGATCATCGCGATCGATTCGGTCAGCCCCACGTGGCGCACCGTCCCGGCGTCGACCTTCTCCTGGAACTCGGCGGCGGTGAGGCCGGCGCCGATCTTCTGCTGAAAGGGAAGCCGCCGGCGCGAGGCGTCCTGGACCCGATCCACCCGAATCGAATCGACCCGCTCGCACACCGCGGTGAGCATGATCGGCAGGGCGTCCATGGTGAATCCCGGGTTGACGCCGGTGCCGAGCACCGCGACCTTGGCCTTCCTGGCCATGGCGTCGATCTTCTTCGCGAGGCGCCGGTTGGAGTACCACGGGTAGGCCAACTCCTCGGTCGTCGACACGATCGGCACCCGCCGCTTGACGATCGCGGCGATCTGGGCGGTCACCTTGGCGAGGGCCGAGCTGGTGCAGAGCACCACCACGTCGGGTTTGGCCTTCTTGATGGTCTTGGCGAGTTCGTCGGTCACCCTGACCTTGAGCTTGCGGTCGAGCCCGGTGACCGCACCGAGGTCCTGGCCCACCTTGGCCTCGTCGATGTCGACCGCGCCCACGATCCGGAAACCGCGCCGAGCCGCGACCTGACGGACGATCCCGGCCCCGATCGGGCCGAGACCGACGTGCAACGTTCGTATTGCCATGCTGACTCCATCCTGAGGTGACGCGGGGCGACCCCGCGAGTTCGGTTACGATATTCTAGGTCGCGGTTTCCGAGGCCGCCACCGGCCCGCGAACGGGCTTGCCCGAGGGACGCTAGCCGCCCATCGATTCGGGGAGCGGCGCGGCAACCACGTCGCCCCGGGCCGTTTCGACGCCCCCCGCCAGGACGGCCACTCGGACCGCCACCTTCCGGCGGCCGGCATCGGTCGCCCGGGCCCGGAGTTCGAGTTGGACGCCTAACGGTGTCGGCCGAAGGAAATCGACGTGCAACGCCGCCGTGACGAACCGGGGCGCCGGCGCCTCGCCCACCACCCGCCCCGCTTCCCGCTCCACGTGGGCCGCGGCGGCCGCCATGGCATGGCAGTCCACCAGCGAGGCGATCAGGCCGCCATAGACGAACCCGGGCATCGCGGTATGCTCGGGGCGGGGTTGAAACCTGGCCACCACCTCGTCCCCCTCCCAGCGGCTCTCGAGATGAAGCCCGTCCGGATTGAGCCGACCGCAGCCGTAACAGTGGGCGTACGACGCGGGGTAGTGATGCTGTACCGCCTCCCCAGGCATGACTCGCTCGCGTGTCGGTGAGTCGCCAAAGATAAGCGGGCGACCCGCACCGGTCGCGCCCGGACACTCCGGGCGGTATTTTTCGCCATTCGTCACCGGACCCGAGCCCGTGTTCGTTCGTCCCCTCACCCTCCTTCTCACCGCCGCGGCCCTCGCCGCGCCCGTGGCCGCTCAGGATCGCTTCGACGGCCCGGAGCGGATCGTCGCGCTGGGGGACGTTCATGGCGACTTCGCCCAGTTCGTCGCCATCCTGCGACAGGCCGGGCTCGTCGATCAGAAACAGCGCTGGATCGGGGGGAGAGCCCACCTGGTCCAAACCGGCGACGTACCCGACCGCGGCCCCGACTCCCGCAAGGTGATGGACCTGCTGATGGCCCTCGCGCCCCAAGCCGAAAAGGCCGGCGGCCGAGTCCACCCGCTCATCGGCAATCACGAGGCGATGAACATCCTCGGCGACCTCCGCTACGTCGCGCCGGGCGAATACCAGGCCTTCACCACCTCCGGCTCGGCCGGGCTCCGCGATCGGGCTTACGCCGTCCTGGCGGACTCGACTCGCCAATCCGACTCCGCCTATCGCGAGAGCTGGAATGCCGCCCATCCGCTTGGCTGGGTCGAGCATCGCTTGGCCTTCGAGGGCAAGGGCAAGTATGGCGAGTGGATCCGCCGCAACAACGCGGTGGTCAAGATCGGCCGCTTCCTGTTTCTCCACGGGGGGATCAGTCCCGCTTATCGCGATATCCCGATCGCCGACCTCAACCGGCGGATCCGCACGGCCCTAGAACCCGGGGCCGCCCCGGCCGAGGTGGCCATCGCCGAGGACTCCCTCGGGCCGCTCTGGTACCGGGGCTTGGCCACGGTCGACGAGGCGGCGCTCGCCGGCCACGTCGACAGCGTGCTGGCGGCGTTCGGTGTCTCCCACATCGTCATCGGCCATACCATCACTCCCGGCGCGATCCTGCCCCGCCACGGCGGGAAGGTCATCATGATCGACGTCGGGATGTCGGCGGCGTACGGGGGGCCGGCCGCGGCGCTCATCGTCGAAGGCACCGAGGTCTTCGCGCTCCATCGCGGCCACCGGCTCCCGCTCCCGCTCGAGGGCGGAGTGGTCGACTACCTCCAGCGGGCGGCCGCCCTCGACCCCCCCGCCTCCCGGCTCCGCCAGTATCTCGAGACGCTCGAGGCCGCCCCCCGATAGCCCGCCGCGACATTCTCTCCTCCTCGCGGCCCTGGGGATCGGAGTTCGGCACGGGCCCGCCCGGCTTGCGTTCGATCGGCCCCGCGAGGTATTTCCGGGGTGACTGACCACGGCAGAGACGCCGAGCTATCGGCGAGCGCGACCCGGGCCGCCGAATGGCTCGCGGGCTGGGATCCGACCCCGGGGATCGTCTCGGTCTGGGCCGAGCGCTCGGGTCTCGCCCACCTCTGGCGGCGCGATCCGACCACCGGAGTGTTGAGGCACGAGGTGGACCGCTTTCGCCCCTGGGTGGTCCTCGATCGCCTCGACGATTTGGATCGGGCCGGCGTCCGCCCCGATCCGCTCGACTCGCAAGCCTCCGTTTCCGTTCGGACCCTCGAGGGGCCCGGCGCGCTTCGCTACTTGGTGTCGGCCTCCGATGGCAAGCACTTGGTCCAGGGCCTCCTCCGCGGCGCCTCCCAACGACTCGGCCGTACGGTCGAGCACCTGCGTGAGCTCGGTTCCGCCTCGGTGCTGGCCCTTCCGCCGGAGGAGCAGTACTTGGTGGCGACCGGCCGGACCTATTTCCGCGATCTCCCGTTCGACTGCCTCCGCCGTCTCCAGTTCGACCTGGAGACCACCGGACTCGACGCCGACCGGGCCCGGATCTTCTTGGTCGCCGTTGGGCTTCCCTCCGGCGAGACGGTCGTGCTGGAGGCCAAGGACTCCTCCGACCGGGCCGAGGCCGACCTGATCGGCCGGCTGGTCGAAACCATCGTCGCGGCCGACCCCGACGTCATCGAGAACCACAACCTCCATGGCTTCGACCTCCCCTTCCTGGCCCGGCGGGCCCGGCGCCTCGGGGTCGGGTTGCCGTTGGGACGCCTCCCGTCGTTAGGCGTCCGTCACCGCGCGGCCCGGCGGGGTCGCTCCGATCGTCGGGCGGTTCGGCTCATCATCCCGGGTCGAGAGCTGATCGACACCCTCGACGCGGTTCGCCGATACGACTTCGCCACCCGGGAGCTGCCGGGCCACGGTCTCAAGGCGGTCGCCAAGCACTTGGGCCTCGCCAAGCCGGACCGGCAATACCTCAAGGGCGACGAGATCTACTCCACCTATCGGAGCGACCCCGACCGGGTTCGCCGCTACGCCACCGGCGACGTCGAGGAGGTCGCCGCATTGGCCCGGATCCTCGGCGGGGCGGCGTTCGCCCTGGCCCAAATGGCACCCCGTCGTTACGAGCGACTCGCCGACGCCGGGGCCGCCACCGGCGTCATCGACCCGATGCTGGTGCGAGCCTACCTTCGCAGCGGGGCCGCCTTGCCCGCCCACGAACCGGGTGACGGCACCGCGCATACCGGCGCCGCGCTCCATCTCTTCGCCGCCGGGGTCGCCCACCGGGTGGTGAAGGCCGACGTCGCGAGCCTCTATCCATCATTGATGCGGAGCTTCCGGATCGGTCCCGCCCGCGACCGCCTCGGTGTTCTCCTCGCCTTGGTGGATGGATGGGTCGAACGGCGGCTCGAAGCCAAGGCAAGGGCCAAAGAGGCACCGGCCGGCTCGCGGGAGCGCCACGGCCACGAGGCGATGTCGGCCGCCCTCAAGCTGGTGGTCAACACGGCCTACGGCTACCTCGCCGCTGGCGGCGAGTTGACCCGGTTCGCCGATGTCCACGCCGCGAACGAGGTCACCCGTCGCGGCCGGGAGACCCTGGCGCTGATGTGCCAGGGCCTCGAGTCGCGCGGTGTCACCCTGCTCGAAGCCGACACCGACGGCGTCTACTTCGCGGTCCCGGCCGATTGGACCGAGGCCGACGAGCGCCGAGTCGTCGACGACGTCGCGGCCCTCCTTCCCGAGAAAGTGCAGCTCGAGTTGGAGGGCCGGTACCCCGCGATGTTGTCGCATGAGCCCAAGAACTACGCCCTGCTGCGGGAAGACGGCACCGTGCTCCTTCGCGGCGTGGCCTTTCGGTCGAGCCGAGCGGAGCCGTTTGGCGAGCGGTTCCTGCGGCAAGCCATCGCCCAGTTGCTCGGCGGCGATCTGCCCGCGGTCCGGGCCTGTTTTCTCGAAACCGTCGAGGCGATCCGGCGCCGGACCTTCGCGACCCACGAGATGTCGTCTCGGGTCCGGCTGACCAAAGGTCCCGCCAAATACCAGGCGACCCGGGCCACCCGCCGCGAGCTTCCCTACGAGGCGATGCTCGCCGCTGGCCGGACCACCTGGCGCGTGGGCGACCGGATCAGAGTCTATCGGACCCGCCACGGGGCGCGGCTGGCCCCGGAGAACGAGCGCGACGATCCCCGGGACTACGACGTCGATCACTATGTCGCGGCCCTGAACGAAAACTACCTGAGCCGTCTCACCAAGGCCTTTCGGCCCGCCGATTTCCTGGCCCTTTTCACCGACCCCGACCAACCGTCGCTGTTCGCGGTGCCGCTCGAGGCCATTCGCCCGATTCTGACGTCGCTCGGCCGGGCCGCCTCCACGAATCCGGTCACATCATCAAGTCGCCCCCGTTGATGTCGAGCGAGGCGCCGGTGATGTAGCCCGCCGACTCCGAGGCCGCGAAACAGATCAGATCCGCCACTTCCTCCGCGGTCCCCAGTCGGGGTACCGGGTAGCGGGCGGCGTATTCCGCGAGGCGTTCGGAACTGGCATGCTCCCGGGTCAACTCGGTGTCGATCATCCCGGGGCAGACGGCGTTGACCGTGATCCCGAACCGGCCCAGCTCCTTGGCGGCGGCTCGGGTGAGGCCGAGGAGCCCCGTCTTCGAGGCGGTGTAGTGGGCGCCGCCTAACGTACTCACCATCCGCCCGGCCGTCGACGAGATGTTGACGATCCGGCCATAGCCCTGACCTCGCATCACGCTCGCAGCGGCTCGCATCAAGAGGAAAGGCGCCGTCAGGTTGATCTCGAGCGCCCGACGCCATTCCTCCTCGCTCAGATCACCGAATCGAGTGCCGGTGGCGTAGGCCGCGTTGTTGACCAGGATGTCGAGACGACCCAGCGCCCGGACGGCGCCATCCACCAGGGCGGCGGGCACCCCCTCTCGGGCAAGGTCGCCGGCCAACGGAACGGCGCCGATCTCGCGGGCGACTCGTTCCGCTCGGTCGGGGTCTCGGACGTTGATCGCGACGGTGGCCCCTCGCGCGATCAGCCGGACCGCCGCGGCTCGGCCCAGCCCCCGCGCGGCCCCGGTGATCAGCGCCGTCCGACCGTGGAAGTCGGTGGATTCCGTCATCGCACCCTCAGCCGTCGTGGCAAGCCCAATCTACCGCGCCCGCGGGGGGCCAGATACCCGTTGGAGACTCGAGCCGACCTCGACTCCGGCGGCTCCCTTGCTCCCCCGCCATGCGGCGGTACGTTTAACTCTCTTCACGATCAGAACCCGGAGGTTTCGTCCATGCACAGGATCGGCATCCTGCTGTCGGTCGTTGCCGCCGGTGGCGGCCTGGCTGGTTGCGGCAAGCCCGAAGACCTCTCCGATTCGAGCTTCGTGACCATGGCCGACAACACTTTCTCGCCCACCCTCATGAAGATTCCGGTCGGAGGCCACGTCCATTTCCGGAACCTCGGCGGCATCATCCACAACGCCATCGCGGTCGACACCTCGTGGTCCACCACCAAGGTCACCGGTCGCCAGGATGTCCGGGTCGGGGAATGGGTCGACATCGAGTTCGACAAGCCCGGCGTCTATCACTACTACTGCTCGTTCCACGGGACCGCCGACGGCACCAAGGGCATGGTCGGGACCGTGGTGGTCGGCGACGTCGAATACCAGCCGAGCAGCGCCAAGGGCGGCCACCACGAGCCGGTCGCGACGGCATCTGGCCGAACCCTGGCGGTCCCGAGCGAGTATTCGACGATTCAAGCCGCGGTCGACGCCGCCCTCCCGGGCGACCTGGTCCTGGTGGACCGCGGCGTCTACCACGAAGAGGTGGTCATCACCACACCCTCGGTGACGCTCCGCGGGGTCGATCGGAACGAGACCATCCTCGATGGGGAGTTTACCCGGGCCAACGGGGTCACGGTCTTCGGTAACGCGGTGGCGGTCGAGAACCTCACCGCCCGTCACTACACCCTGAACGGCTTCTTCTGGACCGGCGTGACCGGCTACCGGGGGTCCTACATCTCCGCGATCAACAACGGAGACTACGGGATCTATGCCTTCGACTCCTACAACGGCGTGCTGGACCACTCGCTCGGCGCCGGGTCGCCGGACGCGGGCTTCTACGTCGGCGGCTGCTACCCCTGCAAGACCATCCTCGACAGCGTGATCGGCGAACGGAACATCGGCAACGGCTATTCCGGGACCAACTCGAGCGGGGAGCTGTACATCATCAACTCGATCTGGCGCGACAACGACGGGCCCGGCGTGGCGCCCAACACCTTCGATGTCGAACCCCATCCTCCGCAGCGGGAGAACGTCATCGTCGGCAACCTGATTCTCGACAACAAGGGCAGCGGCATCTCGGCCGTGGGCGGGAGCCGCAACCTGATCGCTCGCAACTACATCCGAGGCAGCGGCGCCAACGGGATTCATCTCTTCACCACCAAGGACCGCAACGTCTACCCCTCGATCGACAACGTCGTTCGGGACAACGTCATCATCGGCTCGAGGCGGGCCGATCTGGCGTTGAGCGGCCTCGGCAGTCAGGGGAACTGCTTCAGCGGCAACCGATACCGCTCGACTTTGCCGTGGGGACTCGAGGTTCTCCAATCCTGCGACGGCCCCCGAATGGCGGTGGTCGGCGACCCGACCGCCTATTTCGCCAGCGTGGCGGGACGGGCCGCCTTCTTCCGCCCTCGAGAGAAGTTCGACGACGGCTGGAAGGACTTCGCCACCCCGGCGCCGCAGCCACAGCTCCCCGGGGGGGCGAATGCACCGGTGGTGCCGCCGCTCGATCCGTTCGGGACCTACCCCCTCAACGTCGACGCCATCGCGGTGCCGACGCCTCCGTCGACCTCGCTCGCCGGAGCCGGAGGGCGCGACTGATGCCCGGCTCCATCCTGAGTTTCGTGACCCCCTGGCGGTTCGATACCATCCTGTTCGGGGTCTACGACTACTTCCTCCCGATCATGCTCTATTGCGGCTGGTCGATCATGGCGCTGCTCGACCTGTCCGAGCGGGCCGAGCGGGAGCCGGGCCCCGCGGCAGGCTGGAGCGCGGCGGTCCTCGCCCTGCCGGTGGTCGGGGCCCTGAGCTATCTCGTCGCCGGCCGATCGGGGCTCTCGCGGCCGGCCCGATATGCCGTGGTGTTCGGTGGGCTCGGGGTGCTCGCCGCCGCCTACGCCCTCACCTTCAACCGCATTCGTTAGGCAATCCGGAGCGAGCCATGAGTGAAATCCCGCTGCCTTCGGCGCTCTCGATCCTCTTGAGCCTCTACGGGTATCTGGTGCCGATCATGTTGTACGCCGCTTGGTCGGCACTGGCCTTCGCCGATTTGGGCCGCCGCCAGCTTCCCAAGAGCGTGGCCATCGGTTGGATCCTGATCGTCATCCTGGTCCCCTTCATCGGCGCGCTGTCGTACCACTTGGTCGGCGGCTCCACCCTCCCGCGGGCCTTCCGCGGCGTCATCGTCGGCGGTGGGCTCGCCTGCGTCGCCCTCGCGCTGGTCCTCGGCAACCTGTGACGATCCGGCGGGGCACCCCGTTGCCCGCGGCCCGAAGCGGAGCGATCGACCTTGCGTAGCCTCGAAACGGTCCTGGTCGCCATCATCGTCCTGGCGCTCGGCGCGAGAGTCCTGCGAGGGAGCTGGATGGGTAGCAGGCTCCTCGGCGGACTGCTCGCGCTGGCCTTCGGGGCCCACCTGGTCTTCGAGGGAGTTCGACTGCCGATACTCCCAGCCTACCTTGCCGGCCTTTGGTGCATCGGCGGGCTGTTCGGCGCCGCCCCCGCCAAGCCGCGGCGAGCCGGCTGGCGGCGGGCACTGGGATGGGTCGGTGGCGTGGTGACGATGGCTCTCGTTGCCTTTCCGCCAGCCCTGTTTCCGATCTTCCGACTCCCGACGCCACCGGGACCCTTCCCAATCGGTGGGACCATCTTCTCGCTGGCCGACGAGTCGCGGCGCGAGCCGTTCGGCCCCGATTCGAACGCCGCGAGGCATCTCGTCGTTCGGGCCTGGTACCCCGCGGCACCGGGCACCGGCGGCCGCCCCATGCGCTACGCCGATCCCCGCGAACTCGCTTCCCCGATCATTTCGCTGTTGCCCGAGGCGTTGACCCGCCAATACCGCTACGTCCGAACCCATACGGAGTATGACGCCGACCTGGCCGACGGCGTGTTCCCGGTCCTGGTGTTCTCGCACGGCTACACCAGCTACCTCGCCCAGAACACCCCGCAGATGGAGGCCCTCGCGAGCCAGGGCTACCTGGTCTTCAGCATCGGCCACAGCCACGACGCCACCGCGGTGATCCACCCCGATGGCCGAGTCGCGACCCTCGATCCGGAAGTCATCGCGTCGCTGCGCGGGATGATCGCGAACCAGGACTCGGTCATGGCCGTCATGGGCGATCGGATGGCGGCGCTCGAGCGGGCCAAGGCACCCGAGGAACGCCAGGCGGCTTTCCGGGCGTTCGCCGAGATGAACCCGCCCCGGATCGCCCGGAGCGCCCCGGTCTGGGCCGCCGATACCAGACACCTGCTCGATCAATTCCGACGGGCCGACGGCCCCGGCGGGATGGGTCGGTTCGTTGGCAAACTCGACACCACCCGGATCGGGATCTTCGGGATGTCGTTCGGGGGTTCGAACGCCGGGTTGGTGTGTTCGCTCGATCCGCGCTGCAAGGCGGGTGTCAACATCGACGGCCAGCAGTTCGGCGACCTCATCAATGGCAGCCTGGCAACGCCGTTCATGATCATCGCCAGCGATCCCACGATCGCGATCCACCGCCCGATCTACGATCGCCTCGTGGGGCCGGGGTACCTGATCAAACTGGTTGGCACCCAGCACATGGGCCTCACCGACCTGCCGTACCTCGCCCCATGGGTTTTCAGAACCATCGGGCTCACCGGCACCATGCCGGTCGCCCGCAGCGAGCAGCTGATGACCGACTACCTCACCGCCTTTTTCGATCAGTACCTCAAGGGCAAGGTCTCGCCCCTGCTCGCCCAGACTGGCTCCGACGATGTCGTCGTCGAGTCGAAGAACCGCTGACCTGGAGCGACCTTTGACCAGTAACTTCGATTTGACCCGCCGCGAGTTGTTGAGCCTGGCCGGAGGAGTGGCGGCCGCGGCGTTCGGCACCGGCTGCGCCCCCGCCACCGGTGCCGGCGCCGACCTCGGGCTGGCCGACCCCCTGCCGTTCTCATCTACTCGCGCCCTGGCCGCGGCGATCGCCAAGCGATCGGTCAGTTCCGAAGAAGTGGTCCGCGCCTGCCTCGACCGGATCGCCGCGGTCAATCCGAAGCTCAACGCCGTCGTGGCGCTCGATGCCGACCGGGCGCTCGAACGGGCCCGGGCCCTCGACGCCGACCGCGCCAACGGCACCGTGCGGGGGCCGCTCCACGGTGTCCCGATGACGATCAAGGACTCGCTCGACACCGCGGGGATCGTGACCACCGGCGGAACCCTTGGGCGAAAGAGCTTCGTGCCAGCTGTCGATGCCACGGTGGTCGACCGCCTCAAGCAGGCCGGGGCGATCGTCCTCGGGAAGACCAACACCCCCGAGCTGACCCTGTCGTTCGAAACCACCAATTTGATCTACGGCAAGACCAGCAATCCGTACGACCTCGGACGGACCCCCGGCGGCTCGAGCGGCGGGGCCGCCGCCATCGTCGCCGCGGGTGGGGCGCCATTCGACATCGGAAGCGATTACGGGGGCAGCATCCGCCAGCCCTCTCACTTCTGCGGGGTGGCGGGCATCAAGCCGACGGCCGGCCGGGTGCCCCGGACCGGACACGTCTATCCGTACGGCGGCATCCAGGATTCCTTCCAGCAGATTGGCCCGATCGCCCGAACCGTCGACGACCTCACCCTGATCCTCCCGATCATCATGGGCCCCGACTTCGCCGATCCGGGCGTGGTGGCCCAGCCGTGGTCGGATCCGGCCCGCACCACGATCGCGGGGTTGCGGGTGGCGTACCACACCGACAACGGCATCGCGACGCCTACCCCCGAGATCGTGAGCACGGTGGCCGCCGTCGCGGCCTCGCTCGAGAGCGCCAAAGCCGTCGTCTCCGAGGCTCGGCCTAACGGCGTGGAGCGGGCCATGGACGTGGGGCTACCGCTCTATTTCTGGGATGGCGGCGCCGCCATCCGGCGGCTGCTCGAGGCGGCGGGCACCACCGAGACGACCCTCGGCGGCTTCACCACCGGCACCGCGGCGACCGCGACGCAGGTCGAGGCTCAGGTCCACGCCCTCGATCAGTGGCGAATCGGGATGCTCCGGTTCTTCAGGGACTACGACGTCATCCTCTGCCCGGTGGCCGCGGTGCCGGCGCTCCCCCATGGGCAGGCCGGCGCCACGGAGGCCTTCCCCGGGTTCAGCTACACCTTCACCTACAACATGACCGGCTGGCCGGCGGCCGTGGTCCGGGCCGGGACCGCGCCCGGCGGGCTTCCCATTGGCGTCCAGATCGTCGCCCACCCGGGCCGGGAGGACGTCGCGCTGGCGGTCGCCAAACTGATCGAAGCCGGTCACGGCGGCTATCAACGACCTACCCTGTGAGATTCGCCATGCGCTTTTTCTTCTCGCTCCTATTCGTGGCCGGTGCCTCGATCGCCTCGGCCCAGGCGCCGACCCATCCGCTCGACGGTCTGTCCGGAGCCGAGCACTGGATCGCTCGCGATGTCCTGGTCGCCGCCGGCAAGTGGGAGAGCACCAGTCGGGTCCCCTACCTCGGACTGAACGAGCCGCCCAAGGCGGAAATCATCGCCTGGCGCCCGGGGCAGCCGATGCGCCGCGAGGCCCGAGTTCACCTCGTCAACGGCGACAAGGCCTTCGACGCGATCGTCGACCTGGTCGGCAAGCGGCTGGTCCGTTTCGATCCGGTCCCCGGGGTGCAGTGGATGCACACGCCCGACGAGGTGACCCAAGTGAACCAGTTGCTCCTGGCCCATCCGGATTTCCAGGCCGGCCTGCGTCGTCGCGGACTCACCGACCCGTCGCTGCTGACGTGTTTCCCGATCGCCCAGACCTACATGGGCCAGCCGGAGGAGCAGAATCGTCGAGTGGTCCGGGCCGAGTGTTGGTACATCCAGGGAGCCGTAACGGGTTATGGTCCTCCGATGACCGACTTGGTCGGCGTCATCGACCTCACCGCCAACCGCGTCATCAGAATCATCGACCACGGCGCGGCCCCGTACGGCGACGACCGCGGCGACTGGGATACCGAAGCAATCGGCGCCAATCGGCCAGCCCTCAAGCCGCTCATCCCGAGCCAGCCCCAGGGCCCTTCGTTTTCGCTGGTTGGCAGTGAGGTTCGCTGGGATCAGTGGTCGTTCCGCATCCGGGCCGACATGCGGCGGGGTTTGATCATCTCGCAGGCCAAGTTCCTCGACGGCAGCCGGGAGCGCTCGGTCATATACCAGGGATCGCTGTCGGAGCTGTTCGTTCCCTACATGGCGCCGGAAGAGCGATGGAACTACACCGCGTACTTCGACCTGGCCACCTTCCCGGGAATTTTCGAGGGCGTCATGGGCTCGCTCGAACCGGGGTCGGACTGCCCGGCCAACGCCGTCATGGTCGATGGGTTGGTGGCGGGCTGGAAGGGCGAGCCGCGGCGGAAACCCCGGGTGATCTGCCTTTTCGAGCGCGCGGCCGGCGACCCGGTCTGGCGCCATGGCCTCCAGTTCGGGGTGGCCGACTCCCGGCCCCGCCGCGATCTGGTGGTGCGGATGGTCACCCACGCCGGAAATTACGACTATCTCTTCGACTGGGTCTTCGGCCAGGACGGCGGGATTCGCGTTGACGTCGGTGCCACCGGGATCATGCAGGTCAAGGCCGCCGCCCCGAACGACGGGCGGGGCACCCACGACCGCTACGGCCGCTACGTGTCGGCCAATCGGGTCGCCATCAACCACAGTCACTTCATGTCGTTCCGGATCGACCTCGACGTCGATGGGGCGAACAACAGCCTGGTGGTGGAGCGGATCAAAACCGAGCGACTGCCCGCCGCCAATCCGAGGCGGAGCGTCTGGCGCGCCGAAGGGAGCGTAGCTCGGGTCGAGAGGGACGGCCAGGTCATGAGCACGATGGCCGAACCACAGCTATGGCGCTTCGTCAATCCCGCCATCAAGGGTGTCGGGGGCGACCCGGTGGCCTACCAGATCGCCGTCGACCACGGCGCCATGTCCTTGATGACACCGGACGACTGGATGGTGAAGCGGGCCAGCTTCATCAACCACATGATGTGGGTGACACCCTATCGTCCGGAGGAACTCTTCGCCGCTGGCGACTACCCGACCCTCTCGCCGGTGGGCGCCGGGCTGCCGGCGTGGACCGCGGCCAACCGACCGATCGAGAACACCGACGTCGTGGCCTGGGTCACCGTCGGGTTCCACCATGTCCCCCGAGTCGAGGACTGGCCGGTCATGCCGGTGGCCTGGCACAAATTCGAGATCCGGCCCAACGGGTTTTTCACCCGGAACCCCACCCTCGGGCTGCCGAAGCCCTGACCGGAGGGGAACGTTAGGCGTACTGGAGCAGCGCCAGACCGCAGTCGTCGATCGGGAGCGTCAGGCCGGAGCGGGCCCAGAACGTCTCCATCTCCTTGGCCTCGCCCCGAATCGTGGCCAGGTCCCACCACTCGGCCAAGGCGAGCACCTGACCGATCCGCTCGCCCTCGCTCTCCTCGAGGGTGACGCCGAGTTGGCCGTACCAGCTGTCCTGATATCGGCGGTAGCTGGTCCGCGGATGAGCCGCGATCGCCCGGGCGCTCTCGACGTCGAGGTTCCAGGCCAAGGCCGCGACCCCGCCGATCGGTCCGTGGAGGCGGCCGAGCAGCTCGGTCAAGAAAGGCCTGGGCAACCTGAGGGTCTGGCGGGTCGCGGTCCGAAGCGCGCTCAGCCGATCGAAGATGATCAGCTTGCCGAGATCGTGCAGCAGCCCGAGGGTATAGCAGGTCTCGGCCGGCAGCCCGACGGTCCGGCCGAGCAGCCGGGCGATCGGCGCCGTCCGCACCATGTGGCTCCAGACTTTCTGGGCCATGACCTCGTACTCAGGCCCGGGGCGGCAGAGCAATCCCTCGACCATCGCGGTCATCAAAACGGCGTGAAGGCCTCCGGTGCCGACCCGCTGAGCCGCGGCGTGAAGCGAGTTCACCGCCCCGTGGCCGGCGGAGTAAAACGGGGAATTCGCGTGACCGAGCAGCTTCTGGGTGAGGGCCGGATCCTGGCGGAAGGTGTCGAGAATGATGCCGAGTGATGCGTTCGGATCGCGGCACGCCACCAGCGCCTGCTGCGCCGCCAGCGGCGGCCGGCGCACCGCGGCCGCGACGTCGCCGGAGAGGTCCCGGAGCAACATCCCCGGATCGCCCGATCGGAGCACCGGCGTCAGGCCGCTGTCCAGGGCCGCAAGCTCGGTGGCGACGTCATGATCCAGCCGGGCGCGGAGCTCACCGGCCGAGTCGGCGGGAGTCGAGGTCGTCGCGGCAGGGACTGACCGGTCCGAGACCTGGCGCGACTGGGCCGCATCGGCCGGGGGCCGGTTAGGCGGATCCGGCTGGCGCGGCGGAGACACGACGGGCCGACCGCGAGCCGGAGGGACCGGAGCGCCGGGGGCGGCAGCCGCGTCGCGGCTGCCGCCCGTGAACCATGACCATAGCCCTGATGCCATGCGATCGGTTATCGGCCGATCACCGGACGAATTGAGGCCGCGGCGACGGCGACTCGCTCACTTGGGACGACACTCGAGCCGCCGGCCCTCCGCCACCAGGATCCGGTCATCGGCCCGGAGGGTGAAGACCTCTTTCGTCATGACGTCGCGAACCAGCATCTCTGGGCGATCAGGTCGTTGGGCCGAACTCCTTCGCGATCCACTCCGCCCAGCGACGACGGACGTCGCGCTGATGAATGGGGTCGGGAGGAAAGTGCCCGCCGGTCGGGTAGGCAATGAACTGAACCGGGGTTCCGTTGTCCTTCAGGGCATGATACAGCTTGTATGACTGGGTAACCGTCACTCGAGGATCCCCCGTTGTCGAGAGGATCAGCGTTGGCGTTCGAATCTGATGGGCGTAGGCCATCGGCGACTGTCGCCAATAGTTGGCCGCATTGTTGTTGGTCCACGGTGAACCGCCGAGCCCGAGTCCCGCCCAGACGTTCATGTCGGCCAAGTTGTACCAATCGTACCAGTCGGTCACGGCGGCCCCGGCCACCGCTGCCTTCCAGCCCTGATAGTGGGCCGTGAGCCAAGCCGTCATGTAGCCGCCGTACGACCATCCCGTCACCGCCATCCGGCCCTCGTCGACCAAACCACGCTTCTTGAGGGCCTCGATGCCGGACATCACGTCGCGCCCCGGCCCGGCGCCCGCGTCGTTGACGACCGCGCTCTGGAACTTGCTGCCCATGTTATCGCTGCCGCGGTAATTGGGGCTGAAGACGATCCAGCCTTGAGCCGCGAGGTGCTGGTTAGGCGCCGACCATCCCTCGGCGGAGGTCCCCATCGGTCCACCGTGGATCTGGAGGACCAGCGGGTACCTCCGGCCCGGTTGATAACCCGGCGGATAGGTGATCACCCCGTTTTGCCGGAACCCGTCGGGTCCGTCCCACTCGATCGTCTCGATCCGGCCCAAGTCCAGCCGAGCCAACTCGGCGTTGAAGTCGGTGAGCCGCCGCGGGGCGGCGTCGATCGACGCGGCGAAGTACACTTCCGCCGGTCGGTTAGGCTCCCGGCCGATGAACGTCACCGCGCCCGTCGGCGCCAGGTGCAGGTCCGAAGGATCGACCGATCCCCAGTCGAGTTTTCGGGGACGTCCCTCCAGCGGCTGGACCCAAGCCTTGATCCGGGTCAGGTCCGGCCCCGCCACGACGATCGCCTGACTGTTCGGCAACCACCGGCCCCCCGACAGATTGCGGTCGATCGAGGCGGTCAGGTCTCTGGTCGGGCCACCCCCGAGCGGCGTGACGAGAACGGTGGCGGGATGGAAGCCGAGTTCGGCGCCGCGACTCGCCCCGGTCGCCACCCAGCGCCCATCGGGCGAGATCGCGCCGCCGCTTCCGAAGCCGCGCCGTTCGGTGAGGAGTCGTTCGGCGCCGCTGGCAAGGTCGCGGACCACCACGGTGCTGTTGATCATCTCGCCGGAATGGGGCCTCGGCCGGACGCCGAGCACCACCTGCCTGCCGTCAGGCGCAAAGCTGAAGGCCGTCACGCTCCGCTCACCCGAGGTCACTCGAGTTGGGCTACCACCCGATGCCGCTACCGTCCACAGGTGCGACGACAGACTGGCCGCCTGGTCGAGATACATGTTGTCGCCGACCTCGAACGACTTGTTGTGACGTTCCTCGCCGGTTCGCTCGACCGGATCGTCCTCGGTGAGGAAGCCGAACCCCGACCCGTCGGGCCGCCACGCGAAAGCAGCAACCCCGCGCTTAGCATCGGTGACCCTCGACGCCTCCCCGCCCCCGGCGGGCAGCAGATACAGCTGGGTCTGCTTGTCCGGCTCTCGATCCGTAAAGGCGATCCGATCGCCGCTGGGTGACCATTCCACCTGCCCGACATTCCGGCGGCTTGGCGTGAGGTCCCGAATCGCGCCGGTCGCGACGTCGATCGCCACCAACGAGCGCTCGAACCGGTTGTCGGGGTAGTTCGCTCGGGTGGCGATCACCACGATGCTCTTGCCATCGGGCGACAGGCGAGGCGAAGCGAGACTGACCTCGCGGCCGAAGTCGTTCAGCTCGAACCGGCGGGTTTGGGCGTTTCCCACCGCCCCGAGCGTGGCCAGCACGCCAACGACGATCGACATCGTTCTCATCGGTTTCCTCCGATCGGCTCGAGATGATGATGCTCCGCGGTTGAGGAACTCGGAGGGCTTGGCCTGGGCTGGAGTCCGGGCCTCGGTCACCCCGAGCGCGCCCACCTCTGTCACCCCGAGCGAAGCGAGGGGGGTGGAGTTCACCCCATCCGATGGATGCAATAGCGTGGGCACGACCGGGAATCTCCCCCGCCGAGGCAGGTCCCGCAACCGCTAGACTACTTTGCTGCCACCACCACTCTCCGTATTCCTCATGGAGATATCGGATATGCGCCCCCGGCGTCTCTCCCGCCTCGCCCTGGGCACCTCGGCCCTGGCGCTCATCGCCACCGCCTCCGCCCAGCCGGCTTCGGCTACGCCGCGCGTCCGTCGAACGGCAGGGCCGGGCTGGCGACGTTGGTGGACCTGAGTGCAGATTTCCGGCTCAACAGCCACTGGACCATCTCGGGCTACGGCAGCTACGCTGTCGCCCACGGCGTGGTGAAGATGATCTACCCAAACGAATCCAACGGCTGGCTGGGCTACCTCGAACTGGAGTGGCGCTGGTGACCCCCACTCGCTGGCTGTTCACGATCACGGCGCTGCTGATCGGGGCCGCGGCCGGGCTCGGGACCTACACCTTCGGGTACGCGAAGGGGGCGTCCTACCTGACCGACGACCCCGCCGCTTGCGCCAACTGCCACGTGATGCGGGAGCAGTACGACGGCTGGGTGAAGTCGAGCCATCGGAACGTGGCCACCTGCAACGACTGCCACACCCCGCACAACCTCATCGGCAAGTACGCCACCAAGGGGCGGAACGGCTTCCTCCACAGCGCCTGGTTCACCGTCGGCGGGTTCCCCGAGCCGATCCGGATCACCGAGGCCAGCCGCGCCGTCACCGAGGGGGCCTGCCGCCACTGCCACCAGGAGATCGTCACCGCGATCGACCCCGCGGTGCCCGCGGGCCATGGGCGCGAGGACTCCTGCCTTCGCTGTCATTCCTCGGTGGGCCACTGGACCCGCTGACCACTTCCGTCATTCGTACCGGAGACCTGCATGACGTCCCCGACCAAGAGTCGCCTAACGTTGATCACCGCCGGCGCGGCCGTGGCGGTGCTGGCGATCGCGGCCCTGCTTACCAACGTCTTCGAGCGGCGCCAGGAGGCGCGGAACCCCTTCGTCCGCGTCGTCGCGCTCACCGACACCACCGAGGACGCCAGCGTCTGGGGCCAGAACTTCCCCACGCAGTATGACGACTACCGGCGCACCACCGACCAGGTGCGGACCCGCTACGGCGGCAGCGAGGGCGTCCCGGTCACCCCGACCGCGGTTGACCCCCGCTCGGTGGTGGCCCAGTCGCGGCTCGAGGAGGACCCCCGCCTCAAGGAAATGTGGGCCGGCTACGCCTTCGCCGCCGACTTCCGCGAGGAGCGCGGCCACGCCTACATGCTGATCGACCAGCAGCTCACCGGACGGCAGCGGGTGGTCAAGCAGCCCGGCGCCTGCCTCAGCTGCCATGCCTCGATGGTGGTGCCGTGGCTCAAAGCCGGCGGCGGCGACCTGGTAAAGGGATTCGAGACCCTCAACCCGCTGCCCTACGACTCGGCCGCGAAAGACGTGAGGCACCCGATCGCCTGCATCGACTGCCACGACCCCGAGACGATGCAACTCCGGGTTACTCGGCCCGCCTTCATGGAAGGGATCCGGGCGTACAAGGCCAGCCAGGGCATCTCGGATTACGACGTCACCACCATGGCGACCCGCCAGGAGATGCGGAGCTTCGTCTGCGGCCAGTGTCACGTCGAGTACTATTTCAAGGGCGCCGAGAAGCGGCTGACCTTCCCGTGGCACAAGGGGCTCAAGGCCGACAGCATGGTGGCCTACTACGAGGCCAGCGGCCACAGGGACTGGACCCACAAGCGGACCGGCGCGCCGGTGCTCAAGGTCCAGCACCCCGAGTTCGAGCTGTGGTCGCAAGGCATCCACGCCCGAAGCGGGGTCACCTGCGCCGACTGCCACATGCCGTACAAGCGGGTCGGGGCGATGAAGGTCAGCGACCACCACGTCCAGAGCCCGATGCTCAACATCAACCGCGCCTGCCAGACCTGCCACAAGGCGTCGGAGGAGGAGCTCAAGGCGCGGGTCGAGCAGATCCAGGACCGCACCTATCAGCTCAGGAACGTCGCCCTCGACGCCCTGATGGACCTGATCGCGGACGTCGAGACGGCGGCGAAGGCCGACAGCACCGCCCCCGCGCTGGCCGAGGCCCGGAAGTGGCAACGCCAGGCCCAGTTTTATGCCGACTTCGTCGAGGCGGAGAACTCGATGGGCTTCCACGCCCCCGGCGAGGCGGGCCGGATCCTCGGGCTCAGCATCGACGCCACCCGGAAGGGGCAGAACGCACTCAAGACGCTGGCGGTGAAGGGAGCGCGTTAGAAGCACGCGAAGCTCGGCCGAGACGGCTCACCCGGGCGGGGTACCGCCCGATGCCGCTACCGTCACGGGTTCGACGACAGACTGGCCGCCCGGTCGAGCCTCAGCCGCCCTTGGTCTTGGTAACCCAGCGATCGACCAGCTTGCCCACCACGGCCATCGGCAGCCCGCCTTGATCGAGAATCACCGCATGGAACGCCCGGAGGTCGAACTTGTCGCCCAACTCCCGTTCGGCCTTCCGGCGGAGCCGCCAGAATTCCAGCGCCCCGACCTTGTAGCCTAACGCCTGGCCCGGCATGTCGACCGAGTACCGGAGCGTCTCCGACGCGATCTCCGATTCCGCGGTCATGGTGTGTTCCCGCATGAACTCCATCGCCCGTTCCCGCGACCAGCCGAGGATCGCCATCGCGGGATCGATGACCAAACGGGTGGTCAGAAAGGCTTCGCTGATCAGGCGGCCGTAGCGATCGTACGGATCGGCATAGAGGCCGATCTCGTTGGGCAGCTCCGAGGCGTACTCGGCCCAGCCCTCACCATGAGCCGTGGTGTAGAAGCCGCGGCGAAGCGGCGGCAACTCGTCGTTCTCCAGCGCCAACGCGAACTGGAAGTGATGACCGGGAACCAGCTCGTGGTAGGCGATCGAGGCGACCTGGAAGAGACTCCGGTTCTCCAGGTTGGAGGCGTTGTAGAAGTAGATCCCCTGGGGCGAGTTGGGGCTCGGCGGCTGATAGAAGCCATAGGTCTGCGACGCCTCCAGCGCGGGGTTGAGCCTCCGAAATTCGGCCGGCGCCTTGGGCTCTCGCGAGAACAGCTTCGAGACGTGAGGCCGGATGGCGTCGTAGTACTTCTGATAGCGCGCCCCAACGTCCTCCGGCGTCCTGGCCCGAAACCGGGGGTCCTTGGCCATCGCGGCCTGGAACTCCCTCCGCGTTCCCTTGAAGCCGATCACACCCAGCAGCGAATCCATCGACCGCTCGAGCTTGGCCAGGTGATCGAGCCCGGTTCGATGAATGTCCTCGGGCTCGAGGTCGAGCGTCGTCATCACCCGGACTGCGTACCGGTAGGCCGCCTCCCCGCCGGGGTACTGCTTCAGGCCAACGGCCTCCGGCGCGGCCGCGAGGTATTGACCCTGAATGGACTCGACCAACCGCTCGAGGGCCGGGTTGACCCGTTCGTCGACGGTCTTGGCGATCGCCGCTTCGAAGCCTGGCCGGACCGAATCGGGCAAGGCGGCGAGCCGGGCCGCCGTCGGCGCATAGGGGCTCTTGACCCCAGCAACCGTTAGGGCGCCGATCGTCGAAACGATTTGCTTGATCTCAGGCTTGGGCACCAGGATGCCCCGCTCCGCCCGGGTCGCCAGTCCCATCACGATGCTGTCGGCAAGGGGGCCGATTTCGCTCAGCCGCGCCAGGTACCGATCCCGGTCCTCCAAGGTGGTGAGCGGCATGTCCCGGCCCAGGAACATCAGCTCGTTGGTGAGCGGGCTCTGGTATGGGGTGACCAGGGCGAAGGACAGCCAATGGTGCTCTGGTGCCTCGACCTCGTTGCCGAGCATCCACTCGAGCACATCGGCGCTCACCTGCTCCGATTCGGTCAGCCGGTCGCGCCGGACGGTCGCCAGGGTGTCGAGGAGCGCCTTGGCGTGGGCCGCCCGGGCCTCGTCCTCCGCGATACCGACGCTCGGGAGCCGGTCGATCGGCCGGCCATACCGCACCTTGAGGGAGATGCTCGAGGCGATCCTGGCTTCGTGGGCCGCTGTGAGGAGCCGGCTCAGCGTGGCGGAGTCGTCACCGCCACCGGGCGCCGCTTCGGGGGTGCCGCAGGCGGTGGTCGCGAAGGCAGCCACGACGGCGATACGGTGGAGAACGGACATGCTCGGCGGACTCGGGTCAGGGTTTCAGGTGCTGGGTAAAGTACCGCACTTTGAGCTCGGCGTCGGAGCCGGTCTCGGTCACCCCCGCCGTCAAGCCAGATGGGGGATTCGACGCCAGCTTCGAGGTCCGGGTGATCGGATCAGTGGCCCGACGTTAGGCGGGCCGCCCAGCCGAGCCACCGAGCCTGCCGGGGGTCGGGGGCACGCCGGTCAGGTCAGCGGTCCTCGAGTTGCTTCTTGAGCGCCGCCAACTCGGCGTCGAAACGCTTGCTGTTGGTCTCCTGGCTGGCCCGCTCCTGCTCCACCAGCGCGGCGGCGCTCATCCCGGCCGCCTGCTCGGCGGTCAGCACCGTCTCGCTGAAGACATCGTATCGAACCACGGTTTTCGAGCCGGCGGGGACCAGCGTCCAGATCGCATAGCCGATGAGTTGGCCGGCGGGCGAGACCAGCTTGATGGTGCGACGCCGATTGGCCACCATCTCGACGTTCTCGACGGCGAACGCCACGGCGTTGTCCGAACCCATCGCGACCAACACCTCGCCCCGTTCGCCGGCGGGACCGGAGCGGTGAACGAGCTTGGCGCCCTGCTTCCAGCTGCTCGGATCGACGATCTTGGGCCAGATGGTCGCGGCCGGCTGGTTGATTTCGATCTGATTGGAGGTGATCAGGTTGAACGCGGGACGGGCCTGGGCCACCGCCTGACCGCTGGCCGCGAGGGCAATGGCGGCACCGATCCCGCTTCTCTTGACGGACACGACGTCCCCGATGGTTGGTCGACGAGGGGTATTATGCCGCGTCGCCGACTCGCTCGCCACCCGCCTCGCCCACCAGGCGCCGCAGCAGCGGCGCCAGTGCCGCCAACACCACGGCCACGACCGCCGCCCCGATGCCCAACTTGAGGAACACCCCGCCGTAGGTTGCCCGGAGGAGATCCGCGTCGGCCACCGCCGAGGCGGGGATGCTGGCCAAGGTGGCGATCAGCCCCGCCAGATAGCTCGCCCCCGAGTATGCCAACAGGAACGCCCCCATCATCACCGCCACGATCCGCTTGGGGGCCAACTGGGCCACCATCGAGATCCCCACCGGCGCCAGACACAACTCCCCGACCACGAGCAGGAAGAAGTTGAGGATAAACCAGCCTAACGATACCTTGTCGCCGGCCGCGGTCATTGCCGTCCCCGCCGCCAAGGCCAGAAAACCGACCGCCAGGGTGCCGATCGCGATGACGAACTTGACCGCCGTGCTCGGTTCCCGACCCCGCCGCCCCAACGCGAGCCACAGCGCCACGAACCCGGGGGCCAACCCGATCACGAAGATCGACGGAATCGACTGGAGCACCGAGGCCGGGATCTCGTACCCCAGCACCGCCCGATCGACCACCCGATCGGAGAAGAGCGCCAGCGAGCTACCCATCTGCTCGTAGAAAGCCCAGAACCCGACGGTGAACACGATCAGGATCGCGCAAGCCAGGAGTCGATTGCGCTCAATCCGAGTGCACCGCGCCACCGCGTAGTACACCAGCCAACCGCCGGTCGCCAGCCCGATCGCCGAAAGCATCGGACCCACCACCTCGCGCCGCATCAGCAACAGCCATAGCGCGCCCACGAAGCCGATCGAGCCGAGGTAGACCCACGCCACCCGCGGCAACCCCGCCACCCGCTCCACCAGGCGCGCCGGATTGGGCGGCTCGGCCTTGCCCTCGAGGAGATGCTGGCCCCGCCAGAAGGCCACCAACCCGAAGGCCATCCCCACCGCCGCCGCGCCAAAACCCCAGCCCCATCCATAGCGTTGGCCAAGCCACCCGCACACCAGCGGCGACAGCGCCCCGCCGAGGTTGTAGGCCATGTAATAGGCGGTGTACCCGGCGTCGAGCCGGCGGTCGCCCGGCGGATAGAGCGCCCCGACGATGGCGTTGGTGCTGGTCTTGAGGAATCCCACGCCCGCGACGATGAAGGCCAGCGCCAAGTAAAAGACCGGCAGCGACGACTCGATCGTCATCCCGAGGTGGCCGATCATCAGGAGCACCCCGCCGAACATCACCGCCCGACGGCCGCCGAGCCACTGATCGGCCACGAAGCCACCGACGATCGGTGCCATGTACACCAGAGCCGAGTAGGCCCCGTAGATCGCGAAACTGGTGGGGTCGTCGAACCGAAAGTGCTCGGTCAGGTAGAAGATCAACAGCGCCCGCATCCCGTAGTAGCTGAACCGCTCCCACATTTCGGTGGCGGCGCAGACCAAGAGCCCGGGCGGGTGCCCGCGGAACATCGGCAGGTTCATTGGCGGCTTGCGGGGGCGAGTGAGATCGGTAGTATACCAGCCACGACTCGCAGCCGCGAGCCGAGATAACTCTCTCGAGGTGTCGATGTCCGTTTCCGCTCGTACCACCCGCGTGCACCAGGACGCCCTGGTCTGGGACGCCCATTGCGACAGCCTGCTCCGAGCCGTGGTCGACGACGTCGATCTCGGCGTCGCCAGCACCGCCCAGGGCGATCTGCCCGCTTGGAAGGCTGGTGGCATCGACGCCCAGGTCTTCGCCGTCTGGGTCGACACCATCTATGGACCGTACCACGCCGCCCGGCGCGCCCTGGAGCAGATCGACGCCTATTACCTGCTCGCCGAGAAGTACCCTGCTCAGATCGAGCTGGCTCGGAGCGCGGCCGAGGTTCGCCGAATCGTGGCGGCGGGCAAGCTCGCGGCGATGATCGCGATCGAGGGAGGCCTCGCGATTCAGAACAACCTGAGGCTGCTGCGGATCTACGCTCAGCTCGGCGCCACCTCGATGACGCTCACCCATACGGCATCGATCGACTGGGTCGACTCGTCGACCGATGTCGAGCGCTCCGGAGGACTCTCCCCCTTCGGGCGTGACGTCATTGGGGAGATGAATCGGCTCCGGATGATCGTCGACTGTTCCCACGTCTCGGACAAGACCATCGAGCAGGTGGTGGCGCTGTCGGACCAACCGATCATTGCCAGCCATTCGTCCTGCCGGGCACTCGCCGATCATCCCCGGAACCTGCCCGACCGTCTCATCGAGGCGATCGCGAAGACCGGCGGCGTGGTCGGGATCAACTTCTACAACGAGTTCATGGATCAGCGGTACCGCGACGTCATGGCATCGAAGGTCGGTCAGATCATCGAGGTGCTCAACAAGCCGACCTCCTATCCGCCGGAGGATCTCGATCGGATCGGCGCCGAGCGGCATCACAACTTCTTCCGCGACGTCCCGTTCCGGCCGCCGTTCGAGCGGATTCTGGAGCACATCGACCACGCGGTGAAGGTCGCCGGCGTCGATCACGTCGGGATTGGCGGCGATCTCGATGCCGGCGCCATCCCGACCCCGCTCGGGATGGACGGTTTCCGCGACTATCCCAAGATCACCGAGGGACTGCTGGCTCGCGGCTACTCCGAGACGGACGTCGCCAAGATCATGGGCGGCAACTTTCTTCGGGTGTTCGAGGCGGTCCGGGGGGGCTGACCACCGTCATCGGGGGATCGGCTTGTCGAGCGAATCCCAGCCGTAGGCAGCCGCCACCCGTTCCTCGATCTCGCGGATGATCTGGCCACCGTTGTCGCCATTGGTCATCACCACCACGCCGTAGCCCTTCCGCACGTGGGCGAGCAGGTTGCACCGGAAGCCCCAGTTGGCGCCTCCATGGTTGAAGTACCACCCCTCGCCCCGCTTCTCGATCACGAAGCCGACCGCGAAAGGGCCCAACCCGGTCGGCGCGATCATCTCGCGGGCGCTCGCCTGGGAGAGCACCTTCCCCGTCGGTCCCCGAATCGCGGTCTGCAGTTCGATCGCCACCGCGGCCAGGTCGCTCGGGGTCGTCCAAAGCCCGGCAGCGGCCTGCTCCGGATAGACGTGCCACTTGGCTCCCATCGACTGCCCGCGACCGTCATGGGCCCGGGCGGTCCGCTCGGCGACTGGCCCGACCGGCGGCTGAGCGTACGAGCTTCCGGTCATCCCGAGGGGGCGAAGGACCTTCTCCTCCATCAGCTCGGCGAAGGGTCGTTTGGTCAGGTCGGTGAGGATGAGCTGCATGATCTGGCTGCCGCCGCCCGAGTATTTCTGACCTTCGAACGGCCGCCTGGCAAACCGGACCGGCCCAACGTTGGAGGGCGCTTCGCCATTGAGGATCTGGACCACGGTCGGCCTGGGGGCGTCCGGCTTGTAGCCCGGGAACCCGAACCCGTCGTCGGAACCGGACGTGTGGCTCAAGAGCGATCGGGGCGTGACGGCTTGCCGGGCGTGCAACTCCGACACCGGCACCCGCCACGAGGTGAGCAGCTCGTTGACGTCCTGGTCCAGGGAAAGCCGGCCCTCCTGCGCCAGCCGGACGGCCGCCATCGCCATGACCGGCTTGCTGATCGACGCCGCCTGAAAGGCGGTGGTCGGGTCGACCGCCCGGCTGGTCTCGACATCCGCGACGCCGTACCCCTTGGCCCAATGGACTTTGAAATCGCGGATGACCGCGATGCTCACCCCCGGTATCCTGAACCGAGCCATGAGCTCGGCGAGCGTGTAGCCGTCGTATCCCTGACGGTTAGGCGACTGAGCGGCCTCGATTCGGGCAACGTACCCCGCGGCCTCATCCTGCGCCTCGACCGATGCCGATCCGACACTCGCGGCCATCGCCGCCAGCGCCAGCGATCCGATGACCCCGCCGCGATTGCGCCCCAGTCGATTCATCGACTCCTCCGAAGAATGCGGCCTGGCAGCGCACCGGTCGCCAGGCCGTCGTGGAACACCGACTCACCCCCCACCCACACCCCAACGATACCCGCGGAGATCCGTTGCGGCTCGGCGGGAGTAGCCCGGTCGGCGACGCCGTCCGGATCGAACAGCACCAGGTCAGCCGCGTATCCGGGGGCCAACCGACCTCGGCCGGGGAGGCCCATGTTCGCCGCCGCCAGCGCGGTCATCCGCCGCACCGCTTCCTCGAGCGAGAGGACCCGCCGCTCCCGGACGTACCGCGCCAGCACCCGGGGGAAGGCTCCATATCCTCGGGGGTGAGCGCCCTCGAGTTCCCCGTCCGAGCAGAAGTTGATCATGGGCCACCCGACCAGCCGTTCGATGTCGGCCTCGTCCATGGCGGTTGCCACTACGCTCTCGACCGGGGTGGGTTTCGAATGATCGGCGATGGTCCGCTGGTGGGCCTGGGCGTCGCGGATCAGGGCCATCAACGTCGTGGCCGGATCCTCGGCCCGATCGGCGGCGATCTCCGCGACCGTGCGCCCTTGGTAGGTCGGGTTGGGCGCATACCGCCCGAGCAAGAGTCCTTCGGGCCGAACGATCTCGCGAAGCACCTTTTCCGCCTCGGCCCGGTTGTCGAAGTCGCGATTGGGGAAGAGCACCTGCAGGGTCGAGTGCCAGTACGGATAAGGATAGATGTCCGCGGTGACCGCGACCCCGTCTTGCCGGGCCCGATCCAGGACTCGGATGACGCTGTCCGCCCGGCCGAGCAACGATACCATCGACAACTTGAGGTGGCTCACCTGGACAGGGAGCCCCGCCTCGCGACCAACCGCGATGGCTTCGTCCAGTGCCGACCAGAAGTCGCGGTCCTCGCTCCGGATGTGGCTGGCATACCGGCCGCCGGCGCGGGCCGCGACCTTGGCCAGCGCCACGACCTCGGAGAAGTCGGAATAGATCCCGGGATCGTATTCGAGGCCAGTCGACAGACCCAGCGCCCCCGCCCCGAGCTCGCCCTCGAGGATCTTCGCCATCGAGTCGACCTCGGCGGGAGTGGCCTTGCGGCGAAAGTCGTCGCCCATCACCGCTTGGCGGAGCGCGCCGTGACCCGCGAAGAACGCGACGTTCACCGCATGGCCAGCGCGCTCGAGACTGTCCAGGGTGATCGCCAGCGGATAGGGGTGTCCGCCGTCTTGTCCGGCGACGATCGTGGTGATCCCCTGACTCACCGCGGGGAGGGCCCGATTCGCGGCAACGAGACCGTGATCGTGGTGGCTGTGGGAATCGATGAACCCCGGCGCCAGTGCCAAGCCGCCGCCATCGACCATCGAGTCGCCCGGCGGCGGCTCGAACGCACCGACCGCGGCGATGGTATCGCCCAGGATCCGGAGATTGCCGGGAGCGGGGGCCCGACCGTTACCGTCGATCAACAGCACATTGGTGATGGTCGTCCCCCGAACCGCCGCCGATTCGGCGCACCCCGCGAGGCCGCCGATCGCAAGCGCCCCGACCGACACGAACGCCCTAACGCCACCGGCCCTTGCCGGACCGGCCGGCCGACTGGTACCTTCGCCGAACGTACCGACTCCCAAGCGGTGTCTCATGCTCCGATCGTCTCTCCTTGGCGCCATCCTGCTGTTCGGTCCGACCGGCGCGGCCGCCCAGTCCAAGCTCAAGGTGTACCTGAGCGTCGACATGGAGGGAATCGCGGGCATCGCCACCGCCGCCCAGACCGGCGGCAGCGACTACGAGTGGGCCCGCCCGCTGATGCTCGCCGAAGCCAATGCCGCGATCGCGGCCGCTTTCGAGGCCGGGGCCACCGAGGTGGTGGTCAACGACGCCCACGGCTCCCACACCAATCTACGCGCCGATCAGCTCGACCGGCGGGCCACCCTCGTCACCGGTCAACCCAAGCCGTACGGGATGGTGGAAGGGCTCGATGGCTCGTTCGATGCCGTCATCTTCATAGGGTATCATGGCCATGCCAATCAGGTCGACGCGGTCCTGGGGCACACCTACAGCCACGCCCTCCGGCACGCCCGGATCAACGGCCGCGAGGTCGGCGAATATGGTACCGCCGGGATGATCGCCGGGCACTATCGGGTCCCGGTGGTCTTCGTCTCCGGCGATCGGGCCTTCGCCGAGGAGGCCAAGCGATTCTTCCCGGGCGTCGAAGCCTTGGCGGTCAAGGACGGCATCGGCTTCACCGCCGCCAAGACGCTGCATCCGTCGGTCGCTCGAGAGAAGATCGCGGCCGGGGTCAAGACGGCCCTGGCCCGCCGGAGCCAGATCGCGCCGATTACGATCGCGACACCGGTGATCGTCGAGGTCGAACTCGACATCGCCAGCAACGCCGACGCGGCGATGTTCGTCCCCGGGATGGAGCGGGTCGACGGTGTCACGGTGCGATACCGCGCCCCCGACGCCCTGGTGGCGTACCGGGTCTCCCGACTGATCCGGATGCTGTCGCGCGATTGACCACTCTCCCTACCACCTGGAGCGGTTCCCGCATGAAGATCCAGCGTCTCCTCGCCTCGGCCTTGTTGGCGACCCTGACGGCCACCGCCGCCGCCCAACCGGCGACCGACTTGAGTTCGGTCGATCCGGTGGTGACCTCCATGATGGCCGAGTGGAAAGTGCCCGGTCTCGCCCTCGGCGTCATCAAGGACGGCAAGGTGATCTACGCCAAGGGCTACGGTTTCCGCGACGTCGAAGCCAAGCTGCCGGTAACGCCGCGAACCATCATGGCGATCGGCTCCAACAGCAAGTCGTTCGCCGTCGTCCTCCTGGGCATGATGATCGACGAAAAGAAGCTGGCCTGGGACAACCCGGTCCGGTCGTACCTGCCCGACTTTCAGATGCACGACGACTACGCCACCAAGCATCTCACCGTGCGGGACCTCGTCAACCATCGGTCGGGTCTGCCCCGCCACGACGTGGTGTGGTACGGCCGAAAGGTGACCCGGAAAGAGATCGTCGACCGGATCCGCTACCTCGAGCCCACCACCACGTTCAGAAACTATTGGCAGTACCAGAACCTGATGTTCGTGACCGCCGGGTATCTGCCCGAGCGGCTCGCCGGGCGATCCTGGGAGGACCTGGTACGCGATCGGATCTTCACTCCGCTCGGGATGACTCGGGCCAACGCTTCGGTTCTCGATTCGCCCAAGTCGGACGACTTCGCGTATCCGTATGGAATCGAGGACGGCAACGTGGTCCGGATCCCCTTCCGCAACATCGACCACGTGGCCCCGGCCGGCTCGATCAACGCCAGCGTCGAGGACATGCTCAAGTACATCCAATTCCGAATCGACTCGGGCCGAGTCGGCGGGAAACAGCTCCTCACGACGGCCCAGGTCGCCGAGATGGAGCAGCCCCAGATGGCGATGGGCGCGGCGGCCGCGCTGTGGAGCGGCGTCGACGTCGCCGGCTACGGGCTCGGAGTCGGGGTCGGATTCCACCGCGGCCATCGCCTGATCATTCACGGCGGCGGAATCGACGGGTTCATCTCCCAGATGTCCTGGCTCCCCAACGAGCGGGTCGGCGTCATGGTGCTCACCAACCAGGGCCAGAACAACCCGATCCCCACCCTGGTGGTCCAGTCGGTGTACGACCGGATACTCGGCCTAACGCCGATCGACTGGGCCGCTCGGCAGAGAGAACTCGACAAGGTGGCGGCCAAGGCTCGGGCGGATGCCGCCGCCAAGCGGGTCGCCGACCGGAAGCCGGGTACCACGCCCAGCCACCCGGTGAGCGCCCTGGCGGGCCGGTTTCACCATCCCGGGTACGGCACCGTCGTCGTTCAAACCGCCGGCGCGGGACTCGAGCTGGTCGTCGACGTCATGCGAGCGGCGCTGGAGCACTACCATTACAACGTGTTCTCGGTGCGGCCCGGTTCTCAGGCTGGGATGCTCCAAGGCATGGTGACCTTTCTCACCAATACCAAGGGTGAAGTCGACCGGGTCTCCATCCCACTGGAGCCGGCCTTGCCGCCGATCGTCCTCGAAAGGCGGCCCTGATGGCGGACCGCCACTTCGCCGTCACGGCCCGGGGCGGTCTCGACACCGCGAGCTTCCCGTGGCGGCTGTGGACCAAGGCCAAGCGCCTTGGCGTCTGGGACCCCGCCGCGATCGACCTCGGCCAAGACCGAGTCGATTGGGCCCGGCTCGACGAGGCCGAGCGGGACGTACTGCTCCGGTTGACCTCGCTCTTCGCCGCCGGAGAAGAGGCCGTCACGGTCGACCTCGTCCCGCTGATCGAGGCGGTCGCCCGGGACGGCCACCTCGAGGAGGAGATCTACCTCACCTCGTTCTTGTTCGAGGAAGCGAAACATGTCGAGTTGTTCCGCCGCTTCCTCGACGAAGTGGCTGGCACTCGCGATGAGCTGAGCGGCTACTTGGGGCCCAACTATCGTCAGGTGTTCGACCGGGAGCTGCCGGAGGCGCTCGATCGCCTTCGACATGATCGTTCGCGCGAGGCCGTGGCGCTGGCCAGCGTGACCTACAACCTGATCGTCGAAGGGGTGCTTGCCGAGACCGGTTATCGGGCCTACCACGCGGCGCTGGCGCGCAACGGCATCATGCCGGGGATGCAGCGCGGCGTGGAGTTGACCAAGCGCGACGAATCGCGTCACATCGCTTTCGGCATTTACCTCCTGGGACGTCTCGTCAAGGACGGCGGGGCCCCACTCTGGGGCACCGTTCAACGACGGATGGGCGAACTCGCCGAGACGGCGATCGCGGTGATTCCCGAGGTGTTCGCCCCCTACCCCGTCATGCCGCTCGGACTTCGGATCGAGGAGTTCGTCGACTACGCCGTCGGCCAGTTCCAGGCCCGGCTTCGCCGCCTCGAGCGTGCCGTGGGCGGCGACCTCGCCGGCGCGGTGGACGACCTGGTCGACGACTCGGCCTAACGACCTCATTCCTACCCCGGATGGCCAGTGAACCCGATGCCCAGCGGGGCCCGACCGCGTTCCGAAGGCGCCGGGCCGCCATGACTCGGATCCTTCCGCTGCTGGCGGCACTGGCCGCCATCGCGGCCGTCGACGACGCTCGGGCCCACGAGATCCCCGCCCGGGTCGTGGTTCGTTCCTTCGTGGCCGTCACCCCCGACCGGCTCCGGTTCCTGGTCCGAGTCCCCCTCGAAGCGCTCCGGGACCTGAACCTGCCGGTGCGGCCTTCCGGGGCCCTCGAACTCGCCGGAATCGATTCGGTGCTCAGGCCCGCCGCGGTCCAGTGGATTGCCTCCTACGTTCGGTTCGAAGCGGCCAGCCGCCGGCTCGGCCCCGGGACGTTGGCGGCGCTGCGGATCTCGCTCCCCTCGGATCGGTCCTTCGCCACCTGGGCGGATGCCGCGGCTCACCTGGCGTCGCCACCGCTCGGCCCGGCCACCGAGCTGCCGTGGCGGCAAGCGTTGCTCGACGTGGAGTTTCAATACCCGATCGAGTCTCCGGGGGCCGCCATCACCATCGTGCCCGAGTTGGCCCACCTCGGCGTCCGAACCACCGTCGTCCTCGGCTACCTCACGCCCCAGGGAACCGAAAGGCTCTTTCAGTTCCAGGGAAACCCCGGTCCGGTGCGCCTCGACCCGAGTCCGTGGTACGCGGCCTGGCGTTTCGTGAGGCTCGGGTTCGAGCACATCTTGGACGGATTCGACCACCTCCTCTTCCTGGTCGGATTGATCCTGCCGGTTCGCCGGTTCTGGTCGCTCGTCCCGGTGGTGACCGCGTTCACCGTCGCCCATTCGATCACCCTCATCGCGGCCGCCCTCGGGCAGGCCCCGGACGCGCTGTGGTTCCCGCCGCTCGTCGAGACGCTGATCGCGGCGTCGGTCGTCTGGATGGCGATCGAGAACGCCCTCGGTCGCCAAGCCGGCCGGAGGTGGGTCGTCGCCTTCGGGTTCGGGTTGGTCCATGGGTTCGGGTTTGCCTTCGCGCTCGGCGAAACCCTCCAGTTCGCGGGCAACCACCTCCTCACCGCGCTGGTCTCCTTCAACGTCGGGGTGGAGCTCGGCCAACTCGCGGTGGTCGCCGTCGTCGCCCCCACCCTGGCGTTGGTGTTCCGGCGGTTGATCCCCGAACGGGCCGGGACGATCCTGATCGCCGTCCTGATCGGACACACGGCGTGGCACTGGATGCTCGATCGGGCGAAGACGCTCTCGGAATACCAGCTGGAATGGCCGACCGGTTCTCCAGCCGGTTGGCTCCGATTAGTGATGGTGCTGCTGATCGTCGTCGGGGCGGCCTGGGCGCTCCATCGACTCGCCTCCCGACTGGCCCGCCGCCACCCGACGAGCGCCTAACGGGAGATCTCGATCAGATCGCGGAGCATCGCGGCAGCGGTCGGGACCGCGTCGCCCTCCTCCGAGGTGGCGTGGAGCGTCCCGCTGATGTCGGTCCGATAGATCACTCCCATCTCCAGCGCCCCCATCCGGGCCAGCGGATGCGCGGCCGGAAGCGAGACGGGGCCGACGTCGAGCACCCAGTCGGCGGTTGGTGCCGGCCGTTCCGCCCGCCCCAGATGCACGATCCGCTCGCCGCGGGCGGCCGCGGCGGCCAAGTCGTCCCGGGTGATCTCCCGAATCCCCCGCACCCGCAAGTCGCCAAGCACGGTCGGCCGACCGAGAACCGCGTTGGCGAGAATCACCAGCTTCACCGCTTGGTCCCAGCCGTCCACGTCGAGCGTCGGATCGGTCTCGGCGATGCCGCGCCGCTGCATCTCGGCGAGCGCCTCCGCGAAGCCCTGCCCCTGTTCCATTGCCCGGAGGATTCCCTGGGAGGTGCCGTTCAGCATGGCCTCGACTCCGAGGATCCTGGCGCCGGCCAGGTCTCGCCGCCCCAGGTTGATCGTCGGCAACGCCCCGCCGACACAGGCGGAGAATCGCAACCGCGGGCGATCGACATCGGAGAGATCGGATACAGCCGCGAGCTCGCCGTAGGCCAACGCGAGGGGTCCCTTGTTGGCGAGGACACACCCCATCCCGTGGTCGAGGGCGGCCCGAACGGTGTCCAGACCGGGCTGGCCGTGTTGGAGATTCACGGGAGTCGCCTCGAGCAGCAGGTCGCCGCGGGCTCGCTCGATCAGGTGACGGCCGCCGAGTCCGGGCAACCCGCCGGGGAACTCGGCGACCTTGCCTCGTTCCGACTTCAAGGCCAGGAGCCGGCCGAGATCGAGACCGGCGGGGTCGAGGGCGGCACCGCTCGAATCGGAGGCTCCGACCACCAGAACCTCGAGGCCATATCGGGCCGCCAGGAGGTCTCGCTGGCTGATGAGGATGGAGAGCACACCCCGACCGACGTTACCGAGGCCGGCGAGAACGACTCGAATCGTTGTCATGCCCGAACCTAGCCCGGTCCGACGCGCGACTCCAGCAGCCCGAGTCCGCGCGAGGGTCGGCGCCGGTTACCGGTACGAGGTATCGAGTTGTTCCAGGTGGTGCCGGAGGTCGATGTATCGGCCGTAGGAGGGCCGGTAGTCGGTCGTCTCGGGACGCTTCGAAGGCACCTGGGGATCTCCGGTTGCGGTCCGGGTCGATTCGGGCGCCGCGGTTCAGCGCCCTGGGTCTGCTCCGATATCTCGCAGGCGGCCGCGTGCCTCGCCGTTGCGCGGGTCCCGCCGAATCGCTTCTCGAAACGCCAGGGCGGCCGCGGCCGTGTCGGCTCGCATCAAGTGCAGGTTGCCGCGGAACACCGCGAGCGAACTGGAGCCGGGGAACATCGTCTCGTTGAAATCGAGAATCGTGAGGGCGTCGAGGTTGTGAACCTGCCCTCCCTACGCCAGGCCGTCACCCGAGTTTCCGACATTGGGGGGATCGCCGGCTGCGCCGTGAGCGGGCCCAACCGGGCCGCGGTTCCGCGGCATCCATCTCCCCGCAGAGTCCGGTTCGGGTCGAGTCGGACCGCCCGGTCACCCCAATCGGGTCAGAATCTCCTCTCGCTGGAACCGCCGGAGCGTCCCCCGGTAGAGCCAGGCCGCGACCAGGAGCGCGACCAGGACCGCGATGGCCGAGCCGAGCAGGTGGCGCACCGCCACTCGCCCGAGCGTCGCGACCAGCGCGATCCCGGCCGGAATGACCCAGAGGCTCGCGGTCTGGACCGCCCCCTGCACGTCGCGGGCTTTGATCGATACCCGCATTCCGAGCAGGGCGGCCGCCGCCCCGCCGACCGGTGCCAGCGCCACGAGGCTGACCCAGAACGCCGCCCCCGGGACCATCGTGATCCGGTACCTGATCGCGGTGACCACCGCGACGGCCACCACGAAGCCGCCGGCGGCGATCCAGGTGACCGCGATCGCCGGCACCAGGACGGCCGCCAGCTTGGCCAGCACGAACTCCTGATCGGACAGCGGCGTCGCGAGAATCGGCTCCAGGGTTCGCTGCTGCTTCTCGGCCGCGATCGCCAGCGCGGCGGCCAGCGCCGAGAGCATCACCGGCATCAGGAGGAAGAAGGCGCCGAAATCGCGAACCACGAGCCGGGGCAGCCGCTCGGCTTCCGGGTACCTGGCCAACCAGGGGTCCCGGGCGGCGAACCGCATCAGCGACACCAGGTCCGGATCGGCTGCCCGGGCCAAGTCGAGCGGGGCGAGGGCCAAGAAGACGACCGGCAGGACCACGCCCAGCAGTGGCAAGATGAGGTACCCCGGCCATACTTGCGGGCTGCTCTTGAGATCGCGTAGCTCCTTGGTCACGAAGACCCGCAAGCCAACGTTAGGCATGGTCGGCTCCGACCAAAGAGAGATAGATCTCCTCCAGCGAGCGCTCCAGCGGCCGGACCTCGACCACGCCGACCCCCGCCGCCACCACCGCGGCCACGATGGCGGGCAGCGCCCGGACCGGGTCCCGGACGGTGAACTCGAACGAATTGCCGACCCGGGCGAGCCCGCCGATCGGGGCCGCGGCCGCGATCACGCCGCCGAGGCGTTCGGGCGGGTCGACCGCGACCAGGCGGCAGCGGACACCCTGCCCGGAACCGCCTAACGTTTCCACCGGCCCGAAGGCGATCAGCCGCTGCTTCATCACCGCTACCACGTCGGCGAGGGCGGCCGCCTCGGCGAGATTGTGGCTGCAGACGATGATGGTCCGGCCGGCCCGCTTGAGCGTCCCGATCAGCTGACGAACGTCCCGGGACGCCTCGGGATCGAGTCCCGCCGTCGGCTCGTCGAGGAACACCACGTCCGGATCGTGGAAGATGGCCCGGGCGATGGCCAGCCGCTGCTTCATGCCCTTACTGAACGTCCCGGCCGGGTCGTCCCGCCGGTCCCAGAGGTCGAGCCGCCGGAGCTCCCGTTCGATCCGACCCGACAAGTCGGACCCCGAGAGGCGGTACAGCCGCCCGAACAAGGTGAGGTTCTCCAGCGCCGAGAGCCGGTCGTAGAGTCCCGGCGTCTCCGTCAGCAGGCCCACCCGCGCCCGAAGCGACGCCATGCCCGCCGGAGTCCCCGGGATCCTGATCCCAGCCACCGTCGCTCCCCCGGCGCTCGGCCCGACCAAGCCGAGCAACATCCGGATTATCGTGGTCTTGCCCGCTCCGTTCGGCCCGAGCAAGGCGCAAAGTTGGCCCGGCTCGAGCCGGAAGCTGACGTCGTCGACCGCCACTCGCTCGCCGAACCGCCGGGTCAGTCCATCCGCTTCGATCATCGGGGAAGCTCGCTGGTGAAACCTGGTGCTTGACAAGATAGTATCGAAGTGATATCATAGCAATATCGCACACTGAGAGGATCGACGTGATCAGGGAACGTGAGTTCAAACCAGCCCCCGGCATGTTCGCGTTGCTCGGGTTCCTTGCCGCCGAAGCGGGCGCGATCTGGCTGTTCGTCAGAGGCGTTCGAGGCGAGAACCCGACGCTGCTCGTGTCGGCGCTGGTGCTGTTCATCGTGGCGTCGCTCGGACTCGCGGGGATTTTCGCCGTCTATCCTAACGAGTCCAAGGTGCTCACCCTTTTCGGGCGCTACGTCGGGACGGTGAAGGAGCCGGGCCTCTGGTGGGCCAATCCGTTCAACAAGAAGGAGAAGATCTCGGTCCGGGTCCGGAACTTCGAGACCGCCAAACTCAAGGTCAACGACAACCACGGCAACCCGATCGAGATCGGGGCGGTGGTGGTCTGGCAGGTCATCGACACCGCCGAGGCGCTGTTCGAGGTCGATGACTACCAGAACTTCGTCAAGATTCAGAGCGAGGCGGCCCTCCGAGGCCTGGCGACTCGGTATCCTTACGACTCGCACGGTGAGTCGATCTCGCTGAGCGGCAACACCACCGAGGTATCGAACGAGCTGATGAGCCACGTGCAGGAGCGGCTGGCCAAGGCCGGGGTTCGCGCCATCGAGGCGCGGATCAGCCACCTGGCGTACGCCCCCGAGATCGCCCAGGCCATGTTGCAGCGACAGCAAGCCAGCGCCATCATCGCGGCGCGACAGAAGATCGTCGAGGGCGCGGTCGGGATGGTGGAAATGGCACTCACCATGCTCGCGGAGAAGAGCGTCGTCGCCTTGGACGACGAACGGCGGGCCGCGATGGTCTCGAACCTCCTCGTGGTGCTCTGTGGCGACCGGGCGACTCAGCCGGTGGTGAACACGGGCACACTCTATACCTGAGCGGCCCGTGGCGCCTCGCAAGTCGCTCTTGATTCGGATCGACCCAGCGCTGCACGACGCCTTGCAGCGCTGGGCTGCGAGCGAGCTGCGCAGTCTGAACGCCCAGATCGAGTTCTTGCTGCGTCGAGCGGCGGTTGCCGCTCGACGCCTTCCCGAAGGGAGTGAGCAGCGTGCCGATGAGTCGTGAATCGAGGTGGTGGTGGGTTCCCGAGTCGTTGGTCCTCAGCGCCGGGTTGGTCGCCGCGGCGGGCATCGCGGTGGCCGAGGCCCAGAGCACCATCGTCCTGAAACAAGGGAACGATACCGTGTCGGTCGAGCGGTTTACCAGGACCGCCAGCCGACTCGAGGGCGAGTTGTTGATTCGGCCGGCCTCGGCCCGGTTCCGGTACGCCATCGAGTTCGACGCCGATGGCCGAGTGCGCCGGATGAGCAACAAGTACTTCGCGGCCTCCGACCCGGCCGACGCGGCGCCCAAACAAGACGCCACCCTCACCTTCGACGACAGCACCGCGGTCGTCGAGATCGCGGCACCGTCCGGACAGCCGGGGGTCCAGCGGCTGCCGTCGAAACGAGGCGCCTTCGTCCATCTGAATCCCTCGTTTGCGATGTGGGAACCGATCGTGGCATGGGCGAAACGCACCGGGACATCTTCGATACCGGTCTTCGCGCTGGCCGGCGGCCAGACCTTCGTAGCCAAGGTCACTCCAGTGGGCGCCGACTCGGTCGACATCGAAGCGCCCGGCGGCACCATCCGTCTTGGGATCGACGGCGACGGCCGGCTCCGGGGCGGGTTCCTCGCGAGCCAGAATCTCACGGTCATTCGGAGCGAATCGGCCAGCTCGGCGGTGATGACGGTGGAGAAGCCGGACTACTCCGCCCCGGCCGACGCGCCCTACACGGCCACTGAGGTAACGGTGTCGACTCCCATGGGGCACACCCTGGCGGGAACCATCACGATCCCGAAGTTCGCCAGCGCCTCGCGCCGAGTTCCGGCCGTGATCACGATCACCGGGTCCGGCGGGCAGGACCGCGACGAGTCCATCGCGATGTTCAAGGGCTATCGGCCCTTCCGCGAGTTGGCCGATTCCCTCGGTCGCCGGGGAATCGCGGTGCTCCGAATGGACGATCGCGGGGTGGGCCAGTCGGGCGGCAACCCCGCCACCGCCACCAGTGCCGACTTCGCCCAGGACATCCGAGCTGGGCTGGGGTACCTCCGAACTCGGCCCGAGATCGACGGTAGCCGGCTGGCCCTGGTCGGCCATAGCGAGGGGGGGATCATCGCGCCCCTGGTGGCACTCGAGGAGCCGAGCTTGAAGGGGATCGTGTTATTGGCCGGGACCTCGCGAACCGGCGAGCGGATCCTGAACTTCCAACTCCGCAACTTGATCAAAGGGAACACCGCCTTCTCGGCCGCTCAAAAGGACTCGGCGCTGGCGAGGGTGCCGAGTCAGATCGACTCGCTGCGGAGTGTCCCGTGGATGAAGTTCTTCCTCGAGCACGATCCCTCCGCGACGGCCCGCCGGGTGACGACGCCGGTCCTGGTCTTGAACGGCGCCACCGACCAGCAGGTGACCCCGGATCAGGTCCGGGAGCTGGTCGCCGCCTTCAAGGCGGCCGGCAACCGCGACGTCACCTCACACGTCTTCCCCGACTTGAACCACCTGTTCGTGCGTGACCCGAGCGGGTTCCCTGGCGGCTACACCAGTTTGCCGAGCATGAAGGTGGACCCCGGGGTGCTTCGGATGGTCGGCGATTGGCTGGTCAGGCAGTTCCGCCCCGGCACCTCCTGATCCGGCGGCTTGGCCGGTCTCGCCTCCCGCGGTAGCTTCCCGCTACTCTGGAGGCGAGACCGATGCGTTTCCGTTCGCACCGCGTGGCGCTCGTGGCCTGGCTGGTCCCGGCCGCGACGGCAGCCGCGCAAATGACCGCTCCCAATCCGTACCGCCCCGTCGAGGGCATCTGGGGTCAGCTGCCCGCCGGCCGAACCTGGGGGGCCACCAGCGGCGTCTGGCCCGCGCCCGACGGCACCATCTGGGTCGGGGAGCGCTGCGGCGCCAATACCTGCGTCGGGTCGAGCCTCGACCCGGTGCTGGCGTTCGATCGAACCGGCAAGCTGATCCGGAGTTTCGGCGCCGGCACGATCGCCTGGCCGCATGGGCTCTTCGTCGATGGTCAGGGCAACATCTGGGTGACCGACGCTTTGGGCTTTGGCCAGCAGCCCGCGGGGATCGGCCACATCATCGTCAAGTTCAGCCCCACCGGTCAGGTCCTGATGACCCTCGGCAAGAAAGGCGTCGCCGGACGGGGGCGGGACACCTTCCGGAAGCCCTCGGCGGTGCTGGTGGCGCCTAACGGGACCATCTTCGTCGCCGACGGCCACGACGCCGATGGCAACAACCGGATCGTCAAGCTCGCGGCCGACGGGTCGTATCTCACGGAATGGGGCACCACCGGCAGCGCCAACGGCGAGTTCCGCGATCCCCACGCCCTGGCGATGGACTCCCAGGGGAGGCTGTTCGTGGCCGACCGCGCCAACAGTCGGATCCAGATCTTCGACCAGGAGGGCAAGCACCTCGCCACCTGGACCCAGTTTGGCCGGCCCAGCGGCTTGTTCATCGACCAGAGCGACGTCCTCTACGCCACCGACTCGGAGTCCAACGCCGGCCGTAACCCCGGGTGGAAGCGGGGGATCTACATCGGCAGCGCCAAGACCGGCTGGGTGACCGGCTTCATTCCCGACCCCGAACCGGATCAGGACCGATCGGCGACGAGCGGCGCGGAGGGCGTCGCGGTCGATCGCCACGGCGATCTCTACTCGGCGGAAGTCGGCCCCAAGATGCTTCGCAAGTTCGTCAGGAGATGAGGATGGAAACCAATCGGATCGTCGGGTGGCAGGGAGTTCGGGCATCCTTGTTCGCGTTCTCCATCGTGGCGACGGGGTCGTTCGCCGGCGTGGCCATGGCACAAGACGGTGGCTGGACCCACTGGGGTGCCGACGCTCGGAGTAGTCGATACTCGCCCCACACCCAGATCACCGGGGCCAATTTCTCGAAGCTCGAGACCGCGTGGGTGTGGCGGGCCGACAATTTCAGCCCCGAATCGGACGCCATGCTCCGGTCGACCCCGATCTACGCCGAGGGCAAGCTGTTCACCGTGGCCGGCAGCCGCCGCACCGTGGTGGCCATCGATCCCGCCACCGGCGAAACGCTCTGGACTTTCCGCGAGCCGACCACCACGAGGTGGGAGAACTCGATGCGAAAGGATTACGGCAAGGGCGTGGCCTATGACGTCGTCGACGGTCGCGGTCGGATCTACGTCGTGACTCCGGCCTTCTTCCTCCACGCCCTCGACGCCGCGACCGGACACCCGGTGACCTCCTTCGGCGATCGGGGCACCATCGACCTCCTCGACCATTTCGGGCCCTGGAAGCACGATCGCGACAAGGGCTATCCGCCCGACCTGGGCTATGTCACTAGTTCATCTCCCCCCATCGTCGTCGGCGGCGTCATCGTGGTCGGCAACTCGCACGAGCAGGGGTATTACCAGACCCGCAAGGAGAACGTCCCCGGCAACATCCTGGGATACGACGCCCGGACCGGTAAGCATCTCTGGCGGTTCGACGTGATCCCCGGGCCGGGTGAGTACGGGCACGACACCTGGAAGAATGACGTCTGGAAGGTGACCGGCAACATCTCCTCGTGGGCGCCGCTGTCCGCCGACGCCGAGCATGGCCTGGTCTATGTCGTCACCGACCCACCCACCATCGACTATTTCGGCGGGTTTCGGCCCGGGAATACCCTGTTCTCGACCAGCATCATCGCGCTCAACGTCAAGACCGGCAAGCGCGCCTGGCACTTCCAGACCGTGCACCACGACATCTGGAACTACGACAATCCGCACGCCCCGCAGCTCGTCGACATCACCGTCGCCGGCAAGCGGATCCCGGCTCTGGTGCAGGTCACCAAACAGAGTTGGGCCTATGTGTTCAACCGGATCACCGGCGAGCCGGTCTGGCCGATCGTGGAGCGACCGGTGCCCCAGTCCGACGTGCCGGGCGAAGTCACCTCGCCGACCCAGCCGTTCGTTACCCGGCCGGCGGCCTTCGAGATGCAAGGCGTCACCACCGACGACCTGATCGACTTCACCCCGGAGCTACGCCAGAAGGCGATCGCGGCCCTCGCGAAATACCGGCTGGGCCCGCTCTTCAACCCGCCCATCGTCAAGGGCGCGAACGGCCTCGAGGCGGCCCTCCACTGCCCCGGCGCCAACGGCGGCGCCAACATCCCGGGCGGGGCGGCGATCGACCCCGAGACCGGGATTCTCTACGTCGCCTCGACCAAGACCTGCAGCGCGCCTCGGCTGGTGCCGGGCACCAGCGTCGACTCGGCGTCGAACGTCCAATGGGTCTCGGTCGGTCCGGGTGGGATGCCCGCGGTGGACGGCCTCCCGGCGCTCAAGCCGCCGTACGGGCGGATCACCGCGATCGACCTCAACTCCGGCGACCATCTCTGGTGGATACCTAACGGTGACACGCCGGAGAACATCACCAACCATCGCGCCCTGCAGGGCCTCACGATTCCCAACACCGGCGCGCCGACTCACGCCACCGCGCTCGTCACCAAGACGCTGCTGATCTACGGCGAGGGTCGCGGGGCCCGGCCACTGATGCACGCGGTCGACAAACGGACCGGCGAGAGGCTCGCCAGCAAGGCGATTCCCGCGCCGACGACGACGGCGCCCATGTCGTTCATGCACCAGGGCCGCCAATACCTGGTCTCCGCCATCGGCGGCTCCGACCATGGGCCGGCATTGGTGGCGCTGCGGCTTCCGAAGTAGCGGTCAGCTGTGGATGCAGGACACGCCGCCATCGACCGCGAGGACCTGGCCGGTGATGTGCTTCCCGGCATCCGAGGCGAAGAGAAGCGCGGCGCCCTTGAGGTCGTTGTCGTCGCCGAGACGCCGGAGCGGCGCCCGGGCGGCCAGCGCATCGACCCCGACCCGTTCCAGCACACCCTTGGTCATCTTGCTCGGGAAAAACCCGGGGGCCAGCGCATTGACGGTGATGCCATGCTCACCCCATTCGCCCGCCAGTGCCCGGACCAGGTTCACCACCCCGCCCTTGCTCGCGTTGTAGGCGATCATTTCGAACCCCGGCGGATTCCCACCTAGCCCCGCGATCGACGCCGTGACGATGATCCGGCCCCGGCGCGCGGGGATCATCGAGTCGCGCGCCACGATCTGGCTGAACAGGAACACGCTCCGCAGATTCAGATTCACTACCTTGTCCCAGGCCTCGAGAGGATAGTCCTCCGCCGGCGCTCCCCAGGTGGCGCCGGCATTGTTGACCAGGATGTCGATGGTGCCGAGTTGGCTCTTGGCGGCGGCGCAGACCCGGGCGATTTCGGCCGGGTCGCTCGCGTCGGCGGCAACCCACCGGGCTTCGACCCCACGGCCGGCCAGGTGGCGAGCCGATTCCTCGAGGTCGGCGGCCTTCCGCGAGGTCAGCATGAGTCGGGCCCCGGCGTCGCCCAAGGCCTCGGCGAGCTGGAGCCCGAGTCCGCGCGAGCCGCCGGTCACCAGGGCGGTTCTTCCCGTCAGATCGAACAACTTCAGGGTCGCTGTTCCCATTCGGATGCTCCTTGGTCGCCCCTTGGCCAGGTTTTCAGTCGTTGATGAAGACCAACTTGCCCATCACTTCACGGTCGGTCATTCGCCGGTATCCCTCTTTGAGCTCGGTCATCGGCAGGACTCGATCGAGCGCCGGTTTGATCCGGCCCGTCGCGTACCAGTTCCCCAACTCGGCCAGCGACTGGGCGAACCCCGCCGGTTCCCGACGAACCGAGTCCCCCCAGAACACACCGACGATCGACGCTCCTTTGAGGAGCGGGAGGTTGAGGGGCACCGCCGGGATGCCTCCCGTGAATCCGATGACGAGGTAGCGTCCTCGCCAGGCGATCGAGCGAAAGGCCAACTCGGCCAGCGGCCCGCCCACCGGGTCGAAGCAGACGTCGAGGCCGCGCCCTCCGGTCGCCGCATTGACGGCGTCCCTCAGATTCTCGCGGCCGTAGTTGAACCACGAGTCGGCACCGAGGGAACGGCAGAACTCCCCCTTCCGATCGCTCGACACGCCGGCGATCACTCGGGCGCCCAGCGCCTTCGCCACCTGAATCGCGGCACTCCCCACCCCACCGGCGGCCCCCAGGATCAGGATCGTTTCGCCGGAGCGGAGGTTAGCCCGGTCGACCAGAGCGTGGTGCGCGGTGCCGTAGGTGAGAACCAGGGCGGCCGCGTCGGTAAACGGCATCTCGCCCGGGATCGGGAGCAGCCGGGTGGCGTCGACGACGGCATGAGTCGCGAACCCACCCACCACCCCGACGGTCATGACTCGATCGCCCACCCGGGTCGTGGTTACCCCCTCGCCAACGGCTTCGACGACCCCGGCAAACTCGGAGCCAGGCACGAACGGGAGCGGCGGCCTGGCCTGGTACTTTCCTTCCACCACGAGGACGTCGGGGTAGTTGAGGCTCGCGGCCCGAATGGCGATCAGCGCCTGCCCTGGCCCCGGGACGAGCGCTGGAAGCTCAGTCCACCGAAGGTCCTGGGCTCCGGTGGTGGATTGGCACAGCCAGCCGAACATTCCGGTTCTCCGAATCGAGTCCCCGATGATCGCGGGGCAACCCGGTTGCTGCAAGCCGCGGTGGTCCGCGGCAACTTGGAGAAGACCAAGGGCGAGGTCAGCGATACTAGTCTACCGGGGCAGGCGTGTTCCCGGGAGGTCCTGAATGGTATCTTGCGAGCCGATGACGACCACCCTGACGTTTCGACGCCCCGACGATTGGCACCTCCATCTCCGCGACGGCGCCATGCTCGCCGGGGTCATCGCCCACTCGGCCAGGCAGTTCGCCCGGGCCATCGCGATGCCCAACCTCGACCCGCCGATCGTCACCGCCGCGCAGGCGCTTGCCTATCGCGAGCGGATCCTGGCCGCGCGGCCGGCGGGTTCCGACTTCGCCCCGCTGATGACGGCCTACCTGACCGACGGCACCGATCCCGCCGACCTCGCCGCCGGCTTCGAGCGAGGGGTGTTCGCGGCGGCGAAGCTCTATCCGGCCCACGCCACCACCAACTCGGCCCACGGGGTGACCGAGGTCGGCGCGATCTACCCGGTGTTGGAGCGAATGGAACGGATCGGGATGCCGTTGCTGGTTCACGGCGAGGTGACCGACCCCGCGGTCGACGTGTTCGACCGTGAGGCGGTCTTCCTCGAGCGCGTCCTGGCCCGGGTGATTGGCGACTTCCCGGCACTCAAGGTCGTCTCGGAGCACATCACCACCGAAGAGGCGGTGCGTTTCATCGAGGAGGGACCCGCGACGGTGGCGGCGACGGTGACGCCCCACCATCTCCAGTTCAATCGGACGGCGATGTTCCAAGGCGGACTGCGGCCCCACCTCTACTGCCTCCCGGTGCTCAAACGGGAGCGCCACCGCCTGGCGCTGCGCCGGGCGGCGACATCCGGCAACCCGAAATTCTTCCTGGGAACCGACTCGGCGCCGCACCCGGCGGCCGCCAAGGAAGCGGCCTGCGGCTGCGCCGGCGTCTTCAACGCCCCGGTGGCGCTGGAGTCGTATCTCACCGTTTTCGACGAGGAGGACGCCCTCGACCGGTTCGAGGCCTTTGCCTCGGAACACGGGGCCCGGTTCTACGGGTTGCCGCTCAACACCGGGACGGTGACGATGCGGCGGGAGCCGACCGAAGTGCCCGCCAGGATCCAGACCCCGGCGGCGGAGGTGGTGCCGTACCAGGCCGATGCCACGTTAGGCTGGCGGCTGGTCGCCGGCTAGCGCGATTCGAGCCACTCCCAGGTCGCCATGGCCCGCCTTCGAGCCCGGGCCGAATCGGCCGGGAGCAGCATTCGCCCCGCGATCAGCCTGGTGAGGGCCTCGGAGACCCGCCGCTCGAACGCCTGGCGATCCCGATAGAGCGAACCCACCAGCGGCCGCGGGTCGGCGGTGGCGGCCCGTTCCGCCTCGGTCTTCGGCAACGGCAACCAGGTCCCCAGGAGTCGGCTCAGCTCGCCTTGGTCGCCCGGCTGGCCCACCCGAGTGTTCCAGGTCGGGTGGGTCGCGAGCGGCGCCTCCAGCTCCACTGTCCGGAATCCGCCGACTTCGTTGCCTAACGAATCCGTCGCGGGTACCCGCGCCGGGAACGGCCGCCCCACCGCCGGCGGTTCCCGGTCGATGATCCCCTCCGCCCACCTGGCCCCGTAGTCGACTCGATCGGGCTGGTGAACCACCCGCGGCGGCGCCAGGTCTCGGGGCAACCGCCAGGACGACCGGTCGATCGGCACCAGGTCGCCTCGATCGAGGCGCGGATAGGCGCTCGGCGGCGGCGCGGTGCCCCGGCGGACCCAATCCACCAGGCTGACCAGGAGCGAGCGGAGCGGCAACCGGTAGTCGACCGGGTTGCCCCGGTAGGCCCGCGATTCCGGGTGCCGGGTCTGCTCGGCCGGCGGAAAGCTCGCGGGCACGTGTTGGGACCCGGCCAGCAGATAGATCCGCTCGTTCGGCGGAATCGCCAGATCGCGGTCACCGGCGGGCGTGGTATGGATCAACGAGGCGGCTCGGCCCCAGTACTCGTGCCCCGAGTTGGTCTGGAAGATCTTGGGAAGCTGACGGCCGCCGGCGGTGAGTCCGTCGACCCGGCCCGTTTCGGGGTCGGTCGCGGAACCGCTCGCGAATGGGAAGAGATCGGTGGGAAAGAAGAAGGTGTCGAATCGGTGAGCGTCCCGGGACGGCTGGGCAAACCGGTGATTGAAGCTGCCGCGCCCCGCGCCGGCGACATGAATCAGCATCCCGTCGAACACCTGGCGGCCCCGCTCATCGGTGTTGAATCCCTGATAGAGGAAATGGCGGAGGAGCCGCCCGGTCTGGGAGATCCCGAACGCCACCGCGTAGCGGGCGGCGAACGGGGAGTTGGGCCGGTACTTCGCGTGACTCATGGCGTCGCGAATGGCCGCCAGACCGACCCCGGCCACCTTCGGATCGCGGGCCCGATAGACCAGCTGGTAGATGGAGCCGGGCTCGAAGCCGCCATTGCGGGATATCCATCGGGGGTCGGGACCGACCTGGCCTTCTTCACCGACGCGGCCGAACCGCCATTCCGATCGCGGCACGACTCGGGTCGAGTCGTACCGCCCCTCGCGAACGGTGAGGACCGCGGTCGGATCATCGAGGTCGATGGTCGGGTAGGCGATGGCGCCGCCGTGCGCCAGCGAGAGCGAGGCCGTCGGCCGCTGAACGACCCAGTCCGCCCGAACCGGCCCGACGAGAGGCGTGCCATCGAGCCCGGTCGCGACCGGCGCCTCGATCCGAAACCGGCCCGGCTCGTCGGGCACGTCGTGCTGCCAGCCGACCCAAACCAGGGTGAGCCCCATCTCGAGCAACATCGCGTCGCCGAGGTCCGCCTCGGTCGCCGGAATCGGCGTCATGGTCCCGAAGTCGAGGATGTTGCGCAGGTAGACCAGTCCCCGATTCGACACCTCGAACAGCGCGACGCCTGCTGGGCGCGGCCGCTTCGGCACCAAGGCCGCGAAGTTGGCCCAGAACTCCACCAACCCCGCGGCGTTGCGCGGCGCGAGCCCGAGATCCACGATTCGGCGGTTCGCCGGATTGGCCGGGTCGAGGCCGAAGAGAATACGTCCCTCGAGTACTTCGTAGCCGCCCACTCGCCCGAACGACCTGCCACCGAGCAGGTCCGACCGTTTGGCGATCTCGATCGTGAGGATTTCGGCTCGACCCGCCGAGGCGTGGAGGGCGAGCACGGCAACCAGAAACAGGGTGCGCATCGGTCGAAGTTCGCCTACATTGCCGGTTGCCGCCAGGGGTACCTCGCCGCGAGCGAGGTTGAGAAAGTCCCTTGGAACCTGATCCGGTTGACACCGGCGGAGGGAGCGCGGCGCGTGACGCAGCACCTCCGCGACACCGCCACTCCGGCCGCCGCCTGAACTCGAGGAGGCCCGGTATGTGGACCCCGACCCTGCTGCTCGTCGCGACCGCCGTCCAGGACACCGCCACGTCGAGACGACCCGCCGACACCCTCGAGACGCTCGTCGTCCGCGCGACCCGAGCGGGCGCGGCGGCCCCGACCGCCGGGACCACGCTCCAGCGGGCCGCGATTCGTCGAGAGCATCACGGCCAGGACGTGCCCCTGGCGTTGAGCCGGCTACCTGGCATCACCGCCACGTCGGACGCGGGCGGCTACTCGGGCTACAGCTACCTCCGGCTCCGAGGCATCGATCAGACCCGGCTCACCATTTCGCTCGACGGGGTGCCGCTCAACGACCCGGAAGATCAGGTCCTGTATTTCTCGAACATCCCCGACTTCATGAACTCGGTCCAGTCGGTCCGGGTCCATCGGGGCGTCGGCTCGAGTGGCTTCGGCACCGCCTCCTTCGGCGGCTCGCTCAATTTCGAGTCGATCGCGGTCGCCGCGACCCCGCGTTTCGGCGAGGCCGAGGTCACCGCCGGCTCGTTCGGGACCACCCGGGCCAGTGTGGGCGGTGCGACCGGGCTCAGGGGAGCCTGGGCCGGGTACGGCCGAGCCGCGATCCACTCGACCGATGGCTACCGGGAGCGCTCCGGCAACGAGGGTTGGTCCGGGTTCGGTTCGGCGGGCTGGTTCGGCGACCGGGACGCGCTCAAGCTCACGGCCTTCGCCGGCCGCTCCAAGACCCAGTTAGCGTACTTCGCCGCCTCCGACGTCGCTCTCGCCGCCAACCGGCGAGTCAATCCGATGCAGCCCGGCGAGCGCGACGACTTTCATCAGGAGATGGTGAGCCTTCGTTATAGTCGCACCCTGGCGCCCAACCTGCTCGGGTCCGTCACCGGCTACCGCAACAGCGCCGCGGGCCACTATGACCTCTCGGCCGGCACCGGCCTGCTCCGCTTCGGCCTCGCCCACATCTGGTACGGCCTCTTCGGCACCACCGAGCTGACCACGGATCGCTGGAGTGTCGTGGCCGGGGGCCACGCCAGCCAGTATCACCGCGACCATACCCTGGCGCTGCCGCCCAACACGGGCAGCGGGGGGTACGCCAACACCGGGTTCAAACAGGAACAGAGCGCATTCCTCAAGGTGACCCACCATGGTGGCGCCGTCGACCTGCATGGTGATCTGGAGATCCGCCGAGCCGCGTTTCAGTACCGCCCGGACCCCAGCAACACCTTCGGCCGGCCGGAGATCGACTGGGTCTTCTTGAACCCGAAAGTCGGGATGACCTGGCGAGCGTCTCCCAGCGTCGTGGCCCACGCCTCGCTGGGTCGCACGTCCCGAGAACCTACCCGTGCCGACCTCTTCGCCGGCGCCGATGACGTCAATGACGGGCTCGCGGCCGCCGTCCTGCCGCTCGACCGGGTCCGGCCCGAAGAGGTCACCGATCTCGAGGTCGGAGCCCGAGTCACCCGCCCGGGGTTGGAGCTATCGGCCAACGCCTTCGCGATGCGGTTCCGCGACGAAATCGCCGCCATCGGGGCGATCACCTTCATCGGCACTCCCCTGCGTCGCAACGTCGCGAGGTCGAGCCGAACCGGCTTCGAAATCGAGGGAACGTGGCGTCCGGCGGCGAGCGCCGTGATCCGGGGCAACGCGACGCTGCTCAGGGCCCGGATCGCGGAGTACAGCGACGAGTCCACCGGGCGCACCTTCCGAGATGTCCCGCCGGTACTGACCCCGGGGTCGTTGCTCAACCTGAGCGGCGGCTGGTCTCCCGGTCGCCGGAGCTACCTCGAGATCGGCCTGCGCCACGTCGGTCAGTCGCAGCTGGCCAACGACGGCAACCCGGGGTTCGTCACCCCGCGATACACCACCGCGGACCTGCTGGCGGAGGTCGGCCTCGGCCGGTTCGATCTGAAGCTGCAGGTGCAGAATCTGTTCAATGCCGAGGCGTACACCGCGGGCTACACCGACGGAGTCGATCGCTATCTCTTCCCGCTGGCGACCCGCGCCGTGTTCCTGACCAGCGCGATTCGGATCGGATCCCGGTAGCGGCATCGCGGGGACCGGATAGCTTTGCACCTCCCGATTGTGAGGTCACCGTGCGCACCTTCTGGAAGGTTGTCCTGGTCGTGGCCGCGCTGGTGCTCGCGGGCGGCGGCTACTTTCTCTATCGGGTCAGCCCGAAGATCCCGGACCGACCGTTCGAGCGCCCGGCCGGCCCCTACGGCGTCGGCACCCGTGAGTTCGACTGGACCGATTCGTCACGGGCCGAGCCGTACACCACCAACCCGGACGACCGGCGGCGGGTGGTAGTCCAGGTCTGGTATCCGGTCGCGCCGGGAACCGCCGGCGACACCGCCTCCTACCTGCTCCGGCGCGACGACTTCGCCAGCCGGCTGGGGGCCTGGGCCGCCCGGAAGGCCAGGACCAACGCCGTTCTAGGAGCCCCGATCGCCGGCGATACGACCTTCCCCGTCCTGATTTACAACCACGGCGGCATCTGGACCCGGTGGAGCGCCACCTTCACGACCGAATGGCTGGCGAGCCACGGTTACGTCGTGTTCGCCATCGAGCACTTCGGGTTCAGCCAGTCGATTCGGTACGCCGATGGAACCCCGTACCAGCCCGACACCCTCAAGTTCCCGGCGGAGACCGGCGACGGAAAGAAGGACGCCCTGGCGAGCTGGGCCTACCTCGACGATCCGGTGTTCAAGATCTGGAACGCGGACGCCCGCTTCGTGCTCGACCAGATCGAGCGCGAGCAGGCCAGCGGGCCGTTCCAAGGGCGACTGGATCTGGACCGTGTCGGCGCCTTCGGGTGGTCGTTCGGGGGAGCGACCTCGATCCAGATGACGGCCGATGATCCCAGGGTCAAGGCGGCGGTCGGCCACGACGGGCAGCTGTTCGGCGACGTGCGGGAACGGGGCACCACCCGTCCGGTCCTCCAACTTCATCACGGAATGGACGACGCGCTCGACTACCCGGAGGACAAGCGTGAAGAAGTCCGGGAACTCATGGCATTGGTGAACAGCTGGGACAGCACCGCCAGGGCCCGATCGAGCGCCGATTGGTACAACCTCACCATCTCCGGGACCAACCACGGCGACTTCTCCGACCTCTCGCTCTTCTACCCCCGACCGGCCGGCCAACTCGACCCACGCCGGGCCCATGCGATCATCAACAGCTATACCCTGGCGTTCTTCGATCGCTACCTTCGCGGCGTGGCGTCGGAACTGCTCACCGCATCGCCGTACCCCGAGGCCACCTTGGTCACTCGGAGCGGGCCCCCATGACCCGACGCCCCACCGCCACCGTGCCGCCAGCCGGCTACATCGTCGCCGCGGTCTTCCCCCACTTCTGATACCAGCTCATCATGTACAGCTGAGTCCGCAAGAAATTGGACGGCTTGGAGCTGGTGCCGTGCCACTCACCGTTGAAGCGGAGAATCTCGCTGGGAACGCCCAGGGTCTTGAGCGCGGCGAAATACTCCTCGGTCTGCGACATCGGGGTCCGGAGATCCAGCTCGCCGGTCATCAGCAGGGTCGGCGTCTTGACGTTCTTGACGTACATCAAGGGCGACTGCTTGAGCCACGGCATCGGGTCTTCCCAGTACGGCTTGTCGAAGAAGTTGGCCGTGAACAGCGGTACGTCGGCCGTCCCGTAGAAGCTCAACCAGTTGGTCACCGGGCACCGCACCGCCGCGGCCGCGAACCGGGTGGTGTGTCCGATCACCCAGCTCGAGAGCACCCCACCGCCGCTGCAGCCACCGACGTACATCCGGTTGGCGTCGATGTAGCCTCGACCCACCAGCGAGTCGACGCCCGCGATCAAGTCGTCGTAGTCGACGCTCGGATAGGCCCGCTCGATGGCGTTGCCGAAGTTGGTCCCGTACCCGGTCGAGCCCCGGGGATTGGTGTAGAGCACCACGTTGCCGTTGGCGGCGAAATTCTGGTACATGTAACTGAAGGCCACGTTGTACATCCCGTGGGGACCGCCGTGGATCTCCATGATCAAGGGGTACTTCTTGGTCCGGTCGAAGTTCGGCGGCTTGACGATCCAGCCCTGGACCCGAGTCCCGCTCGTCGAGGTGTACCAGATCTCCTCGACCTGCCCCAGCTTGATCTTGGCCAGCACGTCGGCGTTCACGTCGGTGAGCTTGGCGATCTCGCCGGGCTTGGCCAGGGACAGCCGCACCACGTCGCCGGGCTCGTGAAAGCTCGACAAGACGCCGGCCGCGACGCCATTCTTCGAGATCGATCCGATCCCGAGCATGTGGTTGCCGCTGGTCACCTGGCGGTAGCCACCCCGAAGCGGGGTGAAGTAGAGATTGGCGGTGCCCTGGTCCTGGACTCCGTAATAGACGCCGCTGCCATCGGCTGCCCAGGTGATATTCCCGACGTCACGGTCCAAGGCACCCGAGGCCAGCCGGAGATTCGAGCCGTCGATCCCCATCAGGAACAGTTCCGAGGTCTTGTAGCTCTTCCGGGTCGAGTCGGCCCCGGCCAACGCCACCGTCCTGCCGTCGGGGGACACCGACGGACTGGTCCACGAACCGGGCCGAGTGGTCAGGGTCTTGATGGTGCCGGTGGCGACCTCGACGATGTTGATGTCACTGTTGCGATAGTTCATGTCGACGGATTTCGAAAGGAGTCCGTCGAAGACGATCGACCGGCTGTCGGGGGTCCAATCGTAGCCCACTCCACCCCCGAGGTTATCGAACTGGGATCCGACGTCCCATTCGCCCTTGGTGATTTGTCGCGCCGTGCCGCCGTCGGCGGGAACCACGAACAGATGGAGGTAGCTGTCGCGCATGAACCCGGCGCGATCGGCCCGGTAGTGCAGATCGGTGACTCGGCGAGGGGCCGGAGTCCACTTGGCGCCCGGGGGTCCGCTCGGCATGCTGATCTTCCAAGTCTTGTCGTAGGGGACCATCGCGGCGAACGAGAGCCACTTGCCATCGGGCGACCAGGCCAGGCTGCCGGGCGACTCATCGAGACGGGTGACCTGACTCACGGCCCCTTCGGCATCCATCCATCGAACGAAGATCTGGGCCTTGCCGTCGGCCTCGGCGATGTAGGCGATCCGGGTTCCGTCGGGAGACCATCGCGGGCTGCCGCCCTTGATCAGGAAGCGCTGCTTGGTGCCGTCCGAGTTCATCAGCCACAGCGCGGTGTCCCACCGATCCTCGACCTGGTTGACCCAGCGGCGGGTATAGACGATCTGGGAACCGTCTGGCGAAATCTGGGGGTCGCCGACGCCCTCCCAGTTGAGGTAATGCTGCACCGTGAGCAGGGTGTCCGACGCGGTCTCCTGAGCCGTCATTTGGCCCGGCAGCCCGGTCAGCAGCGCCCACGCGGCCAACCATCCGGTCGTTCGTCGATCGATCATCGGGATGCTCCTCTCGAAAGTAAGTCTCAGTGGCCAGCGGCCATGCCATCCTTACGCGGATCGGATGCGGCCGCCCAGCCGCGACCGAGTCTCATGATTGCCTGACTGCCGCCGAAGGTGACCTCTTGGCTGGGCCGGATCTCGTGGCCCCAGGCTCGGAGTTGGGCGGCAACGCCCCCGGACAGATTCTCCACCGCGATCGTGGTTCCGGCAAGGTGGTTGAACCGGGCGGCGTCGAGCGCCTGGAGGTCCATACCGAACTCGACCAAGTTGAGGAAGACCTGGACGTGACCCTGGGGCTGGATATCGCCGCCCATCACCCCGTAGGAGAGCCAGGGTTGTCCGCCCTTGGTGACGAATGCCGGGATGATGGTGTGAAAGGGCCGCTTCTTGGGGCCCAGTCGGTTGGGGTGCCCCTCGGCGAGCACGAATCCGGCGCCGCGGTTCTGGAGCAGGATCCCGGTGCCCGGGACCACGACCCCGGAGCCGAAGTAGCTGTAGATCGAGTTGATCAACGAGACGATGTTGCCGTGCCGGTCGGCGACCGTGAGGTAGACGGTCTCGCTGGTCGTCGCCAGGCTGCCCGGTTCGACCCTCGCGGCCGCCCGAGTCGGATCGATTTGCCCGAGCCGGCGAGCGAGATAGCTGCTATCGAGCAGCCGGGCCGGATTGACCGTCATGTGGTCCGGATCGGCGATGTATCGGGCGAGATCGGCGTAGACGAGCTTCTTGGCCTCGATCAAGGTGTGGAGGTATCGGGCCGAGTTGTGGCCCATCGAGGCGAGGTCGACGGTCTCGAGCATCTTGAGGTACTGGAGCGCCGCGATGCCCTGGCCCGCGGGCGGCAGCTCGTGGAGCGTGTATCCCTTGTAGTCGACCGAGAGCGGTTCGACCCAGCGGACCCGCATCTCGGCCAAGTCCGCCAAGGTGAGGTAGCCTCCCAACCGATCGAGACCGGTGACGAACCGCTGGCCCAGGCTGCCGCCGTAGAACGTGGCGATCCCGTCCCGGGCGATCTCGCGGAAGGTGGCGGCCTGATCGAGGTTGCGGAACCACTCTCCGGGCTGGGGGGCGCGGCCGCCGTCGATCAGGTAGGTGGCCCGCGCCCCGGCGTCGTTCCTGAGCTTCTCCACCTGGCCAGCCCAGTCCTGGGCGATGATGGGGGACACCGGAAACCCCTCCTCGGCAAGCCGAATCGCCGGTTGGAGGAGGTCGCCTAACGTCATCGTGCCGAACCGCCGGACCAGCGCGTCCCAGCCGGCCAGGGCCCCGGGCACGGTCACGGCCTTGGCGCCGCTGGCTGGCGAGCGGGTTTCGCCGGCGGCGAGCAGGGCCTGGAGATCGACCTTGGACCCGGAGCGGCCCGAGGCATCGAGCCCGAACAGTTTGCCGTCCGCCGCCGACCAGACCTGGGCGAAGAGGTCGCCGCCCATCCCGGTCATGTGAGGCTCGGTCACGTTGAGCACCGCGGCCGCGGCGACCGCGGCGTCGATGGCATTGCCGCCCCTGGCCAGGATCTCCAAGGCGGCCCCGGTGGCGAGGGGTTGGCTCGTCGCCACCGCCGCGCGCGGGGCGTAGACGGTCGACCGCCCCGAGCGGGTCGCCGGGCTTTGCACCTGGGCCGCGGCAACCTCGGCCACGGCCAGCGCCGCCAGCCCCAGCGCCAAGCCGGTCATCCGTTCACGCGCCATAGGGCACCCAGATGTTCTTGACCTGGGTGGCCTCGCGGAGGAACTCCTCCCCGCCGCCGGTGCGAGGGTCGAACCAGTCCCGCGGCTCGCCTCGATCGACCCAGGTTCGTTTCATGTTGCCGGCCGATAGCCGCTCGACCTCGCCGCCGCCCTGGGCAGTTCCGAAGTACCAGATCCCGTCGACGTCGTCGTGGGCCGCCAGGACGGCCGCCAGCTCGTCGCGCGGCCCGGTGACCAGATTGATCACCCCGGGGGGGAGGTCGGAGGTGTCGAACAGCTGGTAGCACTCGAGCGCCGGGACCGGATGGCGTTCCGAGGGAATCGCCACGACCGCGTTTCCCATCGCCACCGGGGGGAGCACCGTCGCGAGGAAGCCGAGCAGGCTGGGCGTTTCTGGGGCGACGACCGCGAGCACGCCTAACGGCTCGTTCATGGCGATCGTCACGTTCCGAAGCGGGGTGGCGTGGACCCTGCCGTCGTATTTGTCGGCCCAACCGGCGTACTGAAAGACCCGCTCCACCGCGCGCTGCACCTCACGGCGCGCGGCGGCGGCCCGGATTCCGGTCGACCGGGCGATCAGCCGTTCGAAATCCTCCCGGCGGGCCGCCAGGTTCTCGCCGAGATAGTAGAGGACCTGGGCGCGGAGGTGGGCCGTGGCCCTGGCCCACCCCCGGGCGCCGTGGGCCGCCTCGACGGCGTTGCGAACGTCCTTGCGATTGCCGAGCCCCACTTCGGCGAGGCTGCTTCCGTCCGACGCCCTGACCACGGCGCTGTAGCCGGAATCCGGGCGCGCCTGTTTGCCGCCGATGTAGAGCTTGTAGGTGCGGTCCACCTGGCCCGACTCGGTGGCGGCCGGTGCGGCCGGCGTCGCCGGCGGGGCGGCTGCCCCCCGGGCCACCGGCGCCCGGATGGGCTCGAGGTATTCCCAGAGGCCTTCCTTGCCACCTTCCCGCCCGAATCCGCTCTCGCGGTACCCGCCGAACCCGCTCGCCGCGTCGAAAACGTTGGTGCAGTTGATCCACACCGTTCCGGCTTTGACTTGGGGCGCCAGGTCGAGCGCGGTGTTGAGGTTCTCGGTCCAGATGCTCGCGGCCAGCCCATATCTCGTGTTATTGGCGAGCTCGACCGCCTCGGCCGGAGTCCGGAACGTCATCAGGACCACCACCGGCCCGAAGATCTCCACTTGGGCGATGGTCGCGGCCGGCGCCACCTCGGTGAACAGACTAGGCGGGTAGAAGAGACCGTCCTTGGGGCAGCTCCACGACGGCTGCCAGAGGGTGGCCCCTTCCCGTTCGCCCTGGGCCACCAGCGACTGGATCTTCTCCAGCTGAACCGGCGCCACGATCGCCCCGATGTCGACCGCCTTGTCGAGCGGGTCGCCGACTCGGAGCGTCTCCATCCTGGCCTTGAGCTTCTCGACGAGGCGGGTCGCGATCGGTTCGTGGGCCAGGATCCGGGACCCGGCGCAGCAGACCTGGCCCTGATTGAACCAGATCGCGTCGACCACTCCTTCGACCACGCTGTCGAGGTCGGCGTCGTCGAAGACGATGAAGGGCGACTTTCCGCCGAGTTCGAGCGACAGCTTCTTCCCGGTTCCCGCCGTGGCGACCCGAATGCTCCGACCGACGTCGGTCGAGCCGGTGAAGGCGATCTTCGCGACCCCCGGATGCTTGACGAGCGCCTCGCCGGTCCGGCCGTCGCCAGTCAGGATGTTGACCACGCCGGGGGGCAGCCCCGCTTCGCCACAGATCTCGCCGAAGAGCAGCGCGGTCAGCGGAGTGTACTCGGCGGGCTTGAGCACGACGGTGTTTCCCATCGCGATCGCGGGGGCGATCTTCCACGCCAGCATCAGGAGCGGGAAGTTCCACGGGATGATCTGTCCCACCACGCCAACCGGCGACATCCCGGCCAGCTCGGTCTCCATCAGGGCCGCCCAGCCGGCATGATGATAGAAGTGGCGGGCGACGAGCGGGATGTCGATGTCCCGCGACTCCCGAATCGGCTTGCCGTTGTCGAGACTTTCGAGGACCGCGAAGAGCCGACTGTGCTTCTGGAGGTGCCGGGCGATGGCGTAGAGATGGCGGGCCCGGGCGGCGCCGCCTAACGCCCACCATTCCGGTTGGGCGGCCGCGGCCGCCGCCACCGCTCGGTCGACGTCCGCCGCGGTCCCCTGGGCCACCCGGGCAAGGGCGGCGCCGGTGGCGGGATTGACCGTCTCGAGGCCGGGGCCTTCGGGATCGGTCATCGCGCCGCCGATCAGGTGCCCAAACCGGCGCCGGTGCCGATCGAGCCAGGCATGGGCCAACGCGGCCGACTCCGGCGCCGGTCCCCAGCTCATCGAATCGAACGCCTCGCGAACGGTGGTCATGCCTCCTTCTCCCGATCCGCCGGGCGTCCCCGCCCGGCCGGCCTTCAGCCTAACGGATGACGGTGCCCGGCCGAGTACCGTCCGGTGACGTGGAACTCGAGTTGCCGCTCGACATCGGCGAGCAAGGTGCTCGCCCCGAAGCGGAACCGATCCGCCAAGAGGTAGCGGTCGCCGAGCTCTTCCTTCATCAACGCCAACCAGTCGAGCGCTTCCTTCGCCTTGCGGATCCCCCCGGCCGGCTTGAGGCCCACCGCGAAACCGGTCCGCTCCCGGTACGCCCGGATCGCCCGAGCCATCACCAACCCCACGGGCAGGGTGGCGTTGACGGTTTCCTTCCCGGTCGAGGTCTTGATGAAGTCGGCCCCGGCCATTATGCAGACCAGGCTGGCCCGATAGACGTCGCGCAAGGTGCCCAACTCGCCGGTCGCGAGTATCGTCTTGACGTGGGCCGGCCCGGAGGCCTCGCGAAAGGCACGGACCTCGTGGTAGAGCCCCTGCCAATCCCCGCCCAAAACGTGCGCTCGGGTGATCACGATGTCGATTTCCTTCGCCCCCGCCGCCACCGAGGCCTCGATCTCGGCGAGCTTCTGGGCCATCGGGGTCAGCCCGGCCGGAAAGCCGGTCGAGACGGCCGCCACCGGGATCCCGCTGCCCTCAAGCGCCCGCACCGCGGTCGCCACGAAGCGGTGGTAGACGCAGACCGCCGCGACCCGGATCGGCCGATCGCCGAAACCCAGCGCCTCGAGGAGATCGTCCCGGACCGGGGCCCGGGCCTTGGCGCAGAGCCGGCGGACCCGATCGTCGGTGTCGTCGCCCTGCAAGGTGGTGAGGTCCATCAGGGTGATCGCCCTGAGCAGCCAGCCGAGCTGCCACTCCTTCTTGACGGTCCGGCGTTTGGGCAGGGTCTCGGCTCGGCGCTCCACGGCGCTTCGATTGACCCGGGCCTCCCGAACCCAGTCCAACTCGAGCGGCATCCCCGGATTGCGGGGTGGATCGGCTTCGGCCGCCTGGCGCGGCGCGGCCGTCACGGCCTGCGGGGGCCGGTATCGGCCGATCGCGGATCTGGTTTCAGCCATGATACGGGGTGGTTGGGGTCCCTCAAATCTAGGTCGGACCGCCCGGTTGGGTCAGGGCAATCGGTGGGCGAGACGGGCCTCGACGAGCCGGGCATCGCGGAACAGGAAGACCAGCACCATGCCGGCCAGGAAGCCACCGGCATGGGCCCAGAAGGCCACCCCACCAGCCTCCCGCTGGAGGGTCGGAAGTCCGCCCACGACCTGGAGCAGAAACCAGTAGCCCAGCATGAAGAACGCCGGCACCGCGATCCGGGTGATGAAGATCCCGAGAAACACGAGCATGTGCACCCGAACCCGGGGGTACAGCACGATGTAAGCGCCCATCACCCCGCTGATCGCGCCCGAGGCCCCGACCATCGGGATCGCGCTGCTCGGATTGACGGCCGCTTGCGCCGCCGCCGCGACAACGCCGGTCACCAGGTAGAAGAGCAGGAACCGGAATTTGCCCATCGAGTCTTCCACGTTGTTGCCGAACACCCATAAGAACCAGCAGTTGCCGATCAGGTGGAACCAGCCGCCGTGGAGGAACATCGACGAGACCACGCTGAACCACCCGCCCTCGCCGGTGACACAGGGTACCGTCTGGGGCCCGGGGATCGGCGTTCCGGGCGGCAGCCGGCGAAGCACCTCTCCGGGAATGAGCCCCAGTTGACAGACCGATGCGGAGAGCTGCGGTTCGGTGCCCATGCCTTGGACGAAGAACCAGGCCGCCACGTTGAGCCCGATCAGAAAGAAGGTGACGACCGGGGTAGCGAGGGTGGGGTTGTCGTCCTTATATGGGAACATCCCCCAATATACCCATTAGATTTCCGCTGACCCCACAACCAGGCTAGACGCCGCTATGTCGCTGGGCCGGACCCTTCTGCTCAAGGCCGCCGACACTCCCTGGATCGCCAAACAAATCTCGGAACGCGCCTTTGCCAAGCGCGCGGTACGGAGGTTCATGCCCGGCGAAACGCTGGACGACGCCCTCGCCGCGGCGAAAGCCCTCCAGGCCGAGCGCCAGGATACCCTGATCACCCAGCTGGGGGAAGCGATCGTCGACTTGGGGCAGGCCGAGGCCGTTCGCGATCACTACCTGGCCGCGTTCGAGACGATCAAGGCCCGCGGCCTGGCAACCCACGTCTCGGTCAAGCCGACTCAACTCGGCATCGACCAGTCCTTGGATCACTGCCGAGGGTATCTGATCGAGCTCGCCGCCGCCGCCAAACGAACCGGCTCGGCACTGTGGATCGACATGGAGGACCACAGGTACGTCGACCGGACCATCGACCTGTACCGGAGCATCAAGGCAGTCGATGACAGGAGCGGCCTCGCGGTACAGGCCTATCTGTACCGGTCGGCCAAGGACATCGACGCGCTCCTCGACCTGGCGCCCTGGATCCGGCTGGTCAAAGGCGCCTACCGCGAGCCGCCATCGGTGGCCTATCCGGCCAAGCGGGATGTCGACCTCTCCTTCTACGACCTCTCGATCAAGCTGCTGACCGGGGCCGCCAAGGGTCAGGGAACGCCGGTCTTCGGCACCCACGACATCTCGTTGGTGCGCCGGATCATCGCCAAGGCGAAGGAGCTCGGCGTCAAGCAGGGCGGTTACGAGATCCACATGCTCTACGGGATCAAGGCGGGCGAACAAGGGCAGCTGGTACGCGAGGGCGAAACGGTCAAGACGCTGATCAGCTATGGCAGCGCCTGGTTCAAGTGGTACATGCGGCGGCTGGCCGAGCGCCCCGCCAACCTCTGGTTCGTGATGAAGAGCATGGCGGGCTGAGGGCCCTGGAGGGCCGCCGCATCACGCCGGGTCGAGTCACCGAAGGGCCGCGTCGAGCAGCTCGAACGCGAGTGGCCGAGGGTCGACTCGGTCGCGGTTGATCATCACCACCACGGCGGCCTGTTCCGCCGGGGCAAGCACCAGGTAGCTGGCGAACCCCGTGTCGCCGCCACTGTGAAACACCAATCGCTGCCCTTGCCGGACCGGAAGAAACCAGCTCAGCCCGATCGCGATGCTGTCGAACGGCATCGCCACCCCCGCTTGCCGAGCCCGTTCGGCCAGGCCGGCGGTAATGTCGCGGTGGGGCCGCCATAACTCGCGGTAGGAGCTGTCAGAGAGAATCCTGCTCCCATCGAGCGAGCCACGCCCGAGGTTGGCGGCGGCCCACCTCAGCATGTCGTCGACGTTGGAATGCAGCGTCGAGCTGGCTGCGTGCCGGCGGTTGTAGGGGTAGTAGCCGACCGGTCTCGTCGCGGCGCTGTCGCCGGTATGACCGTATGCCATCAGAGTCGAGTCGATGTCCGTCATCAGCAGGGTGCTCTTGCCCATCCCGAGTGGGGTGAGGAGGTGCTGCTGGAGGTAGGTCTCGAACGGAACGCCCGCGACCTTGGCGATGACATCGGCCAGGATCTCGAACCCGATGTTGCTGTAGGCCCAGGTCTCGCCGGGCGGCGCGATCAAGGAGGAGTCCTTCAGGCCGCGAATGTAGCGCTCCAGGGCCCCGTCGTCGTACTCAGGATGCTGCCAGGCATAGTCGGTGACGTCTCCGAGGCCGGCCGTGTGGCTGAGCAGCTGCCTGATGGTGATGCCCGCGGCGCCCGGCCCCTTGACGGCGAAGTAGGGTAGATATCCGGTGACGGTGCCATCCAGGGAGACCTTACCGGCCTCGACCAGTTGCATCAGGGCGGTCGCGACGAAGGGCTTGGTCACCGACGCCATGTGGAAGACGGTGGTTGGCCCGACCGCCGGGTCGCCCACGCCGCCGCCCCGCGTCCCGAATCCGCCTCGGTAGACCACCCCGCGGTGCCAGACGCCGGCGGCAACGCCGGGCAGCTCTTCGGAGGAGGCGAATCGGCGGACGATGGCCCCGAGCGAATCGGCCAAGGCCGACCGATCCGGGGCCGATCGGGTCGCCGGCTTGGCGCCTCCGGCGCACCCGAGTAGCGACGCCGTGACGGCGACGAGGGCCCACCTCATGCTTCCGCCTCTCGCTGGCTCTTGGCTCGATCGGACCAACCGGCCAGGACATGGGCCAGGGTCGCGACGAGGCCGAGGTAGATCGCCGGGGGCGACCAGGGTCGCGCCATCTCGGCGAGCCCGGGCTCGACCATAAACCCGAGCGCAAAGAGAAGCGGCACCACCCCAAGGACCAGTGAGGCGGCCCACTGCACCGTTGGGGCGAGGGGCTGGTCAGACGGTCGGGCGTAGACCCCGAGCAGCCCCGCCAGACCGATCGCGAGATGGAACCGCCGCATCGCCAACGCCCCGGCCATGACACCCCCCAAGAGATGGACCTGCCGCATCAAGGTGCCGGGCGGCGGCCGCCCGGGCAAGAGCGGCTCGCGGCGGGAAACCACCGCCCCAAGGCCGACGTACGACGGCCATGACGCCGCAACCCCAATCCCCGGACCAGAAAATCGCCTCGAGGCCGGTTCCTGGCGGAACAACGCTCGTCGTCGCGCTGGTGGCCTTACGGGCGGTCCTGCCGCTCGCCACCATCGACCCCGCCTGGGAGTTCCATCGCGACGAGCTGCTCTACTCCGCGATGGGCGACCACTTCCAGCCGATGGCGATGCAGTTCCCGCCTCTGATCGCGGCGGTCGCGGCGATCTCCAAAAGCGTTCTCGGCACCTCGGTATGGGCCGCCCGAGTACCGGCGGCGTTGGCCGGCGCGGCCCTGTTAGGCGCCATGCTGCTGCTGATTCGGCGGTTGGGCGGCGGGGCAACCGCGATGGCGTTCGCGGCCTTGGCCTCGGTGGCTGCCCCGGTGCTGCTCCGGCCCTCGGTCCTCCTGCAACCGGTGGTCTTCGACCAACTCTTCGCGTTCGGCGCCGTGGCCGGCGTGTTGCTCGCCGCCCAGGAGCGAAACCCCCGATGGTGGCTGCTCACCGGGTTGTCCCTGGGCCTCGGCGCGCTCACCAAGTTCAGCGCCGCGTTCTACGCGGTGGCCTTGATCGCCCCGGCGGTGACGGTGCCCGACCTCCGCCGTCAGCTCCTTGGTCGATGGCCCTGGCTCGCCGCCCTGGCCACGCTGGCGCTGGCCGTGCCGAGCCTAACGGGGCAGATCACTCACGGCTGGCCGTTCCTGGCGCAGCTGGGAACCCTCCGGTCCGGGCAGCTCGACCGGATCGGTCCGGGCGAGTTCCTGATCGAACAGCCGATGCTGCTGGGGGCCGCCCTGCTGCCGGTGCTGGTGGGCTTGGGGTCCGCGCGGCGGTCGGTCGCGGCCAGAGTCGCCACGTCGTTCGCCCTGGCCCTGCTGGCGGTGATGATCATCCTCGGCGGCAAAGCGTACTACGCCGTGCCGGGGTACCCTGCCTTGATCGCGGTGGGTGCCATCGGCTTGGCTCGGGCTCGAATGCCGATTCGCTGGCTCACGGCCGGGGCGATGGCAACCATGGCGGCGCTCGTGCTGCCGATGGGCATTCCGGTCCTCGGTCCCGAGGCGATGGCGCGGTACGCGGCCAAGCTGGGCGTCACCGAGGCGGTTCGCACCAACCGCGGCGAGGTCCTGGCCCTGCCCCAGGACTACGCCGACATGCTCGGCTGGAGGCGGATGGCGGAGGAGGTGGCCCGAGTGTGGCAGCGACTCACGCCGGCCGAGCAGGCCGACGCCCTCCTGGTCGGGAGCAACTACGGCGAGGCCGGCGCGCTGGCGATGTACCACCGGGAACTCGGCCTTCCCTACCCTGTCAGCACTGCTGGAGATTTTCACGCTTGGGGAATCGGCACCCGCACCGGCCAGGTCACCCTGCTGATCGGCCGGCCCGATGCGGGTGAGGCCCTCAGCCGCCTGTTCGCGAAAGTCGAGGAAGTGGCCCGGATCGAGGACCCGCGGGCGGTGCCCGAGCAACGCGATCTCAGGGTCTTCGTCGCGCGCGGACCCAAGAGCAGCCTAGCGGACCTCTGGGCCACGCTGGGACCGCGCTGGGGGTAGCGTCCGCGCCAGTGCCGCACTGACCAAGGGAATAACGCTCACCGCCGAGCTGCCAGCCGATTCGCGATGACCCGGACCGACTCGCCCTCCTGGCCGAGCCGGCCGGCGAGGCGTCTGGACGGCTGCCGCGGTGGGGATCTACTTTGGGTGGCGGATCGGGAGCTTCCCGACCGAGGACCGCGCCACCGCGAGCCCATTGCCGAAGACACCATGATCATCATCGGACTCACCGGCCGCAACGCGGCGGGCAAGACCTCCGCCGGCCAGGTGCTCGAGGCCAGGGGATTCACCGCGGTCTCGCTCTCCGACGTCATTCGCAAGGAGGCACGCCGGCGCGGCCTCTCCGAGAAGCGGGAAAACATGATCGCGCTCGGCAACGAGCTGCGCGAGCGCCATGGACCGGGCGCCCTCGCCGAACTCACGGTCGCGGAGATGCAGCCAGACCGGAACTATGTGGTGGACAGCATCCGCCATCCGGCCGAGGTCGTGGCCCTGAGAAAGGCGGGGGCTCGGGCGTTTTCGTTGTTCCACATCTTCGCGCCGCTCGAGGCTCGCTTCGCCAGGGCCCTGGCGCGACGTCGTGAGGGCGACGCCAGCACCCTCGAGGAGTTCGTTCGCCAGGAGGAGCGCGAGTTCGCCAGCAGTAACGCCGCGGCCCAGCAGCTGCTCGAGACCGAGCGGATGGCCGACCGCCGGATCGACAACGACGGCAGTCTGGAGGAGTTCGCCGGCCGGCTGACGGCTACCTTGCGCGAGCTCGAAGTGGCCTTCGCCCGGCCGTCGTGGGACGAGTATTTCATGAACATCGCCAAGCAGGTCGCGGCTCGGAGCAACTGCATGAAGAGGCAGGTCGCCGCCGTGATCGTCTCCGAGCGGCGGATCATCAGCACCGGCTACAACGGGACGCCCCGCGGGGTGAAGAACTGCAACGAAGGCGGCTGCCCCCGGTGCAACGGGTTCAGCGAGAGCGGGAAGAACCTCGACGAATGCCTCTGCTCGCACGGCGAGGAGAACGCCATCGTCCAGGCGTCGTACCACGGGATCGCCATCCGGGACGCCACCCTGTATACCACCTATTCACCCTGCCTGATGTGCAGCAAGATGATCATCAATGCCGGGATCCGGCGGGTCGTCTTCAACGAGGCGTATCCGCTCAACGACACCGCCACGGCGATGCTGAGGGAAGCTGGCGTCGACCTGGTGAAGTTGCGAATGTGACAGCGGAGGCCCGGATCGCGGGCCGCCCCGGTTAGGCCGGCGCCCGGTGTCGCGGTACCGGTGCCGGGCCCACAGCTCGTGGACGCGCCGGGCTGAAGACCAGGCAGGCCCCGGTCAGATCGTCACCGTGGCGACTGCCTACCGCGGTCGCGACAGGAACGCCGCCATGGCGGCGGCCACTTGGTCACGGCCGTTCACCAAGAAGTCCATGTGGGTTCCCGGAACCGATATCGTGTCGACCCCGGCCAGTTCCTTCACGATCCGCGCTTTAGACCTCGCCCGGAACGTCGCGACGTGCTTCTCTTCCCAGGCGGCCATCTTCGCCCGTTGGGCGGAGTCACCGCGTTCGAGATCGAAGAACGTCGTGGCGTAGATCGACAGGGCCGGCGCCTTCACCTTGGGATAGTCGCGGGGGCTGGTCACCAGTGCTTCATAGAGCTTCGCCATCACCGTGTCGTGGATCGCGGGCAGGGCCCGTCCATCGGGCTGGACCTCGACCAAGCCCCGGATGTAGGCCTCCAGCCGAGAACCGTCGGCGACTCCCGGGAACCAGACGGTCCGCTGCCAATCGCGGAACGCGTCGAGGCTGGCCCGCGCGGCCTCCGGCGGGTTGATATCGGCGGGCGTCTCGTTGAAGGCCGCGGCGAACGTTGGGTCGGCCCAATCGTATCCGGCGTCGAGGTAGACGATCTTCCCGACCCGGCCGGGATGGGTGCCGGCCATCGCGGTGATCTCGTTGCCGCCCATGGACCACCCGGCCAGATGGGCTGACTCGATCTTGAGGCTGTCCATCACGGTGGTCAGGTCGGCGACCAGGGTGGCGGTGTCGTAGGGACCCTGTTTGGTGGACCGTCCGTGTCCCCGGCGAGCGTAGGCGACCACCCGGAACTTGCCGCCGAGGGCCGGCACCAGATCGTCGAAGGCGTGGGGGTTGTCGCCCAAGCCGTGGATCAGGATCAGGTTGGGTCCGGTGCCGCCCCAGTCGAGGTAGTGGAGCGGGCCGGTCGCGGTGGCGCCGAAGCCTTCCGTGTGGGGGGCCGGGTCGGTCCAGGCCGGCCCGGCGGGCGGTGCCTGGGCCTGATCGGGGGCCTTGCCGCACGCCGTCGCGGCCAAAGTCGATGCGACCGCCAAGCACAGCCGGATACCACGCTCGATCGAGTCCGACATTTCATCCTCCGAGGTTCGCGAATTTCGATCGTGATCGCCTCGCTCAGGGCCGCTTACTGCGCTTGGACGGGCGATCACCCCGAGCGCGGGGCAAGTACTTCATGGTCAAGGACGCCAGGTCGTCGGGGCGATCGAAGAATTGCTGGTCGAGCCGCGCCATCCGGGCTTCGTCGCCACCGGCCTCGATGGCCTGAGTAAGCCATCGGTGGCTCCGCTTGGCGCCGATCGCCATCAGCGCCTCGAGCGCTTGGCGGGCCCGAGCCGTACTCTTGTTCGAAAGGTATTGGCCAAACCCGCCATTATTGACGTCCGCCTCGAACTCGGCGACGACCTCGATGACGTTGTCGCCGGGGCCCCGCTCGATCGCGGGATCGAACAGGGCTTGGTAGCGCCGATAGAACTCCGCCTGCAACTTGGCGCGCCGCCGCTCCGCCGCGCTGCCCCACGGCTTGCCGGTCCGGTACGATAGCGCGGCCAGGTAGGGCCGGTCGGTTCCCGTGAACCAGATCTCGAGGACCCGCGGAGCCGGCAGCTCCACCCGCCACATCCAACGCATCGCATCGAGCCGCTCCAAGCGATATCCGGCCTCGGTGAGCGAATCGACTTCCCGCTCACCGCCGACCCCATCGGTCCCCAACACCGCCATCAGCCGGCTCTCGATTTGCCGCTGCAGCGACTCTGCCGCCGCGGTGTCCGGTACTTCCTCGAGGAGCCGCCCCACCAGCTCGGAAAACGGCGGTGGGTTCATCCTGCCCCGGTGTCGAACCGCCGGAAACGGTCAGACCGCCGCCGGCCGGCCCCCCTCACTGCCCGCCCGCTCTCGCCGCGTTGCCGGTGGTCCCGACCCGCCGGAACACCGCCCCCGGCTCGTACGGCGTCGCGAATGGTGCCCCCCGCATCTCCAAGGTCGAGACCGTGGCGTTAGGCTCGACCTTGAACATCGCGAAGGTCATCGCCCCCGGCGTCCGGGAGGTGTTCCACTCGACCCGCCAGGTGTCGAAGTGCCAATGCTCGAGCGTGGCCCATTGCTCGGCGCTGCGGCGCAGTACCAGCCCGTCGCCGTCCCTTTCGACCCTGAGCTCGCCGTAAAAGGCATGCTCGTAGCGGCCGAGGTACTTCTCGAGCGCGAGCGACGCCTTGCTCCCGGCCACCCTCTCTGCGACCATCGCCGTTCGGGCCGAATCCGCTCGCCGCTGATTCCGGCGATCCTGGGCGAGGTAGATGGCGCTCCAGTCTCGCTCGGGCGCGCCGATCAGGAGGTCGAGAACCTTGAAGGTCAGGGCGTTCTGGAGGTTCTGGCCATCGGTGTTGGTGAGAACCACCACCCCGACATTCGCCTCCGGGATCCAGGCCATCTGGGACAACATCCCGTCGATGCCCCCGCCGTGCGACACCAGCTTCTTGCCGTAATAGTCCCTGAGCCAGAGGGCCAACCCGTAGGTGTCGAAGTGGACCATCGGCAGCAAGGTGTCCCGGCCGGTTCCAGCGATGGTCTGCGGCGTCACCATGTCGTCGTGGTACCGGCGACTCAACAGCTCGCGACCCTGATAGACCCCGCGGCCGAGGTGGAACCTGACGTACTGGGCCATTTCCTGGACGCTCGAGTTGATCGAGCCGGCCGGGCCGACGTTGTCGATGTTGCGGTACTTGATCGCCACCGGTTGGCCGCTGACCCTGGCGTGCGGGGTGGCGACGTTGGGCTGCGAGGCGAGCTCGGTCACGCTGGTCCCCGACGTGTTCATCCCGAGCGGCGCGAAGATCCGTTGCCGCACGAAGGCGTCCCACGAGCTCCCCGCCACCTTCCCGACGATCTCGCCGGCCGCGAGGAACATGATGTTGTTGTAGCCGAAGGTGGACCGGAAGCTGGTGCTCCGAGGTTGATTGACCGTCCGCCGGAGGATCTCGTCGCGGCCGAAGCCGCTTCCCATCCAGACCGCGTCGCCCCGGAAGTAGCCGCTTCGGTGGGTGATCAGGTCGCGGACGGTCAGCTCCCGCGTGATGTACGCGTCGGAGGCGTTGAAGGCTGGGAGGTGTTTGGTCGCCTTGTCGTCGAGGTGGAGCTTGCCCTCGTCTTGCAGCATCCCGAGCGCCACGGCCGTGAACGACTTGGAGTTCGAGCCGATCGCGAAGAGCGTTCTTTCATCGACCTTGTCCGGCTTGCCCGCCTCCTTGAGACCGAACCCCTTGGCATAGATGACCGAGTCGTTCCGGACGATCGAAACCGCCAGCCCGGCCACGCCCCAGTCCGCCCGGGCTTTTTCGATGTAGCCGTCGAGGTTGCGAAGCGGGTTGGCGGGCTGGGCCGCGGCCAGCGACGCCACCACCGTCGAGCAGGCGAGGGCGCCGAGCAGACGAGCAATCATGGTAGGCTCCAGGGTGCCGAAGGGAATGCCGTCAACGTTGCCTCCGATCGGCCCAGTGTGCAAGCGGCCGGCCGGCGGTACATTGGCGCCACGGCTCCGGCTCGCCGTACCAGTCCCCGGCTCTACCTCCCGAACGGAGCAACCCGATGACGGATTGGACCTCGCTGCTGACCGACGCGCTCGAGAAGCACGGTCTGCCCGGCGCCTCGATCGCGATCTGGCGGGATGGCAGGGTCGAAGTCGCGGCGGCCGGCCTCGCCAACGTCCGTACCGGCGAGCCGGCGACAGCGGAGCACCTCTTCAGCTACGGCTCGGTCACCAAGGTGATCACCGCCACCGCGGTGGCTCGCCAGATCACCCTCGGTAAGCTGAATCTCGATACCCCGGTGATGGACTACCTCCCGGAGTTCGCTCCGCCGGACGACCGGGCCCGGGCGATCACGGTGCGCCACCTGCTCTGCCACACCAGCGGCCTGGTCGGGACCCTCTTCAAGGATACCGGGAAGAACGCCGATGCCATCGCCGGCCAAATCCAGCTTCTGAACGAGCACCGGCTCTACCATCGACCGGGCGCGCTGATCTCCTACTGTAACAGCGGCATGATCATGCTCGGGCGGCTGCTCGATGTCACCACCGGGAAACCGTGGCCCCAGGCTCTGGCCGAGGTGCTGACCGGACCGCTCGGACTCGAGACGGTGATCACGACGCCGGAACAAGCCCTGACCTGGCGCCACGTCATCGGCCATGTCCCGGGACCCGCGGGGTGGCTGGTCGAGCCGGTGCCCTTCTTCATCCCGGGCCATTCGCCGGCCGGGTCGACCCCGATGGGGCGGGTCCGCGACCTGCTCACGATAGCCCGGGTCCACCTCGACGGGGGCACCGCGCCGGACGGCTCGCCCTTTCTCGATCCCGGCCTGGTGACCGAGATGCAGCGGCAACAGTGCCGCGCGGCGGTGGACCGGCAGCTGTGCGGCTACGGGCTCGGCTGGATGATCTACGAGGTGGCCGGGAGGACCATCCTGGGACACGATGGAGCGACGTTAGGCTCGAACGCCCATTTCCGGATCGATCCGGGGTCGGGCTTCGCGGTCGCCCTGGCGATCAACGCCTCGATGGGCATACCGCTCTACGAGGAGGTCATGGAGGTGGTGTTCCGCGAGGCGCTCGGCGTCCGGATGCCGGGGGCCCCGGCGCCCCTGGCGATCGACCGGGCCGACCTGGCGCCCTGGCTGGGCCGCTATGCCGACGTCATGCTCCAACAGCCCCTGTTCGTCGAGGATGGCCGGCTGTTGCTCGAGACCGCTCCCAACCCGGCCAACACCTGGCTCCACTTCCCGCCCCGGACGATCGAGCTGTTCGTGAGCGGCCCGGGCCAGTTCTACGCCAAGGGGGCCGACGCGCTGCCCTACGCCCCGCCCCGGCCGGTGACGCTCGAGACCTGGCGACCGTTCGCGGTATTCGAGGCCGACGGCGACCGGTACCTCCAGTCCTCGATGCTCTCCTTCCGCAAGACCGCCTGACGATCAGGGTGTCACCGACTTGGGCGCCAGCCGCGCCACCCAGACCCCGCTGTTCATGTCGCTGGTGTAGATCATTCCTTTGTGGGGAATCGCGCTGAACGCCATCGCGACGTTGGGCCGAAAGCCGGTGGACGCGGCGGTCCGGACGCCCCCGATTTCGCGGCCTTGGGCCCGGAGGTCGCCGCGCAGCTCGCCGGAGACGTCGACGACCTTGAGCCCGGATTCGAAGCTGGCCACGTACATGGTGCGGCCTTCGACCCAGACGTTGTGATTGCCCTGATCCGGGACGTCGTAGAACGCCACCAGCTTCGGCGTCGTCAGGTCGGAGACGTCGAAGAGGTGGAGCCTGCCTAACGTCTTGACGTAGTCGCGCGACCAGGGATCCGCGAAGGCCGGCAAGACCTCGTCGCCCACCACCAGATAGTCGTCGAACCGGAACATGGTGTGGGTCCCGGCGATCATCTCGGGCGGATAGTAATCGGCGGTCGAGTAGACGAACTGGCTCACGAACGCCGGCCTGGTGGGCGTCCCACCCCGAATGCCGTTGCCGACGTCGAGAATCACCAAGCCGTCCTTGAGGTAGGCCAGATAGGCGATCCCGTCGACGATCTGGAGGTCGTGGAGGTAGCGGCCGTTCACTTCGGTGGCGTCGCTCGGGGACCGGGGCGAGCCCCTGCTCCCGTCGGAGCGGGTGACCACGGTGTTTTCGATCTGCCAGTGACCCACCTCGCGGGGATTCCGCGGATCGGCGAAGTCGACGATCCGAAGCATCCGATGGCCGTTGTCGGTGAGGTAGGCGAGCCGGCCCACCACCACCACGCTGTGCACCCCGCTGGTGACCGTTGCGGTGTACTCCGAGAGGACCTTGGGGTGGAGCGGATCGGCGAGGTCGAGAAAGACGATCCCGTTCTTCCGGGACGACGCCCCCTCCCGGGTGAGGATGCCGATGGTCCCGTCGGCGGTGGTGGTCACGTCGTTGATCATCCGAGCGTCGACGATCACCGAGTCGGTGAGCCGCGGTCTGGCCGGGTCGGCCAGGTCGAAGACGTAGAGCCGGTCGAGGACCGTCGAGGCGTACAGCGCGTTGCCGATCGGCCAGATCTCGGCGATCTGCAGGTGTGGGAAGATCAGCGAGGTCACCTGCTCCACCCGGCGATCGTGGACCCGGGGAGCGATCGAGACCTCCCGGGTGGCGCTTCGCTGCCCGACGGTGGCGGTCACCAGATAGGCCCCGGGCCTGGTCGCGACGAACGCCCCGTCTGGGTAGACGGTCCCGCCTTCGCCGGTGACCGACCAGACCGGGTTGAGGCCGGGAATCTCCCGCCCGCCCGGGCCGGCGAGCAGGGCCGAGAACCGGAGGACGTCGCCGGTTCGGCCGGCGGCCGGGCCCCGGACCGCGACCTCGACGACCGGGTTGACAACGACCGCGACCTCGACGACCGACCGGGCGGGCCCGCTGGTCGCCTCGATCCTGAGCCGCCCCGGCCCGATCGCTTCGACGGCGCCAGCCTCGCTGACCCTGCCTAACGTCGGATCCAGGCTCCGAAACCGCACCGCCGCGTCGCCGATCGGCTCCCGGTCGCGATCGCGCACCATCGCGCGGACCACGGTCCTACCACCCACCACGACGGTGAGCTGGTCGGCCGTAAGCTCGATGGCGGCCGCCGGCTTGGGGAGGACTTCGAGCTCGGCGAACGCGGTCCGGCCCGCCGCGCGAGCGATCACTCGGACCCGTCCCCGCCGGAAGGTCCGGACCAATCCCCGCGATGTCGAGGCCACCTCGAACGGCCCCGCGGCCCAGAACGCGGAATCCGCCGGGATCGTTCGGCCCTCGGCGTCCGTCACGACCAGCCGGAACCGGATCGAGTCGCCCGCGACCACCGAGGCGCGGGCCGGCTCGATCCGAACCGAGGCCTGACCGGCCAGGAGCGCGGGACTGAAGAGAGCCGCCACCAGCAGCGCGGTTCGAGTATGGTATCTCACAGGCCTCCAAGTGGTTGCCGAGCGCCTGGCGACGCCCGCGCCGGATCGGCAACCGGTTGATAGATCGTGTTCAGCTACCGCCCCGCCACCACGAGCGACGGGAACAGGTCCATGCTGTCGTGGGCTGGATCAATCAGTCCAAAGAAGACGGGGCAATGGGGAGACGACTCCGCCTTCGCCATTGCGGCCATGACGTGTTCGCCGCTCTCCCAATACAGGATGTCATGCCACGTCCCATCTTCGGTGACCCCCAGATGTCTGGAAAGAAATCCAGGCTGGTCCTTCAAGAACAGATTGACCTGCTCAGCGGCGGAGATCACCTGCTCTGAGGTGACCCCAGCCTTGGCCCTGAATGTCACCAGCTCGACGAAGTTGCTCATGATGCGTCTTCCTGAATCGCGGTCTGACGTGCGGCATCAGTGGCAGCGCGCGGCACCGTTGCCTGGATGCCGTACCGGGAGGGCCGCCACGAGCGTCTCGGGTGTAGAAGGTAGGCCACATTGTCTACCTCGGGAACTCGCCAGCGCGGATCCCGGCAGGCGCCCTTCGAGCCCGCCGACTTCGCGTTTCTGGTCTCTTTGCCTCTTCCACGTATGACGCCCAGGCCCGCCGAAGAGACGGGGGCAACCGCTCAAAGAGTCGGGCGACCTCGGGATTGTCCCTCAAAACCGTGCCAAGTTCATTCGGGAGTCGCACCGGCCGCGGGTCCGGGTCGAGTTCGATCGAAACGTCGACGGTGTCGCCAATGGCGAGCCCAGCCCGCTCACGCAGGTGTTTGGGAATTGGAACCCGGAGTTGGCCTTCGCCTCGACTCGCGGTCCCTCTGAATGGGGCTCCTGAAATGGCGCCTCGGACTGCCTTCTGACCCGGGCCCCATTCAGCGGCCAACCCGACTGGAATGACCACAAACGTCCAGGTGGAGTAGGGAGGCTTCTTGCCCGAGACGAGAGTGGTTTTGAACCTCTGCATCAGCATCCCCCGATGCTTCATCAATACCGCCTAACGTGCTGCCTTGCCGCGGCAGGGCGCGGCGCAGATAGAGTCGCACCGCCTAGCGGGCATGCTCAGCCGCGCCGCGAACCGCCTCGGCTGAGCGGTTTGTTGGGCGTACATCGGACGGACGCTCTCAACATGTTGCTGCGGCTAAGGCTTTCCGTCCCAATGGAACCTATGCAGTATCCGATGCGCAATCGGGGTAAAGACCAGCGTCGCCGTGACGATGAAGACTAGACCCGCATAGAGCGCGTAGAGACCCGCAAATAACTTGCCCCCAGGTGTACGAGGGGTGTTCACGGGTCCCATGCCGCCTAGAAGCATTGCTGAATTGAGGAAGGCATCGAGGGCTGAGAGCCCTTCGAAGTAACGGTAGCCTACGATGCCCACGCCAAGCGAGCCGACCAGGAGCAGCAACGCGACCGAGGCGTGAAGAAGCAGGCGCCTGGCGAAGTGCGCACGAGGTAGCGGTGGATGAGCCCTCGATTCGTACATTATCGGATCCGAGGTACGCTATGGACGCCTAACATCGTGCTCACCCTGCCGCTGATGACGGTGCCCGGCGACTCAGGCGTATCCACCGTTCCCCACGGCGGCGGATATCCTCCATCAGGGTATCGGCGACACCGCCCGATGCTTCACGACGAACAGCCCCTGCCCGATACTCGACACGACGATCGTCCCGCTCTTGAAATAGGGATAGTTGCTCCACGACCCTTCGAACCCGGGTGCGTTCTCGCCCCAGGGCACGGTATCGAGATAGCCCACTTCCCGGGGATTGCTCGGATCGGCGATGTCCACGACCCGAAGGCCAGCCAGGTAGTTCGACTGGTACATGTACCGGCCCCGGACGTAGAGGTTATGGTCGGACGCCGAGTTGGTGCCGAGGAATTCCTTGATCAAGATCGGTTCATCGAGCTTCGATACGTCCCAGATGAGGGTTCGGGTCTTCGGCACCAGCCCGCCGGTTTCGTCGCCCTCGTCGTCGAGGAAGAAGTATCGATGATCGTCGCTCAGCCATCCCTGGTGGGCGTAGGCCGTGTTGGGGTACTCGGCCACCGCGATTCGGATCGGGCCCGATTTGTCGGACAGATCCGCGATGCCGACCGCGGTTTCCGAGGAGCTGAAGCAGATCTCCCGGTTGCGGTAGCGGGTGTCCGGCCCGTGATAGCTGACGCACATCGCATCGTGGGTGTAGCCGGTCCGGCTGATTCCGGTGGACCGGTCGGCCCAGCAGCCGGCGAACTTCGGGACCCGGGGTTCCCGGATGTCGATGATGTGGAGCCCACCGCCGCAAGTCTCGCCGCCGCCGTTGTTGCCGACGGTGTAGGCGTATCCGGTTTCCTCATTGATCACGATGTTGTGGGCGCTCGCGATCTTGTCGTAGACGGTGTCGGCGGCCACGGTCACCGGCGCCGCGTTGAAGGCTCGGAGTCGAGTGAGGTCGAACACCTGCATGCCGTGTTGCCCGACTTGGTCCGCCACGATGAAGGCGTGGTTCCGGTAGACCTTGATATCCCGCCACGAGTTCGGCCAGGATCCCGGGGTCATTGGCAGGTCAGCGGCATAGCGAGGGTTGACGGGGTCGCTCACGTCCACGAATGAGGTCCCGTCGACCCGTCCCACCAACGCCCATTCCTTGCCGGTGAGCGGGTCGGTCCAGCCCCAGATGTCGTTCAGCTCGACCCCGCGCTTGCCGCCGATGGCGTGGATCGGAAGGAAGGACTGGAGGTCGACATCCTGGCAGCTATAGCCCTGGGCGGTTCCCGCCTGGCAGGTCTTTTCGGTGCCACCGGTAATGGCGGGAAGCAGGAACGGGGTGTCGATGAGCCTGCCTAACACTTTCCACTGGCCGGCCTCCTGGCCCAGCACGAAGGCCAGGCCTTGGCCAAAGTCTCCGGCGGGCGCCCCGATCACCGCCATGGTCGCCGAGCCGGCGAGGGCCAGGCCGAATGCACTGCGGGCTCCCGACTCGGCGGTGACTCGCTGGGTCTCGGCCCATCCGGTTCCGGTTGGCCCGAAGACGATGACCGCGCCGTCTCGCGAACTCGAGAATGAGGGTGCCCCGACCAGGACTTGGGCGCCCGCCTTGATGATGGCCATGCCCATTCCCTGCGAGCCTGGCGTGGGGCGGGCGAGGGGGCCAAGCGCCGGTGGCCGCGCGTCGGCGGCCAGTCGATCGGTGGCGCGCCATGTCCCGTCGGCCTGGCGGGTGAACCGATAGACGACGCCGGCGCCACGATCGGCGGTTGGCGCCGAGAGGAATGCCTCGGTTCCGGCGAGGAGCGCGGCGGTGCCGAGGCCCACGACGCTGTCCGCGGCCGCCAGGGCGAGGCAGCTCTCGGCGACGAGGGCGCCCTCGGCGATTCGATAGACCGTGGCGGTCCCCGGCTTGGGCCGGTTGTTGGGGCCGCCGCCTCGGACGGGATCGGGGCCGGGGGCGGCGATCAAGACCCGGTCGCCGTCGAGCGCCAGCGAGGAACCGAATCGGTCGTTTGGCTCGGAGCCGGCCGCGGCCAGTTCGGGGGCGGCCCATTCGGTTCCGCGCCACCTAACGGCGTAGACCGTGCCGCGGCCCCCGTCTCGCCCTGGCGCGCCGATCAGCAAGAGGTCGGGCCGCAGGGCGAGCACGAGACCGAAGCCGTCGGTCTTGGTGCCGCCGGCCAGGGTGATCTTGCTGATCTGACGCCAGGCGCCCCCGGTGCGGCGGAACAGATAGACGGCGCCGGTTCCGCTCGACGGAGCGCCGACCGCCAGCAGGTCGCCCGCCCCAGCGAGGCTCGCTCCAAATCCGTCTCCGGGGGCCGGGTCCGACGGGTCGATCGAGCCATGCTCGGTCCAATTGCCGTCGCTGCCTCGTCGGAAGAGGTGGACGCCGCCGCCGCGCGGGGAGGCCACGGTGGCGCCGAAAAGGCCAGCTTCCGAGCGTCCGATGACGATCTCGTCGCCGAGGATCAGCAGCGCGGCGCCAAATCCGGTCATTCTGTCACCGGTGCGGGGTGACGGCGAGGTCAGCGACAGGGCGAAGAGGACCGCGGGCAGGATCGGCATTGGGCTCCGGATAGGTCGCGTGGGCCGGGGAATATTAATGCGACGACGACGGATTGCCCTTGGCCGGCCGCCAGGAGGTATCCGCTCGGGCGCGGGCCGAGCACCGCGGCCCCCACCGAGTTTCCTCAGAGGCCACGCTCCAACTGCCAGCCGGAGGACCAGTTCGTCCAGCTGCGGCAACATGCTGCCCGACTCCTCGCGGTCTCAACCACCGCCGTAACGGCGGCTTGGTCAGGTTTGCAGGCATGTTGGCCCGCGTCACGTCGACCCCTTCGCTTGGTACCGCATCGCCACCGCTCCCGAGTCGAACTTCACTGCTCCAACGAATTCGAGTTCGACATGCTTCGCCAGTCCAGCGAACAAGGTTGGTCCGTGGCCCGCCAGCCTTGGCTGAACGATGAAATCGTACTCGTCGATGAGTCCCAATTCTGCCAACAGCATCGGCAATCTGACGCCACCTACCGCCAAACCTGCGCCAGGCTCCTGCTTCAGACGCTGAACGGTCCTCGCGATGTCTCCGCGCACGACTGCTGCGTTCCAGTCGGCACGAGGAAGAGTCGTCGACACGACGTATTTCTTTGCAGCGTGGATAGTGCGCGCGAAGGGCTCCATCCACGCTTCCATCCAAGGCGGCCTGACGCCTGTTTCCGCAACAGGGCGGAAAGCAGCCTCCATCATTTCGTAGGTAACGCGGCCGAATAGAATGGCATCCGCTTGGTTGTGTCCTGCCTCAGTTGAAATGTGACTCCTAACCCCTCCAACTTTGGAGGAGGAGGAGTCCATGAGTCGATCCACGAGCCGTGCTCGCCGCCCATTCACCGCTGAGGAGAAGGCCACCATTCTCCGA
>VGVQ01000003.1 GCA_016874005.1 Gemmatimonadota bacterium | reverse complement strand
CGGCGCCGGCGAGGCGGGCGCGGCGTCAGGCTTGGCGGCCGACGCCGGCGGAGCCGGTTCGGCGGAGGCCGGGGCCGGCTCGAGGTTGCCTAACGCCTCCGCCGCGGAGGCTCGGACGGTCTGATTGCCGTCGCGGGCGGCCAGGACCTCGAGCGCGGCGATCGCCGCTTGCCGATAGCGGCCATCGGAGGTTCGCGCAATCCTGATCAACTCGGTCACCGCGCCCCGCCGCACCTCGGCCCGATCGTCCCGACCGGCGTCGCGCACCGATTGGGGGAGATCGGCGCCAGGCGGCCGGGGCCGCGGATTCTTGGCGATGATCAGAGCGCCTTCCTGATTGTAGACCCACTTCCTGGGGGTCTGGGTCCGGGTCTGCCCGAGGACCCTCCCGTAGGCGTAGTCGTACCACTGATCGAGGGTGATGTGCTCGTCGCCGCCGGGCGCGGCGGCGCCGGTCGAGAGGCCCTCGAGCAGGTAGTGGGTGAAGAGCGACAACTCAGCCTGCTCGATGATTCGGTCGCCCTCGAAGGCGTACTGGGTGGCGTCGGAGGCGGTGAGGACGACCCGGCCGAACCCGTTGCCCTCGAAGGTGTCGCGGGTCATCACGGTGGGACTACCCTTGGTGCCGTGGGCGAAGGCGCCGCTGTTGCAGCAATCGAGGATCAGGATCTGCCGGCGGGACCGGCACTCGTCCATGTGTTCGACGAGATACGACGAGGGAATCCCAGTGGCTTTGAGCTGGTCGAGGCTGGTGTCGCGAGCCGCGAGGTAAAGCCGGCCTCGGTCGTCACGGACCCCGTGGCCCGAGAAGTAGCAGAGCAACAGGTCGTTGCTCTGGCGGCGGTCGAAGAAGGTGCTGATCCGGCGCCGAATCGCGGCCTCCGATTCGTCGATCAGCTCGATCACCTCGTCGAAGCCACCGATGTTCGGGTCGCGGAACGCCGCCGCGAGGCTGCGGACATCGGCGGCGGGGGTCTTGAGTTGGGCGAGTTTGGGGTCGTCGTAGTGGCTGTTTCCGACGAACAGCGCAAGACGGGTCACGGTGCCGGAGACTCGCCGCCCCGCTTCGCGGCGGCGAGCGCCGCGGCCAGCTTCTCGAACTCGGCAGGGGTGCCTTCGAAGCGGATCAATTCGCTCCCGACCAGTCCTTCGAGCTTGACCAATGTGTTCCGCCGATTCATGAGCCGGGAGATGAGGAGCTTGATCACATCCCAGGCGGCGTTGGTACTCACCCCGATCGCCAGGGCTCCCACCGCCGCCAGGGTGGCCCCCTTGGTGCCAGCCGGCGGCGGGGCGCCCGGCCCGAGCTCCGCGGAATCAACGGGCAACTCGCGCACCGCTCGGAGGAGGTCGCGGGCAAACCGGTCGGTCTCTTCGGCATGCTCATCGTCCGGGGCGATCCGTAACTCGATCCGGGCGTTGGGTTGGTTCATGGTCGGATCCTGGCGGCCAGACCCCTAGATCTTGGTCAAAATCCGCCTCGGCGTCCAGAGCGGCCCCGGGCGTTCCTCCCTAACAGCCCGTTGGCCGCCGGGTGGGGTCCATCCGACCGGGATCCCGGGGCGCGGGCCGCCAAACGTCGGCGGCGAGGCGGACCCCGTTTCCCATCGGGACCATGACCCCGAGCTCCCGGCGCACCTGGGCGGCGCTTGCGCCGGCCAGCAGCAGGGTGGCCAATCCCGCCATCGGCGCGATCCCCATCGAATGGCTCCTCGGTTGGACGGTCCGCTGGGCTCAGCCGGCCGTCGCGGCGAAGTACCGCAAGGCCGTGTCGACCAGGACGTCGACCACCGGCTCCAGGGTCGTCAGATCGACGTACTCGTCCCGTTCGTGAAGGCCAGCGCCCCGCGGTCCGAAAATGATCGTCGGGATCCCACCTTCGGCCTGGTAGATGTTGGCGTCGGTGATGCCTAACAACCCCCCGAAACTCGGCGCGACGCCGAGCCGCGCCCGGTAGGCCTCGGCGAACGCCGCCACACCCGGGTGGTCTCGGGCCATCGAGTAGGGGTCGTAGGACGGCGGCGCCATCTCGACCGTGACCCGGGAAGCCAACCCGAGGCTGGCGATCAGGGTATCCAGCTGGCCAAGAGCGGCCTCACGAGTCTCGCCCGGGGCCAACAGCCGCGTCACGATGATCTCGCACCGCTCCGGTACCACGACGGCATACTCCCGATACCCCCCGTCGATCTTGAGGGTGCAGTAGTTCATCGGGCCCAGGACCGGGTCGCGGCCCAGCGGCAGCCCGGCCAGGGCGGTGACGATTCGCGCCGCGTCGTCGACCGCGTTGATCCCCCGCTCCGGATTGCCGAGGGCGTGAGAACTCTTGCCGTGCACCACGATGCGATAGAGGATTTTCCCAGGCATCACCAAGGGAATCGGCTCGGTGGCGGAGCCACCGAAGAATGGCTCCGTCAACAGCATCAAGTCCGAGCGGCCGTATTCGGTCGAGAGCAGGGCCCGAGCCCCGGTCCCGAACGCCTCCTCGTCCACCGTGGCCGCGAACCCGACCCGCCCCACGCCCGACCGGCCCGGCCCGACCTCGACGAGCCGAAGGAAAGCCCTCCAGGCGCAGGCAAGTCCGGCCTTCATGTCGGCGGCACCAAGGCCGTAGAGGCGCTGGTCCACGGTGGTTGGGGCAAAAGGGTCGGTCGTCCAACCAGCGGCAACACCGACCGTGTCCATATGGCCGGTCAAGGTGACCAAGCGGTGCCCGGGACCAATCCGCGCCGAGCAACAGACGTTGGGCCGACCCTCGGCAACCTCGAAGATCTCCGGCTCGAAGCCGGCCTGCCGAATTTCGTCGGCGATCACCGCGCCCAGCCTCGCCTCGGTCGGCAGTCTCGAGTCGACCGCTACCATCCGCTCGAGCAGGCCGGTCAAGCGCGGGTCGGTCACGGTCGCCGGACCAGTTCCGGTACCCCGCCAATGACGGCGGCCCGAGCGGCACCGTCACTGCCGATCCGAAAGGTGATCAGCGATCGGTCGCGAAGCGGGGTGTTCCAGGAAATCCGGAAGGTGTCGTGGCTCCAGTGCTCGAGCTCCCCGGTCGGGACCCCGAATTGAATTGTCAATTTTCCACTTTGCTCGCGAATCTGGAGTTCGCCGAACGCGCTATCCGCATAGGTGCCAGCGTATTTTCCAAGGGGCAGCGTTGGCTGGGTGCCGGTGATCCGGGCCTGCTCCTGGGTCCGTTCCTGCCCCAGAGCGCGGTCCCGCAACGCCAGGGTGCTGTCGAGCATCTCCCGGCTCCAATCTCGGCTGCTCCCGCCGAACTGGAGATCGAAGAACCGGAACATGATCGCCTCGTCGATGCTGCTCGGGTTGAGGTTGGTCAGGATCACGATCCCGATCCCCTCCTCCGGCGCCATCCCGACCAGAGCCCGCATCCCGTCGATCGACCCGCCATGATGGACCAGATAGCGACCTCGGTAGTTCTGGAGGAACCAGCCCATCCCATACATGAAGAAGTGCGTCCCCGGGACCATTTGGTGATTGACGGGGCTCAGGGAGGCGAACCAGCGTTCCACCGGGATGACCGTCTGGGGCGAATGCATCGCCCTCATGCTTGCCTCGCTCACCAGGACGCGGCCTCGGTGACGCCCCTTCCCCAATTGGAGCCGAAGCCACTCGCCCATTTCCCGGGCACTGGCGTTGATCGACCCGGCCGGGCCGATGTTGTCGATGTCATGCCAGGGAATCGGCACGACCCCGTCTCGGCCCCAGCCGTGGGGCGTGGCGACGTTGGACATCGACCCTAGCGGCTTGACGCTGGTCGTGGCCCGGTTCATCCCGAGCGGCTCGAAGATCCGCTGCTTGACGAAGGCGTCCCACGACAGTCCACTGACATTCTCGATCACCTGGCCGGCGGCCAGGAACATGTGGTTGTTGTAGCCGTAGACCGAGCGGAAGCTGGCCACCGGCCTGATGTACCGTTGGCGGCGGAGAATGTCCTTCCGATCGAAAGTGGTCGCTCCCCAGATTCGATCGGCTCGGTCCAGGCCGACCCGGTGAGTGACCAGGTCCGTCACGGTGATTTCCCGGGTGACCCAGGGATCGCCGAGCTCCCAGCCAGGGAGTCGTTCCGCGGCGCGGTCGTCCCACTTGAGTTTGCCCTCGTCGACCAGCATCGCGAGAGCGGCCGTCGTGAACGCCTTGCTCGACGATCCGATCGCGAAGATGGTGTGCTCGTCCGCCCGAGCGGGTTTGCCCTGCTCGAGTACGCCGTAGCCCTTGGCGAAGACCACCGAATCCCGAACCACCACGGCCACCGCAACCGCCGGCGCCCGCCATTCGAGGCGGGCCTTCTCGACGTAGCGATCGAGGAGACTCATCCGCCCGGCCCGAGCCGACTGAGCGACGAGTGGGTGGCCGATGGTGCCGAGCAGGCTGACCACCGCGCCAAGCTTCAAGACGGCCATTGCGATGTCCTCAGTAGGTGGACGGTGTCGCCGAGAGGCCGAGCATCTGGCGCGCTTGGGCCGGCGTCGCGACCCCTCGGTTCAACTCGTTGGCCAACCGGGCCGCCCGTTCGACCAGCTGAGCGTTCGATTTGGCCTTCTCGCCCCGTTTGTAGTACACGTTGTCTTCCAGACCCACCCGAACGTGACCGCCCAGCAACATGGCGAACGTCGTCATCGGCAGCTGTTGTGGCCCGATGCCCGAGGTGAGCCAGAGGGTGTTCTCCGGAAACTCCCGGACCAGGTGAATCACGTTCTCGAAGGTCGGCCAGCTCGAGGTCTGGTACCCCATCACCGTCTGGATCCAATAGGGTGCCTCGACCATCCCGTTGCGAATCAGGTCCTGCATGACCCACGGGCCACCGGTGTGATAGGTCTCCATTTCCGGCTTGACACCGTGCTTCTTCATCTCGGCGGCGAACTGGTTGACCAGCTTGTAGCTGAACGGAAGACATTCGTCGTAGAGCATCTCCTCGCGGGGAAAGGGCAACGGCGCCTTCCGGGCCGCGATCCGGAACTTCGACATGTCCGGCGTCAGGTTCAGCGAGGCCACCTCGGGGCGCGCGGGCAGGCAGCGAAGCCGTTCCTCCATCGTCATGTCCGGGCCGCCGCCGGTGGTATTGTTGATGATGATCTCGGGGCAACGCTCCCGAATCTTCTTGTTCACGTCGTGCCAGATCTCGGTGGTCGTGGCCGGCCTGGTGTGATTCTTCGGGTCACGGGCGTGCACGTGCACCATCGAGGCGCCGGCGCGATAGGCGCCTTCCACCGAGTCGGCGATCTCGTCGGCCGTCTCGGGGAGATTGTCGTTGGCCTCCTTGCCCTGGACCCCGCCGTTGCAGGCGCAGACGATGATGACCGGTGGCATCTTGCCGACCCGCTCCAGGTACTCGTAGGTGTCGGCGTACCGCCAGAGATAGTCGAATTTGCTCGCCATGAGACAACGTCCTCGATGAGTGGGATCACCGGCCGCGAGGGCGCGACCGGCGTCTGGGTGATTTGGTCGATCGCGCCGGGGCCGGCTGGCGCGCCTTGAGGTCACGAACCGCGGCGATCATCGCGTCCCGCCAGGCCCGCTGGTCGTCGACTGAGGCCGCCCACATGGCGTCGGTTTGGCGGCCGAGATCGTCCACCAGGCGGTCGTCGAAGCGGGTCGCGGTATTGAGCGAATCCCACAGACCGTGATAGGCGCCGCGGAACCTGGTGAAGTACTCCCTGATCCCGGTGTCGGCGTTGGTGTTCGCCGTGGCAAATGGCCCCATGAACGCCCATCGGAGCCCGAGCCCGTCCCGGATGCAGGTATCGACCGCATCGACGTCGGCGACACCGCTGGCTACCAGATCGACCGCCTCGCGAACCAGCGCCGCCTGCATCCGGTTGAGCAGAAACCCGGGCACGAAACGCTTCATCACGACGGGCGCCTGACCGATCTCTCGGAGGAAGGCGATACCCCGTTTCGTCGTGGTCGGGTCGGTGGCCTGGCCGGCAAGAACCTCGACCACCGGAATGAGATGGGGGGGATTGACCGGGTGCGCCACGATGAACCGCCGGGCGCCTGGAACCCCGTGCGCCAGATCCGTCATGTCCATCGCGGAGGTACTGCTGGCGACGATCCCCTTGGGACCGAGCAGGGCATCGATCTCATGGTAGGCCGCGTTCTTGATATCGCGGTCCTCCGGGAGACTCTCCTGCACCCAACCAGCGCCGTCCACCGCCTCGGCCAGCGTCTCGGCGGCGCCGACCGCCTCCCAGTCTCGCTGGGCGGCCTTCTTCTTCAGCGATCCCTGCCGCCGCAAAGCCTTGAGGTACCGCTTGAACCACGCCAGCGCCTTGTCGCGCTGCCCGGCGTCCCGATCGAAGACCCGGACCCGACAGCCGGCCCGGGCGAACACGGCAATCCAACTCCGACCGATGACGCCGGCACCAACAACGGCGACCGTCTTGATCGTCGGCTTCTTCATGCGCTAACGCCACTCATTCGGCGCCCCGGCGGGGGCGTTGCGGGCGATTTGTGCCGCCATGCTCCGGATCAGGTCCGCGTTCGTCCAAGGCTGCCATCCGTGTCCTTTCATGGGCCGCCCGTAGCCGAACTCGCCGCCGTACGCGGGGGCCGTGGTGCTCTCCAGAAAGTCTTCCAGCAGGTAGATCGCCGGCGCCAGATAGAAGTGGTCCATGTCCCCGGTGAACACCCGGATCTTGCCGACGAGGCTCGGGCCGATTCGCGACCAGTTGGTCCGGAGATAATGGCTCAGATCGTATCCCCGGTCCCGCATGTAATGGGCGACCTCGCGGTCGATCAACCCGGTCGAGAGGTCCCACAGCCGTCGCGGGTAGCCGTCGTGGTCCGGGGGCCCATAGGCGGCGTTCCAGGCATCGATCTGTCCGGCCGAGCGACCCCGGGTGCCCTGAGCTTCCTCCATCCGCGAGAGTTCCCGGACGTTGCCCTTCGGCTGTCCGGCCACGTCCATCTGAAAGGGCCGCTCCGGCGCGCCGTACGGGGCGTTAGGCACCCGGAAGGCGCTGGTATCCTCGTAGATGTTGGTCAGCTGGTAGCGGCGGAAGTCCACCGGGTCGGGGTAGAGGGTCCAGGTTCCCCCATAGAAGTCCGGATAATGGACTTGGAGCGCCAACGAGATCCACCCCCCGTGGACCCTCCCGTCAGGACTCGGGCGTACGGCTGGCCGATCATTCTGAACTGTCGCTCGAGGTGCGGAATCAGCTCCCGATGGATCGCGTCACCGAAGGGGCCGTTGTTGGCCGAGTTGACGCCGTAGGAGTCGTCGAAGTACGGGGTCGGATGCTGCAGCTTGACGGCGATGACCCGGGGAAACCCCTCCGCCATCCAGGCCTGGGCGAACTGATACCCCGATTCCCGTTTTCCCCCGGCCTCCCGCTGCATTTGGGCGAACAGCTGCGGGCCGGGAGCGGGCGGCTCGGTCGTGAACCCGAATGGGGGGTCGAGGCTGAAGTGGTCGTGATGGTAGACCGTGGGATACCGCCGCTCGGAATGCTGGTCGTAACCCGCCGGCAGGAGGACGGTCGCCCCGAGAAAGATCGGGTGACCCCACCACTTGGAGAGAATCTCGCTTCTGATCTTGATCCGCTTGACCCAACGGTCGTCCGGAGGCACCTCGATCGCCGGGATGGTCTTGGTCAACTGGAGGCGAATCACCCGCGGCGATCGGGGATCCAGTCTGACCCGAACGGTCTCGCTGTAATGATTGCCGGGCGAGAAGGCCCACCGCTGCCCTTCCCATTGATCCATGTGGGCCCACACCGTGTGACCGTCGGCCCTGACGAACTTGGTGTAGACGTTGACGATTGCTTGGACGTAGTAGTCGCCGGCCGGCAGTTTGGCCAGCGATTCAAAGGGAAACCCGATTGCCCGATGGTCGACGATGGCCGTCCGGCCGGGGGCCAACTGCTCCACGTCGATGGCGAAGAACGGGACCCGGGCATCGCGCTGGCGGGCCGAGTTATAGGCGGCAATCCGCGGCTCCGGCTCCGGCGTCGGTGCCAAGCCGACGAAGATGCGCCCGGTCAGTGGCTCGCCGCGGACCGCCCGGGGTACCGACACCTCGAATCGGATGCCCTGCGACGCCGCCCCGCCCGGTACCGCCAGGAGCAGCAGCGCCGTCCACCGGGAGATTCGAGGTGGCTTCATCGAACGTCTTCCCCGGGACGGTACACCCGTTTCGCGTTGGCTCGAATGGCGTCCATGGCGAAGTGAACCTCCTTGAAACGGCCGGCCGCGAACAGCGGAGCCTGGTCGAAGAAATGGGGCGATCGGGGATCGCCGCTTTGTCCGAACGGGATGATCGACCGGGACCGGACCGTCGGGCCGAACTCGACCACCGCCACGTAGCCGGAGCCCCCGAGCGCATAACGGCGTTTGGCGCCGGCCGGGCGGGCGCTCCACAGCGAGAACACCGACCCCACCGCGTTCCCATCGAAGGTCGCCGCTGGGAGGCTCGATCGGTCGTCCGAGTAGCTCTCCCCCGCTCGGTCGTTAGGCCGCTGCAGCCGGACCACCTCGCCGAGCGGCACGTCCCACCGCCCCCAGTCCTTGACCAGGCTGTCGCGGACCCCTTTCAGTGCCTTGATTCGAAACCAGGTCGTCGTGTCGCCCCGGATCGAGCGCCCGCCCGCGACTTGCTGGTAGAGGCCGAACCAGAGCGCCTCGGCGGACTCGGCCCGGCCGTAGCGATCCCAGCCGCCGAGCCGCGATATCATCGGCTCGAGCGCCGCCGCCTCGCCCGGGTCGATGGCGCGGTACAACTCCCACTCGTGGCGCAACAGCGGGACTTCCCGCTCCGCGGCGTAGAAATACCGATCCGACCCCAACTCGGTCCAGCGCTCGAAGCTCAGCCTCTCGGGTCCCGCCAGCAGTCGCCTCGACTGCTTGGCGCGCCAATTGTCGGGATGCAACCCGATGTATTTCGGGAACCCGGATCGTTTTGGGTTGGCATCCTCGGTGGTGGTCTGAAAGGGTGACGAATTCGTGTTCTGGATCCAGCCGGATGGCGGATTGAGGACCTGAGGCATCTCGGCCGGCACATGGTACCCCTGCCAATCACTCCTGGGGTCAGAGCCGTCGAGGGACTTGGTCCAGTCGAGCGTGGTATCGCGCTTCGGAACGGCACCGGCGTGGATGAAGAAGATATTGCCCGCCCGATCGGCGTACATCACGTTGTGGTGCACCAAACCGTTGATTTCGAGCGCCTCGCGAAACTCGGCCAGGTTGCGGGCCTTCCCCATCGCGTACCATTGCTGGAGCAGCCCCCCTCGATCGACGTTCCCGAAGTTCGCCGCGAGCCGTTTCCCGTTTCGCTCCCCGACGATCGGGCCGTGGTGGGACTTGACCAGGCGAAGGTGGCGGACCGCGACGCCCTCCGGACCCTTCACCCGAATCGAGTCCATCCAGGCGGTGGCCAACCGGTATCCCGAGCCGTATCGATAGGCGAGCGGTCGAGCAGGGTCGTCGAAGGTCTCCTCCCAGACGTCAGACATGTCGGAGCTGTTGACCGTCAGGGCCCAGCCGAGGTTTTCGTTGTGGCCCTTCACCGGTACCAAGGTCTGGGCATAGGCCGTCAGTCCCGTGATGTTCCAGCCTTCGTCGCTGATCCAATGACTCTCGTACACCGGCAGCAACGGGGTATGCGGGTTCAGAAACAGCATCGCGTGCCCCGAGGCGCTCTTGGCCGGGCCGATCGCCCACATGTTGGATCCCTCACCCGGATCGCGCGGCGGGGTGGCGATCCTGGCCAGCGTTCTCAGATCCACATCGGCCGCCGCCGGGTCGATCCCGAAGGCGCGATACATGGTGAAGGCCATCCATCCCTCGTAGCGGATCGGTAACCGCCGTTTCACCTCGGGGTGGCGGGCGAGGTAGTAGTTGGTACCGTCCGCCCAGCCGTCGACCAAGGCGCGGATGGCCGGCGTGGCGGCGGCGTACTCCTCTTTGCCACGCCGCTCCAGCTCGAAGGCCCGGTGAAAGGTGTCCCAGCCGACGCCAGTCTCGCCCTCGACTTCGGCGGTTCGTCCCAGTCCCTGGAGGTAGAACGGTTCGGTTTCCGGGAATCGATCCTCGGCGCGGGCGTAGGCCATCCCGAACATCACCTCGGCGTCGGTCTTGGCGTGGACGTGCGGAACGCCCCACTCGTCTCGGTAGATCGTCACCGCCCGGGCCAGCCGTCGCCACCGGGCCAGATCCTGGCGGTTCGGCGGCTGGAGGACCGCCGTCGCCGAGAGCACGACGGGCGCTATCAGCGAGAGGATGGCCATCAACCTTGATCCAGCCGGAGGAGGGTCTGCAACAGCACGTTGACGCCGTTGGTTACGTCGGCCGGCGCGGTAAACTCCTTGGGCGCATGACTGATTCCACCCACCGAGGGCACGAAGATCATCCCCATCGGCCCGATCCGGGCCAGGTTCTGGGCATCGTGCCCCGCTCCGCTTGGCATGGCCTTGCTCGAGAGGCCGAGACCGCGCGCGGCCTCGGTGACGGCTCCCCGCACCGATAAGTCGGAAACGGCCGCGACGTTGGCCGGCCGCCGGGCCACGGTCCAGCTGGTCGCTCGGCGGCGCATGATGGCGTTGCCAGCCGTCTCGATCTCGCGCCAGAGGCGTTCCAGCTTCGCCATGTCGAGGTCTCGGAGCTCGATCGAGAGGTGGACCTCGCCCGGGATGACGTTCTGGGCCCCGGGCCTGACCTCGAACCGGCCGACGGTTCCAACCTGCCGGCCTGGCTGGCTCTTGACGACCCGATCGACCGCGAGCGCCAGCTCCGAAGCGGCCAACAGCGCGTTGCGCCGACCGACCATTGGGGTGGTACCGGCGTGATTGGCGAAGCCGGTGACGACGACATCGAACCCGAGAATCCCCACAATGCCCTGGACCACGCCGATATCGGTCCCCCATTGCTCCAGGAGTCCGCCCTGCTCGATGTGCAGCTCGAGGTACCCCGCGATGCTTCCGCGGTCGTGGCGATAACCCGCCACCGCCTCCGGGTCGCCGCCGACCCGTTTGATCAAGGCACCCAGTGGCTCGCGGTCCTTCGTTCGGGTGGCGGCCAGTTCGTCCGGCCCGATGGCTCCGAGAAATCCTCGGCTGCCCACCAAGCCGCTCTCCTCGTCGGCCCAGACCGCGAGCCAGAACGGATGGCGGTTGCGGTACCCCCGCGACCGGAGCGTGGTCGCCACCTCGACCGCGGCCAAAGAGCCCACCGTTCCGTCGTAGCGTCCGCCGTTAGGTACCGAATCGATGTGCGACCCGAAGATCAACGGTTTGGCGCCTGGCTCGGCACCGTCCACCTTGGCCAGGATGTTACCGGCCGGGTCCACGGCCGGGGCGAGCCCGACCGATCGCATCAGGTCCATGAACCAGGCCCTCGCCTGGAGGTCGGCATCGCCGAATCCGACCCGACTCACCCCGCCATCGGGGTTCGCCCCAAACCGGCCGAGCTCGTCCAGCCACCGGTTGATCCGATCGCCGTCGACCCGCCAACCCGCCCACTCCGGTTGGCTCGGGCGGCGACGGCCAACCGCCACGGCCGCGGCCGCGGCGACGACCTCCCGACGATTCATGGCGCCACCATGCGCCAGCGAGCCGGCGGCCACGACATCGGCTACTCCTCCCACTCGGCGTTGCCACACACCGCGATCTCCTGGCCGGAGATGTGACGGGCCTCCTCGCTCGCCAGGAAAGCGCAGGCGCTGGCGATCTCGCTCATGTCGATCCAGGTTCGCATCGAGACGTACCGGAGCGCCTCCTGCTCCATCGCCTCGAGCGAGATGCCCTTGTCCTTGGCTACCTTGGCCAGCACGCCCCGGCCCCGGGCGTTGTCCATGAACCCCGGCAAGATCGTGTTACAGCGGATGTTCCAGGGTCCCAATTCTCGGGCGAGGTTCTTGGTGAGGCCGAGTACACCCACTTTGCCCGCGACGTAGGCCGTCCGCTTCGGCAACCCGGTCCGGGCGGACGTCGTCGACAGGTTGATGATGCACCCGGAGCGTTGGGCTTTCATCAGCGGTGCGGCCTGCTTGACGGTGTAGAACATCCCGCTCAGGTTCACTCGGATGCAGTGGTCCCACTCCGCGTAGTCGAGATCTTCGACGAATCCACGTGGACCGGCGATCCCGTGATTGTTGATCAGGACGTCGATCCCACCCAACCACCGCATCGCCTCGGCGAAGAGCCGCTCGACCTGCCCCGGATCGCCAACGTCGGTTACGGTACCCTTCAGTGCCGGCACCGCCGCCAGCGTGGCGGTCATGGCCGATGAATCGATATCCGCGATGTGAACGCGGTGACCGTCGCGAACGAACCGCTCGGCGATGACTCGCCCGATACCGCCCGCGGCGGCAGTGATGACCACCCGCTTCATTCGGCTTGTCCTCTCGCCCCACTGATTACCACCGGAAGCGACCAGGCGCGAACGGCAGCAGCGCCGCCTCGTCGAGCCGCCCGGTCATCAGGTCGGCCATGGTCTCGCCGGTCACCGGCGCCATGGTGACCCCGAGCATGGCGTGTCCCGTCGCGATGTAGCCGTTGGCGATCCCGGGAATCCGCCCCAGCATCGGTAATCCGTCGGGCGTCAACGGCCGCATCCCGACCCACTCGACGCCCTCGTTCGGGCCCACCGGCGGTTTCAGGTACCGCGCGATGCCTCGGCGGATTGCCTCGATCCGCCGCCGATCGAGCTCGGTATTGATTCCCGACAACTCCATGGTGCCCGCGAACCGAACTCCGCCGGCAAAGGGCGAGGAGCCGATTTTCGCTTCGCCAAGATAGACCGGCCGCCGGAGCATGTCGCCCCGGCCGGCGATGGTGACGCTGTAACCCTTCCCCGCCTGAACCGGGAGCCGAGCTCCCAGGTGCTCGACCACCCGGCCGCTCCACGCTCCGGCGGCCACGAGCACCTCGTCGGCCGGCTCGTCACCGGCTGCCGTCTTGACGACCATCGCCTTGCCGTCCGCGACGACGAACCCGGTGACCGCGGTCCCTCCCCTCACCGCGACCCCGCTCTTGATCAGCTGGTCGAGATAGCCCGCGGTCAGCGTTTCCGGCCGGACGTGGTACTCTTCGGCCACCAAGAACCCGCTGTGGACCTCGTCGGCCAGATTCGGCTCCATGGTCCTCAGCTCGGCGGCGCCTAACGCCTTGGGAACCTGGTAGCCGTATCGCCGGTAGTGATCGAACTCCCGGCGGACGGTTTCCATGTACCGCTCCTCCCGGAACACGAATAGCAGTCCGTCCCGATGCAGCTCGAACGAAAGCCCCTCTCGCTCCAACTCGTCGAAGAGCCGGATGGCCCGTTCGTTGAGCGAGGCGACCGCATGGAGGCCACGCTCGAAATCCGCCGCGTTGCAGTGCCGCCAGAAACGCCACAGCCACCGTGCCTGGCCCAACGCGGCGCTCGGCGCGATGTAGAGCGGGCTGTCGCTGGAAAGCATCCACTTGATCGAGGTCCAGGTGAGCCCAGGGGCTGGGATCGGCGCCGAGATGGACGGAGTGATCCACCCGGCGTTGCCGGCGGAACAGGCCGCTCCCGGCTCGCCCTGATCGATCACGACCACCTCACGGCCCCGACGCCGGAGCGCGTGGGCCGCCGCGAGCCCGATCACCCCGGCCCCGATGACCACCGTCCGGCGCGCCGCCGTCACCGCAGCGCTCCGGTTCCTGGCTTCATCGACTCGTGAACCGCCACGATCCGCCATCGGCCCTCCTCGGGAGCCAACACTTCGGTGCGCGCCACCCGCTCGAGCCATCGCTCCCCCGCCTGATTGCCTTTCTCGCAGCTGAGGATGGCCGTGACCACGGCACTGGTCCGCGAAAGCACGTCCACCCGGAACGGGTCTTCCCAGCGGCAGTCGAGATGGGTGTAGCTCGCATAACGGGGCGGCGCCGAGGCGACGATCGCGCCCCAATCTCCGATCTCGCCCTCGCCGACGTAGGCCGTCTGCCGGCCGTAGAACCGCAACACCGAGTCGATCTGCCGCGCCGCCATCGCCACCAGCATTCGGTTCGACTCGGCCCGCACGGTATCCGCGATCGCCCGCTTGCCAGCCTCGTCGAGGGCGCCCGGGAGTCGAGCCGGCTCTACCCCGCGGCAGCCCGCCACCAGGCCGGCCAGGACGATCCCCCAACCGGTGGGCCTCATCGCAGCTTCCGATGGAAGAAGTCGGCGGTCGCTCGGTAGATGCGATCCCAGTTCGCGAACGTCAGGAAGTCGTGCACTTCGTCGGGCAGCACCAGGCTCTCGACATCCACCTTCCGCGCTCGCAGCGCCGCGATCAGGCGAACCGACTCGTTGAAGTTGACGTTCCGATCGTCATCGCCGTGAATCAGCAGGACCGGCGAGCGCCAAGTGTCGACCCATCGGAGCGGCGAGGACTCGAATGCCAACCGAGCCGCTTCCGGCCGCTCGAGCGGGTTGTAGCTCGGCACGAAGTTCTGGATTCCGCTATTCCAATCATGCACGCCGTGAATGTCGACCCCGGCCGCGTAGAGGTCGGAGCTCTTGGCGAGACCCATCGCGGTCATCACCCCGCCATACGATCCGCCCCACAGCCCGATTCGCCTGGGATCGACGTCGGGCCGGCCCTGGAGATACAGCCCGGTGGCCATGACGTCGTGATACTCCGACATCCCCGTCGCGCCGTAGTTGAGCGCCTCCCGGAACTCGAGACCGTACCCGGTTCCGCTCCTGAAATTGACCGACAGCACCACATACCCCTGCTGGGCGAGCCACTGGTTCATGGCGTAGGTGCCGCTGTAATAGCCGAGGTAATGAAAGCCAAGCAGCATCTGGCGGCGCGATCCGCCGTGAAAGAACGCCACCGCCGGCCGACGCTCCCCGGGACGGAGCCCCGGGGGAAGAAACAGCTGGCCGTGAATCTTGATCCCGTCGGTCGACGAGAAGATGACCTGGGAAGGCTCGACCAGGGCGGCCGCCGGGTAGTCGGCCGGGATTGCCTGGGGAGCCACTGCCCGGGTGGCACCGCCGATCATCACGGCCGCGTGGGCCGGTGTCCGGGCGTCGGACCGCAACAGTCCCAGGGCACCGCCGGCCAGCGCGACCGGGGCCCATTCGATGTCGCGCCCGGTCGTGAGCGCGCGGGTCGTCCCGGCCACCGGATCGGCTTCGAAGATGTCCCGCCGGTCGATGTCCCCGATGTTGGCGTTGTAGAGCACCGACCGCCTGTCGGCGGAGAGCGTCAGGTATTCGACCTCTCCTTCGCCAGGCGTCAGCAACTTCGGCTCGCCACCGGCCGGCGTGATCGCGTAGAGGTGCTGCCAGCCATCACGCTCCCAGGGAAAGACCAACCGATCGGACGCGGTCCACGAGAGGCGCGGTCCGGTCACGTCTTGAACCACGCTTCCTCGGCCCGGAGCCGCTCGCCAGACTTCCGCGCTCGTGCCGGTGGCGGCATCGGCGACCCGGATCGACCATGGCGGCGCCTCTCGGATCGGTCCGAAGAGCGGCATCGTGATGCCGGCCGGAATCCGGATGAAGGCCAGCCGGGTACCGTCAGGAGACCAAGCCGGGTCCTGGTCGGTGTCGAAACTCGGATCGATCCACTGAATCCGCTTGGCGGTCAGGTGGTAGACCCCGACGAAGGCGTGATCGCCTCGATTGCTGACGAACAGGAGCCGATCGCCGTCCGGTGACCAGGCCAGATCGCCGGCGCTTCCCCGCATCTTGAACAGCGAGGTCGGTTCGCCCGGTTGGGCCACCGGCGCGACCCAAACCTGGCCGCCTCGCAGAAACGCCACCCGGTCGCCTCGAGGCGACACGACCGGGCCACTGCCTTGGCCGACCTTGGCGGCCGTGGCGCCGGGCCCGGTGCCGATCCGCCAGACGAGCTGCTCCTGACCGGCGGGGTCGCTGGTGGGGTTGGGCACCTCCCCGCGTCGATTGGCCGCCCCTCCCCTGGTGAAGAAGACGGTCCGGCCGTCGGGCGCGATCGCGAGGCCGCCGATGTCCTGACCGTCGTCCGCCGAGAAGGCCGTCAATTGCCGGCCGGTGAAGCCCGGAGCCGTGGCAATCCACACGTTGCGGACGCCCCGAGTGGTATGCACCCAGGCCATCGTGCTACCATGCCCGACCAAGCCGTGAGCAAACGGGGCTCCCACCAGCGAGGCAATGTCCACCGTTTGCGCCCCGGCCAACGAGCCTGGCGCGACCATTGCCACGACGCCCGCCAATCGCAAGATCCTTGCTGCCATCCCAACCTCCAGTTTGGTCGCCACGGTTGCGGCCTGTCCGATCTGACTGCACCTTTGCGAGTCCTCACCAACGACTTCCCGTGAACTCGATCGACTGGCTCATCCTCATCGGCCTTGCCGCGCTGCTCGTCGTGGTCCTGCGTTTCAGCCGCCTGGTCGCCGTCCTGTCGATCGTGAGCTTGGTCGGCTACGCGCTCCGGAGCAACATCCAAATCGCCCAGGAGTTGATGGCGCCCGAGCTCGGGCTCTCGATGAAGGACATGGGCGTCATCACCGGATCCGGCTTCTTGCTGAGCTACGCCCTCTTTCAGATCCCGGCCGGCTTCCTCGGCGATCGCTTCGGGGCCCGCATCGTCCTGGGGCTCGCCCTGGTGGCCTGGGCGGTCGCGTCGTTTGCCTCCGGCGCCGTGCCGGCCGCGGCCGGTGCCGCCTTCACCACGCTGATCGCCGCCAGGATCCTGCTCGGCATCGGCCAGGCGGCGACCTATCCGGTCGGCTCCATGGCCATCGCCCAGACCCTTCCACTCGACCGGCGGGCCACCGGCAACGCCATCTATATCGCCGCCGCGCTCTTCGGTTCGGCGCTGGCGCCCTACACCCTGGCACCGCTGATGGTCGCCGAGGGATGGCGCACCGTGTTCATCGCGAGTGGGGTGGTCGGCCTGGTCACCGCGGTGATCTGGTTTGCCTTCGCGCCCCGCCGGCACCACACCCACGCCGCGCCGCCGCCGATCGGCTATCAGATCCGGGCCGTCCTCCGGCTCCTCACCAACCGGGACCTCGCCCTGCTCTCGGTCAGCTACATGCTGCACTCGGCGGTGTTCTACGTCTTCATCTTCTGGTTCTTCCGCTACCTGACCGAGGGCCGGGGCTTCAGCATCCTGGCCAGCGGGCGGTGGGGAAGCCTCCCCTACTTCATGGCGGCCGTCCTGGCGCCGTTAGGCGGACTCCTCGCCGACCGCCTCGGCCGGTCCGGTAACCGGAGTCGGATCCGCCGCCGGGTCGCGATGACGGCGCTGATCGCCGCCGCAGGGCTGATGGCCATCGGCGCGAATCTCGACAGTGCCTATCTCGCCATCGCGGCGCTTGGCCTATCCGTCTCCTTCATCAATGCCGCCGAGGGCCCGTTCTGGGCCACCACCGCCGGGCTGGGCGCCCAGAACCCCGGCGCCGCGGGCGGGGTGCTCAACCTGATGGGCAACTTCGGCGGATTCTGGTCGACCCTGGCCGTGCCCTGGATGACCGAGGCATGGGGCTGGACCGCCATGCTTGGCATTTGGGCCGGCGTCGCCATCATCGCGGCGTTGCTGTGGTTGTCAGTCCGGGTCGATCGAGCGGAGACCACCGAAGCGGTCTAGCGGTTCGCTCGAACCGGATATTGGCCATCCGGCCACCGCTGAGGCGAAACCCGCTGACCTGCCCTCGACGGTCCCGAATGAACTCGAACCTGGCGTTGGTGGCGCCGAAGGCGTCGGCCCACAGCGGCGTCATCGGCGTCCAGGCGGCGTACCGGGTCCGAATCCACAGCGCCCCGTCGACCACCGAGACGTTGGCCCAAGTATCCAGTTCGTCGCTCGCGAACCGGCCAACATAGGCGTGGAGGGCGCTTGGACTCAACACGGGAGGATCCCCCAGCCGCTTGGCCGGCTCTCCACCCAATCCCGGCAGCACCAGCAAGACATCCTGCCCGCTCGGGCGGAACTTGATCGTTCCCACCGGCGGGCGACCAACGAACTCGCTGTCGGACGTCGCGACCAGCGGGACCCGTTGGCCCGCCACCGCGACCACCAGCCCTTCTCCTTCGCGGCTCACCGTGCTGACGGTCCCCGGGAGCACTTCGTAGCGGCCGACGTATCGGTCGAGGATGGCCGGGGCCACCGCGACGCCCTTGGTTTCCGTCGGCGCTGGTCGAGCCGCAAGCACCCCTTCGAGAAACCGGTCGGCCACCTGTTCCGCCATCCGCTCCGGCGCCGCGGTGTAGTCATTGCAGAGCACCGCGACCGAGAACCGCACCGCCGGAAACCGCATCAGCTGGGCGCGATAGCCGATGAAGCTGCCACCGTGGTCGACCACCGGCTGGCCCCGGTACTCTCGCCGAAAGAGTCCGAAGCCGTACCCGTGGCTGGAGCCATTCGCCAACGTTCCGGGCGTCGTGAGCTGCTCGATCAGCGCCGGGCCCCCGTCGCCAAGCCGGTTATCGTAGAAGTTGTCATCCCACCGCTTCAGATCCTCGACCGTGGTGTAGAGACCGCCGTCGCCCACCAGCGCGAAGCTGGTCCGCACGATCTCGAAGCCAGTTGCCGTCGGCTGGTACCCTTCCGCGCGCCCAGGCACGATGGCCCTGTTGTCGTCATGCCAGTGGGTGCTGGTCATGCCCAGCGGGTCGAAGAGGTACTGCTTGGAAAAGGCCGCCAGCGATTGCCCGGTGGCCCGCCTGACGATCACGCTCAGCAGGAAGTAGCCGGAGTTGGAGTAGGACCAACGGGCTCCGGGCGGAAAATCGGTGGCCAGCTGCCGGGCAATGAGGTCGAGCGCGACGTCCTCGGGAATCTCGTCGGCGAAGGACCGGCCGGAGACGCCCCAGAGGCCCAGGTAATCGCGGAGGCCCGAGGTGTGATGGACCAGGTGCCGGATGGTGATGGCATCGGCGTAGGCGGGCAGTTCCGGAACGTGCTTGCGGACCGGATCGTCCAGCGTTAGGCGGCCCTGGGCCGCCGCCAAGGCGATGCTCGCGGCCGCGAACTGTTTCGAGGTCGAGGCGATGTAGAACGGGGTCGACGGGGCGATGGCCAAGCCGTAATTGAGATTGGCCATCCCGTACCCCCGCGCGTAGAGGGTCCGGCCGCCCCCGAACACCCCCAGGGCGCACCCCGGCGAGGAGGTCCGGTCGTAACGGGCGAATATCGAGTCGACCACCGCTGGCGAGGGCACCGTCCAGGCCGCCGATTGCGCGGCGAGCGGCCCGGCCCACAGCAACCCGATGAACCCGATCCGCATGGCTGGCGCTCCGGCGGTTAATCCTGTATACAATATCGCATCCAATGGCCCCAGGTACAGGGGGAATGATGCGCCGACTGGCCCAGCTCGTGGTCGTCCTGGTCGCGGTGGCACCGCTGTCGGCGCAGGCCCGCGGCGACCGGTTCGCCACCGTTCGGCAATCCATCGCCAGGTTCCTCGATTCGACCGGAACGGCCTCCCTGGCCGTCGCCGTCGCCCAACGGGACCAGATCCTCTGGGAGGAGGGTTTTGGCTGGGCCAACCGGGAACGGCGGGTCCCCGCCGATCAGCACACCCCCTACTCACTTGCCTCGATCTCCAAGCCGATCACCGCAACCGGGCTCATGATTCTGGCGGAGCGCGGCCTGGTCGATCTCGATCGGCCCACCAACGACTACCTGGGAACCGGTCGAATCACCGGGGGGGCCGGCGATCCGCGGGAGGCGACCCTTCGACGAATCATGAGCCACACCGCGGGCCTGCCGCTCCACTACCACTTCTACTACCGCGATCAACCGGACCGGCAGCCCACGATGGACGAGGCGATCGCCCGGTACGGGCGGCTGGTGTTCCCGCCGGGTCAGCTCTACGAATACTCGAACCTCGGCTTCGGCATCATCGATCACGTCATCGCCCGGACATCCCGGCAGAGCTACCGAGACTTCATCCGTACCGAGGTGTTCCTTCCCCTCGGAATGACCCGAACCTCGATCGACATCGGCCCGGGACTCGAGCCGTTCGCGGCCGAACGGTACGATGATGCCCGGCGACCGATCCCGTTCTACCACTTCGACCATGCCGGCGCCTCGGCCGTATACGCCAGCGCCCATGATCTGGTTCGGTTCGGGATGTTCCACGCCGGGTTCCCGCTCCCCGACCAGCGGAGGATTCTCCGGGCCGAGACGATCCGATCGATGCACACTCCAGTGTCGCCGGCCTCGTACGGCCTCGGTTTTCGCATCCTCGAGGACGACATGGGGATGCTCCGGTTTGGCCATGGCGGCGGCATGCCGGGCGTCGCCACCGTGCTCAACATCTACCCCGCTGACGGGGTGGTGGTGGTGGTCTTGACCAACGGCGGCCCCCGACCGGAGTCGATTGCCCAGGACCTCGCCGCGGTGGTGATGCCGAGATATGCCGATTCCCTTCGGACTCGGCGCGCCAGGCCGCAACCGCCGCCAGCTCGACCCTCGATCACGCCGGCTGTCGTCGGCCGCTGGCAGGGAACCCTGGACACTTGGGAGAAAACCTTACCGGTCCGCCTCGACATCCTCGCCAACGGGGACGGTTTCGTGTGGCTTGGTGACCAGCCGAGGGCCGTGATCAACCAGTTGGCGTTGACCGGAACCCGCCTGAGCGGCCGATTCGCCGGGGCGATTCCGACCCCCGACGCCCGGCTGTGGCCTCACACCATTCAGCTGGGCCTCGAGCTGGCGGGCGACAGCCTCCGAGGCCAAGCCAGCGCACAGACCGGCAGCGACCCGCTGGTCTTCTCCCTGGCGGCGTTTCTGAACCTCGAGCGAACTCGGTAGAAACAGCGGGGTGGGGCTGCAACGGGGCGGCTAAGCCGCCCGTCGGGACCGGCTACCCGCCCACTTCCTCGAAGGCGCCGGTATCGAGTTCGACCGGCGGGTCGTGCCGGCCCTGCAGCGGGGTGTGGATAACGAGGGCGTCCCCACCGCTGCCGAGGTCAGCGGCGTGGGAACCGCTCCCGATATAGATCGATGAAATCGCCGGTCAGTTGACCGGCCGTGAACCGGAGGGCGTCCGAGAGCTCGGCGCGTTCCACCACGTTGGTCATCAGGCGGCCCGCCCAGGCCACGGTCCAAGTGGGGACCGACCCCAGTCGATCCTCGAATCCCAGTTCCAGCCGAGCGGAGTAGCCGACCCCGAAGCGCGATCGCCCGGCCCCGGTCGCGAGGCGGACGTCGAGGCGCAAGACGCAGCAGTCGCCGGCCCGGGGATCGGGCCGTTCGAAGAGTATGTCCGCCCGTTCCAGCGCCTGGCGGATGACGTCGTCGAGGAGGCGGCCAAGCCGCCCCCCATCCGCGTCACCGGCAACGTCGACCCGCACCGAGAGCGACTGGATTTCCTCGACCGCGTCGGGAGAAAAGCGGGTTTGCGCCGCCAGCGGCAGCTGGAGACAGGCGACGAGGGCAACCACGGGGGCGAGGCGCATCACCCAGGAATATCGGCCCGGTGGCTCGACCGCTTGAATCGGCTACCGGAGTCCGACCTGACCGCGGACCGAGGCATAGAGCCGTTCCGGGTCATAGCCGACGCCGTCCTTGAACACCACCACCGTGTTGCGGATATCCGCTGGCCGTTCGGCGGGATTGCCGCGGACCACGGCGAAGTCGGCCAGCTTCCCGACCTCGACGCTGCCCAGTTCCTTGTCGACGCCGAGAATCTTGGCCCCGTTCAAGCTCATGATCCGGAAGGCCTCGGTCGGGGTGAAGCCGGCTTCCACCAGGATCTCGAGGTTGCGCTGGTCGCCAATCCCGGCCAAGGCTCCGCCATTGCCGGTGTTGTCGACGCCCGCGGCCAGCAAGCCGCCGGCCTTGGCAAAGGCATATTCGTAGGCGAGCGCCTTTTGATAGGCCTTTTCGCTCACCCCGCCTCGCGGATTGGCTTTGCCGGCGTTGTACTGGGCGAGGTAGGCCTCTCGGATGGCCGGATACATCAACTCGAGCGTCCGGGGGTCGATGTCCTTGGGGCGTCCGGGAACGAGCGCCTCGATCACCGGGAGGGTCGAGGTCATCGAGACCCCGCGGTCGATCATGGCGCGGAACGTCGATTGCACCTCCGGACTATTGAGATCGAGCGTCTCCATCAGCCCGATGTTGGTAGCCGGGCACTGATCGGCGGTCTTGGCCGGGTCGTATTCGGTGTTGACGAAGAGCCCGTGCTCGAGGTTGTCGATGCCCAACTCGACCGCCTCCTTGAAACCGATCGAGCAGAGGTGGCCGGTGATCTTGAGACCATGTTTGTGGGCCTCGTCGACCGCGGCCCGCATCTCCGCCCGCCGGATGGTGGTGTAGAGCTTGAACCAGGTCGCGCCCTCCTGGGCCCAGTACCGCACCGTGCGGCGGGCCTCTTCCTCCGACTGGAGCACTGACATCACGCCTAACGCCGGGTTTGCACCGGTAATGTAGGGTCCCGACAGATGGATCCGCGGCCCGGGCGTTCGGCCGGCATCGATGTCCCGTTTGAGGTTCATGTCCTCGTACGGCGCCAGGCTCCCGGTGGCGCGGATGGTCGTCACTCCGGAGGCCAGATACAACCGGGGCGAGCTGTAGGCCAGGTTGATGTTCCGCCACCCGGCCGCCGAGTAGTGGATGTGGTTATGCATGCCGACCAGCCCGGGAATCACCGTGTGCCCGGGATAGTCGATGACCCTCGCTCCGGCCGGGATGGCCACGGAGCCGGTCCGGCCAACGGCCACGATCCGCCCACCGGTGATCACGATGGTTTGCCCGTCGACCGCGGGACGGCCGGTGCCATCGATCAGCCGGACATTGGTGAGGGCCACGCTCGGCTCAGACACCGTAACATAGTTCGTCACCTGGGGCCCGAGAGCCGGCCGCTGGGCCAGCGCCGGGACGGCCAACTGGGCGAGTGCGACGAGTACGCTGCTGGTGCGGACGGACATGATACCCTCCCAGGTTATCGGATGCCGACCAAGCCGGCCACCGAGGCGATCAGTTTCTGGGCGTCGAAGCCGACCCCGCCCTTGAACACGGTCACCACATTGCGGATATCGGCCGGCCGGGCCGCGAGGTCGCCTCGGAGCACCACCAGGTCGGCAATCTGGCCCGGGGCAACCGTACCAAGATCGGCTTGACCGAGCACCTTGGCGCCGTTGGCGGTCATGATCCTCACCGCCTCTTCGGGCGTGAAGCCCGCCTCGATCAACAGCTCGAGGTTCCGTTGATCGCCGAACCCGGGGAGCGCCCCGCCGTTTCCGGTCGGATCCACTCCGGCGGCGAGCAGCCCTCCGGCCTTCACGAAGGCCCGCTCGTACTCCTGGGCTTTGCGAAAGGCGGCGAGCATCGAGCCCTCGCCTGCCCGCTCCGCCAGGCGGCGGCGAGTGTCTTGATACTCGCGGCGAACCTCGGGACTCATGGCGTCGAGAACCCGTTGTTCCAGCGGCGGACGGTTGGGAATCGAGATCTCGTAGACCGCGAGCGTCGAGGTCATCGGCACGCCCTTGGCCACCAGCGCCCTGAAGGTCGACTGCACCGCTTCCGAGTTGACATCGAGCTTGGCGTAGGTCTCGAGGTCGCGTCCTGGGCACCGATCGGGCACCTTGTCGGGATGGTACTCGAGGTTGGCCATCAAGCCATGCTCCAGCGCGTCGATCCCTGCTTCCACCGCTTCGCGATATCCAACCGAGCAGAGGTGGCCGGTGACCTTGACTCCCCGCCGATGGGCTGCCTCGGTGACCGCCCGAAGGTTCTCGCGACTGATCTCGGTGTACACCTTGAACCAGGTCGCGCCCTCATCGGCCCAGTAGTCGACGACTCGCCGGGCCTGCTCGGGCGTGGTGATGTGCTTCCGTTCGACCACGGCGTCGGGACCCGTGATGTAGGGCCCGCTGATGTGCATCCGGGGACCGGGAACCTCGCCCGCCTCGATCTGCTGTTTGAGGCTGATTTCGGCGTATGGCGAAATACTGCCGGTGGTCCGAATCGTCGTGACACCGCTGCCCAAGTACAGCCGCGGCGCCGAGGTGTTGAGCTGGGCTCGGCGGCCGGCGGCGGTGGTGTAAAAGGTGTGGTTGTGCATCCCGACCAAACCCGGGATGACCGTGTGCCCGGGCAGGTCGACCACCCGCGCCCCGGCCGGCACGCTCACGGCCCCGGTCGGGCCGACCGCTTGGATTCGGTCGCCGTTGATGACCACGGTCTGACCTCGCTCCGCGGGTCGTCCGGTTCCATCGATCAGGGTCACGTTGGTGAGCGCCACGATCGGGGCCGCGATCGATAGGTACGACCTGGTCGTGTCGGAAAGCCGTGGCTGAGCCGTGCTGGAGGTTGCCCAGGCGCTCAGCGCCAGGGCGGCGAAGATGGCTACTGGGATCATGCTCCCGCGACGTCGATTGGGGAACTGTAAGCTATCGCGGGAACGACGATCAGAGTATCCCATCGAAATACAGGTCGAATCGCCAACCCATCGGAGCCCGGAGGGCTCGAGCCAGATCCATCCTGATCAGCCCGTCCAAGAAACTCGCGCCGACTCCGGCCGAAAGCAGCGGCCGGCCGGTCGAGAACGCCGTACGTTCGCCGGCCCACCCGGCATCCGCGAATCCGCTCAAGCGGACCGCCGGGCGGCTGTTGGCCACTTCCAGCCGGCCGGCCCAGAAGGCATGGCCCGACACGACCCCACCGTCGTAGCCGCGCAAGGTTGCCGGGCCGCCCAGGAAGAACCGCTGTTGAATGGGTACCGTGCCGCGGCTGGTGCCCGCGCGGGCGGTGGCGGCGAACGACACCGGACCGTCCGGGACGACGACGAGCCGTCCGATCACGCCGCCCTTCTCGAAGTCGAAGTCTCCCCGGCCGCCCTCGAGGGACACTTCGCCGCCAAGGGTCACCGCTCGGGACAAAACGGTGGTGCCCTTCACCGTGACGGCGAGGCCGATCTGGTCTGCGGTATCGGCCCGCAGGTTCGGCCGAAAAACCCGGTCGCCGTTGAAGAGATGGGGCAGCGAGAAATCGGTCTCCCGTTGCGCGGGCCGTTGGGCCTCGAGGTACCCGCGGAGTACCAGGCCCCCTCCCCCGCTCGTGATCACGGCGTCGACGCCGGTCGCTCGAAAATACTGTCCGTCGTCTCGCTGCGAGAAAAAGCCAAAGGCGCTGTTGACCACCCCGAACGGCTTGACGTCGGGGTTGGCGGCGGCAAGGTGGCGATAGCCGCCGATTCGCCAGCGGCCCGAGCCAAGCGGTCCGGATAGGCCTCCCTCCATGTTTGGCCACCGGTCCGCGAACCCGATCCGGGCGCCGCCATCCAGGGCGAGCTTTCCGAAATCGGCGGAGCCTCGGACCGCCAGGGACAGCCCCTCGACCCGGTTGAACCGCGCCTTCTCGAGCAGCGACCCGACACCCGACGGCAGTCGCACCGAGGCATCCCACGGACTCGACGGCAGCGCCCCGATCGCGTCGGCGAGCCCCCGAATCTCGCGCTCGGAAATCAGATCGCCCATCGCGAGGATCGGCTGGCCCAACGCCGGGCTGGTGATCAGCGCGGCACTATCCTCCGGTATCACGACCGCCAGCGCCGAGTCCGCTACTGGCCCCCTGGTACAGGTCCGGATCCTGACCCGGACCGCCCGACGGCGCTCTTCGCCCCGTCCGGACGCGGTCGCCCGGGCTTCCCGAATGCATTCCCGGACCGCTCGAGCGGTACTGTCGCGACGCTGGGCCCGGAGCGCACTGTCGATCGGCTCGCCAGACCGAAGCCGCTCACCCCGCCGCGTCGTTCCGGCCGAGCGAAACGTGGTGCCCTCGGGCCGCGGCGTGCCTCCCTCGACCTCGTAATCGGCGTAGACCCGCTCCCACCGGATCGGCACCCCCAACCAAGCTCCCAGGTTGCCGACCGCGTCCAGGGCGAAGTATCGGAGCATCCACCAGCGGTCTTCGTAGAGGCCGTACTCCAGAGTGACGAACTTCACCTCCCCGGTCGGGTTCACCCAGGCCGGCACGTCCTCCCGATCGTCGTCGTCCGCATCGCGCCGGAACTCGTAAGGCCGCGCCGGCCGGAAGACCGCCCGGACCAAGCCGTACGAATCGGCGTCGAACCACAACGATCCGGAGATCAGCCGCCAGTCGGCGCGGCGGGGGGTCACCTCGAGCTGCACGATCCGGACCCGCTTGCCCGAAGGCAAACCGATCGTGGTGGTATCGCCGATGGCGAATCGATAGTCGCGTTCGCCGCCATCGCGCAGGGGGTAGATGAAGCCGTCGTCGCTGTTGAGACCCGCCAGCCTGAGGTAGTCCTCCGCGGGGTTCACCACCAGCCACCGGAGTTGGTCTTCCAGTTCCTCCGGCACCCGATCTCCCTTGATCGCGATCGGGATCCCCTCCCGGGCCCCGATCACCTCGATCCGGCTCTGCCGATCGCGGTGCCACTCGATCTTGGCCGCCACTTCCTGCCGGTAGAGCATCCGGTCGCGCGAGGCGGCCTTGAGGCCGACTCCGAGCCGCTGAGTGGCGACCGCCCGGTAGCTCGTGACCAGCTTTTCGTTCCGCTCCCTGGCGGCCCGAGCCTGCCGCACCAAATGCTGGGTAGCGGCGTCGGCGTAACTATCGCGGGGAACGGCGACCGCGGTGTCTTGGGCAACGAGGGCCAGTGTGAGCAACGCCAGCATCCGAGATCCTAAGCCGAGAAGCGACGGCAACCTACGGGAGCGCCGCGAGGTGGGTTTCGGACCCTACCGAACGGTGAACACACCCATCATCCCGCTCTCGAGATGCTCCGCGATGTGACAGTGCATCATCCACTTCCCGGGGTTCGACATCTCGACCAGAAGGTCCACCGTTCCGCCGACCGGAATCAGCACCGTGTCCTTCCAGACCAGGTTGTCGTTGGGAACCTCATTGTGAGACAACACCAGGAACCGCTGCCCGTGGAGATGAATCGGATGGGGCATCGGATGAAGTGAGGAACGATCGTTGGCGATCCGAATCTTGACCACGTCGCCGACCCGATAGGTCCAGTCGATCGCCATGTTTTCGAGGCCGCTCCCCAGATCCCGCATGATCCAATGCACCTCGTTGCCGGTCGGAATCCAGTCCATCATCGGCATGGTGCCGCTCATTTCGACCGGATGGGAGTAGAGTACGTCTCGCCGCAGCATCTGCATGATGCCGAACGGCAGCTCGCCCAGGCGGAGCGAGAGCCGCAGCCGGCGGTCTGGCGCCTTGGCGAACCAGGCCCGATAACGCCCGATGTCGGCCACCACGTCGCGGTTGGTGCGGAGCCGCTCGAAGTCAGCCGCGAAGTCCGGTTCGACCGGTGCCCCACCGGCCGCGATGACTCCCAGGGTGTCGTATTCCGGATAGAAGGTGCCGATGTTGTGATCGATGGCCTGGACCCGGTTCATCACCGGGTACTCGCCGGCGTCGGGAAAGCGGACGTCGACGATGTAGCGCTGAGCCGGGGCGATCGCCACGCTCTCGATCCAACTCTCCCGCTCGTAGCGACCCACGTCGGCTCCGACCAGCTTGATCCGAGCCCCCGGAATAGCCACGTTGAAGGTCCGGGTGTTGGAGACATTGGTCAGATAGAAGCGGATCACCTCCCGCGGCTTCACCGCCAGCCGATAGCTGGTCTCGCCGTTGACCAGGAACCGGTTCCCGAACCGACCCATCAAGGCATGAGTGGCCCGATCCTCACCGAACGGCACCAGCCCCTGATCCCCGAGCAGCAGATCGTCGAGCATCAGCACCTCTTCGCGGTGGGCGGGGCCGAAGGCATCCGGCCGCTTCGGCTTGACCAACATGTTGCCATAGAGGCCGAGATCCTGCTGGATGTCCTCCCGCACGTGGGGATGATACCAGTAGATGCCAGCGTCTCGGAACCAGACGCGGTAGAGATACTCCTCCCCCGGCTTGACCTCCGCCTGGGTGACCCCCGGGGCACCGTCGCTCCGGTTTTCGAGCCGGATCCCGTGCCAGTGCACCGCGCTGGGCAGATCGAGGGCGTTGATGAAACGCACCACGACCGTGGTCCCCTCGCGGACTTGGAGGAGCGGTCCCGGATGCTGGCCATTGTAGGCGTACATCACCAGCGTTCGCCCGTTGATGGTCCGCCGGACCAGCGACGCCGTCAGCTTCAGCGTGTCGCCCTCGTCGAGGCGGAGCAGCTCTCGGGGCCTGGCTTCCGGGAGGGTATTGGCGTCGATCCCGCGTCCGGGAAGGAAAGGGTTTGCCGGCGGGATCAGCTCGTCGACACCGGGCATCGGCGTCATCGGCAATCCCGGGCGGCCGGGCGGCATCGTCCACCGGAGTGAGTCGCCGTCGTGGTGGCCGGCGTGATCGTGGCCGATCGAGTCCGGCGATGAGCCCACCATCAGCATCGAGTGTTGCTGCATCCGGATGCTCGGTGACATGCCCCGGAGCACCAGGCGCCCGCCCCGCTCGGTCACCGAGCCGGAGGCCTCGGCGGTCACGAACACCAGGAACTTGTCGACGGCGATCGGACCTAACGCGAAGCGGCCGTTCCCGACCACGCCCAGCTTGATCATCGGAGCGAGGGAGGGCCCGGCCAACCAGGCAACGTAGGCCCGGTAGGGACCCAGGCTGGCTGGCTCCGGCAGATTGGCGAGGGCGATCGAGGCCTGATATCGCTGGCTGCCGTCGGCGGTCACCGCGACGTCGAACGGCGAAGGGGCCCGACCCAACTCGACCACACCGCTCGCCCCTGGCACGTCTGGCCGCGGTACCAACTCCATGCAGTACAAGTCGACGCTGGGCCGGTCGGGCTGCTCGCCACCGCCGCACAAGGGCGCTCCCAATGGGGCCAGCCGAGGCACGGCGATCCAGACCATCGAGCCCAACAACAGCGCACTCCCGACCCAGCGAATCGTCACGGCGTCAGTGTCCGGTCTTGAGATACTTTGGCGGAATGGGGTTCGAGGGCGACTCGCTCTCCCAGAAGATGTTCACGATCCACCAGCGAGAGCCGTCGTGCCAGAGCTGGATGCTGTTGATCCCCCGCATGAAGGGGGCGGCGTCCGAGAGCGACCGCTTCGAATCGTAGCTGCTGAACGCCTGGACGATGTTGCCGTACCGCTCGGTCACCCGGCCAATCTCCCGCTCGAAGAAGCCATCGCGCTGGAGATTCGCGCCGGCCATCCGAACGTAGTCGTCCGGGGTCCAGCCCAGCAGCCGTCCCTTTCCAGTTTGGTCTCGGCCGGTCGGCATCAGCCGGGAACCCGGCGCGAACAGCGACCGGAATCGACCCCAATCTCGCTCCTGGCCCGCGGGTCCCGAGATCACGTCGTACAGCGCGGCGATGACCGCGTCGACGGACTCCACGTCGGCGGGCCGCGCAGCCGGCGCCTCTTGCGCCGCCGCCGGTGCCGCGACGCCACCCAGGGCTGCCAGCAACCACAAGCGTTCTAACCGCATCTTACCTCCGTTCCAGAAGAGCATCATCGTCGTGGCCAATCGGACTCCCGGGGGGAAGCCCCGCCGGGGCGATGCGACGGGTCGGGTCGAAGGGGCGCTCGAGAAACCGGTCGATGTCCGCCACCAACAGGGCTCGCGCCGCTCGAGCGGCCTCGGTCGGCCCCCCGATCAACGGACGCGTCTTGAGTCCCACCAGTTTCTGCCTGGCGACGGCGCGCACTTGGGCGGCTGGAGCCGCCTGCACCAGGGCCATCAGTTGATCGGCCACCACCCGCTGTACCGCCCGGGCGATCTCGGCGTGGTACCCGGACACCGGGACGGCGTCGAAGGTAGACCGGGTCAGCCGGTCGATTGTCTCTTCGAGCCCGAGTTGACGGCCGTCGAGGGCCCGTTGTTGGACCAGCCGCGCGGCCCGTTCGGGATGAAGCAGCAACTCGACGACCATGGTGGCCGCCGATACCGCCGGGGCAATGGCATCGAAGGTCAGTCCGGTGTATCGGTCGAACAACTCGCGGTGACGGTCATAGCCGGTCGGTCGCGGCGGGATCAGCCGAAGTGCCGCCGCCGGCAGGGCCAGTTCGCCTGGCGCCAGGGTCTCGAGCACCGCGTCCAGCGCGGTTACCTGTTCGGCCCGCCCGACGGTTTCGAGAGGGACGGTTCCATCGCCCCGCATCGCGTAGTCGTAGCGCTGACCGCCAACCGCCTTGACGGCGGCTTCGACTTGGTAGCGATGATGGAGATAGAGAGGAACCAGCGCTTCTTCGAGCGTGGCCAGGGGCGCGCCAGCCGGGATGGTCGCTTCGCCGAATCGCCCTAACGCCGTCCGGCGGACCGTCATGACCCGGCGGAGCTCGGCCGCGGCCGCCGAGCCGTTATCCCAGAGGTGGGCCGTCGGATGGGCGCCACCCGGTGGACGGGCATCCTGATCGGTCAGGAACGTCAGCCCTTTGGCGCGGGCCGAGGCAATCAGCCCCGCGAGCGCCGCTCGTTCATCGGTGCCAGGCGGAAAGTCCTGGTAACCGAACTTCACCGCTTCCTTGTCCCAGGCGCCGATTTCGTTCGAGTAGGCATCCGCGAGGTCGACCGCGCCGTCGGCACCGATGGTAACGAGCGGGTGAGGATAGTCCATCACCGAGGCTCGGCCCTCGGCGCTCGAGATGTAGTTGTGCTGAATCCCGAGGGTGTGACCGACTTCGTGAGCCGACAGCTGCCGAAGCCGCGCCAGCGCCATCTGCTCGGCGGCCCGAGCCACCTCGTCGCCCCGCGCGAACGGCGCCAGCAGTCCCTGGGCGATGAGATAGTCCTGACGCACCCGTAGCGATCCGAGGGTGACGTGTCCCTTGATGATTTCGCCGGTTCGCGGATCGGTGACCGTCCCGCCGTAGCTCCATCCCCTGGTCTGGCGATGGACCCATTGGATGACGTTGTAGCGGACGTCGAGCGGATCGGCGCCCTCGGGGAGCATCTCTACCCGGAAGGCGTCGCGATACCCGGCGGCTTCGAACGCCTGGGCCCACCACCGGGCTCCGTCGAGCAGGGCCGAGCGGATCGGCTCAGGGGCGCCGCGGTCGAGGTAGTAGACGATCGGTTCCACCGCCTCGCTCACCGCGGCAGCCGGGTCCTTCTTCCGGAGCCGATGCCGAGCGATGAACCGCTGCTCGATCGGCTGACTGAATGGGGTGGCGTAATCGTAGTAGCTCATCCCGAAGTACCCGCCCCGCGGATCGCTGCGCCGGGGCCGATAGCCGGGGTCCGGCAACGCCACGAACGAGTGATGTTGGCGGACGCTCACAGCCTCGGGGGTCGGCGCCACGTCCCGGACCCATCGACCGGGGGCGTCCGACAAGAAGGTGAGCGTCGCCTCGATCTCGGTGTTCCGCGGAAACCCCTTGGTTCGGGGCAGGTACACCGCGCTCCGCGAGGGATCGAGCCGGAAGCTCCCTTGTCCCGTCTGCCGCAATCGGCCAATGACGTCGTGTCCATCACGGAGTATGAAGTCCGTGGCATCGACCAGGACCCGGCCGTCGGTCTCCGCCTCGACTTTGAAGCCCCAGAGCACCGACTGGGCAAACGACTGCTCGACCGCCGTTCGCTCGTCCGGGTTATCGCTTTCGGCTCGAAATCCGTAGTTGGGCTGCACCATCAGCACCTTCGGTCCGATCCGGTCGAACCGGACGACCCGCTCGCCTCCCAGCTGACCGCGATCGAGGCCGATGTCATTGGACCCGATCCCGGTCGCCAACGACCCGACGTAGAGCAGTTCCCGTCCGAGGTCGCCCAATTCGAGCCAGATCTTGCCCGCGGTCTGATCCCAGTACATCGGAACGAATCCGTCGATTCGTTCCATTCCGCGAGTTTTCTCGGCGATCGACGTCTGCGCCCAGGCCAGCGGTGCCCCGATCACGCTCGCGGCGACCGCCACCGGCCCGATCCGACTGAATCGACGTGCCAGCATCTCTCTTCTCCCTACTCGGGTGTGGCGAAGGTCACCAGCGGGGCCCCCTTTTCGGTCGCTTGTCCCGGCTGTACCAGCACTTGGGCGATCACGCCCTGACCGGGGGCCTTCAACTCGTTCTCCATCTTCATCGCCTCGAGCACGAGCAACGGCTGCCCGGCGGCGACGGTCTGCCCCGGAGCGACCAAGACCCGCACCACGAGCCCCGGCATCGGCGCTTTGAGCGTGGCGGGCCCCGCCGTGCCCTTTCCTTCGCCGACGAGGCTCCGGATGTGCCTGGTGCGTTCGTCGATCACCTCGACGTCGAACCGTTCACCCCGGCGCATCACCGTCCATCGGCCCCGCCCCGCCGGCTCCATCGGGACGATCCAGGACGATCCATCGAGCAACAGGTTACGCACCGGCGTGCCGGTGCCGTCGAGCAGGGTAGCGGTGTGCTCGACCCCGCCGACGACGACCCGTTCGCCGTCGACCTCGATGTCGAATGACCGGTCGGCAATCGTCACCAGATATCTCATGCGCGCTCCAACACTGCGACGGTTTCGAGATGCGCCGTTTGGGGAAACAAATCAAACCCGCGAGCGGACACCAGTCGATAGCGAGCCAAGGACCCGGTCGGGGCACCGAATCGACCGAGGTCTCGAGCCAACGTCGCCGGATCGCAGGAGACGTACACCAGCCGGCTGGGGGCGGCCGCCCGGACGCCGTCCACCGCCGCCGCCGCCATGCCGACCCGAGGCGGGTTGAGGTACACCGCGTCCGCTCGCGGGAGCGAGCCGATCACCCGTTCGACCTGCCCGGCGATCCGTTCGACTTCGGCGGGGCCCCGCCGCTCCGCCTCCTCGACCGCCCGGCGATCGCGCTCGACGCTCACAACCCGCCGCGCCCCGCCCGCGAGCATCAGCGCCGAGGCATCGCCGACGCCCGCGTAGAGGTCCCAGGTCACGGCCCCAGTGAGATCGCCCAGGGCCGCCACGGCGACCGCCCGAACCGTCTCGCCCATGGCCGGATGGACTTGCTCGAACGCCGCGGCCGGATAGCTCGACGATGCCCCGGCCACCGCCCGCGCCGCCCCCTCGGCGGGCTGCCACCAAATCGTCAGGGGATTGGCTCCGACGAGTGCGTTCCAGAGCCGGCGGGCGTCCTGCCAGGGCCGCCCGGGACCGGTCTCGACGATCAAGTGTTCCCCGCCGCTGCGGTCCAGGCGACACACCACTCGGCGAGTCTGCGGCGGCAAATGCGATCGGGTGGCCCTGAGCCGCTGCCACAACCCATCCACCGGCTTGGCCGCGAGCCAACAGCGTTCCAGCGAAACGATCGAGCCGGCCTGCCCGAGACGGTGGTAGCCAATCGCCCCCGGGCCCACCGCCAGGCTGATCTTGGTCCGGTATTCCCACTGCAGCGGGGCGGCCTCGATCGGGGGAACATCGACCGGCTGGCGGGCGATCCGCTCGAGCGCGTCGGCGAGGATCCCCCGACGAGCGGTCGCCTGGGCCGCGGGTTCGAGGTGTTGGAGCTGGCAGCCACCACATTGATCGCGGTCGTAGTGCGGGCAGATCGGGTCGACCCGCCCTGGACCAGGCGCCTCGAGCCGCTCGATCCGGGCCCGGACAAACCGCTTGTCGGCTCGGCCGATCGTCACCCAGGCCCGATCGCCCGGCGCCGAGCGGGGCACGAACGCCACTCGCCCGTCCGCCAGCCTGGCCACACCGTCGCCGCCGGCGGCGATCCGCTCGATCGAGACCAGCTCGGTCAAGGCCTAACGAAGCCCCTCCCGACGGGCCTGGTCGCGCCACGCCGAGGTCCGCCTGGCGGCCGGCTCGCCCGAGATGGCCGGCTTCTGGGCCCGCCGCCGCTCGTCCTCCGCCAGCGCCGCGGCGATCGCGAGCCGTTCCAGCACCACCGGGTCCGGGGCGCCCGCTACCAGGTCGGGCCGACGTTCGAGGAACTGGATGTCGATCGCCCCCTCCCGAAAGGCCTGGTCGGCGAGGAGTCGCAAATGGAATGGCTGGTTGGTGGCCACTCCGACGACCACCAGCTCGCGGAGCGCCCGCTCCATTCGACCGATCGCGGCGGCCCGCGACGCGCCATGGACGATCAACTTGGCGAGCATCGAGTCGTAATAAAGGGTGACCTCGTCTCCCGTCTCGACCCCGCTGTCCCACCGCACCCCAGGCCCCGCGGGAGCCCGGAGAAAGGCGATCCGTCCGGTCGAGGGCAGGAATCCATTGGCGGGATCCTCGCTGGTGATCCGGCATTCGATGGCCCAGCCCCGTGGCACCAAGGGTCCGTCGGCGACGGACATCTCGAGCCCCCGGGCGATTCGGAGTTGCTCCCGAACCAAGTCGACGCCGTAGACCAGCTCGGTCACCGGATGCTCGACTTGGATCCTGGTGTTCATCTCGAGGAAATAGAACGAGCCGTCCGCCGCGAGGAGGAACTCGCAGGTGCCCGCGCTTCGATAGCCGACCGCCTTGGCCGCGGCGACCGCGGCCGCGCCCATCCGCTCCCGCAGGGCCGGGGTGACCGCCACCGAGGGGGCCTCCTCGAGGAGCTTCTGGTGGCGGCGCTGGACACTGCACTCGCGCTCGCCGAGGTGGATCGTCCGGCGACCGTCGGCCAGGATCTGGATCTCGACGTGCCGGGGCCGCTCGATGAACTTCTCCAGATAGACCGCCGGATCGCCGAAGGCCTTCTGCGCCTCGGAGGCGGCCGAGACGAGCGCCGGGGCCAGGTCGGCGGCCTCGCGAACCACCCGCATCCCCTTCCCGCCCCCGCCGGCGGCGGCCTTGACGAGGACCGGATAGCCTAACGAGTCGGCCAGACTCGCGGCGACCGCCGGGTCGCTGACGGCCGCCATCGCGCCCGGCACCACCGGCACCCCGGCCGCTTCCATCCGGCGACGGGCCTCGGTCTTGTCGCCCATCGCCTCGATCGCCGACGCCGGCGGCCCCACGAACACCAGGCCGGCCTCCTCGACCGCCCGGGCGAACGGGGCCCGCTCGGACAGGAAGCCGAACCCCGGGTGAATCGCCTGGGCCCCGCTCGAACGAGCGGCCGCCACCAGCTTGTCGATGACGAGGTAGCTCTGGGCTGCCGGCGCCGGCCCGAGATGGACGGCCAGGTCCGCCGCCCGGACATACGGCGCCGACCGGTCGGCATCGGAATAGACCGCGACCGCCTCGAGGCCCTCCTCGTGACAGGCCCGAATGATCCGCAGGGCGATCTCGCCCCGATTGGCAACCAAGACGCGTTGAATGGTCATCTCAGAGGGGAATGTTGCCGTGCTTCTTCGGTGGGTTCCGGTCACGTTTGGTCTCGAGCACCCGGAGCGCGTCGATCAGCCGCGGCCGGGTGTCTCGCGGATCGATGACATCGTCGATGAAGCCTCGGGCCGCCGCGCGGTAGGGATTCGCGAAGGTCCTGGTGTAGTCGTCGATCTTGGCCTGGGTGGTCGCCGCCGGGTCGGGGGCGTTGGCGATCTCGTCCTTGAACAGAATCTCGACCGCGCCCTTCGGTCCCATCACCGCGATCTCCGCCGAAGGCCAGGCGAGGTTCAGATCGCCCCGGATGTGTTTCGAGCTCATCACGTCGTAGGCGCCGCCATAAGCCTTTCTGGTGATCACGGTGACCTTGGGCACGGTCGCCTCGCAGTAGGCGTAGAGGAGCTTGGCACCGTGTCGAATGATGCCGCCGTGCTCCTGCGCCACCCCCGGCAGAAACCCCGGCACGTCCACGAACGTGACCAGGGGAATGTTGAAGGCATCGCAGAACCGGACGAATCGCGCCGCCTTCGAGGAGCTGGCGATGTCCAACACTCCGGCGAGCACGGCCGGCTGGTTGGCCACGATGCCGACGGACCGCCCGCCGAGCCGGCCGAATCCGACCAGGATGTTGCCGGCGAATCCCTCGGCGATCTCGAAGAAGGCGCCATGGTCGACCACCGCCCGGATCACCTCGTGCATGTCGTAGGGGCTGGCGGGCGACTCCGGAATCACCCCCAGCAGCGACTCGTCTCGTCGATCCTCGGGGTCGTCGGTCGGCCCGAGGGGCGGCGGATCGACGTTGTTGGATGGCAGGTACCCCAGCAGCTCGCGGAGCGAGGCCAGACACTCGGGCTCCGAGGACGCGACCCGATGGGCGATGCCGGAGGTCTCGCCGTGGACGTCGGCCCCGCCGAGATCCTCGAAACTGACCTCTTCATGGGTCACCGTCTTCACCACATTGGGACCGGTGACGAACATGTAGCTCACCCCGCGTACCATGAAGATGAAATCGGTGATCGCCGGGCTGTATACCGCGCCGCCGGCGCAGGGACCCAGAATCGCGGAGATCTGGGGGATCACACCGGAGGCCAGGGTGTTCCTGAGGAAGATGTCCGCGTACCCGCCCAGCGACGCGACACCCTCCTGGATCCGGGCCCCACCGGAGTCGTTGAGGCCGATCACCGGCGCCCCGTTCCGGACGGCCAGGTCCATCACCTTGCAGATCTTCTCGGCGTGCGCTTCCGACAGCGAGCCGCCGAAGACGGTGAAGTCCTGGCTGAAGACATAGACCAGTCGCCCATCGACCCGGCCATGGCCCGTCACCACCCCATCCCCCGGCACCAGCTGATCGGCCAGGCCGAAGTCCGTGGTCCGATGGGTCACGAAGCGATCCAACTCGACGAAACTCCCTTCATCGAGGAGCAGGTCGAGCCGTTCGCGGGCGGTGAGCTTTCCCTTCTTGTGCTGTTGCGCGACCCGAGCGGGACCGCCGCCCTGCTCCGCCTGGGCCTGGCGGCGATGCAGGTCGTCGAGCAGTTGTCGTGGATTGGGCATGGGGAGGAAAGCTACACTCCGTGACCGAGACCACGGAAGGTACGGACCGATCCGCCGCGGGGACCGGTGGCGCCACCCGGCCGAGGTGTTCGTCGGGGCGTTCCCGACGACGGACCGCATCGGCCCGGGCCGCGACCGGACGGCCCGGTGGTGTCGTTAGGCGTCTTCGGCGTTGCGCTCCCGCAAGCCGGAGCAGCCGGCTGATCAGCGCCGGCCGATCGCGCCTGGGCTGGAGGTCGTCCGGCCCGCCATCACCTCGCCCACCGACTCGCCATCGCCCAGATCAGGCGCGGCGAGCCGGTCGGCTCAGTGCGAGAATGACTACCGCTTCAGGTTGACGAGTTCGGTGAGCATCTCGTCGGACGTGGTGATGACCCGCGCCGCCGCCTGGAAGCCTCGCTGGGCGGTGATCATGTCGGTGAACTGCTCGGAGAGGTCCACGTTCGACGACTCCAACGCGGAGGCCGTGATCGACGAGGTGTTGCTGGTCCCGGCAAACCCCAGCACGGGGACGCCGGAGTTCGCCGAGGGCTCGTACATGTTGTCGCCCCGGCGGAACAGCGCCGTCGGGTTATTGAAGTTGGCGAGGGAAAGCTGGGCGACCGGCCGGCTCACCCCGTTGGTGTAGAACCCGGTGATCACACCGGTCGAGTCGATCGAGATGTCCTGGAGATCGCCGCTGGTGTACCCGTCCTGGGTCGTGAAGACCGCGTTCGACGGGTTGGCGAACTGCGACAGGCCGTTGATGTCGTTCACCGCGCCCGGATCGAGCAAGATGTCGAACGGGGTGCCACCCGAACTCGGGCTGATCCGGATCCGAACCGGCTCCGCGCTCAAGGCGACGAGCCCGTTGCTGAAGTCGACCATCTGGCCGCTGGCGTTGAAGGTGACGAGGCCCTGGTCCGCGTCGAGCGGCGCCGTCCCAGGCGTCGCCTGGTTGTCGATCGCCTCGACGGTCCCGGTGGCCGAGGTCATCGAGAAGGTCCAGGTATTGTCCGGGAGCGGCGGGGTGCCGGAAAAAACCTGCTTGAACGTCAGGACCAGGTTATGGGCCTGCCCAGCGGTGTCGTACACCGTGATCGACATCTGATGGGGTTCGGAGAGCGGCGCCGGACTGGTTTGAATGATCCGCTGATTTAGGTTGAGGTTCCCGGCCATGCTGATGTTCTGGGTCGCCCGGGCCGGCGACTTGGCGTTCAGCGTCAGGTCGATGTCCGCGACGGCCGATGACGACGAGAAGTTCCCCAACGGGTCGGCGTTGATCCCCTGCACGATGTAGCCGTTGGCCGGGGAGACCAGCCGTCCGTTGGCGTCGAACTGGAAGTTGCCCGCCCGAGCGTACAGCGTCTTGCCGTAGCCTTTGACCACGAAAAACGCATCCCCGCTGATCGCCACGTCCGTCTTCACGCCGGTGCCTTGAATCGTCCCCTGGGTGAACTTGGCGTCGATGCTCGCGATGTTCATCCCGTTGCCGATCTGGGTCGGGTTGCGGCCGCCGGAATTGGCCGGCGGGCGGGTCGCGCCCTGGAGCAGCTGATTGAACGACTCGGCGAAGGTGACCCGGGACGATTTGAACGCCACGGTATTCACGTTGGCGATGTTGTTGCCGATGACATCCATCCGAACCTGGTGATTACGAAGCCCGGTAACACCGGCAAAGAGTGCCCGCATCATGACGATCGATCTCCCTCAGTGAGTGATTTGGTCATCGACGACACATTGCGGTCGAGACCGGAGGTCGGCCGGCGGTCGCGCAAGCGCCATACCACCCGCCGACGCGAGATCGAACTCGGTGTGGTAGGACGATTTAGCGAAGAGGGGCCAAATCCAAGCAGGGTCCCTAACACCCGGCAGAGGAAGAATCGACCGGAAGTCGTTGCCGGCGGCGGCGACTCGGTTCCTGGGAAGCCGGCGGCTCGAGTGACCGGAGGCGACTCGAAGAACCGCGGTCATGACGGTGGTGCTCCCAAAGAGAAACGGGGCGGCGGGCCAGTCGGCCCGCCGCCCCGCCCCCCCGACCCGCCTGGCTACTCGTCGGTGTCGACGATCGGCGGCAACGGCGCCTGGATCGGCGGAGCGCCGGTTTCGTCTTCCGGATATCCCCGAACGCCGACCACGATCCGGTGATGGATCGGGTCGACCTCGAGCACCTCGACGTCCGCCACCTGGTTCTCCTTGACCACGTCCATCGGGTTCTGGACGTTGTCGTGGCCCAGCTGTGACATCGGCGCAAATCCCTCGAGGTCGTTGCCGAGATCGACCACCACGCCTTTGTCCATCATTCGAAGGATCCGGCCCTTGATCATGGTCCCGACCGGCAGGGCCTCCCCGATCTTGAGCCACGGATCCTCCTCGGCCTGCTTGAGCCCGAGCGAGATCCGCTTGTTCTCGGCGTCGATGTTGAGCACCACGACGTTCACCACATCGCCCTTCTTGACCACCTCGGACGGATGCTGAACCCGCTTGGTCCACGACATGTCGGAGATGTGGATCAGACCGTCAATGCCCGGCTCGATCTCCACGAAGGCACCGAAGCTGGTGAGATTGCGAACCTTGCCGGAGATCGGCGTGCCAACCGGATAGCGCTGGGGCAGAATCATCCAGGGGTCCTGCTCGGTCTGTTTCATGCCGAGCGAGATCTTCTCTTCCGTCTCGTCGACCTTGAGCACGACGGCCTCGATGGTCTCGCCGATCGAAACGATCTTGGAGGGATGCCGAACGTTGCGGGTCCAACTCATCTCCGAAATGTGGACCAGGCCTTCGATCCCCGGCTCGAGCTCCACGAAGGCGCCGTAGTTGGTGATCGACACCACCTTGCCCTGGACCCGAGTGCCGACCGGGTACTTCTCGGCGATGTCCTTCCACGGGTACGGCATCAGCTGCTTCATGCCGAGGGAGATTCGCTCCCGCTGCCAATCGATGTCGAGGATCTTGACCTCCACTTCACCACCGATCTGGACCAACTCGGTCGGGTGCGAGACCCTGCCGTACGACATGTCGGTGATGTGGAGGAGACCATCCACGCCGCCGAGATCGATGAACGCCCCGAAATCGGTGATGTTCTTGACGATGCCCTTCCGGACCTGTCCAGCCTCGAGTTCCTTCATCAGGTGCTCGCGCTTGCTGGCTCGCTCGTTCTCGAGGATAACCCGGCGTGACACCACGATGTTCCGGCGCCGCTTGTTGAGCTTGATGATCTTGAACTCGAACGCCTGCCCCAGCAACTCGTCGATGTTGGGAACGCGCCGGAGCGCGATTTGCGAGCCCGGCAGGAAGGCGTCGACCCCCATCACGTTGACGACCACCCCGCCCTTGATCTTCTTCATCAAGGTGCCCTGGACCGGCTGGTCGCTCTCGTAGGCCACCCGGATCTTCTCCCAGACCCGCATGAAGTCGGCCTTCTTCTTCGAGAGCACCACCGCGCCCTCGTGATCTTCCAGGTGCTCCAGGAAGACTTCGACCTCTTCACCTTCTTTCGGACGCTCCTTGAACTCGTCGAGGGGCACCGAGCCTTCGGACTTGAAACCGACATCGAGAATGACGGCGTTGTCGGTGATCCGCAGCACTTTCGATTTGACGATTTCGCCTTCGACGATCTGCGCCATGGTGCCCTCGTACATCGAGAGCATGTTCTCGTAGTCGGCGTCGCTGTAGGCCTCGTCGTAGAGATCGTTCCGGACCCTGAGACCGGTGGCGGTCGCGAACGCGGCACTTCCTTTTTGACGGGGTTTGGACACGGCAACCTCGCGGACCGGGCGGTCCGGGTTGGGGTGAATTCCTCGACCGGCGGGATTGCCGGGCTGCGGAGCCCTACAAAGTAGGCGGTATCTGCTTGTTGGACAAGGCCTTGCGGGCAACCGCCAAAATCGCGTCCACCTGCTGACCAAAGGTCAATTCGGTGGTGTCGATCACGATGGCGTCGGTCGCCTGGCGCAGCGGAGCGACTGCCCGCGAGGCGTCGGCGGCATCGCGGGCGGCCAGCGCGGCGGCCTCCGCGGCAAGCTCTGGGGCCAGGGCGGCGCCGTCGCGCTGGACCAGCCGCCTCTTGGCCCGAGCGAGGGGTGTCGCGGTAAGGAAGATCTTGACCGGGGCGTCGGGAAAGACGGCGGTGCCGATATCGCGCCCGTCGAGCACCAGCCACCGGGTGCCGCTAGCCTCCCGGCGGAGTCGTCGATTCACCCAGTCCCGGAGCGGCTCCATCGCGGCGATCCGAAACACCGCCGCCGTAACCTCCGGCGACCGGATCAACGGCTCGGCGGGCTCCCCGTCGAGAAACGGAATGATCTCGTCCCCGACCCGCACCAAGCCGAGTCCCCGGGTCTCGGCCCGCTGGATGATCGCCTCGGCGGCGCCGAGATCGTGATCGAGGGCTACCCGGGTAAGACCTCGGTAGAGTGCCCCGGAATCCAGATGGAACGCACCGAGGGCCCGCGCGACGGCCGCTGCCGTGGAACTCTTGCCGGAGGCGGCCGGGCCGTCGATCGCGATGACGGGCGTCGTCGTCATCGGGTAATCCGGTCGAGCGCCGAGAAGAACCCAGGAAAACTCACCGCCACCGAGGTACGCTCGTCGAGACGCACCCTGGCTCTCGGCGCTCGGCCCAGCGCCGCGAAGGCCATGGCCAGCCGGTGATCGCCGTCAGTCGTCACCAACCCCGTTGGCGCGTGGTCGCTGCCGGTTACGGACAGGATGTTCTCCTCGGCCGTGGCGCGGTACCCAAGGGTCGCCAGGTTCCTGGCCACCAGGGCGAGCCGGTCGCTTTCCTTGACCCGGAGTTCCCCCACCTCGGCGAATCGGGTGGTGCCCTCGGCCCGGGCCGCGACGGCCGCCAGGATGGGAACCTCATCGATCAACCCCGGAATCTCGTTCGCCTCGACCTCGGTGGCGCGAAGCTCGCTCGGGGCGACGTGAATGGTCCCGAGCGGTTCGCCCAGCTCGATCCGGGCGGTTTCGATCTCGATCCGCGCCCCCATCCGCTCCAGCACGGCAACGAACCCGAGCCGAGTCGGATTGAGGCCGACGCCTTCGACGGTGACGGGCCGCCCCGCGATCAGCCCCGCCCCGATCAAGAATGCCGCCGAGCTGGCGTCACCCGGGACGGCCACGTCGAAAGCCCGGAGCCGGGCGCCCGGCTGGAGTTCGAGCCAACCATCGCGTTCCTCGACGACCACCCCTAACGCCCCAAGCAATCGCTCGGTGTGATCGCGGCTTTGCCCGTTCGGTTCGCGGACGGCCACCGGGACCTCACCGGCCAGCCCGGCGAACAACAACCCGGTTTTGAGTTGGGCGCTCGAGACCGGTAGCGCCCATCGGATCGGCTCGAGTGGCCCGCCCCGGATGGCGAACGGGAGCCGGTCCGGCGCCTCAGGCGCAAAACGGGCACCCATGGCCTCGAGCGGTTCGGTGATTCGGCGCATCGGCCGGCGACGAAGGGAGCGGTCTCCCGTCAGCCGGCTCCAGAATCGACTAGCCGACAGCAACCCGGCCATCAACCGCGCGGTCGTCCCGCTGTTGCCGCAGTCCAGGGTGACCGACGGGGCTCGAAATCGCCTCCCGGCAACCGCGACCGACCTGGAGCCCAGCCGCCCCACCGGGACTCCCAAGCGGCGAAGCACCCGAGCGGTCGACCGGGTGTCGTGCGCCGCCAGGCCGCCCCGGATCTCCGAGCGTCCCGAGGCGATGGCCGCGAGCATGAGGACGCGATGGGTAATGCTTTTGTCCCCGGGGACGATAATCTGCATTGTCGGCGACTGGGTCCTGTAAGCGCCCCCGCTCCGGCGCGCTAGACTGTTGAAGGACAACGCTTTAGTATAACAGGGAGCCTTCGCGAACGTGACCCGGCCCGCCATTGGAAGGGGAGTTGTGCCAGAACCCGGCTCCGCCGCCCAGCTCCCCCCCCCGCTCAGGGATCAGTGGCTCGCCGCCACGCTGACCGACGCCAAGCTCGTCGCCAGGGCCACCATGGCGGAGCTGCTGGAAGCCGGTCCGCCGAGCGTCTGGGAAGCGGCGTTGCGCGCCGGGGTGGTCACCGACCAACAGATTCTCGACGCGATTTCGATCCGGTTCAAGGTGCCGGTCGCGGAGTTGGCCGGGGTCGAACCACGGGTTGCGACACTCCTTCCCGAGAACATCGCCCGGAAGTACCAGGTCATCGCCCTCGGCGCCGACGACCGGTTGATCAGGATTGCCACGGCGGACCCGCGCGACTTGGCGCTGGAGCAGACCCTGGCCTTCGTGACCGGCCGCGACGTCATGTTTCTCGCGGCGGCACCGGAGGCCTTGGCCAAGAAGATCGACGAGATCTATCGGCCCGAGGTCGCGGTCAATCGCCTAGTCGACGGCCTCGAGCCCTCGACGGTCGAGACCGTCGACGAAACCCCGGCCATCGAGACCGTCAAGGACCCCACGCTCGACGCCCCGATGGCCCGACTGGTCGACGCGATGATCGCCGACGCGGTCCGGGAAGGGGCAAGCGACATCCATTGTGAGCCCTTGGTCGAAGGGACCTCGATTCGCTATCGCCTCGACGGCGTGATGAAAGAGGTGATGCGACTCCCCGCCTCGGCCGGGCCGGCATTGGTGCGCCGAGTCAAGATCCTGGCGCGGCTCGACGTGACCGACCCGCTCCACCCCCACGACGGCCGCTCCGCGGTCCGGGTCGATGGCAAGCAGATCGACCTCCGGGTGTCGACGGTGCCGGTCGCCCGTCGGGGCGAGAAGGTCGTGGTGCGGATCCTCGACAAGGCGAACCTCCGGGGAACCATCGCCGACCTTGAACTCGCCCCGGACGAAGAGTCGTTGTTGCTGCGTCTGCTCGGCCATCGGGAAGGCATCGTCCTGGTGACCGGCCCCACCGGCAGCGGTAAGACGACCACGCTCTATGCCGCGATCACCCACCTCAAGACCGGACGCGAGAATATCGTGACGGTGGAGGACCCGGTCGAGCACGACATTCCGGGCGTCTCCCAGCTCCAAGTGAGCGAGGCCCAGGGCTTCACGTTCGCGAGCGCGCTTCGATCGGTGCTCCGACAGGACCCCGACATCGTGCTGGTTGGTGAAATCCGCGACATCGAGACCGCGACGATCGCCACCCAGGCGAGCCTCTCGGGCCACCTGGTGCTGTCGACCCTCCACACCAACGACGCGGCGTCGGCGATTACCCGCCTTCGCGATCTCGGTGTCGACGGGTTCAAGATCGCCTCCGCCCTCAAAGGCGTGGTCGCCCAACGGCTGGTCCGCCGCCTCTGCGCCGAGTGCGCCGTCGCCATCGAGCCGACCGAGCTACCCGCGGAGGCGCGCCCTCCCGCCGATCGGCCAGCCACGATCCGAAGGGCCGTGGGCTGTAAGGCTTGTGCCGGACCCGGGTACAAAGGCCGGATGGCGGTGATCGAGATCATGCCGGTCGATGAGCGGGGCGCCCAACTGATCGGCGGCGGGGCCCTCCCCGATGCGCTGGTGGCCGCCGCCCGCACCATCGGCATGGGCACCCTCTGGGAGAGTGGGCTCCGAAGGCTATGGGCCGGCGACAGCGATTTAGCGGAGATCGTTCGCGTGTTAGGCGAGCACGCGGGGGACGGCCCCTCCCGAGCCGGCCAGGGCGTTCCGGAGACCCGATCCGGGCCGGCCGGATTGCCCTCGGCAGCCCCGCCAACCGCGCCGCTCGAGACTGTACCGCAGCACTCGTCGAAGACACGGGTCCTGGTCGCCGACGACGACCGCCAGATGCGCCGGTTGATTCGGATGATCTTGGAGCGAGAGGGCTACGAGGTCGCCGACGCGGCCGACGGGCTCGACGCGCTCGATGCGATCGAGGGGGGCCGGGTCGACCTGATGATCCTCGATCTCGACATGCCTCGCCTCGATGGGATGGGGGTACTGGAGGAACTCCGAGCCCGAGTGCTGACCTCGAGCCTTCCGGTCATCGTCCTCACCGCCCGAAGTGGCGAGGCCGAGGCGCAGGTGCTCGATCTGGGTGCCCAGGACTTCCTCACCAAGCCGGTGCAGCCTGCCTCGCTCTCGGCGCGGGTGCGGGCGGTGCTCCGCCGCACCAAGATGGCCTGATGAACCAGGACGGATTCGAGATCCTGGCGGAGCTTCGTCGCAAAGCGCCCAGGCTCCCGCGGCTGGTGGCGCTCATGGCCTACGTAGCAGCCAACGATCGGGATCGGGCCTCCGCCGCGGGATTCGACGGGTAGCTGACCAGGCCAATCGACATTGGCCGTTTGCCAGACCTCATCGATCGGGCCATCGCGGGCGAGCGGATGGCCGACTAGATTGCCCCCGTCGATCGGACCACGAGGCCCGGTGCCCCAAAATCCGCCCAACAACCCAACCCCGCGCCAGAGTAAGGAAGCGCTACTCGAGGCCGCCCAAGCAGCGATCGCGGATCAGCGCAGCCGGCCTCCGAGTGGGTATCGGCCGCCACCGGGGCCGGGAATCGGGCGGCGGATCTTCCGGACTTCACTCGTCGTGTTGATGGTGACGGGCGCCGGTCTGCTCGCGGCCCGACCCGCCTGGCTCGCTGGCCCGACCATGCCGGTGGAGAGCCCGGAGATTCGGACGGCTTCGGCGACACTGTCGCTGGTCGACGCGATCAGCAAGATCGAGTCGCACCTGATGGCGCAGGGACGGCTCCCGTCCAGATTGACCGACATCGGCGTCCCGAATACTGGAATTCGCTACCGGGTGTTGGACTCCACCGCGTTCGAGGTGTCCTTGGCGACCCCCGACACCACCGTCGTGCTTCGATCGACGGACTCGATCCGGGTCAAGACGATCGACGCGATCCGCGTGCTCCAGGGACGCGCCTGATGGGGCATCGCCGTGGCTTCACCCTGGTGGAGATGTTGATGGTCCTGATCGTCCTCGGACTCCTCGCGACGATCGCGCTGCTCAAGTATATCGATTTGCGGAACACCGCCCGAACCGCGGCCTTGACCGGCGATTTTCGCGCGATCACGGTCGCGGTCGTGAACTATTACGCCGAGTACGAGAACTGGCCCCCTGAAAGCGGCGCCGGCCAGATCCCGAACGGCCTGACGCCGTTCTTGAGCGGGGACCTGGCCAATTCCTTCGATCGGCCGGAATACACCCTGGACTACGACAACCTCACCGCCGGCGGCACCCCGCTGATCGGGGTCTCGGTCACCACCCCTGACAGTCGTCTGATGGCCAAGTTCATCCAGACCTTCGGCAACCGAGCCCCCTTTTTCCAGAGCGGCGGCAGCCGGCTGACCTACCTCATCCACGGGCCGGGCGGGTTCTTCTAATCCGTTAGGTGATGGTACCGCGGAGCGCGAGGACCTCCGGGTCTGCGGCGGGGTAGCGGGGCGCCATTCGCTCCAAGGCTTCGAGCACCACTTCAGCGACCAGATAGTCTCGGGCACTCTTCTTGTCGCCCGGCACCAGATACCATGGCGCCCACGGCGTTCCGCACCGGCGGATCATCTCCTGATAGGCAACGGTGTACTGGTCCCAGAGCGCCCGTTCCTTGAGGTCGCCCACCTCGAACTTCCAGTTCTTGGTCGGGTCGCTCAACCGCTCCTCGAGTTGTTGCCGTTGCTCCTCTCGCGACACGTGGAGCGCGAACTTGAGAATGGTCACCCCGTGATCCACCAGCATCCGTTCGAAGTCGTTGATGTGCTGGTAGCGGCGATCCCACAGTGCCTCGGGAACCAAGTTGCGGACCCGGACCACCAGGACATCCTCGTAGTGCGATCGGTTGAAGATCCCGACCGTCCCGGCTGGCGGAACGACCTGGTGAACCCGCCAGAGGAAATCGTGCCGCAGCTCGAGCGGGGTCGGCCGTTTGAACGAGTGAACCTGGCAGTAGCTCGGGTTGACGTCGCCGAAGACCTTCTTGACGACGCCGTCCTTCCCGGAGGCGTCGCGCCCCTGGAGGACGACCAGGAGCGCCCGGGTGCCCTCGGCGCCAAGGGCCAGGATCAGCTCCTCGATCCGTTCGCGGATGGCCTCGAGCTCTCGATCGAGGACCTCGTTCTTCGGCAGACCGGCCGGCGGTCTGGCCGCCTCGTCGTCCAGGGCGACCGTCGTTGGGTGAACCAGGGGCGCGAGCGTTGCCATGGGCAAATGTGGTAGAGGTGAGCGGAACCTAGCTCGCAACCGAGCGGCAGGGCAAACCCGGTCCGCCCGCCAGCATTCATTCGCGGAGAACCCTGCTCCGCCGGGGACGGCGGACCCAGGTCGGCGCGTGGGCATCGGCCGCGCGGGATAAGACCTCGCCCGCGGTCGATACCGAGTCGGTGAAGGTGAGGAGATCGAGGTCGCCCCGATTGATGGTGCCCCGCCCCGCCAGCGTCCCACGGATGAAATCGATCAGCGGCGCCCAGTACTCCGTCCCCATCAGCACCACGGGGAACGACTTGATCTTGCCGGTCTGGACCAGAGTCAGCGCCTCGAAGAGCTCGTCCAGGGTGCCGAAGCCTCCCGGAAGGACCACGAAGGCACAGCTGTACTTCACCAGCATCACCTTCCGGACGAAGAAGTAGCGAAACGAGACGAAGCGATCGAGATACGGATTGGGATGCTGCTCGTGGGGAAGCTCGATGTTGCACCCGATCGATGGCCCCCCGGCCTCTTTGGCGCCTCGGTTGGCGGCCTCCATGATGCCCGGCCCGCCACCGGTCATGGTCGTTAGGCCGAGCCGGGCGATCTCCCCGCCGACCTCCCGGCCCAAGGCGTAGTAGGCGTGGTCCTCAGCGAACCGAGCCGACCCGAACACGGTGACGCAGGGTCCCACGAAATGGAGCGCCCGAAACCCCCGAACGAACTCGGCGCCGATCCGGGCGACCCGTTTGAGTTCCGCGAGGCGGGACAGCGGCCCCGCGAGGAACTGCTCATGCTCTCCATTGTGCCGGGGCCAATCAGCCATGCGTCTGGATCTGAGCAGAGTGATGAACGAAGTGAACCGACGAGAACCGGATCAGCTGGCTCGGAACGAGATGGCCGAAAACATGGTGAGTCGCCCCGGCGGTGCGGTCGTGCCATCGAGCGGCGACCGCTGCTTCGCACCGGTTGGCGGCGTCCTCGAGATCGGCGAGCACCGTCTCGCGATCGAACGGCCCCGGCCCCGGGACGAGCTCGCGCGGGGCCCTGGCACCCGCCGGGATCTTGCCGTGGTCGAGAATCGCGCCGAGGAACTTGAATCGAAGGAGCGCCCGTTGCCACCAACTGGTGCGGACCCGGAGCCCGGGACGTCCCTCGAGTTCGCCGCCCAGCGTTTGGCACGATAGCCGGAGATGCTCGGCCACCTGCGCCGGCGACCAGGCCCCGGGACGGATCGGGACATTCCAGCGGTCGGCGGGCACCGCCCGGGCGGCGGCGAGAAAGCTCGCCGCGGCCTCACGGTGTCGGCGACGTTCCTCCTCGAGATCGACTGGCGCCATGCTAGGCTCTGGAGTCAGGGCACCGAGAAGATAGTCGGGCTCGCACGGCGTCTCCGATCACCAGTCGCCCAGCGAAAGAACCTCGAGCACTATTTCCGCCACCGATTTGGCCACATCCTTGCCGGTAACCCGCTCGCCCGGACCCGAGCAACGCGCGAGCATGAGCTGCCAGGATGATCCGCCGATCAGGACCCCTTGGCACGCCGAGCAGCGCCCGAACTCCGCGCCAAGCCATTGGTGAGCGATCAAGGGGTGTCGGTCTCGCGGGCACGTCCCCGCCTCGCCGGCCGTGGATGTCGGTTTGGGGGAGCCCCAACTGGGCGTCGCTCGCGACCCCTGGGCCGCGAGGGCGGCCGCCAGCTCGGTCCGATCGAACCACCGAGCACCACAGCGCTGGCAGACATCGACCTCGACCCGGCCGACGGTAGACACCGTCATCGGGATCTGGCACCAGGGACAAACGAGACCGGGCATCGCCCCGAGTCAGAAGAGGTCGGCGACTCGGCAGCGGAAACCCGGAATGACGCCCTCGCCTGTCACCATCTCCTCGACAGCGACGATCGAGGCAGAGCCATCATCCCGAGTGGACCCTCCTCGACGTCGAAGGGAAAGTCGCCGGGTACCTCGCCGGGGGTGAGCCCACAATTCTTCACCCGTCACGTCACCCGCAGTCCGCTGGATCATTTTCTGGTCTCCACCTCGTGCCGAGCCGAGGATATGCTCGGCGGCGCCGCCGAGTCAACTCGGCGTGGCGTTGTGATCGAGGGATGACTGATCGGCGGCCCGTCGGGCGGCTGTCCTGCAGGAGGGTGGATGCTCGGGGAGGGACTCGAACCCTCACGGGGTTACCCCCAAGGGATTTTAAGTCCCTTGCGTCTACCGGTTTCGCCACCCGAGCGAGCTGTACCTCGACGTCGAATATACCCCCACTCAGGCCCGCGCCACCGGCGATCGACCGGAGACCTTCCGTTCCGCGGGGCAACCCCGCCAAGTTTGCAGCATGGTGCGATCCGCCCTGCTGGCCGTCGCCTTGGCGTTGCTCCCGGCGTCAGGCGCGGCCCAAATCACTCCGATCACCGTCCCCAAGGGCCAGCTCCGCTGGGACTTCTCGGCCCAGTTCGAGTCGTGGGATTGGCGGTGGCGCGACGGCAACCGCGAGGAGGCCGCCGCCGACTTCGCGCGGGCCTCCCTCGACCCGGCCTTCGTCCCCAGCCTCGCGAGCGCCGCGGCCAGCATCCGGCAACTGACCGGCCTGGCGCAGATCAACTTGTCGCTCGGTCAGTCGACCGCGTCGCAAATCGTCAATCGAGGAACTCGCGGCCTCGGGGGGGCCTTCGGGCTCACCCGCGGACTAACCATCTTCGGCACCGTGCCGATCGTCTCGGTCAAGATCGAGTCGCGCTTCCTGATCGACGCGGCGCAGGCGACCGCCGGAGTCGCGACCACCGGGGCGAACCTGGCGTTTCTGGGGCAACTCGGCAACATCGTAAGCCGCCTCCAGGACACCTTGCCCCGACTCACCGACCCCGCGCAGCGGACCCTGGTGCAGCGACTGATTGCCCAAGGAGGCGCCCTCCAGTCGCTCCTCGCGGAGCCATTCCTCCCGATGGCAAGCTCGGCGGCCGGCGCCGCCGTGCAGCAGGCGGTCCAGGCAATGCAGGCGGACCTGTCCGGCTTCAACATCGCCCTGACCGGGGCGCCCGCCCTCGCCACTAGACCCATCGACCCGACGGGGTTCAACGCCTACCTGACCGACCCCACCGGGATAATCAGGGCGGCCCCGCTCGACGAGACTCCCTATCTGATTCGGATGGGTGACGTCGAGGTCGGGGCGGCGTTGGCGATCCTCGACCGGTTCCCCACGTCCCGCTTCGGCAGCGGGGTCCGCTCGGTCCTCAACGCCACGGTTCGACTGCGAACGGCGCAACTCGATCGCCAGGATCGGTTTCTCGATCTCGGAACCGGAGACCGCCAGCCCGACCTCGAGGTCAACTTCACCACCGATGTCGCGGCGGGCCGGTTCGGCGCCCGGCTGGCTGCCGGCTACAACCTCCAGCTCCCCGGCAACCAGAACCGCCGAGTCGCTCCCTTCGACCAACCGATCGCCCCCGACAGCACCCGGGCCGGCGTTCGCCGCGATCCGGGCGACGTCCTCCGCCTCTCCGCCCAGCCGTTCTTCCGGATCGCGACCCACCTGTCGCTCTTCGGGGGGGGCGCCGTCTGGGCTCGCCAGGCCGACCGGTTCGAATACGCTGCCGGCCAGCCTCCGATCGAGGGGGTGGACATCGGGGTACTGTCGTTAGGTAGCAAGTCCGACGCCGTCCTGATATCGGGCGGCGTTTCCTATTCCCACAGCGGCCAGAACAAGCGGGGGCTCTTCGGGCTCCCGATGGACGCGAGCCTGCGATACGAACGAATTGCCCGCTCCGGCACCGGCGTGGTACCCGATCTGAACAGCGTCCGGGTCGACTTGCGGCTCTACAGCCGGCTCTGGAGGTAAGCCGGCCCCCTTCGGTGGCTCAGTGGGCCAGCAACTCGGCCGCATGACGCCGGGCCGAGGTGCTCTCCGGGTCGCCGAGCATTCGGGCCAGCTCGGTCACCCGGTCCTCGCCGTGAAGGACCGTGACCGAGCTGGTGGCGACTCCACCTTTGGCTCGCTTGGTGACCAGCAGGTGCCGATCGGCCCGGGCCGCGATGGTGGGGAGGTGGGTGATCACCAGGACCTGGCAACGGGTCGCGACCTCGGCCAAGGCTTCCGCGACCTGCCGGCCGACTTCCCCGCCGATGCCGGCGTCGATCTCGTCGAACACCAGGGTCGGCACCCCATCCTGTCTGGCGAGGGCGACCGTCAGGGCCAACATCAGTCTAGACAACTCGCCCCCGGACGCCGCCTTGTCGACCGGCCGGGCCTCGTGGCCCAGGTTGAGCTGCACGGTGAACTGAACCGTTTCGGCGCCGTCCGGACCGATCCGATCGAGTGGCGGCAAGACGACCTCGAAGCGGCCCCCGGGGAGTCCCAGCTTCGAGAGCTGCCGGTTGACCGCCCGGGCGAGTTTGTCGCCGCCGAGCCGCCTCCGGGCCGACAATTCGCGGGCGGCGTGGATCAGGGCGGCTTCGGCGGCGTGCCGCCTGGCTCCCAGGGTCTCGAGGTCGAAATCGGAGCGGTCGATCAGGTCGAGTTCGGCCACCGCTTCGGCCCGGGCCGCCAGAACCGCCGCGATCGAGGCCCCGTACCGGCGGCCGAGCCGGTCGAGCAGGTTGCGGCGCAGGTTGATCTCGGCCAGGCGGGCCGGATCCTCCTCGATCGACTGAGCGTAACGTTCGGCGGAACGGGCCAGCTCGTCCAGGGTGGCATAGGCCGTATCGACCAGGGCCCGCCACTCCCCGACGGTGGGGTCGAGCCGTTCCAGCTGGCCGAGCAGGCGATCGGCCGATTGGAGGGACGGCAACGCCCCCTCGGCCTCGCCGTCGAGGACCGAGCTCAACCGCAGGCCTAGCGACCGAAGCTCCTCGGCATGGGAGAGCCGCCGGATCTCCTGGTCGAGCCGCTCCTCTTCGCCATCGACCGGCTTGACGGCGTCGATCTCATCCACCACGTGGCGGAGATAGTCCGCCTTCTTGACCGCGGCATCGCGCCGGGCGGCCAGCTCGGCCTCCTCGCGCCGGATGGCCTCGACCGCCAGGAATGCCTCGGAGGTGACCCGCGCCTCCGAGAGGGCCCCCGCGAAGGCGTCCAGCAGGGCGCGCTGAGTAGCGGGCTTGAGCAGCGAGACGGTCTGGTGCTGTCCGTGCAGGTCGGCGAGCCGTCCTCCCAGCTGTTCCAGCGCCGTCACGGTAGTCGGGCTGCCATTGACCCAGGCCCGGGACCGGCCCTCGGCCGAGATCTCTCGCCGGATCACCAGGGCCTCGTCGGCAGCGTCGAGGCCGAGTTCCTCGAGCAACGGCTTGACCGCCTTCGGGATCGGTTCGAACACGCCCTCGACGATGGCCTTGGACGCCGCGGGCCGAATCAGCGAGGTGTCGGCGCGGCCCCCGAGGAGGAGCGCCAAGGCATCGACCACCATCGATTTGCCCGCGCCGGTTTCTCCCGAGAGCACGTTGAGCCCCGACGCCAAGCCGAGGGTCGCATCCTCCACGGTGACGAGGCCGCGGACTCTCAGCTCACTGATCACCGGGTCTCCCGCTCGGCGAGATCGCCCCAGCGAAGGCTCTCCCGCATCCGGGCGAAGTAGCTCTTCGGCCCGAACCGCACTAGCGGCACCCGATGGGCCCCCACGCCCAGCATCAGGCGATCGTTCGGCCCCACCGTCATCGCTTGCTGGCCATCCACCGACACCAGTAAGTCCTCGGCGGAACTCTGAATCGGGCTGATCGCGATCGACGAGCTGGCCGGTACAACCAGCGGCCGCACCGCGAGGGTGTGGGCGCAAATGGGGGTGATGACGATGGCCTCGACGTCCGGCGCGATGATCGGACCGCCGGCCGAGAGGGAATAGGCCGTCGAGCCGGTTGGGGTGGCCACGATGAGCCCGTCGGCGCTGTAGGGGCCGATTTCCTGGTCGTCGACCTGGACGTTGAGCTGAATCATCCGGGCCACGCCCGCCTTGTGGACCGTGACGTCGTTCAGGGCGGGGGGAAGGGCGAAGCTCGAGCCCCCGACGCCGCGGATCTCCGCCTCCAACCCCTGCCGCGGCTCGAGGACGTAGTCGCGGCGGGTCAGCCGGTCGAGGGCGAGATCGAGTTCATCGCGGGTACAGCTGGTGAGAAACCCGACTCGACCCAGGTTGATGCCGAGCACCGGCACCGGGTTGGCCCCGAGCAGGCGGGCGCCACGGAGGAGAGTCCCGTCACCGCCTAACGTTACCAGCGCGTCGAGCTGGGCGATCCCGAGCGGCGGTACCGGCTGGGGCCAGAAGGGAGCGAGTTCGGGTTCGGTGTAGAACCGGAGGCCAAGCCCCGGCGCTCGCGCGGCCATCCCCGAGAGAATGGCCGCGAGGTCTTGGTATCGGGGGTTGCCGACGACCCCGACGTTCATCGGGCCGGCACGCTGCCCTCATGGAGCAGAGCGGTGACTCTGGCGGCGATTTTCGGCCCGGTGAGGCCGAACCAGTCGAGCTGGTCGGCTCGAGGGGCCTGCTCGACGAGGCGATCGTCGACCCCGAGCGCCACCACCCGGAGGTCGGGATACCGGCGGCCGGCCTCCTGGGCGAGGTAGCCACCGAAACCGTTCGCGAGGGCCCCCTCCTCGACGGTCACGACCAAGTTGGTTCGACCGGCGATCTCGGCCAGCATCGCCTCATCGTAGGGCTTGAGGAATCGACAGTTCACGACCGCCGCCTCGATGCCCTGTTGAGCCAGCAGGTTGGCCGCCTGTTCCGCGGGGGCGACCATGGTCCCGACCGCGAGTAGCGCCAGGTCCTTGCCCTGACGCCGAAGCTCCCAGCTGCCCAGGGGAACCGGGGCGATGGAGTCGATCGGGCTGGGAGGACTCGGCGCCTTGTCACGGGGATACCGGGTCGAAAACGGCCCGGCATTGTACTCTAGCCCGGTCTTGAGCAGGCCGATCAGCTCGTCGGCATCCTTGGGTGCCGTTACGACCATCCCGGGCACGGCCAGCAAATAGGGGATGTCGTAGAGCCCCATGTGGGTTTGTCCGTCCTCGCCGACCAGCCCGGCGCGGTCCATACAGAACAGCACCGGGAGATGTTGCACCGCGATGTCGTGGATGATGTTGTCGTAGGCGCGCTGCAAGAAGGTCGAATAGATGGCGCACACTGGCCGGACCCCTTGGGTCGCCAGGCCGCCGGCGAAGGTGACCGCGTGGCCCTCGGCAATCCCGACATCGAAGAACCGCTCGGGCCACGCCTTTTGAAAGACGCTCGTCCCGGTGCCCGACGGCATCGCGGCCGTGATCACCACGAAGTCGCGATGCTGATGCGCCAGGGCGGTCAGTGCCTCGCCAAAGACCTGGGTCCACGTCGGCGGCCCGCTCGCGGGCTTTCGCGCCTCGCCCGTTTCAGGGTCATAGGCCGCCAGGCCATGCCACTTCTCCCGGTTGGCCTCCGCAAAGGCGAAGCCCTTCCCTTTTTCGGTCAGCACGTGGACCACCCGGGGCCCGGTGAGGCCTCGGACGTAGCGGAGGGTGTCGCAGAGCTTGGGGAGGTCGTGCCCGTCGATCGGCCCGAAATACCGGAAGCCGAGTTCCTCGAAGAACATCCCTTGGGAGAAGAGGTTCTTCACGCTCTCCTCGAGGTTCTTGGCGAACTCGACCACCCCATCCCCGAAGACGCCGCCCAGCTTGAGGGTGACATGCTTGACGGTCTCGCGGAGCCGTTGGGTCATCGGGTTGGCGACGATGGTGCCGAGGGTCTTGCTGATGGCGCCAACGTTAGGTGAGATCGACATCCCGTTGTCGTTGACGATCAGGATGATGTCCCGGTGCGAATGGCCCGCGTTGTTCATCCCCTCGTACGACAGCCCACAGGTCAAGGCGCCGTCGCCGACGACCGCGGCCACTTTGTAGTCGAGTCCGAGCAGGTCGCGGGCCGTGGCCATCCCGAAGGCCGCCGACATGGCGGTCCCGGCGTGGCCGGCTCCGAATTGGTCGTGAGGGCTCTCGGGCCGCTTCAAGAACCCCGAGATCCCCTCTTTCTGCCGCAGGGTTTCGAAGTTGGGGTTCCGCCCGGTCAACAGTTTCCAGGCGTAGGCTTGATGCCCCACGTCCCAGACGATCTTGTCGTTGGGGGAGTCGAACTCGGTGAGGATCGCGATGGCCAACTCGACCACACCCAGGCTGGCGCCGATGTGGCCCCCGGTCACCGAGCAGGCCTGAATCAGGCGCTCGCGCACCTCCTGCGCCACGAGCGGCAGCTGGTCGCGGCGGAGCCGCTTGAGGTCGGCTGGCCCCCGAATCCCCGCCAAGAGCGACATGCGGTTCCCTTAGGATTGACGTTGGACAATATAATGGGCCAAACTTGCCAGCGCGGTCGCCTCCACGCGGGCGTCATCGAGCCGAGCCACCGCTCGTTCGGCCATCCTCCGCGCTTCGGCTCGGGCCCCCTCGACGCCCAGGAAGCTGACGTAGGTCATCTTCCGGAGCGAGGCATCTCGGCCGGCCGTCTTGCCGAGCTGGTCCGTGGTCGCGGTGGCATCGAGGACGTCGTCGGCGATCTGAAAGGCAAGCCCGATGTCCTCGCCGAAGGCCGCGAGTCCAGCCAACCGGGTCGGATCGGCGCCCGCCGCCCGCCCACCGACCAAACACGCCGCCCGAATCAGGGCGCCGGTTTTTCGGGCATGGATCGCCCGCAGCTCGGCTTCACCCAGCCGCTGCCCCTCGGCGACCAGATCGAGCCACTGGCCGCCGACCATCCCTCGGATCCCGCTTGCGGCGAGCAGATCCCGGGCGATGGCCTGCCGAGTCACCAGGTCGAGCCCCATGGCGTCGGCGGCCTGGCAGAGCACCTCGACCGCGACTGGGACGAGGAGGAAGCCGACTCGGGTTGCCGTGGGCACGTCGAACACGACGTGGGTGGTGGGCCGCCCCCGCCGGCGGGCGTCGTCGTCCATGCAGGGAAGGTCGTCGTGGACCAGCGAGTAGGTGTGGATGATCTCGACCGCCGTGGCGAGCCAGCCGATGCCGGGGTCGGTCCCGCCGCTGGCCCGATAGCTCGCCAGGACCAGGGCGGGCCGAACCCGCTTGCCCACGGTGCCTAACGCGTACCGGATCGCCTCGCCGGCCGGGTGCCCGCCCCGCTGGAACCGCAGCGCGACCTCACCCAGCCGCGCGTCGGTCGTCGCCCGGGCCTCGGCCAGCAACGCCTCGGCCGCGGCGATCTCAGTCATCGAGATCGGTGAGCGACAGGACGCCGGCGGCGTCCTCCACCACTCGGGCCACCCGGGCCTCCGCCTCGGTGAGGCGTTCCTTGGCGGCCCGGAGCCGGCCGACGCCCTCCTCGAAGAGCGCCAGGGCCTGGTCGAGGTCGAGGTCGTCCCGCTCGAGCATCCGGACGATCTCCTCGAGTCGCCGGAGGTTGCCGGTCAGGGCGTCCGGGCCGGTCATTCGCCCCTCGCCCGAATGGTGCCCTCGGCGACTCGAACGGTGAACCGCTCGCCGGGAGTGACCTGAGCGGGCCGGCGGATCACGGTTCCATTCTCGAGCTGGGCGATGCCATACCCGCGGCTCAAGACGGCCAGCGGGCTCAAGGCTTCGAGCCCGGCGGCCAGCCGTTCGAAGACCTGTCGCCGAGCGGCGAGGTTGGCCTTGAGCGCGGCGGCCGCCCGGTCGGAGAGTCGCGCCAGGCGCTCGTTGGTGAGGGTGGTCCGCCGCGAGAGGCCGGAGGCCAGCCGACTCGCCAGCGAGGCGAGCGCTGCCGCCGTTGCCCTCCGGTCGGGCACCACCAGCTCGGCGGCGGCACTCGGGGTCGGCGCCCGAAGATCGGCGACCAGGTCGGTGAGCGTCACGTCGGTTTCGTGTCCGACGGCGGACACGGTCGGGACCGTCACCGCGGCCACCGCGCGGCAGACCGGCTCGGCGTTGAACGCCAGCAGGTCGTCGCGGGCCCCCCCGCCCCTGGCGACGATGCAGACGTCGATCCCGGACAGCCGCTCGACCATGCCTAACGCGGCCACCAGCTGGTCGACCGCCTCCTCCCCCTGGACCCGGGCCGGCACCAACACCAGCCGGACCGACGGCCACCGCCGTCGGGCGACCGTGACGATATCGTGCATCACCACCCCGTCGGGGCTGGTCACCACCGCCACGGCTCGCGGGTAACTCGGCAGCGGCCGTTTTCGGCCCGGATCGAGCAGCCCGTCGCGCTCGAGCACTTCCCTGGTCCGCTCGAAGGCCAGCTGCTGCATCCCGACCCCCGCCGTCGGGAGCATCGCGACGGCGGTCAACCGCAACTCGCCCCGCTGGGGCCACACCGTGGGTGTCGCGAGGAGATAGACCTCGGTCCCCTCGGGTGGGGCCACCTTCATCCGCTGGGTGTAGCTCCGCCACATCACGCAACGAAGCTGGCTCTCGGCGTCGCGAATGGCGAAGTACCAGGTGCCGCCGCCGTACTCCTTGAGGCCGATCACCTCGCCCTTGACCCACACCTGACCGGTCACCGTTTCCGCGGCATGCTTGAGCTCGGCGGCCAGCTCGGTGACGGTCAGCGCGGCTCTGGTCGAGCGCTTGGAGCCGGCGCCGTCATCGAACAGGTCGCCCGAGGGACCGCCTAGGGACCGGCGCGTCACCGGCCGATCACCGCCCCGACTGCTGGCGAGCCGCCTGCAGCGTGTTCATCAGCAGCATCGCGATGGTCATCTTGCCGACTCCACCAGGGACCGGCGTGATCCAGCTCGCCACCTCGCGGACCGGCGCGAACGCCACGTCGCCCACGATCCGGTAGCCTTTCGCGGCGGCGGGGTCGACCACCCGATTGATGCCGACGTCGACGACCACCGCTCCCGGCCGGACCATCTCGCGAGTCACGAATTCCGGTCTGCCGATGGCGACCACGAGGATGTCGGCCATCCGGGCCAGCGCCGGCAGGTCGCGGGAGCGCGAGTGACAGATCGTCACGGTGGCATTACCACCGGGTGTATCCTGGACGAGGAGGCTGGCCATCGGCTTGCCGACGATGTTGGAACGGCCGATGATGACCGCGTGGGCACCCTTGGTTTCGATCCCGGAGCGCAGCAACATCTGCTGGACACCGAACGGCGTCGCCGGCCGAAAGGCCGTCGAATCGCCCACCGAGAGCCGCCCGACGTTCATCGGATGAAACCCGTCGACGTCCTTGGCCGGATCGATCCTAAGCAGGATCCGTTCGCTGTTGATGTGTTTGGGCAGCGGCAACTGCACCAGGAAGCCGTGGATCTTGGGATCGGCGTTGAGCCGGTCGACCTGGGCGAGGAGTTCCGCCTCAGTCGTCGTGGCCGGCAGCCGGATCGTCTCCGAGTGCATCCCCGCCTCGAGACAAGCCTTGCCCTTGCTGGCGACGTAGACTTGGCTCGCCGGATCATCGCCGACGATCACGACCGCCAGGCCCGGCGTCACCCCGCTCGAGACCAGCCCGGCCACGTCACGCGCGACGTCGGCCCTGATGGCGCTGGCGATCGCGGTGCCATCGAGAAGTCTGCCGCTCACTTGGCCACTCCGCTCGCCCGAGTTTCTCTGATGACCGTCACCCGGATCTGGCCGGGATACTGCAGTTCGCCCTCGATCCGCTTGGCGATCGCCTCGGCGAGTTCCTGGGCCTTCGCGTCGTCGACCTTTTCCGGTACCACGATGACCCGGACTTCGCGACCGGCTTGAATGGCGTTGACCTTGTCGACTCCCTGGAAGCTGGTCGCGATCTCTTCGAGCTCGGTGAGGCGCTTGACGTAAGTCTCGAACGCCTCGCGGCGAGCCCCCGGCCGGGAACCGCTGATCGCGTCGGCCGCCTGGACCAAGACGGACTCGGCGCTTTCGTGCGGCACGTCGTCGTGGTGAGCGGCGATGCAGTTGATGACGCCGGGCTGCTCCCGATACTTGGTGGCGACCTCGACCCCGAGCTGAACGTGGGTCCCTTCGTTGTCGTGGGTCAGCACCTTGCCGATGTCGTGGAGGAGGCCGCCGCGCTTGGCCAGCTGGACGTCGAGGTGGAGTTCGGCGGCCATCATCCCGGCGATCCAAGCCACTTCCTTGGAGTGCTCATAGATGTTCTGGCCGTACGAGGTTCGATAGCGCATCCGCCCGATCAGCTTGATCATTTCGGGATGGAGGCCGTGAATCCCCGTCTCGTAGGCTGCCTGCTCGCCGAGTTCAACCAGCTGCTCTTCGAGGTCCTTCTGGACCTTCTTGACGATCTCCTCGATGCGACCCGGATGAATCCGGCCGTCGGTGATCAGGGCATCGAGCGCCCGCCGGCCGACCTCTCTGCGAATCGGATCGAAACAGGACACGATGACCGTGTCCGGGGTATCGTCGATGATGAGGTCGACGCCGGTCGCCATCTCGAAGGCCCTGATGTTGCGGCCCTCGCGCCCGATGATCCGACCCTTGAGTTCATCGCTCGACAACGCCACGGCCGCGACGGTCGTCTCCGCGGTGTGTTCGGCGGCCACCCGCTGGATCGACATCGCGATGATCCGCTTGGCCTCGCGTTCGGCGTTCTTCTTGGCTTGTTCCTTGATGTCGCGGCCGATCGCCGCGGCCTGGGAGCGGGCCTCGTCCTCGACCCGCTGGAAGAACTCGCGCCGAGCCTCCTCGACCGAGAGGCCCGCCACCCTTTCGAGGCGAGTTCGCTGCTCATGGACCAAGGCATCGATCTCGCGGAGCCGGCCATCGATCGCCAGCGCTTTCTGGCTCACGGCTCCCTGCTCTGCCGCCACGGCCTTGGCCTGCTTGTCGACCTCTTCCGTCCGCCGGGTCAGGGTCCGATCCCGGTCCTCGAGCCGCCGTTCGACCCGTTCGACCTCCTCGCGGCGGCGGGCCATGTCGCGCTCGACCTCTTCGCGGAGCTTGAGCGCCTCCATCTTGCCCTCGACCAGCGAAGCCGCTTTGGCTTTATCGGCCTCGGCCTTCGCGGAAGCGCTCAGCCGATCCGCCTCCGCCCGCGCGGTGGCAATCAGTCCGGCAGCGTCACGTTGTTTGGACCCGAGAACGGACCGGTAGCCCAGAATACCGACCAGGACACCTGCGATAGCCGCTCCCGCGGCGAGGAGCAGTTCTTGGACACCCATCGATGTATCTCCAACCGCGATCCGTCGGGACCGCGCTTGTCGTTAGGATTCCTCCCGGCCGCCACTGTCGGTCGGCCGGCCCCCACGCCTGCCCGGCGGCAAGAGCCGCGACAGCCGGGCCTCGATCGCGCGGATCCGCTCGATCGAGGTTTCACCATCCCGGCGGACCTGGAACAGCTCGTCGGTGACCGCGAGACCAGCCAGGATCGCGGCCCGTTGCATGTCCACCGTGGGCAGGGCACTTCGAATCCGGGCGTAGGCGGCGTCGAAATGGGCCGCCACCGCCCGGGTATAGTCCGGAGCATGGTCGGAGCTCACCAGGAGTCGCTGCCCCCCGATCGACACTTCGACTGATTCGCTCATCCCAGCTCCCCACCCACGTGCTCCTCGACGAAGCGGAGCCGGGTCTTCAGTTGTTCGACCTGGTCGCGAGCGCTCCCGATCCGGTCCCGGAGTCGCTGGTTCTCGGTCTCCAGTTCATCGATCCGCCGGCGCAGCAACGCTACGTCGGCCGAGGTGACCTCCGGGACCCGCTGCGCCGCCTCATCGATCTCCGCTTCCGCCTTGAGGCACCGCCGCCGCCAACTCGCCAACTCCCCTTCCAGCGCCTGAGCGGTCTGCTCCAGCGCGGTCAGGGCGGCGTCACGATCGTCGGAGGGTCGCGCCAAATTGCTTCTCCACCGCGGCCTGGATTCTGGTCACCGCATGGTCCACTTCGGTGTCTTTGAGCGTCCGGTCCCGACCCCGGAAGATCAGCCGAAACGCCACGCTCCTCGTTCCCGGGGGCAGCGACGGATCCCGGTATTCATCGACGACAGCCGTGGACTCGAGCAGTGTCCCGGCCGCTCGCCGCATCCCTTCGGCCAACTCGGTCGCCGAGGTGCCCCATCCCACAACCAGGGCGAGGTCGCGGGCCGCCGCCGGCAGCGTGCGTTGGGGGACGAACTTCGGCGACACCCGTTCCGCCTCCGCCACCTCGACCTCGAACCCGAACAGCGGCGCCGCCCACGGCGGCCGATCGGCCACGACCGGCCCGGCCCAACCCACCGGGCCACCCTCGGCGACCGCAACTAGCTGCCCGCCCTCAACTTGCACCCGAGCCCCCGGATTCGCCAGGGAGACGGCCCGCTCGAACACGGCCTTGAGGTCCCACCAGTCCACCTCGGCCGAGTGGCCGTGATCGGTCCAATGGGCCGGGGCCCGGTTCCCGGTGAGGACCCCGGCCACCCTCGTCTGTTCGCTCGGTCGGTCCGCCGTCGACCCGGCCTTCCCGAACACCGTCCCGATCTCGAACAGCCGGACATCCCGAACCTGAGCCGCCCAGTTCGATTCGACGTGGCGCACCAGCCCCGGCATCAGGGCATCGCGGAGATAACGGTGTTCAGCCGACAACGGGTTGACCACGGTCACCGCGTCCGCGCCCCCCGAGGGGCCCAGCGACAGCGACACCACCTCGAACAGCCCCTCGGCAACGATTCCTTGTCGGATCGATCCGGCCAGAAGGTAGTCGCGCGCATCGGTCTGCCGGCCGGGCCGGTACGGTCGGACCTCGTCGGGCAGGCGATCATAGCCGTGGATCCGGGCAACCTCCTCGATCAGGTCGATCTCGGTGGTCAAGTCGCGGCGCCAGCCCGGCACATCGACGGCCAGTCGGCCATCCTCCGGTTTGGGGCTCACGGTGGCTCCGATGGCCACCAAAGCCTGCTCAATCCCGGTCATCGGCATGTCGAGGCCGACAATTTGGGCAACCCGCGCTTGCCGCACGAATATCCTGGGCGGATTGGTCGGACTGGGCCAGACGTCCACGGCGTCGACCAGGCTGCCGCCGGCAATGGCGACAGTCAGATCGGCGGCGCGTCGCAGGGCGTCCGGCACCCCCCACAGATCGGTACCCCGCTCGAATCGATGGCTGGCTTCGGATACCAGTCCGAGGGCTTTTCGGGTCCGCCTGGTCGCCGACGGCTCCCACCAGGCAGCTTCGAGCACCACGGTGGTGGTCGACTCCACCACCTCGCTGTCGCGTCCTCCCATGATGCCGGCCGCTCCGACCGCGCCAGCTCCATCGGCCACCACCGTGGCCCCACTCGGCATGGCACGGTCGACCCCATCGAGGGTCGTCAGGCGCTCGCCAGCGGTCGCGAGTCTCGCCGACAGCCGACTTCCCCGAAGGGCCGCGGCGTCGTAGGCGTGAAGGGGTTGGCCGAGTTCCAGCATCACGTAGTTGGTGATGTCGACCAGGTTGTTGATCGACCGCTGCCCCACCGCGGCCAGCCGGCGAACCAGCCACTGGGGCGAGGGACCGACCCGGACTCCGGCGATCACGGCGGCGGTGAACCGGCGGCAGGAGGTTTCCGGCTCGACGGCAATCACGAGACCGTTGGAGAGGGTCGCGCTGTCCGCTTCGACCCGCCGCGGCGAGGGGGTGGCCGCCGCGACGCCGGGGAGTTCGGGGAGCCGCAGTGTCACCCGGTACGACGCGGCGAGTTCCCGGGCAATCCCCTTGTGGCCGAGGAGGTCGCCCCTCATCGGCGAGAGATCCAGCACCAGGCGGTGGTCGTCGAGTTCCAGGACCTCGAGGATCCCGGTTCCCGGAGCCGCTTCGGTCTCCAGGGTGAGGAGACCGTCGTGTTCGGTGCCCAGCCCGATCTCATCCGGGGAGCAGAGCATCCCCTCCGATACTTCGCCGCGGAGTTTCCGCTTCTCGAGGGTGAGGCCATTCGGCAGCGTCACGCCGATCGGGGCGAACGGGTACTTCCGGCCGAGGGCGACGTTGTCGGCGCCGGTCACGACTTGTCGCCGGAGGCCGTTGCCGACGTCGACTTGACAGATCTTGAGCCTATCCGCGTTGGGGTGCTGGACCAGCTCGGCCACCACGCCCACCACCACCGGCCGAAGGCCGGCGTGGAGCGGCTCGATGGCGTCGGCCGGGAGGCCGAGCATCGCCAGACGCGGCTCCAGGTCGCCGAGGTCGAGCGGTCGGCGCAAGAAGGCCTCCAACCAGCGGCGGGAGACGTTCATTGGCCACCCCCGCCGAGTTGGCTGAGCATTCGCATGTCACCGCCGTAGAGGAGTCGGATGTCCGGCACCCCGTAGCGGTTCATCGCGACCCGGGCCGGCCCCATCCCGAAAGCCCAACCCGAGTAGCGCTCGGCGTCGACGCCGGAGTTGGTCAGGACGTTGGGATGCACCATCCCGCACCCGAGTATCTCCATCCACCCAGTGCCTTTGCAGGCGGGGCAACCCGAGCCCCCGCAGACTTGACACTGGATATCGAGTTCCCCGGAGGGCTCCGTGAATGGGAAATACGACGGCCGGAGCCGGGTCTTGGTATCGGGGCCGAAGAACCGCCGGACGAATTCGATCAAGGTCGCCTTGAGGTCGACCAGGCCGATCCCTTCATCCACCGCGAGCCCCTCGATCTGAGCGAACCCGGGCGCGTGCGACGCGTCGAACGGGTCGTTCCGATACACCATCCCGGGGATGACCACCCGGTACGGCGGCGGCCCGGCCTGCATCACCCGGATCTGGACCGGCGAGGTATGCGTCCGCAGCAGCATCCGACCGCCGGGGCCGGCCGGCTCTTCGGCCAGGTACATGGTGTCGTGGAGGTCGAGGGCCGGATGATCCTTGGGGAAGTTCAGGGCGAAGAAGTTGAGCCACTCGTCCTCCGCCTCGGGCCCCGTGGCCACCGCGAAGCCGAGCCCCCGAAAGATGTCGCAGATCTCCGCCGTGACCTTCGACACCGGGTGCTCGGCGCCGACCCAGCGGCGCCGAGCTGGCATGGTGAGGTCGAGTTCCTCGCGCTGGGTTTCGGCCGCGCGGGCTAATTCCGCGTCGCGGCGCTCGAAGGCGGACTCGAGGGCCGCCTTGACGTCGTTGAGGGCGGCGCCGTAGGGCCGGCGATCGTCGACCGGGCGCCCCGGGAGGTCGCGGAACAGCGCGGTGAGCAGGCCCTGCTTGCGGCCCAGTAGCGCGATTCGCTTGGCCTCGAGCGCGGGGCCGTCCAACGTCGCGATCCGGTCCGATTCGGCCATCAAGGCCGCCAACTCCGGATAGGCGGACCAATTAGTGCTCATGGTAATCCCCATAAAGCGAATCCCCCGCGTTCACCACTGGTGGCGCGCGGGGGACTCGGGTGTGTCCGGCGAATCCGCTACCGCGCGCCCGCGGCTCCCTTGGCCATTTCGGCCAGTCGCGCAAAGGCGTCCTGATCGGAGACGGCCAGCTCGGCGAGGATCTTCCGATCGATCTCGACGCCAGCCTTCTTGAGCCCGTCCATGAAGCGGCTGTAGGACAGTTCGTGGAGCCGCGCCGCGGCGTTGATCCGGGTAATCCACAGCGCCCGGAACTCGCTCTTCTTCTTGCGGCGGTGGCGGTAGGCATACCGCATGGCCCGTTCGACCGTTTCCTTGGCCGCCTTGTAGAGCTTGCTGCGGCCGGCCCGGGCTCCCTTGGCGGCCTCCATGTACTTCTTCTTCCGCGCGTGGTGCGCGACGTTACTCTTTACCCGAGGCATCGTTCCCTCTCGTCGTTAGGCCAGCAGCAGGCGTTCAACCCGTCCGAAATCCGCGGAACTCACCAGGGCCGGCTTGCCGAGCTGGTTTTTGCGCTTTCGGGTCTTCTTGGTCGCGATGTGGCGGCGGTTCGCCTTCCCCCGCTTGATCTTGCCGCTGCCGGTGAAGGTGAAGCGCTTCATCGCGGCGCGTTTGGTCTTCTGTTTCGGCATTCGTGGTTCTCCGTTGCGGGGAAACGAGTCCCCTGGTCCCGCCTTACTTGGGTGCCATCACCATCGTCATGGTTCGACCCTCGACCCGAGCGTCGAACTCGATCTTCCCGATATCGGCCAGCTTCTCGGCCACCCGGTCGAGCACGGCCTTGCCAAGGTCGATGCGGGCCATTTGGCGCCCTCGGAACATCATCGTCACCTTGACCTTGTTGCCTTCCTTCAAGAACTCCCGCATGTGCCGAGTCTTGAAGTCGAAATCGTGATCGTCGATCCCGGGTCGGAACTTGATCTCCTTGATCTCGATCACGTGCTGCTTCTTCTTCGCCGCGCGCGCCGCCTTGGCTTCCTCGAACTTGTACTTGCCGTAGTCCATGATCTTGACCACGGGTGGGCGAGCCATCGGGGCAACTTCGACCAGATCGAGCCCCCGCTCTTCGGCCATCGCCAAGGCCTCTTCGATGGCCAGGACCCCCAACTGCTCGCCCGAATCCGAAATGGCCCGGACCGGGCTGATTCGAATCATCCGATTGACCCGAACCCTGCGCTCGCGCTCGTTTGTGCTCAGCGGTACTTCCTTTCTGGTGTCAACCAACAAAAAAACCCCGGCATACCGGGGCGTCCTCGACCCACCTCGAGAAGAGCCGAGGTGTTGATTCAAGGACCCGGTTGCCATCCGACGGCTCGGGGTGGAGCCCATTTGGGCCCGCTTCAAGAGCCTACATGATAAGTACTTAGCGACCGGCGGTCAAATCCGACTTGGGCCCGCCCGCTACCGGGGTAGCTGCCGGCCGGATCGGCCACTGACGGTCTCGATGATGTGCGCTTCGAGCCGGTCGGCCAGCCGCTCGAGTTCCGCGCGCCTTTTGGCGGCCGTCCGGCGCAGCAGCACTCGCGCCAGGCCCCATGCCCCGGCCACGGCTGTCCCAATGAAGACCGGGATGAGCAGCGGCGTCTGGAGCGCCGCCACCGCGAGTCCAATCGACGCTGCGATCGACGGCCCCCCGATCCCGCCCATCAACCCACCGAACAAACCCCCGGCCACTTGCCCGATATTCTCCTCGAGCCGAATCCGAGTCCGGCCGCTGACCGGGGTGACGCTCAGGCTCACCGCCCGCTGGATCTGTCCCGGTCCGACCCCACTGGTCCAACTCAACGACCTGCCAAGGGTCGACGCCTGACCGACGTTGCCCACCACGGTCCGAACCTCGTCGACGATCGCGGCGAACTCGCGATCATCGACCTCCCCGTCGACCAGCCGCTCGATCACGATCCGGGTCGGGGTCCCGAGGAACTTGTTGACCGGAACCTCCGGGTTAGTCGATCGGGTCGACACCTGGCGAGCGGCCCGTTCCACGTGTTCCGGGGCGATGCCGACGTCGGCCGCGATTCGCTGAATCCCGCCCAAGGTGAGCGCGCCGGTGTCGGTCGGCGCCGTGGCCTCGATCTCGGCGGCCCGCTGGACGATCGCTCGGACCTCGGGCTCGCGGTACTTGGGCCTCTCCCCGAGCGCCGCCGCAAACGCCTCGACGAGGGCGACCGGACTCGAAAACCGTTGCTCCGGCCGCAGGCCGAGGGCGGCGACCATGACCTGTTCGAGCGAACCCGGCAGTCGGTCCAGCCGCTCTCGCTGAGCGGCCGGCGCATCGACGAACCGCCTGAGTCGGCTCGCCTCCTCGCTCACCCAGAATCCGGGGACCCGACCGATCACCATCTCGTAGAGCACACATCCGAGACTGTAGACGTCGGACCGGGCATCGAGTTCGTCGAAGCCGGCCGCTTGCTCGGGGCTCATGTAGCCGATCGTTCCGACCGGGTGGCCGGTGCGGGTGAGCGAGCGGTCGGTGGCCTCGGAGACCGCTTTGGCGATCCCGAAGTCCGCCACGAAAGCGTGATCCTCGGTGAGGAGAATGTTCTCGGGTTTGACGTCGCGATGGACCACGCCGTGGCGGTGGGCGTATTCCAGCGCGGAGGCCACTTGGCGGGCGATGTCGAGTGCCTGGGACGGCGCCAAGGCGCCCCGGCGGTCCAACCGGCCGCGGAGCGACTCGCCGGCGACGAACGGCATCACGTAGTGCAGGTGGCCGCCGGCGTTGCCCGAGTCGATCAACAGCAGGATGTTGGGATGCTGGAGCCGGGCGGCGATCTGAATCTCCCGGAGGAAACGCTCGGCGCCGATCGTGGCCGCGAGATCGGGCCGGAGCACCTTGACGGCGACGTCGCGATTGTGCTTTCGGTCCCGAGCCAAGTACACCGTGGCCATCCCGCCCTGGCCGATCACCCGCTCCAGTTGGTAGCGGTCGGCCAGGGCCTCCTGGAGCGAGCCCGGAATCGCGGCCATCAGACCCCCTCGAACCCGACCCCGCCGACCCGGACCAGATCGCCTAACGCAGTGCCGCGGTCGCCTTCGCCCACCCGCCCCATGATGATCTCGGGGTCGTGTTCGAAGAAGAGCCAGCGACCCTCGTCGGCGGCGACCTTGAGCAGCCGGCGCTTGGACTCGAGCGTCCGAAGCTGCTCGAGGTCGAATCCCATGATCCAGGGGAGCTGGAGGTGGTGGCTGGTGGGCATCACGTCGGCGAGAAACACCAGCGAGTCCGCTCCGCTTTCGATCAAGACACTCTGATGATGCGGTACGTGGCCTGGGGTCAGCCGGACCGAAATCCCGGGCAGGACGTCCACTTCACCCCGCAGCAACCGCCACCGGCCCGCCTCCGCCACGGGCTCGAAGTTCGCCGCGAAGTAGGACCCCTTGGTGCGCTCGTTGGTGTTCCGGGCGAATTCGAGTTCGTCGCGCTGGACGACGTAGTTGGCGTTGGGAAAGGTCAATCGGGCTCCGCCGACGGCGACGCCCGCCTCATCGTGCTCTTCCCAGGTGTTCCCACCGGCATGGTCGAAATGCAGATGGGTGTTGATGACCCAGCGAACCTCGGCCGGGCGGTGACCGGCCTCCGCCAGGGCATCCTCCAACTGGCTCCGACCGTCCCGCCCGGCGTTCTCGACACCGTACAATTCGAGAAAACGCCGGTCTTCCTTGTTGCCGAGCCCGGTATCGATCAAGGTGAGCCCGTCGGGATGCTCGACCAACAGGCATCGCATCGCGAGCCGAACCCGATTTCGGTCATCCGGTGGGAGTCGCCTGGCCCAGACCGGCTTCGGTACGATGCCGAACACCGCCCCGCCATCGAGCCTGATGGTGCCGGCCTCGAGCGCGTGACACCGGAATTCGCCGACCGAGAACGAGTGGACCAGTGACATTCGAGCGCCTCAGATCGAATCCTCGGGAGCGCTCCTGCGCCGGCGCCCCGGCCGCTTCTTCTTCCGCTTGACTTGCATCCGCTCCAGGTCGGCGATCGTCCTGGCCCCCCGTTCCCGGGCGAGGCCGAGAAGCCGACCCAGCATTCGGGCCGTAGCGAGCGCGTCCCCCCCTGCCCGGTGTCGGGCCGAGTTCTCGATCCCGAAGTACTCGGACAGGATATCGAGTCCATACGACGGAAGACCGGGCACCAGCTGCCGAGCCAGCCGAACGGTACAGAGTCGCTGCCCCTCGAGTCCCAGGGCTCGGGCCCGTTTGAGCTCGATCCCGATGAACCGCCAATCGAACCGGAGGTTGTGCGCCACGAACACCCTGCCGGCCAACACCTCGAGCAGCCCGTCGGCGATGTCCCCGAACACCGGCGCGTCGCGAACCATGGCGTCGCTGATCCGGGTGACCGCCGTCACCACCGAAGGGATCGGCCGCTCCGGGTTGACGAGCGACTGGTACACCAGCTCGGCCCGGGGACCCTGCACTACCGCGACCGCCACCTCGGTAATCCGATCTCGCCCGCCGGCATGGCTGCCGGTCGTCTCCACGTCGACGACCGCGAAGGCCGCGTCGTCGATCAGCGGCGATCCGGCCGCCTGCGCGACGATCCCCCAGCGACCGTCGTGGAGCCGGCGAACCCTCGGGTCCGCCCCGAGCAGGGCCAGGGTCAGCCGCTCCGCGACGGCATCGGGGGCGCGCGGCATCCCGAACACCTGCCTGGTCAATACCGGCGCCGCCTGCGGCCCGGCAGTGAGCAGTTCGATGGCCCGGTCCGCGAGGGTTCCGACGGGTACCGCGGCCAACCCGCTCACCAAATGTCTCGCCGCCGAATCGGGAGAGTCATACAGCGGGGACCGCCGCCGCCACGGACCAACTCGCCCCCGGGGATGGTGATTACGGTCCGCCCGGTGAGCCGCGTCCGTTCCATCTTGAGGAAATCGCCGGCACTGATCGCTCGGAATCCGGCTCGCTCCAACTCCGCGAGGGTCTTGACGTTGCGCGCGTAGCTGAGGATGACACCAGGCTCGACTGCGAAAAAGTTACAGCCCGAGGCCCACTGCTCTCGCTCCTGGCTAAGCCGCCGCGAGCCGCCCGCCAAGATCGGCAGCACCGGAAGACCAACCCGCTTGAGGGCCGCGAACAGGTCCGGCATCTCGCGCACCTTCGCCTGCCCTTTCCGCCGGTGCAGCACCGTGAGGCGCTCGGGCCCGATGAAGGCCGGAGAATGGACGACGCACAGATCGCGGTCGACATGGGTGAACAGCATGTCGAGGTGAATCGCGGTCTCGAGACGCGGCATCACCACCACCACGGCGTCGGTGACCCGGGTGGTCCTGAACAGCACGTCGGTCAACTGGTCGAGCGCGGCCGGGCTGCTTCGCTCGCTGAACCCCATGACCACGAGGTCTTCGCGGAGCACGTGGACATCACCACCCTCGAGGGTGTAGTTGTAGCGCCGTTCCTCGGAGCCGTCGTAGAGCAGCCCCGCGTTGCCGAGCTCGGGGTGGAACAGGAAGAGGGCCTTGATGAGCAGCTCTTCGGTCCAGCGCACCCCGAATCGCATCGACCCGACGACCGCATGGTCGCCGATGACCATCCCGATGTCCCGGGGAAAGAACAGGTTCGGCAGCGGCGGCAGCGTGAAACCGGATTCGTTGAGCGCCGAGGCGATCGGGCCGGGGGTTTCCTCCAGCCCATGGACCACCATCTGCACCAGCGCTCTGGGACTCAAGGTCGCCAGTTGTTTGGCGAGCGGCTCGGATGGCACCACGTCCATGGTCCGCGAGATCACGAACTCCCGGGCCTCCGGCTTCTTGAGCACCTCGACCAAGAGGTCCCCGATCTCGTACACCTTCGCAAATCGCTGGAGAACGGCCTTCAACCGGGCATGTTCTCTCGCCGAGACTTCGAGCCCGATGAGGTCGTCGTAGAGGAAGTCTTCTCGTGTCCCGGGGGTGACGGCCTCGAGCTCCTTGCCGGGAGTATGGACCAAGACCGCGTCCAACGACCCGAGCTCAGATGTCACGCGAACGGCCGGCATGGGATGAAGCTAATTACTTGCTGGCGAGAGCGAAGGAGAGGGCCTCGAGCTCGAGCACCAGGTTGACGCCTTTGACAGTCACCCGAGCGGGAACCGTCAGCTGCACCGGAGTGAAGTTGAGGATCGCCGTGAGACCGGCCTTCACCAGCCGGTCGGCGATCTGTTGGGCCACCTCCCCCGGGGTCACGATGACGCCAATGTCCGGCTCGAGCTGCCCGCAATCGCGTTCCAGGTGGGCGGCGTCTCGAACCGTCAGGTCGTTCCACTGCTGCCCGATCTTGGCCGGGTCGTTGTCGAAGATCGCGACGATATCGAACCCTCGCTCACCGAACCCCGGATACTGAATCAAGGCGTTCCCGATCTTGCCGGCGCCGACGACCACCACGCGGTATCGGCGCCCGAGGCCCAGGATATCGCGAAGTCGTTTGATCAGTTGGTTGACTGGGTAACCGAGACCCCGCTTTCCGAACGAGCCGAAGAACGAGAGGTCCTTCCGTACCTGGGCTGACGTCGTCCCACCCTTGGCGGCCAACGCCCCCGAGCTGACCGTCGAAGCGCCCTCATGCCGAAAGTCCTCCAGGAAACGGAGGTACAGCGACAGGCGTCGCACCGTGGCATCGGCGATGGTCTTCATTATTGTGAAAGTTTTCACAAAGTTAGTGGTGCGGCCCTCCCCTCGTCAACGATCGCGGCAAACAGCCGGCGGAACGCCGCGACATCCAAGGTCTCCGGTCGCTCAGTCGCGTCGAGCCCGGCCCGGTCGAGGAGGCGGGCGGCCACCGGCGGCTCGACACCGAGCACAGTCCGAAGCGCTCGGCCCAACTGCTTGCGGCGGGCCCCGAAGAGGCCGACGACCAGCCGTCGGAAACGGGGATCGGTCACTGCCTCGGAAATCGGCCGCAGGCGGACCACGGCGCTGTCGACCTTGGGGCGCGGATGGAAGGCTCCGGCCGGCACGCTGAAGGCCACCTCGATCTTGGCTCGGGCCCCGACCCCGACCGTGAGCGCCCCATACTGCGCTGTCCCGGGCAGCGCCCCGAGCCGTTGGGCGACTTCCTTCTGGATCAGGAGGACGATCGAAGCCGGCGCGGCGTCGATCGCCCGTTCGATCAGGGGCGAGGTGATGTTATAGGGAATGTTGCCGATGACGAACCAGCGCTGGCCGGAGACGACGCCCGCCGTCGCTCGCCAGTCCAGCGCGAGGGCGTCTCCCTCCACCACTCGGACGTTGGGCCACCTCCCGACCAAGGCGGGCACCAGAGTGGTATCGCGCTCGATCGCGATGACGGCCAGGCCTCGACGAGCCAATTCTCCGGTCAGCGCCCCCCGCCCCGGACCAATCTCGAGCACCACCTCACCCGGAGCCGCCTCGAGTTGATCGGCGATCCGGGCGAGGATCCGGGGGTCGGTCAGGAAATGTTGGCCGAGGGCCTTCTTCGGTCTCGAGATCACACTCGAAGAACCAGCAAGGTCCGATCGTCGGTAGCCGTCGGCGCGAACCGGTCGACCGCGCTCAGCACCGCCGCCACGATCGCTTCGGGGTGATCACGCCGGCGGGCCGCCAGGGCTTCGACGATCCGCTCTTCACCGTATCGCTCCCCGGCCTTGTTGACCGCGTCGGTGAGACCATCGGTCCAGACGCAGAGGAGATCGTCGCCTGGGGCCCAGGGAATCGCCCGCGACCCGCGGTCGTCCTGGGGGCCGAGGCCCAGCGGTGGCGTGGTCGCCTCGAGCCGGGTCACCTCACCGGCGGGCCCGATCCGAAAGGCGTGGGGGTGGCCCGCGTTGGCGTAAACCAGCCGCCCGATCGCGGGATCGACCATGGCATAGAAGGCGGTGATATGGCTCTCCGAGGCGGCCAGTTCATCGGCCAAGCTCCCCGCGAGGGCCGCAAGAACCTGGTCAGGCGCGCTGACGGCCGAGGCGTGGATGCCGGCGGCCGACACGGCGGAGGCCATCAGCAGCGCGGCCGAGAATCCGTGAGAGCTGACATCGCCCACCATCACCCCGACCCGGCCCCCGCCGAGCCGGTTGAAGGTGTAGAAGTCGCCACCCACCGACTCGAGAGACAGGCACCGCACTCCGACCTGGGCATCGCCCGCCAGCACCGCCGGCGACGGGAGCAGGCTCTGCTGGAGATGTTTGGCGAGCTCCAGCTCGCGTTCCAGTCGTTGCTGCTCCCGATCGCGGGCCACCAATCGAGCGTTCTCGAGCGCGGCCCCGATCTGGCTCGCGATCGCGGAGATCAGCTTTCGGTCGGTGGGCCCGAACCGGTCACCGCCGATTCGGTCGGTGAGATTGATCACTCCGATGCACCGCGCTCGCCCCCCAGGGGCAGCGTAGGTGATCGGCACGCTCATGAAAGCGGTTCCCTGGTATCCGCGCTCTTCCCGCCCGGGCGACAGGATCACCCCATCGACGGGGTCGCCGATCAGCGGTTTCTGCTCCCGGAAGACCCGAGCGGCGATCGAATCCGGATCGTCGAGTTGGATCACCCCGGCGCGACCCGGCGGGATCCCCTGGGCCGCCACGGTTCGCAGGGCCTTGGCCCTTTCGTCGAACACCACGATCGACGCCCGGCGAGCTCCCACGACGCTGCTGACCGCGCGGATGATGACCCGGGCCGACTCGTCGAGCTGCACGGTCTGACCCAGGATCTCGCTGATGGTGTAGAGCAGGTCGACTTCTTCGTAGCGAGTGGCCAGTTCCTGACAGAGCCGAACGATCTCTCGTTCGGCCCGGAGCGACTGGGCGATGACCACGATTGCCGCGGCGGGCGCGGGCGCCGCACCGCCATCGTGAGCCGGCCCCTCGAGCCACAGGCCCGGCTCGGCGTCGATCGGCGCGAACCAGCGGGGGCCATCGGGGGTGAGCACCAGGCCGGCGTGGCGGGGAATCGCCGGAGTCCAATCGACCGGGGCGCCGAAGACCTGCTCCGGCCGGCCGTCGACCAGATGCCAGAGGCGCTCGGGAGCCACCAGGGTGCCCTCGAGCGACTCGACCACGGGCCCCAGCCGCTTCAGCAGCGCGGCAGCGTCATCCAGATGACGTTCCCCTGGTCGTTGAACTCGACCCGATCGGCCAAGCGACTGATGATGAACAAACCTCGCCCCCGTTCGTCCTCGAGCGACTCGGGTAACACGGGGGTGGTTGTCGGCCAGCCAAAGCCGTCGCCCTCGTCGGCAACCTCGATCCGGATGGAGTCGGAGCCCAACTCGGCCCTCACCGAAACGGACTTGGCCGGGTCCTCGCGGTTGCCGCGGAGGATGGCGTTGGCCAACGCCTCGGTGAGCGCGACCCGAAGGCGGAACGTCGTCCGCTGGCAAGGCGACAGCCCATCGAAGCAATGATGAGCCATCAGCTCGACAACGGGCTCGACCTCACGAATGTCGCTCGGGATCCGCAGGACCACCGACGCGAGACCGTCCTCCGCCTCGGTGCGCTCGATGCGGGGGGAGCGGGAGCCGGTCACGGTCAGAAGCCCTTCAGGGCGTCGTCGACGCTGGCGGCGATATGGAACAGGCTGTCCAGTTTGGTCAACTCAAACAACGACCGGAGGTCGTCGTTGAGCCCGGCCAACCGAAGCTCGCCGCCCGCCTCCCGCACCTTCTTCGAGATGGTGACCAGCGCTCCGAGGCCGGAGGAATCGATGTAGCCGGTCTGAGTACAGTCGATCAGGAACTTCCGACTCCCGGCCTCGAGTGCCTCCTGCACCAGTGCTTTGAGTTCCTGGCGGTTACCGACGATCAGCTGGCCATCCACCTTGATGACCGTGACCTGCCCAGCGGCGCTCCTGCTGAAGCCCATGGTGGACCTCCCGTTAGGAACCGGCCAACCCGGCCGCGGCGAGCGCCGCGGCCGTCATGACATCTTCTGCTTGCCCCCTGGCGACGCCGGCCAGAACCCACCGATCGCTGGGGAACATCGGCCCCCATGCCTGGAGGCCGGCCGCCTCCCGGAGCAGCAAGAGGGCAAGGTGAGCCGCCACCGGATCTGGAAATATGAGAACGTTCGGCCGGGATCGGTACCGGCCTTCGTCGGCCGGGTCGCTGGACCAATCCCATTCGACGGTCGCCTGGATGCCCGGGGCAATCGCTCGGAACTCGGCGAGCGCCAACTCGGCATCGGCATGGCTCGCGTCTTGACTCGGCGGCGCCACCAGAAAGCCGACCCACGGCGTTTCGCCGACCGCCCGCTGCCGATGGGTGGCGGCGGTCACCGCCACCTGGGCGATCCCCCTGGCATCGAGCGGACCAGCCGAATCGGGCATGGCCACCGTGAGAAGCCGGCCATCGACGGTGGCGACGTATGCCATGTGGCCACGACCCTGGGTCGCTCGCTGTTTTCCCGTCAGCCACCGAGCCGCCTCCTCCAAGGCGTCGGTCGGCACCGCCGTCCCCCCCAAACAGATGTCGACCTCGCCCGCGGCCGTCAGGCCGGCCGCGAAGAGGAGGGGGTTGGCCGCGAGGTCGAGCGCGTGAATCCCGTCGCGAACCCGCTCGGGCCAGCGCTCCCGGAGGACGTTGGCTACCGCCGGAAGGCGTCGATCCGACACCGGATCGGACCCGCCCGGACCGACGATGGTCACCCGACCGAGGCCCCTGGCGCTGAGCAGCTCGCCAGCCTGCTCGATCAGCCCGTCGCCCTGGCCGACCAACGCGATCCGGGGTTGCCGGACCCGGGCTCGCTCGAAGGCGCTCTCGATGGCGGTCATCGGGCGAACCTCGCTTTCAGGGCCTCGGCCACCACCGGCGGCACCAGACTCGATACCTCGCCACCGAAGCGGGCCACCTCCCGAACCAAGCTGGCGCTGACGAAGGTCAAGCCGGAGTCAGGCGCGAGGAACACGGTCTCCAGATCCGGATTGAGCCGCCGATTCATCAATGCCATCTGGGCCTCGTACTCGAAGTCGCCGCTGCCCCGGAGCCCCCGAATCAGGATGGTGGCCCCGATCTCCTTGGCGTGGTGGGCCAGCAGGCCGGTCAGCACCCCGAACTCCACCCCTGGCGACGGCCCCACGGAGCGCCGGAGCAAGTCGAGCCGTTCGGCCGCGGTGAACATCGGCGCCTTGTTGGGGTTGGTCGCGACCGCCACCACCAGGCGATCGGCGAACCGGGTGGCCCGACGGATCAGGTCGAGGTGACCTAACGTCGTCGGGTCGAACGAGCCCGGGTACAGCGCGATCCGCGTCATACGCCTCGTGCCGCGTGAAAGAGAGTGACCATGGTATCGCCGTATCGGCGGCTATCGCCACCAGGTAGTGGGCAGTCGGATGGGTGCTCGACCGCCAAGATGCCCGCGAAGGGCACCGACCGGAAGCGTTCCACCAGCGCCGTGGCCCCGTCGTGGCCGTAGGGCGGATCGGCCAAGGCGATGTCGAAGGCACCGGGCTCGAGCTTCGAAACGAACCGAGACACGTCGCGGCGCCGAATCGTGACTTGGTCGGCAACGCCCAGCGCGGCGACGTTCGCCTCGATGGCCGCCAACGAGGCCGGATTCAACTCGACGAAGGTGACCGTCCCCGCCCCCCGGGACAAGGCCTCCAAGCCGAGGGCACCGCTCCCCGCGTACAGATCGACCACCGAGGCCCCGACGATCCGGTCCCCCAAGATGCTGAACCACGCTTCCCGGACTCGATCGGCGGTGGGCCGGACTCGCGGGTCGCGGGGCATCACCAGTCGACGGCCGCCGAACCGGCCGGCGATCACCCGGCTCACGCCGCCTTCGGCCCCGGAGTCCCGCGATCCGACTTGGTCCGCTGTCGGCTGGCCGACGACGGCGTCATCGCCACCAATCGGGCCTGGAGGTAGCTCTGCCCCCGAAAGTCGTGCCGGTCCAGCCGGAACGCCGCATCGACGGATTCGGCCTCGAGCAGGCCGACCCGGTCGGCGAACTGGAACCCGATTGCCGCGACGCCCCCGTGGGCGTCCTTGAGGAAGCCGCGAAGGTGCTCCCCGTTTTGGCCAATGTAACTCGGGTTGACCAGGGCGGCCCCTCGGACGAGATAAACCGGTCCCGGATTGCCCATCCCGCAGGGCTCGAGGTGGCGACTCATCCGCTCGAGGTCCTCCGAAACGTCGCCGAGCTGGATCTCGAGGTCGACCCGCTGCTCGGGGCCGAGTTCCCGCGGGTCGAGCGACCGGGCGCAAACCGTGGCAAATCGCTCCCGGAACTCGTCGAGCCGGTCCCGCCGCACGGTCAGGCCCGCCGCCATCTTGTGCCCGCCGTAGCGGTCGAGCAGGTCGGCGCACTCGCTCAAAGCGGCGTGCAGGTCGAACCTCGAGACGCTGCGCCCGGAGCCCTTGCCAACGTCCCCGTCCATCCCGATCAGGAAAGTCGGCCGGCCAAACCGTTCCACGACCCGGCTGGCGACGATTCCCACCACGCCAGCGTGCCAGTCGTCCGAGGCGAGCACCAGCCCGGCGGTCCGGTCCAGGTCGACCGAACCCTCGATCTGATGGAGCGCGTCGGCCAGGATCCGTTGATCGAGTTCCTGCCTGGCGGTGTTGAGACCGTCCAGGCGCTGGGCCAGGGCCACCGCCTCGTCGACGGAATCGGTCAGGAGCAGCTTGAGGCCTTCGTTGGCGTCGTCGATCCGACCGGCCGCGTTGAGCCGCGGTCCCACGATGAACCCGAGGTGGGAGGCCCGCACCTCGGCGGCGGTGAGCCCCGCGGTGGCGAGCAGGGCCTGGAGCCCGGGCCACCGCGATCGCGGCATCAACTTCAGTCCATGCCGGACCAAGATCCGGTTCTCCCCCACCAAGGGCACCACGTCCGCCACGGTGGCCAGGGCCACCAAGTCGAGGAAATGCCAAGGCAACGTCGCTGGCAGGCCCAAGGGAGCCGCCAGCGCTTGGACCAGCTTGAAGACGATCCCGGTGCCGCAGAGGGACCCGAGCCCGGAAGTATCGTCGGGCCGTTGGGGATTGATGATCGCGTTCGCGGCCGGCCAGGCCGGCCCCAAGAGATGGTGATCGGTGATCACGACCGAGATACCCGCGGCCCGAGCCGCGGCCACCGGGTCGACCGCGGTGATGCCGCAGTCGCAGGTGACGATGAGCTTGGCCCCGATCGCCTGGGCCTCGGCGAGACCCGCGGGGCCGAAGTCATAGCCATCTCGGATCCGGTGCGGCACGAAGGCCCGGGCGTCGGCACCGGCCTGCCGCAAGACCCGAGTCAGCACCGCCGAAGCGCACTGGCCGTCGACGTCATAGTCCCCGTGGACCAGAATCGTCTCGCCCCGCCTGACGGCGCCGACGATGACCTCGACCGCGTCGCCCATGCCCTGGAGCGCCATCGGATCCGACAGTGCCTCGAGCTGGGGTCTGAGGAAGGCCCGGGCCGCCCCCGGTTCACCAAGCCCGCGTTGAACGAGGAGCCTGGCCAGCGCGGGCGGCACGTTGAGGGCGGCCGCGAGTGCGGCGGCCTCAGTCGGATCTGGCGGCGCCTCCAACACCCACCGCGGTGGCAACTGCCTCACTCGTCGGTGACCTCGGCATAGAGGATGACGCCGCATGCCTCGCAGTTATCGAGCAGCACCCCAGCCCGGATCTGAGTCCGCCGGTTCCGCGGCACCGCGGTGAAGCAGGCGCCGCAGGCGTCGCCCCGGAGCGCCACGACCACCGCGTTCGACCGGGCCGACCGGAGCCGGTCATACCGCGCCCGAATGGCTCGGTCGACCTCGACCGCCGCGGCATCCCGGGCCGCCATCGCGGCGCTCCGAGCGGCTTCGAGTTCGGCAATTTCCGCCTGGAGCGTCTCCCGCTGGGCCGATTGTCCGGCCTGCAGCGCCGCGATCCGATCCTCGACGGCCTTGATGGCTCGCTCGCAATCGTGCACCCCTTCGGCCACCTTGACCCACTCAGCCTCCTCGCGAACGAGCACCGCCCGGGCCATTTCGACCTCGGTCACCACCGCCTGGGCTTCCCGCGCCCCCTTGACGGTCTCGAGCCGTTGACGGCGTTTGTCCTGGATGGCGCGGTAGCCATCGATCCGCAGCTCGAGATCTTGACGGCGTTTCACGGCGTCCTCGTGCCGCTTGGTCGAGACGGCGAGGTCCCGGCGAGCCGAGTCGATTTGGGCGTCGAGGCCGGCCAGTTCGTCGGCGATGGCCTTGAGCCGAACATCGGTTTCGAGGAGGGCGAGGTCTTTGGTCTGGAGGTCGAGGAGTCGGCTCAGTGCGTCGGTCATTCCGAGGTACCCTTGGGTGGTTTGCGTGCTTGGCGTTGCCAGGTCATCCGCCGGCCCGCCTCTGGGGACAATGTAGCCAGCCACTCGCGACGAGCAGCCACGTCGGCACCATCTGGCGCGGCGCGCAGTCGCTGGCGCAGTTCGAGATGTTCGACGGCCGTGGCGTATTCGGCGTCTTCTTCGAGATCGGCGAGGCCACCGGTCGCGGCCGCGAGTCTCTGCCACGCGTCGAGCGAGCCCGGCTGCAGTTGGGCGCAGGCGTCGCCGATCGGGGCGCCAACGGGCAACCCCGCCAGCGCGGCGTAGATCTCGCGATACACCGGCACTTCGAAGAGCGAAGGCGACACCTCTTGCCGGGCTCGCGACAGCCATTCGGGTCGGTGCAACACCAACCGGAGCAACCGCGCCTCGGTCTTCGCCCCCGGGCGCCGGCGGTCGCCCCGAAGCGGGCGTCGTTCGGCCGGTCCCGGGTCGCGGGGCGACGGCGCCCCTGGGCTCGGTCCGGTCTTCGCCGGGGCAGCGAGGTCGGCCTCCAGAACGGCCTTGGAGACCCCGACCCGCTCCGCGACCACCGAGAGGTACAGGTCCTTCGCGATCGGATCCGCGGCGGCTCGAATCGTCGGCAGGAGCCGATCGAGGGCGTCGCGGCGACGTTCGACCCCCTGAAACCACCCCTTGCGGTCGAGCAGCTGAATCTTCCGTTCGATGAGATCGACCGCGTCATCGAGGATTCGCCGAAGGGCGTCGGCCCCGCCCGAGCGCACTAGCGAGTCGGGGTCATCGCCGGACGGCAGCGTCGCCACCTTGACCCGGAGACCGTGCCGGAGACACTCGTCGCCTGCCCGAAAGGTGGCCTTGAGACCCGCGCTGTCGGAGTCGTAGAGCAACACGACGGCAGGCCCGAATCGTTTGAGCAGCGCTGCCTGTTCCGGTGTCAGCGCGGTACCCAGAGGGGCGACCACGTTCTCGATCCCGGCCAATACCGGTCGGAGAACATCGAAGTACCCCTCGACCACGACCGCGTACCCTTCCTTGCGAATGGCGTTCTTGGCCTGGTGGAGGTTGTAGAGCGTGCTCCCTTTGTGGAAAATCGGCGACTCCGGCGAGTTGAGGTATTTCGGCTCGGCGCGCCCGAGGCTGCGGCCCCCGAAGGCTACGACCCGGCCTCGAAGATCGCGAATCGGGAACAGTAATCTTCCCCGGAATCGGGGTGCCACGGTACCGTCCTCGCGGACGACCAGCAGTCCGACATCAATGAGAACGCTCTCTTCGAGGCCCAACGCGGCCATGGCGACCGGGAAACTCTTGTCGATCGGCGCGAACCCCAAGCCCAGTTCGGCCGCAACCGGGAGCGGCAACTCACGCGACTCGAGATAAGCTCTGGCTTGGTTCGCGTCGGGCGCCTCGCGGAGACGGGTCGCGAACCACTCCTGCGCCACCGCCATGGCCGAGAACAGGTGCTCCCGCGGGTCGGGGCTCTCGCGGGCGGCCGCTCGGTCCGGGATGGTAATGCCCACCCGGCGAGCTACTTCGCGGACGGCGGTGGGATAATCCATTCCGTACCGCTTCATCAAATAGGTGAAGGCATCGCCGGCCGCGTGACAGACATAGCAGTAATAGAGCCCCTTTTTCGGGACCACCGCGAAGTTTCGGTGCGTCCCGCCGTGAAACGGGCAGGGACCGCGCCAGTCCGCGCCGGTTCGTTTGAGCTGGACCGACTCGCCGATCAGCTCGACCAAGTCGGCCGCGTCGCGGACCTGCTCGATCACGTCGTCGGGAATCACGAGGCGTCCTCGAACTCAACCACGGTCACCCCGGTCCCGCCCTGATTTCGCGGGGCGAAGTCGAACTTGGCAACCCGCCGATCTCGCTTGAGGACCGATCGCACCGACTCGCGCACCGCCCCGGTCCCCATCCCGTGGATGAGCCGGATCCAGGGGTGCTCCGCCAGGATCGCGGCATCGAGCGCGGCCAGGGTGACCTGAGCGGCCTCGTCGGCCCGCATCCCGCGGAGGTCGATCTCGGTCGGCGCGGAACGGTCCCCGATATCCACCGCTACCGGCGCTTTCGGCTTGGGCGCCGGGCCCGCGACCGGCACCACCGCGCTCGACTCGACCACCAGCTTGACGGCGCCTAACGCAACGACCAGCCGACCGTCGCTTCGGATCTCGTGGACGGTGCCGACCCCGCCGGTGCTCAGCCGAACCCGCTGACCCGGGTCGAGCGCGCCGCCACCGCCGCCGGCCACCCGCTCACCGGTCTCGAGCCGTTCGAGGGCCGCGGACTCGGCCTGGGCCGCCTCCTCCAATTCCCGCCGGACCTCGCGCGCCGCGGCGTGGTCGGCGACGTCCTTGGCCCGGCTCAGCACCGCTTCGACCCGTTCGCGAGCATCGAGCAGGTAGCGCCGGGCTTCTTTCCGTCCGGCCCGCTCCAGCTCGCGCTCCCGGCGGGTGAGTTCCTGATGGCGGGCGTGCTGGCTCTCTTCCGTAACCGAAGCCCTGGCTTCGCGGTTTTCGAGATCGGCCGCTCGGGTACCCAGCGCGATGGCCTCGGCCTCGACGGCCCGGGAGCGCTCCTCGACGTGGGCCAACAGCTCATCGAGGGCCCGTTCTCGGTCGGGCACCGCGCCCTCCGCCTGCCGAACCACGGTGGAGTCGACACCGAGGCGCCTGGCGATCGCCAATCCGTAGGAGCGGCCTGGGACCCCTTGGCGGAACCGAAAGGTGGGCTGGAGCCGTTCGGCATCGAACTCGAGCGACCCGTTGACCACCCCGGGCACCTCGCTCGCCAACGTCTTGAGCACCCCGATGTGGGTGGTGGCCACGGCGAGCGCCCCACGGTCGGTCAGGTGACGCAAGGCCGCGCCGGCCAGCGCTCCACCCTCGGCCGGATCGGTGCCACTCCCGATTTCGTCGATGAGGACCAGGGTCGTGCCCCCCGCGGCCGCCAGCACCTCGCGGAGCAGCACCAGATGAGCGCTGAACGTCGACAGGTCGGCCGCGATCGACTGATGATCGCCAATGTCGGCAAAGGCGTTGGTCACGACCGGGAACGCCGAACCCGCGCCAAGGGGCGGCACCACGCCCGCCTGGGTCAACAGGATGGCGAGTCCGACGGTTTTGAGGAGCACCGTCTTCCCGCCGGCGTTGGGCCCACTGATGAGCAGGGTCCTCTCCTCCGGCAGGAACCGGAGGTCGAAGGGCACCACGGTAAGCCCGCGAGCCAACAGCAGCGGGTGACGAGCGCCGAGCAGCGTCAAGCGGTCCCCGCCAACGACTGGCACCGCCCCACCAACCGCGTGGGCATAGCGAACCCGCGCCACGAGATCGTCGGCCACCACCGCCATCTCGTGCAACTCCGCGATTTGGACCGCCGCGGGCCGGAGCAACTCGGTCAGGTCCCGGAGAACCTTGAGCGCCTCCCGCTCGGCGTCGGCCACCGCGCTCCGGAGCGCGTTGCCGCTTTCGAGCGCGGCCAGCGGCTCCACGAACAAGGTACCTTGACTCCCCGATTCGTCGTGGATGATCCCGTCCGGCCGTTTCCGGGAGTCGCGTCGCACCGGGATCACATACCGATCGCCGCGCACGGTGACTTGGGCGCCCGCCGGTACGGTATGGGCATCGAGTCCCCGCAACACGGTGTCGAGCTTCTTGAGCAGGCGATCGCGAGCCTCGTGAATGGCCCGGCGGGCGTGGGCGAGCCGAGGACTCGCGGTGTCGAGCAATTCGCCGTCGTCGTCGAGTGCCAGCTGGAGCCGCTGTTCGATGGTTCGGTCGAGCGGGGTCCGGAGGAGCGGCTCGATGGCGGGTGCCTCGGGCACCAGACGCTTCAACTCCCCGGCGACGATTCGGCCGGCGAGAAGGGTCTGGCGAACGGCGACCAACTCGGCCCCCGACAGCACGCTCCCCTCGACCCGAAGCCGGCCGAGGATGGAATCGAGCGGTGGGACCGGCGCCACGTCGACCGATTCGCCGCGCCCCACCAGGGCGAGGAGCTGGCCAACGGGGGCGAGTTCATGGCGGATGGCTTCGGCGTCGGTCAGGGGCCGTCGGGCCAGCACTCGCTCTTTACCCAACGGCCCCCGGGCCCAATCGGCCACTACCGCGAGCGCCTCGACGAACTGCAGCGGTCCCAGTGCCTGAAGTTCGGCCGGTTCCCGAAATGGGGACGGGGTGCCGGCGCCCTGTCGCGCCCGCACCCCGTCCGCCGCCCGCCCGGAAACCGACTCAATCACGTGAGAGTCTGGCGTTCCGGCGGGTCTTCCGAATCGCGGCGTTCATCTTCCGCTTTCGCTTCTCGCTCGGCTTTTCGTAATGCCGGTGTTTCCGCAGGTCCGAGAGGATGCCCGACTTCTCGCACTTCTTCTTGAACCGCTTCAGGGCCCGCTCGAAACTCTCGTCATCGTGGATGATGACTTCCGACATGCGTGTTGGTCACCCCTCTCCAGCCCGGGTAGGGCGAAAACGACATAGCCATCACAAGTTACCGGCCCGGCGCGACTCGGTCAATTGCCGATGCGGTCGGCAGCGATGCCCCCCTCGCCCCGGCGCGCCCGCGGTCGCTCCCGGTGGGCCTCGGTACCGCGACTGCACCTTCAGCCTGGAGGCCAGGCCAGGCGGCGACCCGCGAGCAAATGGACATGGAGGTGGAAGACCGACTGCCCGCCATCGCGTCCCGTGTTGATCACCAGCCGGTAGCCGTTCTCGGCAAGACCGAGTTCCGCGGCGATGTCGCGGGCGAGCCGGAGGGTCCTCGCGACCGCTCGCTCGGACTCGTCGGTCGTCATCTCGGCCATCCCGCTCAGGTGCATCGTGGGAATGACCAAGACGTGAGTGGGCGCTTGCGGATTGAGGTCGCGGAACGCAACGGCCGCGTCGTTGCGTCCGACGATGTTGGCCGGAATCCGCCCGTCGGCGATCTTGCAGAAGATGCAGTCGGTCATGGAAGACCTCGGGTTCTGGCGATGACGGCCGCGGCCAGCGCCGCGGTCTCGAATCGCATGGTTCGGGTTCCCAAGGCGGTCGAAACAAACTCGGCCGCCTCGGCCGCGCGTCGTTCGGCATCGGTCAGGCCGCCTTCCGGTCCAACCACGATGGCCACCGACGGCGGGCGGGGATCGGACGGAGGGCGCCGTCCCGCCGGGTCGGCGAGCCAACGCTCCCGGGCGGCACACGAAGACAGCGCATCTCGAATCGGAACGGGAGGCCGGATGACGGTGCGCCAGGCCCCCCCGCACTGCTTCAGGGCTTCGTCGGCGCGCCGCAGCAGCTTCTCGAGGTGATTCCCTCGGAGCCGACCAGCCACTTGGAGACTCCGCTCGGTGTCCAGCGGCACGATCTCGGTGACGCCAAGCTCGACCGCTTTCTCGACCAGCCAGGCGAAGCGATCCTTGTCCCCGGCGCCGACCATGAGGACCACGGGATCCAGTGGTTGGTGGGACACCACCTGCCCGACCTCGACGACGCCGTCCGCAGCCAGTACCCCCCGCCCCACGCCTCCCATCCCATCGAGCAGCTCGACCGCGGTGCCCGGTTCGACCCGACGGACTCGGAGGTGGTGCCGTTCGTCGGCCGTCAATTGGATTCGCTGGGGGCCCGCGGCGAGCGGTTGCTCCACCAGGGCCCGAATCACCGGTCCGCTCCGTCGCGCCGCGCGGCGACGGCCCACCAGCCGGCGTCGACGATCTCGTCGAACGGGCGCCAGCCGGCGGCGCTGAGCAGCGGCCGGAACATCGCGGCCTCGGACTCTTCCATTCCGGCGTAGATCGCCACCCCACCAGGGGCCAAGGAGCGGGCGATCGGCTCGAGCAGGGTTTCGTTGACGGTGCGGAGGATGTTGGAGACCACCAGCGCGGCGGGCCCCGCCAAGGGGGCGAGAATCGCGGCGTCGCCGACCACGAAATGAGTTCGCTCCGCCACCTGATTCCTTCGGGCGTTCCCCTCGGCCACGGGTATCGCTTCGTCGTCGATCTCGATACCTAACGCCCGTTCGGCCCCGAGCTTGACGGCCGCGATCGCGAGGATCCCGCTCCCGCTGCCCAAGTCGAGGACGGTTCCCCCCGGCTTCAGGTGGCGATCGAGGAGGGTGAGGGCCCCGCGAGTCGAACCGTGTTCGCCGCTGCCGAATGCCATTTCCGGATCGACGACGAGATCGGTCGGGCCAGGCTCGAGCAGCCAGGATGGGCCTAGTCGCAGCCGGCCGACTTGCCGGACCTCGAGGCCTTCTTGCCAGCGGACGGTCCAATCCAGATCCGCGATCGGCCGGACCTCGGCACTCACCCCACCGGCGAAGTGTCGCCGGAGCCCATCGGCGGCGCGGATCGCGGCGTCCTCCGAGCCCGCGAACCCGACCACCGCATCCGACCGTTCCTCCACCGTCTGCCCCGTGAGCCGGACCAAGAGGGCGGCAACCTCGGCGGGATCCGCGCCCGCCGGCGCCACCTCGATGGTCCACCAGTTCATGCGCCGAGCGCTTCTTTGAGCCGACTCCAGAAGCTGCCGGATTCCTTGGGCGGGCTGCCTTCGACCTTGGCGAGCGCCTCGAAGAGGCGGCGCTGTTCGTCGGTGAGCGAGTCCGGGGTCCACAGGCTGACCCGGACGTTGAGGTCGCCTGGGGTGGTTTGACCGAGGCGCGGCAGCCCCTTCCCCTTGATCCGCAGCACCGTCCCGGGCTGGACCCCCCCGGGAACCGCGACCGGCTCCTCACCCGTGGGCGTGGGGACCACGACCTGAGCGCCTAACGCGGCCTGTGAAAACGAGAGCACCAGGTCGTAGTAGAGGTCGTCGCCTTGCCGCTCGAACCGCTCGTCGTCCTTGACCTCGATCATCACCAGCAAGTCGCCGGCGGGGGCGTTCCGCCGCCCGACGGCCCCCTGCCCCCGCATGGTGATGTAGTTGTTGCTCGACACCCCCGGCGGAATCTCGACCTGAACGGTCCGCTCACCCTTGACCCGGCCCTCGCCGCGACACACCTCGCAGGGCTGGGTGATGACGACACCCTCCCCCTGGCACACGGTACAGGGGGCGACCGATACGAACTGTCCGAAGACGCTGCGGGTGGCCCGACGGACCTCGCCGCTGCCCCCGCAGGAAGAGCACCGAGCGGGGCGGGCACCCCGAGCGCCGCCGGACCCGGTGCATGCCTTGCATTGGATCTGGGTCTTGAGCTTGACGGTGCGCTTGGCCCCGACCGCGACGTCGCCCAGCGTCAGGCGGACCGTGACCCGGATGTCCTGGCCTCGGCGGGCCTCGGTGGGATCGCGGCCGCCGCCGAACATCGATTCGAAGCCGCCGAAATCCCGCATGAAGATGTTGAGCGCCTCGCTCAGATCGACATGTCCGAATCCGCCGGCCCCGCTCCCGGCGCTCCCATTGACGCCAGCCTTGCCGTAGCGGTCGTAGGCGGCTCGTTTGTTGGGATCGCGGAGCACCTCGTAGGCTTCGGCGATCTCCTTGAATCTCCCCTCCGCCCCCGGGTCGGAGTTCCGGTCGGGATGGTACTGCATCGCCGCCCGGCGATAGGCCTTCTTGATGTCGTCGTCGGAGGCGTCCCGGGCAACCCCGAGCAACTCGTAGTACTCACTCACGTCAGCAGTCCTTCCACCAGGCGGCTGGTGTGTTCGACCAAGCCAATCACTTTTTCATAGGGCATCCGGGTTGGGCCCAGGACCCCCACCACGCCACTCAGATCGCCCCATCGGTACGAGGCGGTCACCAAGGTGAAGTCGTTGAGCGACGGATCCCGGTTCTCCGAGCCGATGCTGATCGTCAGGCCCCGACGCCGGTGGGCCGCGAAGGCGCCCTCCAGCACGTCGCGTCGCTCGGTCAGCTCGAGCAGATCGCGCATCCGGCCGTTGGAGGCGAACTCCGGCTGGTCGGCCAACGGCTTGGCGCTGCCTAACATGATCCCTCCCTCGAGCCGAGCCTCGAATACGTCCTCGCCTCGTTCGATGAAGATGTTGAGCAGCTGCTGACCGCCGTCTGGCCGGGCGACGTCGCGAAGCCGATCCGCCAGGGTGACCCGGATTTCGGCGAGGGCGAGGCCGGCGAGCCGTTCGTTGAGAATCCGGCCGACTTGTTCGACCACCTCCGCGGCAACCGCGTTGGGGATTTCCAGGTACAGCGTCCGCGCCAGCCGGCTGTCGAGATTGAGCACCACCAGTAGCCGCTCGGAGCTGACCGGAACGAGCTGCAACCGCTCGAGTACCGTTTGGTCGAGCGCCGGAGTAACCGCCACGCCAAGTTCCTGGGCCAGGATCCCGAGTACCTGAGCCGCCCGGCGGAGGATTTCCTCGATCGGTCCGCCGGCCCCGACCATCGCCACCTCCGCCTCGAGCCTCACCAGGTCCCGATCCGAGGGCTGGGTTCGGCCCAAAAGACCGTCGACATAGGCCCGATATGCCCGGTCGGTCGGAACCCGGCCACTCGAGGTATGGGGGTGGCGGAGAAATCCGGCCTCCTCGAGCTCGCTCATGGTATTCCGGACCGAGGCCGAGGAAATCCCGAGACGGCACCGCCGGGCCACGGCCTGGCTTGCCGCCGGTTCGGCCGTTTCCACATAGAGTTTCACGATCGCGTCCAGGACTCGAACCTGGCGCTCGGTCAATCCGTCAACTCTCTGCATCACAGTAATTTAGGCCACTCCTGCCTGGCGAACCAACCCGTCGAGCCGAAGCCACCCCCGGGCCGTCAGCACCACTTGGCTGCCAACAAGGCCGGCCCAACCGGCAGCCAGCCACTGCGAAACAATTGCTTCAGGCAGGGATGATGCCGCGACGCCATCAACGCACCGAAGACCGAGGTAGGCTTCCTCGAGCCTGACCTGAGTGGCGGTCAACCGCTCCTCGCCCGCCACCAGGAGATCCCCCCGCCCGGCCGCCCGCCGATATGCCTCCCATTCCCGAATATTCCACCAGCGGCGATCACCGGCCGCGCTGTGGGCCGAGGGGCCCAGCCCGAGGTAGGGCCGGCGACGCCAGTACCCCAAATTGTGGCGCGACTCGAACCCCGGTCGGGCGGCGTTCGACACCTCGTAGTGGTGCCATCCCCGTTGCCGAATCGCGGCGCAAGCGGCGAGGTACTCGGATTCCGCCACGGTGTCGGCGGCGGGTACCACGGTTCCCCGCTCGGTCCATCGGCCGAGCGGAGTCCCGGACTCGACCGTGAGGGCGTAGAGCGACAGGTGGTCAATCCCGAGCGCAAAGGCCCGGTCGAGTTCCGAGGTCCAGTGCCGGGCCAGCTGGCTCGGCAGTCCGTAGATGAGATCGAATGAGATGTTGGCGATGCCGGCACCTCGAAGGGACGAGACCGCCCGATCGACCTGCTCGGGATCGTCGGACCGATGCATCCAGCGGAGAACCTCCCGAGAAAAGCTCTGCACTCCGAGCGACACCCGGTTGATCCCCGCCGAACGCCAGGCCGCGGCCCGGGTGTGGTCGACGTCCTCGGGGTTGGCTTCGAGCGTCACTTCGGCGTCGGGTGCCAGGTCGAAGCGATCGGCGAGGTCGCGGTGGATCTCGGCCAACACGCCGGGATCGAGGCGCGAGGGCGTCCCGCCGCCGTAGTAGACCGTTTCGATCCGGCCCTCGAACGGCACGGTCGCCGCGAAGAGCTGGCCGAGCTCGGCTCTGACGGCGTCGCGAAACGCCGCCGACGGGTCACGGCGTCTCACCGCGATGGCGAAGTCGCAGTAGGAGCAGCGCCGAGCGCAGAAGGGGACGTGGACGTAGAGGTGCATCGGGATCGGGCCTGGCTAGCTCGACCGGGTAAACCCACCGCCAGGCCCGGTCGCAACGAGACCGGCAACCTCGAGCTCGGTCAGGACCGCCGCGACCGCCGCCGATTCGAGTTGCAGCGACCGGGCCAGTTCGTCGACCGATCGCGGCGTCTCGTCGACTTGGGCAAAGACCGTCTTGAGCCGTGGCGGCAACGCGGGGCCGCCGCGGGGGGCGGCCGGCCCGGTCGCCCCGAAGCCAGGATAGTGGGCAAAGAGATCGGCCGGGCCGAGATAAGGCAACGCGAAGCGGAGCAGCTCGTTGGAGCCGGCCGCCCGGTCGCTGGTGATCGGACCCGGAACGACCAGCACCTCGCGACTTTGCTCGTTGGCCTTGTCGATGGTATCGAGCGCCCCCGATTTGTGCGGCGCTTCGGTGACCACCGTCACCCGGGCGAGACCACTGATCACCCGGTTGCGGGCCAGGAACGAGCCTCGGTGGGGCCGCTGGTTGGGCGGATACTCGCTCACCAGGAGACCATCGCGAGCGATCCGTTGGTACAAAGACTGGTTAGAAGCCGGGTAGACGACGGCGAGGCCGTTCCCCAGCACTCCAACCGTCGATCCGGGGTGACCGACCGCCGCCCAGTGGGCGACCGCGTCGAGCCCGCGGGCCATCCCGCTCACCACCGCGAGTCCCCCGCCAGCCGCCGCGGCGGCGACGTCCCGGGTCACCTGGACGCCATAGGGGGTCGGCCGCCGGGTCCCGACGATGGCGACGGCCGGCCGATCGAGTAACTCCAGGCGCCCCAGACAGAACAGCACCGGCGGCGGGTCGGCGATCAGCCGGAGCGATTCGGGATACTGGCGGTCGAACGGGGTGAGAGTCACCGCCCCGATCCGTTGCGTCGATTCGATCGCGGCAGCCGCGACCACCGGATCGGCGCCGGCGACTGCCGCGGCCGCCTCGGCGTTCATCGAGTCGACCGCGCGAAGCTCCCGCCGGGGAGCCAGGAGCGCAGTCGCGTACGACCCGAAGGCCCGGCGAAGCGCCGCGAGCCGAACGGGTCCGAGACCTGGCGTCAGGGCGAGGCAGAGGTACGCGTCGAGCTCAGCTCGCGGCAGCATCGATGGCCTTGGCGTCCTGAATCGATCGCCAGCAGAGCCGCTTGAACTCTTCGACCCCGGCACCGGTCGCCGCCGACAACACGATCGACGGCCCGGTGGCCCCCTCCAGGAGGGGCGGCACCCCGTCGGGCCCCAGGAGGTCGCCCTTCGAAACGACCACGATGTGCGGCTTGTCGGCCAGGACCGCGCTGTACTGGCGGACCTCGTGACGGAGCCGATGGTAGCTGGCCGCCGGGTCCGGATCGTCGGCGGGCACCAGGAATGCCAACACCCGGGTCCGCTCGACGTGGCGAAGGAACTGCAGGCCGAGACCCCGACCCCGGTGCGCGCCTTCGATGATCCCCGGGATGTCGGCCACGACGAAGGTCCGATGGTCTCCCATCGCCACCACCCCGAGGTTCGGCTCCAGGGTGGTAAAAGGATAGTCGGCGATTTTCGGACGGGCCGCGGAGATCACCGACAGCAAGGTGCTCTTGCCCGCGTTCGGCTCGCCCACCAAGCCAACGTCGGCGATCAACTTGAGCTCGAACTCGAGGGTCCGCTCTTGCCCGGCCTCCCCAGGCTCCCACTCTCGCGGGGCCCGGTGGGTCGCGGTGGCGAACCGAGCGTTCCCCCGGCCACCGCGCCCTCCCCGCGCGACGAGGAGCCGTTCACCGGTCACCAGCAGCTCCCCGAGCTGCTCACCCGAATCGGCATCGCGAACGATCGTGCCTGGCGGCACCGGCAGCTCGATGTCGTCTCCCGAAGCACCGGTCTGGGTCTTCCCCTTGCCGTGCTGGCCCCGTTCGGCCTTCCACTGGTTCCGGTACCGATAATCCAGCAGCGTGGTGAGGTTGCCGTCCGCTACCACGAAGACGCTGCCACCGTGACCGCCGTCCCCACCGTCCGGGCCGCCCTTGGGCACGAACTTGAACCGAGCGAACGACGAAGCACCCGACCCTCCGGTGCCGGCCGCGACTCGGACTTGCACGGTATCGACGAAGCTCATCCCTTTACCCGTCCCCACAACGCTTGAGCGAACGCCACGCCGTCCGGCCCCACCTCAGGCGTGATGGCGGCGAGGGCCGAACGGATCACCTCGGGGCTCACCCCGGCGTGCAGGGCCCCCCGCAAATGCGAGTGCAGTTGGCGCGACGCTCTGAGTGCCGTGGTCTGGGCGATCACGCACAGCTCCCGACGACCGAGATCGAGGCCTGGACGAGAGAGGGTCCGGCCGTAGCCCTCGCGGACCATCCAGGCGGCCATCGCCGGGTGCAACGCCGCCACGTTGTCGCGCAGCTTTTCGAAGTTGCTCCCATACACGACGCCACAAGTCGCGTTACCGCGTTGTTCCCACACGGCCAGCTGTGAGTAATCGGTGCCATCCTCGAGCCACTCGGCGGGCCGCCCCACGGTTTGACGCCAGCAATGGCCGGCGACGAGCGCCCGCGGATACCCGACCATCAGGATGGACTGGAGCAGCAGCTCGTCGACCCAGATGGCGGGAACGGCGGCTGCCAGCGCTACTTGGGCTCGCTGGGCAATCAACCCCTCGTCGCCAGCCGCGATGGCGGCCGCGAGCCGAACCAGGGCCTCGGTGGGTTCGTCCAGTCGCTCCATGATAGGCTCGTTCCGGGGTTCCCTGGTAACCGTTTTGCCGCCGCCGCGGTTCAGGAAAACGCGAGGCGGCCGGCCACCCGAACGGCCCCGACCGGTTCCCCCCGGGTCGAGACGATCGGCTTGTCGCCCCCCAACCCGCGAGCCAGCAGTGCGCTCGCCGAGGCATCATCGCCCAAATGGCCGAAGAGTTGATCGAGCACCGCGATCAGGGCGACGCTCGACGCCGACATGTCGCCATCGTGAACCTTGAGCGCCAGACCGAGGCGGTGGCGCGGCAAGGCGGCGCAGTAGATCCCGTCGGCTCCGATCTTGGCGACGATTTCGCCAGGCATCGTGGTCATGACCTCGGTGCAGGTTCGTCCGGTGCCCGCAATCATGAACGGCCGCGAGGTCATCGCGGTCCAGAGACGGCGCGCCGCAGGGTCGGCCGAGACCCCGAACCGGGCGTAGCCAAGCGCCATTCCGGCGAGGGGCAAGCCGTAACAGACCGTGGTGCAGCCATCGACCGCGCGGTGAATCCGCTCCGGGTCGACCTCGGTCCAGCGGCTCACCTCGACCAGCAACCGATCCTGGAGCGGGTGACCCGCCCGCTGGTATCCGGCGGTCGGCCAGCCGTGGTGCTTGGCCAACGCCAGCATGCCGGCGTGCTTCCCGGAGCAGTTGCTCCACCGCGGCGACATCACCGCCCTCTCCCGAACGACCGCGGTTGCCACCTCCGGCGACAGTGGCGGATGGGGGCCGCACGCCAGGGCCGTTTCGGGTTCCCCGATCTTCTGGAGCATCCGATCGACCACGGCCAAGTGGGCCGGCTCGGAGGAGTGGGAGGCGCACGTCAAGGCCAGTTCCTCGTCGTCGAGGCCGAAACGGCTGGCGGCACCGTCGGCAACCAGGGGCATCGACTGAAAGGGCTTGGCGGCCGACCGCCAGAAGGTGACCAGCGTTGGGTCGCCGGCCTGGGCGGTGAGACGTCCCTCGGCATCGACGACGGCCACGGAGACCGGATGGATCGACTCGACCAACGGCCCCCGGCTGGCCTCGACGCGCAAGGGTTGCATCGGCGAAACATAGCTGGCCCCCGGGTTACATTCCGAGCGTGCGCCTCGGGCTCGTCCTCCTCGTCGCCTCCGCCTCGACGGCGCTTTCCCAGGCGTCGCCGTATCTGCCGCTCGACCACCCCGCCATGCCCCTGGTCGAATGGCTGATCGCTCGGGGCGAACTGCGTGATCCGTCGCCGCAGATCCGGCCGCTTCGCGTCGCCGACATCCTCGCGGCTCTCGATCGACAGGAGGCTTCGCCAAAGGGAGGATCGATCACGACTGCCCTTCGGAGCGTGCTCGAGCGACCCAGGTCCGATGCCTGGTTTCGGGTCGCGCCCGCAGCCGGCGCGCAAGCGTTCACGGCGGCGCGCCGGGACCCGATCCACCCCGGAGGAGACGGTGGCGTTCGAGGCTATGGTGAAGTGGGACTCGAGGGGGTGTTCGGCAACCTGGTGGTCGCCTCCCGCCCGATGGCGGAGAACCGGCTCAAGCTCGATCCAGATTGGGCTGGGGGCGGGATCCAGCGCACCAAGAGCCAGGCCTACCGGTTCGCCGAGGGTTACCTGTCGGCTCAGTTCAAGCATGTCAGGCTGTGGTTCGGTCAGATGGACCGCAACTGGGGCCCCACCGGTTCGCTCGGCTTGTCGATCGCCAACTACGGTTACCCGCGGACCGACCTCGCGCTGGAGATCCCGCTTCGAGACATCCAGGTGCAGCTGTTGGGCGCTTCGTTGCCGGCGATGCGATCGAGCGATGGCACCGATCATCGGCGTTATTTTCTGGCCCATCGCCTGAGCGCCCGCCTGAGCAGCCGTCTCGACGTCGCGCTCTGGGAAACCATGATCGTGAGTGGATCGGGCGGGTCGTCGCCGACGGCCGGTACCTTCAATCCCTTGGTATTGTTTTCGTTCCCGATTCAGCTCGGGCTCCCGGATCAACGCAACACCATCATCGGCGGCGACCTCACCTGGCGGGTCGGATCGGGACTTCGCCTCCAAGGGCAAGCCATGGTCGACGACCGGTGGCGAACCAAACCGGATTCCGTCACGGGCGAAGACCGGCACCCCGGTCGATGGGCCGTCACCCTCGCCGGATCCGGCCCGCTAGGCCAACGGCTGGCCTGGCGGGCAGCTGCAAGTGTCGTCAATGCCCTGGCCTATCGGACCACCGATTCGGCGCAGAGCTTCCTCGATCGGGGCATCGGCATCGGCCCCCATTTCACCGACCTGGTCCGATTCGACGCCCGGGTCGAGCTGCCGGTCCGCGACCAATGGCTGGTGGCGCCGGAGCTGGCGGTGGCGTTCCAGGGTCAGGGCCGGATCGATCGGCCCTTCCCGGTGGGGCCGGAATTGCGGAACACACCGGAGCTGCTCATCGGCACGGTCGAGCGAACCTGGCGCTTGGGCCTTTCCGTGGCGGGCGCCGAGCGAGGACTTGGGGTGCAAGCTGCCGCGGGATGGCAGCAGACCACCAACGCGAGCCATTTGGCCGGGCGGCAGCGATCCGGAATCGAGGCCCGGATCCAGGCGACCATCGGGACGTCTTTCGGAGGAGTACTTCGGTGACTGACATCTTGGCGCCACCCCCAAGAGAACGGGTGGAGCAGCTCCTCGCCGCCGTGCGCGGCCGCCGGGTCATGATCATTGGGGATGTGATGCTCGACCGGTACCTGGTTGGCGATACCGACCGGCTCTCGCCCGAGGCGCCGGTGCCGGTCGTCGCGGTCCGGAAGGCTCGTCAAAGTCTCGGCGGTGCCGCCAACGTCGCGGCCAATGTCGCGGTTTTGGGTGGCGTCGCGATGTTGAGCGGTGTCATCGGCGAGGATGAAAATGGCTTGCTGATCCGGCGGGAGTTGGCCCAAAAAGGGATCGACGACCGCTACCTGGTCCCGGTCGTCGCCCGGCCGACCACCACCAAGACCCGGGTTATCGCTCGGGGCCAGCAGGTGGTCCGGATCGACGAGGAAGACGACGCCCCGCTGGAAACCAACGACCTGGCTCGACTGTGGGCCGCGGTCCAGGCGACCCTCGCCTCCGCCGACGCCGTGGTCCTCGAGGACTATAACAAGGGCGTCCTGGGCCCCGCGCTCATCCGCGACGTCATCGCCGCGGCCCGCCGGCGCGCCATTCCCGTGGTGGTCGACCCCAAATTCCTCCATTTCTTCGATTACTCCGGCGCGACGGTGTTCAAGCCCAATCGGCGGGAACTCGAGGCCGCGCTGGGAGCTGCTTTCGACCTCGATGGAGACCCGAGCGCGCTGGCCCGAGCCCGGGAACGCCTCGCGGTCGACAACCTGCTGGTCACCCTGGGCGCCGAGGGGATGGCGCTGGTCACGGCGGAGGGCACGCGGTGGCGAATTCCAAGCAAGGCGCGGGAGGTCTTCGACGTCTCGGGCGCGGGCGACACGGTGACAGCGTGGATGGCGAACGGCCTGGCGGCGGGTGCCACGATCGCCGAAGCGGCCTTTCTGGCCAACTACGCGGCCGGAATCGAGGTCGGCAAGGCCGGTGTGGCCACCGTGCTCCCGGAGGAAGTGCTGGCGGCCTACGAGGAGCAGTTCGACGCGATTGGGCGGTGGCGGCGAGGCGGAGCGATCTGAGCGGGATCGGGATCGCGAGTGGGCGGTGAGGGGATCGAACCCCCGACCTCTGGTATGTGAGACCAGCGCTCTAACCAGCTGAGCTAACCGCCCCGGGCGGGCAAGTCTAATGGCCGCTGCTGCCCCGAGCAAGCGCTCAAACGAACGACGCGCCGGCCCCAACGGGACCGGCGCGTCGACTCGGATACAGCAGCGCTGCGAGTGCTACAACTACTGCCGGCGGCGTTTGATCAGCCCGACCCCGCCCATGGCCGCGAGACCCGTGGCCAGAAGCACCATGGTCATCGGCTCGGGTACGGTCGAGACGTCGTATCCCGTCAAGATGAGGTTCGGGCTCCCTTGCTCCGGACCACTGACCCCACCCGAACCGTAGTTATCGTCGGTGAAAATCGGCCCAAGCGAATAGTACTGCGGCCCCAAGCTTTGCGCGCCTGGATCCCGAGTGTAGTTGTAACCAAGCCCCTGCACGTTCCTAAATCCTATGAAATACTGGATTCCAGCTTGCAGTAGAACCGGTGCGAACCCTGCGCCGCCGAATACGCCCAAAGCCGAATTCGACTGGAAGCTCCCGCTAGCCAGGATCGATCCACCAACCGCGGGGCGATCGTTCCAGAGCTCGACCGATACGCTGCGGTCGACGTTAGGACCTGCAGCAGGATTGAATCGGGTCTGAATCGCCGTCAGAAAAAACGTCGAAGACGGTGTGAAATACCACCCTACTGAGGAGGCGTACCGATAGAATCCACCGGCCAGCGAATAAGTCGTATTGATATCGACTTGGACCGGTTGAGCCGCCAGTGTTGCCGGGACCAGCGCCGCCGCGAGTACTGCCGACAGTCTCGAGAACTTCATCTCCCCCCCCAAATGATTGGCCGCGTTGATCTCGCACGTCTGCTTTCCCTGTGCCGAAGGTTGCATCCTCCGCTCCGGCCAGTTCAGGCACACCCTCTCTATGCGAAATCCTTGCCAGCAAACCACTTGGGACTGCAACAACTGTCAAAACTCGCAACGACACATGTTTGGATAAGGGGCGATCGATACGGCGTCGGCTGGCGGGAGCGAACCCCCGCCGCAATGTGCCAGCGTGCCAAAAGGTGGGCGCGCGGGAAGCTGCACCCGGTGGGGTCGGAGACCTGCTTCCTGCCGCAAGAGCGTCAACATGCTCGACAGCGCCGCTTCCGACTCATGGGCCCTCTGGGATTCGAACCCAGGACCTACGGATTATGAGTCCGCTGCTCTAACCGCCTGAGCTAAGGGCCCGTCGCCACGCAAGATAAGGCCGCTCCGCCTCGCGATGCACCGGGCGGGCGGGACCTTGGCTGTCGGGTTGACACCGGCCATAATACCGGACCGTGCGGATCCTCGTCCTCTCCAAGTACATCAGAGTTCCGGCGATGTGGGAGAAATACCGGGCGATCGCCGCCCTGGGCGCGGATTTGGTTGTCGCCACCGATGGCGCCGACCCCGAAGGCCGGGGGCAACGAGTCAGCGGACTCGCGATCACCGAGACGACTGACCCAGAGCGAACCGCCGTGTCCCTCACCGCCAAGGCCCTTCGTCAGCTCATCACGACGGAGCGCCCCGATCTCGTCCACCTCGAGTTGGATCCGGAGAGTCGCCTGGCCGCCAGTGCGGCGGCCGCGGCGCGGGCGGCTGGAATCCCCTACGTTCTCTTTGCCCGTCAGCCCGTCGACCGCGAAATGGGGTGGCTCAGTCGGCGCCGGCAGACTGCGACCCTCGAATACGCCGCCGGCGTGGCCGGCGAGAGCACGGTGACCATGGGACAGCTGCGATCGGTCGCCCCGCGCGCCATCGCGGCGGTCATCCCGCTCGCCGGGGTGCCGGTGCCGCCGCCGCTCGCGAGCGAAGGGCGCGGCCCGGATCTGACGGTGGGGTTCGTCGGTCGATTGGTTCCGGAACGCGGCGCCCTCGACCTCATCGCGGCCCTGGGTCGAACCTTCGGCCGCTGGCGGTTGATCGTGGTGGGCACGGGACCGGAACAGGAGCTCCTCGAGCGGGAGATCCAGCAGCGCGGACTGGCGTCCCGGGTCGAGTGGCGCGGTGGAATTCGGCGGGACACGACGGAGGCGCTCTGGCGCGAAATCGACTGTCTGGTGGCGCCTTCGCGGGATACCGCCCATTGGGTTGAGTATCATTCACCGACCGTACTCGACGCGATGGGTCACGGCGTCACGCCGCTCGTCACCAGAGCCGGCTGCCTGCCGGACCTCGTTGGCGAGGCGGGGGTGATCGCGGACGACACCGAGGCGATGGCGGCCACCATTCAAGGGTGGGTGGCCGATCCAGCCTCGTGTCGAGCGTTAGGTGCCCGGGCCCGCGACCGGGTCCTCACTCGGTTCGTTCCCAGCGCCGTCGCCGCGGCGACACTCGATTTCTGGCGGGCGACGGTCGCGTTCGTGGCGGCCGGAGCCCCGGAGGGCAAAGGAGTCTAGATGCGAGCCATCCTGCTCACGGCGGTTCTCCTGACCGCCACCCTGGCGACCGTGGCCCCGGCTCAGCGGCCGGGCAACGATCAAGTCAGGGCGCTGCTCCAAACCCAGCCGGATCTCACCGCCCAGTTGCGCCAGCGAATCGCCACCTCGGGCCTCTCCGCCGAGCAGATCAGGAGTCGCCTGATCGCCTCGGGCTATGCCGGGAATTTGCTCGACGCCTATCTGACGGCCGATGGAGCGGGGATCGAGGGTGCTGAGCCGGTCAGCCGCGTGCTCGAGGCCGTCCGGGCCCTGGGTTTGGCCACCGTGGGCGAATTCGACCCGCTGGCGACGGATAGCGTTCCCGGCGAGCCGGGCCTGCTCCGACGCGACCTTCCCCAACCGGATACCGGCGCGAAACGACTCCGGGTTTTCGGTCTCGATGTGTTCCGGCGGGTTAGCACCCAGTTCCAGCCGCCGACGACTGGTCCGGTCGACCCGTCCTATCGCCTCGGGCCCGGTGATGTCCTGGTCCTCATTCTCACTGGGGATGTCGAGGTGGCCCACACCCTGGAAGTGACCCGAGAAGGGTTCGTCGTCATCCCCCAAGTAGGCCAGGTCTACGTCGGCAGTCTCACCCTCGGGCAGTTGGAAACCGCGCTGTATCCGCGCCTGGGCCGGGTCTATAGCGGGGTGCGGCGCACATCCGCCAGCATCTTTCGCCGATCGTTGCCAACAGCCGTTCCTCGAGAAGGGAGATTCCATCGGTGCCATCAGCCACCGGATTGCTCAGTCCATCGGCCACCGCTGCCTGAAGGTCCCAGTACGTCTCCCTCGCGAACCGCCCACCCTCCGACACCGTGACGATCGTGCCGGGGTCGACCTTCCGAATTCCCTCGAAGATCGAGTGAGGCGTCGGGACGTAGTTGTAGCGAAGGTAAAGGCTGACGGCGACCGGATCGATCCGACCCGTCCAGACCGGGTGACACGCCAGGCTCTTGAGTTCCGAGCCAAACAGCCATGTGCCTGCCACCGCCCCGTAGTAGAGCGGCTTCTCGCCGATCCGATCTCGAACTAGGTAAACGGATCGTTCTCGACGGTCCCAGACCGCGAACGCAAACATCCCTGCCAGCTGACAGGTCGCTTCTCGTACACCCAGGCGATCGATCAGTGCAACGAGTACCTCGGTGTCCGAAGTGCCCCGGAACCTGGTGCCGCGGCGCTCCTCCTCGCGCCGCAAGGCTACGAAATTGTAGATCTCACCGTTGTACGTGATGACGAACCGGCCGCTCGGTGACACCATCGGTTGGCGGCCCCGGTCCGAAGTATCGAGGACCGCCAGCCGGCGATGGCCCAGCGCGATCCCGGCCGATCCGTCGATCCAGGTTCCGGCGTCGTCCGGGCCCCGGTGCCGAAGTGCGGTACTCATCCGGGAGACGATCCGGTCGCCTTCGGCCGAGTCGAATGGAGGGCCGAAGAACCCGGCTATTCCGCACATGGCTCGACCGCCCTGACTACGACGACCACCCGGTGGCCGGCGGCCCCGCGGCTCGCGAATGCCACCAGGCTCGGATCCCATCTCGAACACCCGCGGGGTTGGTCAACCAACAAATCGTGGCGTAGACGGCCGCGCCCACGACGATCTTGGCGGCGAGCGCTGGCAACCCATCACCCGCCCGGAAGGGATAGAGCACCAGCAGCATCGCGGTGGCGGCCAACAGGAGTTTGCCGGCGTCCGCGCCGCCGAACGGCAACGGAACGACTCGCCGCCCGGCCACGACGCTCAAGCCCAACCCGAGGCCGTACGCGGCCAGGGTCGCGGCGGCCGCGCCGGTCGGCCCGAACCGCGGAATCCAGAGGATATTGAGCACCAGGTTGGCCACCCCGGCCACGGCCGCGACAATGAGCTGGCCCTTTGTCGATCGTCCAGCCTGGAACGCTAAGTCGAAGTAATAGGATTTGAGGCCACCGAGGAGAATCGCGACGGCGACGATCGGAAGCACCGTGGCTGCCTCGCGAGCGAAAGCCGAGCCGAAGGCCGCGGTGCTGATCCCTGGCGCCAGCACCGCCAGCCCAGCCGCGACGGGCAGGCCGATTCCGAGCAGGAGACCGATGTGGCGGCGGCCCAGCGCCCCTAACGCCACCGCATCGCTTCGCTCTACCGCGGTCATCATTAAGGGATACGCCGACAGGTTGACGATCATCATCAGCGTCCACATCGACTGCTGGGTCAAATCGTAGGCCGCCGCGTAGGTCCCCGCGGCGGCGGCCCCCAGCATCGCCCCGATCAGCAACCGGTCGGATGTGCTGATGATGAAATCGAGCAGGTAGGTCACCGCCAGAGGGGCCCCGTATCGACCTAGCGCCACCTCGGTCGCCGCTACCCCTCCAGCCGCGAGGCCCCGCCAGTCGCGCGCCGCCGCCCAAATCGCCGGCAATACCAACCCGACGCAGGCCCCCGCCACGACTCCGCCAAACCCGTAACCACTCCACGCCCCGATCGCGCCGAACAGCAGCACCCCACCCGCCTTGACCCCCGCGAGCCAACCGTAGCGCCCCGGGCGCCGATCGGCGCTCGCCAACATCAGGTTGATCTCGACCCAGGCGTGCGCCAGCAGCAGCACCCCCGCCAGCACGATCGTCGGACGCGGCAAGTCGGGAACCCCGACGATCGCGACCCCGGCGACCAGCACCACCACCACTGCCGCGATCCGCCAATACCACCGCCGGACCGACACGAGCACGGTCGCCCGATCGGCCAACTGCGACTGCGCGAATCGCAGCGTCGCCAGGCTGAGCCACTGGAACAATACCGCGTAGGCTAACCCAACCGTCGCGATCACCAACGCATACGAGCCATACCCGGTCGGCCCGAGCAGCCGGGTGAAGAGCGCCAAAGCGAAGAAATTGGCCAACCCAGGAAGACCGCGTGCCAGGCTGTAGCGAAAGGCGTTCGAGACTAGCATCAGGCGGTCACTCGGTGGTTCCCCTGGCCGCTTCCCCCAACCGCTTGGCCTTCCAGTCCTCCAGCCTCACCAGAAACGCTACGCCTTCCGGGGTGTCCTCCCGCGAAACCACCTCCCCAGACCGATACACCTCGGCAATCCGCTTCCCATCGGTCGCAGGCACCACGACCCGCACCGGCGGCCGGAGGGCCCGGCTCTTCGCCGCGAGGAGCGCCTTCAGAGCGGTAAGCCCCTCGGCCGCGACGGCGCTCACCACGACCGCGTCGCCAAACAGCGAGGTCGCCCGGATGGCGAATCCGGCCGGATCCGCCAGCCGATCCGCCTTGTTGAACACCATGATCACTGCTTTGTCCGACAGCTCGAGCTCGGCCAGGACTTGGTCGACGACCCGAATGTGCTCCTCCCATTCCAGATGGCTCGCGTCGACCACGTGAAGGAGCACATCGGCGCCGCGCGCTTCTTCGAGGGTCGCCCGGAAGCTGGCCACCAAGTGATGGGGAAGTTTCCGGATGAAGCCCACCGTATCGGTAACCCGCGCTTTCTGCCCGCCGCCGAGATCGACCTCCCGGGTCAGCGTATCCAGCGTCGCGAAAAGCCGGTCCTCCACGACGATCTCTCGCTCGCCCGTCAGCCCTCGGAGAATGCTCGATTTGCCAGCGTTGGTGTAGCCAACCAGCGCGGCGCAGAGCATCGCCTGGCGGCCCGATCGCAGCACTTCTCGATGCCGCGCCACGTCGCGGAGCTTGGCCCGGTGGTGCTGGATCTTCTTGCGGATCATCCGGCGGTCGGTCTCGAGCTGGGTTTCGCCGGGCCCTCGCAGACCGATACCGCCCCGGATTCGGGACAAGTGCGTCCACATTCGGGCCAACCGCGGCAACAGATACTCGAGCTGCGCCAGCTCCACCTGCAGCTTGGCCTCGGCGGTCCGGGCCCGAGTGGAGAAGATGTCGAGAATGACTTCCGCCCGATCCATGACCCGAACCCCGAGCTGCTTTTCGAGGTTGGCGCCCTGCACCGGGGCCAGTTCCTCGTCGAAGATCACCAGGGTCGCCCCGAGCTCGGCGATCAACGCCTCGAGCTCGACGACCTTTCCTTCTCCGATCAGGGTTGCGGGATTCGGGGTCGCGACCTGCTGCGACAACCGGCCGACGACGAGCGCCCCAGCCGTGTCCACCAATCGAGCCAACTCGTCGAGGTGCTCTGTCAGATGCGCTGCGTCGTCACTGCCCTTCCGCGGCGCCCCGACCAGCACGGCTCGTTCGACCGGCGGCGCCACGTCGATCATGGTCCTTGAAATTGTCAGTCTCCCTTGGGTTCCGAGTCCCTGGACCGTTCCCGCCACCACCGGAGCCGCTCCGCCACCTTCGTCTCGAAGCCGATGGTCCCCGGCGAGTAGAAAGCAGTCCCCTTGAGCGCGGCTGGAAGGTAGTCCTGGGGAAGGTAATGACCCGGCCCATCGTGAGCATATCGGTACCCCGTGCCGTATCCCAGGTCCTTCATCAGGCTCGTCGGGGCGTTTCGAAGGTGCAGGGGCACCGGTTCTGCCGGGGTCGTCCGGGCCGCGTCGAACGCCGCCCCGAGTGCCACGACCGTGCTATTGGATTTCGGCGCGGTCGCGAGGTAGATGGTCATTTCGGCCAGTGGTAGATACCCCTCCGGCGGCCCGAGCACCTGGTAGGCGGACTGCGCCGCCACCGCCATGAGCAAGGCGTTGGGATCGGCCAAGCCGATATCCTCGGCCGCCATCGCGATCGCCCGCCGGAACAGGGTGCGGGGATCTTCCCCGCCCTCGATCATCCGGGCGGCCCAATACAAGGCCCCGTCAGGGTCGCTCCCCCGGAGTGCCTTGTGATACGCCGAGAGCAGGTTGTAATGCTCCTCCCCCGTCGCGTCGTACCGGGGGACCCGTCGCGCCAGCACCTCGCTCAACACCGCCTCGGTCAGATGACCGCGCAGTCCGACGTGAAGTGCCGCCGCCTCGAGAGTGGTCAAGGCGAGCCGGGCATCTCCGTCCGCTTGAACCGCGATCGCGGCGAGCGCCGCGTCGTCGGCCGTGACACCCTGGGCCCCGAGCCCGCGATCGTCGTCGGACAACGCCCGCCGGAGCAAGGCCATCAGATCCGCCGCCGCTAGCGACTCGAGCACGAAGACCCTGGCCCGCGACAACAGTGCCCCATTGAGGCTGAAGCTGGGGTTCTCCGTCGTGGCGCCGATCAGGGTGATGGTGCCCCGCTCGACGTGCGGCAGGAACGCATCCTGCTGGGCCCGGTTGAATCGGTGGATCTCATCGCAGAAGAGAATGGTGCCCCGCCCGAGGACGAGGCGGGCTTCCGCTTCCTTGATGATCTCGCGGACCCTGGGCACGCCCTCGGTCACCGCGCTGAACCCCACGAACTCGCGGCCGGTGTGCTGGGCGACCAGTCGGGCCAGGGTGGTCTTCCCGACGCCGGGCGGCCCCCAGAAGATGGTCGAGGTGAGGTCGCCTCGGCGGATGGCGTCGCCTAACGCCTTCCCCGGAGCCAGGAGATGACGCTGGCCGACGAACTCCTCGAGTGACCGCGGCCGGATCCGATCGGCGAGCGGTCCCGCCGGCGCGAACAGCCCTCCGTCCGTCACGGCACCCGGCGCGCGCGAGCCAACAATACCTCGCGACGGTTGCTGCCCGGGTCGTCGAGCACCGCGTCGAGCAGCTCGGCCAGGACTCGGCCGAGGTGTGGCCCCGGACCGATCCCGGCCGCGATCAGATCGGCCCCGCTCACCGCGAGGTCCGACCGGGTCAGCGGGTCTCGCCGAGATCGGATGACCGAGACGATCGGCGTCACCCACCCCGGCCGGCCCGTCCGCCACCGGTCGAGCAGGATCAGGTCGTCGGCGGCCGGACCGACCGCCGCGAGCCACCTGCGGACCACCCGCTCATCCCCGCTCTCGGGAATCCGCGGGCCCGCCACGATCCGTCCGACCCGCTCGATCTCCGCCCCCGATGCCTTGAGTCGGCCCAAGGTGCCAACCGGGTCGGCGACCAGCGCCGCCGTGAGCGCCACCGGGTCGCGCGGCTCGATCGGCCCCGGTGGGAACGGCGAGTGGGTCACCAGACCGGCCATCCATTGGCGGGCGGCCCCAACGTCGTGCCAGAGCCGGATCATCCGCTCCAGCGACTGGGCCGTCTCGAGGCTCCGGAACCATTCATCCCGGACCCGTTCGGCCGAGAGCCGGTCCAGCCCGCCGGCCTCGGCCATCGCGGCCGACCAGGTGGCCGGGTCGATCGAGAAATCGAGCCGCGCGGCGAAACGGATGGCCCGGAGAATCCGGAGGTAGTCCTCGCGGAACCGGTCGGCGGGGTTCCCGACCGCCCGAATCACCCGCCGTTCGAGGTCGGCCGCTCCTCCGAACGGATCGCGCCACTCGCCGCGCAGCGGGTGATACGCCATGGCGTTGATGGTGAAATCCCGGCGAGCCAGGTCGTCCTCGAGCGAGGCCCCATACGCCACCACGGCGTGGCGGCCATCCGTTTGGACGTCGTGTCGAAAGGTGGTGACTTCGTGGAGCCGGCGGTGGCGATCCAACACCCCGACGGTGCCGAACTTGATTCCCACCGGCACGGTGTGCCGGAACAGCGACTGAACCTGATCCGGCGTGGCGCTGGTGGCGAGGTCGACGTCATCGGGCACCGTGCCGAAGTGAGCGTCCCGAAGCGCCCCGCCGACGCACCACGTCTCGTGCCCCGCCGCCTCGAGCGTCGTGGCGATCTCGACCACTTCGGCGGGAAGGTCGAGCCTGGCCCGGGCCGTCACGCCCGCCGGACCTTGGCCGGGCTTACCCGCACAACACGCTTCCCCCGTTGACGTTGAGGACCTCACCCGTGATGTGTCGCGCCCAGGCGCTCAGCAGGAAGACGATCGGTCCGGCGATGTCCTCCGGAGGCGGAATCCGCCCGAGCGGAATGCCCGCCGTGACCCGATCGCGCTCGGAGCCCTCGAGGGCACTGGCAACCATCTCGGTGTCGACCCAGCCCGGCGCGACACAATTGACCCTGATGCCCGGAGCACACTCGACGCACAAGGCTTTGGTGAGCGAGATCAGGGCCCCCTTCGACGCGGCGTAGTCGGCGTGGAATGGTTCGCCCCGCTGGCCCGCGGTACTCGACACGAGAACAATGGCGCCGCCCGGCCGCAGCAATTCGAGTGACGCCTTCGTGGTGTGGAAGACCCCGTCCACGTTTTGCATCATGGTGCCTCGCCACTGGCGCTCGGCCATGTCCCGCAGCGCTACCTCGGCCGGCGGCCAAACGCCGGCGTTCGCAACGAAGCCATCGAGACCACCAAAGACGGCCTTGACCTCCCGAAAGATCCGACCGACGACTGCGGGATCGGCGTGGTCGCCACCGCCGATGTACGCCCGGCGGCCCAGGTCGCGTATCTGTCTGGCCACCGCCTCGGCGTCACCAGCCCGCGACCGATAGGTGATCGCGACGTCGGCCCCGGCCTTGGCCGCGAGCAGGGCGACCGCTTTGCCGATCCCCCGCGAGCCTCCGGTGACCAGCACCGACCGACCGGCTAGGGTGATCATGACGCGCCACCCCGCTCGATCATTTCGACGATGATGTGATCGATGACCAAGTGAGCCTCCTGGATCCGGGCCGTGTCACCACTCTGAACTACCAGGGCATCGTCCACCAAACCAGCCAGGAGTCCGCCATCGCGTCCGAGGAGCCCCACGACCGCGATCCCGCGTCGGCGGGCGGCCCGGGCGGCCTCCAGCAAGTTGGGGCTCTGGCCGCTAGTGCTCACCACCACGAGCAGGTCGCCGGGCCGAGCCAGGGCCTCGATTTGCCGGGCGTAGATCTGATCGAACCCGAGGTCGTTGCCGGCCGCCGTCAGGCCCGGTGCGTCCGGGGTGAGCGCCATCGCCCGGTACGGCGGTCGCTCGGCCCGGAAGCGAACCGAGTATTCCGCCGCGATGTGCTGGGCATGGGCGGCGCTCCCGCCATTGCCCGCGAAGAACACCGTCCCGCCCCCGACAAACGCTCGGCGGTATTGCTCGGCGATCGCCGCGATCCGATCCGCTTGCCCATCGAGACCCGCGATCAGATCGGCGGCTTCCCGACAGCGGCGGCGCACGATTTCGGCAATCATTCCCCGACCTGGCCCATCCATCCTTTGAACCTCGTCAGCAATGAGATCTTCACGTCGAATGGTGCCACATCGATCGGCTCCTCGTCAGCCAGGATGGCGGCCGGGTTGTCCACCATCAACAGCGCCGCTTGGGCAGCGCCCCCGCTGTCCGCCAGCCGCTGGTACGGCTCCGCCAAGGAGCGGTCGTCGCCGTGATTGTCTGCCGCCAGGATATCTGCCAAGCCAGCGGCCAGCAGCGACCGGGCCCGGGCGCCCCGCCCGGTCGGGACGAACAGCGTGTTGGCATCGACCTGAGTCCTGACGCCCTGGCCGCGCCACCGTTCGATCACGGTCGGGGTGCAGGCGGGATACCGCTCCGGGTGGGCCACCACGGGCACCAGGCCGGCCTTGAGCAGCTGACCCAGTGCGGCCGTGGCCGCCGGAACCGCGACCATTCGGGTGAATTCTACCAGGATGAAGCGGGTTCCGCCTAACGTGACGCGACGGGTCGCTAGGGCCCGAGGGGTCATCGGCCGGTCCAACATGACCTCCGCGCCCCGCACCAGCCGGATCTCGGTGGGTGCCTGCCGCGAGAGGATCGCAAACGCCTCGTCGTGCTCGGGCGGCGGGCCTTCGCTGATCCGACTGGCGTCGAGATGAGGCGTCAAGGCGATCTCACGGATGCCTTGGTCCGCCATCCGCTGCAGCACCGCCACGGCCTGGTCGACCGACTTGGCGCCGTCGTCGACCCCGGGCAACAGGTGGCAGTGAAGGTCGATCACACTCGAGTCGGGGAATCCAGCAGGGAACGGGCAAGCTGCGACAAGCCGGCCGGGTCGACCTCGTTGCGCGCGGCCAGAGCCAGGGTCACCAAGGCGTCGGCAGCCAAGAGATCGAGCGCGCCCCGGCGTTCGTTGCCGGCCGCGATCGCGGCGCCGAGAGCCTCCGCGGCCGCCACGGAAAGCCCCTCGGCGTTGCAGGGGCTCTGCCCCGCGAACGCTCGGGTCCGCGCCACCAATGCCTCCGGCGCCCCGGCCAATTGGCCGTCAAGCCACTCGGCGGTCATCCACCCAGCCATTGGCCGACCACCGCCGGAACGCCTGCCGTGACGAGGTCGAGCTTCGCGAGGTCGCCCGCGCTGGCTGAGGCAAAGGCTGGGCGCCCACCGCCCTTGCCGCCGCTCAACGCCGCCAGCCGGTTGACCAAGTCGCCCGCTTTCTTGCCCCGGGCCACGAGGTCCTCGGACACCGCCACATGGATCCCGCCCCGGCCTGCGGCCGTCACCAGCACCAAGACGGCGTTCGTCGATCGCTCCCTGAATTGATCGGCCACCGCGGCAATCTCGTCGCGGGCCTCCAACGTGGAGCTGGTCACCGTGACCGCGACCCCGCTGACCTCGAGCCGCTGGCTGGTGCCGGCCTCGGCGCTGCTTCCGCCCTTCAGCGCGGCAGCCAGGCGATCCTCCAACTTGGTCCGTTCCCCCAGGAGGTGTTCCACCCGCTTCGCCACCTGGTCCGGCTGCGACTTGAGCAACTGGGCAACGGCCCCCAATCGCGAAATCACGGTCTCGACCTCGCGATAGGCCCCCGGACCGGTCACCGCCTCGATCCGCCGAACCCCGGCCGCCACGCCGCCTTGGCCCGCAAACCGGAACAGCCCAAGCGCCCCGGTGCTCCCGACGTGGGTGCCCCCGCATAGCTCGATACTCGGCCCCATCGACACCACCCGGACCCGATCGCCGTATTTGTCCGCGAAAAACGCCATGGCGCCAAGCGCGAGTGCCTCCTGAAAAGGCATTTCCCGCGTTTCGACCGGGTTGTTCGCCCAGATCGCTTCGTTGACGTCGAACTCGATCGCCGCGAGCAGTCCGGCCTCGATCGGCCCGTGATGCGAGAAGTCGAACCTGAGCCGTTCTGGCTCGACCAGCGACCCCTGTTGCCGGACGTGCTCGCCGAGGTGTTTGCGAAGGGCCCAATGGACCAAGTGCGTGGCGCTGTGGTTTCGCTCCACGTTGCTTCGGCGCCCGGCATCGACCACGGCCACGAGATCGGTCGGTTCGAACGGGGCTCCGTCGGTCCAGGGGCCCGACAGGACCGTTCCTCGCGGGTGTTTCCGAACCTGGTCGACCGCGATCCGCCAGCCAACGCCCTCGAGCCAACCCATGTCCGATACCTGGCCGCCCGACTCGACGTAGAACGGATTGTCCGCGAGGATGACCTCGACCCGCCCATTCTCGGCACGAAAGGCCAGCACTCGGGTCTCGGCCCTCGTCGTCTGGTACCCGACGAACCGTGACGCTTCACTGCGGAGTTCCCGCCAGCCCTGTTCATCGTGGGCCCGGGCCGCTCCTCGCTGAAGGTGAGCCGCCTGATGAGCGCTCCGCGACCGAGCCCGTTGAGCCTCGAGTGCGGCTTCGAACCCGACCACGTCGACGGTTGCCCCGCGTTCCCGGGCGATCAATTCGGTGAGATCGATCGGAAACCCGAAGGTGTCGTAGAGCCGGAACGCCTCGTCGCCACCGACGACCCGCGCCCCACCCGAGAACACGGTGTCCAGCCTCGCCAGACCGCCCTCGACGGTCTCGAGGAACCGGGTTTCCTCCTGAGCGGTCGTTTCGGCGATCGCGGTCTGTTTCTGCCGCAAGACCGGATAGGCGTCGCCCATCAGCTCGATCACCGTTTCGATCATCGGGGCGAGGGTTGGCTCCCGCCGCCCCAACAGCCAGCCATGGCGAACCGCCCGGCGGAGAATCCGCCGGAGGACGTAGCCGCGCCCATCGTTGCTCGGATAGAGGCCATCGGCCAGCAAGAACGCGACAGCCCGGGCATGATCCGCGAGCACCCGATACGATGCCCCCGTCCCCTCCATCGATCCCGGATACGGTGTGCCGACCAGTCGCCCGGCGTGCTCGAGCAGTGGGGCGAACAGGTCGGTGTGGAAGTTGTCGTCCGACCCTTGAAGGACGGCCGCGATCCGCTCGAGCCCCGCGCCGGTATCGACCGAGGGCTTGGGCAGTGGGGTCAACGTCCCGTCCACCGCCCGGTCGAACTGCATGAAGACCAAGTTCCAGATCTCGAGCAAGCGACCCGATTCGGCGCGGTCCTCGAATTCCGCCTGCGACCAGACCCGGCGGTTTTGGCCGGGCCTCCAATCGAGGTCGACGTAGATCTCCGAGCAGGGTCCGCAGGGGCCGGTATCGCCCATCTGCCAGAAATTGTCCTTGTCGCCCAGGAGGTAGACGCTGTCGACCGGCTGACCGGTAGCCGCGAGCCACAGGCGGCGAGCCTCGTCGTCGGTGTTGTGGACCGTCATCCGAAGCCGATCGGGATGCAGGCCGAGATACTGCGACGAGGTCACGAATTCCCAGGCGAACTCGATTGCCTCCTTCTTGAAATAGTCGCCGAAGGAGAAGTTCCCCAGCATCTCGAAGAAGGTGTGATGCCGCTTGGTCAGCCCGACCTGCTCAAGGTCATTGTGCTTGCCGCCGGCTCGGACGCACTTCTGACAGGTGACGGCCCGGGTGTAGTCCCTGCGCTCCTGGCCCAGGAAGGTCCGCTTGAACTGCACCATCCCGGCGTTGGTGAACAGAAGGGTCGGGTCATCGGCTGGAATCAGCGACGACGACGGCACCTCGCGGTGCTGGCGCCGAATGAAGAAATCGAGGAAAAGGCGGCGGATCTGGTGCGCGTGCATCCCGGAAATATAGGACTAGGGCAGCCGTTGGCGCACCAATCGAACGGTCTCGTGCCCTCGGAATCCGCGCCGGGCCAAATAGGCAATCACTCGGCGGCGGAGGTCGGGCCCGGCCAGTCCGGCCAGCTGTTTGCTCCTCTTGGCGATGAGTTGTTCGATTCTGGAAACCGCGTCTGGACCGTTGGCGGCCTCCGCCTGCAGGGCTGCCTCGACCTCCACGGGTGCCACGCCGAGCTGCACCAGCTCCCGGCGGAGCCGGGCCGGTCCAAGCCCTCGAGCCGACCGAGTCTCGACGAATTGCACGGCGAACTTCGCGTCGTCGAGATAGCCGGCCGCCTGGGCTTTGGCGAGGGCGGCCTCGACCGAATCTGGCGCGTGGCCTTTGAGGAGGAGCCGCCTACCGAGTTCGCGGCGAGGGTACGGCCGGCGACCGAGCATCGCCAGTACGGTGCGGTAGGTCGCGGCTCGGTCGGCGGCCGTAATGAGACGATCCATTTGGGCCGCACTGAGGACGGCGCCGACCACGACGCCCTCCTGATCCACCGCCTCCACCGGTACCGACAGGAGGGTGCGACCGTCGGCAACCAGCCGGACGGCACCCTCCCGCCTCGCGTCGGGGAGGATCGCCTCGATCGGGCTACTCGCCGTCACCATCGTCAGCGCCAGCCGCGCCGCCCTGGACCTGCTTGACCCCGAGCCAATCCTTGACCCGCTGCTCGACCTCGCCCATCAGGCTCGGGTTGTCTTTCAGGAACAGCTTGGCGTTCTCGCGGCCTTGACCGATCCGTTGATCGCCATACGAGTACCAGGCTCCCGACTTCTGGATGATGTTCGCCTCCGAGGCAAGGTCCACCAGCAATCCGCTGTGACTGATGCCTTCGTCGAAGAGCACGTCGAATTCCGCCTGCTTGAACGGCGGCGCGACCTTGTTCTTGACTACTTTGACTCGAACCCGGTTACCGATGACGTTCTCGCGCTCCTTCACCGGGCCGATCCGCCGGATGTCGAGCCGCAACGAGGCGTAGAACTTGAGCGCCTTACCACCGGTGGTGGTCTCGGGGTTGCCAAACATCACCCCGATCTTCTCGCGCAACTGGTTGATGAACACCACGGCGGCGTTGGACCGGTTGATGGCTCCAGCCAGTTTCCTGAGCGCCTGGCTCATCAGTCGCGCCTGGAGCCCGACGTGGCTGTCGCCCATTTCGCCTTCGATTTCGGCCTTGGGCACCAGGGCCGCGACCGAGTCGATGATGACCAGATCGACCGCGCCAGACCGAACCAGGATCTCGACGATCTCGAGGGCTTGCTCCCCGGTGTCGGGCTGCGACACCAAGAGGTTGTCGACGTCCACCCCCAATCGCCGAGCGTACTCGACGTCGAGGGCGTGCTCGGCATCGACATACGCGGCGACGCCGCCGGCCCGCTGGACGTTGGCCGCCAGGTGCAGGCATAGAGTCGTCTTCCCGGACGACTCAGGGCCGTAGATCTCGGTGATTCGGCCCCGCGGCGCCCCGCCAATGCCGATGGCGGCATCGAGGTTGATGGCGCCGGTCGAGATGACCCCGATTCGCTCTTTCGGGGCATCGGTACCCATCCGCATGATGGAACCTTTGCCGAGCTGCTTCTCGATCTGAGCGATCGCGACGTTGAGGGCCTTTCGCCGGTCGGCGTCCTGACGAGTTTCTTCGACGGATGGCATGGTGCAGTGCCTTTCTGGTTGTTGACAACATGAGGATTTCGGTGGATCTGGTGTTACAAAAATGACGCATTTTGCTTCACTTAACCATCACAGGCAATATACTGCCGAAGATCAGCCGAAGACAAGTGGCTCTCCAAAACCACCTATCCTGCCCGCCACGCATCCTCGATGTGGACAATCTGTGGAAAAGACCCGCCGGACGGCCAGCGCACCACGACCAGGTCGAACCGGAAGCGCTCGGTCGGGCGTCCGTGCCGAGCCACCCAGGCCCGCGCGACGGTGCCGATTGCCAGCTGCTTCTGCCAGCCCACCGCCTCGAGTCCCGACCCAAAGGCGTGGGAGCGGCGCGCCTTCACCTCGACGAACGCGACGAGGTCGCCCTGGCGGGCGATCAGATCGATATCGTGGTGGCCCAACCGATACCGGTGGGCCAAGATCCGCCATCCATGGCTCGCCAGATGGTGGGCTGCGGCAAGTTCACCAGCGAGGCCCTGGCGATGGCGCGGGTCCCGCCATTCGCCAGGCGGGCACGAGACGTTCAGTCGAAGCATGGGCCCAACGATAGGCCCTGGACCGGAGTCGCGGTAACCAAAAGATCGTCGACGGGGCGCGAAAAAACGCACCCCTCCTCAAAGCACGAGCGGGTTCGCTGCCGGCAGCGAACCCGCTCGCTCAATCACGCACTGCGGCTGAAACTAGAGGAAGCTGAGTCGCGCCACATCCACCCCGGTGGTCGGTGAACCATCGCCGGTAAAGGTGCCGTCGAGCACCTGGATAGTACGACCTCGGCTCATCAGGGTGACCGAGTAGTCGGTGCGCGGCACCCCACAGTCCGACCAGTAGTAGACGGATACCTTGTACTCCCCTGTCGGCGCCCGACCCAGCGGCCAAGTGATCACCTCTTGGTTGACCCCGTCGAAATTGCAGGCCGGGTTCGAATCGAGGTCGAGGCGGCCACCCTCGGGGCTCGAGGTCCGCCCGAAATAGACCTCGACGCCCTTGGGATCCGTGACGTGGAGGTCAACGTCGGCCAGCGCGTTCCACCGAACGAGGACGGCAAGGTCGCTGGCCGCCAGATCCACTGCCCGGACCTGCTGCTGGACCGATCCGCCAAAGCCGTTCGCGTTGCCGACCGACGCGTCGATCAGGAAGTTGGCGTTGGGAAGCGAACTCGACCCGGTCGCAATGACCTGGATGTCGAGTACCGGCCCAGGCAGGGTGATTTCCCAGTAATCGACCGTCCCCGGGACGGTCACTGCGATCCGGCTGAACGGCGCATCGCCGCCAACTCGCAGTTTCCCCGGCGTTCCGGTGATGATCGAACTCTCGAGGGCGAGGACGGCGCTCGGGGCGCCGGTACCGCGGGGAACCGGACCGTTGCGGAGAACCGCGTTGACGATCAGCGGGGCCGCCGGAGCGGCCGCGGCGGTTCCGGCCGCCTTGCTCCCGCTGAGAGCCCCCGCGTCCGGCACCACGGCGTAGAGCGACGCGAAGAACCTCCGGACCGACACCGGATCCGAGAAGCCCGTCGGCTCCCCCTCACAGCCGGCGATCGAGCCCAGCAAGGCCGCCGTTGCCAAGCGATTGACCAGTCGTTTCTTGCGGATCATCCCGACCCCCAGTGCAAGGGCGTGCACACTGGAGCGCTGGCGCGGGCCGCCCGGAAAGGTTGCCAAACGCCTGGCCTGGCCCCCCCGGGCCAAGTCCGAACCGCTCCGGGCTCCCCAGGGGGCAAAACGAGGGCCAGTCAGGGGGTCCGGGGGGGCCGGCCTCAGTTGCAGTACTCGTCCAGCTGATCGAAGCCGATCAGCACCTCGCGAGGCTTACTCCCGTCCGGGGGGCCTAGGATCCCGGCGGCGTGGAGCTGGTCGATGATCCGAGCCGCCCGGCCATAGCCGATTCGGAGCTTGCGCTGGAGGAGGGAGGTCGATCCACCCTGATTCTGAAGGCACGCTTCGGCGGCCTCGCGGAACAACGCATCGCGCTCGCCTTCGAACCCCTCGACCTCCTCGCCAGCTTCGTCCGCCTCGTGGGCTCGGATGAACTCGAGGATGTCCGCCTCGGCTCGGTCGGTCGCTTGACTCGCGGCCCGGGCCTGGCGCCGGGCCTTGAACCAGTCCATCACGGCCTCGGTTTCCTCGGTGCCGATGTAGGCGCCTTGAATCCGCATCGGCTCACTCCTCCCGGGCGGCAGGAACAACATGTCGCCGTTGCCCAGCAGCGCCTCGGCTCCGTTCTGATCGAGGATGGTCCGGCTGTCGACCTTGGAGGCCACCCGAAAGCCGATTCGGCTCGGGAAATTGGCCTTGATCAACCCGGTGAGCACGTTGACGCTGGGACGTTGGGTCGCGAGGATCAGGTGGATCCCGATGGCCCGGGCTTTCTGGGCCAGCATGGCCAAGGGCGTCTCGACCTCCCCGGCCACGGTCATCATCAGATCGGCCAGCTCGTCAACCACGATAACGATGTATGGCAGCGCTCCCTCGGAGTAGATCGCCGGTGGAGGCGGCTCGGGCGGCGTGGTCTGCTCTTGCCCGCTGATGAACTTGAGGGTCTCCGACGCCCGGGTCGGGTTCCGGAGCGACTTCCCTTCCTCGATCTTCCGATTGAAGTCGGCGACGTTCCGGGCCCCGTTCGCATGGAGCAGCTCGTAACGGCGGTTCATCTCGTAGACGGCCCACTTGAGGACCCGGGCGGCGTCGTTGTTGTTGGTGACCACTTTGTGCCGCAGATGGGGAAGCTCGTTGTACATCGAGAGCTCCACCATCTTCGGGTCCACCATCAGGAAGCGGAGTTCCTTCGCGGTATATCGATACACCAAGCAACTGATGATGCTGTTGATGCCGACCGACTTGCCGGTACCGGTCGCGCCAGCGATCAACAAATGCGGCATCTTGGCGAGGTCGGCGATGACCGGCTTGCCCTCGAGGTCGCGACCCAAGGCCACCGGGAGCACCGCCCGGGACCGCTCCCACTCGCTCGCCTCGAGGAGTTCTCGCAGCGTCACCATCCGCGGGGTTGGGTTGGGCACCTCGACTCCCACGGCTCCTCGTCCCGGAATCGGAGCCACCCTGATGCTGGTTGCCCGCATGGTGATGGCGAGGTCGTCGGCCAGGGCGACGATTCGCCCGGCTTTGACCCCGGGAGCGGGGACGACCTCGAACTGGGTCACTACCGGCCCGCTGGTACGGCCAGCAATCGAGCCGTCGACCTTGAAAGTCCGGAGGGTGTCCATCAAGGACTGGCCGAGCCGATCCAACTGGGCCTCGTCCGCGACGGCGTCTTGGGGCGGCGGCGCTCGGAGCAACTCCACCGGGGGCAGTTCGTCTTCGTCGCCGCTGCGCGCCGAGAGCGGGCCCCGGGCTTCCTTCGGCGGCCTCGGTGGCTTGGGCTGGCGCTTCCGGGTAGCCTCGGTGTCGGGCGTCGGCGGACTGGTCGCCGGGGCTGGCGCCGGCGGCTCGATCACCGGACCGTCGTCGTCCACCACGGTCCCAGGCCGGGTTCGCTTCGGCTTGACCACGGGTTGGGCCGCGGCCTCCGGCTGTTTTTCCAACCGCCGGAGCGGGTGCCAAGCCAAGGTCGGGATCGTGACGGCCGACAATCCGAGAAAGGCCAGCAGCAATCCGCCGGGTTTGCCGATCAATCCGGCGACGGCCGACGCGAGCATCCCCGGGACGAACCCGGCGGCCCGAGCGGCCAGGCTCCATTCCTCGAGCGGCGGATCGAAATCAGCGGCGCGACTTCCGGTGAGTACCCCCGCCGCGAACGGCACGATGATCGCCAGGCCGCCGACCAGGATGGCCGTTCGTTTCATGTTCAGCCGGGGGAGCCGGTCGAAGCCGGCCAAGGCGAGCGCCACGCCAAGCAAGGGGACGCCGAGAGCGCCGGCCCCGAAGCCTCGCCAGAGGAGGTTGCCTAACGTTCGCCCGACGGCGCCGGTTGGGACCGTGGGCCAGAGGCAGAGGCCCAAGAAGACCCCGAGCACCAGCGCCGCGATGGCGCCGAGGCGACGTCGGTCTTCGCCGCTCACGGCACCGGTGCCGCCACGACGCGGCGGTCGACGAACTGGGGTAGTACCGGGTAACGATCCTGTTCCGCCGAACGGTCGACGTCCCCCGCCATCCCGAGCGCCTTGAGATGGCGGCCGGCGGCCGACTGCCGCAACGGTCGTCGCCAGCTCGAGCCGTACCGCCGGGCCAGGTCGATCGCCGCGACCGTGGCGTCCGGAAGATCCCCGGGGACCCGCCGTGGGTCGCCCAAGCCCTCCAGGGCGAGCCGGCCGGCCGCGTAGGCATCGTCGATTCCAAACCGACCCTCTCGACCGGCGCAGACGATGACCACCGGCAGGCCGGCCGCAACCGCCTGACGCAGCTGCGCCCCGGCTACCGTCAGATTGACGGCCGCCGCGAGGTAGACGGCCGCGGCGCCCGAGGTCGCCAGGAGGGCGCCGGTCCCATTGGTCGTGGTCATCACGATGGTCTTTCCGTCGACGGCGGGCGGGACCATCTCCAACGGACTATTCCCGAGACCGAACCCCGCGATCGGTAGTCCCTGCCGCTCGCCAGCGAGCACGACCTGAGCAGGCCCGAGAACCTGGGCCATCTTGATGGCGTCTTCGACGGACCCGACCGGGATGACGCCCTTCGCTCCGTGGTGGAGCGCGGCGCAGACGACCGTGGTCGCCCGGAGGATGTCGATCACGAATACTGCCCGACCCGCGACCTCGTCCTTGCCGAGGCCTGCGGGGGTGAAGGCGACGTCGATGGTCATGTTTCCGGACGCAGCAGTTGGCTTTGGCGCTCGAGGAACTTGGTATCGACGCGACCGGCCGCGAATTCGGGATGACGGATGACCCGGGCCAAGAACGGGATCGTGGTGGTGACCCCTTCGAGGATGAAACTGTCGAGCGCCTGGCCCATCCGCCGCAATGCCTCGTCTCGGTTGCGGCCGTGGACGATGACCTTGGCGAGGAGCGAATCGTAGTGCGGTGGGACTCGATATCCGGCGTACACGTGGGTGTCGACCCGAACGCCGGGGCCGCCAGGGGGGTGGTACGCCGTGATCAGACCCGGCGACGGCTGGAAGTTGCGGTAGGGATCCTCGGCGTTGACCCGACACTCGATGGCATGACCCCGCAGGCCGTTGAGGGTGCCCGGAAAACTCAGCCGCTCACCCGCGGCCACCAGGATCTGTTCCTTGACCAGATCGAACCCGGTGACCATCTCGGTGACGGGGTGTTCGACCTGAATCCTGGTGTTCATCTCCATGAAGTAGAATTGGCCGTCGCTGTCGAGGAGGAACTCGATGGTGCCGGCCCCCACGTACCCGATCGCGGCCGCGAGCGATACGGCCGCCGCGCCCATCCGCTCCCGCAGCTCCGGGGTCAGGGCCGGGCTGGGGCTTTCCTCGATCAGCTTCTGGTGGCGCCGCTGGACCGAGCAGTCACGTTCCCCGAGGTGGATCACGGTTCCGTGTTGATCGCCGATCACCTGGATCTCGACGTGGCGCGGCTGAGCGAGGTATTTCTCCACATACACATCGCCGTTGCCGAACGCCGAGAGCGCTTCGTTCTGTGCCAAACTGAACAACTGGGCGAATTGGTCGGCGTCGTGGGCGATCCGCATTCCCTTGCCGCCGCCACCAGCCGTCGCCTTGATGATGACCGGGAATCCGATTGCCTCGGCGACCTCAGCCGCGGCCTCGGGATCCTCGAGGATTCCCTCCGAACCCGGTACCGTGGGAACCGCGGCTTCCTTGGCCAGGCGGCGGGCCGAAGCCTTGTCCCCCATCTGGCGGATCTGTTCAGGGGTGGGCCCGATGAAAGTGATGTTCGACGCCTTGCAGATCTCGGCGAACTCGGCGTTCTCGGCCAGGAATCCGTATCCTGGATGAATCGCGTCGGCCCCGGTGATCTCCGCCGCCGCGATCAAGCGGGGAATGTTGAGATACGAGCTCCGGCTGGCCGCCGGGCCGATGCAGACGTCGTCATCGGCGAACCGGACGTGGAGCGACTCCCGGTCGGCCTCACTGTACACCGCCACGGTATGCACGCCAAGCTCGCGGCAGGCCCGAATGACCCGCAACGCGATCTCGCCCCGATTCGCAACGAGTACCTTGGTGAACATGTTCGCTGGACCCGCTAGGTCAGGTAGGCGACACGTCGCGAGTCAGGTCGACCGGGGCCGTCGCAACGCCAGGGATTTCCGCGAAGGTCCGGTCGGAAGCGGCGGTGACGCCGGCCGCTCGGAGCGCGAACTCGCTCGGGTTGCTGGCGTAGAACAGGGCACTTTCGTAGCTGATGACGCCCTTCTTGTACCACTGCATCAGCGACTGGTCGAACGACTGCATTCCGTAGCTGATCGAGCCCTCCGAGATCAAGTCCGGAATATTCAGGGATTTCTCCAGGCTTCGGATGTTGTCGGCCACCGCCGCGGAGTTGATCAGCACCTCGGCGGCCGCCACCCGCCCTCGACCGTCGGCTCGAGGCACCAATCGGAGACAGACGATCGCGGCCAACGCCGTTGAAAGGAGCGACCGAATCGCTTGCTGCTCGTGGGGTGGATAGAATCGAGAGAATTCGGCTGATCGATTGGGTGGCGTCGGTGGTGTGCAAGGTCGAAAAGACCAAGTGGCCCGTGTCGGCCGCCTTCAAGGCGGTGTCTAAGGTCTCCTGGTCGCGGATTTCGCCGATCAGAATGACGTCCGGATCTTGCCGCAGCACATGACGGAGCGCGCTCCCGAACGAGAGGGTGTCCGAACCCACCTCACGCTGAGAGATGTTCGACATCTGATCGCGGTGGAGGAACTCGATCGGGTCTTCGACCGTGATGACGTTGACCCGCCGATGCCGATTGATGTGATGAATCAGGGCCGCGAGACAGGTCGACTTGCCAGATCCGGTGATCCCGGTAACCAACACCAAGCCCCGCGGCTTCAGGGCGATCTGCTCGAGCACCTCGGGCAGGAAGAGTTCCCGGAGCGTTCGGACTTCGTAGGGGATGGCCCGGAACGCGAAGGCGAGCGTCCCCCGCTGCTGATAGATGTTGGTCCGGAACCGCCCGACCCCGGGAACGCCGATCGCGAAGTCCGCCTCTTTCTTTTCGGCGAACTCCTTGACCTGGCGCGGCGTCATGATCTGCTCGGCGAGGTGCTTGAGTTCTTCGGGACGAATCGGCTGCATCGGCAGCGCCTGGAGATCGCCGTTGACCCGTACCGTGGGCGGGCGCCCCACCTTGAGCAACAAGTCGGAGGCCTGCCGCTGCACCATTTGCGAGATGGCCTGCTTGAAATTGAATGGCGCGGGACCGGTGATCCCTTCGGCGCCGCTCGGCTCACCCATTGGGATCCACCCGGAAAAGGACTTGGCCGAACTCGACCGGCTGGGAATCCTCGACGCACACCTCGCGGATGACGCCGCCGAACTCAGCCTCGATTTCATTCATGATCTTCATCGCCTCGATGATGCAGACCGTCCGCCCCGGCGAGACTCGGGCACCGACCTTGACGTAAGCTTCGGCCCCGGGTTCTGGCGCTGCGTAGAACGTGCCAACCATCGGGGACTTGATCTCTTTGAGGGAGACGGCCGGTTTCGCCTGCTCCGCCGACGGGGTGGCTGGAGGCGTCGGGGCCGCCGCTGGGGGGCCTGGGGGCGAGACGATCATCGGAGGCAACGGCATCCCGAACGTCCCAGCCGGTGACATCCCGGTCCGAGTCAATACCACCCCGGTGCCGAACCACCCCTGGACCTCGATGCTCCCGACCTCGGGGGTGTCGCGCAACAGTTCGGCCAGCCGGCGGACATCCTCGACCCCGACCGCCTTGACGCTCGGGACCTTCTGGAGAAGCTGCGCCAGTGCTTTGATCTCTTCCGGACTCATAGCCGTGGTTCGCCTAAGAGACGGGTTTCAGGTCAGTTCTATCAGGTCGGTTTGACCGTCGGACAGCAACTCGGCGCCGGCCTCGAGGACCAAGACATCGTCTTCGATCCGGACGCCCCCCCACCCTTCAAGATAGACTCCCGGCTCAATCGTGACCACCGCCCCGGCCGCCAGCGGCCCCGGATTGAGCTGCGAAAGTCTCGGCGCCTCATGCACTTCGAGGCCGATGCCGTGACCCAGCGAATGCCCGAAACCCTCGCCGAGACCCTCGCGGGCGATCGCCTCGCGTGCCACGCTGTCGGCCGCTTTGCCCGTCATGCCGGCTCGGATCTGTCCGATGGCCCGGGCCTGCGCTTGCCGGACAACCTGGTACACCTGCCGCTGGCGTCCGGTCGCTTTGGCGCCAACAACGAATGTCCTGGTGATGTCAGAGCAGTATCCGGCGACGGATGCGCCGAAATCCACCAGCAGGAAATCACCGGCCGCGATCGGTCGATCGGTGGGCCTGGCGTGGGGCAAGGCGCTCCGAGCACCGGCGGCAACGATTGGCTGGAATGGATGCCATTGACTTCCGAGTCTACGGAGCTCGAACTCGAGTTTGGCCGCCACGTCGATCTCGGTTGCACCAGGGCGGATCGCAACCAGGCTGGCCTTCAGGGCTTCCGCCGCTACCTGCGCGGCCGCCCGGATCGCGGAAACCTCGCCGGGGTCTTTGACGATCCGAAGCTCCCCGACCGCGCCCTTGGCGGCGACCCAATCGGTCGGGGCCCCCTGCTCTAGCTGCTCGCGGTCGGCGACGCTGAGTCGCTCCTTGTCGAAGGCGACCCGGGTCAAGCCGAGGTCCGCAACCGCCGCTCGAATCCCGACCCAGAGGTTGGTCCGCTCGACCCGAATCTCGGCCACCCCCGCCAGCTCGGCCGCTGCCTGCGCCGCGTAACGGAAGTCCGTCACCAGGACCGTGGCGCTCGGGGTGAGGAGCAGCTGCCCGGAGGATCCAGTGAACCCGGTCAGGTACCGGATGTTGGCGGGGCCGGAGACCACGACCGCCTGGGCTGGCTCACTGCCGAGGCGGGCCCGCAACCTCGCTTGCCGCTCCAGATACGGGCTAGGCACGGGCCAAGCGAGAGTACAGCGCTCGAAGTCCGAGCAGGTAGCTGGTCGAGCCGAATCCGGCGATGACCCCGATCACGGCATCGGCGAGCACCGTCTGGCGCCGGGCCGCCTCGCGACCGAAGATGTTGCTGAGGTGAACCTCGACGGTCGGCACCGCGACGGCGGCCACCGCGTCGCGGATCGCCAGGCTGGTGTGGGTATAAGCACCAGCGTTCAGAATCAGGCCCTCGCAGGACTGGCCGAGTCGTTGGATGGCGTTGACCAGTTCGCCCTCGACGTTCGACTGAGCCCACTCGATGTCGACGCCGAGTGACCGGCCCTCGGCTCGAACCAGGGTCTCGACCTGATCGAGCGTCACGCCACCGTAAAGCGAAGGCTCGCGGGTGCCAAGCAGGTTCAGGTTGGGTCCGTTGATGACACCGACCCGCATGCTATCGCCGGAGGCCCTTGAGCCAATCGGTGAACTGCTCCAGGTCCTCGGAAGCCGCCTCGGCCGGGTCGGCCGGTCCCGGGGCAGGACTGGGATCGGCCACGGTGGCGTCGGCGAAGAACTCGTCGTAGCTCGGATCGGCCGCCGGCGGCGTGGGAAGCGAGCCGGCCGCCGGCGCCTCGTCGCCGAAAATCGCCCCGAGGGACAGGTCACCGGCAGGTTGGGAGGCCGGTCTTCGGGCGGCGAGCAGCTGCTCGAAAAAGCCCCGAACGGATTGCCCGCCGGTCAGCACGGCTGCGAAAGCGGGAAGCCCGGATGGCGCCGGCCGGAGCTCTTCCTGGAGGGCCGCGACCGCGGTGGCAATTCGCTCGTTTCGAGGCTCCCGCTCCGCCAATTGGGAGTACACCGCGAGTGCCAACTGCCGGTGCCCCTGACGAAGGAAGATCTCCGCCATGGTCTCGGTGACGATCAGCTCCGGCTCGAGTTCCACCTCGGGCTCGACGACATCGGTCGTCAGGCTGGCGATTTGCTCCTCGGGGGCGGCCTCCAGGGCAGCCGGGGTCCCCGCCGGTTCGCCGGGCGGCGGCACGGCGACAGACTCCTCCGCCCCAGGCGGCGGATCCACTGGCGCCAGCCGGTCCCCTGGTCCTGTTTCGGGGGAGGAGTTGGCCGGGACGGCGAGTAGTCCATCCAAATCCGAGTTCGCTTCGGCGACCGCGGGTCCGACGGATGACTCCGCGGGCGGTGGCCCCGAGCGGTCGCTCGGAGGCGCTTCTGGCTCGCCGGCCGACGCTCCCTCGTTCGGCGTCGGCGTTTCCGCGGGCGAGACCAAGGTATCGGCCGCCCTGAACTCGTGGAATTCCGAGACACCGGCAGCAACCAAGTCCACCGGTTGATAGACCTCGATCTCGAGGGAGCCGGTTTCCGGCTCCACGATCGCCGCGACCGGGATTTCGGTGTCTTGTGGCGGGTCCTTCGGTTGGGCCGACGGTGGGGCGGCGTCGGTCGGATCGGGAAGGCCGAGGGAATCGGCCGAGGCCAGGGTCGGCTCCCCGGTGTCGGGCGCCGCGACCGCAGGCGAAGTCGCGGACCAGGGTTCCTCGGCCGCTCGAGCGGGCTCCGGCAACGCCGCCGGCTCTGGCGAGTGGGGGGCCACCGGAATCGGGTCTTCCGGGATCACCACCCCGCCGGTCATCGGAATGTGCTGGTGAGCGACCAAACGATCGAGCTGTTCCCTTGCTTCATCGTTGGAACGGTCGAAGGCGAGCAGCCGCTCCAGATGGGCCATCGCCTCGCGATAACGGCCGGCCCGCTCGCTGATGTCAGCGAGGCCCTGGAGAGCGATCACGTTCTCGGGGTCTAGTTCGACGACCTTCCGGAAGGTCTGTTCCGCTTCGGCTTCGGCTTTGGCGTCGAGAAGGCAGCGACCCTTGACGATGTGGGCCGGGACGTAGGCCGGGTGTTGCGCCAGGCCGATTTCGAGCAGGTCGAGGGCGTCGGAGAGCATGCCCTCCTTCCGGTATGCCTCGGCGAGCGGCGCGAAGGTGAGGCCGAGCGGATTCTCCTGCCAGCGCCGCTGCAACTTCTCGATTTCCCGCGAGGGCACCATGGCCCTGCCCTTTGCGCTAAGTTGTTGTCGGGTTTGAGGAAAGATTAGGGCGATCGAGGAACCCTGTCAATCGGGTCCTCCCCTCGCCGCCTTGAGGGAACCGGCATTGGCGGTTAGTTTTTCCGGCTCTTTATCGCGCGGCTCGCGGAGCGTAACACCCCATGATGCAAGCATTTCGTAGCGCGGCCAAACCAGTCCTCGCCGTCTTGGCCATCACCTTCTTGATCTGGCTGGTCTGGGACCTGAGCGGGCTCGGTTCGGGAACCGGCAGCGTGTTCACCCGGACCACGGTCGGCAAGATCAACGGCCGGAAGGTGGACGTACGGGTGTTCGACCAGCGGGTTCAGAACGTGATTACCCAGCAGCAACAAGGGGGGCGGAACGTCGGGCTCGACGAAATCGACCAGATTCGTAGCCAGGTGTGGGACGACGTGGTCCAGGAATACCTGCTTCAGGAAGAATACCGCCGACTGGGGCTTCGAATCTCGGACGACGAGGTGGCGGAAGCCATTCGCAACGTCCCGCCTCCCGAGGCCCAAGGGCTGGCCCAGTTCCAGACCAACGGTCAATTCGATCTCGACAAGTACCACCGCTGGCTTCGATCGGCCGAGGGCCAGGCCTTCGTGCCAGCCCTCGAGTCGCAATACCGCGACCAGCTCCTCCAGGCCAAGCTGTTTCGATCGGTCGTGGCGGACGTCTTCCTGTCCGACGCGACCTTGTGGGAGCGCTATCGCGACGAACGAGAGCAGGTCAGGGTCGGCATGGTTCGGATCGACCCCGCGACCGCGGTGAACGACCCCGCCACCCCAGTCGACGAGAAGGAAGCGGAGGCGTACTACCGGGCCCACCGAGACGAGTTCAAGCGGAAGCGAACGGCATTCCTGAGCTATCTCACGATTCCGAGATCCCCGGACGCGTCGGATACGGCTGCGGCGCTGGAGCGAGCTCGGCTGCTCCGCGAGGAGATCGTCAAGGGCGCGCCATTCGAAGAGGTTGCCCAGCGCGAATCGTCGGACACCGTCAGCGGGGCCAAAGGAGGCGACCTTGGCGAGGCCAAGCGATCCGACTTCGTTCCGGCCTTCTCCGACGCCGCAATGACCCTGCCCCTGAATACGGTCTCAGAGCCGGTCCTGTCGCCCTTCGGCTACCACCTCATCAAGGTCGAATCGCGGCGAGGCGAGACCTTCAAAGCCAGACATTTGCTCGTGCCGATCGAGGTGACCGGCAACCACCGAGACCAACTCGACGCCATCGCCGACTCGCTCGAGTCACTTGCCGCCGAGAAGCTCGAAGCCGATGCCATCGAAACCGCGGCCAAGGCCCTGAACCTCGAGATCAAGGCCACCGGCCCGGTGGCGCAGGGCAGCCGGGTCGTGGTGCCCGAAGGTGGCGTGGTCCCGGATGCCGCCGTCTGGGCCTTTCAGGCGGAGGAGGGAGAGCACAGCACGGTGATCGAGGCGCCCACCTCGTTCTTCGTCTTCCGGCTCGACAGCTTGCAGGAGGAGGGCATTCCGCCCCTGGCCGCGATCAAGACCGAGGTGGAGAACCGGATTCGGTTCGACAAGAAGGTCGCCGAAGCTCGGCAACTGGCGGAAACCCTGGTCAAACAGGTGTCGGCCAGCAACCCGCTCAAGGCGGCGGCCGCCTCGATGGGGTTCGAGTACCGCGAAATGGGGCCCTTCGCCAGGCTGTCGGCGCCGTTAGGCTCGCCGAGCCTGATCGGCGCGGCGTTCGGGGCGACCGCCGGCAAATTGGTCGGGCCCGTCGAAGCTCAGCCGGACCCCGAGGCTCTGGGCCAAAGCGATCGCGGAGTGTACCTGTTCGAGTTACTGAGCAGGACGGCGGCCGATTCCACCGAGTTCGCCGCCAACCTCAACTCGATCCGCCAGCAGGCGATTCAAGCGGCGCGACGGAGCCGAGTCCAGGCCTACATGACCGCGCTCCGCGAATCGGCAAAGCTGGTCGACAACCGGGGCGAGATCTACAAGACCGCCGCCCAGAACGCCGCCCTTCAGGCTCAGGCGGGTATACCGGTGAGCCGCTGACCCCGTTGGAGGTCCTGGCCAGACAAAAGGGGGGAGTCCCGAGGTCCGGGCTGCCCCCTTGATCTTACGGTGGCGGTGACCGCTACTGCGAAAGCCGCTTCGGTTCGGTCGTCGTCGGCTGTTGGCTGGTCGAGGCGTCCAGTTGCCGGGTGGTCGAATCGTTGAGCGGGCTGGTGATGGCGTCCTGCGTCTCGGTGAAGCTCTTCTTGAACTCCCGGATGCCCTTGCCCAACGACGACCCGATTTCCGGCAAACGCTTGGCCCCGAACACCAACAGCACGACCAAGCCGAGGACCATGATCTCCCAGAACCCGAAGTTGCCTAACATACGCTAACTCCTGCTAGAATAGCGACTTAGCGACGAAGTACGCGATCGCGACCCCGAGGACGCTAAGAAGGGTAATGTCGATCCCCATCGGCCCCAGAGTGAAGTGTACCACCAGCAAATTGATTGTGACAGGGCCCCAATCGGACCGTGCCGCGCTGGTAAAAAACGCTTTGGCCGGGCTGTCAGGGAGCACCTGACGCAGCAGCACCGCGAGGAACCCGCCCAACAGGAAACCGGTGATCAGAACCGAGAGGTAGAACGCCGGTCGACGGGGTCCGCCAGCCATGGTTCACCGCCGCCGTTCGGTGACGAACGCCACGCATTGGGCGAGCCGTTCGCGCCCCGGACCGGCGGGGAGGCATTCGAGCTCCGCCAGGGCCTGCTCCGCCAGCGACTGGGCCCGGCGCCTGGCATAGTCGATACCGCCAGCATCGGCGACGAGCTTGATCACCCGGGTAACTCGGTCGTCGGCCGGCGCCGGTGCCGCCATCAGGGCGGCGATTTCGCCGCGCTGCTCCGTCGTCAACCGAGGCAGGGCGTGGATCAGTGGTAGCGTCACCTTGTGCTCCCGCAGGTCATGCCCCGAAGGCTTACCGGTTACGGCCTCGACTTCCGTCAAGTCGAGAAGATCGTCGACGATCTGAAACGCCATTCCGAGGGCGTTGCCGAACCGGGCCATCGCGGCGCGCACTTCCGGAGACGCTTCCAGGGCCCCGCACTCGCACGCGCCCGAAATCAGCGATGCCGTCTTGGCCCGGATCAACAGGTCGTAACTTTCTTCCGAGAAGGTCAGCGGGTCATGGGCCAAGAGCTGGCGCATTTCGCCGATGGTCATCTCGTTGGTTACCCGGCTCATGACCCTGAGGGGGGCCAGATCCGACAAATCGACGAGTTCGATCACCGCCCGGGAGTAGAGATAATCCCCCATGATGACCGAGACCTGGTGACTGAACAAACTGTTGATGGTCGGCATTCCCCGCCGAAGCACCGAGTGGTCGACCGAGTCGTCGTGCACCAGGGTGGCAAGGTGAATCAGCTCGACGACCGCCGCGAGTCGAACCGCCCGGGGGTCCGGAGCCTGGACGGCCCGATTGACCAGCAGTAGCAAGGTGGGCCGAAACATCTTCCCCTGCATTCGCAGGAGGTGGGCATTGACCTCGGCGATGAGCCCGAAATCAGCGGCGATGAGGTGGCGAATCTGGTCGCGCACCAACTCGAGGTCGGCCTCGACTCCGGCCTGGAGATCCGCCAGCGTTACCCCGACCGCTGCGGAGCTCATGAGGCGCCGGAGGTCAATCGGTGCACTCGTTCCCCGACGTCGAGGAACCGAATGTCGACGGCGAGGACCCGTTCATAGTACTTGAGCGACTCCTCGAAGCGTCGCTGCGCCTCGAGGGCTCGAGCCAACCAGTAGATCAACCCGATCTTCTCCTCGTCGCCGCCTGGAAGGCTTTCGGCGGCGCGTCGCAGCACCGCTTCGGCGATCGCGAACCGGGATTTGTCGAAGAAAGCGATCCCCAGTTGCTCCGAGGTCTTGAGCCGCCCCTCTGGCGCGCGGAGCGCTTTCTGGAACTGGGCAATGGCTTCGTCGAGGAGGCCCATCTCCTTGAAGGCGATCCCGAGATCGTAGTGGGCCTGGAAATCCTCGGCGTCGATGTTCTCGTCGATTCCTCGTTTGAACTGGGCCAGCGCCTCGTGAAACGCTTCGTCCTCGTCTTCGATCGGCGCCTGTTGATCGATCCGCATTCTGGTGTCGCGATTTTGCGGTGTTTCGAGAATCAGCGCGCCAAGGTCGACAAAGGAACTGGCCTCCGGGAGCGGGGGCGGCGGTGCCAGCATGTTGAGCGCGGCCTTCGCCTGAGCGTTCTCGGGGTCGTGCTCGAGAATGCGGCGGTAGACCGTCACCGCGTGCTCGAGTCCCCCGCCCCGGAGCAGGGCGTCGGCCAGGCCGAGGTACGATTGAAGCATGGCGGCCCGATCGCCGAGTCGATAGGCCAGTTCCACCCGTTTCTGATAGCGATAGATCGCGTCCGGCTCGACCCGCACCAGGTCGTCGACCGCCTGAATTGCTTCCTCGAACCGGTTGGTGCCTTCGAACTGGCGGACCGCTTCCTCCAGGGCCGCGACCCCGCCGGCCCGGTCGCCGATTTCGAAGAGCACTCGGGCCCGATCCCTGGAGAAGACCGCGACATCGTCGATCGCGTCGGTGTCATCGGAATCCGTCCCGCGTCCCGAGACCGGGAGGAACACGAGGTCGGCCGACGTCCCCGGGGCCGGCCTGGCGCCCCGTTGGACTACGGGGTAGGCATCGATGTCGACTGGCCCTGACTCGGAATCGGCGAGCATCACCTCGCCTTCGTCGAGCGGATCATCCTTGAGGAGGTCGGGAACCCGATCGTCGGCCGAGTCGACCGAGAGGGCCGGGATAATCCCGTCCTCCAGGTCGTCGGTGTCGGTCCGCCACTCTTCGGTGACGGCCTCGGGGTCGCGCTCGATGTCGAGGCCGTCGACCGCGGCGCCTTGCCCCGGGACGGCGGTGGGGACGCCAACGTCGAGGAAGACCAATCCCGAGTGAGAGCTCCGTGGCGGACGAGGAGCAGGTGGCGGCGCGGTCGGAGCCGCCCCGTCCGTCATCGCGGCTATTCGATCCCGAGTTTCCTGAGCACCACTCGCGTCGCCGGCGGCGTCGAGGTCATCGGCCAGGCGCTCGAGCTGGCGGCGGGCCTCGTTCTCCCGCGAACTCGACCTCAGCAGCTCGACCAGCATGAGCCGGATTTCGGGGTTGGAGGCGAACTGATTGGCGAAGACCTCGATGGCTTTGAAAGCGTCTTCACGGTGAGACAGCGCCTCCATCCGCTCGATGTACTCGACCAGATTGCGCTTGGCTTCGCCGATGAAGTTCTTTCGGGCATTGAGCTGGGCGAGGCGGAGGTAGGTCGGGCTTCGCCCCGAATTGATGCGGAGGATCTTGCTGCACAGCGCGATGGCGTTGTTGAAGAAGCCTTGCTCGGTGTACAGGTCGGCGGCCTGCTCGTAGGCACGAATTGCCGCGCCGGAGTCCCCGTCCTTGATTTCAAGATCGCCGATGCGGTTGTACAAGGAGGGGTCCAGGACGCCCTCGCCCCGTTCCTCGAACTCCTTCAGTGCCTGCTTGTAGACGTCAATGGCTTGGCGCCATTGGCTGCCCTGCTCGAACTTCCGCGCCGACTCTTTGAGTTTGTCGAGGTTCATTCGGCCAGTTCGTCAGCGCTGGGAACGTCGTCAAGAGATTGACAGGACGTAAGATAGGCCCCCGCCGACGAGCCAGGCAAGGCAGGGGCGTCCGGGCGGCCCCCTGCCCTGCTGGTGCGGTCGCTACCGGATCGTGATCAACTCAGGGTTCCCGGGGTCGGTTTGATAGGCCCAGTCGAAGATGATCAGATCGCGCCCCACGTGACTCACCCGCACGGCCCCGTATCGGGCAAACCGGTCTGGCCCATCCATTTCGAAGACGTAGCCCCAGCCCGGGACGGGCTCGACCGGGGCACGGGAGTAACCACCCAGGGGCGCCACGTCGATGTCGGTCAAATCGCCGACGGGCCGGTTGCCATAGACGACAACCGCCGTGCCGGTTCGGACTGGGACCAGGAGCAGCCGGCCCGCCCCGTCCCGCTCCAGCCGGAAGTCGAGGTCCAAAGCCGACCCCGACCCGACCAGGCCAAGTTCCGCTGGTTCCGCTCTGCCGTTGCCGTTGAGGTCTCGCCAGAATCGGAACCCGGCGGTCTGATCTGACACCGCCCGAGCCGTCAACGCGACGTTCCGGGCGTCGGGTCTCGGCGTGTCGGCCACCAGCGGCGACCAGAGGCTCTCGAACCCTTCGACGGCCACGGCCGACACACCGAAACACCGCGAGACGCCGTTGACGAGGGCCCCAACCCTGAATTCCGGAGCCACGGTGGTGCCTTCGAGGTGCCAGGTATTGCCGCAGAGATCGCGATCGAGGTCGTAGCTCGTGGAGTACACCCGGTAGTGCCCGAATCCATCCGGGTCCCCACGGTAGGAGTTGTCCGACCAGACCAGGGCAATGGCGCGGTTCAAGGTGACGCTCGCCAAGGTCGCCGGTTTGTCGAGAACCAGCCGCTCGTCGACCGTCACGGTCTGGCTCGGCGCGCTCTCGAGCGCCCCCGCGCCATAGGCCGTAACGTAGTACTGCAGCTGCGGCTCGCCGTTGTCGTGATAGCTATTCGATGTCGTCGCGGCGCGGAGGGTCCAGGGGGCGCTGGTCCCGTCTCGACCGTAGACATTCCAGCCTTCGAGATCGGGATCGTCGTCGCCGGACCAGCGGAGCACGACACCCGACGGTCGTCCCGGCGTTCCGCTCGCCTCGACTTGGTAGCTCAACCCGGTCGGCGGATCGAGAAAGCCGCCTACTCCAATGAGGTCGTCACCCTGGCAGCCACCGACGACGAGACCAGCCGTGATGATCAGTCTTCGCATTGGTACATCCGAGCGCGGAGGTCGTTCGCCGGAATGGCAGGCGGCATGCCACCGGCTCGGCCAACCGCAACTACTTACCTCGTAATGAGTTACCGATCCAGAACGCGCCCGGATCGGGAGGCTCGTGTGTCCCCGGGCGAGGACACTTCCTGATGCTAGCGTCGATCCTGGATGGTACTCTGGCGGTAGTCGAACTTGAGATCGGGCAGGTCGATCAAGCTGATCAGGAAGGAAAACGAGAAGTTCCCGTTGGGATTTCGCAGGAAGGTGAAGGTGGCCCGCCAGTCGTGAAGGTCGCGGGTGAGGTTGAGCTGCTGGGCCTCGAACTGCTTGTTGGCCGCGTCGTACTGCGTGGTCCAATTGACCTGCCAGAACGGAGTCGGCGCGAAGCTCGTGTTGAGTGAGATGTTGCTCCGGTTCGGGGAGACCACCTGGCCCGGCACCGGTCGGTTTCTATTGATCGTGAGGTTGACGCTGGCGTTGAAGCCGCGCTGCCCGCGACTGAAGGTCTGGTTCGCGGTGAATGCGGAGCCACGGCGCAGGTCGCCAAACGGCCCCGGTATCGGCGGCTGGGCGGTCGGCTGGGTCGGGGGACGTCCATCCGCCGGTGCGGCGCTCGCGAGCCCCAGCAGTCGGCCGATCGACCTGAAGGTTCCCTCCGTCAAGGAAAAGCTCGCCGTGACGCCCGAAAGAAACGGACTGAACCGCGCCGTGTCGGACCCGACTGCCCCGATCCACAGGTCATGGGTGAAGGCGAGGTTCAAGCCGGGCACCAGGTCGCTCAGCACGCTGTTGCTGATCGAACTCGTGGTCCAGCCGGTCCGGCCCACCTCCTTGGCTTGCTCGAAGTCGTAACTGAGCGGGCTCGTCGAAATGCTGAGGAGCCTGATCTTCCGGACCTGCAGGTCGGTGGTGTCGCCGGCCGGCCGACGGGTTTTCGCCTCGAAATTCTGGTTCAAGGTGAGCGACACCGACTGGGTCGGCAAACTGGTCAGCCGAAGCTGTTCGCCGGGGCGGGCAACGGCACGGGCGTATTCGAGCGGCACCGCCCTGGCGGGGCTGTAGGAGTAGGTCAGGCTCGGCTGGATGGTATGACGGATCCGAGACAACGGCCCGAGTCCCCCGAAGAACCCGTAGAAGGTCGGGTTGAGGGAAAGACCGAACTGAAGGCGCTTACTCTGACGGACGAACTGGCCGTTGGTCCGCTCGTTTCGGACCGCGAAGGCTCCGGAGGTGGTGTTGGTCACCCCGACGGACGGGGTCAGCTTCCACGAGGTCCGAAACAGGATTGGCAGGTTGAAGCTCGTTTGCCAGTCGAACTCCGACCCGAAGCCGCTGGTCCGAGTCCGCACGACCGTAATCGAATCGGTGGGGTCCGGGGTGCTTTCGTCGGGGATCCGGACTCGCTCCGATCGGACCCCGGACGAATCGACGTCGATGAGCGAGATCGAGTTCTGCCATTGCAGGCCCCAGAGCCGAAGCGGGGTATTCATCGAGAATCGCTGGGTCTGGCGCGCCTCGGTGAGTTTGAGCGAGTCGAACTGGCCGGGACCTCGGGGGATCAAGATCGTACCGGCTGGCTGCTTGAGGGATTGGTCTCGGCTGTAATTGAGGTCGGGCGACCAGGTGAAGTTGGGCCCGAAGTCGAACGGCTTCGGCGAAATCGAGAGTGAGGGCAGCGTCTGAGTCACGCTCCCGTCGTTGACGTTCTGCGACCGATTGAAGCCGAGCGACAAATTGCCCCAGGCGAACTGCTTGGAGTAGGTCCCGGAGCTGCGGATCTGCTGCGTCGTCAACCGGGGATCGATGGCGTTGCGACGGACGATCGACGAGTTGGTCGAGTAATCGATGCTCCAGTTCAGCTTGGTAGTGACATCGAAGGTCTGACTGTGATTCCAGACCAGCCGCATGCTGGACCCGCCACTGACCTCTTTGCTGCGCGACAGACTCACGGCTCCCCGGGCGAACCGGTCGATGAACCGATATTGCCCTTCCAGCCCGAACTCCAGGTAGCGGTTCGAGAACCAGTCGAACCGGCCGAGCACGTCGATGTAGTCGTTTGGCGCCCAGTAGTACCCGAGGTTTCGAATCGTTCGGTTGAACGACCTTGAGGGCCGGACGATGTCGTTGAACCCAAACTCGGGTATCAGGATCCCCGAGCGTCGGCCTCGCTTGGTATCCTGGAACAGAAACGGAATCCACGCGATCGGGACATCCCGGATGTAGAGCACCGCCGGCCGCGCCACCATGGTCGACTGGGAGACCCACTTCAGTTCTTTGGCGCTGAAATGGTAGTGCGACTCGGGCAGGTCGCAGCTAGTCACCTCGCGGGCGCTGGCGTAGACCCGGCGGGCGGCGGAATCCACCGCCAGTTGACCGCTGATGATCCAATTGGCGCCCTGCTGCGGGAAGGTGGTCCGACCCTCGCGAACCAAGCCACGCTCGATGCAGGTGTCGAACTTGACGGTCCGACCAACCACGATGTTTTCGCCCTGGAACAGCCGGGGATCGCCCTCGGCCTCGAACCGACAGTCGCCTTCTCGGTAGAAAATCGCCCGGGCCTCCAGCGTCGACCCCGCCCGTTCGGTCATCGCGTTGCCATCGAGCTGCACCTGCCGGTCGATCGCGGCCACCCGAGCCGTATCGGACCGGTACCGGGTGATCTCGAACCCTTCGAGCTCGAGCAGTTGATCGATGATGGAGTCGTTGGCGGGGAAACTCAGTTTTGGGGCGGTGGGGATTCCGAGCCGTTTGGCGCTGGCGGCGTCGAGGGTCACCCTGCCGGTATCGGGCTGCTGCGCCTGCGGAGCCGGGCGGGCGGGCTGCCCAGGAGGCCGCGGTGGGGGCCGCTGGCCCTGGACCGGGATGGCGGCGAGCAGCAGTAACAGGGCTGTGGTCGCCGCCGAGGCCCGGAGCCGGCGGCGGTGGACCACGACGGCGCCGAGGTAGCCGATCTCGTAGAGCACCAAGAGGGGCGCCGTCATCAGCAGCATGGTCAGGACGTCACCGCCAGGCGACAACATCGCCCCCGCGAAGAAGGCCCCCAGCACCGCGTAGCGGCGGAACCGACTCAGCATCTGAGGGTTGACGATCCCGAGGATCGCCAGCAGCACAATCAGGAGCGGCAGCTCGGCGGACAGCCCCATCGCGAGGACGACCTGCAGCACGAAACTGAAGTACTTCTCGAAGGTGATCGCCATCTCGAACGACCCTGACTGGAAGCTGAGCAGCACCTTCAGGGCCGGCGGAACGATGTACACGAAGCTGGCGATCGATCCGGCCAGAAAGAGTGCCATCCCAACGAAGAGGGCCGGGACCAGGGTCTTCCGCTCTCGATCGTAGAGTGCCGGCGACAGGAACGCCCAGGCTTGCCAGATGAGGACCGGTGACGCGAGGACGACCCCTCCGATGAACCCCAGCTTCAGGAAGATCATGAAGGCATCGGTGGGCGCCAGGATGGCGAGCTTCCTTCCGCCCAGGAGCGGGAGGATGGGCGCCTGCAAAATGTCGACCAGCCGGAATTGTTCGACCAGAAACAGGCCGAGCGCGATTCCAACGATCAGGGCGACGAGTGCCTTGATGATCCTCGATCGAAGTTCCTCGAGATGGTCGAGGAACGGCATCTCGCCAGTGGACCGCGCCATGCCGCGGCTACGGGTTCAGGTCCTTGAGCCGTTCCCGGGCCAGCTCGGCAGCCTCAGACCTCGGGTAGGTCTTGATCAATCGGTCGAAGGCAGCCTTCGCGGCGGCCTTGTCACCCTGCTTCGAGGCGAGAACGCCAATCTTGAAGAGCGATTCCGGTGCCCGTGGCGACTGGGGAAACCTGGTCACGACCGCGTTCCAACTGACGACCGCGGAGTCCGGAGTGGCTGCTTCGAACGTCTCGCCGAGAAAGTGGAGGGCGTCGGCCACGTACGGGTGAGCCGGGTACTGCTGGAGAAAATCCTGGAAGGCCCGCCGAGCGGTGGCCGGGCTCCCTCGACGATGCAACTCCAAGGCCCCCTGAAACATCTGGTCGGCCGATGGCCCCCCCACCGGGCGGGTGACCCCAGCCGAATCCGGCTGCGTCGCAATTGGTCGGGCATCCATCGCCTCGGCCCGGGCATCGAGTTGGGCTTTCAGAATGGAGAGCTGTCGCTGGCTCTGACCCGTCATCTCCTGAACCGCGTACAGCTGCCGCAGCACGTCGGTGACATCCTGCCCAAAGCGGAGGTCGAGAGCCCGGATGGCCGCCCGGGATTGATTGAGCGAATCGAGGGTCTGCTGCTGAAACCGGATGATCCGGGTCAGTTCAGCCGACCGCGCCGAGTCTTGCCGGGCGGTCTCGGCGCGGAGCACGAGCACTTGAGTCTCGACGCGCCGAACCATCCCCTTGGTGGCACACCCGGCCACCAACGGCAGCACGGTCAGCGCGTACCGGGCCCTCACTGCGGCTTCACCAGGCGGTCGCCGCCCGCGGTGACCTGGAACTCGTCCCGCCGGTTCTTGGACCAGGCGTTCTCGTCCGAGGCAGAGTCGACCGGCCGCTCTTCGCCATACGAGATGGTCTCGATCCGGGACGGGTCGATTCCCTTGGCCTCGAGATACCGTTTGGCCGAAGTCGCCCGCTTGTTGCCGAGCACGATGTTGTACTCGTCAGATCCCCGTTCGTCCGCGTGACCGGCGATCCTGATCCGGAGCGCCGGGTTGGCCTGCATGATGGCGGCCTTCTGGTCCAAGGTGGCCTGGGCGTCGGACCGGATGACGTCTTGGTCCAAGTCGAAGTAGATCGGAGTCTGCATGGCCGCGGTGACCTCGGCCGTGATCGCGGCGACGTTGGGACCGGTCGAGGTCGTCGGGGTCCCGGTACCGCCCGGGGTGGTGGTACCACCCGTTCCAGAATTGGCCGGCTGCCCGCTGTCCGGCTGAGGATTCGCCTCGGGCGCTTTCTTGCCGCACCCGGCCACGGCAACCGCAAGAACCAGCGAGACGAACCGCATCGAGAAGACCATTCTCGTACCCCCGTGGAAGTTGAGTGTCTCGTCAGCGTCCCCGGCCAAGCGACCGGGACCAGGCCGGCAGCCTGGCCGAACCCGGTGTCATGATTTGGCGAACCCGGCCGGTCTCCAGGTCGAGCACCCAGAGCTGGCCGCGGCCGGTTCGGTCCGAAACGAACACGATGTGGCGTCCATCCGGAGCGAAGCTGGCATCCTCGTTGCGACCTTGGCTGGTCCGTTGCTGCGCGCGCCGGTTGACCAAGTCGAACACGACGATCTGCGGGGCGCCACCGTACTCCCGGTGAAACACGATCTTGGTGCCATCCGGTGACCAGTCGGGCGCGAACGACTGGCCGCCACCCTCGTCGAACGAGATCAACCGCTCCTGGTCGGTACCATCCGCGGCCATCGTATAGATCTGCGCTCCCCCGCCCCGATTGGACACGAACGCGATCCGCCTTCCGTCGGGAGAATAGACAGGTGAGAGGTTTTCTGCAAACCGCGTAGCGGTCAGTCGTTCGGGGCAACACAAGTCGGCCACGTTGACCGAAAAGAGGTTCGAGGAGACCTCTGTTAGGCGGGAGAAGACCAGCCGCCGACCCTCCGGACTGAAGGTCGGGGTGATGGTCTGCCCCCCGCTGCCAGTGGTGGGCACCACGATTCGAGTGCCGGTGCCGACCGACTGCAGGATGACGGCACCATCGTGGCCCAGCTGGACGTAGGCGATCCGACCGCCGTCCGGCGACCAGGCCGGCGACATTGCCAGCACGTTGGCGGGGCTGATCGCCACCAACCCGTGGCCATCGCTATCGACGCGGTAGATCCGCTTGTCGCCGTTGTTGAGAAAGAGGATCCGGGAGGCAGCCATCCCTTTCTGCCCGGTCGCCCATTCCACGATCTGGTCCGCCATCCGGTGCAACGCCATTCGCGACTCGCCGACGCCGGATGGGTCGGATGGCACCGACAGCTCGTGCCGCATCACCTCGGTATCGAGATCGTGTAGTCGGACTGTAACATTTCCACCAGAAGCGCCGAACTCGATCGCAAGGTTCGCCCGCAGACTCCGGTACAGCTGATAGTTGATCGCCCCGCCACCAGCGACGGACTCCCCCCCATCCGGGAGCGAAATGACCTCGAACCGATCGGCGTAGTCGAGGTCCCGGCCGATGATCGCGCGGACCGAATCGAGCCCGGGCGCCGGCAGTAGAACGAGCCCGGGGCGCACCGCGGGATCATAAACGCCCCGAACCCGCACGGTATCCTGTCCGGCCGCACCGGTGGCCACGAGGGCACTGACCAGGGCGAGGCAACCAAGCGATCGCCGCGTCATCGAGATCTCGGAGTGAAGAGGAAGGCGACCTTGAGGATATCCGACTGCCACCCCTTGGGCAGCGGGCCGAAGGCCAGGTCCTCGCCGGCCTGCTCCACCGCCCCACGAGCTCCCAGGTCGAACGAATAGCTCCGGGACGACCGGGCCACCTGGATATCGGTCACTCGGCCGTCCCGATGGATCGTGAAGCTCACCTCGGCCTCCAGGGCGGCCGCGCCGAGGGGACGAGACCACCGGCGGAGAATCTCGTTAGTCAGTTGCCGCAAGTACTCGGGATAGGGGAACGGGATACCCTCGGTCTTGACGTTGGCGACGTCGGTCCCGGTGCTCGGCGTTTCTCCGGCGGCGGGGACGTTCGTCGCGGCCGCCGGCTTCGCCGGCTCAGTCTTGGGATCGACCTTGGCGGGCGGCTTTGGCGTTGGGTCGGGCTTCTTGGCGACCGGCTTGGGTCGGGTTGGCGCCGGGGCCGGGGCCGTCGGGGGGGGTGGCGGTGCCGGCGGAGCGACCGGACGGCTCCGCGCCAGGGGCGCGGCCGTCAATTCCACCGCGTACACCGCGACCTGGCTCATCGGCCGGCGGGTCGCGGCGGCTACCAGGGTCACCACGGCGGCCAGGTGGACCAACGCGGTACCTGCGGCGCCAACGGCGATCGCCTGGCGGGGAAGCTCGCCTCGCCGCCGCAGAATCATCGGCCGATTTCTTCCTCTTCGGTCACGATCCCGGCGCCGGTGATGCCGGCCTCCCGCAGCGCCGCGAGCACCCGTACCACGCTCCCGTAGGGCGCGTTCGCGTCGCCCCGGACGTAGACACTCGAGGTGTTTCTCTGATCCACGAAACGGCGAATGGTCGCCTGAAACTCGGCCCGCGACACCCGCTGGTTGTCGATGAAGATCTGTCCCTGGCGGTTGATCGAGACGACGACACCATCCTTCGACGACAACGGGGTCGCCTGGGCCTTGGGCAGCTCGACGTCGATACCGCCTTGCATGATCGGCGCCGTGATCATGAAGATGATCAACAGCACGAAGGCAACGTCGACCAACGAGGTGACGTTGATGTCAGCGCTGAGCGGCGGCCCTCGCCGGCGCCCCAACCCGCCTCCCATGATCCCCGCCATCTAGAGCCACCCCTCTCGCGCCATCCACCCGACCAGGGCGTTGCCGAACCCCTCCAGCTCGCCCTCGAAATGGCCGGTCCGGGAGACGAAGTAGTTGTAGGCCATCACGGCCGGAATCGCCGCCGCCAGGCCGGCCACCGTGGTGATCAGCGCCTCGGCAATCCCCGGTGCCACCGCCGAGATGTTGCCGGACCCTTTCTGCCCGATGCCCATGAAGGCATTCATGACGCCCAGCACCGTCCCGAGCAACCCCAGCAACGGGCTGACCGACCCGATCGTCGCGAGCCACGGGACCAACCGAGCCGCCGCGTCGCGCTCGGCGGCTATCTCTTTGCCGAGCACCATCCGAAACGCCTCGAGCTGGGTTGGCGCCAGCGAGATCCGTTGGGCCGGCCCGTCGCGCACCACGCCCGGGAACAGCTCATTGTAGAAATGCATGCCCTCGCGGAAGAGTCGGTTGAGGGGCGAGTTCGGCAGCTTCATCACCACCCGGTAGGCATCGTGCAACTTGGGAGCCCCCTCCAGCGCGATGAAGAACCGCCCCGATTGCGACCGAATCCGCCGAAACTGCCACCACTTGAGCCCGATGATGAACCAGGACAGGATCGAGAAGATGCCAGTGATCCCGAGGACGACTCTCGTTTCCAGGCTGGACACCAGCACCATCTGCCAAATCGAGGTTGGCACCGTGGTAGGGGCCTGGAGCAGCAGGATCATTCGGTCTCCTCAGGAATGCCACCGCCGGTGACGCGTCGAGCGGGAGACGCTCGACGCCGAAAACACGACACGCCTGGAAGATAAAACGACGCGGGGCCGGACGTCCGGCCCCGCGCCGATCTCATCGCCGCCCGGGATGGTCAGTTCGGCAGCTTGGCCACCTGTTTGATGCGGGTCCCCGGCGGGATGTCGGGTGACACCACGTGAACCACCTTGGTGGTGGCCGACCGCTCTCGAACATGAACCACCTGGAGCACCGCCATCAGCTCGTCCACGGTATCGGCGGCCCCGAGCCGCTCCTCCGGGTCGCGCCGCACTTCGAAGATGTCGCCACGGGCAACGCCCTGGCTCGACCCCCGGTCGATGAACAGATAGGTCTGTGGGTGCTTGAGCTCGCGGGTTTCCCGGGGCCCGAGTACCGCTCCAGTCACACCGTTTTCCACCGGTTGCGCCCGGGACGTGCCGCCCGCGGCGAACTTATCGACCGGCACGACCTTCTGGCCATTACGAATGGGGCCGAAGACCGCGACCACGAGCCCCAGCGCCTGGCGGCCGTTCTGGCCGGTCACCCGGACGAGACCGGTGGGCAGGACGATGTCGCCGTACCCTTCCGGCCCGGCGGAGGTAAGCACCACGAGCAACGAGTCGTTTACCTGGTAGGACGCGCCGGCCGGCGGGGTCAGCGCGACGGTCGTATAGAGCGTTGCCGTGGCTCGCTCGCTCAGATTGCGGATTTGCTGGGGAGTCACCGACCCGAGCAACTCGCCGAATGGGAGCGCCTGCCCCTCGGTGAGGTAGCCGGCGGCGTAGAACTCCCCGCGTCGAAGTGGGCGATATGGCCGCTCACGATACCCCCGAAGCGCGGTCCGGGCGTCGAGGCCTCGGCGCCGGGCGAACAAGGTGTCGCCAGCCGGCTCCTGCATGTCTTCCGGTTCGACCACCACCCCCGGCCGCTCCGGCTGGGGGCTGGGCGGCGTGGGCGTCGGCTCGGCCTCGGGCCCGGGGGTGTCCTCGGCCGAGACCGCTCGGATCGCCTCGCCTGGAATCAGGGTCAACATCTCACCCGGGTAGATCCAGTGCGGGTCTTCGACCGTCTGAGTGTTGAGCCGGTAGATCTGCGGCCACAGGAAGGGGTCGCCCAACAACTGCTGGGCAATCGACCAGAGTGAGTCGCCGTTCTTGACGGTGTAGGAGGCTTGCGCTGGCTGCTTAGCCTGGGCGTCCGCCGCCGACCAGGGGTCGGCGGCCACACCCAAAACCGCTGCGGTCCAGAGCAGTCTAGAACGGAAGATCGTCATCCTCGGCATCAAGCGCCTCCGGGAAATCATCGAAGGACTCCGATTTCTGCGGCGCCGACGGGGCGGCCGCAGCGGCCTTCGAGGAGGCAACCGAATCGCCGTCGGGACCCCCCCGTCCCGAAAGCAGGATCAGCTCCCGGGCGGCAATTTCGGTGGTGTACCGAGTCTGCCCCTCCCGGTCCTGCCAACTCCGGTATTCGATGCTCCCCTCGACGTAGACCTTATCGCCCTTCTTACAATAGCGTTCGGCGATGTCGGCAAGATTCGAGCCCTTGTTGTTCCAAAGCACAACTCTATGCCACTCCGTCTTTTCCTGCATCTCCCCGGTCTGCCCCTTCCACCGGCGGCTGGTCGCAATCGAGATATTGGCCACCCGTCCGCCATTTGCAAGGCTGCGGACCTCGGGACCCTGACCCAGATTGCCGATCAGGATGACTTTGTTCAGGCTGCGGCTCATGTGTTCCCCCCAGGTGATTTGGCTTGGTCGTTCCTGCGGACGCGCCCAAGGTAGCCAACTGCTAAGTCCTTATGACAACCGAAGATACGCAACCGTCATCTTTTTGACGCGGGACTCGACTCCCAGCGGTACCCGATGGCATCCTCCACCGGCGAGCGATAATAGGCCGCCCGGACCCCGATCGGCCTGAAGCCGTGCCGCTCGTAAAGGTCGCGGGCCACCCGGTTCGACTCCCGGACCTCGAGGAAGATTGCTCGGGCCCCCAACTGGACCAAGGCCTCGAGGCCCCGGCCGATGAGTTGGCCCCCTAGCCCCGCCCGCCGAGCCCCTGGCAGGACCACCACGTTGAGGATTTCGGCCTCGTCGAGTACCGCGCGGGCGATCAAATAACCAACGACTGTACCTGCCGCCGCCGTGGTGGCTACCAGCGCCGTGGTGCCGCTCGCCCCGAGCAGCTCGCCCAGTGCCTCGCGACTCCACGGGTCGGGGAAGCACACCCGTTCGGCCGCGGCAATCGCGTCGAGATCAGCCGCCGTGGCCGGCCGGATCGTCGAGACCGACGCCATGGACGCGTTCCCACCTCACCTGGGCCTCGGCGGGCCGGCCGTATCGCGGCTCCCAGCTGGCCACCTGGTCCACCCAATGCACCCCGCCCGGTCGCCCGGCCAACGCCACCAAATCCGCCGCGTCTGGCAGCCCCTCGGCGACTAGGTCACCTGGCTCGGCCATCGTCCCGATCGCCGACACCAGGCGCGGCCCCTCGAGCTCGAGGATCGAGCCATCCGGTTCGAACCGGTACCGAGCGCAAAATAGCTCGCCCCGCATCGCGTTTCCGACCCCGACAACCGGGTGGCCTGCTTGGCCGAGCGGAACCGCCCGGACGAGCAACGTCGAGGCGGCGCCCAGCCGCAGGCCGCGGGCCCGGACAACGCCCTTTGCCCAGGCAGCCGAGACCCGCAGTCCGGTGAAGCCGCCGGGTCCGTCCGCCAGGACCACCGCCGTCACGTTGGACCAGCCGCCCGAGGCGGCGGCCAGGACTTCGTCGACGAGCCCGGGAAGCTCCGCCGTGTGCCTCCGGGCTCCCTCCAGGGAGCGGCTGACCGCCGGTCTCCCAGGGATCCCGACCGCGATCGACAAACGGTCGGTCGTGCCGTCGACTGCAACGATCACGAGGCGATCACTTCCACCCGACGTCGGTCGGGATCGGTGGTGTGGGCGAGCCGAATCCGCCGAGTTGGGGGCAGCGCCCAGGCGCCGGCCCGGTGAGGCCACTCGATCAGCACGGCATCCGCCAGAGCAAGCCGCTCCCAACCCAGTTCGGCTGCTTCGTCGGGGACCCGGAGCCGGTAGCAGTCGACATGGAAAACCGGGCCCCGCCGCCCTTCGTACCGGTGGACCAAGTTGTAGGTCGGGCTGGTGGCGAATTCGGCCACGCCGAGGCCGCTGGCGATCGACTGCACCAGGGTGGTCTTGCCGGCCCCGAGTTCGCCCTCGAGCCAGACCACCTCACCCGGCCGCAGCGCCTCGCCCAATTCACGGCCCAGCAGCTCAACCTCGGCGAGACCCAGGTCGGGGGGCATCGGGTCAGACCCGCGCCCGGCGACCGGGTCGCTTGAAGGCGCCGCCGGCCGGCCGGGCCACGTTGCCGCTCTCGAAGGCCCGCAGCTCGTTGAGCTGGTCGCGAAGCATGGCAGCCAGCTCGAATTCAAGGTTAGCGGCCGCTTCCCGCATTTGTCGCTCGAGAGCTTGCATCGCCCGAGCCCGCGCGGCTGGATCGTGGAGATCCTCGACCACCTTGCGGTCCTTGGCCGGGCGCTCGGTGCGGGCGTCGGCCACATAGGTCGACAGCTTGACCTGTTCGGTCGACTTGACGATGGAGACGGGGGTCAGACCGTGCCGCTCGTTGTACTCGAGTTGGCGGCGACGCCGGCGGTCCATTTCGTCGAGGGCGCGTCGCATCGACCCGGTGATTCGATCGGCATACAGGATCCCCCGGCCGTTGAGGTTCCGAGCGGCCCGCCCGACGGTCTGGATCAAGGAGCGATCGCTGCGGAGAAACCCTTCGTTGTCGGCGTCCAGGATCGCGACCAGCGACACCTCGGGCAAGTCGAGACCCTCTCGGAGCAAGTTGATCCCAACCAGCACGTCGAAGTCGCCGAGCCGAAGCCCTCGGAGGATTTCCATTCGCTCGATGGCATCGATGTCCGAATGGAGATAGCGGACCCGGACACCTACCTGCTGGAGGTAGTCGGTGAGATCCTCGGCCATCCGCTTGGTGAGGGTGGTCACCAGCACTCGTTCCCGGCGGCGAGCGCGGTCCCGAATCTCGTGGAGCAAGTCGTCCACCTGGCCCTTGACCGGTCGCACTTCGACCGGCGGGTCCACGAGGAAGGTGGGCCGAATGATCTGCTCGACGACGCGCCCTTGGCCCAGCCCCAGCTCGAAGTCGCCGGGCGTCGCCGAGACCGAGATCATCTTGGGGACCAAGCTCAGAAACTCGTCGAACGTCTGGGGCCGATTGTCGAGAGCGCTGGGAAGCCGGAACCCGTACTCCACCAGCGTTTCCTTGCGGGCCCGATCGCCGTTGTACATGCCGCCGATCTGGGGCAGCGTGGCGTGCGACTCGTCGATGACCACCAGGAAATCGGCTGGGAAGTAGTCGATCAGACACGCCGGCCGCTCGCCAGCCCTTCGGCCGCTGATGGGGCGCGAGTAGTTCTCGATCCCGGGGCAGGTGCCGATCTCGAGCAGCATGTCGATATCGAAGTTGGTCCGGCTCTCCAGCCGCTGCGCTTCCAGCAGCTTCCCCGCCGCCTTGAACCCGGCCAGTCGCTCGGCCAGCTCGGCCCGAATCAGCCCAACCGCCCGCTCGACGGTCGGACGCTCGGTGACGTAGTGGGTCGCCGGCCAGATCGCGCACTGATCGAGCTGGCTGATGGTCTTGCCGGTCACCGGATGGATTTTGGAGATCCGCTCGATGGTGTCGCCCCAGAGCTCGACCCGAACGGCCCGCTCGTCGTAGGCCGGGAAGATCTCGATCGTGTCGCCGCGGACCCGAAAGGTGCCGGGATCGAACGACACGTCGTTGCGCTGATACTGGATCGAGACCAAGTCGGCGAGAATCTGGTCGCGCCCCTTCTCTTCCCCGGCCTTGAGCGAGAACATCATCGCCCGGTAGCTGGCGGGGTCACCAAGGCCGTAGATGGCACTGACCGTCGCCACGATCACGACGTCGTCCCGTTCCATCAGGCTGGAGGTGGCGCGGAGTCGGAGCGACTCGATGTCCTCGTTGATCGAGGAGTCCTTCTCGATGTAGAGGTCGGTCGCGGGAACGTAGGCTTCCGGCTGGTAATAGTCGTAGTAGGAAACGAAATACTCGACGGCATTGTTGGGGAGAAACTGCTTCAACTCCCCGTAGAGTTGCGCGGCCAGGGTCTTGTTGTGGGACATGACCAGGGCTGGCTTGCCGTGCCGAGCAATGGTGTGGGCCAGGGTCAGGGTCTTGCCGGAACCGGTGACCCCAAGCAGCGTCTGATAGCGCCGGCCGCCCTCGAGCCCCTCGGTCAGGGCTTGGATCGCCGCAGGCTGATCTCCCGCGGGCTCAAACGGGGCAACGACTTCGAACGGCGGACTCGGCATGGCCTCGGCAATATACCGCTGCCGGTGTTTCTTCGGTACCCCTATTTCCAGTCCAGGATCGCCTTCCAGCGCTGGGGCGAAACGGGCATGACCGACAGGCGGCTCTGCCTGACCAGTTCCCAGTCGCCGAAACGAGGGTCGGCCTTGACCTCGGCCAAGGTCACCGGTCGGCGGAGGGAATCGCCGGCCTCGAGATCGACCACCACCATCTTGGGGTCGCCAAGCTTCGGGTCCGGATAGGCGGCCTTGGTCACCGTGGCCAGGCCGACGATCCGCTTCTCGTCGCCGGTGTGGTAGATGAAGCACCGGTCGCCCACGGCCATGGCGCGGAGGTGCTTCAACGCCACCGGGTTCGCCACCCCATCCCAACTGGCGCGACCGGCGCGCGCCAGATCGGAGAACCCGTAGGTCGAGGGCTCGGTTTTCAGCAACCAGTAGTTCGGCACGGTCGGCTCCTCGAGCGAGTTATCCGGCGGCGACCTCGCGGCGGTCGACCGAGGTCACTCCCTTGACCCGGCGGATCCCCCGGAGGACCTTCGCGAGGTGGGTCAGGTTGTCGACCTCGACGAGCAAGGTGCCGAAGGCAGCCCCGTCTTTGGTGTGGAGGTCGGCTCGTTTGATGTTGGTGCCGGTCTGGCTGACGGCCTGGAGAATGTCGGCATAGAGGCCCCGCCGGTCCTCGGCGTTGAGCACCAGCCGGACCGCGAACGACTCGCCCTGCTGCTCCTGCCAGTCGATCTCGACCCGGCGGTCGCCATCCTGGAGGGTGAGCAGGTTGGGGCAGTCGACCCGATGAATCGAGATCCCCCGCCCTTGGGTTACATAACCAACGACAGTGTCTCCAGGCACCGGCTGGCAGCACTGGGCGTACCGGACCAGGAGGCCATCGACTCCCTGGATCCGAACGCCCTTGCCGTACCGAATCCGGTTGATCATCCGGCCAAAGACCGTGGGCTTCGGCTCCCGGAGATCCTCATCGGTCAGGTCGGGATAGATGGCCCGCATCACTTGGCCGATGGCGAGATCGCCCCTGCCCACGGCCGCCTCGAGCGCGGCCGCGTCGGCCATCCCGAGGCTCTTGGCGGCTCGGCCGAGTTCCGACCCGTCGGCCGCCTCCAATCGGCGTCGCTTGATCTCCCGCGCCAGGATATCCCGACCGAGCCCGACGCTCAGGGTCTCTTCCTCGTGACGGATCCACTGCTTGATCTTCTGGCGGGCCCGCCCGGTACGGACGTGACTCAACCAGTCCCGGTTGGGCTTGGCCGCGGGCGACGTCAGAATCTCGATCGAATCGCCATTCTTGAGCTCCCGATGGAGCGGCGCGATCCGGCCGTTGATCTTGGCTCCCTGACAGTGGATCCCGACCTCGGTATGAACGTGGAACGCGAAGTCGATGGCGGTGGCCCCTTTGGGGAGCTGTTTGACGTCCCCTTCCGGGGTGAACACGAAGATCTCGTCCTGGAACAGGTCGAGCTTGAGAAACTCGAGGAATTCCTCTTGGCTGTGGGTATCCTGTTGCAGCTCGAGCAACTGGCGGAACCACTCGAAATGCTGATCGAGGTCGTCGCGGCGTTTGTCCGACTTGTAGAGCCAGTGGGCCGCGATGCCAAACTCGGCGGTTCGGTGCATGTCGTGGGTGCGGATCTGCACTTCGTACAGTTGTCCGTTCGGGCCGAAGATCGTGGTATGGAGCGATTGGTAGCCGTTGGACTTGGGTGACGCGATGTAATCCTTGATTCGCTCCTGGACCGGAGTCCAGTTGTGGTGGATCACCCCGAGGACGTGGTAGCAGGACGGTACGGTCGGCACGATGACCCGTAGCGCCATCATGTCGTAGACCTGATCGAACGGCGTCCCCCGCCGCTTCATTTTCTGGTAGATCGACCAGAGGTGCTTCGGCCGCCCGGTGACCTCGACCTCCTCCACGCCAGCTTTGGCGAGTTCCTCTTCCAGCGGCCGCCGGAGGACCTCGATCAGCTCGTCGCGATGGGCTCGTTTGGCGGCGACCTGACCGACGAGGGCGCCGTACTCATCCGGCTCGAGGAATTTGAAGGCGAGGTCTTCCAGCTCCGCCTTGGCCTTGGCCATCCCGAAGCGATGGGCCAGCGGGGCGTAGATCTCCCGGGTCTCGGTGGCGATGCGCTCCCGGCGTTCCGGCTGGAGGTACTCCAGCGTCCGCATGTTGTGGAGTCGATCGGCCAGTTTGATGATGATGACCCGAGCGTCCTTGGCGATCGAGAGAAGCAACTTACGGTAGTTCTCGACTTGCTCCTCGGCGCGGGACCGGAAGGTCAGGTGGGAGATCTTGGTCAGGCCGTCGACGAGACCGGCCACCTCGGGGCCGAACTCCCGGCCGATGTCGTCGACACTGGTCTCCGACTCTTCGACGACGTCGTGCAGCAACGCCGCGGCGATCGAGGTCGAGTCGAGCAGCTGGCTGACCAGGATCGTGGCGACGGCGATCGAATGGGAGACGAAGTCGTCGCCAGACATCCGCTTCTGCCCCCGATGGGCGCTGGCGCTGAACCGGAGGGCCCGGTCGATCAGCCCGATATCGAGCCGATCGGCATTGTTGCCGAGGAGGGTCCGGAACTCGGCGGTTTGATCGAGCGCGGCCGAAGTCATAGCAAGCCTGTCGCGGCGAAACTCACCCAGCGACCCCCCGCGACGACGATATGGTCCAGCACCGGAATGCCGACCAGTTGCCCCGCCCCGACGAGCTGCTCGGTTACCGCCTGGTCATCGGGCGAGGGGGTCGGGTCGCCACTCGGGTGGTTATGGACCAGGAAGAGAGCGGCCGCTCCCTCGGCGATGGCCGGCCGGAAGACGTCCCTGGGGTGCACCAGAGAGCGATCGAGGGTGCCTCGGCTGACGAGGACATCCCGAAGGACATCGCGCTGGACCGAAACCATCAGGATATGGAACTCCTCGACCTCCAGGTCGTCGAGCCGCGGCCCGACCCATTGGACCACGTCCTCGGGCCGGTGGATCCGCCGGCGTGGAGGCCGAGCCTCTCGCATCATCCGCCGGCCCAACTCGAGCGCCGCCACCAGCCGGGCCGCCTTCGCGCCACCGACGCCGAGCTGCTGCGACAAGCTCCCCGGCGTTTGACGGGCCAGCCGCCGGAGCGACCCACCACAGGCTGCGTGGAGGGCCTGTGCCACATGGAGCACCGGTTGCCCCGGACGCCCGGTACCCAACAGAATGGCAATGAGTTCCACCGCAGTCAATGCGGCGGGGCCATGTTGGCTCAGGCGCTCCCGCGGGGGGTCGGAGGTGGCCACCGGGGCCAGGGCTGGCATTCCAGCAAATTAGCCCCCTGGCCCTCCTGGATTGGTACCAAACCGCCGCAGCTCGACATCGAACCGCCGCGAATCAAGGGTCAGGCACCGGCTCCGTGGCACTTCTTGTATTTCTTGCCCGAGCCACACGGGCAAGGGTCGTTGCGGCCCACGTTCGGCACGTTCCCGGCCGGGGCGGCGCCGATCCGCCCGAGGTTGCTGGAGACGGGCGGAGGGGGGGCCCGCCGATCTGGGGTCCGGAGGGCCGCCGCGGGCGCGAAGAGGTCCTCGGTACCGCCTTGGGGAGGGGGCGGCGGGAGGGGCCGGCGCGGCGGCGGCGCCGGTGGCTCCGCGCTCACCTGGACCTTGAGGTATCGATCGGCGAAGGTGCTCCGAAGTTCCCGGACCAGGTCCTCGAACATCTCGAAGGCTTCTTTCTTGTACTCGACGAGTGGGTCCTTCTGGCCCCAGGCTCGGTATTGAATCGCATTGCGCAGCTGGTCGAGATCGTAGAGGTGGTCCTTCCATTTCTCGTCGATGACGCTCAGCAGCACCTGCGACAGCACTTGTTGGTCGACCCCCGGAAATCCGATCGACTCGCCGAACTGCTTGAGGTAGTCGACCTTCCGGCGGAAGGCGGCTTCCCCCTCGTCCCGTACGGCGGCCTTGAGCTTCTCGAGCGTCGGGGTCGCCGCGGGATCGGTTACCGCGTCGGGGGTCACCAGGAACTGCATCGTCAGGGCGTTCAGCAGGCCGGACCGGTCCCATTGCTCCGGGCCGTCGGCGTCTTCCAGGAACTTCTCGACCGTGTGGTCGAGCGCGGACCCGATCATTCGGCGGGCCTCGGCTTTGAGTTCCTCGCCTTTTTCGAGGGCGAACAAACGGAGCGAGTAGACGACCTCGCGCTGCTGGTTCATCACGTCGTCGTACTCGAGCAACCGTTTCCGCTGCTGGAAGTTCTGCAGTTCGACCCGCTTCTGGGCCGACTCGATCGCGGCGGTCACCAGTTTGCCGGTGATCACCTCGCCTTCTTCGGCACCGGACTTGTCCATGTACCGGGCGATCCGATCCGACCCGAACAGCCGCATCAGATCGTCTTCGAGCGACAAGAAAAAGAGCGACGCCCCGGGATCGCCCTGCCGGCCCGAGCGACCCCGCAGCTGCCGGTCGATTCGGCGCGACTCGTGGCGTTCGGTCCCGATCACCTGGAGCCCCGCCTCCGGCGCCGACAGATCGAGATCCTTGCCGAGTTTGATGTCGGTGCCCCGGCCGGCCATGTTGGTCGCGATGGTGATCGACCCGCGTTGGCCCGCGGCGGCGACGATCTCCGCCTCGCGCTGGTGATACTTCGCGTTCAAGACCTCGTGCTTGAGCCCGCGCCGCTTGAGCATCTTGCTGAGCGTTTCGGAGACCTCGACCGAGGTGGTTCCGATCAAGATCGGAAGACCGAGCTGCTGGAGGCGCTCCAGCTCATCGAGCACCGCGTTGTACTTTTCGCGACGGGTCTTGTAGATCCGATCCTGCTGGTCCAGCCGCCGAATCGGCCGGTTGGTCGGGACGACCATCACCTCGAGCCCGTAGATCGAATAGAACTCCGACTCTTCGGTCTCGGCGGTGCCGGTCATCCCCGCCAGCTTGTCGTACATCCGGAAGTAGTTCTGGATGGTGATCGTGGCGAGCGTCTGCGTCTCGCCCTTGATCTGGACCCCTTCTTTGGCCTCCACCGCCTGATGGAGCCCATCCGCCCAGCGCCGACCGGGGAGCACCCGCCCGGTGAACTCGTCGACGATCAGGACCTGATTGTCCTGGACGATATACTCGACGTCCTTCTCGTACAGCGAATGGGCCTGGAGCAGCTTGTGGATGATGTGGAGCTTCTCGCTCTTGGCCGCGTACTCCATCTCGATTTGGGCTCGCCGGGTCCGCTTGTCGGCCACCGCCAGGTCCGGATCCTTCTCGATCGCGTGCACCGCCTCCGAGATGTCGGGTACCAGGAAGAGGGTCGGGTCGTCCGGCGACAGGGTGTGGCTGCCCTGGTCGGTCAGGTGGACCGAGTGGCCTTTCTCGTCGAGCACGAAGTAGAGCGCTTCTTCGGCCCCCCGCATCTCCTGCTGCTTGGTCGGCAGCTTCCGATCGGCGAGGTAGCGCAGCTCGGTCTGCTGGACCAGCTGCTTGATTCCGGGTTCGTTGTAAAACTTGAGCAACTTCTTGTTCTTCGGCATCCCGAGTTGGGCCTGGAACAGCTTGAGCCCGAGTTCTTGCTTGGCCTTTCCGTCACCCGTCAGCGATTCCGCTTCGGCGATCAGCTGGTTGACGACCGCCGTTTGCTTTCGAACCAGGTCGGCAACCCGGCCATTGAACTCACCGTACTTGTCATCGCCCTCGTTGCCGACCGGTCCGCTGATGATCAGCGGCGTCCGGGCCTCGTCGATCAGAATGGAGTCGACCTCGTCGACGATGGCGTAGGCATGGTCGCGCTGCACCCGGTACTCGAGCACGTGCACCATGTTGTCGCGGAGATAGTCGAACCCGAACTCGTTGTTGGTGCCGTAGGTGATGTCGCAGAGGTACGCGGCCCGGCGTTCGGGTGTCGACGGCTCGGTATCGTCGATGCAGCCCACCGTGAGTCCGAGATACTTGTAGAGGTGGCCCATCCACTGAGAATCGCGGCGGGCGAGGTAGTTGTTCACGGTGACCAGGTGAACGCCTCGTCCAGCCAGGGCGTTGAGATAGATCGGCAAGGTGGCAACGAGCGTCTTCCCTTCCCCGGTCGCCATTTCGGAGATCTTGCCGCGGTGCAGCGCCACCCCACCCATCAGCTGGACGTCGTAGGGAACCATGTCCCACGTCAACTCGTGTCCGGTCACCATCACGGTGGTCCCGACCAGCCGGCGACAGGCTTCGCGGACGGTCGCGAACGCCTCCGGAAGGATGTCGTCGAGCACCGCGGCAACATCCTTCTTGTAGGTCTGCTCCAACCGGTGAAACTCCTGCTCCAGTCGCTCCCGCTCGGCCGGGTCGGCGCAGTCGTGCTTCGCGGCACGGACCCGCTCCAACTCCGCCTTGGCCGCCCCGGTTCGTTCGGCGAGGATGCCCCGGAACCGGTCCGTCTGGGCTCGGAGATCGGCTTCCGACAGGGCTCCGAGCCGTGCCTCGTGGGCGTGCACCTCCGTCACCAGCGGCGCCAACTTCTTGGCATCCCGCTGGTGGCGGGTTCCGAAAACCGCTTCGATCAGTTTCTTGACCATCGCTCAATCCCGATACAGGCCGTGCGTTGCGATGTAGCCCGCCACCGCATCCGGCACGAGAAATCGAATGGACCGGCCCGCGCGCACTCGCGCCCGGATCTCGGTCGAGGAAACGTCTACCCTCGGCACCGCCACCACTCGGTCGGCAACCCCCTCCGGAGGAGCCTCGCCGTCGCGGGCGAAAACTACCACCTCGGCCAGCGCCTTGATGCCGGCGGGGTCGCGCCAAGTCGGAAACAGGCGCGCGGCATCGGCACCCAACAGGATCGACCAGCCGACTCCCGGCTCGGCCGCCGCGAGAACCCGCAGCGTCTCGACCGTGTAGGAGGGGCCGGGACGATCCACCTCGGCACGCTCGATCGTCAATCCGGGTTCGCCAGCAACCGCCAGCCGAACCATGTCGGCCCGTTGGGCGGCCGTGGCCCGATGGTGGCCCGTTTTGAAGGGCTGTTCGCCGGCGGGCACCAGCCGAATCTGATCGAGGCCCAGCGCTTCCCGCAGGGCCATCGCGACGATCAAGTGACCATGATGGATCGGATCGAACGACCCGCCCAGCAGCGCAACCCGCACCTACGACGCACTGGCCGAGTCAGCGGCCGGTGGACAGAGCCGCTTCGGGCCCGTGGGAGCGGGAAAGAACCGGGCGATGTAGCCGCAGGTTTCCTTGATGTCTTCCTCGTAGCCGAGGGCCTGGTACGACTGGACCAACGTCTCGAGGGCCGTAGGGACGATTTCCGCCCTGGGGTACTCGGCGACCAGGGCTCTCAGCGACAGGATGGCCGAGTCGTAGGCCTTGAACTTGTAATAGAACAGCGCGTTGCGATACTGCTTGAAGGCAAACCGGTTGTTCAGGTCCTCGATCCGCGCCGCCGCCCGGCTGGCGGCAGCGGTGCCCGGATACCGGGCCTGGACCTCCTGGAACACCCCGAGGGCGGTCTGGCCGTAGGTCGGATCGAGCTCGGGCCGGCGCCAGAGATAGGAATAGGCCTCGCCGGCCCGCTGGAGGGCGTCGGCCGCCAGCGAGTCGTCCGGCGTCTCGTCCGAGACGCGGCGAAACAGCCGAACGGCGTCGAGTTCGTTACCGAGGGCCAGCTCGATCTCGCCTCGATAGAAGTGCATCCGGGTCAACCGAGGATCGGTCACCGGCATCGCGGTCGACAGTCGGGTGAAGATCCGATTGGCCTCTCCCCAACGCCCTCGATTGAAGGCGCCCTGACCGGCCTGCCACAGCGAGTCGATGGTCCGGGGGGAGTTCTCCAGGGCCGGCGCGACGACCGGTTTCGGCTTCCCCTTGAACGGCCAGCATCCACCGAGCGGCGCCAAGATCAGCAGCGCCAAGGCCACCCGCGACGTGCTCATGTATCTCCTGCCGGCGGCTGCGTCGTCGCCGCCCCGAGTCCATTGAGTTTGACGATAGCCGCCTGCCTCAGGCTGTCTGGCACGGTCGCGCCCGAAACAACCGCCTGATAGGCGACCGCCGCCCCGAGGGCATCGCCCTTGAGAAGCCGGGCGTCACCGAGACCGATGTTCGCCGTCCACCCTCGCGCCGACTCACCATCGAGGGCCACCACTTCCTCGAACCAACGCTCCGCCGCCGGGGCATTTCCACCCGCCAGCGCGTCCTGCCCCAGCAACAGTGCACAGCCCGCCAGCCCCTCACGCGCGGCCGCCGTCATCCGCGGCTGGTTGGTCCGCCGGAGCAGGGACTTGAAACTCCCGGCCGCCGCATCGCAGGCGACCGTCTCGCGCTGAGCCTGGGCATAGCGCAACAACAGCGAATCCACCGTCCGGGGTGACCCCGCCGTCGCAATGGCGGTCGGGATGAGCCCAATCGCCTCGGTCGGGTCTACCACGGCCGAGACCGACGGCAACGGCAACCGACCGAGGGGCCGGCCGGGGGCGATGGCCCGAACCGCGAGGACCGCCTTGGCAACGACCGCTGTCCCACCCTGACCTCCGCGATCGGCCAGACGGGCAATCGCCTCGAGCCCGACCGCGGCTTCGGTGACCCGAGTGGGATCCTCACGGGCCAGCTCGGAGAGGGCGTCGATCGCGGCGTCGAAGTCCTGGGCCTTGACGGCAGCCGCGGCCGCCTTGGCCCAGACCCGGGTTCGGGCGCCGCTTCGCTGAGCGGCCTGGTATTCGGCCAGGGCCCTGGTGTAGTTGCCGGCGGCAAGCTGCTCGTCGGCGAGCCGCTCGTGGTCAGTGGCAGGGGCCGGGCATCCGGCGAGGCCTCCGGCCAGCACCCAGAGCGCGAACCAGCGGGCCCTCATCCGAGCGACAAACGCTGGGCCATGGCCAGATAGGCCCCCACCCGGGCGTGGCCCGGGCGCTGCTTGAGGCATCGCGACCAGATCTCTTGGGCACCGGTGGCATCACCCGAGAGGTAGTGGGCGAGCCCCAGGGCCGCTTGGGCGTCGAGGAAGGCCGGCTGCACGGCCACGATCCGCTCCAGTTCCTCCCGCGTCTCGAGGGGTCGGCCCGACTCGATCAAGAGCCTGGCCAGGCGGTAGCGGAGATCGTGAAAATCCGGCCCGAGATGGACGGCCCGCTGGTACTCGCGGATCGCGTCGTCCGCCGCGCCGACCTCGGCGTAGGCGTCACCGAGGGTGGCATGAAGGTTGGCCAAGCGGCCCGACACCGGCCGGGAGAAGCCGTTGGCACCGACCTGACCCAACGCGGCGGCGCGCTGGAACGAGGCGTCCGCTTCCGCGGTTCGACCCAACTCGACCAGGATCACCCCGCGATGGACCAGGGCGTCGATGTACCGGGAGTTGACGCCCAGGGCGCGGTCGAAATCCTCGAGCGCCCGGTCCGGCTGACCGAGCAGGGAGAGCGCCAGACCGCGAAGGTGGTAGACGTCGGCGAACCGTCGGCCCGACTCGATGATTTCGTCGACCAGGTGGATCGTGCCGTAGTAGTCTTGGACCGCGAACCGCTCGTGGGCCTGCTGGAGCAGGTGCTCAGTGCTGACGTTCATAGACGGACCCACACCACTCGGCAAAGCGGGCGATGCCGTCGTCGAAGCTGGTGCGCGGGTGATAGCCGAGCACGGCAGCGGACTTGGTCAGATCGGCGTAGGTGGTTTCCACGTCGCCAGGCTGCATCGGGAGCCACTCGATGGTCGGCTCGATCGCCAGGGCCCGGCTCAATGTGGCGACCATGTCCCTGAGCAGGACCGGCCGGTTGCCGCCTAGGTTGAAGCACTCTACCCCCACGGGTGCATGCGCCGTCCAGTCCACCGCCGCCACCGTACCGGCCACGATGTCCGAACAGAACGTGTAGTCGCGGGCCTGCGACCCATCGCCGTAGAGCGAGAGGCGTTCCCCCGCCAGCATCCGCCGGGCAAACAGGTGGATTGCCAGGTCGGGGCGCTGGCGCGGCCCGAACACAGTAAAATAGCGCAATGCCGCCACTTTGAGACCCGCCAGGGGGGCCAGGGAGACCAGGAGCAACTCGGCCGCCCGTTTGGTGGCGGCGTAGGGAGAAATGGGGTCCAGTGCCGGAGCGTCCTCCCGGAAGGGCGTTGGGGTGGAGTTCCCGTACACCGACGACGACGAGCCGAAGACCAGTCGGGTCGCCCCGGCCCGCCGCATGGCCTCGATCACCGATGCGGTGGCCGTGACGTTGGCCTCGGCGTACCCCTGCGGGTCCTCGATGGAGGGCCTGACTCCGGCCTTGGCGGCCAGGTGCACCACCACGCTGTCAGCGGTCAGCACGCCAGCCCACTGGTCGACAGAGCGGACGTCGTGCTCGAGCAGCCGGAACCGGGGACCCGCCAAGAGGCCAGTCAAGTTCCGTTCCTTGGCGGCCCTGGGGTAGAACGGGTCGAAGTTGTCGATTCCGATGACCTCGTCACCGCGGGCCACGAGCGCTTCGGCCAGGTGCGACCCGATGAAGCCCGCGGCACCCGTCAGGACGATCCGAGTCATCGTCCCAGGACGGTCCTGAAGTAGCCGATCGTCCGCTCCAGCCCTTGTCGCAGGTCGATTGCCGGCTCCCAGCCGAGCACCGTCCGAGCGATCGTGATGTCCGGTCGCCGGACCTTGGGATCGTCCACTGGCAGGGGCTGGTGTTTGATCGGCGCGGTCACCCCCAGCATCTCACGGACGAGTTGGGCCAGCTCGAGCACCGTGAACTCATTTGGATTGCCGATATTGGTCGGCTCGACCCGGTCGCTGAAGAACAGCCGGAAGATGCCGTCGACCAGATCGGATACGTAGCAGAACGACCGAGTCTGGCTTCCGTCCCCGTAGATGGTCAGCGGCTGCCCCTGGAGTCCCTGCACCACGAGGTTCGACACCACCCGGCCGTCGTGGGCCCGCATCCGCGGCCCGTAGGTGTTGAAGATCCGGACGATCCGCGTTTGGACCCCGTGGTAGCGGTGGTAGGCCATCGTCATGGCTTCGGCGAAGCGCTTGGCCTCGTCATACACGCCACGGGGGCCGACCGGGTTGACGTGCCCCCAGTAGCTCTCCGGCTGGGGGTGGACCTGGGGATCGCCGTAGACCTCGGAGGTGGACGCGAGGAGGTACCGGGCCCCCTTGGCCTTGGCCAGCCCCAGGGTGTTGTGGGTTCCGAGGGAGCCGACCTTGAGGGTCGGGATCGGATGTTGGAGGTAGTCGATCGGGCTCGCCGGCGAGGCGAAATGGAGGACCCCCTCGACCGAGCCCTCGACCTGGATGTACTTCGAGACGTCGTGCTCGATGAATTCGAACCTGGGGTTGCCGGCCAAGTGGGCGATGTTGGCGCGGGCGCCGGTGAGGAAGTTGTCCATCCCGACGACCTGGTGCCCTTCGGCGAGGAATCGGTCGGTCAGGTGCGACCCGAGAAAGCCGGCCGCCCCGGTGATCAGGATCCTCACGTCACCCCCCGACCGATGCCCAGGTAGCGGAACCCCTGCCTGGCCATCTTGGCCGGATTGAACAGGTTGCGGCCGTCCACGATGACCGGCTGGCGGAGGAGGCCCTTGATCCGATCGAGATCGGGATTCCGATACATCAGCCACTCGGTGACGATCGCGAGGGCGTCGGCGCCGCTCGCGGCCTCATAGGGATCCTTGGCGAAGCGGATCGAATCCCCGAAGACCTCGCGAGCCGTTGCCATGGCCTTGGGATCGTGGGCGATCACCTCGCCCCCGGCGGCGACGACGCCCCTGATGAGCGGAATCGAGGGGCTCTCGCGCATGTCGTCGGTTTCCGCCTTGAAGGCGAGACCCCACACCGCGATCCGCTTGCCGCCGAGGCTGCCTAACGCCCGCGTGAGCTTCTCGAGCATCACCAGTTTCTGACGCTCGTTGACGGCTTCCACGGCATCCCACAACTCGGGGACCATGCCCAAGCTGCGAGCGGTCCGGATCAGCACCTTGACGTCCTTCGGAAAGCAAGAACCACCGTACCCCGGCCCCGGGAACAGAAACGCGGGGCCGATCCGGCCGTCGCTCCCGACCCCTTGGCGGACCATGCCGACGTCGGCGCCGACTCGTTCGCAGAGATCGGCGATCTGATTCATGAACGAGATCCGAGTGGCCAGCATCGCGTTGGCGGCGTACTTGGTGACCTCGGCCGACGGGATGTCCATGAACAGGATCGGATTGCCGGTCCGGACGAAGGGGGTGTACAACTCGCCGAGGGCTTCTTTGGCTTCGTCGGCATCGACACCGAGCACGACGCGATCGGGCTTGATGAAATCATCGATCGCGGCCCCCTCCTTGAGGAATTCGGGGTTCGAGGCCACGAAGAACCTCGCCGTCGTCTGGCTCCGGATCGCTTCGCGGACCTTCTCCGCGGTGCCGACCGGGACGGTGGATTTGGTCACCACCACTTTGGGCTCGTTCAGGTGCCGGCCAATGGTTCTCGCAACGCCCAGCACGTACTGCAGGTCGGCGGAACCGTCTTCTCCTGGTGGCGTGCCCACGGCGATGAACACGATCTTGCCGTGCTCGACTGCCGCCCCGACGTCGGTGGTGAACCGGAGCCGCCCTTCGGCCTGGTTGCGGCGCACCATCGGCTCGAGCCCCGGCTCGTAGATGGGGATGTCGTTCTGCCGCAGTCGGTCGATCTTCTTCGCGTCGACGTCGGCGCAAACGACGTCGTTGCCGGTCTCCGCGAGACACGCCCCAGCCACCAAGCCGACGTACCCGGACCCCACCACGGTGACTCGCATCTACTTGGCCGCTCGGTTGAGGGCGTTGCGGGTATCGACCACGACTTTGGCGTGGCGCCGGATGAGGCCGTAGTCGATGCTGGTATGATCCGTGACGATCACGACACAATCGGCGGCCCCGACCGTCTCCTTGGTGAGCGGAATCGACTGGGCTTTGTGACCCTCTTCGGCGAATTCCGGCACGTACGGGTCGTGGTAAGCGACCTTGGCGCCGGCCCCCTCGAGGAGCCTGATGATGTCGAGCGCCGGACTCTCGCGGATGTCCTCGATGTCGCGCTTGTACGCCACTCCCACGATCAAGACCGAGGCGCCCCGAGTGGCCCTGCCGGCGTCATTGAGCGCCTCGGAGACTTTCCGGACCCAGAACACCGGCATCTCGGTGTTCAGCTCGCCGGCCAGATCGATGAAACGGGTCTTGTAGTTGAGTCCCCGCATCTTCCAGGCGAGGTAGTGGGGGTCGATCGGGATGCAGTGCCCGCCAAGGCCGGGCCCGGGCAGGAATTTCATGAACCCGAACGGTTTGGTCGCGGCCGCCTCGATGACTTCCCAGACATCGACACCGAGCTTGTCGCAGACGATGGCCATCTCGTTGACCAAGCCGATGTTGACGCTGCGGAAGGTATTCTCCAGCAGCTTGACCAGCTCGGCCGACTCCGTGGTCGACACCGGGACCAGGGTGTCGATCGCCGGTTGATAGAGCGCCATCACCACCCGGCGGCAGGCCTCGGTGATACCCCCGACGACCTTCGGGGTGTTCTTGGTCAGGTAGATCGGGTTGCCGGGATCGACCCGCTCGGGGCTGAAGGCGAGGAAGAAGTCCTTGCCCACCTTGAGGCCGGTGGCCTCGAGGGCCGGCAACATGATCTCGCGGGTGGTTCCCGGGTAGGTGGTGCTTTCGAGAATGATCGCCTGACCCGGTCGGAGCACCTTCTTGACCGTCTCGGTGGCCGCCACGATATAGCTCACGTCGGGATCTTTGAACTTCGACAACGGGGTCGGCACGCAGATCGAGATCGCGTCGCATGCCGCCAACCGGCTCCCGTCCGCGGTGGCCTCGAAGCGACCGAAATCGCGTACCGCCTTGAGCTGGGCGTCGGTAATGTCCTTGACGTGGGACACCCCGGCATTCAGGCCATCGACCACCCGTTGGCTCACGTCGAACCCGAGGACCTTGTAGCCGGCATGGCCCAGTTCGACGGCCAGCGGCAGCCCCACGTAACCGAGCCCCACGATGCCGAACAGAATCTCCCGCCGCTCGGCCTTTTCAATCAGGGTATCCGCCAACGACATGCTCACTCCTCCACGAGTACCGGCGCGCCGCCGCTTCGGAGCGAACGACTGGCCGCATCCAAGACTTGAACAACCCGTACCCCATCGTCCGCGTCGGCTCGAGTTGGCGTCGCCCCACGGGCCACCGCCACGAAATGCGCCAATTCGAGTCCCAGCGGTTCCGCGTTCGACACCTTGGGGATCCAGATGTCGCCTTCCCGAATCGCGAGGCTTTCGCCATACGACCCGTATTCCGGTGGCCGACTGATCCCCTTGTCGTAGATCCGGAGCTTCTCCCGAGGCGCCATGTCGTCGAACACCGCCATTTGCTTCGAGCCCACCACCGTCAACCGCCGCTCTTTGTGGGGATCGAGCCACGAAAGATGGGCGTGGGCCACGACCCCCGACCGAAACCGCATCCCCAGAAACACCACGTCCTCGATCCCGGGTTGCAAATAGGCGTAGCCATGCGCCGTCACCGACACCGGTGCTTCGCCCAACAGATACAGCGCGACCGAAATATCGTGGGGCCCAAAACTCCAGAGCGCGTTCTCGTCCGGCCGAACCTGGCCAAGATTGACCCGTTGCGACGCCAGGTAGTAGAGATCACCTAACGCCCCCGACTGGATCATGCCCCGCAAGTGGTCCACCACCGGGTGAAATTCCAGCAGGTGGCCGACCAGCGCCGGCACCTGGAGCCGCCTGCTCGCCTCCGCGACCGCCCGGGCATCGGCCACCGTCAGCGCGAACGGCTTCTCGATCAACACCGGTTTGCCTGCCCCGAGCGCTTGCAGGCCCAACTGGGCGTGACTCTTCGCCGTCGACGCGACGACCACCGCATCGACCCGCGCCAACACCTCCTCGACCGACCCGGTGACGAACACCCCAGGATGGGTCTTGGCCGTTCGTTCCCGAACCTTGGCATCGGCGTCGGCCACGCCGGCCAGTTCCACCGAGGCCATCGTGGCCAGGGTCCGGACGTGATTGCGTCCCCAGGCGCCCGCCCCGATCACCCCGACCTTGAGCCGGCTCATCCGAAAAAGCCCCGAACGGCCCCTACCACCTCATCCTGTTGCCGGTCCGTGAGTTCGGGATACACGGGCAGCGAGATGACCTCCCGCATCGCCCGCTCGGTGTGCGGAAGCGATCCCGGCCGGTAGCCCAAGTGGGCGAAGCAGGGCTGGAGATGCAGCCCGACCGGGTAATAAACCGCACATCCGATGCCGTGAGTCTTGAGGTGGGCCATCAGCTCGTCGCGCCGCTCCACCCGGAGGGTGTACTGGTGGAAGATGTGCTCATTCGCGGGGTCGGTGATCGGGGGTTGGACCCCCGGGACCCCGGCGAGCGCGGCGGAATACCGGGCGGCTCGTTCGCGGCGGGATTGGCTCCAGCCCTCGAGATAGGGGAGTTTCGCCAAGAGGACGGCGGCCTGAAGGGTGTCGAGCCGGCTGTTGGTCCCGACCTCCTCGTGATGATACTGCTTGGCTCCCCCGTGAAGTCGAAGTTTCCTGAGCCTGACCGCGGCCGCTTCGTCCTGGGTCACGATCATCCCGCCGTCGCCATAGGCACCGAGGTTCTTGCTCGGGAAGAACGACAAGGTGCCACACCATCCGAGTTCCCCCGCCACCCGCCAGCTCCCGTCGATCTGGCGCCGGGCCCCGACGGACTGCGCCCCATCTTCGATGACCGGGACGCCATGTTTCGCCGCGATCGCCAGGATCCGCTCCATGGCCGCCATCTGGCCGAACAGATGGACCACCACGATGGCCCTGGTCCGCGGGGAAATGGCCGCCTCGACGGCCTCCGGATCGACGCAGTAGGTCGCCGGGTCGACATCCACGAAGACCGGGGTCCCGCCGGCGTTGTGGACGGTTCCGGCGGTCGCGAAGAAGGTGAAACTGGGCGCGATGACCTCGTCGCCTGGACCCAGGCCGAGCATCTTGAGCGGAAGAAGAATGGCATCGGTGCCACTCGCGCAGGCCACCCCGAACCGCGCCTTGGATAAGGCCGCGACCGCCGCCTCCAGCTCGGCAACCTCGCGCCCCATGATGAACTCCTGTCGCTCGATGACCGATTGCACCGCCCGATCGATGTCGGCTCGGATCGAGGCGTATTGCGCCTTCAGGTCGAGGAGCGGAACGGCCACAGACACCCCTTTCTCGTCGGGTTCGGGCGAGCTCGCGCTCAGCAAGAACCGGTGCAAAAATGGCGATGCCCGCCGCCGGGCTGACCTGCCACCCAGCCGACGGGCCATTAGTTCCCTAAATCGCACACTGGCAGCAACTTAGCCACCCGGACCGCGGCGGTCAACCGGGTCGCAAACCGGCCTCGTCCTCGAGGTAGGTTCGGCCGCATTCCGGGCAAGTGGCGCGAGCCTCCCGGACCCGCAACCTGACGCCACAGTTGCACACCCAGCCGACCCGCTTGGCGGGTACTCCGACCATCAAGGCGTACGCCGGCACGTCGCCTCGGACGACCGCGCCCGCCCCGATGAAGGCGTATTCGCCGATGGTGTTCCCACAGACGATCGTGGCGTTCGCGCCGATGCTCGCCCCTCGGCGAACCACAGTCTTCCGGTACTCGGTCTTTCGGGAGACGTGACTCCGCGGGTTGAGCACGTTGGTGAACACGCAACTCGGCCCGCAAAACACGTCGTCTTCCAACTCGACTCCCTCGTATATCGAGACGTTGTTCTGGATCTTCACGTTGTTCCCGATTCTCGTCCCCGGCATCACGACCACGTTCTGCCCCAGGTTGCAGCGCTCCCCGATCACCGCGCCCGGCATGACGTGGCTGAAATGCCAGACTTTGGTGCCGGTGCCGATCGTGGCCCCTTCGTCGACGAAGCTCGACGGGTGAACGAAGTAATCCGCCATCGCATCCCTCACAGAGTTTGGTACTCGCCCGACGGCCCGATCAGCTTCACCTCCGGCTCCAGCACGATGCCGAAGCGGGCCGCGACCTGCTCCCGAGCTCGGCCGATCAACGCTCGAACCTGATCGGCCCGGGCCGCACCGGTGTTGACGAAGTAATTGGCGTGCATCGAGGAGATCTCGGCGTCGCCCTCGCGGGCGCCCTTGAGCCCCGCGGCCTCGATCAGCTGCCCCGCGGTCCGAAGCTCGCGGCCCTCGTGCCTCACCGACGCCGCCGGGTTCTTGAACACGCTGCCGCAACAGGCCTGGTTGAACGGGGTGCCCCGTTGGCGCCACTCGAACAGCCTGGCGACCTCGCCGGCCAGGTCCGTGGGGTCGCCCCGGCTCAGCGTCACCCGCGCCTCCAGGACGATCCAGCCCTCGAGTCCGCTCGCCCGATACCGGAACGGGATCTCGCTCCGATCGAAGCTCCTCGTTTCCCCGGCCCCATTCACGGCGAGGACGCTGGTCACCGTATCGGACCACTGGCCGCCGTGGCAGCCGGCATTCATGAAGACGCCGCCCCCGACCGTCCCGGGCACCCCGACCATCAGGTGCAACCCCGACCAACCGGCCTGGGCGGTCTTCCGAGCCGCCAGCGGAGCGGGAAGGCCGGCCCCGAGCGTCCACCGCTCCGCATCGTTGCTGATCGAGTCGAGCCCCTTGCCCAGTCGAATGACGATCGCGTCGAGGCCGGCGTCAGGGAGCAGAACGTTGGAGCCCAATCCCAAGGCGAACCAGGGAAGTCGGTGTTCCCGGACTATCCCGAGGGCGGCGGCGAGATCGGCGGCCGTCGAGGGGAGCACCAGGGTCGCCGGTCCCCCGATGCGGTAGGTGGAGTATCGGGCCAGCGGCTCCTCCGCGCGGACTTCGCCTCGGACCGCGGCCCGAAGCGCGGCGATCACCGAGGGGTCGCGGCCGCTCGCCACTGGTCACTCGTCAGCGGTGGAGTTCCGCCATGTATTGGCGGGCCAACTCGTGCCATTCCTGCAGGGAGCGGACTTCACCAGTCCGGCTTCTGAGCGCGATGATCGCGTCGGAAGCCGCGGACGCGGCGGACAACGTCGTCGTGTACGGAACCCGATGCTGCAGCGCCACCCGACGAAGAGTGTAGTCGTCGCGTTGGGTGAGTTTGCCCAGCGGCGTGTTGATGAGCAGCTGGACCTGCCCCGACACCAGAAGGTCCACTGGATTCGGGCGCCCCTCGTGGACCTTGAGGACCCGGCTCGCGGGGATCCCGCGAGACCGGAGGTAGCGGGCGGTGCCTTCCGTCGCGACGATCCGGAATCCCATTTCGTGAAATCGTCGGGCGATCGGCGTCACGTCCGGCTTGTCGCGATCGTTGACGGTCACGAATACCGCTCCCCCGAGGGGCAGTCCACCGTCGGCGCTGACTTGGGCCTTCGCGAAGGCCATCCCGAATGAATCGGCGATCCCCATGACCTCGCCGGTCGAGCGCATCTCCGGCCCGAGAACGAGATCGACACCCTGGAGCTTGCTGAACGGGAACACGGCTTCCTTGACCGCGACGTAGGGATGGGCCACATCGTCGGTCACCCCGAGCTCATCGAGGCTGCGACCCACCATGACGCCGGCGGCCAGGCTCGCGAGCTGCACCCCAGTAGTCTTGGACACGTACGGAATGGTCCGAGAGGCCCGCGGATTCACTTCGAGGACATACACCGTGCCGTTCTTGACCGCGTACTGGACATTCATCAGTCCCACTACACCGAGTTTCGAGGCGAACTGGCGGGTGTAGTCTTTCATCTCGGCGACCTGCTCCTCGGTGATCAGGTACGGCGGCATGACGCAGGCGGAGTCGCCGGAGTGAATGCCGGCGTCCTCGATGTGCTGCATCACCCCGCCAACCACGCACCGGCGGCCGTCGGAGATGCAGTCGACATCGGCCTCGAAGGCGTCCTCGAGAAACTGGTCGATCAGCACCGGATGGCCCGGGGCGACCCGAACCGCGACCGCGAAGAACTCCTGGAGACTTTCCGGATCGTAGACGATCTGCATGGCCCGCCCGCCGAGCACGTAGGACGGCCGGATCAGCACCGGATACCCGACGGATTCGGCGACCGCGAGCGCCTGGTCGAGCGACAACGCCGTTCCGGCTTTCGGCTGAGCGACCCCGAGCGACTTGGCCAGTTCGTCGAATCGGCGGCGATCTTCGGCCGCATCGATCGCTTCGGGGCTGGTGCCCAGAATCGGGACGCCCTCTGCCTCGAGGCCCTTGGCCAACCGAAGCGGCGTTTGGCCGCCGAGCTGCACCACCACCCCGAAGGGCTGCTCGAGGTAGACGATCTCGAGCACGTCCTCGAGCGTGAGCGGCTCGAAGTAAAGCGCGTCCGACATGTCGAAATCGGTCGAGACGGTCTCCGGATTGGAGTTGACCATGACGGTGCGATAACCCATCTCGCGGAATGCCATCACCGCTCGAACGCAGCAGTAGTCGAACTCGACGCCTTGCCCGATCCGGTTGGGTCCACTGCCGAGAATGATCACGGTGCGGTCGCCGACCGCACGGGCCTCGTTCTCCTCGTCGTAGCAGGAGTAGAGATACGGGGTCTTGGAGGGAAACTCGCCGGCACAGGTGTCGACGATCTTGAATGCGGGCCGGACCCCGAGCGCTTGCCGGGCTCGGCGCAGGTCGGTTTCGGTCATCCCGATCAAATCCGCCAATTGGCGATCCGAGAATCCCATCCGTTTCATCCGGCGAATGGCCTGAGCTTGGCTCGCCGCGTCCGTTGCGGTCTTCCAGGTCGCCGGGAACTCCCGCTCGGCGTCGACCAGTTCCTGGAATTGCCCGATGAACCATGGATCGATCAGACTCAGCTCGGCGATTCGCTCGGCCGGAACGCCCCGGAGCATGGCGCGCTTGACCTGAAAGAGCCGTTCGGGGGTCGGCCGCCGGAGCGCCGCGAGGATGGATTCGACCGATCCATCTTCGAGTCGGTCGTCCACGAGACTCTCGCCAATCGTCCACCCGTGTCGTCCGACCTCGAGACCCCGGAATCCCTTCTGAATCGCCTCCTTGAAGGTCCGTCCGATCGCCATCACCTCGCCCACCGACTTCATCTGCGTGGTCAGCGTCGGATCGGCGGCCGGAAATTTCTCGAACGCGAATCGGGGAATCTTGACGACCACGTAGTCGAGGACTGGCTCGAAGCTCGCCGGGGTGGTCTTGGTGATGTCGTTGGGCAGCTCGTCGAGCCGATAGCCCACGGCCACCTTGGTGCCAATCCGAGCGATCGGGAACCCGGTCGCCTTCGAGGCAAGGGCCGAACTCCGAGAGACACGAGGGTTCATCTCGATGACGAGCTGCTCGCCCGTTTCGGGGTTCACAGCGAACTGGACGTTGCAGCCGCCCGCTTCGACCCCGACCTCGCGGATGATCTTGCAGGCGGCGTCGCGCATCACCTGGTACTCGCGATCCGACAGGGTCATGGCGGGAGCCACGGTGATCGAGTCGCCGGTGTGAACGCCCATCGGGTCGATGTTCTCGATCGAGCAGACAATCACGACGTTGTCGGCCCCGTCGCGCATCACCTCGAGCTCGTACTCCTTCCAACCGATGATGCTCCGTTCGACCAAAACCGAGCCCACCGGCGACGCCTCGAGCCCGCGCCGCAACATGGTCTCGAATTCCTCGCGGTTGTAGGCAATCCCGCCCCCGGTGCCGCCGAGGGTGAACGAGGGCCGCAAGATGGCGGGATAGTGGGTCCGCTCCACCGCCGCGAGGCCCTCCTCGACGGTGTGCACGGTAACCCCCTCGGGGGTCGCCAGTCCGATCCGCCGCATCGCCTTGGCAAACTCGTCGCGATCTTCGGCCACCCGAATGGCTCGTTCGTTGGCGCCGATCAACTCGACGCCGTACTTGTCCAGCACGCCGTTGCGATACAGCGCCATCGCCACGTTCAGGGCAGTCTGACCGCCCATCGTCGGCAAGAGGGCGTCGGGTCGCTCCCGGGCGATGATCTTCTCGACCCACTCGGCCGTCACCGGTTCGAGATAGGTCCGGTCGGCGATTTCCGGATCCGTCATGATGGTGGCCGGATTGGAGTTGACCAGGATGACCCGGTACCCCTCTTCTCGCAGGGCCCGCGCCGCCTGGGTCCCCGAGTAGTCGAACTCGGCACCTTGGCCAATGACGATCGGCCCCGAGCCGATCAGGAGGATGGAACGAAGATCAGTCCGCTTGGGCATCGAGCAGCTCTCTCAGAGTCTGTTCGAGAGGAATCGTTGGGGCGAATCCGACGCCCTTCGCCAACCGAGTCGGATCGCCAACCAGATGAGCAATGTCGTTGGCGCGCATCAAGGCCCGATCCAACTCCACGATGATGCGGTAGCCGAGGAGGTCGGTCATCCGGTCGACGAGATCGGACAGGACGTGGCCGCGACCGCTGCAGACGTTGTAGATGGTACTTGGGTGGCCCCGCTCCACCAACAGCCGATAAGCGCGGGCCACGTCCCGGACGTCGAGCAGATCACGCACCGGCTCGAGATTGCCGGTCTTGATCACTGGAGCCCCGATTCGTTTGGCCGTCCGGAGCCGCTGGGCGATCGCCGGGAGGACGTACTTGTCGCTCTGGCCGGGGCCGGTGTGCGGAAAGGCGCGGGCAACCATGACCCTGAGGCCCAACCGCCCGGCCACTTCGAAGGCGGCAATCTCGGCGCCCCATTTACTCGCCGCGTAGGGCGACCGCGGGGCCGGCGCCATATCCTCATGAAGCAACCGGCCCCGGCCGTCTCCATAGACTTCGCCGGTCGAGACGATCAGGACGAGCGGATCCGAGTGGCCTTCTTGTCGAGCCCGGCCGTAAGCCTCGCAGAGTCGGGCGGTTCCAGAGGCATTCACCGTCCAGGCATACCCCGGGTCGTAACGCGCCTCGCTGCCGGAGGCCACCGCCGCGAGGTGGATGACGGCATCGCCGCCGTGGGTCGCGAGCCCCGCCACGGATTCCGAGGCCAGCAGATCGAACTCGACCCACTGGACCCGAAGCCGCTCCGGCTCGGGAAGGGTCGACGGGGGACCGCCAATCCGCACCGCCCCGACCACATGATGCCCGGCGGCAAGCAGCTCGCGGATCAACCACCCGCCGACGAAGCCGTCGGCGCCAGTCACGACCACCTTCATTGCGACCCCTTCAGCCGGTCGAGATCGGCCTCGACCATCATGGCAACCAGTTGCTCGAACCCGACGGTCGGTGTCCAGCCGAGTTCTCGCCGCGCCTTGCTGGCGTCGGCCCGGAGGAGATCGACCTCCGCGGGACGGAAATGTGCCTGATCGGTGACGACGTGGTCTCGCCAGTCGAGTCCCGCGTGGGCGAAGGCCACTTCCACCAGCCGGCGGACGCTCTGGGTCGTCCCGGTGCCGATGACATAGTCAGACGGCGCCGGCTGTTGCAGCATCCGCCACATGGCCTCGACGTAGTCGCCCGCGAAACCCCAATCCCGTTGGGCCTCGAGGTTGCCGAGATGCAGCTCCCTGGCCTTGCCCAACTTGATCCGGGCCACGCCATCGGTGACCTTGCGAGTGACGAATTCGATGCCCCGGCGCGGGGATTCGTGATTGAAGAGAATCCCGCTCACCGCGTAGAGGCCGTAGGACTCGCGGTAATTGACCGTGATCCAGTGGCCGTAGACCTTGGCCACCCCGTAGGGCGAGCGTGGGTGGAACGGGGTCCGCTCGTTCTGGGGCGTTTCGATGACCTTGCCGAACATCTCGGACGAGCTGGCCTGATAGAAGCGCGCTGTCGGGCAGGCGAGACGGACCGCCTCGAGGATTCTGGTCACCCCGAGGGCGGTGAACTCGCCCGTCAGGACCGGCTGGGAGAACGAGGTCGGCACGTAGGACTGCGCCGCGAGGTTATACACTTCGTCCGGCTGGGCCGCCCGCACCACCTCGGTGAGGGAGTGCTGATCGAGCAGGTCCGCCGCCACGATCGAGATCCGGTCGAGGAGGTGGTCGATGCGCTCGCAGGAGTGGTGGCTGGTGCGGCGCACGACGCCAACGACCTCATAGCCCTTCTCCAGCAACAGCTCGGCCAGGTAGGAGCCGTCCTGGCCGGTGACCCCGGTGATCAGTGCCCGAGGCATCGGCGACTCCGCCGCCGGCCGGCATCTTGTGCCAAGGCCATGCCGCTGCTATGTTTACGGGCTTGGTAGTCGGGCATCATACGCGGAGAACCACTCTCATGGCTCGGGTTTGTTCGGTCTGTGGCAAGGGCCCTTCCACGGGCAACCACGTCAGTCACGCCAACAATCGCCGGAAACGCCGGTGGATGCCGAACCTCCAAACGGTCCGGGTCAAGGTCGACGGCGCCATCAAGCGGACTCGAGTGTGCACCCGGTGCATCCGCAGCAATAAGGTCGCGAAGGCGGCCTGAGGTCCAGCGCATTCGAGAAAAAGGGGACCCGAGGGTCCCCTTTGTTGTTTCTCGAGCCGTCGTCACTCGAATCACTCCGCCAACAACTCGATCCGAGCCGTCTCGGCCCCGTCGCCCGCGCGGTGGCCCAACTTGAGAATCCGAGTGTATCCCCCCGGGCGGGAGGCGAAGCGGGGACCGATTTCCGCGAACAGCCGCTTGAGGATCGCGCGATCCTGGATCTTGCGCTCGGCCAAACGGCGAGCTTGGAGGTCGCCCCGCCTGGCGAGGGTGATCAGCCGCTCGGCGTAGGGCCGAAGCTCCTTGGCCTTGGCCGTCGTGGTGGTGATCCGCTCGTGCTTGAACAGGCTCATCGCCATGTTGCGCAGCAGCGCCTTGCGGTGCTCCGCCGTGCGGGAAAGCTGCCGACCCTTTGCCTGGTGCCGCATTACCGAATCTCCTCAGCCGACCCGAGCCCCGACCCCGCCGAAGGCAGCGCGCCCGACCGGACCACCCGGAGGTCACCATCGACCTCTTCGAACGACATCGCGAAGCGAAGGCCTTCGCGCTGGAGCAGCTCGCCGATCTCGGCGACCGCCTTTTCGCCGACGTTCTTGACGTCGAGCAACTCTTTCTCGCTGTATTCGACCAGGTCTTTCAGGGTCCGGATGTTCGAGTTCTTGAGCGAGTTGAGGGTCCGAACGGTGAGACCGAGGTCATCGATCAGCCGACCCAGCTTGCCTCGCATCCCGCCGGCGACCGCGACGGTGTCGTGGACCACGGTGCGGGCGGTCGGGACCTTGCCGAAATCGACGAAGTGCCGGAAATGCTCCTGTGCCAAAGCGGCCGCGTATGCGATCGCGTCCTCGGGCGAGATCGAGCCGTTGGTCTCGACCATCACCGCGAGCCGGTCGTAGTCGGTTCGCTGGCCGACGCGAGTTTCCGAGACGGTGAAATTGGCCCGTCGGACCGGGTTGTAGATGGCATCGATGCGGACCAAGTCGACCGGTAGGGAGCGGTCGGCCGGGTGCATCTCGGCCTCGACGTAACCGCGGCCCTTGTTGACGTAGAGATCGCAACTGATGTCGCGATCGTCCTGAACCGTGAAGAGGAGATGATCCGGGTTCACCACTCGGGCCGAAGCACTGCCCTGAATGTCCCGGGCGTAGACCGGCCCTTTGCCCTCGCGCCGGATCCTGAGGATCGTCTCGTCGGTATCGGGATCGAGCACCAGGGTCAGCGACTTGAGGCGCTGGACGATCTGGTGCACGTCCTCGAGAACCCCCTGCACGGTCTGGTGCTCATGCACCACGCCGTCCATCCGAAAGCCCCAGACAGCCGATCCGCGGAGCGAGGAGAGCAGCATCCGGCGAAGGGCGTTGCCGAGGGTGTGACCGAAACCGCGCTCGAGGGGCTGCAGCCGGAATTCCGCCACGTTCGGATTGTCCTCGCGCTTGGTCATCTCGACCAGGTGCGGGCGAACCAATCCGGTGAGGTCAATCGACATGTGACACTGCTCCCGTTACTTCGAGTAGAGCTCGACGATGAGCTGTTCCTGGGCGTTGGTCGGAATCGCGTCGCGAGTCGGCCGCATGGTCATCCGGCCGGCGCATTTCTGATTGTCGACCGACAGCCAGGTCAGGGACGAGCCCCTGGTTGCCATCTCCTGAGCGACTTTGACCGGGACCATTTCCCTGGCCGACGACGCCACCCGGACTTCCTGGCCAGGCTCCACGTGGTACGACGGGATGTCGACCCGACGGCCGTTGACCTCGACGTGGCCATGCCGGACGAGCTGACGGGCGCCCCGTCGGCTGGTGGTGAACCCCATCCGGTAGACGAGATTGTCGAGCCGCGATTCCAGCGCGATCAGCAAGTTGGTGCCCTTGACTCCCGGTTCGTGCGTCGCGGCCTCGAAGGTATTGCGGAACTGCTGCTCGTTGAGGCCGTAGATCCGCTTGACCTTCTGCTTCTCGCGTAGCTGCTTGGCGTATTCGGACATCTTCCGACCGCCGCCCTTGCCGCTCACGGCAGCGCCATGCTGGCCCGGCGGATAGCCTCGGCGCTCGACGGCGCACTTCTCGGTGAAGCAGCGGGTGCCCTTCAGGAACAACTTGGTGCCTTCGCGCCGGCAAAGCCGGCAGGCTGGTCCGGAGTAGCGTGCCATGATCAGACCCGACGCTTCTTAGGCGGCCGGCAGCCGTTGTGAGGAATGGGGGTGACATCCTTGATCGACACCACGCGGAGGCCGACCGAGGCCAAGGCTTGCACCGCCGACTCGCGGCCACTGCCCGGACCCTGGACCAAGACGTGGACCCGGCGAACCCCGAGATTCATCGCTTCCCGGCCGACGGCCTCGGCCGCGACGGTCGCGGCAAACGGGGTCGACTTCTTCGAGCCCTTGAAGCCGGCCTTGCCCGCGGTACCCCAGGCGATCGCATTGCCTCGGGTGTCGGTAATGGTCACGATGGTGTTGTTGAAGGTCGCCGAGATGTGGGCGATCCCCTCCGACTCGACCACCTTCTTGCCGCGCTTGACCGCTTTGGCCGCCGGCTTTTCGGCGGCCGGTGCCGCCGCTGCTGGAGTCTCTGGTGCCGTCATAGGTTACTTCTTCGTCGCCTTCTTCTTGCCCGCAATGGCTCGACGCGGCCCCTTCTTGGTGCGCGCGTTGGTGTGAGTACGCTGACCACGGACCGGCAGCCCCTTGCGGTGGCGGGAGCCTCGGAACGTGCCCAGATCCATCAACCGCTTGATGTTCATCGCGATTTCGGTGCGAAGGGCCCCTTCGACCCGGATGCTCCGTTCGATCATCTGACGGAGCCGAGCGACTTCGGCATCGCTGAGATCACGGACTCGGGTGTCGGGACTGATGCCAGTCTCGCTCAACAGCCGCTGGCTGGTCGGCAGGCCGACTCCGAAGATGTAGGTCAGCGCGATCTCGACCCGCTTCTCTCGCGGCAGATCGACTCCAGATATGCGTGCCATGGCTAACCCTGCCGCTGCTTGTGCTTGGGATTGCGTTTGCAGATGACGCGAATGACACCGCGGCGGCGGACCACCTTGCAGTGCTCGCAGATTGGCTTGACGCTCGAACGCACCTTCATACCGATCCCTTTGTCGCGACCCGGTTTTCGGGGAACTTGTAAAGCTAGCCCTGGGTTACGGTTACCGCAAGGGAAGGTGTCTTCCAAGCCAAGCCACCACGCGGGGGCGGCGGCCGTCGGCCGGTTAGCGACGGCCGATCAACCTATCGGAAAGCCAGACAATGAGATACGAAGAATGGCCTCAGCTGCCAGGGCCGGCCTCGAGCACCAGAATCTCCACCACCTCCCACTCGCTCCCAGCCAGCGCGGCCCCAATCAACACCGTCTCCTGCTGCACCTCTCGGCTCCCCCTCACTTCGAACCGGCGCACCAGCTCCAGAAACCCGTGCCGGTCGTCGAGCAATTCCGTCCGGCGAAGCTCCACCGACAGGGTGCGGTGGCGGAGGGTGCGGCGGGTCAGAATCCTCGCGGCGAGGGAGCCGCGAGTGAGTGCCCCAACCGCCCCCGATGGCAGCTCGAGCCGGACTGCCTGCCGAGGGGGCAGCAGCTCGATGAACCGATGCTCGGCCAGGGCAATCCGGGCCCGTTCGCCGATGGATGCCAAATCGGAAGGGGTAAGGGCGGCGACGAGACAGAGCGCGACAGCAATCATCGGAGGTCCGCCACGATCCGCTCGAACGCGATGGCCGGGTCGGGAGCCCGGAGGATGGGGCGGCCGATGACGAGATAATCCGCTCCGGCCGCCGCGGCCTCTCTGGGGGTGGCGATCCGGGATTGATCGTCGCCCGGTTCGTCGCCAAGGCGGATGCCCGGGATCACCAGCGTCGCCCCGGGGCCGAGTTCTCGGCGCAGGGCGGCCACCTCGTGGGGTGAGGCCACGACCCCGTCGGCGCCGGCCGTTCTGGCCATCACAGCCAGGCGCCTCACTTCGAGGGCCGGGTCGGCGGCCCGACCAAGGAGGCGCTCGGCTTCCGCCGCGTCGTGGGAGGTGAGCATCGTCACCGCCACCACCAGCAGGTCGGATCCGGCCGCCTCCTTCGCGGCCGCGATCATCGTGGGACCGCCGAGGGCGTGGACCGTCACCATGTTGGCGCCCAGGCCAGCCGCCTGGGTGACGGCGCCGCGGACCGTGTTCGGAATATCGTGCCACTTGAGGTCGAGAAAGACCGCCAGCCCGCGTCGTTTGCACTCGCCGACGAGCCGGGGCCCGGCGCCCGTGAACAGGACCGACCCGAGCTTGACCCACCGCAACGCCGGCAGGCGATCGAGCAGGGCCAAAGCGGACCGCTCGTCATTCAGGTCCAACGCGAGGATCACCTCAGCCACGGGCCATCCACGCGGAAGCCAGTCGTTCGGGCAACCGGGGATCGGCGAGCCCGGCGGTGCCAACGGCGACGAGGTTCGCGCCGGCCTCGAGGTACTGGTCGACGTGCTCGAGGGTACGAACGCCACCGAGACCAATGATCGGGACGTTCGGCAGGCGCCGCCGAACTCGACTGGTGGCCAGCAGACCGACGGGGAGCAGCGCTGGACCGCTCACCCCACCGTTGCCGTTCCCCAACCTCGGCACGCGACCCTCGAAGACGAGGCCCGGCATGGTGTTGACGACCGAGATCCCGGACGCTCCGGCATCGATGGCCGCCACCGCGATGGCGGGAATGTCGGGCATGGCCGGCGACAACTTGGCAAACAGGGGGCGCTTGGTCATGGCGCGGCAGCCCGCCACAACGGCCGCAACCGACTTGGCATCCGCCCCGAACTCGATCCCGCCCGCGCTGGTATTGGGACAGGAGAGGTTGAGCTCATACGCCACGATGCCGGCGACCGATTCGAGGCCAGCGACCACCGCGGCATACTCGTCGATCGCGAAGCCGACGACGTTGACCAGCAGCCGGGCGCCGCGGAGTCGATTGACCAACCACGGAAGCTCGTCGGCAACCACGGCCGCGAGCCCGGGGTTGGCGAGCCCGATCGCATTGATCATCCCGCCATCGAATTCGCCCACCCGGGGCGAGGCGTTGCCATGGCGGGGAGCCAGCGAGACGGCTTTGGTAACCAGACCACCCAGGGAATCGAGATCGACCGTTCCATCCAATTCTCGACCGAACCCGGCGGTGCCGGCGGCGAGGAGAATCGGATTTTGGAAGGTGATACCGAGGAGGTCGATGGAGCCCTGGTGCGAGGCGACCGGCACTAGGGCGCTCCGCCGCTGCCTTCAGTGGCGAGGGAGGTCCCGACCCGTCGTTCGTATTCGAGCAGGTAGGAGATGATTGCGTCGGCGATCGACGCCGCGAGATTCCGTTGCGACCGGGCGCCGGTCATCATCGCGGCATCGTCTCGATTGGTGCTGAATCCCATCTCGACCAACACCGCCGGTCGCCGGGCGGTGGCGAGCACGGTGTACGGCGCCTGCTTGACGCCCTTGTTCGGACCGGTGTGTACTTCGGCCATGTGCGACTGCATCAGTTCGGCGAGCCGAGCCGACTCACGCTGGTGCTCGTTAGACTGGAGGTCCTTCAGGATGAAGTCGAGTCCGCCGGCGACTTCCTCTTCGCCTGGGGCCTCGAATCGAATCGCGTCATTTTCCATCTTGGCGACCCGGGCTTCGTCTTCGGTGAGGGCCTCGGCCAAGAAATAGGTTTCGAAGCCGCGAACGTTTCGGTATCCCGGGCGAGCGGCCAGCGAGTTGACGTGCAGGCTCACGAACAGACCGCACCGGTCGGTGCAGTAGCGGCCCCGGTGACTCAGCTTGATCAAGGTGTCGGTCGTCCGGGTCATGATCACGCCCACACCCCGCTTGAGCAATTCCTGGCGCACCAGGATGCCCATCTTGAGGGTGACGTCCTTCTCCTTGAGCCCGTTCGGAAAGAACAGGCCCGGGTTGCCCGGATCGGGGCCCCCGTGGCCGGGATCGATGGTGACGACGTGACCGCGGCGGAGGCCGTTCGGGAGCCGATCGGCCGCCTTGGCAACGGACGCGGTGGCGGGCGGGGGACCGACGATTTCCTCGATTCGGCCGGCGGCACCATCGTAGCGGAACCGGCCCTTCGACTCGGTCGGCAGGACATGGGTGACGAATTGGATCGGGAGGAAGAGGGTGTCTCGGCGAACGGTCGTCCGGCCAACCAGGGGCTTGAGAGCTCCACCCACCGAGTAAACCGGACCGTCGATCAGCAACCGAAACTGCGCTCGGGCAATGATGATGTCGGCCCAGGCACCGTCGATCGCGGCCTTGCCTCCGAGCGCCAGCATCAGGGCCGGCGCGGAAAGGACCGGGCCGGCCTCGGGATCGGAGCGAACCGGGATCTTGGTTTCGCCGTTCGGGGTAGCCACCACGACGGCCATCGGCGCCGCGACCGGGTTGGCACGGGCCGGCAGGGCCGCCACGGCAAGGAGGGCGAGCAAAACGGTCACGCCCGGACCTTCATGGCTCGCGCCATCTCGCGATCGGCGATCCGTCGTTTGATGTCCTCGCGTCGGTCGTGCACCTTCTTCCCCTTCCCGAGCGCCAGCGCCACCTTGGCTCGGCCGCGCTTGAAGTACAGTTCCAGCGGCACCAGGGCGAAGCCCTTCTTCTCGGTGGCGCCGATCAACCGCTCGATTTCCCGCCGATGGAGGAGAAGTTTCCTGGCCCTCACCGGTTCGTGATTGTACCGGTTTCCCTGTTCGTAGGGCGTGATGTGCATCCCCTCGAGCCAGACTTCCCCGCCCCGCACCAAGCCGAACGCCTCCTTGATCGAGGCCTTGCCCTGCCGCAAGCTCTTCACCTCGGTACCCGAAAGGACGATCCCCGTCTCCCAGGTTTCGAGGATATGATAATCATGGGTGGCTCGCGGATTTCGTGCCACCGAGACCCGATCGTCGCCGGGCGGGTCTTGCTTCCGGTCTCGCGTCATAAGTCTATCACTGGCATTAAGATAGAGCATCTGTGGCGGGGTGGCAACGGGCCGCTTGCCTTCGCTAGTTGTGGTACCTAGGTTTGCGCTTCGCGCCGAAGTGGTGGAATTGGTAGACGCGCTGCGTTCAGGGCGCAGTGGGCGCAAGCCCGTGGGGGTTCGAGTCCCCCCTTCGGCATGCTCGAACGGCCCCCATGGCGGGGGCCGTTCGTTTTGCCAGCAAGCTCACCGGGCGCGAACCGCCGTCCGCTAGTACCGCGGGAATCCGGGGTCGACCAAACGAGCCCAGGCGTCGAGACCGCCCCGCAGCGACCTTGCGTCGAACCCGCCCGCCCGGAGGACCAGGCAGGCCTGGAGCGACCGAGACCCTTTGTGGCAAACCGTCACCACGGGTCGGTTCCGATCGAGCCGATCGGTGGCCCCGCCGAGGATCCCCAGCGGCAGATGATGCGCTCCGGGGAGATGGCCGATCTCCCACTCCCAGCGCTCCCGGACGTCCACTAGCTGGACATCAGCGAGGTTTGCGAGCTCACCACCATCGATTTCAAATGACAGTGCGGCCGAGTCGCAGCCGTCGCCGCCAGTCGGCGGTCGCCGAAACTCGGTTGGCCCGCAACTGGGACACGCCGGCTCCCTGACGAGCTGCCATTCCCTGAAGGTTGCCGCGAGCGCGTCGTAGCTGAGCAGCCGACCCACCAATGGGGTCCCGATCCCCACGACAAGCTTGATCGCCTCGACCGCCTGGAGGGTACCGATCACTCCCGGGAGCACTCCGAGCACACCGGCGTCGGCACAGTTCGGGATCAGACCCTCAGGGGGCGGCTCGAAAAAGAGACAGCGGTAGCAGGGGCCGTCCGGTGCCCCGAAAACCGTGACCTGTCCCTCGAACCGGGCGATGCTGCCAAAGACATAGGGCTTCCCGGCCCTGGTCGCTGCCTCGTTGATCGCGTAACGGGCCGGGAAGTTGTCGGTGCCGTCGAGGATGAGGTCGAACCGATCGAACAGCTCCTCGGCGAGTTTCGAGGTGAGCGTCTCGGCGATCGGCTCGAGTCGAATCTCGGGATTGAGGTCGGCCAGCCGCTCGGCCGCCGAGGCCACCTTCAACTGGCCAATGCGGCTGGTGCCGTGGAGAATCTGGCGGTGGAGATTGGCAAGCTCGACGTCGTCGTAATCGACTAGACCGAGTGTCCCGACACCGGCCGCCGCGAGATAGAGCGCTGCCGGCGAACCGAGCCCGCCCAGTCCGACAACGGCGACCCGGGCTCGGGCAAGTCGCGCCTGGCCCTCGGAGCCGATTTCTGGCAGGATGAGTTGTCGACTGTAGCGAACCGACTGCGACGGCGTCAGCACCGAGCCCTCCAGCCCTACCCTAACTCGATGCGTCTGGACCGCCCGCCGGCGAAAGGGTGACCAACTCGACCGGTACGTCCTCCCTAAGCAGGTCCGCGAGGGTCACCCCGGCCAAGAAATCGTCGATCCGCCGCTGGAGTGCCTGCCACACCGGCCGGATCAAGCAGGCGGCCCCGGGCGAACAGCGCTCCGAGTCAACGGGGTGGTGGTCGCAGTTCATCTCGAAGGTCTGGTGCTCCGAAGCGGCCATCACATCGCGGACGGTAATGGCGCCGGGATCGCGGGCGAGGAAATAACCACCCTTCGCCCCGCGAACGCTCTCGACCACGCCCGATCGGCGGAGGCGAAGCAAGATCTGCTCGACGTAATCGCCGGGAAGCCGCTCGGCTTCGGCCAACTCTCTGGCGGCCACCGGCTGGGCCCCGCGCCGCGCCTGGCGGGCGAGGTGAATCGAGATGATCAGGCTGTACTCGGTCCAGGTCGTTACCCGCATACCCCGCCAATATAGGCGTCGACCTCAATTCCGACCAGCCGAGTCGGGCTAGGCCGCAGCCGCGGCGGCTCCGGGCGAGGCTCTCAGGGCCGGGGCGGCTCTTCCACGACGATCAGTCGGGGTCCTGCCGAGTCGGAAGCAAACAAGGTGTCCTTCCCAACCCCAACGATGAGAGCCCCTGCCTCGGGGAGGTCGCACACCAGGAAGCGACCCGTCTGGTCGAGACCACCGACCCAAGTTTTGGCCCGTTCGGTGACGGTTACCCGCCACCGGACGGTGTTGCGAGCGGACGGGCGGGTCTGGATGGCGTAGTCGCCCTGGGTCCTGATCCAAACCTCCGCCGCGGAGTCGGGAGGTCGGGGTCGGGCCCGACCGGCCAAGGCCCGGCCGAGTTGGCCGGGGCCGCAGAGCCGCTCGAGCAGGGTCGCCTGTCCGGGAACCGCGAAGCTCACGGTATCAGCCCGGCCTCGGGAGAGGGTCGCGCCGGCCCTCAGGGCCCCGAGTCCCAGCACCTCGAACCGCGGATGGCTCGCGGAGACGAGGTACGGGCCGGTTCCCGGCGAGGTGAGGTCGAAGGTCCCATCGTCGCCGGTCGTGCCGGCGTAGGCGCCTTCTTGGAGCGACACGACCACGCCGCCGAGCGGGCGGCCAGCCAGCGAGTCGAACACCCGCCCAACGACCCGGGTTCGAGACACCGGCTCGAGCCGGCCAATGGGGGCAGACCGGCCCGCGGTTTCACTATAGCCAACGAGTCGGAGTCGGTCGAAGTATGGGCCACGAACCCGGGAGTACTTGGGCATCCGAAGGTGCCAGTCGTCGACGAACCAGCCGCCGTTAGGCAGCTTGGCGAAGTGCACCCGCCCGCCGACGCCGCGGGCCTCGTCCGGGAGATCGAGACGATCGAACGCGAAATCGACGTGGGACAGCTCCGCGGTGCGCCGGTCGATCCACAGGACGCCGCGAATGTCCGGCAGGGTTCGATGCTCGGCCGGGGCGAAGGCGAGGCCGACGAGGCCGGGTCGATCAGATGGGGACTCGGCGAGACGGTAGCAGTGATCGGCGAGGAACGACTCGGACAAGAGGAGCTCGGCGTCGGGGCCGTGGTACCAATCGCCGTCGGCTCGACGCTGAACGTAGCCGTCCCGGGAGAGCCGGTCGGGATCCTCGGCGCGGAAGGGCCGCCCAGGGTTCCCCCGTCGTGTCGTACGTCGTTCGCTCTGGACCCGAGCGCCGGCGTCGAGTTCCCGTTCGATCACCTCGATCTCGAACTCGACGCCCCGGTTGGCGGCGGTCAGCGTGGTCGCGGTGAGGGCCTTGCGGGCCTCCTCCCAGAGGCGAGAAACGGCAGCGCCTTCCTCAGGATCAACCCGGCACGTCGGTGGACCGGCGACGACGGCGAGGTCGGGTAGCGAGAGCGGCGCGGCCGTCAGCCGAAAGCTCAGGCGGGAGAGCCCGCCGGGCTCGAGGAGGGCCGACTCCCGACCGGCGTAGCCGATCGCGTCGACCCGGATTCGAAACGGCGCGGCGACCGGGACGACCGCGATCCCGCGTTCGTTGGCCAAAGACCGGTGCAGCGGGCGCCCCAGAGCGTCGCGGACGGTTACCAACGCGCCGACCAGGGGGCGCCCGGTGAGGGAGTCGGCAGCGGTCACGGTCAGCCTCCGCTCCTGGGGCTGAGCCGGTGTCTGGGCCGAAATGGACCGGTCGAGGCCCCAACCCGCCACCGCGACCGCCAGAACCACGCTGTGCACCCACGCCCGCCTCATGGTCCCAAGGTAGGAGCGAGCGTAGCGGGCCAGCAACTTCCCTCAGGTTTGACCGCGAGCGAGCCGGCGCATCGCCAAGATGCCAAGCGAGGGGCCGACGGCGAGGAGCGGAAAGGCCCAGCGATTCCCGGGGCCCCCGATGGCCCCGATCAACTGGATCGACCCGATGGTCAGGAGAAAGCCGATCGAGGTCTGCAGCGTCAGGGCGGTCCCGACGGCGTGGCTGGGAGCCAGCTCGGTGGCCAGGGCGCTGAATTGGGCGGAATCGGCGATGATGGCGATGCCCCAAACCGCCACCACCAAGCCGACGAGATAGCTGGGCGCATCGATCACCAGGCCAGCGGCGATCCCCGCGACAGCACTGGCGGTGAGCGCCCAGATGACGACACGGGCCCGCCCGAGGCGATCGGCGGCGAAGCCGCCCCAGAGGCAGCCGACGGCGCCGATCGCGATGCTGGCGAAGGTCAGAACCGCGAGCGGGCGCGGACCGACGGCGGTGCCGGACCGGGCGAAGGACTCTCGCCAGTAGCCGCCAACGTAGGTCCAATAGGCGTACAGCTCCCACATGTGGCCGAGGTAGCCGGCCGTGACGAGGCGGAGCGGAGGCACTCGGATCACCTCCCCGACCAACCGCCAACTGAACGGACGGCGGGCGAAGGCATGGGGACCGTCGCGGTACCAGATCGCGACCGCGGCGGCAGCGACCAGGGCGGCCAGCGAGGTCGACCGGACCACCGACTCGAGGCCGAGGGCGCCGAACCCCTCGACCAGGTAGGGGACGGCCTTGCCTAACGTCAGGGAGGCGACCACCACGCCGATGGCCAGTCCCCGCCCCGCGGCAAACCAGGTGGCCGCCATTTTCATGGCTGGCGGGTAGACACCCGCCAGGGCCACCCCCAAGCCGAACCGGCTCAGGAGAACGCCGGCGAAGGTCGGGGCGATCAGCAGCGCCGCGTTGGCCCCGGCGGCCAGCAGCGCGGCGCCGGCAAGGTACCACCGGCTGGGCACCAGGTCCGGCAGATTGAGGACCGCGGCGGCCAGGGTACCGGCGACGAACCCCAGCTGGACGGCCGAGGTGAGCCACGCCTGCTCGGTGGCCGAGAGCGCGAATCGAGCCGCCAGTTCCGGGGCGACCGCGTTGCCGGCGAACCAGGCCGCCATCCCACAGGTTTCCGCGACCGCCAAGAGGGCGAGCATGAGAACGGGGCGAGTCTTCGACCCGCCCCGTTCTCCCGCGCTCGGTCGGCCGTCGCTCATCGACCCTCGATGTTGGCGCGCCGGGCGATGTGGCGCCCCATCTGCCGCACCATCTCGGCATTGGAGACCGGCTGCCAGCCATGGGGCTTCATGGGACGTCCGTACTCGAACCTGGCTCGGCCGCCGAGCCGCTTGAATGTCTCCTCCATCCGATAGACGGCCAGGTTCAGATAGTAATTGTCCATGTCACCGGTCCAGACGGTGATCTTGCCGTTCAAGTCCCGGCCGATCGTGGCCCAGTGCTTCTCGAGGTAGCGGTTCAGGTCGTAGCCGTTGTCCCGCCAATAATCGACCGCCGATTTGTCGATCGTCCCGGTGGTGCGATCGAAGAGCGGCTTGGGATAGCCGTCGTCACCGACCGGGCCGTAGGCGGCGTCGTACGCCTGAAGCTGTTGACCTCCCCGCCCCCGACTACCGAGCACCTCCTCGAGCCGCGCCATCTGGCGGACCGTGGTCCACGGCTGGCCATCCTCGCCCCGACTGAGGTAGCGCTCGTGCAGGAGCCACTGGTTGGGGCGGGCGTTGGGTCTGAAGGCGTTGCTGTCGGCGTAATTGTCGATCATCTGGTTCCGGGAGAAATCGACCGCGTCCGGATAGAGGGACCAGGCGCCCCCGAAGAAGGTGGGCCGGTGGATCTGGAGCGCCAAGGCAATCCAGCCGCCGGTCGACCCGCCGGTCAGCAGCCGGGCGTACGACTTCGGGATCAACCGGAACTTTTCCTCGAGGTATGGGATCAGCTCCTCGATGATCGCGTCCTGATAGGGCCCTTGATTGGCCGAATTGACCGCGTACGAGTCGTCGTAAAAGGGGGTCGGGTGCTGGAGGGTGACCGCCGCCATTCTCGGAAATCCGGGGCCCATCCAGGCCTGCGCGAATTCATAGCCGGGCTCGCGCGCGGTACGAACCAGCCGGGCCTTGCGGGCCTCGGCGGTCTCCGGCTGGCCCTCGGAATTGAAGCCGAAAGGGGCGCCTTCACCGAAGTGGCCCTGGATGTAGATGGCCGGGTAGCGAGTGGAGGGGTTCTCCTCCCAGCCACGGGGGAGCAACACCGTCGCCCCGAGGTAGACGGCTCTTCCCCACCACTTGGAGAGCAACTCACTCTGGATCTTGACCCGTTTGACCCATTTGGTGTCCGGCGGGCTCTGACCGGGCGGCAAGGCGCGGGTCAGCTCGAGCCGGACCCGACTTCCGGCGGGATCCCAGCGAATCTGGCGGACCTGGCTGACGAGGTTCCCCGGGGTCCGGTTCCATTGGCGACCTTCCCATTGATCCCACGGGAGCCAGATGGTCTTCCCGTGGGCCGGGGTCACCTCGGTGTAGAGCACCATCAGTCCCTGGACGTAGTAGTGGCCGGCGGGAATATCGCGAAGGCGGTCGACCGGGAAGCCAGGCGTCGCCGCGTCGATCACGGCGGCTCCGCCGGCGCTCAATCCGGTCACGTCGACCCCGAAGAACGGAACCCCGCCCGCGTACGACCCGGCCTGGAGGCGGGGTTCGCGACTGTCGTCGCGGGTGAAGATGACGAAGGCGCGGCCGGTGATCGGGCCCGGGTGAAGGCCCGGGGCCACGGTGATCTCGACCTGCTGGGCGACGGCCGTCTGGGCAGCGACGGCGAGCCCGGCGAGCGCGAGGCGAAAACCGGTGTGGCGATTACCCATGTTTCGCGCTCCTCTTCGGTTCAGCCGGCTCCCGGCAGCGGTGTCCCTCGGGGGACTCCTAGATCGGTCATGGCCCTGAGGTCGAGCACCCGCTCGAGGTCGCCGGCGGCCAGCAGTCCCTTTTCGCGGATCAAGTCCTTGACCGGCCGCCCGGTCGCGACCGCCTCTTGGGCCAGCCTGGCGGCCGCCGCGTAGCCAATCGTCGGGGCGAGCGCGGTGACCAGCGCGGGGCTCCGCTCGAGCCAATAGGCGCACTGGGCCTCGTCGGCCTCGATCCCGGCGACGCAGGCTATCTCGAACTGCCGGGTGGCGGTGGTCAGGATCGCGATCGCGAACAGGAGGTCGTGGGCGATCACGGGCATCATCACGTTGAGCTCGAGCTGCCCCGCCTCGGACGCGAGCGCCACCGTGGTATCGAACCCGACCACCTGAAGGCAAACCTGGTTCACCATCTCGGCGATCGAGGGGTTGACCTTCCCGGGCATGATGCTCGACCCCGGCTGCACCGGGGGCAGGCGAATCTCGGCGAGTCCGGTACGAGGCCCAGAGGCGAGGAGCCTGATGTCGCTGGCGATCTTGTTGAGGTCGATGGCATAGGCACGCAGGGCTCCGCTGATCGTGACCAGGTCGCCCATCGATTGCATCGCTTGGACTCGATCGGTCGCTTCCTCCACATCGAGCCCGGTCAAGGTCCGGAGTTGCGCCACCAGGAGCCCGGGGTACTGCGGCTCGGCGTTCAAGCCGGTGCCGACCGCGGTGCCGCCGATCGGCAGGGCCCGAAGCCACCGCGCCGCCTCGACCAGCTTCTCGCGATGTCGAGTCAAGGTCCGCCCGTAAGCGGCGAACTCCTGCCCCAACCGAATCGGGGTCGCGTCCTGAAGGTGGGTCCTCCCGGCCTTGAGGACGTGGTCGAATTGGCGGCCCTTGGCGAGAAAGCACTCGGCCAACGACTCGACCGCTCGGAGGAGAGCCGGCAGCGTGGTGAGCGCCGCCAGTCGAATGGCGGTCGGGATCACGTCGTTGGTGCTTTGGGCCATGTTGACGTGATCGTTGGGGTGAACCGGCGCGTAACTGCCGCGGGGGGTACCCAGCAGCTCGTTTGCCCGGTTGGCCAGCACTTCGTTACAGTTCATGTTGTGGCTGGTGCCGGCGCCGGCCTGAAAGACGTCGACCACGAACTGATCGCGATGGTGGCCGGCGAGCACTTCGTCGGCGGCCCGTACGATGGCGTCGGCCAGGGTGCCATCGAGGCGGCCGGTGTGGCGATGGACCAGCGCCGCGGAGCGCTTGATGGCGATGACCGCGTCGGTGAAGGCCGGAAGGGCGCGAAGCCCGGAGATCGGAAAGTTTTCGACCGCGCGCTGCGTTTGAATGCCGTAGAGGGCGCCGGCGGGCACGGCCTTCTCGCCCAGGGAGTCTCGCTCGATCCGCGTCGACATGAGGTATAGGCCGCTCGTTAGGAGACGCCAGGATGCCCGACTACCGGATCCGCCCCATGGATCACGCCAAGTTCGCTGCCGATCGGTTCGGGAAGGTCGACCTGGCGAATGGGGCGACGCTCTTTCTCGGACTCAACTGCTTCGAACCGGGGCAAACCCAACGGGTGCATTCCCACCGCGGGGCCGACAAATTCTATCTGATCCTCTCGGGAAAGGCGAGAATGGCGGTCGGCCGCGAGGAGTTCGAGGCCAGCGCGGGCGACCTGGTCTGGGCGCCGGCCGAGGTGCCGCACGGCGTCGTCGAGGCCCTGGAGCGAACCGTGATGTTGATCGGCATGGCCCCTCCACCGGGTTCCTGAGTGACTGGCACCCCGATCGGGGCACTCCCGCGGGGCAGGACCGCTGAGCGGGTGCTAGGCGAGGAAGGGGTTGTGTCGTCGTTCCGCGCCCACCGTGGTTGGCGGGCCGTGACCGGGATACACCACGGTGTCGTCGGGCAGGGTCAGCAACTCGTTTCGAATGCTGGTGATCAGGGTTTGGTGATCGCCGCCGGGCAGGTCACTGCGACCGATGGATCCCTGGAACAGAACGTCGCCCCCAATGACCACACCGGGACGGACGAACAGCACGCTGCCGGGCGAGTGCCCGGGTGCGTGGCGCACCGCGAAGGTGGTGGCGCCCACGCTCATGGTGCCGGCATGTTCGAGCCAGCCATCCACCGGCGGCGGCGGATCGAGATCGAGGCCAAACCACCGAGCCTGGTTAGGGAGGTTCTGGTAGAGGGCCCGGTCCCCCGGGTGGAGGTAGACGGGCGCCCCGGTCGCGTCCTTGATCGCCCCCACGCCGGAGACATGGTCGAGGTGCCCATGGGTGAGCCAGATCTCGCCGATTACCAGGCCCTCGGCGGCCGCCCGGGCGAGAAAGAGATCGGGCTCCTCGCCCGGATCGACGATTACCGCCTTGGCGCTCCCGGACTCGGCCAAGAGGTAGCAGTTCTCGGCGAACTGGCCGTTGACGATGCCGATGACCCTCACGGGACCGTTTGCGTCTTTCGCTCGGTGAGGTATTTCTCGACCGCGATCGCGGCGGTGGTGGCATCGCCGACGGCGGTGGTCACCTGACGGGTGAGTTGGACCCGGAGGTCGCCGGCGGCGAACAGACCGGGAATCGACGTCATCATCCGGTCATCGGTGATCAGGTACCCGGTGGGATCGTGCTTGACGTGCTCCTTGACGAGGCCGCTGTTGGGCGTGAACCCGATGAAGATGAAGCACCCGGTCACCGCCAGCGTGGACCGCGCCTGGGTGACGGTGTCTTCGAGCACCAGTTCCCGAAGCCCAGTCGCTTCACCCCGCAGCTCGAGCACCTTCTTGTTCCAGACCACCTCGATCTTCGGGTTCCTCATGGCCCGATCCTGAATCAGCTTCGAGGCCCGGAACTGATCGCGCCGATGGACGATATACACCTTGGTGGCATACCGGGTGAGGTAGTCCGCTTCTTCGACGGCCGCGTCGCCCCCGCCCACCACCGCGATGGTCTCACCCTTGAAGAAGGCGCCGTCGCATACCGCGCAGTAGGAGACGCCTCGCCCGGCGAACTCCGCCTCCCCGGGCACGCCGAGCTTCGTCGGGGTGCCGCCGGCGGTGAGAATCACGGTCGGCGCCCCGTATTCGGCGCCGGAACTGGTGGTGACCCGGAATCCGTCGGTATCGCGATAGATGCCCTCGACGTTCTCCATCAGGATCTTGGCGCCGAACTTTTCGGCGTGGGCCTGCATCTTCTCCGCCAACTCCCGGCCCAAGATCGACTCGAAGCCGGGATAGTCCTCGATCTTCTCGGTGTTGAGCAGCTCCCCTCCCGGGATGCCGCGCTCCAGCAGGACGGCGTCGAGCATGCCCCGACCGGCGTACATCGCGGCGCAGAGACCGGCCGGGCCGGCACCGACGATGATGACATCGTGTTTGTTCATGAGGGGGTCGTCTCGCGTGATTGCTCAAGAGGGCAGTATCGTTCGGGGCGCAATATAGTCGGTCGCCGGCAGCCGGGGCGACGTAACCGGCGGTCGCGGAACACGCCCGCCGCCCTCGATCGATCACGGTCCGATCGTCGGGTTCACGCGGAACCACGAGGACGCATGTCGAGTCATCCCGTCGCCCCAGCATGGTCCACCACTCAGTGGTTCAACTCCAGTCCACTGTCCCTCGAGGTGCTGGCCGGTCGGCCGGTCGCCCTGTTCGCGTTCCAGATGCTCTGCCCGGGTTGCGTGACCCACTGCCTCCCTCAAGCGAAGCGGCTGGCGGCGCTGTTCGCCGGGACCGACCTCGCCGTCGTCGGGCTTCACACGGTCTTCGAGCATCACGACGCGATGACCCCGGTGGCCCTGAAGGCGTTCCTCCACGAGTACCGGATCGGATTTCCGGTGGGCGTCGACGAACCGGGTCGACCGGGGCCCATCCCGGTCACGATGGAGCGCTACGGGATGCGGGGGACCCCCACGGCGATCCTGATCGACCGGGCCGGTCGGCTTCGAGAGCAGGCGTTTGGCGCCGTCGACGACCTCCTGTTGGGGGCGGCCGTGGCGCGACTCATCGACGAGCGGGTCAGCCCGGGGTGAACTCGAGCATCGTCGTCGCCCCATGGCACGATGAGATCGTTCCGACGAGGAGGCTGCCGGGAGAACCAGCGGCCTTGGCATTCGCGATCAGCCGGCGGGCCTCGCGAGCGGTGGCCAGATCGAACATCCCAACCCCGAAGGCGCGGTGGCTGGTTCGAAAGAGGACCGCGCCGAGACTCGGCTGACCACCGGTCGCCCGTCGAGCGTAGGCCTCGAGCGCATCCGCCATCTCCCAGGTGCGCGGTCCGCGAATGGCCGGACAGGTGGCGGGCTCGATGCAGTGGGTCGGGCAAATCCAGTCGGCGAACGAGACGTAGCGATTGCCATCGGGCGCCAGTCGATCGTAGGGAGTACCAACCGGGGCAGCCACCGGCACCGTCCGGACTCCGAGGCCGAACCGCTCGGCGACCCGAGCCAGCCATTGCGCCATCAGGTGGGGCATCAGGGGCGAGGGCACCACGGCGTCATCCGGCTCGCCCGGCGACGGCGGCGGCCGCTCGAGCCAGCGGTCGAAATGGCGGCCCCATTCATCGACCACCCGGACGAAAGGTGGGCCGAGCTCCAGCGTGGCCGCCCGGCAGCCGGCGTCACGATCGACGATCAGGATCCGTTCGGCGGTCAACTTCCCGCGGGCCAGGGCTTTGGCCAGTTGGCCGGCGTAGAAGCTGCCATAGCAGCCGCCCCCGACGACGGTGACCTCCCGGAACCGCTGCGGCGCGTCGTTAGGCACCGTCACCCGCCGCCCGCCGAGTGGCGGCGAATTGAGCCAGGGCCTGGGCCCAGGCCATCGGGACCCTCACGCCACCGATCTCGCGGTGGCTCGCGCTGGCCGCCCCATCGCCGTGGGCGTCGCTACCCCCGGTCATCAGCAGGCCCAGCTCGCCGGCAAGTCGCATCAGCTCCCGCTCCACCGGCCCGGTGTGGCTCGGATGGCGGACCTCGAGGCCATCGAGCCCCCGGGCTTTGAGGTTTTCCAGTAACGGTTTCGTCGCCCGGTCTTTGGGATGGGCCAAGATGCTGACGCCGCCGGCCGCTCGAACGACCGCGGTGGCTTGGTCGATGGTGGGGAGTTCCTTGGGCACGTACGCCGGGCGTCCTCGTCCGAGGAAGCGATCGAACGCCTCGTCGATCGTCCGGGTGACACCGGAGGCGATCAAGGCCTTGGCCACATGGGGTCGGCCGATCGGCGCCCCGGCGGCCGCCCGCTCGACTTGCTCGAACGAGACCGCGATCCCGCACCGGGCGACCCGGGCGACGATTTCGCGGCCGCGTCCCTCTCTCGCGGCCGTGGCCCGCTCGAGGAATTGACCCAGCTGGGCGTTGTCGGCCGCCAACTGATAGCCCAGCAGATGGAGTTCCCCCGACCCGGCCGTGACCGATAACTCGCAGCCCGGAAGGACCCAGAGATCCGAGCCGGCGGCCGCCTCGAGGGCCTCGGGCACCCCGGCCATGGTGTCGTGATCGGTCAGGGCGATGGCCGAGAGGCCGGCACGGCGCGCCAATCGAACGACCTCCGCCGGCGAGAGCGCGCCGTCGGAGGCCGTGGAGTGGAGATGGAGGTCCGCCGAGTTCGTCAGCGCCGGTAGCCCAACTCCGGCGTCGTCCACGCCGGCTGGGACCGGGCCAGCAGGTCGCGCAGCTGCCGGTCGGTCAGCTCGGCGAGGGATCCCTCCCGGTCTTTGGCGCCGAGGGGCGAGTATCGGGCGACTCGCTGCTCGGCCGGATCGGCGCCGCGGCGGGTGAAACAGACCGTGAATTCGTCCTTCCCGTACTGGGTCCGGCGGCCCGTCGTGGACACGGTCCACCGGTGGCCATTCGACTCGACAACCCGCTGCGGCATCGTTCGGCCCTCCGTTAGGCGTTGTCGGCGAACTCGTGGAGCCCGCGCCGAACCTCGGCCAGGAACCGATCGGCATCGGCCCCGTCGACGATCCGGTGGTCGAAGGACATCGCGAGGATCCCTTTGGTACGGATCCCGATCGCGTCGGTTCCATCGGGCTGGGCGACCACCGCCGGCTGCTTCTCGATCGCGCCGACCGCGAGGATCGCCGCTTGAGGTTGGTTGATGATGGGCAGGCCCACCATGGTTCCGAATACCCCGGGGTTGGTGATCGTGAAGGTCCCCTTCTGGACCTCGTCCGGGGTCAGCTTCTTGCTTCGGGCCCGATCGGCGAGGTCCTGAATGGCCCGAGCGACGCCAATCAACGACAGCTCGTCGGCCCGGCGAATGACCGGGACGATGAGGCCCCAGTCGAGGGCGACCGCGATACCGAGGTTGATCTCCCGGCGAAGCAGCGTCGCCTCGCCCATCACCGCGGCGTTGACGACCGGGTGGTTGCGGAGCGCGCCGGCGACCGACTTGGCGACGAACGCGAGGAAGGTCAAGTTGACCCCCCGGTCGGCGAACTCGGCTTTCCGTTTCGCCCGAAGTTGGGCGACCCGGGTGTAATCGATCTCGATCAGGCTCGACACGTGGGGCGATACCCGCCGGGACATGATCATGTGGTCGGCGGTGAGCTTTCGAATCCGCGACCACGGCTCCACCTTGTCGCCCTCCCACGGCTCGACCACCGGGCCGGGAATCACCTGCACTCCGCCCCCGATCGGAATCGAGGCCGGGGTTGGCGACGCGGCCGGACTGGGCCGAGCCGGTGCCGGCGAGGCCGGGGCGGGCGCCTGCTCGAGGTAGCTGATGACGTCGTGCTTGGTGACCCGACCGGCCATCCCGGTCCCCGGAATCGCGGCGAGGTCGAGCCCGTGTTCCGCCACCATCCGGCGGACGACCGGCGTCGATTTACGGCGGAGCCGGTCCTCGAGACTCTCGTCGCCGGTGGGTTCGCTCGCCGGTCGGGAAGCCGGCGGGGCGACGACGGGTGCCGCCGAGGCGGGCGCCGCTGTCGGAACAGGCTTGGGCGCCGGAGCGGGAGCCGGGGCCGGCGGCGGCGCTGGCGCGGCCGGAGCGGCAACCGCGGCACCCGCTTCGGTCTCGATTCTGGCGACCAGCGTCTGCACCGGCACGGTCTGCCCCTCGGTCACCAGGATCTCGGCCAGCACGCCCGCGGTGGGAGCCGGAATCTCGGCGTCGACCTTGTCGGTCGAAATCTCGAAGATCGGCTCGTCGCGCTTGACTGGGTCACCCACCTTCTTGAGCCACTTCGAAAGGGTGCCCTCGGCGATAGACTCGCCCATCTGCGGCATGAGAACATCGATACGGGCCATCGGATCTCCAGCTAGTACGCGACCATCCAGCGGGCCGCTTTGACAATGTCGTCGGTCTGGGGCAACACGAAATCTTCAAGAGTCGGCGCATACGGCAAGGGAACATCGTGGGCGCAGACCCTTCGAACCGGGGCGTCGAGCCATTCGAAGCACCGTTCGTTGATCCGGGCGGTGATCTCGCCCGCGATCCCCCCGGTCCTGGTATCCTCGTGCACGATCAAGGCTCGATTGGTCTTCTTGACGCTGGCGACGATGGCATCTTCGTCGAAGGGCAACAGCGTCCGGAGGTCGAGGACCTCGAGCGAGATCCCTTCCTTGGCCAGCACCTCGGCCGCTTCGAGGGCCTTGAAAACCATCGCGGAGTAGGTCACCACGGTCAGGTGGGCGCCTTCCCGCGCCAGACGAGCCTCGCCGATCGGGGTGACGATGTCCTCGCCGTCCGGGAGGTCTTCCTTGATCCGCCGGTAGAGGAACTTGTGCTCGAAATAGAGCACCGGGTCGTCATCGCGGATCGCGGCTTTGATCAGGCCTTTGGCATCTCGCGCGGTGGCGGGCGCCACGATCTTGAGGCCCGGGGTATGGAGGTAGGCCGCCTCCGGGTTCTGGGAGTGGAACGGCCCGCCCCGGACGTATCCACCGCAGGGGCCGCGAACCACCATCGGCGTCTTCAGATCGGCGCGGTACCGGGCGGTGGCGACGTAGTTGGTGAGGATCGAATAAGCGCAGGAGAGAAAATCGATGAACTGCATCTCGCAGACGGGGCGGAGGCCCATGTGGGCGGCCCCTGCCGCGGCCCCGACGATCGCGACCTCCGAGATCGGGGTGTCGATGACCCGTTCGGCGCCGAACCGGGCCTGGAAGCCCTCGGTCACCTTGAACGCCCCGCCGTAGTTGCCGATGTCCTCGCCCATCATGAAGACCCGGTCGTCGCGCTCCATCTCCTCACGGAGCCCGTCGCGAATCGCCTCGAGGTAGGTCACCTGAGTCATCTCAGAGACTCCGGTACCATTCGAGGTCGGCGGCAGGCGCACTCGCCAACACGCCGTCCAACGCCGTTGCCGGCGCGGGGAACGGCTCGTTCTCGCATTGAGCGACCGCGGCGTCGATTTCCGAAGTCACTCGGGCATCGATGGCGCTCAGGTCGGCTCGCGAGGCCCACCCGGAGGTCTCCAGTTGCCGGAGGTATCGGTCGATCGGGTCGCGGGCTTCCCACGCCTCGATCTCCTCTTTCGGCACGTACCCCTGGTTGTCGTGCTCGGCGTGTCCTTTGCGGCGGTAAGTGATCAGCTCGACCAGCGTCACCCCACCGCCGGATCGGGCTCGATCGACGGCCCGCTTGGTCACCTCGTAGACGGCGAGGACATCGTTGCCATCCGCTTGATCGCCGGCGACCCCGTAGCCGGCCGCTTTCTCGACCAGGAACTTCACCGCGGTCTGTTTGTGGATCGGGGTCGAGTAGGCGTAGCCGTTGTTCTCGGCCACGATCACCAGCGGCAACCGTTGAACCGCGGCGAAATTGATCCCCTCGTGGAAGGCACCGGTGCTCATCGCGCCGTCACCGATGTACACCAGGCCGACCCGGGGCTCCTTCCGGATCTTGAACGACAAGGCGACGCCGCACATCACGGTCACCATGTCGCCGAGGTGGGAGATCTGGCCCAGGTAGCCCCGGGCAAGATCGTTGAAATGGATGTTCAGCTCCCGGCCCCGGGTCGGGCTGTCGGCCTTGGCCATGTATTGGCGGAGCACTTCGATCGGGGTCGCGCCCTGAACCAGCATCGATCCGAGGTTACGAATCAGCGGGGAGAGGATGTCGCCCTTGGTTCGGTCGAGCGCGAAGGCGCTGCCCACGGCGTCCGCTTCCTGTCCGAGCGATCGGAACAGCCCGCCGACGACCTTGGTCTGACGATAGAGCGCGACCAGCTTCTCTTCCAACGACCGGGTCAGCCGCATCCAGTAGTACAACTCGAGGAGCTGGGCTCGGGTGAGTCCAGCCGGGAGGGCGGCCTTTCGGGCAGCCGTGGTCATCTCAGTACGCCCCTCGGACCACGTGGCGGCGGTCGGCCTGGGCATGCACCGTGGTGAGGAACCGCTTGGCGACCTTGTCGAGCTCGCTCTCACCGGGCTGATCGGTCTCGATCCCGATCAGGGTGTAATGACCGCCTTCCGCCTCCACGGTGATGCTGACTTGGCCGAGCCCGCTCGAAAAGCGCCGAGCCCGCCGACCTTCGTGAGTCGGGCCCATTCGGGCCCCGAAGTAGCTCGCGGCCGAAGCGATGACCTCGTCGGGCGTGAGCGAGGTCCGGTGGAAGTACTTCATCCTCACTCCTTCCCGTAGTCGTAGTACTCGACGCCCAGGTGGGTGATCTGCTCCTCACCCATCAGGTATCGCAAGGTGTTCTTCAGCTTGGTCTGCTGGATGAACAGGTCGTGCTCGGGGTAGAGTCCTGGGGCCACTTGAGGGCTCTTGAAGTAGAACGAGAGCCACTCCTGGATCCCGGACATTCCGGCCCGCTGGGCGAGATCGAAGAACAAGGCGAGGTCGAGCACCAGCGGCGCCGCCAGGATCGAGTCGCGGCAGAGGAAGTCGACCTTGATCTGCATCGGATAGCCAAGCCACCCGAAGATGTCGATGTTGTCCCAGCCCTCCTTGTTGTCGCCCCGGGGAGGGTAGTAGTTGATCCGGACCTTGTGATAGAGCTTGCCGTAGAGGTGGGGGTACAACTCCGGCTGGAGAATGTGCTCGAGGACGCCAAGCTTCGACTCTTCCTTGGTCTTGAAGCTCTCGGGGTCGTCGAGCACTTCGCCGTCGCGATTACCGAGGATGTTGGTGGAGTACCAGCCGGCCACGCCGAGCATCCGCGCCTTGAACATCGGCGAGAGCACGGTCTTGAGCATGGTCTGACCGGTCTTGAAGTCCTTGCCGCCGATGGCCACCTTCTTGTTTCGGGCAAGTTCCTCGAGGGCCGGGAAGTCGCAGGTCAGGTTCGGGGCGCCGTTGGCGAACGGCACCCCTTCCATCACGGCGGCATACGCGTAGAGCATCGAGGGCGCAATCGACGGATCGTTGGCGTCGATGGCTTTCTCGAAGGCCTCGATCGACTGATGGGCCGGCCCGGGCACGATGAAGATCTCGGTCGAGGCGCACCACACCATCACCATCCGAGTGCAACCATGCTTGGCCTGGAAGGCGCGGATGTCCTTCCGGAGCCCATCGGCCTGCTCGCGCTTGGTGCCCTTCTTGACGTTGCTGCCTTGGAGTCGTTTGACGTAGTGCTGATCGAAGGCGGCCGGCATCGGCTTGACCGACTTGAGGAAGTCGGCGATCGGCTCGACGTGCTCGTGCTTGTCGAGGACGCCGCAGTGGAGACACGACTGGTAGCAGTCGTCCGGCACTGGATCCCAGGCACCGAAGACCAGGTCGTCCAGCTTCGCGAGGGGCACGAAATCCTTGATCAGCGGCGACCGCTTGTCGGTTCGTTTGCCGAGGCGGATGGTCGCCAGCTCGGCCAGCGATCCCGTCGCCTGGGCCCGTCCCCGCCGGACGTTCTCGACGCCGGCGATGAAGGTCGAGGCGACCGCGCCAAGTCCCACGCACAGCACCCCGAGCTTGCCCTCGGCGGGTGCGATGGATTTCCCATTTCGTTCAGGCACTCCGTTCTTCCTTTCTCACGAGTTGATGCCCTCTCGCTTCGAGCCCTCGGTGACCTGATAGATGTAGACGAACCGCTGCACCACCGTCACCGTCGAGAGCACCGCCAAGATCACGATGATCGCCTGGACCACGATTCCGCCGGGGCCCGCGCCGATCAGCACGGTCGGAACCCCGATCCCCAGCAAACGTTCGGCTCGCTGGACCAGCCCGACCTTGCAGTCGAGTCCCAGCCCTTCGGCCCGAGCCCGCGCGTAGGAGACCAGGAGCGAACTCAGGATCGCCACCATCGCCAGGACCGCCATCTCGATCTGATACGAGATCCCCGGGGTCCGGAGCAGATAGGTCGCCAGGCCGATGAAGGTCGCTCCGTCACCCACCCGGTCCAAAGTCGAGTCGTAGAAGGCGCCGAACTTGGTGACCGCGCCGGTCCGCCGAGCCACCTGCCCGTCGAAAGTGTCGACCACCCCCGACAGCAGCAGCAGTGCCCCACCCCAGCGGATCCAACCGGCGCCGTAGGCCACCGACGAAACCACCACGAGCAGGGCGCCAAGGGTGGTCAGCGTGTTGGGCCGGACGCCGGCCTTCAGGAGTAGCTCGACCGCCGGGTCCGTGAGCGCGAAAAAGGTCCGTTCCAATGACTTGGTGACGAGCTTCACGCGCCTTCCGATTTGGCGGTATCAACCTGGCTAATGAATAGATACGACAACGACTTAACAGCTCTCAAGGATAATGGTTGCGGGCTCACGCCGCAAATGATCGCTGGCCGGCGTGGCTCACCCGTGACCGCGGGCGATCAGCGATAGATGAGGAACGGACGGACGGCGCGAGCGAACCTTCGGCGCTCGGCGGCCCAGGCGGCCGTCACCCGCGCGGGAGCCACCCCGGCCTCGAGCGCACGGCGGAGGGCGGCGCCACCCGCGAGCCGATCGAAATGGGCCGGGATGAACCCGATTCGGTCGGGATGGATTCGGCGAATCGTGGCGAGAACCGCGACCGCGACGAGGGTGGGGTCGTATCGGGTCCGGTCGGTGAGGTGCCAGCGGATCCCCACCAGCGCGGTGTCGGCGAACTTCGCGTCCCCCGGGCGCCTGGGGGTGAAGGAGGTCGCCGAGAAGGCGACCCCTTCGAGCCGCTGCCGCCGGAGCGACCCGAGGACCCGGGCCGTGTCGAGCCAGGGCGCCCCGACCTGGCTGAATGGTGCGTCGGTGCCCCGTCCAACCGACAAAGCCGTTCCCTCGAACAGGCAGGTCCCAGGGTAGTGGAACAAGCTTTCCAGGTCCTTCAGGTTCGGGCTCGGTCGAAGAAACGGAAGCCCGGTCTCAAACCCGGTATCGCGCCGCCGCCACCCCGCCGCGGGCACGACCCGAACCCCGACTGGGCGGCTCGCGCCCGCGTCGATCCACCGGGCTAACTCGCCCATCGTCAGCCCGTAGCGCATCGGAACCGGGAACCGACCCACGAACGAGCGAAACGCGGTGTCGAGCACGTTCCCGTGCATGGCGCCGCCCAAGGGGTTGGGACGGTCGAGCACGATGACGGCCTTGCGGGCGGTCGCCGCGGCGTTCATGACCTGCTCCGCCGTCGACAAATAGGTGAAATAGCGGGCGCCGACATCCGGGAGGTCGATCAGGACGGCGTCGAGCAAATCGAGCATCTCGGGGGTGGGGGCCAGATTCTTGCCATAGAGGCTGTAAATTGGGAGGCCGGTCGCGGAATCGGTGGTGGTGTGGACCTCTTCGCCAGGGTCGGCCAGGCCCCGAAACCCGTGTTCAGGGCTGAAGAGGGCCACCAGTGTCACTCCGGCAGCCCGAAGGCGATCGACCCCGTGGACCCCGAACTGGTCCACGCTGGCCTGATTGGCGACCAAGCCGACCCGCCTCCCGGCCACCAGGTGGATGCTGTCGGTGAGCAAGACGTCGATCCCGGGCCGTACGGTGGGCCGTTGGGCCTCCAGGATCGTCGCCACCACCACGCTGAGCGAGAGCACTAGACCGACACCATGGATCATCGTCTTCGCCGTTCTCCTCGGACACCGGTCGCGGTATCTGGCCTGCTGGTCGTCGTCGCGGGCAGCGCCGCCGTGCCGGAGCGGACCGCCGCTCAGACCGGGACGAGCCAGGTGGTAGAGCGCGCCCTGTCGGGGATGACCATTCGGCAGCGGGCGGCCCAGACCGTCATGCCTTGGCTGCTCGGCGACTTCGCTGGCTTCGACGCCGACGGCCTCGCCAAGGCTCGCGGCTGGGTGGACTCGCTCGAGGTCGGCGGGATCGTGATCTCGATCGGCTCGCCACTCGACGTCGCCGCGAAGCTCAACTTCCTCCAGCGCCGGTCGCGGACTCCGCTGCTGATCGCGTCGGATCTGGAAGGCGGGGCGGCGTTCCGGTTCACCGGCGCCACCCCCTTCCCCACCAATATGGGCGTGGCGGCCGGCGGGAGGGAGCAGGACGCCCATACCATGGGCCGGATCACCGGGCTCGAAGGACGCGCGGTCGGGGTCCATTTGACGTTCTCGCCAGTGGCCGACGTCAACAACAACGCCGCCAACCCCGTCATCAACACCCGTTCGTTCGGCTCCGACGCGGCCCAGGTCGGTCGGTTCGTCGCCGCCACGGTCCGGGGCCTCAAGTCCACCGGGATCCTCTCGACGGCGAAACACTTCCCTGGGCACGGCGATACCGAGGTCGACTCCCACATCGCCCTGCCCGTGGTGGGCAAGTCGTGGCCCGATCTGGTGATGACCGAGCTGGTCCCGTTCCGGGCGGCCATCCGGGCGGGGGTCGACGTCGTGATGTCAGGCCACATCGCGGTGACCGCCCTCGACCCCGATTCCCTTCCGGCGACGCTGTCGAAGGGTGTGATGGAGAAAGTCCTCAGGGATTCGCTCGGGTTCCGCGGTCTGGTCGTGACCGACGCCTTGGACATGGGCGCGCTGGTGACTCGCTACGGCGCGGGCGAGGCCGCGGTCCGGGCATTCGAGGCCGGAAGCGACCTCTTGCTGATGCCGGCGGATCCAGTCGCCGCGATCGACGCCCTGGTCGCCGCGGTTCGGTCGGGCCGGGTCAGTCGGGCGAGGCTCGACCGGTCGGTTCGCCGCCTCCTCGTTCTCAAGGAGCGGGCCGGCCTGTTTCGCCAGCGCACGGTGTCGCTCGACCGGATCGGCGAAGTGGTCGGCCGGCGGGCCTTCATCGATAGCGCCCGGGCGATCTCGGCTCGGGCATTGGTGCTCGTCAAAGATCGCGACGGCGTGGTCGCGCGACTCCGGCGGGCGCCCCAGGACCTGGCGGTCATCGGTTTCGGCGACGGCAACTTCGCCGGCCAGCTGGCCGAGGCCGGTCATCGGGTGCGGTCGTTTCGGCTCTACCCGAGCAGCGGACCGGCGTCCTATGACTCCGCCCGCGCGGTCCTCGGGTCGGCTCCGACGGCGGTCGTGGCAGTCGGGGTCCGGGTGACGACCGGCAGCGGGTCGATCGCGATGCCGCCGGCACTCGCGGCGCTGATCGAGGAGCGCTCCGCCCAGCCCCTGGTCGTGGTGTCGTTCGGATCGCCCTACCTGTTGTCGCAAGCGCCGTCGATCGGGTCGTTGCTGTTGGCCTGGACCGCGAATCCCCTGACCGAGCGGGCCGCCGCCCAGGCGCTCGCGGGGGCCCCGATCACCGGGCGGCTCCCCATCCCGCTGCCGCCCCACGCGGCGTTAGGCAGCGGTCTGATCCTCTCGAGCGGCAATGCCGCGACTCGCTAGCGCCGGCGTCATCGTCGCGGTCCTCGGGTGCCGGGGACCGAGTGCGGCGACCCCGGTGCCAACGGGATGCGGTCCCGGGTGTCCCTGGGCCGAAGTGGTGGCCGGGGTCGACTCGGCGGTTCGGTCAGGCGCGGCCCCGGGCGCGACCGTGGGGATTTCGGCGGCCGGTCGCCGCTTCTTCCACGCCGCCGGGGTCCTCGGCATCGACGACCACGCGCCCACCAGCCGGCGGACCATCTACGACCTGGCCTCGCTGACCAAGGTGGTGGCGCTGACCACCGTTACCATGGTGGCCGTGGAGCGTGGGGCGATCGATCTCGACGCGCCCGTGGTCCGGTACCTCCCCGAGTTCGCCGGTCAGGGCAAGGATCGAGTTACGGTCCGGCATCTGCTGACCCACTCCAGCGGTCTGCCGGCCCATCGGCCGCTCTGGCGCGAGTCGTCGTCCGAGGCCGCCGCGCTGACCCTGGTGGCCAGCACCCCACTCGACACGGCCGCCGGTGTCCGAATGGTCTACTCGGACCTCGGGGCGATCCTGGTGACCCAGCTGGTGGAGCGCGCCCTGGGGCAGCCGATCGACCGTCTCTTCGATCGCCTGGTCAGCAACCCCCTGGGCCTGCGGAGCTCTCGCTACCGTCCGCCGGCCGGCTGGCTCCCCCGCATCGCCCCGACCGAGCGGGATCCCTGGCGCGGGCGCATCGTCCGCGGCGAAGTCCATGACGAGAACGCCGCGTTCCTCGGCGGAATCTCCGGACACGCCGGGCTGTTCGGGACGGTAGAGGACCTGGTACGGTTCGGCGAGTGGCTGCTCGCGGCCCGCCGAGGGCTCGCCGGCCCCGGCCCGAAGCTCACCGCCGCCACCGTGCTCGAATTCACCCGGCGGCAAGACCTGGTGCCCGGTTCCAGCCGGGCGCTCGGATGGGACACTCCGTCCTCCGGCAGCAGCGCCGGGACCCGCCTGTCACCCGCCAGCTTCGGACACACCGGCTTCACCGGCACCTCGATCTGGATCGACCCAACTCGTGATCTGGTCATCGTTTTGCTCAGCAATCGGGTCCACCCGACCCGCGACAATCCGCGACTCGGCCCGTTGCGCGTCCTGGTGGCCGATCGGACGGTCGCCGCGCTCGACGCCGGGGCGCGTTGACAACCGGACCCGGTTATTCCTAGTTTTCAAGTCGGAATAGGAGGACTTCATGAGCACGACCGAAAAGCCCGTCGCTGGCGCCGCGATCCACCTCACACCCGCCGCGGTGACCGAGGTGCTCAAGTTCATGGCGGCCGAGCAGATCACGCCGGAGGTCGGCGGGCTTCGGGTCAGCGTGATGCCCGGTGGCTGTTCGGGCTTCAAGTACAATCTGAACATCGAGGAGAAGTCGGAGGCGGATGACATCATCCTCGACGTCGGAGCGGTCAAGCTGTTCGTCGACGGGTTCAGCCTGCCGTACCTCAACGGCGTCAAGATCGACTACGTCACCTCGATGCAAGGGTCCGGTTTCACCTTCGAGAACCCGAACGCCACCGGCGGGTGCGGCTGCGGGACGAGCTTCACCGCCTAGGACTCGACCGACCAGCCACGACGCCACTCCGATTTGTTCGAGGCAGTGGGGCCGCGGCGCCGTTCGCCAGGCGCCCCGGCAATCGAGCCGCGAGCCTCGGCCGCCGCGTGGAGGTCATCGGGGAACGAAGTGAACCGGCTGGGTGAACCCGAGGCATGGCGGATCGGGAGTTGCGGCGGGCCTGGCCAGGAAAACCCTCAGGACATCGCGACAGCAGGCCGAGCCGAGCGTTAGGCGGCTCATCGAGGGGACGACGACGGCCCCAGGGCCACCGTAGGTGGCCTGAACCGGACGGGCGTCCGGATCGAACTCGCCGACCAGGGCCACCGATGGAATGGCGCCGACCGAATCGCGGTCAGCCGCCGGGGCCTCAGGATTCCCGTCACCTCGCCGGCCGGCGAAGACACGGCAGCGGTCGCGGTCGGCATCGAGACGGCGGGCCCGCTCCCGTTCGAGTTCTGGCCAGCGGACCGTCGACCCGACCTCACCGCTGGTTGCCAGCCACTCACCGCATTCGACCAGCCGAAGCCCCTCGGTCATCAGCCGATCCATCCGGACCCCTTCGGGGATGTCGGCGCCTTGTTGGAGCAGCCTCGCCGCGGTAACCCAATCGTCTCGAGCCGCGGCGGCGATGCCGGCCGGGATCCGGGCGAGCTTGGCCTGGTCGGTCAGCGCCGCGTCGGTCATCTCGACGAAGGTCGCGAGGTCGGGGGTCGCCCGGGGGAGCCTCCGGGCAGCGATGACGACGTCGAGGCGTTCCGCCAGCGACGGAAACGCCGACCGGCAACCGGGATCCCGGCCGCAGGCATCGACCAGGGCGGCCAACACCCGGTCGGCGCTCCCGGGCACGGGACCAAAGTACAGGCTGTCGAACACCAGGCTCCGGACCCGATGCGGCGCCAGCTCGGCGACCCGGCGAGCCCAGCGCGCGCCGGCGTCGATTGCCACCAGGTTGGCACGCTCGACGCCGAGCAGGTCGAGCAACGCGATCGCGTCGCGGGCCGCCGCGTCGGTGCCGAAATCTTCGACCCGAACGGCGGCTCGGTCCAACGCGTCGCGGCACTCGATGGCGCCGGGCAGGCCGGGACCAGCCGGACAGCCGAGCGAGGGCCGCGAATACCCGGCTCCCCGCCGCTCCAACACGACGATTGCCCGGTCGGTCCCTTCGCGCTGGAGGGCCGCGAGCACCAGCAGATCCGTGAACGCCGTCCGGCCTCGACCCCCACCCAGCACGACGATCGGGTCGGGCGCTTCCGGCTCCGCGTTCGCGGCCAGAACGAGGTAGTGGAGTGCCACCGTGGCCGTGTCCCCCGAACTTGCGGTCGCCGATGCGGGCCACCGCCGGGGCACCACCAGTTCACCGCACCGGTAGCTGGCACCGGGCAGATCGGGCGCGCATGGGGCATCGACCAAGCGTGGGAGCCGGTCCGGCTCGAGAGAAGCGCAGCCCGTTAGAACGAGCACCGCTCGCCACCAGGAGGCGTTCACGTCGGGAGCGGAACGCGAAGCCGGTTGGCCACGATGGCGACCTCGTCGTCGGCGAAGTGGGGCGCGGCGTCCCGCCCGAGCGCGGCGAACGCTGCCCGACGGGCGGCGATCGGGTCGGCGGGGCCGAGCAACGCCCGGGTTTCGGCTTCCGAGAGGATTCGAGCGGCCATGACGGTCGGCCTACGATACTCCGCCGGGCGGCGGGCGGGAAGGCGTCAGGCCCGGGTCACGGCGCGGCGCAGTGGGCGCTCAGTTTGGCCAGCACCCGCCACCACCCTCCCCGATAATCGGCCAGATCCTGACGTCCGGTTTCGAATCCGCTGTGGGTCACCTTCAGGTGGGTCCCGCGTTCGGTGGGGACGAGGTCGTAGCGAACCACGGTCCGCATCCCGGGGTACCGGTCGTCCCACCAGTCGTATTCGAGCAGTACCGGCCGGGTCAGTCGCAGGATGGTCCCTCCGATCGCGAACTCGCCACCATGCTCCCAGCGCCACCGCGACAGCCAGGCGCCCCCGACCCGGGGATCAACCGACCAATGGATCGCCGAGCAACTGCCCGGCTCGGTCCACCACGCCGCCAAATCCCGCTGGTTGACCAATGCCTCGAAGACCCGCTCGATGGAAGCCGCGATCGTCGTTTCCTCGACGACCACTTCGTTTGCGGGGGTCATGGTCCGTCGCCTCGCCGAGCCGGAACGGTCTCGGCTTCGAGGTGCCGCTTGAGGCGGCCCAAGCGGGCCCTCCAGGCGTCGCGGAACTGGCCGACCCATTGGTCCACGGCTCGGAGCGGGATGGGGTCGAGGAAGCAGATCCGCTGCCGCCCCTCGCGGTGGTCGACGATCAGCCGCGCCTCGCGCAAGAGCCGGATGTGCTTGGAGACGGCGGGCCGCGAGATCCGATAGCGCCGGGCGATGGCGCTGACGGGCTTGCCGCCGCCGCGGAGGTCTTCGAGGATCGCTCGGCGAGTGGGATCGTTCAGGGCTCGGAAGACGGCGTCGGTTGGTCGTGGCAGCATGGTGGCGCCTGGTCGCGGGTGGGAGCCGGGTCGGACGGAAGAGCCGGAACCAGATCAGGTAAATGAACGGTGACATGTCGTTGGGGTCAAGGCGGGGTCGGCCCCGCTTCCCTCTTGTCGCTTCGCGGCTTTCACGATAGTATCAGTAACCATCTGGTTACGCATGTGCACCTCACCGGGGTGCCGTGCCGACCGCCACCGGCCTCACCCACCGGGAGAGATCACATGAACATCGAGCACGAGCTGGTCATCGAGGCGCCGATCGCGCGGGTCTTCGAGTACTTCAGCACCCCGGAGGGACTCGACGCCTGGTGGACCCACACCGCCGACGCGGAGCCACGGCTCGGCGGCCGCTACCGGTTCGGCTTCGACGCCGATCACCAGTGGGCTGGGGTGACCCGAACTTTCGAGGCGCCCCACGCCATCGAGTGGGAGATGACCGAGACGGCACCGATGCCGGACTGGCGGGGAACCCGAGTGGGGGCGCGACTTCACCCCGACGGCGATCGCACCAGACTGCACTTCTACCACCGCGGCTGGGAAGGGGCCACCCAGCATTGTCGGATCTCCTCGTTCTGCTGGGCGACCTACCTTCGGTTACTGGCCCGCCACGCGGCCCGAGGTTGGTTCGTCCCCTATGAGCAGCGAAACGACCTCCTGCTGTAGCGAGACGAGCCAGCCAAGAGCCCAAACGCGGACCGAGCGTCTGGCGCCCCCACCCTTGTGAGCCCCCGGCGCTGACCGCAATTTGGGCGGATGGAACCCCTCGATTTCGCGGTCATCCTCGGCTACTTCGCGGTGACCGTCGGAATCGGGGTCTGGGTTACCCGGCGGCAGCGAACGGCGGGGGACTATTTCCTCGGGTCCCGAGACCTTCCCAGCTGGACGGTGCTGTTGTCGATCGTGGCGACCGAGACGTCGGCCCTGACCGTCATCTCGGTACCCGGTATCGGGGCCCGCGGCGACCTGACCTTTCTCCAGCTACCCCTCGGTTATTTCCTGGGACGGATCCTGGTTGCCTGGTGGCTCTTGCCGGGCTATTTCGCTGGTCATCAGGAGACCGCGTACGGACGTCTCGAGGCTCGGTTCGGCGTCGCCACTCGGCGGCTCTTTTCTGGGGCGTTCCTGGTGACCCGGTTCCTGGGCGACGGGGTTCGGATCTATGCCGGCGCCATCCCGCTGGCCTTGGTCACCGGGTGGACGGCACCCACGGCCATCGTGGCCATGGGGGTCGTCACCGTCGGCTACACCTGGGTCGGCGGGCTCAAGGCGGTGGTTTGGGCCGACGTGGTGCAGTTGGTCATTTACTTGGCCGGTGGGGTGGCCGCGCTGACGATCGCGATCGGCATGGCGGGCGGGCTGACCGGCACCCTCGATCTGGCCGCCGCGGCCGGCAAGCTCCGAGTCATCGACTGGAGCATCGACTTGTCGAAAACCTACACCCTGTTCGGTGGTTTGATCGGCGGCGCCTTGCTCACCACGGCGTCGCACGGGACCGACCATCTCATCGTGCAGCGCCTTCTGGCCACTCGATCCCTGGGCGACGCCCGTCGGGCGCTGATCGGATCCGGAGCGGTGGTGGTCCTCCAATTCCTGCTCTTCCTGATGGTCGGGACCGCGATTTGGGCGGCCGGGCGGGCCCCGGAGTCCATCCCGGCCGACCAGGTCTTCCCCCGATTCATCATCGACGCGCTGCCGACCGGAGTGGCCGGCCTGGTCATCGCGGGGATCCTGGCCGCGGCGATGAGCACCATCTCGAGCTCGATCAACGCGTTGGCGTCCGCGGTGACGCACGACTTCTACTCGACCCTGACCGGGAAAACCGACCCGGTGCACTTGATGCGGGTCGGGCGGGCGGTGTCGCTGGGTTGGGGAGCGGCGCTGATCCTGGGCGCGCTCGGGTTCTACGGCTACGCCTCCGGCAACGACACCCCGGTGGTGGTCCTGGCTCTCTCGATCGCTTCGGTCACCTACGGTTCGCTGCTCGGCACCTATGTCCTGGCCCAAGTCCCGCGGGTCGCCGGCCGCGACGTGGCGATTGGCGCCCTGGCGGCGATGGCCATCATGCTGGTGGTGGTCTTTTCGAGGCGATTGGCCGAGTCGGGCGCGTTCGGCTTCCTCGAACCGTTAGGCAGGCTGGCCTGGCCCTGGTATGTTCCCCTGGGCACCGCGCTGGCGATCGGGATCGGCTGGCTGGCGGCGCGGATCCTCCCCCCCGCTCCTCGACCCGAGGTGGCGAGATGACCGTCGTGACGGCCGACGTCGGCGGCAGCAAGATCTCGATCGCGGTCACCCGGGGCGACCTGGTACTCGCCACCGGACGTGGCCCCGGCAGCGCGGTCCGCCCGGGACGGGCCCTGGTGACCGCGACCGCGGTGATCGACCTGGCGAGAGACACCCTGGCCCGAGCCAACGTCCTTCGGGCGGATGCGGTCGTCGTAGGGGCGGCGGGCGCAGGCCGGGCCGCCGACGCCGAGGAGATCCGGGCCGCGATCGCCCGGGAGCGGCTGGCCTCGAGGGTGATCGTCGTTTCCGACGTCGTGCTCGCGTTCGAGGCGCTCGGCGTCGAGGTCGGCGCGGTGCTGGTCGCGGGGACCGGCAGCGTGGTGGTCGGTCGAACCGGCGCAGGCCGGCTGGTTCGGCGGGGCGGGTTCGGCTGGCAGATGGGCGACGAGGGGGCCGGCTACTGGATCGGGCGGGCCGCGTTGCGCGCGGCCGGGCGAGCGGTCGACGGCCGCGGCAAGGCAACCGCGCTGATCGAACAGCTCCAGCGGGCGGTCGGGGCACCGGATTTTCGGGAGTTGGTGGCCTGGTCGACGCTGGCGACGCCCCGCGAGGTGGCCCATCTCACCAAGGCCGTCGCGGCGGCGGCCCGGGCCGGCGATGCCGTGGCGACCGAGATTCTCGAGCAGGCGGGTCAGATTCTCGCCGGGCTGGTCAACTCACTCGCCCCCGAGTTCGAGGCAGGCGCCGTTCCCCTCGGGCTCACCGGCGGCATCGTCGCCACCGAGGGACTGCTTGGCCCTCGGGTCGCGAGCCTGATCGCGCCGCCCTTCGTCCCGCTCGAGCGGCCGCTGGATCCGCTGGTCGGTGGCCCGCGACTGGCCGCCCGCGCCGATCGTTAGGCCGGGCTCAGCTCGGCGACTTGAACCCGATCCGGTTGTGACTGCCGTCGCAGAACGGGGCGTTCTTGGTCGCGCCGCAGCGACACAAGGAACAGCTTTCCCTCTCGACCACCTCGCCGTTTTCCCGGGTCACCGTGATCCTGCCTCGCACCAGCAGCGGGCCGTTCGGCTTGACGCCGATCTGCACCGGACCGCCGGCAGGCAGCGATTCCGCCGCCGGTTTCGCCGCCCCGGCCTCGACGACCTTGAGCGCCCCTGACGGGCACTTGGCGACCGTCGCGACGATCTCGGCGGCGGTCGCGGCGCCCAAGTCGACCCACTTGGGTCGGGAGGGGTCGAAGACCCCCGGAAGGCCCCTGACGCAGTTGGCCGAGTGAATGCAGACGTTGGGATCGAACGTGACCACCAGGGCGTCGGTCTGGTAGACCTGAAGCCGTTTGGTCATGTCGTGCTCATCCGTCAGTGGGTGCCGTCGAGGCGATCGACCTCGATCGGCCGGCCGGTCCGAAGCACGCTGTGCCGGTAGCCGTACGAGAAGTACACCGCGAGACCGATCAGGAGCCAGACGCCGAACATCACCCAGGCCCGAGTCGGGAGGCCCTGCATCACGAAGAGGCAGGCGGCGGCCCCGCCGATCGTGACGAGCCAGACGAACGGCACCTTGAACGGCCGCTCGCGGTTGGGCTCCCGGACCCGTAGCACCAGCACCCCGATGCAGACGAGGGCAAAGGCGGCGAGGGTTCCGATGTTGGTGAGGTCGTAGATGGCATTCTCCTCGGCCACGAGGGCGCCGGCACCCACCACGACCCCGGTGACGATGGTGGTGATGTGAGGCACTCGCCACTTGGGGTGGACCTTGGCTGCCCACTTCGGCAGGAGACCGTCTCTCGCCATCGAGAAGAAGATTCTCGGTTGGCCGTATTGGAACACCAGGAGCACCGCGGTCATCGACACCACGGCACCGGCGGCGACGATCCAACTCGCGGTGCCAAGGCCGGCGAGCGACAGGGCCCGGGCGAGGGGGTCGGCCGATCGGAGCTGATCGTAGGGCACCAAGCCGGTGGCAACCGCCCCGACGATGACGTAGATGAGGGTGCAGGCCGCCAATCCCAGAAGGATCCCGATCGGGAGGTTGCGCTGCGGGTTCTTGGTCTCCTCGGCCGCGGTGGAGATGGCGTCGAACCCGATGTAGGCGAAGAAGACGATGGCCGCCCCCTGGTGGATCCCGCGGAAGCCGTTGGGCGCGAAGGGGGTGTAGTTCTCGGGCTGGATGTGCATCAAACCGGCGACGACGAACAGGGCCAAGACGGCCAACTTGATCCACACCATGATGTTGTTGGCTCGGGTGCTCTCCTTGACGCCGAAGCAGAGCAACACCGTCACCGCCGCGACCGCGAGGAAAGCGGGGAGGTTGAGCAGGACGGGGAGGCCGAACAGCTTGGGTGCCGCGGCGAACATCGCCTGCATCGCGGGGTCGGCGGACATCTTGACCTGGAAGTACCCGTGGGAAAGCCAATCGGGGAGATGGACACCGAAGCCGGCGAGGAGTGAATTGAAATAGCCGCTCCAGGCGACCGCCACCGCGATGTTGCCGATGGCGTACTCGAGAATGAGGTCCCAGCCGATGATCCAGGCCAGGAACTCGCCCAGGGTGGCGTAGGTATAGGCGTAGGCCGAGCCCGAGGTGGGAATCATCGAGGCCAACTCGGCGTAGCAGAGCGCCGCCAGGCCGCAGACCACCCCGAGCAGGACGAACGAGATGACCAACGCCGGCCCCGCCCCGGCCCGAATCACGGTGCCGTCGGCCGCTACCTCGCCCGCGGCGGCGGTGCCTAAGGACGCGAAGATCCCGGCCCCGATCACGGCGCCGATCGAGAGCATCACCAGATCGCTGATGCCCAGTACCCTGATCAAGCCCCGGTCACCCTCGACGGTGATGGGCTTTCTCGCGAAAAGGGACATACGCCCCCGGCTAGAAGGTGAGTTGTACCGTCACCATGCCGGCCACGACCGCGCCGTCGGGTCCTCGAGCCGGCCGGAACCGATAGTCCTTCATGACCTCTTCGAGCTTCTTGGCGAACCCACGGTCTTCGGGTTCGGGGGCAAAGCGGACCGCTTCGACCCGCCCCTCGGGTCCGACGAGGAAGGTAACGCTAATCGTGACACCCCGCAGCGCTTTGGGGATCTCCGGGGGCGGGAGAATCAGCTGCCGGGGCTCCGGCGGCCGGGCCGAGCCCGCACCTCCAGACCCGGGACCCGTCCCGCTGCCCGTTCCAGAGCCTCTACCGGAGCCGCTCCCCGACCCAGAACCGGTCCCCGATCCGGACCCGGTTCCGGTACCGCGGCCGGTCCCGGACCCGGAGGCGGGTTGTTCTCCAGGGGCGACAGTGTCCGGGGAGGGCGGCGCGACGACTGGGATCTCCTCGGGCTGGACGACCGGTGGCGGGACCGGCGGGGGCGGCGGAACAACCACGGCCGGGGGGGGCGGAACCACGGGCCGTGCCATGGGGGGCAAGGCTACCATCCGAATCCTGCCGCCACCGCCGCCACCCCCACCGGCTCGGCCGTTCGAGCCAGCCCCGGCGGTGTCTTGAAAGTCGAGGTTGCGCAGCGGGGCGAGTCGGATCAAGCCGAACAGCAGGAGGATATGAACAACGACGGAGACCGGCCCCGCCCATTTGAATCGGGTGCCGGCCGGCAGCCCGAGCCCGATCGGCTGGGCTGGCGCCCGGAGGCTCGGGCGCCCGATCACCTGGCGACGTCCCATAACGTCACGGGAGACGTCCGAGCCCCCGGAAAAGATTCGACCCACCAGCCATGCCTCAAATCTGGGGGCAGCCGCCCGGAAACGACAAAGGGTCGGACCATTCGGTCCGACCCCCTGTCCACCGGGCGTTCCGGCTAGCCCTTGGGCGTGAACCCGATCACCTGGACCCCCGCGCCCCGGACGATGTCGGAGGCCTCGATCCAGTCCTGATAGGTCCGGTTCGGATCGGCCTTGATGAAGATCAGCTTGGTCGGCCGATTGTCGTAGATCGCGTGGATCTGAGTGTCCAACTGTCCCGGCGGGACCGGCTGGCCGTTGATCTCATAGTTGCCATCGGCCAGGATGTTGAGCACGATCTGCTGCGACGGCCCGGAGGGTGCGGCCGTCTCCAGCGGAGGTACCTGGACGTCGATCGCCATTCGAGCCAAGGGCTGCGAGATCATGAAGATGATCAGGAGCACCAGCAGAATGTCGATCATCGGAATCACGTTCGGTTCCGCGCTCAACGCGCCAGAATCGCCAACTGACATTCCCATAGCGTTATCTCCTATTCCTGCTTCTTGGCACCGAAGACGTTGAGCCCGGAGGTCTCGATGTCGGTGATGGCCGCCATGACTCGAACCCCGGCCCGTCGGGCGATCTCCACCGCGTCCTGGATCTTCTCGAACTTGAGATCCTTGTGGGCTCGGAAGTACATGATCTTGTCTTCCTCGCGGGCGGCGTAGATCGCCTTGAGCTGATCGGGCAGCACGTCGGCCGCGATCAGGGCGCCATTCAAGAAGTAGCTGCCGTTCTGATCGATGCCCAGGACCACCTCACCCTCGCCTTCGGGCCGCTTGTCGAGGTTTTCACCCGTCGGCATGGTGGCCAGGAAGCCGTTGGCGATGAGCGGCGTCACGATCATGAAGATGATCAACAACACCAGCATGATGTCGATCATCGGAATGACGTTGGGCTCGGCCTTGACGTTGGTCTGGCCGGCTTGCGCCGAACTAACTGATGTGGCCACTGCCACTCACCGCCTTCTGGGCCTGGAATTCCTTGGTGAAGATCGACCGACCAAACTCGCTGCCCACGCTCTTGATCAGGTAGTCGATCAGTTCCTTGGAGCTGTAGGTCATCTCGACCGTGAGGTTCTCGATCTTGGTGGTGAAGTAGTTGTAGAACCACACCGCCGGGATCGCGACCAGGAGGCCCAACGCCGTGGTGATGAGCGCCTCGGAGATCCCGCCGGCGATGCCGGCAAGGCCGCCCGACGCGCCGCCGGCCGACATCGCGTTGAAGGCCGTCACGATACCCATCGTGGTGCCCAGGAGTCCGACGAACGGGGCCGTGGAACCGACCGTGGCCAGAATCCCAAGGCCGCGCTTGAAATCGGCGAGGGTGATGAGCATCTGCCGCTCGACCGCCCGCTCGGCCGAATTGATGTCGGCGGCGGTAATGGTGGCCCGATCGCGGAGCAACGGCTTCACTTCCGAAAGCGCCCCGCCCAGGAGCTTGGCGACGTGGCTGGTCTGGTTCTTCTCGGCCAGCGTGATGGCCTGGTCGAGTTGCTCCTCCTGAATCGCCCGGCTGAATTGGGGGGCGAACTTCCGGGTGGCCGAGGTGCTCTTGCGGATCTTGAAGAGCTTCCCAATAGCCACCGTCAGGGAGAAGACGGACATCGCAATCATGATCCAGACGATCGCCCGAGCGAAGGTGTTGGCGTGCTCGTACAGCGTGAGAATATCTACACCCATTGTCGAACTCCTTAAGTCAGGTCAAACGCGAAAGGTGAATGAGGGTCTGGATCATTGCCCGATGTTGAACGAAATCCGCTGCTGCACCAGCTGTCGCACCGGCTGGCCCCGAATCTTGGCTGGCTTGAAGGTGCCCGCCAGGATGGCTTCGCGGGCCGGCTCTTCGAACGCCTTGTTGGTGCTGCGAAGAACGCGGAACGACGCCGGCTCGGCCTTCCCTTCGATCCCGACGACGTACTGGACGTCGACGCTGCCGGCGATACCGGCCTGCTGAAGGACCGGCGGATACTTCGGCCTCGGGAGGTTGAGGGCCTGCACCGGGTCGTCGACCTCGGCCTCGACGAAGGTCTCTTGGGTCGAGACCGGACCGGTGCCGCCCACGACGCCGCTCGCGATACCCCCCTCGACGCCCTTGCCACTGAAGTCCTTGGCGTCGAACCGCTCGGTCAGGTTGACCGGCGGAATGTCTTTGGGGATCTCGGTCGGCGGCATCACCGTCTGGAAGCCCATCGGCGGCGGGTTCGCCGTGACGATCGCGTCCGGCGGCGTCGCCGGTGGAGGTGGAGGTGGCGGCTCAGGCGGCTTCAAGAACACCATGGTGGTGTCCTGGAGAATCTCCTTCAGCTGTTCCGCAGCGCCGGACGTCGCCTTGATCGCACCGTACCCCAAGACCAGGTGGAGTACCAATGAGATCGCGGACTGCGCGAAGGAGCGTTGCCGCTTGGGCTGGGACTCAATGAGGTTCTCGAACATGTGCGTCCTCCAGCGGAGTCAACAGTACCCACAGCAAAGCAAACAGGCAGGGCTTTCAACGGCCTGACCACAACATGACAAAACGATGACAGACAGATTAAACGACGGGTGTTGCGTTTGGTGCGACCGACCTCGGCAATGATACGGTGAAAACGGTGCCCTTGCCAGGCCGGCTCTGCACCGTAATGGCCCCACCGTGGGCCTCGGCGATCCATTTGGTGATGGCGAGCCCCAAACCGGTGCCCGCCTTCGCTTCGTCCCGAGTCCGAGCGGGGTCGGCCCGCCAGAACCGATCGAAGATGTGGGGGAGATCGCCAGCGGCGATCCCGATCCCGGTGTCGCGCACCACGATCTGTACCGTGGCGTCGACATCGACGATGCCAACGCGGACTTCTCCATGGGCCGGGGTGAACTTGACGGCGTTGGTCACCAGGTTGAGCAACAGCTGCCGGATCCGGTTTCGGTCGACCGGCAACAGGACCGGCCGGGATGGAACGTCGGTTCGGACCAGGATCTGGTTAGCCTCGGCCAGAATGTTCGCGGTCTCCCCGGCCTCCGAGACCAGTTCGCGAAGGTCGCACTCTTCGACCGCGAGCGGGGCCCGGCCCTCGTCGGCGCGGGCCAGCATCAGGAGGCTATCGACCAACTCGCTCATCCGGTTGATCTCCTCGAGCGATTCGTCGAGCGGCTCGAGACTCTCGGCCGGCATCTTGGGGTTGGTGAGGGCCCGTTCGACCCCCACGCGGAGCACCATGAGCGGGGTCTTGAGCTCGTGGCTCGCCTCGGCGACGAACCGTTGCTGAGCCGAGAAGCTGTGCTCCAGCCGGGAGAACATCGCGTTGGCCGCGAGCGACAGGCGGGCCAACTCGTCGGTGGCGGCCGGGTCGACCGGAAGCCGGCGGTGGAGGCTCTTGCCGTCGGTGATGGCGGTGAGCTCGTCGATGGTCGACTCGAGGGGCTGGAGGCTCGTTCTGGCCAGCCAGGAGCCCACCAGAATCGAAACCAGGATCAGCAGCGGCGCGATGTAGAGCATGGCCCGGAGGAGATCCGAGGGGCCGAAGAGCACCTCATCCACGGTGGCCCCGACCAGAATGCTCCGGAGCTCTGGGTCCGATCGTGCCACGCCGGTGACATAGTAGCGGAGATCCGGCCGCCCAGGAAAAACGGCCGCCGTACCCCACCTGGTCTGGTCCGATTCGGTGGCGAGCCGGAGCAGCCGGGTGACGGCCGTGCTGTCGAGGCTCCCACCCGTGGGCTCGACCGTGAGCTTGGGCGTTCCATCCCGCCCGACCAAGACGACATAGTGCCGGAAGCCCTGCAAGGTGCCCTGAATGCCCTGGAGAACGGGTGGGAGCCGTCCGAGCGATCGCGACAGCTCGCCCAGCAGTCCGTTGGCCACCTCGGCCTCGACCTCGAGCCGGGAGTCGAGCTCGGTCAGGTTCGCTTGGCGCCGATTGTAGTAGAGGACCGTCCCGAAGACGACGATGGCCAGGGTCAGCGCGACCACGTATCCGACGGTGAGGCGCTGCCGGATCGACCGCACCGGAGTCAGGCTTTCACGACGTAGCCCACACCGCGGACGGTGTGGAGGATCTTCTTGGCGTGGCCAGCATCGAGTTTCTTCCGGAGGCGATTGATGACCACGTCGACGATGTTGGTGCCGGGATCGAAATGATAATCCCAGGCATACTCGGTGATCAGGGTCCGCGACATGACCCGGCTCGGGTGGCGCATCAGGTACTCGAGCACGGTGTACTCTTTGGGCGTCAGATCGAGCAGCTTGCCGGCCCGCCGCACCTCACGAGTCGCGGTGTCGAGCTCGAGGTCGGCGATGGTGAGCCGACTCGACCGGATCTGGGGCGGCCGCCGGGCAATGGCTTCGACTCGTGCCAGCAGCTCCTCGAACGCGAACGGCTTGGTGACGTAGTCGTCGGCGCCGGCCCGAAGCGCCTGGACTTTGTGGTCGACGGCGTCTTGGGCGGTCAGCACCAGGATCGGAATGGTGATGCCTCGGTCGCGGACGGTGCGGAGCACCTCGTAACCGGTCATTCCGGGCAGCCGGAGATCGAGAATCACCAAATCGCACAGCCCGCCCGAGATGAGCCGGAGGGCCTCCATCCCGTCGTCGACCAGGTCGGCGTGGTAACCCTGCTCGTCCAGTCCTCGCTTGACGTACTGCCCGACAATCCGGTCGTCTTCGACCACGAGGACTTTCATCCGGCCACCTCCACGGCTTCGATCGGGAGCACCACGGAGAAGGTACTGCCCCGGCCTATCTCGCTCGAGACGTCGATCCGACCGCCGTGATCGTGAACGATCCCGTAGGCAATCGACAGCCCGAGCCCGGTTCCCCGCCCCGGCGGCTTGGTCGTGAAGAAGGGCTCGAAGATCTTGGTCAGTTGAGTCGCGGGAATCCCGGTGCCGGTGTCGACGACGTCGACCGCGGCCTCGGTCCGGCTGTGGGATCGGTTGGTCCGCAGCGTGAGGGTGCCGCCATCCGGCATGGCGTCGATGGCGTTGAGCGACAGCGCCATGAGGACCTGGATCAACTGCTCGTCGTTGCCGCGGACCCAGACCGGCGGCGCTTCTATGGCGGTTTCGACCCGGAGCCGCTTGTACCGTCTGTGATGGCGGAGGAGGAAATGGGTCCGCTCCACCAGCGCATCCAGGGTCACCGGCTCCTTGGGTCGCGCGGCGGCCTGGGGGCCGCTGAACTCGAGGAGGCCGTCGACGATCTTGGAACAGCGCTGGACCTCGCGCTCGATGGTCTCGAGGTATGCCCGGGAGGCGCCGTCAGCCAGCGCTCCGAGCCGAGCATCCACCGCGGCGGCGCAGGCCGAGATGGTTGCCAGCGGGTTGTTGATCTCGTGCATGACGCCGGCGGCCAATTGCCCGACGGCGGCCAGTTTTTCATGCTGGAGGATCTGCTGTTGAACGTTGCGGGACTCGGTGACGTCCTCGCCGATCGTGATCACATGGGTGATGGCATCCCCGCCCAAGCGCATCGGCAGCCGAGACAGCCGGTAGACCCGGCGCTCGCCACCCTGTTCGACCACGGTCTCGCGCTGGTGGGTAACCCCCGAGGAGAAGATCTCGTCGAAATCGGCCCTGAGCTGCTCGGGACTCTGCCGGGTCAGAACCTGGAACACCGGTCGACCCACTACGTCGTCGCGCCGGAGACCTTGGGTGCCGGTTTCGCGCTTGCGGTTCCAGAACTGAATGCGGTAGGTCCGGTCGATCACGTAGATCCCCACCGGCAAGCTATCGATGACGAGCCCGGTGAACCGACGCTGCTCGGAGATCTCCCTCGATCGCGAGGCCACCTCGAGCGCCAGGTCCTCCGCCAGCGTCATCGAATCGAGGAATGGCGCCAAGAGGTTCTGGATCACCTCGACCACGCTCGCCAGCAGGGTGGGTTCATTGGGAGGCAGCACCATCTCGAGGACGCCGAGTCGCAAACCGGCGTGGACCAGGGGATAGCGGACCGTGTTGGGGCCCAACGCCGGCAGGTGCTCCAGATTGTCCGCCGTCGCCGTGCGAACGGGGGAGGCAATCCCGGCGCATCGGTTGGCGTTGGGCTCCCGGCGCCAGATGCAGACCGATTCGAGGCCGAGCCCGCGATGCACCACGGCCGCGACCGATGCCAAGGTATCATCGGGCGGCAGCCCGCTGTGGAGGATTCTGGCGATCTGGCCGATCAGATCGAGAGGGGTTCCGCCCAGCGTGGTCATCTTCGAGGGACGTTACGTTGGCCGGGTCCAATAGGGAATAGGGAGGCTACATCCCGTAGTAGAGCGCCACCTCGTGCTCGCCGCCGATCGTGAAGATGGCGCGGGGTCCCTCGAGGGCCACCTCGTCGACCGTAACCCGCGCAACCGTGGCATGGAGCGAGGAGACGACCGCCGGGATCGGCGGCCCGAACACCAGCGCCAGCTTGATCGTCAGCCACTCCGCCCTGGGCCGGAAGTCCAGGTCGAGCAGGCTCCTATTGGCCCGAAGGCGACGAACCGCGACGTGGCGCCAACCCGCCGGAAGCGAGGGGCTGATTTCGAGCCGCCCCCCCAGCCCGTCCAGCCGGACCCCGAGCAGCCCACCGACGATCCCGCCGAGGAAGGCCTCGGGGTCGAGCACGCCATCAGACCGGACTCGTCGCCAGTTGCGAGCGTCCTCCAGCAATTCTTCCAGGTCGTCGTCGCCCCACAGGGCCGAGCGAACCGCCCGGGCCGGGTCGGCGCGGAGGTGGCCGCCGACCCGCCGGATGGCCCAAGCCGCGGCCTGGTTCAGGGCCTGATCGGGGGTTTCGACCGAGGGAAAATGCCGCGGCGACCGGTCAGCCAAGCTTCCCGATTTGCGCCAGCAACTCGCTGTTGTCCCGCTTGTGGCCGAGTTCGGCCTCCTCGTGGGTCCAGCGGACGGTGCCGGCCTTGTCGATCAGGACGTAGGCCCGCTTGCTGAAGAACTTCTCCTCGAGCAGCGTACCATAGGCGCGGCAGACGTCCCGTTTGAAGTCGCTCAGCAAGTCGACGGCCATCTTCTCCTTGGCCTTGAATTCCTTCAGCGCCGGGACCGAGTCGACGCTGATCGGCAACACCACCGTGCTCGCCGACTGGAACTGGCTGTAGTCCTCGGAGAAGGCGCACATCTCCGCGGTACAGACCCCGGTAAACGCCAGCGGGAAGAACGCCAGGATCACGTTCTTGCCGCGGAGCGAGGCGAGGTTGACCGGGGCACCGGAGGTCGAGGGCAAGGTGAAGTCCGGGGCAACGCTCCCGGGCGCGGGCAGAGACATCGAAGTAATTTCCTCGTTCAGCCGTGATAGCGGGAACCGATGATGGTCCAGTTGACCGTGTTCCACCAAGCACCGAGATAGTCGGCCCGGCGGTTCTGGTATTTGAGGTAGTAGGCGTGCTCCCAGACGTCGCAGCCCATCACCGGGTGCTTGCCCTCCATCAATGGGCAGTCCTGATTGGGGGAGCTTTCAATGGCGAGCTTGCCGGACTTATCCTGCACGAGCCAGGCCCAACCGCTCCCGAACCGGCCGAGACCGGCCTTCTGAAACTGTTCCTTGAAGGCGTCGAAGCTGCCGAAGGCTTGGGCCATGGCTGTGCCCAAGGCGCCCCCTGGCGCTTTCGCTCCACCCGGTGTCATCAGGGTCCAGAAGAGGGTGTGGTTGTAGTGGCCACCGCCGTTGTTCCGCACCGCGGTCCGAATGGCCTCTGGCACGGCGGTCAGATTGCCGATGAGGTCTTCGATCGACTTGGCGGCGAGGTCGGCATGGGGCTCCAAGGCCGCGTTGAGATTGGTCACGTAGGTGGCGTGGTGCTTCCCATGGTGGATCCGCATCGTCTGTTCGTCGATGTGCGGCTCCAACGCGTTGTAGTCGTACGGTAGCGGTGGCAGGGTGTGCGCCATTGGGTCTCGCTCCTGGCTTGCGGTATTTCCGAGTCGGCAACAAGGGTATCGCCGGAATAATGGACGGCCCGCCGGTTGGTGGCAACCGGCAGGCCGTCACAGCTTGCGGTGGGTCAGCGCGACGAGGTGGTGAACCTGATCAGCACACCCTCGACGAAGGTAGCCTCGACCCGCCGATCGCGAGTGAGGTAGACGGACAGGCTCACTTGGAGAGTGCCTTCCGACCTGGTCGCGATCGATTCCGGCCGGCCGAGCATGGCGTCCACCTCTTCGGCCAGGAGGCCCTTTCGGAGTCCCTCGACCCCGGCCGCGGGACGCTTCTCGCCCTCTCCATGAAGCCCCGGGCGGTCGGTATGGGCCGCCAGCACCGGCGAGAAGTCGACATACTCGGCCAAGGCCCGCATGACGGCGTCGGGGGTCATCGCGTCGGCCGGGACCACGGCCCTGTAGCGGAGATTGAACCGCGATCCGGACTCGGCCCGGCGCTGACGGATGTTGGCATCCTTGATCTGCTGCGCCTCGGCGACCCGGGCCCGATTGGCCGCGTCGGTTCGCTGCCGGTCCCGGCGAAGCCCGTCGAGCTCTTCCTGGGCCTTTTTCTTAGCGGCCGGGTCGGTAATCCTGGGGACTTCTTTCTCGAGGTTCTTCTCCCGATCGGTCTTCGGCGCCGAGGCGGTCTCGACGTGAGAGCTGGTTTCGTCGGCGAAGGTGCCATAGCCACCACCGCCGAGTTGGAACTCGATCAGGTCCTTCTTGACCTTGACCTTGGTGATGAGAACCTCGTCGCCGCGGCGAATGGCGGTGCCATTGTCCTTGAGGCGCTTGGCGTGCCGCGGAAAGTTGACCGGCTGGGACGTCCCCGGATAGACGTCGACCCCGTCTTCGGTACCCGGCATCTCCAGCTTAACGACCACGCTCTTGCCCTCGAAATACCGCCGGAGCGCGTCCTCGGACTGGGCCTGAGCATGAGCCGCCACCAAGGACCCCACCAGTGCCATCATCAATGTGGCGCGCATTGCTGTCACCCCTTCACGAGACGTTTTTTCGGTCGAGCTGATGGATGGTCTTGATCGAGGCGGGCCGTTCCTTTCTCAGCCTCGCGGCGACCTTCTCGGCCGCCTCCATCGCTCGTAACACATTCTCACCAGCCACCTTACGGAGGTCGGACTCGGACCAGCCACGCCGGGCCAGCTCGGCGAAGAGGGCTGGAAAGGTCCCGACGTCCTCGAGGCCCTCGATGACCTCGTCGATTCCGTCATAGTCCGACCCTATTCCTATGTGATCGACCCCGGCGATTCGTCGGACATGCTCGATGTTGGCGACCACGTCGGCGATGGTGACCCTGGGGGCCGGATTGGCGGCATCCCAGGCCCGGATCTCGTTCGCGACCCGGGCCGCGTCGCTCCCCTGCCGGCGCAGCTCGGCTTCCTTGGCGGATCGGGCCTGAGAATGTTCAAACCGCTTCTGGGAGACGAAGAAGGTCACGAAGGGGATCATGACCACCCCGCCGTTGCGGGGGAGGCGGGCCAGGATCGAATCGGGCGCGTTTCGGAGGTGACTGCTCATCGCCCGGGACGAAGAGTGAGAGAAGATCACCGGGGCCTCGGTCACGTTGAGGGCGTCGCTCATGACGCCCGGCGAGACGTGGGAGAGGTCGACCAACATCCCGAGCCGATTCATCTCCCGCACCACTTCCTCGCCAAACCGGGTCAGGCCGCCGTGGGTGGGCTTGTCGACCGCGGCGTCGGCCCAGTCCAGGGTGACGTTGTGGGTCAAGGTCAGGTACCGGACCCCGAGATCGTAGAACGCTCGGAGGGCGCCGAGCGAGTTCTCGATCGCGTGGCCCCCCTCCATTCCGAGCATCGAGCCGACCCGCCCGTCCGCGAACGCTTGCCGGAAGCAGAGGGCCGTGGTGCAGAACTGGAATTGATCGGGGTAGCGCTCGATGATCCGCTTGGCTACGTCGATCTGCTCGAGCTGGATGCGGGCGTAGCCGGAGTCCCTGACCTCGCCGGGGACGTATACCGACCAGAACTGTCCGCCCAGCATGCCTTTCTTGATCCGGGCAAAGTCGGTATGGCCGGGTGCCCTGCCGCGAAGGTCATAGCCCACCACGTCCATGGCGAGGCCCGACTTGTCCTCGCGGAGCCGCCATGGGAGATCGTTATGCCCGTCGATCAACGGGGTGGTGGACAACACCTTCTTGGCCAAGGCGAGGTACTGGTCGTCCTGCTGCGCGGCGGCGGGGCCGACCACGGCGAGGGCGGCGAGGACCGGGAGGAACGAGCGCATGGCTACGACATCCGAGCTGGAGGTTACCCTAAACTAAGCGCCCCCGGCGCCTTCGGCCGAAGCCCCGGTCCGGAGTACTTCGTCGATGTCGTGGCCCGAGCGTCGGAGGCTGTCGCGGCGGAACCGGTAGTAGAGGAGCCCGAGGGCGACGAACCCGAGGAACAAGCCCACGACCCGCGCCCCGCTGGTGACGCCCAAGCCCATGAAGCCGAGCGAGACCAGGATCAGGGCAACCGAGAAGCCGACCCGGGCGGCCGCGCCCGGAACGAACCCCCCAGAGCGCCAGGCGTCCGGCAGCCTGGCCGGCAGCCGTAGCAGCGTGATCGCCATGAAGATTTGCAGCAGCATTACCGCCATCACCGCGAACATGGCGTACTGTTGGATGGTGCCGCCGATCAGGACCGCCCCGACCGACGCCAAGGTCATCGAGGCGACCGCGGCGGCCGGCGCGCCGGAGCCCTCCCGGCGAGCGGCCAGGCGCTCGGGAAAGACCCGCGCCCTGGCCATGGCGAGGAGGTCGCGGGAGTGAATCAGCAGCATGCCGTTGATGGAGGTGGCGGCCGCCAGGATCGCGGCGATGGCGATCGCCCCGCCGGCCCAAGCCGGGAGAAACTGCTCGGCGGCCCGGGCGACCGGTGCCTCGACGTCCCCGAGCGATTGCCAGGGCAGCAGCGCGGGTACCGCCAAGGCCACCAGCGCGTACGAGACCAGGACGATCACGAAGCCGATCAACAGCGCCAGCGGGATGTTGCGCCCCGGCTCCTTGATCTCGCCGCCGATCTCGGTGATCACCGTGGAGCCGGCAAACGAGAAGAAGGCCAGTACCGCGGCGCTCAGGACGGCCGCGAACCCGTTCGGTAGCATCGGGGTGAGCAACTCGGGCCGAGCGTTCGCGACGCCGCCCACCCCGAAGACCACCATGACCAAGAGGAAGACCAGCGTCATGGCGACCTGGATCGATACCGCGAGCCGGACCGTGGTCACGTTGAGGAGGCCGAAGACCGCGACGGAGACGAGGGCGGCGAGTTGTTTGGGGACACCCGGAGCGAAGTAGGCCAGGTAGTCGGCGAGGCCATAGCCAACCAGCGCCACGCTGACGACGACGGCGCCGAGGGTGACCCAGACGCCCAGGAAGCCCACCACCGGCGCCACCACCCTGGCCGCGGCGACGTTCACCGCCCCGCTCGCCGGCACCGCGCTCCCGATCGCGGCCCCGACGACGCAGGCGATCGCGGCCACCACGCCGGCCAGGAGGTAGGCCAGGAACGCCCCCGGCCCCGCTTGGGCCGCCAGCTGGCCCGGCAAGATGAAGATCGAGGCCCCGATGACGTAGCCCACCAGGGTGAAGACGGCGCCGCCGAGCCCGATGTGGCGAGGGGTATTACCAGCGTCCATGCCCGATACGTTCGCGCCGCCCGAGCCGCCCGGCAAGGCCGCCCCCTTGACGGACCAAATACAACGCACGTTGTTTTCATCATGAGCGATCGGATCGTGGTGGAATATCCCGAGCCCCATCTCGCCCTGGTCCGGTTCAACCGGCCGGAGCGGCTCAACGCGATGGACCAGGCGGCCATGGAAGCGCTCCATGGCTTGGTCGGGAGGCTGTCGACCCGGGAGGATTTGCGGGCCGTGGTGCTCACCGGCACCGGCCGGGCGTTTTCGGCGGGCGCGGATCTGAAGGAAATGGGCAGCGCGAACCCGCCCGGGTTGCGGGAGAGCCGGGCTCGGCTTCAGTTATATCAGGACATCACCCGGCGGATGGTGGAGAGCCCGCTGGTCTTCGTCGCGGCGGTGAACGGGATTGCAGTGGGGGTCGGCGCCGAGTTGGCGCTTGCCTCCGACTTGAGGATCGGGTCCGAGCAGGCCGAAGTGATGTTCTCCGAGGTGAGCCGCGGACTGTTCGAGACCAACGGGGTACTCTACACCCTGCCCCGCGTGGTGGGCGCCGGCCGGGCGGCCCAGTGGCTCCTGACCGGCGAGCGGATCCCGGCCGCGACGTTGCATGGGGCCGGGTTCTTGAACGAGCTGGTCGGCGCCGAGCAACTGCTGCCCCGGGCGTTGGAGCTGGCCCGGACCATCGCCGGCAACGCGCCGGTGTCGGTGCGCCAACTCAAGCGGCTCCTCCGGCGGACCTGGGACGTCGACTTGGAGACGATGATGCAGTACGAGGTCGATGGGATGCTGGCCTGCCTGGCCAGCGAGGACATCGAGGAAGGGCTCCGGGCGTTCGCCGAGCGGCGCCGTCCGGTCTGGAAGGGACGTTAGGCAACCCCGCTCGCGCCGAGGAATTCCATGAAGCCGATTCGACTGATCCTGGCCGCCCAACTGATCGCCGGCCCGCTCGGGGCGCAACAGCCCGCTCCGCTGGCGAGTTGCCGGGCACCTGCGGTGGCCGAGAACCCCGAGGCAACGAGGACGTCGCTCTACATCCCCGCCGGGGACGGCACCAAGCTGGCCCTGGACGTCTTTCTCCCGAAGGACCGCCCCGCCACCGCGAAGTATCCCACCGTCCTGGTCTCGACCCGATATTGGCGGGCCGGCGAGGGGCAGCCGCTCACCGGCGAGGGGCAATTCTGGCTGAGCCGCGGGTACGCCTTCGTCTACGGCGACGTCCGGGGCACCGGCGCCTCGTATGGGCAGTGGTACTACCCCTGGTCGCCGACCGAGGTGAAGGACATCGGCTCGATGGTGGCCTGGGTCGCCAAGCAGCCGTGGTCCGATGGGCAGGTGGTTTCGATCGGCACCTCGTACACCGGGAACACCGCGCAGCTGGTTGCCGCCGCCGGGCATCGGGCGGTCAAGGCGGTGGTGCCCCGGTTCATCGACTTCGACGCCTATGCCGACCTGATCTACCCCGGCGGCGTGGTGAACGAGATGTTGATCCGCGACTGGGGCAAGATGGTCCACGCGATGGACATGAACAACGTCCCCGGGGCGCCGGCAGGGGTCCGCAAGGTGGACGGCGACAGCGCGGGCTCGTTGCTCGCCGGAGCGGTGGCCGACCACCAGAAGAACCCCCCGTTGTACGAGTCGATGGACAACATCGTCTACCGCGACGACGTGGTGAAGGGGTTCGGGGGCGCCACCAACGACATGGCCGGCACCTATCGCTACCGGGCCCAGATCGAACGGCACCGGGTCCCGATCTTCGGCTGGGCCAGTTGGCTCGACGCCGGGACCTCGCAGGGCGTCCTCAACCGCTTCATGAACTGGTCCAACCCCCAGCTGGTGGTGGTCGGCCCGTGGAGCCACGGGGGCGGCCATCACACCAGCCCGTTCTTCCCGCCGGCGACGCCCACCGATCCCCCGAGCCCGGCGCAGAGCGAGCAGGCGGCCTGCTTCTTCGACCAGTTCGTCCGCGGCCGCCCGAACGGGATGACCGAACGGGCCATCATCTACTACACCTTGGGCGAGGACCGCTGGAAGAAGACCGCCACCTGGCCGGTGGCCGGAACCCGGATGCAGCGCTACTACCTGGCCCCGGGAAACACCCTGGCCGGCGACCGGCCGGCGGCAACCGCGTCGGACAGCTATCGGGTCGATTTCGAGGTCTCCACCGGACAGCAGAACCGATGGTACACCCAGCTCGGCGGGAGCGACGTGGTGTACCCGGAACGCTCCGAGCAGGACGCCCGGATGCTCAGCTACACCTCGGCGCCGCTCGGGGCCGATCTCGAGGTGACCGGTCAGGCCGTGGTGACGCTCGAAGTGACCTCGACCGCGCGGGACGGGAACTTCTTCGTGTATCTCGAGGACGTTTCGCCGGACGGCAAGTCCACCTATGTCACCGAAGGGATGCTGCGGGCCCTCCACCGCAAGGTGTCCGCCGAGCCGCCCCCGTACCGGACCACCTACCCCTATCACTCGTACCAGAAACGCGACGGCCGGCCCTTGATTCCCGGCCAGTTCTCGGCCCTCACCTTCCAGCTCCTGCCGACGTCGGTGCTGTTCCGGGCGGGACACCGGATCCGAATCGCGATCGCCGGGGCCGACAAGGACACCTTCCAGCGCCTGCCGGCCGAGGGCGAGGTGACGATCACGGTGCAGACCGGCGGGGTCCGGGCGTCGAAGATCGACCTGCCGGTGGTGCCCAGGGGTTGAAGCGACATCCGGGGGCGATGGTCGCCGGCGCCCCGAGGGACGACGGCGGCGATCGCCTAACGCCCATCAGGGAATCGTGTCCCGGGCCTGGAGGTTGGCCTCCACCTCGGCCCGGGTTCGCCAGGCGTCGCGCATGACCTGCTTGCTGAACAGCTCCACTTGGTCGCCGAAGTGCTTGGAGCCGGGCTGGGTGGAGTTGCCGTAGGAGGTGAGCACCTTGGCCCGGACCGGTTTGCCGAACTCCACCACCTGGTAGTACGAGTCGCCCGCCTCCATCGCGCGCTTGCCGTCGCCGTCCTCCCGGTAGTAGGCGACCCGAAACACCCCGAACGGATCGCCGGAGGCGCCATTCCCCGGGAAATCCTTCCCCCCGTATCGGAGCCGAGCCACCTCACCCCACGGGACGTCGAGGGCGCCGAATTTCTTGGTCACCTCCCGCCCCGCCGTGACCAACGCCTTGACCGCCGCCTTGGGGTTGGCCAAGCCGGATGGAGTGGTCACGGCGGAGTCGAGCTGCCAGGCGCGGGCGTAGAGCTTGCCCTTGGTGTCGCGCCAGTACTGCGAGACGAAGTCGGTGAACAGCACCGCCCCCCGCGACTCGGGGTTGGCCCGGCGGTCCCATTGGTCGAACACCGCCATCGCGGCCTTGGCGTCGGGATCGTTCGAGGCGGCCACCGCGGCGGCGAGGTCGGGCAGGATCCGGTCGGTGAGCGCCATGTAGCTGTCGTGCTTGGCGGCGAGCGCCTCCTCAAAGGTGACGCTCGAGTCGGCGAGCTGCATCAGGGCCGAGCGCTGCGGTCGGAAGGCCATCTGCCGGGGCGCGAGGTAGCTCGGGAACGAATCTGGATCGAAGACCAGCGGCCAGGTCGCGGTCCAGGGGGGATCGTTGGCGTTCTGGAGCCAGCCGGTGGCAGGGTCCATGACGTGGGGCAGCTCGTCGTAGCGGAGGGTCTCGGTCCACAGCGTCGCCGAGGTGTCGCCTCGAACCGGACCGGTCCAGGCGGCAAAGTCTCCCGATTGGCGGCGAGGCGTCTTGCCGCCGAAGAAGTAATAGATGTGCCCGTCGGTGCTGGCCGCCATGATGTTGAAGAACGGGATGTGGAGCCGCCTGACCGCGGATTCGAACTGGGCCATGCCGGTGGCCCCGCCCATCTCCCACCACTGCTCCAGCGCGTTGGGATCGTCGAGCCCGGTGACTCGGAGCGCCAGGGCGCTGGTCCGGTCCTCGGAGAACACCGGCCCGTGGACCGACTCTTTGACCGCGAGCGACTCGGGCGCCGCGCCCTTGACGGTGAGTACCTCGAAGCGGGTGACGAACTCCCGTCGGGCGCCGTCGAACCGGTAGCCATCGCCGTCTTTGACCAGGCGGAAGACATCGGCGCCGTCCTGGGTGTTGACGGTGTGCGACCAGCCGACGTGGTCGTTGAACCCGATGGCGATGGTCGGCATCCCGACCAGGCCGGTTCCGTAGAGGTTGCGGTCCGGGGTGACGATGTGGGCTTCGTAGAAGAGGTAGAGATCGTTCCAGGGCAAATGGGGGTTGCCGATCAACAGCGGGTTGCCGCTGGCGGACCGCTTCGGCCCGATGGCCCACACGTTGGAGCCGGGCCGGACATCGTTCCGCATCGTCTCCGGCAGCTCGGCCTGGCCGAACAGCATGAAGAGGAAGTTCACGATCTTCTGGCCGTGGGCCAGCACGTCCTGGGGGGTGACCGGCAGTACCACCTCGACGGAGTCGACGATCTGGTCCGAGTGGCCGGCGGCATAGGCGTTGAAGCCGGCCGCGAAGGCGTCGAGATTGGCGCGCATCGCGGGCGTGAGGCCCTGATACCAGCTCGCCGCCCGGGCAGGAATGCCCATGGTCCGCACGAATCGGTCGCTCGGCAGGTTGGCCGCACCCCAGTACTCCGCGGCGCGACCCCGTGCCTCGCCGTAGAGTTTGAGCACCAGGTTGCCGTGGCTCGCCGCTTGGGCGTAGCCGAACGCCTTGAACGCCTGCTCGGCGTCAGGCGCGTAGATATGAGGGATGCCCCAGGTATCCCAGAGGATCTCGGTTTCCTTGGGCGCGGTCGCGGCCGGTCGGCACGCCGTGAGGACGGTCGCCCCGAGCAGCAGTCCGGTCATTCGGGCCATTGGTGATCCTTGAATCGATCGCGGAGAACCTTCTTGTCGAATTTGCCCACACTGGTCTTCGGGATGGCTTCGATGAAGACCACGTCGTTCGGCAGCCACCAGGTCGCGAAGCGGTCCTTGATCGCGGCGATGATGTCGCCGGGGGTGAGCGTGGCACCGGGCTTCGGGACCACGCAGGCCAGCGGCCGCTCCTGCCACTTGGGGTGAGACACCCCGATCACGGCCGCCTCGAGCACTTGCGGATGCATCATGATGGCGTTCTCGAGGTCGACGCTCGAGATCCACTCGCCACCGCTCTTGACCACGTCCTTGGTCCGATCGACCAGCTGGAGATAGCCCTCCGGATCGATGTTGGCGACGTCGCCGGTTCGAAACCAGCCATCCTGGAACGACTCGGCGTCGCGGGGGTCGCGGTAGTACCCGCTGACGATCCAGGGACCCCGGACTTGGAGCTCCCCGAAGGCCTTGCCATCCTCGGGCAAACGCTTGCCGCTCTCGTCGACGATCCGGATCTCGACGAAGGGAGCCGGTAATCCCTGCTTGAGCCTGAGCCCGACCTCCTCCTCCGGCGGCAGGTTCTCGAGGTGCGGCTTGATCGCCGCCACGGTCCCGATCGGGGTGGTCTCGGTCATTCCCCAGGCGTGACTGATCCAGACCCCGAAATCGCGCCGGAACCCTTCCATCAGCGACCGGGGACAGGCGGACCCGCCGACGAAGATCCGCCCGAGCGAGGAGATATCGTGCTTCGACTTGTTCTCCCGGAGGTACTGATAGAGGGCGCCGATGATGGTGGGCACCCCGCCGACCAAGGTCACCCGCTCGGTCTCCATCAGGGGAGCGAGATCGGCCGGCTGAAGGAAGGCACCGGGCCAGACCATCTTGGCGCCGGACATCACCGCCGCGTAGGGAAGGCCCCAGGCGTTGGCGTGGAACAACGGCACGATGGCGAGGAGGGTGTCTTTCGCCGTCATCCCCATCATGTCGGCGCCGACCTGGACCATGGTGTGCAACACGATGGCCCGGTGGGAATAGACGACACCCTTCGGGTTCCCAGTGGTCCCGGAGGTGTAGCACATCCCGGCCGCGGCGTTTTCGTCGATGGCCGGATAGTCCGACGCCGGAGCCGACCTGGCGAGCAGCTCCTCGTAGTCGAGCCCGTTGGCCGGATCGACCGGCTTGCCGTCGTCGGGCAGGACGATGACGTGTTGGATCGAGGTGAGTTGGGGCCGAATCTTGTTGAAGAGCGGCAACAGCGTCGCGTCGACCAACACCACCTTGTCCTGGGCGTGGTTGGCGATGTAGACCAACTGATCGGGAAAGAGCCGGACGTTCAGGGTGTGAATCACGGCGCTCATGCACGGGGCCGCGAAGTAGACCTCGAAGTGCCGATACGAGTTCCAGGCGAAGGTCGCCACCCGATCGCCGGGGCCAACGCCGAGACCGGCCAGCGCGGTACGCAGCCGGTCGACCCGCTCGACGTAGTCGCCGTAGCTGTATCGGTGGACCCCGAGCGGCGTGCGGCTGACGATCTCCCGCTTGCGGTGGAGCCGGCGGGCCCGCTCGAGAATCGTGGTCAAGGTGAGCGGCCAGTCCATCATCAGACCGCGCATGGCAGTTCTCCGAGTGATGAGAGGTTCAGGGTTGCCGGGCGAACGTCTCCGCGTCGCGGAGCATCCGGTCGAGCGTCAGGCGATCGAGCAGCCGGCCCCGGACCACCACCGTCTGCACCGCGGTGGTGTTGGCGATGTCGGCGAGGGGGTCGGATCGAAGGACCACGAAGTCGGCGGACTTCCCTTCCTCGATGGTGCCGAGATCGTCGCGGTTGGCGGCTCGAGCGGCATTGCGGCTGGCGGCCTGAATCGCCTGGAGCGGGGTGAGCCCCATCTCCACCAGGAGCGCCAGCTCCCGATGGAGACTGAACCCGGGCACCAGGGGAAGGACCGGGGTATCGGTGCCGGCCAGGAATTTGGCCCCGGCCCGGACCAGCTCGCGAAAGGTCTTCCCGGCGATGTCGCGATAGGTGGCCCGGCCCTTCTCGACCATCTCCGGCGTTGCGTTGGGCTCGGGCGGCAGGCCTTCGTCGAAGGACAGCGCGGCCTTGGTCGCGAACCGGAGCTCGGGCAAGTTGCGCATGGCCGGCTCGTGGCGCCGGTGGACGCTCTGGAGCACCGCCAAGGTGGGATCGAACCAAACGTCCCGCCGGGCCATCTCGGCCGCGAACCCCGCGGCGGTGGCCGAGTCATAGAGTTGCCTGACCGAATCCTCGGCCCGGATCCGGATCTGGAACAGGCCCCCGACCCCGGCGCCGGCCCGCTTGGCCGCCCGGTACTTCTGGTACTCCGAGAGGAGCCAGTTGGCGATCGCCACTCCCCGGGGGGAGTTGGCGTAGCCGATCCGGAAATCGTGCTCGATGACCCGGTGACCGGAGTCGACCGCCTCCTGGATCAGGACGCTATCCGGGACGTGGCCCACCACCGGGATCTTCAACTCGCGAGCGCGGGCCAGGATCGCGAAATAGGCGGCCCGCGGCGTCATCGAGTGGACCTTGAGATGATCCACTTTGAGCGCGGCCAGCGAGTCGACCCACTTGACCGCCTCGGCCGGGGTCGGCACGGCGACGCGCCCCTCGGGCACGGCCGCCACGATCTCGGCGTTGTCGAGAGTCGGCCCGGCCATCAGGATCCGCGGCCCCAGCATCCGGCCGCGGTCGGTCTCCTGGCGCAGGTACCCCACCCGCTCGATCACCCCGCCGACGTCCTTGACGGTGGTGACCCCGTTGGCGAGGAAGAGCGGGAAGCTCCGCTCGTAATAACCGAACAGGTGGGCGTGGTTGTCCCAGAGGCCCGGGATCAGGTACATCCCGGTGGCGTCGAGCTTGGTCGCGGTGGCGGGCACCGAGATCCTGCCGGCCGGCGCCACCGCAACGATCCGGCCCCCATCGACGGCCACGGCCATGTTCGGCTGGGCCCCCCGGTCGGTGCCGTCGATCAGAGTGACATTGTCGACCAGCATGGTGGCGGTGACTTCGACGCCGCCGCCGCAGCCGGCCAACCAAACCAGGCTCGCGACCAACCCGACCCGCCCGGCAACGGCCGCGGCCATCCGTCGTGCCACGGTCCCGTTCATCGGTCCCACGCGCCAACGGGCTTCTCGTCGACCCGATACATCTCCGGCACCACCCAGTAGTAATCGCCGAACTTCCGGGGGTTGGGCCACACCTCGTCGAGACTCATCGCGTCGTAGAGCACCCCCGCCTTCATCACGTACTGGATGTCGGCGGTGGCCCGAATGTTCTCGAGCGGGTTGCGGTTGAGGATCATCAGGTCGCCGAGCTTGCCCACGGTGATCGACCCGAAGTCGTCGGCCATGCCTAGGAAGGTGGCGCCGTGGACGCTGGCGATCTCGAGGGCGGTCATGTTGCCGGTGGCCTTGGCCGCCATCCAGACGTCCCAGTGGCTCCCGAGTCCCGGCTGTTGGCCGTGCGACCCCACCGCAGTGTAGCCGCCCGCGGCGACGATCTCGGCGATCTGCTGAGCCAGGATGTCCTTGGAGTAATCGGTCTCGGGCCGCTGAATGAAGCGCCGGGTGTGGGGGATCAGTTGCCGCCACGGAACCCACCGCTGCTGCTTGGAGTCGAGCCAGATCGGGCTCTCCTGCCAGAAATACTCCTCGTTCCAGGCGCCGAACCCGCTCACCAGCGGGGTGTGGGAGTAGACCGACCGCGTCTTGCCCATGAACTGGACGAAGTCCTGGTAGATCGGCGACTGGACCGTGACGTGCTCGAACCCGGTGTGACCGTCCATCGCCATCGAGACCTTGTGGTTCAGGTCCATGCTGCCTTCAGCGGTGACCTGAAGGCCGGCCTCGCGGGCGGCGTCGACCGCCCACTGCCGCTGCCGCCGCGTGGGCTGGAGGTACTGCTTGAGCAACATCGCGCCCCAGGACATCCGGCGTTTCACTTCCTTCACCGCGATGTCGCGGCTGGTGACGTCATTGGTGCCCGGCGAATCGCCGTTCGTGAGGGCCTCCGCGACGCTGAACACCCGTGGCCCGACCATCTCCCCCGCCTCGATCATCTCGGCGGTGGGAAACGCCGCGGTCGAGGTGGTCGACGGATCGCTGGTGGTGGTGATCCCGTAGGCGAGGTAAATGGCGGACTCGAAGTTGTGGCGAGGCATCATCCCGAGGTGTTCGCGGTGATGATGGGCGTGCATGTCGACCCAGCCGGGGATGATCGTCTTACCGGAGGCGTTCACCACCCGATCGACCCCGGCGGTGGAGCACGAGCCGACGCAGCTGATCCGGCCCGCTCGCACCACCACGGTCCCGCGGGGAATGACCCGCTTGTTGTCGAGGGTGACGATCCGGGCGCCGGTCAGGGCAATCGACCCGCTCGGAATGGCCCGCGGCGAGGTGAGTTTGACGGTGACCGTGTCGGTCCGTTTGGCGACGACGTCGTGACTGAAGACCCGGTTGGCGCTCCCGAAATCCACCACGGTGCCCGACCGCCAGGTCGGGTAGAGGCCGCCTTCGGTGGTGAGGGGCGTGGCGTTGAAGGCGCCACCCGCTTTCGCGATCATGGGGGTCTGGTCGCCGGACCCACCCGCCGGCAGCGGGGCGAGATAGACGTTGTTGCCCTGGTTGAAGGCCACCCAGCGGCCGTCGGGGGAGACCCGGGCATCGTCCGCGTTCCGGACGTTGGCGTGGACCTTTCGATCGGTGCCGTCGAGGCGAACCGAGGCAATCTCGACCCCCATGAGCGGCTGGAGGCCGTCACCAGGCCCGAACACCTTGCCCACGGCGTAATAGACCCGCCCATTGGACCCGACCGACGGCCGGAGCTCCGCCGAGGCCGGGCCGAACTGCCCGCCGGCCGTCACCACCTGAACGATGTCCGTCTCGGCGCCACCGCCGGCCGGCAACCGCACCAAGTCGAAGTATCCGTTCCGCGACACGCTCGACCCCCGCGAGGTCGCGCCGGACCCGCGAGCGGCGACGATCTCCGTTCCGTCGGTGTTCCAGGACGGATTGAGGTACTCGCCCGGCTCGCTGGTGAGCCGCTCGGGGTTGCCGCCACTCGCCTGGACCCGCCAGAGCGCACCCGAGTTCCGGTCGTCGACCGTGGCGAAGGCGATCCAGCGGCCGTCCGGTGACCAAGCCGGCTGGAACTCCATCGGGCCGAAGCTCGCCGGGGTGAGCCGGCGGGGCGCCCCGCTCGGCAGAGCCATGGTGTAGATCCGCCCCAGGGCCTGAAACGCCACCGTCCGGCCGTCGGGCGAGGTGGAGGCCCAACGAATGAACCGGACATCGAATGGCCCGTCGGAGACCTGATTCTTGACCCAGACCTGCTCGGAGATGGTCCGTTTGACCCGGGCCGTGAACGGGATGGTGGAGACCTGCCCGCTCGCCACCTCGACCCGCCGGATCTTGCCCCCCTGGTGAAGCACGATGCTCCGGCCGTCGGCCGCCCATCGGTATCCCGGGTAAGTCCCGTTGATTGGGATACTCTCTTCGGAGAGGTCCATTTCGACCGGGTCCATCAAGAGCCGTTCGGTACCGAGTCGAAGGTCACGAATCCACAATGCCGCGCGGGGTCCGAAGCGTTGGCCCTTGTAAACCAGTGTCCCGCCAGGAACTTTGCGCATGAACGCGAGGGACCGCCCGTCGGGGCTCGCCTCGGCGGCAAAGGCACCGCCGCTGGTCGAGCGGTCCTGTTGAGCGGACTCGCCGGAGGTGATCGGGGTGATCGAACCGGTCTTGAAATCGTAGCGGTGGATCTGGATGGTGCCCTTGAGGACGTCTTCCTGACCCCAGAACCCGGTGGGCCGGGCGGTGTAGACGTCATAGTAGAGGTAGCGGCCGTCTGGCGAGGTGGTGGGCCGGGAGGGCATCCGCCCCATCTCGCCCTTGACCAGGTCGACGCCGGTGCCGCCGTCCCGGTGATACATCACCAGCGACCGCCCCGCGAAGCCCACCGTCTTGAGGACCACGATGAATTGGCCGTCGGCGGTCCAGACGGGGGATCGGAACTGGGCCTGCTGGTCGTCGGCCACCTGCCGGGGGTTGCCGCCGTCGGCGTCCATGACCCAGAGGTTGTTCTGGCCCTTGCGGTCCGAGATGAAGGCGATCGACTTCCCGTCCGGGGAGAACCTGGGGTTGAAATTGAGCGCGATGCCGCTGTTTTCCGTGAGCGGCTCGGCCTGGCCGCCGGCGGCCCGAACCCGGTAGATCTGGCTCAGGAGATCGAAGACGATCCACTGGCCGTCGGAGGAGAGGTCGACCTGGGTCCAGGTGCCTTGAGAGACGGTGAAGTCGATCTCCCGGGTCCGGCCCCGAGGCTTGGTCACGTCCCATTCGTCGCTGGCTTGGGCGGCGACGGGGATCGGGGCGAGGGCGGGGGCGGCGAACCAGAGGGACAGGGCGACGATCGAGCTGAGGCGGCGCATGCGTTCCAGACTCCGAGCAGGCAGCGAAAAGGGAGAGCCAGCGCAGTGGCGCCGGCTGCTCTGGAAGGTACCGCTCAAACGCTGGTTTCGCTCGCCGTGTTCGTCGTCGCGTTCGAGGTCACACCGGGCGGAACGAGGCGTCCAGGGAGGAGCGCAGAGAGGGTTGACGCTGTTTCGGGCGGGTGAACCGAGGCCCGATCAATCAGCCCAGAATCTCGCGGAAACACTCGGCCAGATCGATCACCAGCGGCTCGACCAGCGGGCTCGGCTGCCAGGCAAGGGTCTGGCCGACGATCCTCGGCGAAGAGCGGTCCGGTATCCACACTTCCACCTGCCGAGCATCGAGATCGACAAGCCAGCACGCCGGCACGCCGGATCGCTGATAGCGTCGCCGCTTGGTGATCCGGTCTTGACGGGCCGTCGATGGCGAGAGCACTTCGATGACGAGGGCCGGGATTCCCAGCTGCGACCAGTCCTGGATCGGCGGGTTCGGCCCGGTCGAGACGACGAACAGATCGGGTTGAAGCAATTGCCCCGACCGCAGGTCCAGATCCGCGGGAGAGGTCAGGATCAACCCGAGTGAGTGACGCGCGAGGTACGGCCGGATCCGGTCATAGAGGACGCTGATGGCGAGCTGGTGATGGAAACGCGGCGATGAGCTCACCAGCAGTTCGCCGTCGACCAGTTCGTATCGTTTGCCGTCATCCGGGAGGGCGAGCACCTGTTCCCGGGACCAAATCCTGTCCAGTTCTGGCATGACCATAGGGTACGCTCGGCGGTAGGGCGTTGGCAACTCGGCATCGCTCACATTAGCCGACCGGTCGCCAGCGGTGGTAACCACAACGCCGCAGAACTGGGGCAAAACACCGCGCGGCTCGCGCGGCGGGGTCGCAGCGGGAGTCGGCTGGCCCAACGCAGGAGGGGCCGGCAACGCGCCGGCCCCTCCCTTAACCAAACCCACCGTCAGCGCCCGAGTCGCTCAGGCGCCGTTGGCCTCCTTGGTCGGGAACGGCCAGCAGGTGGTCGCCCCGTACGGCCGTAAGGTGAATTCGTTGACGGTCGTCGTCGATCCGTTGGCGCCCTTCCACGGAAGCGAATACCGGAGCAGATCGTTGAGCCGATGCCCGCCCTCAAACGACAACTCGGCTCGGCGCTCCGCGATCACGGCCTGAATAGCCGCGGCCTGGGTGCCGACCTGGTATCGCGTCAGCCCCAGCGCGTCTCGACGAACGTTGAGGAGCGCGATCCCCTGGGCAATCTGGTTCTGCTGAATCAACGCTTCCGCTTGCAGCAGGCGCGCCTCGATGAAGCTGGCCAACCGCTGCGGCGTACCTAACGACGCCGGTTTGGTGGCGATCCACAGCACCGTGAACGGGTTGAACGCCGGACGCCCGGTGTTGACCACCCCGATCCGCGGATCGGTTTGGGCCAGCACCCGGTACTGCGACGACACCACGTAAGCGCCGAGGCTGGTCGCGAAGAAGAAGAGCTTGTTCCAGCGACGATCGTTCTCGGTGCCGCGGTCGGCGAACTTCTCGTACCCCGCCGGCACCTGCGCCGCCGCGGTGGCCGCTTCCGCCCACTTCTTGAGACCGACCTTGGACCGAGCCAAGCCGACCCGCGCCATATTGAGGATGTCGTTGTCGCCGGCGGCTTGAGCCAGGGTGATCGCCTCGGTAAAGGCGGCTTCGGCCCTTTGCAGCCCGGCCGAGGGCGGCGATTGGGCGCCACCATCGAACGCGACCGAGCAGAACGTCTCTCCCATGAACAGCGCCGCGTAGCCGCCGTAGGCTCGCGCGGTGGCCATCAAGGAACGGCGATTGGCGACTTGAGCGTCGGTCCAGGCGTTGAGTTTGGCGAAGACGTCTTCGGCTTGGAACCGAGCCGTCTGCAGCGTCTGGTGCATTCCAAACGCCCCGCCGAACCCGGCCTCGCAACCGCTGACGACGTAGTCGTCCTCGTCCGGGCCAATGCCCCGCTCGCCATAGTTGGCCAGCGGCACGTTGGAATTGGAACTCTCGTACTCATCGGAGTGGACGGCCGAGCCACTCATGTAGTTGTTGTAGGCACACTCGAGGTCACCGATGACGCCGGTGACGAGGACGTTGGCCAGGGCGGGGTCGTTGAGGGCACCCTCGGGAATGCGGCCGGGGAACTCGACGTCGAGCAAGCCACTGCAAGCCGTCGTCGAGCTGGCCAGAATCAGGCCCGCCATCAACCGGGCAGACAAGGTCGTGGTCTTCATTGCGGTATCTCCTTGGCCTTTCGGTTAGAAGGTGAGCCGGACGGTGGTCCGGATGCGGGCGGCCTGGGGCCACGATTCCTGGGTGTATCCGAAGTTCCCAACGGCGTCGTTGGAACGATTCGGGACGATTTCCGGGTCGATCCAGGTCACCCCGAACGCCTGCTTCTGCTCCCGCCAGAGGGTGGCCAGGTTCTCGCCAGCCACCGTGAGGGTGCCTCGGCTGGCGCCGACCCAGCGGGTCAGCTTGTCTGGGAGGTCGTAGGTCGCGGAAATCGTCCGCAACTTCATGAAGCCGCCCTTGAACAGGCCAACCGCGCCGATCGAGTTGGCATCGCCGTTGAGGAAGAAATTCCCCAGGTAGCCCGAAAGGATCGGGTCGGTGCCCTCGAGGACCTGCTTGGAACTCAGGAAGAAGGTGTGGATCGCGGTCACGTCGCCCACCAACACCGTGTTGCCGCCCAAGTAGTCGAGCAAGCCGAGAATTCGCAGCCGTTTGCCGAGGGTGAGGGTGGCGCTGAACCCGCCGTTCCAGGACGGCGTGGGCCGGCCTTTGTACACCGCCGGAGCCTCGGCGCACGCCACGTCGGAGCCGTTCGCGATGCCGAGGGAGCTGCGCGGAATCGGGGTGCCACCTTGGCAGCGCGGATTGGTGCCTAACGGCAGCGGGATGCCGAAGTCGAACGTCCGCACGGTCGAGCCGGTCACGTCTCGGTACCAGAAGCCGCTCGGCGCATACCCTTCGACGTTCCACTGCTGAATGAACGAACCGCCGACGAAGAAGGGGCCCTCGCCGTTCATGGTGAGGATCTTGCTGTCGTTGGTGGCGATGGTGAAGCGCAAGTCGAGACCGACGTTCTTGCCGTTGATCGGCTGACCGTCGACCGCCAGCTCAAAGCCTCTGTTACGGACTTTGCCCAGATTCAAGAACTGGAACCCGGGGAACCCGCGCGACGGCTTGTTCGGAATCGAGAGGATCGCGTCGTTGACATCCTTGTTGTACCAGGTGAACTCGACCCCGACCCGCTGGTTGAACAGCCCCGCGTCGAAGCCCGCTTCGAACTCGGTACCCACTTCCGGCTTGAGGCCGGCGTTACCGAGGTTTTGCGGGGTGACGCCACCCAGGCCCCTCGGCCCGACCTTGCCCTCATAGGTCCTGGCCGCCGAGAAGATGTCCGGCTGCTGGCCCGCCTTGCCCCACGCCGCCCGCACCTTGAGCTGCGAGAAGAGCGACGAGTTGGCCAGGAAAGGCTCCTCCGACAGCACCCATGACGCGCTCAGCTTGGGGTAATACGCCGCGTCGAAGTCCTCGCCGAAGGCGCTGTTGCCGTCGCCGCGCACCGCGGCCGTCAGGAATAGTCGGTTCTTGATGGCCAACTGCTGTTGGAGGTAAACCCCGAACGTCTTGTTTTCGAGGAAGGCCTCCTGGGCCGTCTTCTGGGCGGCGCCATCGATGCGGTCCGGCCCAGGCACCGCGAACCCGGTGCCGGTGGCCCGGAGGAAGTCGAACTGCTTGTAGTAGTACTGGACCCCAACCGCGCTGGTGGCGATCAGGGACTTGCTCAGATTCCAGTCCGCCGAGGCGCCGTAGTCGATGGTGAGGAAGGTCGACCGGTTCTGCGCGGCCGCCTTGTACCCTGGCGCCCGATCGAAGAAGGCGTTGTAGCCGGTCGGGTCCTTCTCGACCAGGTTCGAGGACTTGTTGTTGGTGAAGTCCGGCCCGATCGTCAGCGTGTGGCGAAGCCAACTGTACGGTCGGTGGGTCAGTTTGACGCTGGCCGTGGTCCGATCGACGTTGTCGAAGGCCTCGACCAAGTAGTAGTCCTCGGGCCGATAGAACTGATAGCCGTGGCCGGGGCCGTTCCAGCCGGTATTGGTCGAGTCGCCGGCGTAGTTCGGTTCGCAGCCCGGGAAGTTGCAGGCCCAGAGGATCGAGGTGGTGATGGGCTGGAAGCCCGAGGCGCCCCGGAGCCGGCTCCGGGTGGTGCCCATGCTGAAGTCGACTTTGAACTTGTTGTTGGTGGTCGTGTACGACAGGTTGGCCCGGCCGGCGTACTTGTTCTGCCAGTTGTAGTCGACGTAGCCCTCGTCCCGATTGAAGTCGGCCGAGAAGAAGTAGCGGAGCTGGTCGTTACCGCCGCTCAGCGAGGCACCCATGGCAAGCGGCGTCCCGGTCGAGAAGGGCGACGGGAATCCGCGGAGCCGATTGAACTCGAGGACCCGGAACTCTTTGACCGCTTTGTCTCGCTGACTGTAGTAGTAGTTCGGTTCGTAGCGTCCCTCGGGATTGCTGAGCCAATTGGCGCCCGCGTCGAGGTGGACGTCGTACACGGGCCGGCCGCCTTTGCCCTTCTTGGTGATGATCTGGATCACCCCATTGGAGGCTTCGGTGCCATAGATGGTCGCCGCCGAGGGGCCTTTGAGCACCTCGATGGACTCGATCTCTTCGGGATTGAGATCGTTGATCCGGGACGGCGACTCCTGGCCTTGGAACGCCTCACTGTAGACGGCCGCCGCGTTGTTGATCCGGACGCCGTCGACGTAGATCAGCGGCTCGTTGGTCAAGCTGATACTGCCGGAACCGCGGATACGGGTGGTGCCGCCGGCCCCGATGGCGCCCGAGGCCCGGATGACCCGGACGCCCGGCACGTTGACCGAGAGCATGTCCTGGAGCTTGGCTGGTGGCGCCACGATGACGTTGTCGGCCACGCTGATCCGGCCGATCGCGTTACCGAGGCTGCGCTGCTGGGCCTCGCCGATGGTGCCCGTCACCACGAGTTCGTCGAGTTTGACGACCAACTCGACCAGGAGCACCGCGACGGGTGTCCCGGCGGTCGCGGACACGGTGGTGGGCTGGTAGCCGACCCGGGTGATTCGAATCTGGCCGGACGCCGCCCCCTCGAGCCGGAACTCGCCGCGGGCGTTGGTGCGGGCCTGCTGGCCCCCGGTGACGGCCGTGACGACGGCCTCGGCAAGCGGGCGGCCGGTCTTCGAATCGGAGACGGTACCGGAGACGGCCGCTTGGGCCGCCAGGCTCGAGGCGCCGGCCGCCGCCGCGCTCCCCCAGAGCGACAGAAGAAGGACCTTCCAACCAGGCATAGCGATTCCTCCCGATGGGACGTGACCGCAGATGAGAATGGAACTGTCTCTACGACGTTACCCTCTCTGCCAATATGAGTGAGACACCGAGCGCTTTGGAGTTTAGTGTAGGAGGGTGAGGAAGAATGGATCAGATGGGTCATCCCCTTGTGGTGGGGGAGGAGAAGCGG
>VGVQ01000002.1 GCA_016874005.1 Gemmatimonadota bacterium | reverse complement strand
CCAGCGGGAGGCCGGCGTCTCGTCGTCCAGCGCTTCGTGCGGTCGGAGTTCGTTGTAGGTGGCGCGGAAGCGGTTGAAGACCCGCTGTTGGAGGTTCAGGTTGGCCGCGGGGGGCCGGGCCGACCCACGAAGGCGACCCGAGTGTGCAATTATCTCCGCCATTTCTGTACAATTTGAGGCCGCGAGCTACACTCCCTAAGCTATTGCGCATAAACGACTAAAGGGTCGTCCAAAACGTGAAGCTCTTTGGCGGGGAGCCCTTTGGAGTAATATCGCCGCCGGGTGACGGTCGCAGCGGGAGAAGGGGCAAGCGGCGGCCGCCGGCACCCTCAGGAACGACGCCAGCTCGCAACTGTTCGGCAGCCCCTGGCGCGGATGATGAGCGCGCCCAATGGATACCAGAGGAGCAGGAGGCCGAGGAGGCTGCGGAGGTTGAGACTGTAGACGGCAGCCGCCGCGGCCGAATCCCCGCGGGACGCCGAGGCACTGGCTTGCAAGCCAATTGAGCACTTGGGGCGCCGGCCCGGGGGCCGCTGCCCTGGGCGTCTGCTCCGGCAGATAGGGCTCGCCGTCCCCCGGAATGTGGAGTAGAATCCGACCGGAGCACCGATTCGCCGATTTGCCACGCCACGGTGGGAACTAGCCGACCCCATGACCACGACCCACGGGTCCCCTGCCGCCAGCACGATCCGGGTGATCGCCGCGGTGATTCGCCGGGGGGACCGCCGGCACGGTGCTGATCGACTCCGGCGAACGTTACCCATGGACGTTCCCCAACTCGCCCACCCTTCGACGGAAGCTCGCCGTGGGCGACTACGCCCTGTTGCGCGACGGGCATCTCTCCGCGGTGATCGAGCGCAAGTCCTATGACAACCTGCTGAGCGACATCGGCGCGATTCAGGCGCTCCACCACACTCTCGCCGACCTGGCCTCGGTCCCACGAGCCGCCCTGGTCGTCGAGGCCCAATACGGCGACTTCGTCGATCCGGTCCGCCTGGCCGGCCGCTGGCCCGCGAGCCACGTCGGCCGCGTCCTCGCCGAGCTGGCCGCTCTCCACCCCCGCCTCCCGATCGTGTTCGCCGGCAATCGGAAGCTCGCCAACGGCTGGGCCGCCGCGTACTTCGAGGCCGCCGACCGGGCCGACGCGGCCGCCGCCACTCCGCAACTCACCCTGGTCAGCGAAGCCGCGCCGCCGAGCTACGATCCGACGAGCCGCCCCGTCGGCCGCGACGACGAGATCCGGCGGGAGGCGCTTCGACTGGCGGCCATCGGGCCATTCCCGGTGGTCGAGCTGGCCCGGCTCTTTCCGGACGTGGCCAGGACCCGGGTCAACCGGATTCTCGGGCACCTGGAGGAAGAGGGCCTGCTGATCCACAGCGGTGTCCGACGCGGGGTCAGGTGGTCGCGCCGGTGACTCGGCGGCCGCCGGCTTCCTGGCGCGCCCCAGAGCCGTCAGATATCTTCTCTCTCGCACCTAACTCCAGCTCTTGGACACGTCCATGCGAATCGCGATCCTCGTGGCCGGCGTGGCCGCCCTCTGCACCGGTTGCCAATCAGCCCGGCCGCCCATCCCCGCCGACCTCGCGTTCCTGAACGTGAACGTCGTCGACGTGGCCGCGGCGACGATCCTGCCCGGTCAAACGGTGCTGGTCAAAGGCGATCGGATCGTCGCGATCGGGACGAAGCTGGCCATCGCCGAAACCACCAGGTCGGTCGATGGCAGCGGGCGTTATCTGATCCCCGGTCTGATGGACATGCACACCCACATCAGCAGCCCCGATCAGCTCTACCTCTACCTGGCCACCGGGGTCACCACCGTGCGCCACATGGCCGGCGACTCGGTCAGCCTGCGCTGGCGCCGAGAAGTCGCCGAGGGGAAGCTGCTCGGCCCGCGGATCGTCACCGCCGGCCCGCTCATCGATGGCCGGCCTCGGATCTGGACCTTCGGGGTGGAAGTGACCGACCCGGCGGTGATCGACACCCTGGTCCGGCACCAGAAGGAAGCGGGCTACGATTTCGTCAAGGTCTATTCGCAACTCACGCCCGAGGTCTTCGAAGCTTTGATCGCCGCCGGGGCCAAGTACGGCATCGAGATCTCGGGGCATGTGCCGCAGGACGTTCCGTTGACGAGGGCCATCGAGGCCGGAATGCGCACCGGTGAGCACTTCATCGGCGCCATGAAGGCGGTCTGGCGCGACACCGCCCTTGCCACCCCGGACCTGTCGGCGCTCGACCAGCGAGCCCGCCAGCTGGTGGTCGCGATCGGGGCGGGCCAGGTCGCCGGGTCGTCGCTGATCGACTCGGCCAAGGTCGCCGCGCTCGGCGCGTTGGCCGCCCGAAGCGACTTCTGGTTCGATCCGACCCACGACATCATGCGGAACTTCACCAGCAACCCGGTGACCGGTCGACCGGAGGGGCTGCGTTATATGTCGGCACCCGAACGGGCCTTGCTCCGCGACGTTCACAAGGGATTCGGCCTGACGCCCGACGTGCTGGCCGGCGAAGACAGCCTCTATCCGCTCCGAACCCGGCTCCTGGCGAGCCTCTTCGAGGCGGGCGCCAAGATCATCGCGGGCACCGACAACGCGATGCTCAACGGGTGGGCGCTCAAGGACGAGATCGTCGCCCTCGCCAAGGCCGGGCTGGGCAACGCCGGCGCCCTCCGGGCGGCGACGCTCTCGGCGGCGGAGTATCTCGGCAAACGAGGCGAGCTGGGCGAGGTGCGCGAGGGCGCCGTGGCCGACCTCGTGCTGCTCGGCGGCAATCCGCTCGACGACCTGGAGGCGCTCTACCATCCCGACGGCGTCATGGCTCGCGGGGTCTGGCGTCTCGCCGCCGAATTCGTCCCTCGGCTCGACAGCATCGCCGCGGCCAAGGCGGCCCAGAAGACCCTCGACCTGGGCGTCGGGCTCGAGAAGTGATGCCCTTCGCGAATGGCCCGGCCGTGGGTGCCGGGCCGTTCGTCCTCACCGCCGTCTGATCGCCTGGCCCGGGAAGACCCCCTCGACCAGCTTGGCGTCACGCACCACGCTGGTGCCCCCCACCAGGACGTGAACGATTCCCGCCGAGTATTGAGCCGGCTCCTCCACCGTGGCCCGGTCGATGACCGTCGCCGGGTCGAACACCGTCAGGTCGGCATCGGCCCCCACCTTGATCCTCCCCTTCCCGGCCATCTGCGGGACGAACCACTGGAGTCGCTCGGCCGGCATGATCGTCATCCGCCGGAGCGCTTCCATCAGCGAGAAGAGGCCCTGATCCCGCGAATAACGCCCGAGGACCCGCGCGAAGGTCCCCGCTAGCCGTGGATTGCCGCGGTGGTTGACGTATCCCACCGCGTCGCTCGCCACCATCACCATCGAGTCCCGGAAGATCGGATGGAGATTCGAGTCGGGGCCGCCGCCGCATCCGGGGCGCCAGCCGCAAGTGCCGAGTTGCTCATTTTCGGCGGCCAAGGGCACAAGACGTTTCTAGGATGCCTCAACTGCAATCAATACAGCGCTTCCTCGGTCCGGAACGAGTACGGCAGCTTCGGCTCAGCCTACAGTGCAACCAGCATCTTCAACAAACACGGCGAGTTCGGGTCAAAATATTCGAATACCAGTGCCTGCAACCCTTATGCGGCCGACCCTCCCGTCATCGTCGACCGAGCCGGGCAATACTATGGTCGGCTGACGGTCAGCCGGGGCAACCCAGATGCGCCGCGTGACTCGGTCATGGTAGCGTGGCTCGCAGCGGTGTGCCAATAGCCCCATCGGGAAGCCTCTTTGGGCGCCGCTCATCCCTGGACAACACGCGGAGGCGGTTGAATGGCTGCGTACGCCAACCGGTAGCCTGTGCAAGGGCCGCCACGGTGGGGGCGAGAGCATCGTCTAGCCCGAACTGGCGAGGGAGGCCGGCCCCAACCAACTCGACCGGCCCCTGCGACACCCGGCCAGTACCTCCCACGGTAAAGCTGGCTTGGCCGTCGGTCACGATCCGAATGTCCCCCACACTGTAGGCCGCGAAGCTCGTTTCTGCCCCCGTCGGGGCCCCTTCCTCCGTCTGGAGCGCCAGCGCGGGGGGCACGGTGACACAGGCCCCCTGGGCCAACAGCACCTTCTCAACGACGCTCCGACGCGGCAACTGGAAATTGCTGGACTGCCCCTCTCCCACGCCGATAATCGCCACCGCCGGCCGGGCAAGGTTCATGTAAGTATGGTTCGTGCTGCTCTCGCTGCCGTGGTGGTTGACGTAGAGGACATCGATCCCGCCGCTCGAAATCAGGGGAGCGCTGCCGCCTGGTGAGATGGCGGTGATCAGAGCTGTCTCGATATCGGCCTGTGAGGTCGAACGGCCTGTGCACGCGTTGTCGGCGTCCCCGCCGCCGAGGTCACTCGCCCAGAGGAAATCGAACCCTCCGTATTTGACGAGGATCGCGATCGAGCGATCGTTCTCGTCGGATACCGCGACATGCCCGCCGCCAATGAGACTGCCGTTGACCGCAAGGAAGGTGAGCGACGCACCATTACCCAGCGCGATCACCGTTCCGGGGGCCGGCACCGCGTGAATGCCGGCGGTCGTCGTGGCAGACGCGGCCTGCCACTGGTCGGTGCACGAGTTCGAGTTGACCGAGCCATTGAAGAAGTTCTTCCGCTTTACGTTGTACCCCGCCTGAATCACCTCGTCCAAACCTCCGACGTGGTCGCAGTGTTGGTGACCAGCGATCGTGTAGTCCAACCCCTGGCTTGGCTGGATACCGATGCCCTGGAGATACGGCACGACGTGGGCGGTCCCTTTCCCCGTGTTCCCAGCCTCAAGCAAGACCGTTGAGCCGTCCGGCCCGCGCACCAAGACAGCGCTCCCCCACCCGACATTGATTTGGTGAACCTCGAGGTTCTGGGGGCCGGGCGTGCTGACTACTTCAAGAACTGCATAGATACTGAAGCCGCTCGTTTGACCGGTGACCGTACGAGTGGCGACGTCTACCGAACTTCCGCCAAGGAGGGTCCAAGTCGTACCCACCAACTTGTGGACCCGCAACTGCGCGGGATTGGCCCCCGAGAGGGCTGTCGCATCGTACCGTATCCTGAGCGTCACCGGCTGGGCGAAGGACACCCCGGCGGGGCCGAAATCGTAGGCGGTGCCAGGGATCAGCTTGGGATCGGGTTGCGGGCTCACGACCGGTGCGACGGTGATGGCCGTGGGAGTTGTCAACGCCGACGCTGGGACCTGCACCGTCACCTTCCCGTCCGCGGCCGTCACCGTACCCCCAGCGGGACCGATGAAGCCGCCATCGCGCACCGTTATCGATGCCTGGCCGACCTGCCCCTCACTGGTTGCGGTGATAGTGGTGCTACCAACCGCGACGGCAGAAACCAGGCCGCTCGAACTCACCGTCGCGACACCAGGCGCCGACGTGCTCCAAGCGACCGCCCGTCCAGTCAGTGGGTTCCCTTGGGAATCCCTGAGGGTTGCGGTAAGGGCCAGGGTTTCGTTTGGCACCAGCGTCCCAGATGCGGGCAAGACCGAGACGGACGCGACAGCGGGCGGCGGCGGCGGACTCGGGCCGGTCGTGCCACCACCGCAAGCTGCAGCGACGAGGAGCGGCGAGAGGCCGCTCAGCAAGCGGAAGGCTGGGCTGGAACGAAAAGGAGGCACAGAGACCCCGCTTGGTCGCTGGTTCTGTGTTCGAATCGCGGCGTGCCGTATCTGCACGGAAACATACAACGCAAGCGGCGGCTCACAAATCTGGTCTGGCGCCCTCCACGCCCAGCAGGCTCAGGCAGCAGTACGAATTCGTCGAGGCCGGTGTCTCCTACAAGTGTGAGGAGCACCTCCGGGTCGGGGGTGCCACCCGCGACCCGCGGTATTGCCTAAGGATCTATTTCAGTTCGGGCGGTACCCCTCCCGGTCCATTCGTGGTGGCCCATGTTGGGAGGCACCTGGACGTCATCTCAACCTGATCGGTTCCCTAGGCGCGAGCGGGTGTTTGACTCGCTGTGAAGTGTCTTGAAACGATGTGACTTGCCGTGTGGCCGGGGAGGCGCGCTTGTCGCCGCCGCGGACCTACTAGGATCCGATACGAGTTTGGATACGAGTTTCTCCCGTCAGAACCCGGCAATCTCGGCTTCGGGGTCCGGCACCGACGCTCGGAACCCGTTGATTTTCCTGCAAGTCGCCGGAAATGCCGATCTATCAGCCGCGAATGGGGTTCAGGGGGTCGCGGGTTCAAATCCCGCCGTCCCGACTCAAATAACGCAGCCCGGTCCCAGACGGGTACCGGTAGATCCGGGCGGGGCCCGCGGCGTCTTCCCGTGTAGCGTCTCCAATTGCTCGAGTACTTTCGATCCAGCGGCTACCGATACCTCGACGCACTCAGCGCCTTCGAGCCGGTCGAGTCGCGCCATACGGTGAAGGACCTAACGGTGCAGTGGGGCCATTTCTCGGCGCTCGGCAACGATCTGGTCGCCCGATACCTGCTCGCCTCGCTGACCGAATGGGGGTTGGACGCAGCCCCCAAAGGCACATCCTAGGTAACCGGCACGAATCCCTGCGCCTTGACCAGCCCGTCGATGAAGGCCTGATCGGCCGCGGTCGGCAGGGTCATCGAGTGAACCCGGGTGACTGGCAGGGCGCGCCCGACCTTCTCCTTGCTCCACTGCACCAGCCGCTTCAGCTCGCAATCGCAATAGAGGTAGGTGCGGAAGGTGGCCCGCCGAGTATCAGTATCGATGCCCAGCTTGAGCGTATCCGCCGCGAACATCGTGGGGTTGTCGAGGTTCGTCAGCATCGCTGGTCCCCGGATCACCGGATTGGCGGGCGCGTTCTCCCAGAACGCGTCGGCGGCCGTCGAGCGCCCGACGTCGATATCCCACACGGGGCTCGAAGGATTGGTCGTGAGCTGGTACCCGAGCGGGGTGGTGCCGGACCGCCACTGCAGCGGAGTGGTGCCGGTCATGATTTCTTCGCGGGAGATGAACTGGACAAAGTGCGGATTGTGGCAGTTGACGGCCTCGAACTTCACCCCCTCCCACGTTCCACCGGCGCAGACCGGCTGATTGGTTTTGGGGTCGATGACCTGGTAGGCGCAGACTCCGGTCCGGACGGTCAGCAGGTTGTCGCGCACCGGCTTCCCGGCGGCGTCCGTCGCAATGGCACCCACCGTGAACTTCGGCATCACGGTCCAGTTGGGAATGTCCGGAAGTCCGAGTCCGGTGAGCCGCCAAAGGACCCCACCGTCGTATTCCCCACCCTGGTAGGTGGTTCCGTAGATGGCGCCGCCGCTGTGCAGCATCAACGTCCCGATCGGCGAGCGACCCGACTCCTTCCAGCCGTTGGGGAAGTGGTGGACCACCTGGACATCGCCTCCGCTCAACCCCATCCGGTAGATGGTTCCGCGGCCGCCGCGACCGCCGAACTTGGCCGCACCGTAGAGGGAATACACTGTCTGTGACGGTTCGTTGTTCAGGGTGTCGAGCCGTTCGACCAGCCCGGCCACCGGATTGAGTCCCGGAAGCCAGCTTCCCAGCTTGTAGTCGGCCTTGAATGCCGTCAGCGTCTGGAGGCTGTTGTTGACGGTCGAGAATCGGAACACCGTGCCCGCGCCGATCTCCCCACCGGCCAAGGTCGTTCCGAAGAGGTTGCCGTTGCTGGCTTGGATGATGTTGAGGGGCTTGGTGCCGTCGGTGAGCTTGAACTCATGCAGCACCTGGATTCCACTGCCGGTGGAACTCCAGATGGAGCCGTAGCCTCCGGTGGTGGTGCCGTAGAGCGTGCGCCCGTCGTTGCCGAGTGAGATGGTCCGGGCACCAAACACCCTCGGATGGCAGACGAACCCCTTCAGGTCACGATCCCCAAGCATGCGGTAGTCGAATAGACAGACGGCCGTGAGCCCCTCCTCGCCTCCGCCCAGCTGGTAGAAGACGCCGAACCCCTGGTTATTCGAATAGCCAGTTACCCCGTAGACGGTACCGTCGCTGGTCACCACCGGTGCCGAGATTGGATACCCGGCGGCCCCGTCGGCTCGCTGTCGTCCACTGTAGCGGCAGGTGGTCGGGGTAGGGCAGTCTCGGGGAACGAGCCCGGTCATGATGCCATTGCGGAAATGGTAGAGAACCTGGGGTTTTGCGGCCCCGGCCTGGTACCTGAACACGGTCCCGACACCCCACCTCCCACCCCCGTAGGCCGTGCCGTAGAAGGTTCCGGTTGGCCTGCCGCCGGCATCCTTCGCGGCCACCAGGCCGCTTCGGGGACCGGAGCCGGTCGTGTCCCCGACGGGAAAGTCGTAGACAACTTGGTACTGCCTGGTGGCGGGATCGTATCGCCAGATCGAGCCCCGCAGATGCTTTCCCCCGGTGGGCGAGGTCGAGTAGATCGAGCCGTCCGGTCCCTCGGCGAGGAGGCCGGGGTCCAGGTTCCAGATCGCGTCTTCCGAGATGGTGGGAACGGTGGTCTTGGGTGCGCCGAAATCGTGGGCCACGCACACTCGCCCGGCCGGGGTGGTTTGACCGGGTGGAGTCTGGCCCGTCCCGGTGCCTAACAGGAGCAGCAGGGGCAAGGCGGACTTGACGGACGGTAGGAGCCGCATGGTTGGGGTATCCTGATGAGGGCCGACTCACCCGGCAAGGATTCGGAGATTGCTCCGCCCATCGCAAACTATCCCGTGAGGGGCGGAGGGACCAGGCGCCGGGCCGACGCCGAGGCCGCCATGGCGCGGTCGAGGCCGACGAAGGGTTCCCCTGCTATCCGCTGTTCCTGAAGGACGCCCAACTCGACCCGATCCGGCGCGACCCGCGATTCGTGGCGCTGCTGGACAAGCTCGAGCGGGACTGGGAGGAGCGGGGGAAGTCCCTGGATCGCTGAAGGGCGCGGTTGCCGATCGCCTCGGCCGAGAGCCCTCTCAGATCCCCGCGAGCTACGGTTCGAAGCGGCCCGCCGCCAAGTCGCCGGGATCGTCGAACAACTCGCGGCATTCGAGTCGAAACCCATGCCCCATCTCGGGCGGGTGCCAGGTGATGGCTTCCCCGAACGCCGAGCCCAGCGGCGAGCCAGGAATGAACCGGTCGACGGTTCGCTCCCTGAGATCGACCCGCCATGCCTCGCGTACGCCGAGATCGAGGTAGGCGCCGGCCTTGAAGTCCCGGTCGTAGATCCGCGAGCCCCGTCCGGACACCTCGACCGCCAACCACCAGTCGTTCATCACTTGCCACGACGCCGCCCGCCGGAACCGCCCCGGAACCACCAGGAGGTCGGGTTCGAGTTGGGTGTGGTCCGATCGTTGAATGAGACCCGGGCTTACCACGAACGCGGGGCCATCCAGTCCCAGGTAGCGGTTTACCGCCGCAACCAGACGGCCTAGGACGTATTGGTGGATCGGCCCCGGCCCCGGCGTCACGAGCAGGACGCCCGAGAGCAACTCGTACCGGTTGCCGTCGGGCGGCCACCGGTCGAGATCGGCGATCGAGTACCTCGGCACCGCGAGGGGCATGGCCATAACGTATGCTCGGCGAGGGGGGGTCGCGGGTTCAAATCCCGCCGTCCCGACTAGATACACGGAGACGCCGTCGGCCCTCGGTTCGACGCGAGAGCCCGGGCCGTCGACCCCCTGGGTTCGGCCGGCGAGATCTACCAACTCACCGCCGGCCTGAGGATTCGAACCCGGTCGCGTTAGAAGAACCCACCAGAGGCGCCGGTTCCACCCGCCCGTTCCACCCGGAGCGGGCGTTTGTGGGTCTGCCCGCCGACCGTGAGCACCACCAGGTAGTCGCCCGGGCCCACGATCGGCGCCTGCCCGCCACCACCTCGGCCGCCGAACAGGAATCCGAACCCACCGCCTCCGCCGCCCCGCCGGTTCGCGAACTCCGGCGGCCGGAGCAGGTCTACCATCTGGCTCATGAGCCCCATGTCCGGAGCCGCCCCGCCGCCTTCGCCCTGCGCCCCCTCGCCTTGGGCCTGGACCCCAGTGGCACGGGCGCTTGACTCACCGGGCCGCATCACGAAGGTGCCGGCCGGAGCACCGCCGCCGCCACCACCGCCGCCGAAACCCATCATCTGGGCCAGTTCCTGGAAGTTCCCCGACGCCATCGCGCCTCGGATCCGATCGGCCATCGGCTTCGGTATAGTGCCGGCCGTGGTCAGCGAATCGAAGACGAAATCCCGGCGCCGAGCCAGGATCACGCTGTCGCGCCGAGCCGATGGGCCGAGCGGCTGGGCCGCGGGTTGCTTGCCCCGATAGTCCCACACCGCCCGCTGAATGCCGGCGCCGCCGGGCCCGGTCAAGGTCCGCACCGTGTCGCCCTGAGCGTTGAGCACCGCGATCTGGACCCGGTCGCGCGGCCCGCCACTCGTCAGTCGATACACGAACTCGGCGCCATAACTAGGACTTGGGGCTTGAAAGACCTGGTGTCCCGGCGACTCGCCGTTGATCGGCGGCTCGCCCCACTGCTGGGCGGTCTTGGGCTGGAAGAAAAAGCTGGTGGCGGCCAGAGCGTCGTCGGACATCTGTTCCAACGGCCCGATATCGACGATCCAGATCGAACGCCCGTGGGTGCCCGCGATCAGCTCTCGCTCGCGGGGATGAATCTTGAGGTCGTGCACCGGGCTGGTCGGCAGCTGGCTCATGAACTTCTGCCAGCTTTGGCCCCGATCGGTCGAGAGGTAGACACCGACGTCGGTGCCGACGAACAGGAGGTTCTTGTTGACCGAGCTTTCCCGGATCACGTGCACGAAGTCCGGCCCGTCACTTGGCAGGTTGGCCGAGATCGAGGTGAACGTCTTCCCGAGGTCGTGGGTGACGTAGAGGTACGGCTTGAAGTCGTTGTTCCGATGGTTGTCGAAGGTCACGTAGAACGTGGCGGAGTCGGTCGAGGACGGCTCCACTCGACTCACGTACGTCTGCGGCGGTACCCCGGCGAACCGTCCGGTGAGGTTGTCCCAACTGGCGCCGTCGTTGCGCGAGAGCCAGACGTTGCCGTCATCGGTGCCGGCATACAGCAGACCCGCCCGGATCGGAGACTCGGCCAATGCCACGATCGTGGAGTAGGTCTCCGCTCCGGTGAGATCTGGGGTGATCCCACCCGTCGCGGTCAGACTGACTCGGATCTTGGCGCTGTCTCTGGTGGAGAGATCTGGCGAGATGGCGAACATCGTGGCGCCCCGGTTGACGCTCTTCATCACTTTGTTGGCGCCCATGTAGATCACGGTCGGGTTGTGGGGCGACAGGAAGAACGGCGTGTTCCAGTTCCATCGGGTATCGATGCCGGCGGAATCGGCGGCGCGGGCCGCGGCCACCTCGGCGAGGCGCTTCTTGATGGCGTTGGTCTCCGGCCGGGTGGTGTCGCCCCGGGCGACCAAGGCCGAGTCGTCCCAGGCCGCGGCGCGCGCTCGCCAATTCGGCTTCTGAAACGGGAATCGCTCCCCGGTGTCCCATTGATAGCGAGCGATGTTCCCGCCCTGTGATTCGGCATAGACTACCCGTGAATCTGTGGGATCCTGGGCGGTCCAGAATCCGTCGCCGCCGTTGAAGGTGTGCCACATCGCGTTGGTGATCGGCCCGCTCTTCCGACGGCTTGGCCCGCACCACGAGCCATTGTCTTGGAGGCCTCCGCACACGTTGTACGGCACCGCCATGTCGAAGCTCACCGCGTAGAACTGACCAATCGCGAAGGTATTGATGAAGTTGTAGTTGCCACCCTTGTCCCAGGTCTGGGCAATGCCGCCGTCGTTGCCCACGATGAAGTGATGCTCGTCCGCGGGGTCGAGCCACATCGCGTGGTGGTCGACATGAACACCCTGCGAGGCCTGTCGGACCGTCTTGCCGCCGTCGGTGGAGAAGTTCACCGGCGTCGAGGACCAGTAGACCCGGTCCGGGTTCTTGATGTCGACCCGAACCTGGCTGTAATAGAATGGACGGACGTTGGTGCTGGCCGTCTTGGTCCAGGTCACCCCGCCGTCGCCCGAGCGATAGAGGCCCGACGGCCGAACCTGAGCCGGCTTTCCCGCCACCGGTTTGGGGTTGGGCGCGGTGTCCGCTTCCACCAAGGCGTACATCACCTTGGGGTCGCTCGCCGCGATGGCCAGGCCGATTCGGCCCTTGGTGGTTTCCGGGAAACCGCCGCCCTTGACCTCGGTCCACGACTCGCCGCCGTCGGTGGTCTTCCACAGGCCGCTGCCAGGGCCGCCGCTGCGCATGAAATACGGCCCGCGGACCCGCTCATAGCTCGAGGCGAAGAGCACGTTGGGGTTGGACGGGTCCATGACCATGTCGATGAAGCCAGCTTTGTCGCTGATGAACTTGACCAGCCGCCAGGTGGCGCCGCCGTCGGTGGTCTTGTAGAGGCCACGTTCCTTGTTGGCCCCCCAGAGGTTGCCGACCGCCGCCACCCACACGATGTCGGGATTGGTGGGGTGGACCAGCATCCGGCCGATCTGCCGGGTCTCCTCGAGCCCGGAGTACTTCCAGGTCATCCCGCCATCGGTCGACTTGTAGAGGCCGCAGCCTGGCGAGATCGAATTACGGCCGTCTTCCTCGCCGGTGCCGGCGTAAATCACGTTGCTGTCGCTCGGGGCGATCGCGAGGTCTCCCATCGACGCACACCGCTCGTTTTGGAACAGAGCCCGGAAGGTGACCCCGCCGTTGACGGTCTTGAAGATCCCGCCGGCGGCTGTCGCGACGTAGAAGGTCCGCGACGGGCTTGGCAGCCCTTCCACGTCGGTGACCCGGCCGGACATGTTCGCCGGCCCGACCGACCGCCACCGGAACGACGCGATGGTCGCCGAGTCCAGTTGCTTGGTGAGTTGAGCACTGAGGCCTTGAGCGACGAGGAGACTCAGCAGCATGGGTACACCGATCCGACGGCTTGGTGGCGTCATGGGTGGCTTCGGTTGAGGCGTTGGAGACCCGGGCGCGTTGTGCGATGGGTCGATTGAGCTACGGCCGGCGGCGCCTTGGCGTTGACAGGACGGGTTGCTCGGTGGAAGGTAGCGCGCCGGGGCATGTCCTAGGGAACCGGCACGAATCCCTGCGCCTTGACCAGCCCGTCGATGAAGGCCTGATCGGCCGCGGTCGGCAGGGTCATCGAGTGAACCCGGGTGACTGGCGGGGCGCGGCCGACCTTCTCCTTGCTCCACCGCACCAGCCGCTTCAGCTCGCAATTGCAGTAGAGGTAGGTCCGGAAGGTGGCCCGCCGAGTGTCGGTATCGATGCCCAGCTTGAGGGTATCCACCGCGAACATCGAGGGGTTGTGGTGTTCGCGCGAGAGAGGGCAAACATGCGGCCCGGGTTCATGAATGTCCAGCCGAGTCCGGCGGGGAGGATGACCAAGTGCGCGCGATAGCGGGCGGGGCTCAGGAGGTCCAGACATCCCGGAAGAGGGGCGCGGCGAGTCCCCGAGCCCCGATCCGGCCCCTTTCTCTTTGTCCCCCTTACCTTACACTACCCAAGGGTGGCCTTGCCCCGCCCCCGGTCGGGGACGACCTTTGGTGGGAGGCCCCCAGCCGCCCGTGGGTCTTACCCTCGCCGGAGGCTGTCATGTCGCGACGTACCATGGTTGGTGCACCGTTCCTGCTCATCGGGGTGCTGATCGCCGTCGTTGCCTTTGCCCGAGGCCCCGAGATGATCGCGGCGGACGCCCCCGGGGCTTTTGGATTCCGGGCCGGGGAGCTGGTCGCCGATTTCGACTTCGCCGCCGTCCAGGGCGAAAGCGGGACCCTCTCCGGTCTGCTCGAGGGCAAACGCGCCATCGTCCTCGTCCTCCGAACCACCGAATGCCCGGTCTCCCGGAAGTACGGGCACCGGTTGGCTGAGCTGGAACGGGAATACGACGCCAAGGGGGTTCGGTTCACCTTCCTCGACGTGAGCTCCCAGGACACCGAGGAGAAGATCCGCGAGGACATCGCCACGTTCGGGTTTACCGGACCCTATGTCGCCGATCCCAAAGCTCGGATCGGTCGTTTGGTGCATGCCCGAGTGTCCTCCGAGGTGTTCGTCATCGACGCCTCCCGGACCCTCCGCTACCGTGGAGCGGTCGACGATCAGTTCGGTCTTGGCTTCGATAAGCCCGTCGTTGGCCGGCGCTACCTGGTCGATGCCCTCGAGCAAGTGCTTGCCGGTCGTAAGGTGACCACCGCCGAGACCGAAGCGTCGGGATGCGTCCTGAGTCTGGCCGATCAGCGAGTCCCCGAGCGAGCGCTCACCTACCACACTCGAGCCAGCCGGATCATTCAGGAAAACTGCGCCGGCTGCCACCGCCAGGGCGGGGTCGCCCCCTTCGCGCTCGACAGCTACAAGCAGGCCTATGGCTTCCGAGCCATGATCAAGTTGGTGATCGAACAGGGTCGAATGCCGCCCTGGTTCGCCAATCCCGCGCACGGTAAGTGGGCCAACGATCGAACCCTCTCCGACCGCGATCGGCGCGATTTGCTCGCCTGGATCGAGGCGGGGGCCCCCGAAGGCGATCCTCAAACCGCGACCGCCGCGCGAACCTACGCCGACGGCTGGCAGCTCGACGAGCAGCCCGACGCGATCGTGGAAATCCCCGCCGCGGAAGACGTCCCCGCGCAAGGAGTGGTCGATTACCGCTACGTCTATGTCAAGACAGCCTTCGATGAAGACAAGTGGATCACCAAGGCGGAAGCACGGCCCACCGCCTGGGAGGTGACTCACCACATCATCGCCTTCTTGGAGGCCCCGACCGACACCACGCCCGGACCGTTCATGGCCGGCTACGCCCCGGGCCTCCCGCCGGCGGTCTTCCCGCCGGGATCGGCCAAGCGGCTACCCAAAGGGGCCTGGCTCAAGTTCCAGCTCCACTACACCCCCAATGGCAAGGCCACCACCGACCGGAGCAAGGTCGGGTTCGTCTTCGCGGACGCGCCCCCCGAACGGATCGTCGAAACCAGCCAAGTCCTGAACACCGACTTCGAGATTCCGCCTCACGCTCCCAATCACGAGGTGGTGGCCGAGCGAGTGTTCAAGCGAGGGGGGCAGATCATCTCGATGATGCCCCACATGCACCTCCGCGGGAAAGCCTACCGGTACGAGTTGATCCGCGCCGATGGGAGCGAAGCGGTCATTCTCGATGTTCCCCGCTACGATTTCAAATGGCAGCTGTGGTACGAGTTCGCGGAGCCGCTGGTGATTCATCCGGGCGACAAGCTTCGCGGGCGAGCCTGGTACGACAATAGCAAAGGCAATCCCGCGAACCCCGACCCGACCATCCCCGTGAAGTGGGGCGATCAGAGCTTCGAGGAGATGCAGATCGGATTCTTCGACTGGATTCCCGAGAAGGCACGACCAACCCCGCTTGCAGGTCCCCGATAACGGAAGGCCCTTTGTTCCCTGGCTACACACGACATGGCCGCCTTGCCTAACCCGGTGCTCATGACTCGGCTGACCAAATCCCACTTCGTCGCCGGCTGCCAGTGCCCGAAGCTCCTCTGGTGGAAGGTCCACGACCCGGCGGCCCCGGAACTCCAACCCGATAAGGTCCTCTTGCCGACCGCAAAGTGACCACCGCCGAGACCGAAGTTTCTGGCTGCGTCTTGAGCCTGGCCGATGAGCGAGTCCCTCGTGGCGCCTAACGGAAGGATCGTGGTATGGGCCTAGAGGATGTCGACGAAATCACGCGTGGTGGAGGGGTGGACCGATCGCGCGGCGGCGGCCGCCCGCGGGTATCGCCGATCGCCAGTTGCGCGGCGATCACGCTCCGACCAGCGGTTGCCCCGGCACCACCCGTTTCAGGAACCCGCCCAACGGCTCCTCCAGGATGGGGCCTCGGCGCGATCGGAGCGGGCCATCCGTCAACGCCACCAGCGTCGCATCAGGGAACTCCGCCTGAAAGGCGAGCAGGCCTCGACGATCGGCTGGCCGGAGCGTCGATCCGGCTTTGACTTCGACCGCCAGCAGTCCCTCCGGGCTGTCCACCACGAAATCGACCTCGACCCCGCTGGTGGTTCGCCAGGTGGAGAGCGTGGCATCGCGGGTGGTGCTGCACCAGGCCGCGAGGTGTTGGTAGACCAATCCCTCTCGAGCCGCCCCGACCGCATCGGGCATGGCCCGGGCCGCATCGTTAGGTCGGAAGGCCATCGCCAGGCCGGTATCGGCGAAATACAACTTGGGTTGGGCCGCCAATGCCCGCCGCGACGGCCGCGCCGAGAACACCGGCAGCCGGACGATCAGGAACATCGCTTCGAGGATCTCGATCCAATCGACCACCGTGCTCTTCTTGACCTCGGCCAACTGGGCGATCGCGGTGGGACTGAACACCGTTCCTTGCGACAGCGCCAGCTGCTCCAACGCCCGGGCAAATCCGGCGATCTGCCTGACCGCGGCCTCGGCGCGGACCTCGTCGAGCACGGCGACGGTGGCGTAGTCGGCCAGGGCGCTCGCGGGATCATTGGCGGTGTAGACCACCGGCAAGGTGCCCAGGCGAAGCGCGGTGGACAGGTCGAACGCGTCGCCCAGCTCGGCCGCCAGAAACGGAGGCATGATCCGGCGGCCGGCTCGACCCCCGAGGAGGTTGACGCCGGCGCGATGGAGCGAACGCGCGCTCGACCCGGTCATCAGGAAATGGCGCCCGGGCTCCCGGTCGAGGCGCTGGTGGACGACGTCGAGGAGGGAGGGAACCCGTTGAATCTCATCGATCACCACCCATCGGCCCGGGGCGGCGCCGTCGACCAGGTCATGCAATCGTTCCGGCTCGGCGAGCAGGGTCCGAGTGGTGGCTCCCGCTCGGAGGTCGACGAACACGGCGTCGGGAAACACTTGCCGCGCGTAGGTCGATTTACCGGTACCCCGGGGACCGAAGAGGAACGTGCTCCGCTGGGGCGGCGGCAGCAACCGGCGTTGGGCCGGAAAGGGGGGAATCAAAGGCGCCATGAATGACCAATATGGTCGGTGAAAGCGCCTATATCAAGCCTAATTGGCCGGTAGCGGCGTCCAAATAGCGATGATCGTTCCATGTCGAAACGACTAAAACCCGCTCGGCCGCTCTCCGCTCACCCCCAGGGCCCGCTCCAACGCCACCCCCACCAGCCCGATCGTCCCCTCATCGAACAGCCGCCCGATCAACGTCACCCCATGCGGCACCCGCCGCGGAGGTGAAAACCGGGGCAACGGATTGGCCGGATCCGGCGCCCAGTCGCTCCGCGCCTGAGCGACCTCCACGAACCCCGCCCGGAGCGTGATCGACGGATGCCCGGTGAAGTTGAAGATCGTCAGCGCCTCGTCCCGGAGCGACGGTACCAGCAGCAGGTCCACCTCGGAGAACACCCGCGCCATCTCGGTGGCCACCATCCGCCGGAACCGATCCGCCTGGACGAAATCCACCGCCGACAGGAACCGCACCATCCGAAACAGGTTGGGCCACGCGTCGGGCACCTGCGCCTTGAGCTGATCGTCCTGCCCGCTCAGGGTCAGCTCCTCGAACGCCGCCGCGGCTTCCGCGAACAGCACCACGTTGAGCGCCCCATACGGCCAATCGGGAATCGCCACCTCTTTGCGGACGAGCCCGAGCGTGCCGAGCGCATCGAGAGCGGCCCGGTCCACATCGGTGGCCGGGCTCGCCTGCATCCAGGCCGGGACATAACCCACCCTGAGCCCGCTCACCGGCTGCCCCGCGTCGTAGTCGAGCACGGACGGCACACTGCCCGGGTCGCCGGCGTCGGGCCCGGTGATGGCCTTCAGCACCAGCATCGCGTCTTCTACTGAGCGGGTCATCGGCCCGAGCTTGTCGAGCGACCAGCACAGCGTCATCCCCCCGGTCCGCGGCACCCGCCCGAAGGTGGGCCGGAGCCCGGCCACGCCGCAGCGCATCGCCGGGGAGATGATGCTCCCGCCGGTCTCGCTGCCGAGCGAGAAGCCCACCAGCGCGGCGGCGGTCGCGGCGCCCGGCCCCAGGCCGCGATCGACAAGATCCATGCGGACTATGTCACCCACTTCAATCTTCACCATGCCTCGGCGGTCGCCGACCTCCACGGCGATTCGGCCGGGTTCTTCGGTGCCGACGGATCGGTCGATCAGGGCAAAGCCGCCATCCTCAAGGGACTCGAGGAGACCCTCGCCGCGAAGCCCACGCTCACCCTGACGTCCGCCGCGACCAAGATCTTCGGCGACCAGGCCCTCGCTCACGGATCGTACACCCTCGCGATGACTCCACCGGGGGGCGCGGCGGTCAACCTGTCGGGCAACTACCTGACCGCGTTTCGACGCGACAATGGAGTCTGGAAGATCGGCGCCGTGGTCAGCAACTACGACGCTCCGCCACCGGCGGGGACCCCGCGGGACACGACGATGACGGCGCCACCTCCAGACGCCGGCACCCTGAAGGACCTGACCGCCTCCTACACCGAGCACTACAACCTCGGCCACGCCTCGGCCGTCGCCAACCTCTACACCGATAGCGCCTACTCGGCCTTCGCGGACGCGCCCGCCAAACAGGGTCGCGCCGCGATCGAAGGGTACCTTGCCGAGCAGATGGCCCAGGGGTCACCCCAGCTGACCATTCACGACGTCTCGACCACCGAACTGCCCGGCGGCTGGGCGCTCGATGGCGGCTGGTACGAGGTCAATGCCAAGGGGCCGAACGGCCCGGTCCGCAGGATCGGGGTCTACATGCTCCTTGCCCAGCGGCAGTCCGACGGCAGCTGGAAGATTCATTGGGCGGTGAACAATGGCGGGCCAGCGCCCGCGGCCGCGCCGGCCAAGTAGTCCCAACCCGGGTGGCCGGGCCAATCCGGTCGGCCACCCGGGACTCCGCGGGTGAATGTCCTCTCCTTGACGGTCGATCTGTCGGCGGCAGCACGCCCCTTCATCCCGCCACCAGATACGCCTCCATCGCGAAGTACTCGGCCAGCCCCAACCGATCGAGCATCGCCGCCGTCTCTTTGTTCCTCGCCTCGACCCGCACCCAGAACTCCCGCTCGTCGAGCCCCGGGAACGGCGCCGAGTCCTTCTGGGACTGGTGCTTGAAGATCGCCTGGATCTTGAGCGCCAGCTCCTCCTGCGACAAGGGAACCAGCCAGGTCGCCTCGGTGACCGACCACTCCTGCCAGGCGCCCCGGTAGAGCCACACTTCCGGCCGGGGGGCGAAGCCCTCGAGCGCCCGATCGATCGCTTCCTTGCACATCCGATGGGTGCCGTGGGGGTCGGAGAGGTCGCCGGCCACGAACACCAGGCTGGGGCGGATTTCGTCGAGCAACCGCCGCACGGTCGCCACGTCGGCCGGCCCGACCGGATCCTTGCGAACCTTGCCGGTCTGATAGAACGGCAGATCGAGAAACCGGGCCGCGCTTCGGGGCAGACCCAAGGTCTCGATACCGCTGACCGCCTCGCTTTCTCGGATCATCCGCTTGAGGTCGCGGATCTCGGGGAGATCGACTTCGCCCGGCCGTTTCCGGCGGAAGAAGCCCTCGACCCGCTCGGTCAGCGCCTCGACCGCGTCGGTGGCGAGCGCCCGTTCGGCGGCGAGCCGGCCGAGGAAATCGAGGTACCGCCTGACGTCGTGGTCGAAGACGGCGATGTTGCCGCTGGTGAGGTAGCCGACCGTGATCTGATTCTGATTGAGCACCAGCTTGCGAAGCATCCCGCCCATCGAGATCACGTCGTCATCGGGGTGAGGCGAGAAGCAGATCACTCGCTCGCCCCGCGGCAGCTTGGAGCGGCCCCGGATCTTGGCGCCGAGTCGATTGAACACCATGCCGTTGACGGCTCCCGGCGAGCCGTACCCGGCGACCAGGCTGGAGAGGCGGTGGTCGGCGTAGTCGCGCTGGGTGAGCTTGAGGATCGCCCGCCCGGAGGATTCCGAGAGGTGGACCACGGCCCTGACCGCGAGATCGTCGGTCCAGGCCACCTCGTCGACCAACCAGGGTGTGGCGATCCGGGTGAGGTTCGCGGCCGCCGCCTCGTCGAGATAGCAGGTGGTGGCGGGATGGCGCTGGAGGAAGGTGGCCGCCACCTCGGTGTCGATCTCGCCCTCCACCGCCCGCCGGATGATGGCGGCCTTGTGCTCCCCGGTGGCGAGAATGGCGATCTCGCGGGCCTCGAGAATGGTGGCGACCCCCATGGTGATCGCCTCCCGAGGCACGTTCGCCTCGCCGAAAAAGTCGGCGGCGGCGTCGCGGCGGGTAATGCCGTTGAGGGTGACCAGCCGGGTCCGGCTCGCGGCGCTCGAGTCGGGTTCGTTGAACCCGATGTGACCGGTCTTCCCGATGCCGAGCAGCTGGAAGTCGATTCCCCCGGCCGCCCGGATCGCCGCCTCGTACTCGGCGCAGTGCGCGGCGACCTCGCTCCTGGGCAGGTCTCCTCGGGGCAGGTGACACTGGGAGGCCGGGATGTCGACCTGGTCGAAGAGGTGCTCCCGCATGAACCGGTGATAGGAGTGGATCTCCTCGGGCGCGATCGGGTAATACTCGTCGAGGTTGAAGGTCCTGACCCCGGCGAAGCTCAGACCCTCCTCGCGGTGGAGCCGGATCAACTCGCGGTAGACCCCGACCGGAGTCGACCCGGTGGCGAGGCCCAGCACGGCGGGGTGTCCCTCGGCCGCCCGGGCGCGGATGATCTCCGCCATTCGCCGCGCGACGGCGCGGGCCAGGGCGTCGTGGTCGGCGAAGATGACGGTGCGAAGTTTCTCCATGGCGATGGCCAAGATGGGTCCGGGTGAGCCCCGATGAGAAGGCGAGGGCAGCGGGCTGTCGTGGTGCTCGCCCGGGTCAAGGCGGACCCCAATCCGGGGTTAGAAGAAGCGGCCCGCCCCGCTCGCCGCGACGCTGCCGAGCCAGAACAGGAACATCCACTTGATGAGGTCCGCGCGGGTGTCGGCCAAATCCTGCTTGGCCGCCGCCCGAGCCTCGAGTTCCCGGAGCTCCGTCCGGTAGGTCAAGTCCACGGCGTTGAACCAGTCGACGAGTTCACGGCAGCAACATCGTCTCCGATGGCGGCATAGAATCTCCGAGACAGTTTCGCGGTCACCGGCATCGATCTGATTCCTGGTGGAAGCCGGGTCGCAGTCTAAGCTACCCTCGGCCGGGTGGATAACCAATCTGCCGCTGCCCCGACCCGCCGGAGTCAGGCAGCGCTGCTTCGGACGGGCTCGGCCAGGGTGAAGTAGTACCCGTCGGGGTCCTCGTAGAGGCACATGGTGTAGTCGTACCGGGCCTCGGGGCCGCCGACGCGCCGAACCCCGGCCGCGGTCAGCCGCCGGTGAGTAGCGGAGAGATCATCGACCGTCAGCCCGAACCGGGCCGAGCCGGCCACCATCGGCGGGTGATGCGCCGCTTGCCCGACGTGCGACTGATGGAGCGCCAACGTCGCCTCGCCGGTCTCGAGCTCGATCGAACTGGCGTCCTCGGTTCGGATCGGGATGCCGAGCAACTCGTGGTAGAATCGCCGCGAACGAGCGAGATCGCCCACGAATAGGATGGCGTATCGGAGCCTCACGGGAGCCGCTTCGCTGGGGACACCAGTAAGGTAGTCGTTCGACGATGAGTCGGTGCTGGGCTGTCCCTGAGAATCGCCTCACCTTTCGGTCGTTCCCCCCCCGGATCTCCCTTCGAGGCCGCTTCACCGTCCGCTCATCGGGGACCCGCCAGGTTGAGGCATCCGATCAGGGAGGGTTCCGTGAGCCAGGGCGCAACGCCAGGCGACCATCTCGGTCCGGCGAAGATCATCCGGGTCGTCCATCAGGCTCTCGGTCTCGATGGGGTACTGGTGATCGACAACGTGGCCCGGGGCCCATCCATCGGCGGGCTCCGGGTGGCGCCCGATGTCACCGTCGAGGAATGCGCCCGGCTCGCTCGGGCCATGACCTTCAAGAACGCGGCCGCCGATCTCGCCCACGGCGGGGGCAAGTCCGTGCTCCGGGGCGACCCCCGAATGCCGCCGGAGCGCAAAGAGGCCCTCCTTCGCGCCTTTGCCCACGCCCTCCGCCACGAGACCGACTACATCTTCGGGCCCGACATGGGCACCGACGAGACCTGCATGGGCTGGATCTCCGACGAGATCGGCCGGGCGGTCGCGCTGCCGGCCGCGCTCGGCGGGATTCCGCTCGACGAACTCGGGGCCACCGGATTCGGGCTCCGCCACGCCGCCGAAGTGGCGGGTGCGGCGATCGGCCTCGAGCTCGAGGGGGCCCGAACCGTGGTGCAGGGATTCGGGGCCGTCGGGATCCACGCCGCCCGGTTCCTCGCCGAGCGTGGCGCGGTGCTCGTTGGCGCGAGCGACTCCAAGGCCACCCTGACCGACCAGGCGGGGCTCGACCTCGCTCAGCTCGTCGCCACCAAGCGGGCCGGGAAGAGCCTGGCCGACGTTCCCGACGCCCGGCCCGGTCCGGTGGACGCCGTGATCGACGTGGCCTGTGACATCTGGATTCCCGCCGCCAGGCCGGACGTGATCACCGGCGACAACGTCGATCGCCTCCAGACCAGGTTAGTGCTCCAGGGGGCCAACATTCCCTGTACCGACGACGCGGAGCGCCGACTCGCCGAGCGCGGCGTCACCGTCATTCCCGACTTCATCGCCAACGCGGGCGGGGTGATCTGCGCCGCGATGGAGTACGCCGGCGCCACCCGGACCGCCGCGTTCGAGGCGATCGGGGAGAAGATCCGAGGCAACGTCGAGGCGGTGCTCGCTCGGAGTCGGGGCCGAGGGGTGTTGCCGCGCGAGGCGGCAGTCGAACTCGCGGCCAATCGGGTCCGGGAGGCGATGCGGCACCGGAGGTTCGGGATCTTCTGAACCGCGGGTTGGCAGCCCGCAGGGGACCAGCCCTCCACCAGCTGCCCAGGCCGCTTGATCAGCCGATCATGGGGGGTCGCCAACGGCTCGGGAGCGGAGTAGTTTCGGGCAGTCCAAACGAGGTTGGTGAATGTCGGTGCCGGCTCCTGGGGTCATCATTGCCGGGTGGTTCTACTTCGCGGGCTACGCTGGCCGTGGCCCTTCTCCTGGCCAACTCGCCCCGGAACGCGGCCAACGACTTCCTGTTCTTGCCCTTCGATTTCGGGACCGCCGCCGCCGCTCTCCTGGCCGCGGGCAGTCCAGGCAACGACGTTCGGCTGGCCCGCGGCTGGCGCCTCATTGGCGTGGCCTGGCTCGTCTCCGGGATCGGCGGCCTGCTGTGGCTGCTGCACCGGGCGTGGCCCTCGTCGCTGGTGGACGGGACCGCCTGGATCGTCTACAACGCTTACTACCCCCTCATCATCTTCGGCTGGTGGCACTTCTTCGAGCGACCGGCGGACCGCGCCGCTCGGGTCCGACTCGGTGTCGAGAAGCTGATCGCGGTGACGGCCACCGCGGTCCTCGCCTGGTACCTGGTCCTTCGCCACAACCAGGCCGTCGAGTGCTTGAGGCGGGTGCTGAGTCGGCAGCTCTCCGCGGCGGGGTTTCAGGTGACCGAGGCGGCCGACGCCAAGGGGGCGTTGGCCGCGCTCCGAAGCTCGGGGTCGGACTTCGACCTGTTACTCACGGATGTGGTGATGCCCGGCATCCGAGGCGACGAACTGGCGCGCCAGGTGAGCCACGAGTTCCCGGACGTCAAGATCCTCTGCATGTCGGGCACGCCGGCCGCGACCGCCTCGATCGACGCGGTTCTCGAGCGTCATCGCCAGGTCAATCCGGCCGGCGTTCGAGCCGCGATTCCGAGGTAACGCCGTGAAAGCCGCCCCGATGTCGATCCGATTCACCTTGCTGCTCGGCGTGGCCGCCGCGGCGGGCTGTTCCCGGGCCGCGCCGCCGGAGGTTCCCGGCCATCCCTCGCAAGTGGTCTATCGCGGCACCGAGGGGCCGGGTGCCGGCAAGCAGCTGGTCCTGATCGCCGGTGACCACGAGTACCGCTCCGAGGAGCTCCTTCCCGCGCTTGGCCGGATCCTGGCACGCCGGCTCGGATTCCAGGCCAGCGTGTTCTTCACCCTCGACAGCGCTGGGTTCATCGAGCCCGGCAGCTCCAACATCGGGGGACTCGAGGCGCTTCGAACGGCGGACCTCTTGATTCTGGCGATCCGCTTCCAGGATTTTCCCGCCGACCAGATGCAGCATATCGTGGATTACCTCGATCGGGGCGGGCCGGTGATCGGGCTGCGAACCGCCACCCACGCCTTTCGAATCGCCAGCGGGCCCTTCGCCAAGTATTCGTGGGACTACCAGGGCGCCGATTATCCGTTTGGCTTCGGCGAGCAGGTGCTGGGCGAGACCTGGATCGCGCACTGGGGCACCAACCACGAACAAAGCTCGCGGATCGTCCCGCGGCCGGAGCAGTTGGCCCATCCGATCTTCCGCGGGGTCCGGGAGATCCACGCCCAATCGGGTGGCTACGAGGCCCATCCGGTGGAGGGGTCGGAGGTGCTGGCGTTGGGACAGATCCTCAACGGCATGACGCCGAACGCCCCGGCCGACACGACCAAGCCCGAGCTGCCGGTGGTGTGGACCCGAACCTACCAGGGCGTCGCGGGGCAGCGGGGTCGGGTGTTCACGTCCACTCACGGCGCGTCGGAAGATCTCCTCGACCCTGGATTCCGCAGGATGCTGGTCAACGCCACCCTGTGGGCCCTCGGGATGGACAGCGTCATCACGCCGGACCTCGACGTGTCGTTCGTCGGGCCGTATCACCCGGTGACCTTCAGCTTCGATGGGTATCGTCGGGGGGTCCGCCCCTCGGACCTCGCGGGGTGGGACACCCCCATCATGTCCCCCGATCGGCCGACCCGGGACTCGTCGGCGGCGGGCAAAGGGCCAACACCATGACCATCCGGCGGCCGCTCGGACGAATTGCTCCGCTGATCGCCGCGACGACCGTGGCGTGCGCGGCCCCCGAGTTAGAGCTCGATCCTGGCGATCACATCGTCATCATCGGCAACGCCTTGGCCGATCGAATGCAGGACGACGGGTGGCTGGAGACCTACCTCCAACTCGCTCGTCCGACCCACCGGCTCGTCATCCGCGACCAAGGGGTCACCGGAGACCGGATCGACCATCGCCCTCGCACCAAGGGGTGGCCGACGCCGGACGATTACCTCGGGCTGTCGAAGGCCGACGTGATCTTCGCGATGTTCGGCTACAACGAGTCCTACGACGACGATCCGGCCGGCTTCGCCGCCGCGCTGGCGGATTGGATCGCTCACACCCGGGCCCAGAACTACTCCGGTCGGGGCGCGCCCCGCCTGGTGCTGTTCTCGCCGATCGCCCACGAAGACCTCGGCGATCCCAACCTCCCGGATGGCTCCGCCAACAATGGCCGCTTGGCGAAGTACGCCCGAGTCATGGATTCGGTGGCGCGGGCCGAAGGGGTCGGGTACCTCGATCTGTTCGAACCGACCCGGCGGCTCTACGCGGAGTCGACAGAGCCGCTGACGATCAACGGCGTCCACCTCAACAGCGAAGGCAACCGCCAAGTCGCCGAGACGATCGTGGGGCGATTGTTAGGCAGGGCGCCGGCCGGGGACCAGGCCCGGGTGGAGGCGGTCCGGGCCGCGGTACGCGAGAAGAACCGGTACTGGTACAACCGATATCGCGCCACCGACGGCAACGACGTCTGGGGGTCGCGAGCCACCCTCGCCTTCGTCAACGGGCAGACCAACTACGAGGTCCTCCAGAACGAGCTGGTCCAGCTCGACCACCTGACCGCCAATCGCGATCCGGTGATCTGGGCCGCCGCGCGAGGCGAGCGGCTCACGGCGGACGACTCCAAAGTCCCCCCGCCGGTGGCGGTCGAGACCAATCTCACCGAGCCGCAGCTCCAGGATGGCGTCTCCAAGACCGGGAGCCTCGACTACCTGGGCGGCGAGGCCGCGATCGAGCGGATGCGACTGGCGCGGGGGATGAAAGCCAACCTGTTCGCCTCCGAAGAGCGGTTTCCGGAACTGGTCAATCCGGTGCAGCTCGGGGTCGATACCAGGGGCCGCCTCTGGGCGGCGACCTGGGGAACCTACCCCAAATGGGAACCGTTGGGACCGATGAACGATCGGCTCCTGATTCTCCCGGACGACAACCGCGACGGCGTGGCCGATACCGCGATCACCTTCGCCTACGTGCAAAACCCGACCGGCTTCGAGTTCTGGAACGGTGGGGTGATCGTGGCCTCCCAGCCCGATCTGCTGTTCCTCAAGGACACCACCGGGGACAACGTGGCCGACGTTCGCTATCGGATCGGCGGCACGATCGGCTCGGCGGACACCCACCACGCCGCCAACAACTTCGTCTATGGGCCGGACGGCTTCGTCTACTACCAGGAGGGCATTTTCAGCGTCTCCAACTTCGAGACGCCTTGGCGGGCCAATCAGGAGTCGAATCGGTCCGGCATGTACCGCTTCAACCCCCGAACCCACGAGTTCAGCTTCCACGCGGTGAACAGTCCCAACCCGCACGGGACCAGCTTCGACTACTGGGGCAACCACTACGCCACGGACGCGACCGGCGGGACGGCCTACCAGGTCAAGGATCATCCCGACGGGACCTTCTCGATGCGGCAGATGCTGCGGCATACCGTGCGGCCGGTCCCGTCGAGCGGGATTCTCTCGAGCGGGCACTTTCCCGCCAAGAATCAAGGCAACTTCCTGATCCTGAACGTGATCGCTTTCCTCGGCGTCAAGCAGTACACCCTCAGGGCCGATCCGGTCACCGGCGACGTTCAGGGAACCGAGACCGAGGACCTCCTGGTGTCCTCCGACCCGAACTTCCGGCCCACCGACTTCGAGATCGGTGACGATGGCGCCTTGTACCTGGCCGATTGGTCCAACGCGGTCATCGGCCACATGCAGCACAACATCCGCGACCCGGCGCGCGACCACAGCCACGGGCGGATCTATCGGATCACGGTGCCAGGGCGGCCGCTCTCGCAACCTGTGGCCATCGACGGCCAGCCCATTCCGGCGCTCCTCGCGGCGCTGGAGCATCCGGTCGACGGCATCCGGCATCGGGCCCGGGTCGAGCTGTCGGAGCGCAACAGCGCGGAGGTGATCGCCGCGACCCGGGAGTGGATAGGACGGCTCGACCCCACCACGCCAGCCGACGCCCATCACCTGCTCGAGGCGCTCTGGGTTTTCCAGCAGCACAACGTCGTGAATCGGGAACTGCTCGGCCTGGTCCTCGCCTCGCCGGTGCCGGCGGCACGGCTGGCCGCCAGGCGGGTGGAGCGGATGTGGGCGGCGCGCGGCGGCGGGCCACCGGCGACCGGGGCGCCCGCGGCCCCGAGATCGGCGAGTCGGGACGTCGCGGACGACGGTGCCATCGTGGTCCGCGCGGTCGTCGAAGGGATGCGCTACGACCTCCCGGTATACCGGGTGACCGCGGGGACAACCGTGACCATCCGGTTCGTGAACGACGATTACACCCCCCACAACCTGATCATCGGAACACCGGGTTCCCACGACGAGATCGGGGCGGCGGCGGATCGGCTCGGCGCGGACGGCTTTGCCCGACAGTTCCGACCCACCAGCGACAAGGTCCTGGCGGCGACCGAGCTGCTCAAGCACCAGGCCTCGGAAGCGATCGAATTCCGGGCGCCGGCGACACCTGGCGATTATGACATGCTGTGCACCTTTCCCGGGCATCGACATACCATGCGCGCGGTGCTGCACGTGGTCCGATAGGACTCCTCGCCATGATCGTTCCTCGGACCACCCGCGACGCGATTCTCCGAAAGCTCCGGTCCAAGGTGGCGAAGCGCCGCCCGATTTTCATCGCCAGCGCCGGCAGCGGTCTGGTGGCCAAACTGCTCGAAGATGCCGGTGTCGACTGCATCAACACCTTCTCGGGCGCGCGACTGCGCGCCAACGGGATGGGCACCATGGCGATGATGTGGCCGATCCTCGACTCGAACGAGCAGACCCTGCGCTACACGGAGCAGGACATTCTCCCCGCCTTGAAGGGCGACGCCTTCGTCTGCGCCTGCCTCAACGCCAATGATCCGCTCAAGGACATGCGCTCCGTGCTGGAGCGGCTCAAGTCGATGGGGGTGTCGTCGGTTTCCAACGTGGGGCCGTCGATCGGTTACCTCGACAAGGACAGCACCCTCTACCGGGTCCTGGTGAAGAGCGGCATCACCTATGACCACGAGATCGAGATGCTGGCGCTGGCGAAAGAGCTGGGGATGGTGACGATCGCGGTGGCCTACGACCTCGAGGACAGCCGCCGGATGGCCGAGCGGGCGGCACCGGACATCTTCTGTTTCCACGCCGGGACCACCAAGGGCGGCCTGGTCGGTTTCGACTCCGGCGAGACGATCGCCGAGACCGCGCGCCGCACCGAAGCGGCCTATGCGGTGGTGCGGGCGGTTCACCCCGAGGCGATCCTGGTTGGCCATGGGGCAGCCATGGAGGCACCGGCGGACGCGCAGTATTTGCTCGATCACACCAGCGGGCACGGGTTCTGGACCGGCTCCTCGACCGAACGGCTGCCGATCGAGCGGGCGGTCCTCGCCGCCGCCCGGGAGTTCGCTGGCCTCGAGTTCACCAACCGGCCGGCCCGACCGTGACCCGCACGGTGGTGCTCCTCGCCACGCTCGACACCAAGGCCGAGGAGGTCGAGTTCCTCCGCCGTCAGGTGGCTGGTCTCGGCGGGGCGGTGACGATCATCGATCTCGGCGTGGTGGGCACGCCCGGCCTGGCCGCCCACGTCAGCCGCGAGCAGGTCGCCCGCGCCGGCGGGAGCGATTTGGGCGCACTGCTTCGAGCGCCGACCCGCGAGGCGGCGGCCCCGATCATGGTCGCCGGCGCCACCCGGATCCTGCTCGAGTTGATCGAGTCAGGTCGTGCCCACGCGGTGCTCGGCGTGGGCGGGACCCAGGGCACCTCGTCTTGTACCCAGGTGATGCAAGCGTTGCCGTACGGTTTCCCCAAGGTGATGGTCTCGACCGTCGCCTCGGGAGATACCTCGCGGTTCGTCGGGGTCAAGGACATCACCATGGTCTTCTCGGTGAGCGACCTGGTCGGGGTCAACCCGTTCACCGCGCGGATTCTCGCCAACGCGGCCGCCGCGGCGCACGGGATGTCCCGGGTCGAGGGAACCATGGAGGCCAGGCGGGGCGACAAGCCGCTGGTCGCGATGACGAACCTGGGGGTCCTCACCGACGGCGCCACCCTGGCCCTCCAGTTGTTTCGCGACGCCGGGTACGACGTGGTCGTGTTCCACGCGGTCGGCTCCGGCGGCCGGGCGATGGAGCAGCTGATGAAAGAGGGCGTGATCGGCGCGGTGTTCGATTACGCGTTGGGCGAGATCGCCGATGAGGTGTTCGGCGGGTTACGGGCGAGCGGTCCGGAACGGCTCACGGTGGCGGGGAAACTGGGGTTGCCCCAGGTGATCTGCCCCGGCGGGGCGGAGCATTTGGGCCTCTTCGTCGAGGCCAATGAGGTCCCGGAGAAGTACCGCGGCCATCGGTACGTCTTCCATAGCCCGGTGATCTTCGTCCCCCGCCTCAACCGCGAAGAGATCGTCCGAGTCGCCGAAGCGATCTGTTCGCGGCTGCGATCCGCCGGCGGGAAGGCGGTGTTCATGTTGCCGCTACGGGGCGTCGGACGATATTCGGTACCGGGTGGCCCGCTCCACGATCCGGAGAGCGATGCGGCGTTCTTCGAGGCCCTCCGGGCGGGACTTCCGCCGGGGGTGGAAGTCGTCGAGGTGGACGCCGATGCGGAAGCGCCCTCGTTCGTGGGTGAGGCGGTGCGCCGCTTGATCGGGTTGATGGAGGCCGGGGCGGCACCGAATACCACCAAGCGATGATGCCGCGGCACCCGGAGCCGCGCTTCGGCTAGACAAACCCGGGGCCCGTGGTCCGGTATATTATTGATCCATCACCGCCGCCCCCCGCGGTTCCCCGGACCCCTCGAAGGAATCTCGACCCATGCGCCTTCTCGTCTCCATCGTGATCGTCACCGGGCTCAGCGCGCCCGCGTCCCTCACCGCGCAGCGCCCCGATCGCGCCAAACTCGTCGCCCAGATCGACTCGATCGTCTCCGCGCCGATCAAGGCCGGCCAGGTGGCGGGCGTCTCGATCGCGGTGGTCAAGGGCCGTGACACCATCGCCCTCAAAGGCTACGGCGCGGCCGACCTCGAACTCGACACCCCAACCCCGGCGAACGCGATCTACGAGATCGGCTCGATCACCAAGCAATTCACGGCCGCCGCGATCATGCAGCTGGTGGAGCAAGGCAAGGTCAAACTCGACGACGACTTGCTCACCTATCTGCCGACGTACCCCGCTCGCGGCCAGCACATCTCGATCCGCCGCCTCCTCGATCACACCTCGGGCATCCGTAGCTACACCGAGATCGCCGAGGCACGGCCGCTGATGGGGCTGACGACGTCGAAGGACTCGATCATGGCACTGTTCGCCAACAAGGGCTTCGACTTCACCCCCGGCGAAGCGGTCGTCTACAACAACTCGGCGTACTTCCTCCTCGGGATGATCATCGAGAAGGTCTCCGGCCAGGGCTACGCCGAGTATGTCAAGGCGAACTTGTTCGACAAGGCGGCGATGCCGAGTTCGTCGTACTGCAGCGAAACCGACCTGGTCAAACGCAAGGTGCACGGGTACAACTTCGGCGGGAAGTTGCTCAAGGCGGCGCGACAGAATCACTCCTGGCCGTACGCGGCCGGATCGCTCTGCTCGACCGCTGGCGACCTGATCGCTTGGCTTCGGGCCCTCCACACCAGCGACCGGGTGGTGAGCCGGGCATCGTATCGCGAGATGATCACACCGGGTGCTCTCAACGATGGTTACCCGCTTCGTTACGCGAAGGGCCTCGTGGCCGGAGAGGAAGATGGCCGTCGGCTGATCTCCCACGGCGGCGGCATCAGTGGCTTCACCACCGATTCGCGCTACTATCCAGATGATGACCTCTATGTGGTGGTGCTGACGAACACCGCTGGCCCCGCCAACCCTGGTGGCATCGCGACCGCGATCGCCAAGGCGGTGCTCGGGCCCGGCAAGGAGATGGTCGGGGTACCGGTCACCGGTGATCTCGCGGCCTACACCGGCCGGTTTCGCGGAGTGGGGCGCGGGGTCCCCACCGACATCACGTTCACCGTCGAGGAGGGCGTGCTCAAGGTCAAAGGCGGCGGGCAGGCAGCAACGCGGCCGCTCCTTCATCTTGGCAACGACACCTTTGGCGCGGGTGGCACCCGCTATGTGTTCCGGCGGGGCGAGGGTGGTCGGGTCACGGCGGTTCGGGTCGATGCCACCGCGGTGGTGTCGCTCGCGCGACGGGTGGAATAGGCGGAAGGAGCGGCGACGCGAGAGCGGCTGCCAAAGGAAAGGAACGACGCCATGGATCGGAGGTCGGTCGCGAAGGCGGGGATCTCGTTTGGGACGGCGTTGGCGATCACGATCTCGTGGTCGACCAACCAATCGGTACTCTGGGCCTGTCTCCACGGGGTTTTCTCGTGGCTGTACGTCATCTACTTCGTGCTCACGAGGCCCTGAACAGACGTTCGCTCGCACGGGTGCCCACCCTGGCTTGCCGGGCGTTCGGGCGGGCCCCGTGGGTCAGCATCCCGGATACCGACGAGATCTGGCCCTCGGCCTGGCCATTCGGTGCCAGGCCAAGGATCGACGAGGCCGCCCGAGATCGAGCTTCGTCGTGCAATCGGCTCTACGGGAGCCGGTACAACCCCCTGTACCAGAGCGGGACCATCGCGGTGGTCCTCTTGATCGTCTTGCTGGTCACCGGGCTGTGGCTCCTCTTCTTATACCGGATCGGGGCGCCTTGGGCCTCGGTCGCCGCGCTGACCGACGACCGCCTGGCCGGGAACTGGGTTCGAGGAGTCCATCGCTACGCCTCCGATGCCTCGATCCTGGCGGTGGTGGTCCACCTGGGCCGGATGTTCTTGGAGCGACGAACTCACGGACCCCGGCTCCTGGCCTGGCTGACCGGGGTCGGTCTGTTGGGATTGCTTTTCGTCTGCGGGTGGACCGGTTTCGTTCTGGTCTGGGACCAGTTTGGCGAGCTTCTGGCCGTCGAGGGCGCCAGAATCATCGATGCCCTGCCGATCCTGGCCAAGCCGCTCCAACTCACCTTTCTGGGGGATCAGGCGATCCCGAGCGCTTTCTTTTTCGTCAATCTCTTTCTCCACGTCGCGCTGCCGCTTGGCCTAGGTCTCGGACTCTGGCTTCACGTGTCACGAGTGGCCCGGCCGACCTTGTTGCCGCCTCGCCGCCTGTGGGTCGCGGTGGTGGTCGGCTTGGTGGTCCTGGCCTTCGCGCGCCCCCTCCGTATCGCCCCCGAAGCCAATCCTTTTCGGCTCGCCGAATCGGTCCCGGTGGATTGGTTCTATGCCTTCTGGTTGCCACTCCATGCCGCGCTGCCCCCGTGGGGGGCGTGGCTTGGCGTCACTACGCTGGTCGGCGCCCTCCTGGCGGTACCGTGGCTCACCGGGGAGCCCAAGGGTTCCGCCGAGCCGTCACGCGTCGACAGCCGACTCTGCACCGGCTGTGAGCAGTGTGCCCATGACTGTCCCTACGAGGCGATCGCGATGGTGGCCCGGACCGACGGTCGCGCCAAGCTCGTCGCCAAGGTGGCCCAGGACCGTTGCGTGAGCTGCGGCATTTGCGCCGGCTCATGCGAGGTGTCGGCGGTCGGCCCGCCAGGACGAAACGGGCGGGACCAACTCGAGTGGGCCAAGCACGACTACGATCGACCGGCCGTCGCTGGTCGCGTCGTGATGCTGCGCTGCGCCCACGCCGCCGGGTCCCAGGCATCAAGCTCCGACGTCCTGGTGACGACCGTTGCCTGCGTGGGGTCGGTTCACCCCAACATGATTGGCGCCGCGATGGACGCCGGAGCCAGCGGTGTGGTCCTGGCCGGGTGCCCGAGCCGCGACTGCTGGCATCGCGAGGGGCCAAAATGGGCGACCGAGCGGGTGGCCGGGAGGCGGGAGGCCCGGCTGCCGGCCGGTGTCGAGCCGAGCCGCGTGGTCGTGGTCGACGCGACTGACGCGGGGGCGGTCGCGGCGGCCGTTGCTGGCTTGGCCGTGGAGCGCACTGCCCAGGTGGCGCGATGACTCGAGCGCTCGCCATGGCGGTCGCCGTCGTAACGGCCCTGGCTCTGGTCGTCGGCTCGGTGGCCCCTTGGCGGAGCCATCAGGGGACCGACGGGCGGATCCGGATCGCCTGGAGCGCGCGGCCGCAGCGGATCGAGCACTGCCGGCAGCTCTCCGACGAGGAATTGGCCGGGGTGCCGGCCCACATGCGCCAGCGGGTGCAATGCGAGGGCCGGGCCGCGCGATACGGCTTGTTCGGGCGCATCGACGGCGTCGAGCGACTCGGCGATACTCTGCGGGGCGGCGGGGCGCGGCACGAGGGCATGATTCACCTGCTTCGTGACCTTCCCGTCGCGCCAGGACTTCGCCGTCTCGTCGTCGAGGTGCGACGGCTGGACTCCCTGGACCCGGTGGCCGACAGCCTCGGAACCCTGACCACCGATCGCGAGCGCCGGATGGAGGCTACCCGCGAGCGGGTCCGTCGCGAGGCGCTGCCGGCGGAGGTCCGGTTGGATACCGTCGTGTCGCTCGGTGCCCGCGAGGTCGTCTTGATCGGCTACGATCCGGACGGGCAGCGATTCACTCTCCGGTCCGATCCGAAGAGATTGCCATGAAGCCAGCTCGGGCGATTGGCTGGTGGCTCACCGCGTGGGCGGTGATGCTGCTGCTGACCGTGATGATCGGCGGGATCACCAGGCTCACCGACTCGGGGCTCTCGATCACCGAGTGGAAGCCCATCAGTGGCGTCATCCCGCCGATCGGGGCCGCAGCCTGGGAGGAGGCCTTCGCCAAGTACCGTCAGATCCCCGAGTACCTGATCGAGCACCCCGGCATGGACCTCGGCCGGTTCAAGCAGATCTACCTCTGGGAGTACTTCCACCGGCTCTGGGCCCGGCTCGTTGGCTTGGCGCTGCTCGTTCCCATGGCCCTCTTCTGGCGGCGCGGCTGGTTCGACGGCAGGCTCAAGCGGCGGACAGTGCTGCTCGCGGTGCTCCTGATCGCCCAGGGGGTTCTCGGCTGGTTCATGGTGCAAAGCGGCCTCACCGTCCGGACCGATGTCAGTCAACACCGGTTGGCGGCCCATCTCGGCCTCGCGCTCGTGATCGTGGCGATCACGGTCGCCACCGCGACGCGGCTCCTGATACCAGCGGACACCGTTGGGGCCCGGGGTCCTGGTCGAGTGGCGGCCTGGGCGTGGGTGGGCGCCGTCTTTCTCACCGCGCTCGCGGGCGCGGTGGTCGCGGGTCTCGACGCCGGTAGGATCTTCAACGAGTTCCCGAGAATGGGCGGCCAGTGGGTTCCGCCCGGGTACGGCCGGCTGTCACCGTGGTGGGCCAATCTGCTCGATGATCCGGTCGCCGCTCAGTTCCATCACCGGTGGCTGGCGACCGTCACGGCGTTCAGCGGGCTGTGGCTCGGGTATGCTGCCATGCGTGGCGACGCGGCGATCGATCGACGGCTGGGCCTGGGCGTCGTGGCGACGATCGTCCTCCAGTTCGCGTTGGGGGTCGCGACGCTGCTCTGGTCCGTGCCGGTCGTCCTGGGGGTTGCCCACCAGGGCGTCGCGGTCGCGGTGTTCGCTCTCGCGGTGGTGTTGGCGTCGCGGCGCGACCCTAGCCGACCGGCCCGGCACCCCTTGGCGGCAGTGCCTGTCCCGCGGCGATGACGGCGCCCAACTCGGCGATCGCGGCGCGGAGGTCGATCAGCTCGGGCCGATGTGGGTCGAGGCGACCGACTCGAACGTCGGCGCTCAGCCGCTGGCACGATTCGATGAGGCGGCGAATCCGGAATCGCTCCTCGAACTCGGGCTCGTCCGCGTGGGCGGCCTGGAGTTGGCCCCAGAGGTGGAGTCGGGTCTCGTCGAGCCACGCCTTCAGGTCTTCCAGCTTGGGAACCGGCAGCACCGGCTGATCAGGGTTTCCCAAGGCGGCGCTCAGGTCGGCAAGACGGTCCTGCGACGGTATCTCGCTCATCAGGTGCTCCAGTTGGCTAGGCGATCCAAAGCGCGGGCGGTGGCCCCGGGGGAAGATGCCCCGACCGCGGTCCCCTACGCAACCACCGCGACGGGAGGCCGGGCGCGTCGAGTGGTTCGGACCTGGAATCTGTTGGGGCGATCTGCCCCTGTACGGCGCTCTTCGAAGTATCTTCCGCAATACCTTAGCTACCGAGGCATGAGATGTGGTTACTCGCCGGGGCGTTCGCCGTCCTTGCCGTCCAGGATACCGTCCGCTTCAATCCGACCGTGCTTCAGCCCACCTTCGCGGTGAGGCCGCCGGTGCTGCGGGTTCGACCCGGGACCGTGCTGATCAGCAAGACCAATCACGGTGCCTACTACACCGAACAGGGCGGGGCTTTTCCGGGCGAGGTTGGCCCGATCTACGTCGAGGGAGCCACGACCCAAGACATGCTCAAGGTCGAGATCATCAAGGTTCGGCCCAATACCGGGCTCGCTGCCTCGCAACTCTACCCGGACTTCGGCGGCCTGACCATGGACAAGACGGTCCGGCTGCTGAACGAGCCGATCGCGGCTCGACGATATCTCTGGCGTCTCGACACGGTGCGGATGGTGGCCACGACCGAAATGCCCAACAGCCGGCGGCGTCTCGAGATCGATCTCCAACCGATGCTCGGGCGGATGGCCGTGGCACCGCGCGGGGAGGAGGCGTTCGGTGGGATCTGGCCCGGAGACTTCGGGGGCAACATGGACGCCCCCGAGGTCCGCGAGGGCACCACCGTCTACCTGCCGATATTCCACGACGGGGCATACTTCTACTTCGGGGATGGACACGCCCGGCAGGGCGAAGGCGAAGTCAACGGCACCGGACTCGAAACCAGCATGGACGTGATCTTCAAGATCGATGTCGTCAAGGGGAAGCCGATCAACTGGCCTCGCCTCGAGGACCGCGACTACATCATGGTGGCGGGCAGCGCTCGCCCCTTGATCGACGCCTTCCGATTGGCCCACGTGGAACTGATCGAGTGGCTGGTCGCGGACTATGGCTTCGAGAAGATGGACGCCTACACCCTGCTCGGCCAGGTCGGCGAGAACACGGTCGCCAATGTCGTCGACCCCGCGTACACCGTCGTGGCCAAGGTCAAGAAGCGCTACCTCGGGCCATCCACTCGAGCCCGGTAAGAACGAGAGGGGCGCGGTGGTCGCCGCGCCCCTCTCGGACTGATCGTGGCCAGAAATATCGCCGCCGTTAGACCCCCGAAACCTCCTTGGTCGGCAGCGGGAAGCAGGTAGCCGCGCCATAGGGGCGCCCGGTGTAGTCGTTGAACCGTCTGGTCGACCCGTTGGCACCCTTCCAGGGAATGTTGTTCCGAAGAATGTCGTTCAGGCGGTGGCCGCCCTCGAAGGCCAGCTCGCGACGGCGTTCCTCGATGACCGCCGCGATGGCTGCGGCTTGGGTCGTGGCGGTGACCGGGCTGAGGCCGAGCTGACCGCGGCGAGCGTTGAGGATGCCGAGCGCCTGACCGATCTGCCCTTGACGGGCCTGCGCTTCGGCCAGGATCAACTGCGCCTCACGGTAGCTGGCCAGGATGATGGGATCGCCCAGGCTGCCGTACTTATCGGTGACCCAGAGCCGAATCGTGGGGTTGAAGGCACCACGGCCGCCATCGCGGACCCGGAGCCGCGGGTCGTTGATGGTCCGCAGCTCGTCGGCCACGACGTAGAGGCCACCCGCCGTGAAGTTGCCATAGAACTTGTTGTAACGTCGGTCGTTCTCGGTGCCACGGTCGGCCAACTTGACGTAGCCGCTCGATACCAGGGCAGCCACCTGAGCGGCCTCGGGCCACTTCTGCTGGTTCATCCTGACCCGGGCCATCCCAACCCGAGCCAAGTTCAGGATGTCGTTGTCGCCGGCGGCCTGGGCCAACGTGATGGCCTCGGTGAGCCGCTGCTCGGCGATGGTCAGCGAGGCGGCCCGGGAGACCGCGGAACCGCCGTCGAAGGCGATCTCGCAATAGGTCTCGCCGAAGAAGATGTATGGGTAGGCCCCGTAGGTCCGAACCGTTGCCAGGAACTTGCGCCGATTCGGGACCTGCTGATCGGTCCAGGCCTGGAGCCGATTATAGATGTCTTCGGCCTGGAACCGGGCGGTATGCATCACCGTCTGAATGCCGAACCCGGTGAAGGTCCCTTCGCAGGGGCCGCTGATGTAGTCCTCGAAATCCGAGGTGATACCGCGCTCGCCCCAAGCGGCCCCGGTGCCGTTGGAGTTGGCGGTCTCGAACTCGTCACCATGGGCCGCCGTGGCCGCGACGTAGTTGTTGTAGGCGCACTCGAGGTCGCCGATGACGCCTTTGACGAGCACTGGAGCCAGGCTCGGGTCGTCGATCTGCTCGGCCGGAACACGCCCGGGGAAGTCCACGTCGAGGACGTTGCTGCACGCGGTGGCGCCCAAGACCGAGGCGGCCAGGACCGAGAGGGGGCGGACGAAACGCAAGGTCAGCATGGTCGATGATCTCCTTGGCGGTCGCCGGTTAGAACGAGAACCGCATCGTGGCGCGGACTCGGGCGGCCTGGGGGAACGATTCCTGGATGAAGCCCTGATCGCGGACTCCCGCCCAGGGTGCGTTCGACGAAATCTCCGAGTCGATCCAGGAGACGCCGAAGGCCTCCTTCTGGGCCCGCCAGAGTGTCACCAGGTTCTCGCCTGATATTGTTATCGATCCTCTTGCTGCCCCCACCCACCTCGTGAGCCGGTTCGGGAGGTCATAGGAAACCGACACGGTGCGCAACTTGGCAAAGCCGGCCTTGAACAAGCCGGTATTGGCAACGGAGTTCGGGTCGCCCTGGAGGAGGAAGGTGCCGAGGTAGCCCGACAGGATCGGATCGGTGCCCTCGAGAATTTCCCTCGAGCTCAGGAAGAAGGCGTGCATGGCCCAGCAGTCGCCGCAGGTGATGTAGTGGCCGCCCAGGTAATCCACCAGACCCAGGACGCGGAGGCGCTTGTTGATGGTCAAGGTGGCGCTGAGGCTGCCGTTCCACGCGGGAGTAACCCGACCTTGGAAAATCCGCGGGGCCGATTCACAGGGGACCTGGGTCCCGTTGCCGTAACCCAGATCGGTGCCCCCTTCGCACATCGGATCGAACCCGATCGGCAGCTGGATGGCACCCACCGGGATCCGTTGAATGCTCGACCCGACGACCTTCTTCGAGAAGATGGAGCCGGCCGGGAATCCCTCGACGTCCCACTGGTTGCCGATGATGCCGCCCACCAGCGGGTTGAGGTCTCCCATGTCGAGAATGGTGTTCGAGTTCGTCGCGATGGTGCCGCGAAGGTCGAGGCCAAGGTTGGCCTGGTTGATCACGGTGCCGTCGAGCGCGAGCTCGATGCCCCGATTCCGGGTCTTGCCGAGGTTGACGAAGCTCACCCCGGGGAATCCTCGGGACGGCTTGTTGGGAACCGAGACGATCGCGTCCTTCACGTCCTTGTTGTAGAACGTGAACTCGACCCCGAGCCGCTGGTTGAACAGGCCGGCGTCGATTCCAAGCTCGATCTCCTCGCCGACTTCCGGCTTGAGGTTCGGGTTGCCGAGGTTCTGCGGCGAGACACCGCCTTGGCCGGCCGGCCCGACCTTGGGCTGGTAGGTCCGGATGGCGGAGAACACGTCCGGCGCCAACCCGGCTCGGCCCCACGCGCCGCGAAGCTTGAGCTGCGAGATGAAGCCGGTCTTCGGCATGAACGGCTCGTCGGACAGCACCCATGACGCGCTGACCTTGGGATAGATCACCGCGTCGAAGTTGCTGCCGAAGGCGCTGTTGTCGTCGCCGCGCACCGCGCCGGTGAGGAACAAGCGGTTCTTGAGCGCGAACTGCTGCTGGGCGTAGATCCCGATGTTCTTGTTCTCGAAGAACGACTCTTCGGCGACTCGCTGCGACGCCCCGGTGATGTCGGAGCCGCCAGGAATCGAGAACCGCCGGCCTTCGCCGCGGAGGATGTCATACTGCTTGTAATAGTACTGGGCCCCGACGGACGTGGTGCTGGTGAGGCTCTTCGAGATCGACCAGTCCGCCGCCGCGCCGTAATCCAAAGTCAGGAACGTCGAGCGCATGGTTCGCCCCGTCTTGTACCCGAGGCTCCAGTCGAAGAAGGGATTGTAGCCGGAGCCGTCCCGCTCGATCAGGTTCGATGACCGGTTCGTGGTGAAATCGGGGCCGACCGTCAACTGGTGCCTGAGCCAGGGCAGGGGCCGATGGCTGAACTTCATGCTGAACATGGTCCGGTCGATGAAGTCGAACCCGAATGCGGCGTCGTAGTCTTCCGGGCGATAGAACTGGAAGCCATGCCCGGGGCCGTTCCATCCGGTGTTGTCGGGATCGGACGGGTCCGGCTCACACCCGGGGAAGTTGCACGACCAGATGATCGAGGTGGTGACAGCCTGAAACGCCTCCGCGCTCCGGGTCTTCGAGCGGACTCCGCCGAAGCTCAGATCGACCTTGAATTTGTCGTCGCGGCTCGAATAGCTCAGGTTGGCGCGGGCGTTGTACTTGTTCTGCCAGTTGTAGTGGAGGTACCCCTCGTCGCGATTCGCGTCGATCGAGAAGAAGTACCGGAGCGCTTCGGTCCCGCCGCTCAAGGTCAGGCCCGCGGCGAACGGGGTGCCGGTCGAGAAGACGTGGGTCGGGCAGTTGCGGGCCGGGTCGAGGCAGATCTCCTTCTGGAAATCGAGAACCCGGAACTCTTTGACCTTGCCGTCACGCCCGACGTAGTAGTTGGGTTCGAAGCGGCCCTCGGGGTTCTGGAGCCAGTTGGCGCCGGCGTCGGCGTGGAGTTCCCAGGTCGGCCGGCCGGCACGACCCCGCTTGGTGATGACCTGGATTACCCCGTTCGAGGCCTCGGTGCCGTAGATCGTGGCCGCCGACGGGCCCTTGAGGATCTCGATCGACTCGATCTCCTCGGGGTTCAGATCGTTGATCCGCGACGGATACGACCAGTTGAAAAAGGCTTCGGTGTTGGCGGCCGCGTCGTTGTTGATTCGAACGCCGTCGATGTAGATCAGCGGTTCGTTCGAAAGGCTCAGGCTGCCGGAGCCTCGAATTCTGGTGGGACCGCCGCCGCCAACGGCGCCGCCCGACCGGATGACCCGGACGCCGGGGACGTTGACCGAGAGCATGTCCTGGATCTTGGTGGGTGGGGCAATCTGGACGATGTCGGCGACCGACACTTGGCCCACCACGTTGCCCATGCTCCGCTTGGTCTGCTCGGCGGCGGTGCCGGTGACCACCAGTTCGTCGAGCTTGACGGCCAACTCGTCCAGCTCCACCCGGACCGTGGTGGTGCCAGCCGCGGCGGTCGCGGTGCGGGGACGGTACCCGATCCGGGACACCTGCAACTGGACCGTGCCGGACAGGCTTTCGAACCGAAACTCGCCGCGCGCGTTGGTCCGAACCCGGGCCGTTCCACCCTCGACGGCGACAGCCGCGTCCGCCAAGGGCCGACCGGTCCGCGAGTCGACCACAGTTCCGGCCACCGCGCCGGATTGCGCCACCACCGAGCCGGCGCTCAGCGACGAGGCCAGCGCGGCGGCTGGAAAAGCCAGCGCCAATCGAGCGAATACCGGTACGAAACCAAGCCGCATGGATCCCTCCGAAGGAGTTACCAGAAAATGAGAGCAAGATGCGGGATTCCACTAATAAGTGCAGCATCGCGGCGAGGAGCGCAAGGGGCGAATCTCCCGGTCAGGATCGACGGCCGGCCGCCGGTTGCTTCCTGTGCAACAGTTTTCCACCGTCCGGCGCTTGAGACCTCACTTCCCGACGAAGACCGGAGGACGCCTGCCGATCCAAGGAGCGGCGTCCTCGAGTTGTTTCGCCAACTGCAACAGGCTCGCTTCGTCGCCTAGCCGCGCCACGAACTGGATCCCGATCGGCAGGCCGTCCTCGCCGTGGTGAAGGGGCAGGCTGATCGCGGGCTGCCCGGTGGCGTTGAAGGGTGCCGTGAATGGGGCCAGGGAGAGGATCTTGACGATCCACTCGGGAGCACCAAGCTCCTCGGCCGCGTTCATGACGCCGAGCTTGACGGGCGGGACAGCCATGGTCGGGGTGAGCCAGAGATCATAGCGCGAGAAGAACGCCCCCATTTGGCGGGCCAACTGGTTGATCCGCGCGAATGCCCCGCCGAGTTGAAAGGCCGTCAGATCGCGGCCGTACTGGTAGACCCCGAAAGTCGTTGCTTCGAGGTTCTCCCGGCTCGGTGTCCGCCCGGTGAGCTGTTCGATCAGACTGATGCCGCCCCCAAAAAACGCCGCGGCGAGGTCGAGGAAGTTGAGGCAGGCGGCCTGATGGTCGAAGACGGGCGACGCCTCCTCGACCAGGTGACCCAATTCCTCGAGGAGCGCGGCGGTTCGCTCGACCCCGCGCCGACACTCCGGATCCATCGGGACCGCCCCGTCGGGACTGGTGCGGGTGAAAGCCACCCGGAGGCGGCTCGGCGGACGGTCGATCAACCTCCGGTACGGGGCAGCCGGCGAAGGGAGAAACAACCTCGCCCCGACGTCCGGTCCGTGGGTGGCGTCGAGCACCGCCGCGGTATCACGCACCGTGCGGCTGACGACGAGCTCGACGCCCATGCCGAAGATCAGGTCGTCGGAGTCCGGTCCCGCCGGCATCCGACCACGCGACGGCTTGAGGCCGACCAAACCGCAGCAGGCGGCGGGGATCCGAATCGAGCCGCCACCGTCATTGGCGTGGGCAAAGGGTACCACGCCGGCCGCGACGGCCGCCGCGCTCCCGCCCGAGGAGCCGCCGGTACTGTGCGCCAGGTTCCAGGGATTGCGGGAGGGGCCGTTGGCCACCGGCTCGGTCGAGGCGTTGCAGCCGAATTCCGGGGTGTTGGTCCGGCCCAGGGTGACCAGACCGGACTGCTTGAACCGGAGCGCCAGCTCGGTATCGTGCGGAAACCGGAAGCCCTTGGCGAATCGGCTGCCCATCTCGTGGGGGACATCGGCGTAGTGCATCCCGATGTCCTTGATCAGGAAGGGCACCCCGCTGAACGGGCCGCGCCTGGGATGACGGATCGCGTCGTCGGCGACGGCATCGAGCGGACCGATGACGGCGTTGAGCTGCGGGTTGACCTGGTCGATTGCCGCCCGAGCGACGTCGGCCAACTCGGCGGCGGTGACGTGGCCGGCCGCGACCAACTCGGCGAGGGCGATGCCGTCCAAGGCAGCGTATTCCGACGGGTTCATTGCGCAATGGTAGCGATCGGGCGGCGCCGCCGCTACGTTGTCGAGCCGAACCGGGGGAAATCACCCGCAGAAAGCGCGGCATGTCCGAGCACGTCGATGTCCTGATCGTGGGCGCGGGCCTTTCCGGAATCGGGGCGGCCGTTCACCTGACCATGCAATGTCCCAACCGGACCTTCGCGATCCTCGAGGGCAGGCCCACTCTCGGGGGAACCTGGGATCTGTTCCGCTACCCGGGGATTCGTTCCGACAGTGACATGTTCACACTCGGCTATCGGTTCCGGCCCTGGACCGATGCCAAGGCGATCGCCGACGGTCCCTCGATCTTGCGCTACCTCCGCGAGACCGCCGCCGAGTACGGCATCGACCGGAAGATCCGGTTCAACCGCCAGGTACGGTCCGCTTCCTGGTCGAGCGCCGATGCCCGGTGGACCGTGACCGTCGAGCGCCGCGATACCGGCGACACCGAGACGGTCACCTGCGGGTATCTCCTCATGGCGGTTGGCTACTACAGCTATCGGGGTGGGCACCTCCCGAGCTTCCCGGGCCAAGAGCGTTTCCTGGGGCAGGTCGTCCATCCGCAGGAATGGCCCGTGGACCTCGATCACACCGGCAAGCGGATTGTGGTCATCGGATCCGGGGCCACCGCGGTCACGCTGGTGCCGGCCCTGGCGAAGACGGCCGCCCATGTCACGATGCTGCAGCGGTCGCCCAGCTACCTGTGGGCGATACCAGATCGCGACCGAGTGGCCGACCTCGCCCGAGCGCTACTGCCGGGGCCGGTGGCCTACCGCCTGATCCGCTGGAAGAACATCGGTCTCCAGCTGCTGCTCTACCGGCGGAGCCGGAAATCGCCCGAGCGGATGACGAAGTGGTTCATCGGCCAGGTTCGCGACGCGCTGGGAGCCGATTACGACGTCGAACGGCACTTCACGCCCCGATACGCGCCGTGGGATCAGCGGTTGTGCATCGTGCCCAACGGTGACCTGTTCGAGGCGATTCGTTCGGGCCGGGCCTCCGTCGTTACCGACACGATCCGAACCTGGGACGAAGGCGGGATCGAGCTGGAATCGGGACAACGCCTCGACGCCGACCTGATCGTGACGGCCACCGGCCTCGAACTCGTCGTGGGCGGCGAGATCCGATTCGAAGTCGACGGCCGACCGGTGGACTTCGCGAAGACCTGGACCTATCGGGGCGCGGCCTATTCCGGTGTCCCGAACCTGGTGTCGATCTTCGGTTACATCAACGCCTCCTGGACGCTCCGGGCCGACCTGATCTCGGAGTACGTCTGCCGGCTGCTCAACCGGATGGAGCGGACCGGCGCGACGATCTGCGTGCCAGAGCTTCGGGACGGCGATCGGACGATGGCGCCGCGACCTTTCATCGAGAACTTCTCTTCCGGATACCTCCAGCGGATCATCGATCGGTTGCCGCGCCAGGGAGACTGGGATCCGTGGCTCAACCCCCAGGACTACCGGAAGGAGCAGCGGCTCTTCTCGGCCCCGGTCGACGACGGGGTGATGCAGTTCCGGGTCGCGGTCGGATCCGGCGCGAAATCGGTCACCGCTCCCGGCGGTCGCAAATGAGATGTATGATGGACCGAGGTCGCCAATTCACTCTCTCCTGGGAACGGTCAAGATGCAGCTGACGGACGTAATCGCGCAGTTGGGTGGGATCCAATCGATCGCCAAGGAACTCGGCGTGACCGAGAGTCAAGCCAGCTCTGGCGCGGCGGCGTTGCTGCCCGCGATCCTGGGCGGTTTCAAGAAGCAGGCGCAACCAGGGGCGGCCGATGGGCTGGGTAGCCTGCTGGGACGGCTCGGCGGCGGGTCGCTGCTCGACGAGGTCCTCGCCCCCGAGCCAACCAACGTTGCCAGAGGCAACGACGTGCTGGGAGCCATCTTCGGCTCCAAGGACGTCAGTCGCGCGGTGGCGCAACACGCCTCGGCCCAATCGGGGCTCGACGCCTCCGTGCTCAAGCGGATGCTGCCTATGCTCGCCATGGTGGTCACCGGCATGATGGCGAAGCAGCAGGGAGCTGGTCCGGCCCAGGCCGGCGGCGGGCTGGGCGGCCTGTTGGGCAGCCTCTTGGGCGGCCGCCCAGCTGGCGGCGGGGGCGGGGGCGGTGCGCTCGGCGGGTTGATGTCGATGCTGGATGCGGATGGGGACGGCAACCCGCTCGACGACATCATCCGGATGGTCGGCCGCCGCCAGTAGTCCGGCAGGATGCCGGCGGCGGCCAACCCCAGCCGCGCTACTTGGCGACCTTGATGGAGCTGATGATGGGCGCCGCCGGCAATGCCGCCAGGTCGACTACCTTGCCGTCCTTGATCACCGAGCGAATCGATCGGTAGTTCCGGGCGCTCGCCAGCGGGTCGGCGTCGAGGATCACCAGATCGGCTCGCTTGCCGACCTCGAGGGTTCCGAGGTCGCGATCGAGCTTGTAGGACTTGGCGACGTTGCTGGTGGCCGACTTGAGGATTTCCATCGGCGCCATCCCTGCCTCTTCGAACCCGACCAGCGCGTTGAAGTGGCCCTCGCCGAGCTTGACCCGGGCGTCCACCGTATCCACGGCGAGGGTCGGGGATTCCGCCAGCATCACCGGGTGCTCGATGCCGGCGTCCGTCGAGACCATCAGGCGAACGCCGGCCTTGACCATGTTTTCGATGTTCTTGGCGGCGACGACCATGTACGGCGTGAGTACGCCGTTCGGGGCGTGCTTGATCTGGGCATCCCGGGCCCGCTTGGTGGTGGCCAGCGACGAAACCGCGGTTCCTTTGGCCGCCATCTTCTGCAAGGTCTCCATCGGGATCGGGTAGATCGGCCCCGAGATGTCGCCATGGGTCAAGATGTCGACGCCGGCGTCGACGGCCATGTCGATGCTCTCGGGCGAGGTGACGTGGGCCTGCACCGTCTTGCCCAGGCGGTGGCCTTCTTCCACGATGATCCGCATCGCCCGCGGCGAAAACGAGATGAAGAACATCTCGACATGCCCGCTCGCCCCGAATTTGAGGAAGTCGTGGTCGAGGGCGGCGTACTTGCGCATCGCGACCCGCAGGGAATCGGGCGGCATCCACATCAACTCTCGGCCGCTTCCTTCCTCCCACTGGTCGTTGATCCGCTTGACGAACGCCTTGCTCAAGTGAGGGGCGGCGCCAGCCCGGAAGTCGGCACTGAACGGCCCCCCGAAGCCAATGATGTTGCCGGCATAGTAGATCCGGCTGCCTTGAACTTGGCCCGCGTTGATCATGGCGCGGGCCTTGGACAGGGCACCGCGGGGTCCCCAGGTATCGAAGACCGTGGTCTGCCCGGTCTTGAGGGCGATCTGGGCTGCCTCCACGACGATCTCGTGGTAGCGATCCTCGTACTTGACCAGTGTTTCGGTGTCGAGGTTGAGGAACAGGTGGAGGTTGGAGTCCATCAGCCCGGGGATGACGTACTTGCCTCTGGCGTCGATTCGGGTCGCGCCTTGAGGCACCGTGGTGCTGGCCGCGGGTCCGACCGCGGTGATCCGGCCGTCCTTGAGCACGACGACGCCATCGGCAATGGGCGGACGGCCGGTCGCGTCGATTACCGTACCGCCGGTGACCGCGACGGTTTGTGCCTCGACGAGTTGGACGCCAACGACGATCGATGCGCTGATGGCCAGCGCGCGCCGCGTTCGAGCGATCATGCCGGAACTCCTGATGAATGAAGAACCGAAAGCGCGAAGCTACGGAACGAGGCTGCTCGCGTCAACGCGGCAGCGCATCGGTGCCCGCCCGCGCGGCCGTCACCCGGAGTCTTCCCGAAGCGGTGGCCCGCCGCGGCGCTGCTTGTCGGCCTAATCCAACTCCGCCAGCACCCGCGCCGAATCGGCACCCAAACCAGGCACCGGCGCCATGGCGGGCGCGATCGAGCTGAGGTTGTGCGGCGGGCGGAGGGCCGGGACCGATCCCTGCGGCGTCTCCACCTCGGTCCACCTGTTCCGAGCGGCGAGCTGAGGATGGGCGGCCAGCGCGGCCATGTCGTTCACCACCGCATTGGCGATCCCGCCCTCGTCCAGCCGTTCGACCACGACGGCAACGGTCAGGGTGCCCAGGATGGCCTCGATCAGCCGCTCCAATTCGAGGCGATTGGCGAGCCGGTCGGGGTTGGTGGCGAACCTGGGGTCCTCGGCGATCGCCGGCAGCCTGAGCACCGCGGCGCAGAATCGCTTCCACTCCCGGTCGCTTTGGGTCGCGAACATCACCGACCCGTCGGCGCAGCGGTAGGCACCGTAGGGAACGATCATGTTGTGGCGGAGGCCGGCTCGTGCGGGCGCAACGCCGGTCCCCAGCTGGACCGAGAGCTGGGGAGTGACCCACTCGGTCAGGCACTCCAGCATCGAGATGTCGATCCGTTCGCCACGGCCGGTGCGGTCACGATGGCGCAGCGCCACCAAGGTGCTGGAGAAGGCGTAATGGCCCGCCGCGATGTCGGCGATGCTGATCCCGACTTTGGCCGGCGCCTCGGGCGTGCCCGTCAGGCTCACCACGCCGGCCTCGGCTTGGATCAGCATGTCGTAGGCCTTCTTGTCGCGGTACGGACCGTCGGGGCCGTAGCCCGAGATTGCCACCCAGATCAGCCGGGGTGCCATGTCGTGGCAGCGGTCATAACCCAATCCGAGCCGCTCGACCGCGCCAGGAACCAAGTTATGGACGAAGATGTCGGCCCGAGCCACCAACTGGTGCAATGCCGAGCGGCCCGGCTCGGTCTTGAGGTCGAGGACCACGCTTTCCTTCCCCCGATTGAGCCAGGCGAAGTACGCCGAGACGCCGTGGAGGGCCCCGTCATAGTGGCGGGCCATGTCGCCGCCATCGGGCCGTTCGATCTTGATGACCCGGGCACCGAAGTCCGCCAGCTGTCTGGTACAGTACGGGCCGGTAACGGCTTGCTCGAGAGCCACGACCGTGAGGTCGGCGAGGGGGAGCGGGAGGCGCGGGGTCGGTGCGGTCATTGGGTTAGAAGATATTGGTCTCGGTGGTGCTGGTGCCGGCTTCGAACCGTCCGACCCGGAGGTCGTCGATCTCGATACTGTGGGCCCGGCCGTCGAGGATTTCCTCGGCGATCAGGAGCCCGGTCGCCGGGGCGTGCATCACGCCGTGGCCGCTGAACCCGCTGGCGTCGAGGTAGTTCGGCAGGGCCGGGTGCCGCCCGAGCACCGGCAGGTGGTCCGGGGTGATTTCGTAGAGGCCCGACCAGCACTTTTTCTCGGCGATGGTGGCCTGGGCGAGTACCGGGAACCGGCGGAGCCCGGCCTCGAGCACCGAGTCGAGCCAGTCCCAGTCGACATCGAGCCGCTCGCTCGGCGGCTCGTCCGGGTTGGTCAGGCCAAAGAGAAGTCCATTTCCCTCGGGCCGAACGTAGAAGCCACTCGCCACGTCGAAGCTGAACGGCATCCCCTCGGGGAGGCCCGAGCGGTCCTCGGTCATGTAGATGGTTCGTCGGTAGGGGCGGACCGGAATCGTGAGCCCGGCCAGGGCACCAACCGCGCCGGCCCAGCATCCGGCCGCGTTGACCAGGACGTCGCAAGGGATCGATTCGCCGCCAACCCGCGCCGCGGTGACCCGGGAGCCGCTGAGCTCGATGCCGGTTACCGGGGCCTCGCAACGCACCGTGACACCGAGCGCCTTGGCGCGATCGAGGTACCCCATCGCCACCCCATAGGGGTCGCAATGGCCATCGAGCCGGCAGTAGGTTGCCCCGATCACGTCGTCGACCTTGGTCCCTGGTACCAGTCGTTCGATCTCGGCGGGCTCCAGCAAGTCGGTTGGGACTCCGAGCCGGCGCTGGAGCGCGACCTGGTCCTGGAATGCCCCCCACGCGCCTGGCTCGGTGATCATGAGGAGGTAGCCGTGCTGCCGCAACTCGGCGTGGCCGCCGACTTCGTCGGTGAACCTGGCGAGGCGTTCGATACTGTAGCGCGAAAGCCGGATGTTGACTTCGGTCGCGAATTGGTGCCGCACGCCGGCCGCCGAGCGGGCCGTGCTGCCGCTCGCGGGACTTGGCTCCCGTTCCAGGATCGTGACGTCGCGGTGACCGCGGACCGCCAAGTGGTAGGCGATCGACGCGCCGACGATGCCGGCTCCGACGATGACGACCGAGGCGCCGGCGCTCGTCATCCGGATCGTGGGGTGGGGATCGGCCGGGTGGGCGCCTGCCCGCGCTTGTAGACCAGGATGGTGCGACGAAAGGTGATCACGACGGTGCCGTCGGCCTTGTACCCCGTGGTCTCGATCTCGACGATGCCCATCGACGGCCGTGATCCCGAGGCGCGGGCGCTCACGACCGTCGTTTGGGCATAGAGGGTGTCGCCCTCGAACACCGGCGCGGGCAGCCGGATCTCGTCCCAGCCCAGGTTGATGGCGTTCCGGGAGATGTCGTTGACCGTGAGCCCGACGATGAGGGCCAGCGTGAAGGTCGAATTGACGAGCGGCTGGCCGAACTCGGTCTGGCTCGCGTAGTGACGATCGAAGTGGATCGGATTGGCGTTGTTGGTGAGGAGCGTGAACCAGGCGTTGTCGGTCGAGGTCACCGTCCTGCCGATCGAGTGCCGAATCACCTGGCCGACCACGAAGTCCTCGAAGCAGCGGGCATCGCTCATCGCGTCCTCCCGGATCGGGATGCAATGGCCTCGGCCCGGCGGAGCGTCTCCTCGATCATCCGGTAGTTGGCCGCGTCGATCATCTTGCCGTCGATCGCGACCGCGCCGCGGCCCGCGGCGGTGGCGTCCTCGAGCGCCGCGTGCACTCGGCGGGCCCAGGCCACTTCAGCCTCGGTTGGGGAGAAGACTCGGTTCACGATGGCGATCTGCCGGGGATGGATGCACTGCTTGCCGTCGTAGCCGAGGCCCCTGGCGACCCGACAGGCCCGCTCGAGGCCGGAATCGTCGGTGAAATCGGCGTAGGGTCCATCGATGGCCAGGAGCCCGGCCGCCCGCGCCGCGGCCACGATCCCGTGCATCACCGCGTGCCAGCGGTGCCCCGGATAGAGGGCATCGTGCTCATCCGGTTCTCCGATGCTCGCCAACGGCATCCGCATCGAGGCGGCGTAATCCCCGGACCCGAAGATCAGCGACTCGAGCCGATCCGTCGCCGTGGCGATTTCCCGGATGGCCACGAAGCCACTGGCGGTTTCGATCTGGGCCTCGATTCCGATCCGGCGGGGCAGGGCGGCGTGGGCCTCCACCTGGTCGAGGAAGGTGGCAACGAAGCGAACGTCGTCAGGCCCCCGAGTCTTGGGCAGCATCAGGCAGTCGATGGCCCGGCCGGCCGGCTCGACCACTTCGACGATGTCGCGGTACGCCCAAGGGGTATCGAGGCCATTGATCCTGAGGAGGACCGTCCGGGAACCAAAGTCCAGGGTGGTCAGCGCGGTCACCGCGTGGGCCCGGCTCGCCGCCTTCTGGTCCGGGGCCACGGCGTCCTCGAGGTCGAGGCAGACGGCATCGGCATCGCTCTGCGCCGCCTTGGCAATCATCTCGGGGCGGGAGGCCGGAACGTAGAGCATCGAGCGCACTAATCGAGTCGGGGCAGACATGGCATCCTCAGAAGGACCGGGGCATTCCCAGCACGTGTTCGCCGAGGTACGAGAGGATCAGGTTGGTGGAGATCGGGGCGACTTGGTAGAGACGGGTCTCCCGGAATTTCCGCTCGACGTCGTACTCCGCCGCGAAACCGAAACCCCCGTGCGTTTGGAGGCAGACATTGGCCGCCTGCCAGGAGGCGTCCGCCGCGAGCAGCTTGGCGAGGTTCGCCTCGGCGCCACACGGCTCACCTCGGTCGAACAGCCTGGCGGCCTCGTACCGCATCAGATCGGCGGCCCGCACCGCGGCATAGGCCTGGGCGATCGGGAACTGGATCCCCTGGTTCTGGCCGATCGGACGGCCGAACACCACCCGCTCCGCCGCGTATGTCCGGGCTTTGTCGATGAACCAGTAGCCGTCGCCGATGCACTCCGCGGCGATGAGGACTCGCTCGGCGTTCATTCCATCGAGAATGTACCGAAAGCCACGGCCTTCCTCCCCGATCAGATTCGTGGCGGGGACCTCGAAATTCTCGAAAAACAGCTCGTTGGTCTCGTGGTTGACCATGTTCGCGATCGGCCGGATGGTAAGCCCCTTGCCGGCGTTTTCCCGAAGGTCGACCAGGAAGACGGAAAGACCGTCGGTCCGTTTCGCGACCATGCCAAGCGGAGTGGTCCGGGCCAGCAGCAACATCAGGTCGGAATGCTGTACCCGGGAAATCCAGACCTTCTGCCCATTGACCAGGTATCGATCGCCTTGGCGCTCGGCGAAGGTCGCGATTCGGCTGGTGTCGGTGCCGGCCGTTGGCTCAGTGACCGCGAACGACTGGAGACGCAGCTTGCCCGCCGCGATCTCCGGCAGATAGCGGGCCTTCTGCTCGGCGGAGCCATGCCGCAGCACGGTGCCCATCACGTACATCTGGGCGTGGCAGGCGCCAGAGTTTGCGCCGGCCCGATTGATTTCCTCCAAGATCACCGAGGCCTCGGTGACCGTCAGCCCGCCCCCGCCGTACTCCTCGGGGATCAACGCCGAGAGCCACCCAGCCCGGGTGAGCGCCGCCACGAACTCCTCGGGGTACCCGGAAGCTCGTTCGATGCCCTGCCAGTAGGCGCTGTCGAACGGGGCGCATGCCTCCCGGACCCCCTGGCGAAGCTCAGTGTAGTCCGAAGCGCGGGGATTGATGTCGATCATGGTGCCTTGGGAGTAACAGCCGCTCCAGGGGCTGGCGGGAAATCCCTGAAGACAGTGGACATGTCCGGGATCGCCGCAAGGTCGGAGACCGCGTTCAACGCCGTCTCCGCGAACCCGGGCCAACGGGGCTCCACTAATCCGAGGAACTTCGCCTCGAGCTCCGCGGTTGCCACGGGGTTTTCCGGGTTGCCACGCGGAAACGCGGCGCCGCAATCGATGGCGGTGGGCCCGAACCGAAAGCGGAGCCGGGTGCCCCATTCCGCGGGATAGCGGGCCGACAACTCCGGGTCGACGGCGATCCGGATCCGCTTCAGCGCCTGCTGGATGGCGGGGTTGGTGGGGCCATCTGGTCCGAACCGCTCCGCGCCGAATTGCCCCAGGCCGACCGCGCCGTCGACCAACGCCGCCGCGACGCAGTACGCCAAGCTGAACTTGGCCTGATACGGCGTGGTCGGGGCGGGATTGTCGACGATCTGGTACCCGGCAGCATAGGTAGCGACCTCGACTTGCTCGAGGGCGTCGAGGCCAGGCCATCGCGAACCGCGCCGGAAGTCGAGGGCCATGTCGATCGCGGAATGGGTGTGGGCGCAGCAGGAATGAAGCTTGTAGCAATTCTCGAGGATCTTCCAACGATCCCCGAGGCCGGCGGTGACTCTCTCGGGGTCATGCTCCGCGGCCGTGGCTCTGAAGAAACCGCGGTCGCCCTCCAGAATTCGGCTCGCTCCGGTGAATCCCTCGGCGGCCAGGTCAGCCGCGAGCACCCCGTTGGCCGCGGCTTTACCCGGATGAAGGTGCTTGCTCATGGACCCGTCGGCATTGAACTCCCAGAGGCCGGCGGCCTGGGTCCCGGCGGTCCCCAGGGCCCAAGTCATTCGGGTCGAATCGAGGCCGAGGAGCGATCCGGCCGCCGCGGCGGCACCGAACGTGGCCGCGGTTCCGGTCGGATGCCAGTAGCGATAGTGGCTCGGATTGACGGCTTCGCCGACCCGGAGCGCAACCTCGTAGCCGACCGCCACCGCGGTGAGGAAGTCCGCTCCGCTGGCCCGGACCCGCTCGGCCACCGCCAGGGCCGCGGGAATGACCGCGGCCCCGGCGTGGAGGGTCGAGCCCTTGTGGACGTCGTCGAGTTCGAGGATGTGGGAGGCAACGCCGTTGGCCATGGCGGCCAGCCCAGCCGCGGCCGGGGGAGCGCCGAACACGCTTGCTTCCTCGGATCGGCCCATCCGCGCTACCACCCGCTGGGTCATTCGGGCGGGGGGCTCGAGCGCTCCCGCCAGGGCCGACCCCAGCCAGTCCACCACCGCGCGGCGGGTCTCCGCCTGGACGGTTTCGTCGAGATTGCCGAAGCGGGTCTGGGCCGCGAAGGTGGCCAGGGCGGCAGTTGGTCGAGTGGCGTCGGGATGGCTGGGCACGGGGCTCCTGTCGGAAGTTACCGTGACCGGAACCGGCAGCAAGCGCGGTTGACGATCCTCGCTCCGCTCCGGTACACTTCCGGCGTGAAGCCCGTCGCGACCCCGACACGAATCTCGTTCCTCTTCATGGCCGTCGCCCTGATCCTGGTCGGCTGGCTCCACCTCACCATTCTGCTTCTGACCGGGCTGTTCGGCTACTTCGCCCTCGAGAAATTGACCTTTCGAGGCAACAAGGTCCTCGCGGTTGTGTTCTTCTTCCTGTTGCTCGCGGCGGCCGGCTACGGTGCCTTCGTGTTCGCCCGGACGGCGGTGACGGCGCTGCCGAGGATTGCCGAGGAATCGATCCCCCGGATGCTGGCCTTCATCGACAGCAAGGGCTGGGTCGAGCTGCCCCAGGACTACACCTTCGAGACCATGAAGGCTGATCTCCTGGCCTACGTGCGGGGCAAGCTCGGCAACGCCGGGAAATACGCCGGGGATCTCCTCCTCGCGGTTGCCGCGTTCGTCATCGGCGCGGTCGTGTCGGTGAGCTTGTTCCTCAATACCAAGGTCGAGCCGGACGCGGATCCGATCACCGGCCAGGACAATCTCTACTCCCAGACCTTTCTGGAGGTGGTCGCCCGGTTCAGGACCTTCTACCAGAGCTTCAAGACCGTGATGGGGGCCCAGATCGTCATTTCGCTGATCAACGCCAGCATCACCGCCGTCTTCCTGTTCTGGAACGGGTTCCCGTTTGCGGCCTTGTTGGCTGGGGTGACCTTCTTGCTCGGGCTCTTGCCGATCGTCGGCAATCTGATGAGCAACACCCTGATCGTCAGTGTCGGGTTCACGATCTCGCCCCGGATGGCGTTTCTGGCGCTGGCCTACCTGGTGATCATCCACAAGCTCGAGTACTTCCTCAACAGCAAGATCATCGGCGACCGGATCAAGAATCCGATGTGGCTCACCCTGCTCGGCCTGATCATCGGCGAGAAGTTGATGGGGATTCCGGGCATGATCCTGGCTCCGCCGGTGCTTCACTACGTGAAGGTGGAGGCCTCCCGGCACCGGCTTCGGGGGTCGATGACCGCTCGATAGGGTTGAACCTGGCGCCGGCCCGGCGGAGGCCACCGGGCCGCGCCGGGGCGCTCCGCGAACGGCCTTACCGCCAGTCTCACGCCTCCTTCATGACCGGTCGGTCACATTGCCGGAGGTAACCGACCGGAGCCCCTCGTGATCCACGCCGTCACCGGCGACATCATGCTGTCGAAGGCCCAATGCATCGCCCACGGCATTGCCCCAAACGACCATTTCGACAGCGGCTTGGCCCTGGCGCTGCGGGAGCGTTGGCCGGCGATGGTCAAGGACTTCCGTCACTACACCCACCAAGTCCATCCCCGGCCGGGGGAACTGTGGATGTGGGGGGCGGTCGGCGGCGTGCGGATCGCGAACCTGCTGACCCAGGAAGGGGATCAAGCCCACGGGGCTCGGCCCGGACGAGCAACAATAGCCAACGTTCATCACTGCCTCCGCCGACTGCATCACGAGGTGGAGCAGGGCGGGATCTCGAGCCTGGCGCTGCCGAGGTTGGCAACCGGGGTGGGGGGTCTGACGTGGGCGGAGGTCGAGCCCCTGGTGCAGCAGCATCTGGGCGGACTTCGGATCCCGGTATTCGTCTACACGACCTATCAGAAGGGCGAGCAGGCGGTCGAACCCGCCATCCCTTCGGGGGCCTCCCCGGCCGCCCTGAGTCACTTCGGTCCTGGCCAGAGGTGAGGTGGCTGTCAGGTCGACGGGGGCAAGAGCCAAGCCAGCCCGCGGGACGCCGGCGGGCCCGTCATTCTTGCGCCGCCGCAACGGAATCGTTTCGCGGCTGCCCCAGTAGGTTGAGTTCACGGAGCCGGCGCCCGATCACGGTGGCGACCAACCGGTTCCCCTCCGCCGAGTAGTGTCCCGGCGCCAACCGATCCACGTCGCAGCCTCGGCGGCAGGGCTCGAAGCCGTCGGCGAGGTCGATGACTGCCAGGCCGTGGGCCCGGAGCGAATCGGCGAGGTCTCGGTAGACGAGTCTGCCGGTGGCGAGGCGGGTCAGGTCGGCGCGAGACGGGAAGAGCAGCACTACCGGGTTGGCACCCGCCGTTCGAACCTCGCGCGCAAAACGGTCGATCAACGCGAGCGTCAGTCGGAAGGGCTCAGCATTCGGTCGATAGGCACGGTCCAAGGCAACTAGGCGGCTCGGCGACAGCACGGATTCAAGCCCCGCCTTCACCAACCGAACGGTCGGCGACCAGTCGAGTGGAGAGCCACGATGATACCAGTGGACGTGGGAGTCACGCCGCCCGAACCGTTTGAGGGTCGTCTTGGTGTCGGTGAGCAGGATCCGATAGTCATCGATGCCTCGAGCCGGATTGGGGATGAGCACCAGGCTGTCAGCGGAGAGAACGAATCGGGGCTTGGCGAGCGGTACCCCGGTGTTGGGGAGATAGAAAGGCCGGTAGACGTTGACGTGACGCATCGGGTTCTCGGACATCAGACCGATCAGGACCACATCGGGCCGAAATGGTCTACCCTCGGCCCGCCACCGCAGCAGCGCCTGGTCGAGGCCGTACCCGCCCACGCCGAAATTGAGCACCTCGACCCCGTCCGTTGACCGTTCCAGCACGCTAGCCCAGGTCTCCTCATCGGTCACCCCGTCGCCGTGGGTGAAGGAGTCGCCGAACGCGGCCAGCCGAACGACGCCGGCGGGTGGAACCCGGTCGTAGTCTCGCCGGCCGCGGAGCCCATCACGATTGGCTCGGTAGAGCGGTGGCTCCTCCCCGTACGGCTTGATCGTCCAGCCGAGCGATGGGCTGAAGGTGGTGTAGCGGGTGCTGTCCCCGATGATCCGTTCGAGGATGTCGCGGTGCCGGCTGGAGAGGGAGTCGAACTGGGTCGGGCGGTAGCGGATGTCGCGAAACCGGCCGAGAAGGAAGAGGCCGGTCCCCGACGCGAACTCGATGGCCACAATGGCCACGACAATGGCCATGGCCCGCACCAGCAGCGGGCTGGGGCGGACCCTCCTGGCGTCAGGCGGCGGGGGCGGCGGCGCGGTCATCGTTGTCACTTCGCCCGGTGAAGTCGCCGGGCTCGCGAGGTTCCATCGGGACGGGCGCCGGCCGGGTTGGGGCCGGGCAGGGCTGCTCCCAAGGGCAGCCGAGCAAGGGGGACTGAACGGGGCGAATGCCTGAGAGAATCGGCCGCGGATCGCCGATTCGCAAGTCCAGGGAGGGACTTCGTCGCGTCGGGGACCGGTCGGATTGTCGCTGCCGCGACTGCGGGCTAGCTTGCCAGCATGACGCCCCCCATCTCAGTGGCGACCGCCGCGGTGGCCGCCCTCGCCTTGTCGGCAGTTGACCTGGCCGGCCAGCCGGACCGTCCCCGACCCGACCAGCAGGTCATCCTGATCACCGGTGCCACGAGCGGGCTCGGTCGCGAAGTGGCGATCCGGCTGGCGGCCGGAGGCGCCCACGTCATCGTCCACGGACGCGACTCGGCGCGAGCCGCCGAGGTCGTAACGGAGATTGCCAGCACGGGCAAGGGTAGCGCCCGGTTCTACACCGCCGACTTTGCCTCGAATGCGGAGGTGCGCCGGTTCGCGGAGGCGGTCCTCCGCGACTATCCTCGACTCAACGTCTTGGTGAACAACGCGGGCGTCGCGCTCAACCCGCCCGATCGATCGCCGACCGAGCAAGGTGTCGAGTACCGGATGCAGGTGAATTATCTCTCGGGGGTGCTGTTGACCCGCCTGCTGCTCCCGAGACTTCTCGCCAGCACGCCCGCCCGGATCGTCAACGTCTCATCGCTGTCGGCTAGCCCGATCGATTTTGCCGACGTCCAGATGACCAAGAACTTCAGTCCGATGCGGGCCTACGGTCAGAGCAAGCTCGCCCAAGTCATGTTCACGTTCGACCTGGCGGCCGAGTTGGCCGGGAAGGGGATCACGGTCAATGCGCTCCATCCGGCGACCTTGATGCCGACCAAGATGGTCAAGGAAGCCGGCCTTCCGGTTCGGTCGACGATCGATGATGGGGCGAAGGCCCTACTGCGGCTGATCCTCGATCCCAACGTGGGTCATGGCGGGTTCTTCGACAGCATGAACCCGGCCAAGGCGCATGCCCAGGCCTACGATCCCGAGGCGCGAGCCAAGCTCAAGAAGCTGAGCGACGAGCTGATCGCTCGGTTCTAACGGCCCTTCTTTGCCTCGACGAACTCCCGGACGGTCACGGCCGAACTATGCTCGTAGGGCGTGGCGGCGCCGTCCGGCTGGAGCCCCCGCGAATACATCTTCTGCCATTTCTCGGCCCTGGCGTCGCTCCCCTCGACCTTGAGGTCGGTGATGAAGCTGCTCCGCGACGCGACCCACTCGTCATACTTGGCCTGGGTCTTGGGGTCCGAGGATAGCGCGGCAAGCTCCGGTCGGGTCCCTTCGAGGAGCCCGATCGATACCGGCATGATGAAGCAGAACGGCTCGCCTTTCTCGAACCGGATCGTGGTGTTGGGGCGGGTGAAACGCCAGTTCATGGTGAAGGAGTAGGGCGCCCACGACGTTTCGATCACCCCGGCCAACGCGGCGATCGCGTCTTTCGGCGCGTTGGGCGGGCCCATGGCCATGAGCGAGATCCCGGCCTCGGTCCGAAACAGATAGCCGGTGTGGAAGGTGATCACCCCGGTCCCGAAGTGGCTGGTGACGATGTCCGGGTCGCCCTCGTGGATGACGATCTCGATGTCCTGCTGCTTCATCCCGCCGTTCCAGGTCGCCTCGAACGTCGTCGGGCAGAGCAACTCCCAGCCAAAGCTGTTCGCGATGGTCAGCGGGAGGCACCGATAGGCAAAACGGTTCGGCGATTCGTCCATCCAGGCCCGTCGGGTGATGCCGGGACGGATGGCGGGTGGGTTGGCCGCGAGCCGATAGGCGATCAGTCGCTTGGAATTGCCGCCGGTCTTCATGAATCGATCGGGGGTAGGGATTCCGAAGCGTAGCCGGGTGGCGCGACCAGCGCCATCGCGGCTCGATTGACGAATTCCCGCCGGTGGAACCGAGCGCCCCACTGGTATGCGGTGAGGTCGCGATACTCGTAGGCACGAGTCTCCCCGTAGCCGGGATGGAGCTGTTTTCGGAGCGAGGCACGAACGGTGGGATCGGCCCCATGGTCGAGGAGGAGCCGGGTGGCTTCGTCGCTGACCGGCTGGCTGCCTCGATTCATCCAGAAGGCGGGCTGCGACACGACGGTGGCGAAGAGCGCGGTATGCCCGCCGAAGCCGTGGCGGTCGACCGTGGCGGGGAGGTTGGGGTCCCCTCCGTGGGTCAGGAGCCATCGAAGGATGGCGATCTCGTCGAAATCGATGGCCAGGTGGAGCAGGGTCGTCCCGTCGAGCGGCGTGCCGTGGGTGGCTTGGATCTCGTCGTGGCAGCCTAGCTCGGGCGGGTAGTAGTCGTCGTGGCGGAACCGTCGAGCGAGCAGCCCCGGGTCGTCTGCCAGGTGTCGTTCCAGCAGGTCGATGCGCCCCAAGTGGACGGCCATCGGCGCGGTCCTCGGGTAGCGAACCCCGCGCTCGCCATAGAGGCTCAAGATCCGGTGCTTGGCCGCCGGATCGCGGCTGTCGGTTTCCAGCACGACCGCCACTGGCGCCAGCATCGTCCCGCCCCGATCGACCACCGGCACGCCGTACTCGAGCAGCAGCTCGGTCCCGGCGACATTGAGGGTGTAGCCGGGCCCGCCTAACGCCTCGACGGGCAGCGTCGGTCGGCCCATCAGGTCGTAGAGCAGTCGGGCGGTGCCGACCTGGCCCTGCAGGGTAGCCCGGTCGATGGCCGAGGGAAGGTCGCGGGCGCCGAGCTGATAGAGGACCTGGATGATCCGATCGCGACCGAGGTTCGCGGCGTAGGTGAGGGGCGGACCCCAGTTGCTCTCGCGGATCAGCACCGGCTCGACCAGGAGCCGGGGCTCGGCGGCCGCCAACGCGCGGACCGCCTCGGGCTCATCGTGCCAGATCGCATCGACCATCTTGCAAGCGGAGGCGAGGCGAGCCCAGCCGGGCGCCTGGTAGCTTCGCGCCAGCACCAGTTGCGCGTCGCTCAGCCTGGCGGCGGTTGGGTTCGGTGGTCTGGGGTGGAATTCACCGAGTTCCGCGAGCGCGGCGGGATCTTCGGCCCGAATCGCTCGGAGCAGGTCCTTGGCTTGATGGCGGAGTTGGTCGAGGCTGGGACGAACCGGCAATCGGCGAACGGGCATACCCGAGCCTCCCTTTAGGCGCCCGGCGTCCGCGTGGACGGGCAGTAAGGAGGTTCGCTGAAGCCCAGAGCAGCACGAACGAACCCAGGTGGACTCGGTCCTTCCCGCGGACGGGAGGCGCCCTGACGCGCCCGCCTCACTCTAGCCGCGCCGGCCGGCGCAGTCAATCGGATTCGCCACCGGTTGGGGCTCCGTCTACATTGCGGCCATTCTCACCCAAAGGCGTGGCGTGCCATTCTCCGGTTTGTCGCTGCATCAGGATCTCCACCGAGCGCTGCGGGAACTTGGCTTCGCCCGGCCCACCCCGATCCAACAGGACGCGATCCCCGCCGGTCTGGCCGGCCGGGACGTGCTGGCCTGCGCCATGACGGGGAGCGGCAAGACGGCCGCGTTCCTCCTCCCGATCATTCATCGACTGATCGGCCGCTCCCGGCGAACGACTCGGGCCTTGGTCCTGGCTCCCACGCGCGAACTGGCTGCCCAGATCGTTCAGAGCCACGACGAGCTCGCGGTCCACACCCCGATCACCGCCGCCGCCGTCTTCGGCGGGGTCGGGATGGGACCTCAAGAGCATGCCTTTCGGGCGGGCGTCGATGTCCTGGTTGCCACACCCGGCCGGTTGCTGGACCACTTCCGGTTTCCCTATGCCAAGCTCGATCACCTCGAGTATCTCGTCCTGGATGAGGCGGACCGAATGCTCGACATGGGGTTTCTGCCGGACATCCGGAGGATCCTGAAACACCTGCCCGGCAAGCGCCAGACTCTGTTGTTCAGCGCGACGATGCCTCCCGAAATCGCCAAGCTCGCCGGCGAACTGCTCCGCGATCCGGTGTCGATCAACGTCCAGCGGGCGGCGGCCCCGGCGGTGGGGATCACCCAGGCCGTCTACCCGATTGGCCGGGACCAGAAGGCGGCCCTCCTGCTTACCCTGCTCAATCGCGGCGAGATGAACCAGGCCTTGGTGTTCACCCGGACCAAGCACCGGGCGGACCGCCTGGCCAAATACCTGGTGAAGCAGGGGATCAAGGCGGAGCGGATTCACGGCAACCGGTCGCAAGCGCAGCGCACCGCCGCCCTGGCCGGCTTCAAGAGCGGCCTCCACCGGGTCTTGGTTGCCACCGATATCGCGGCGCGCGGTATCGACGTCGAGGCCCTCGGTCACGTGCTCAACTTCGACGTGCCCGAGGTTCCCGAAGACTACATACACCGGGTGGGGAGGACCGGGCGGGCGGAGGCGACTGGCGAGGCGTTCACCTTCGTGGCGCCCGACGAGGCCGCCGATTTGGCCCGAATCGAACGCGCCATCGGCCGGCGCCTGCCGAGGGTGACGGTACCCGATTTCGATGCCGCCGGGCACGACGCCACCCCGCTCGAGATTCCCTTGGGCGAGCGGATTGCGGCGATTCGGGCCAAGAAGGCCGAGGATCGAGAGCGGGCCCGCGCGAAAGCGGCTCGCAAGGAGGCCGCGGCGGCCGCCACCAAGCGGCCGGATCCCTGCTCCAACGTCAGGCCCTCTCACCCACCCCGAGGTCCCAGGGCAGATTGGCATCGTCGTCGCCCGCCCCGCGGCTAGAGGCCCGCTGCTAGAGGCCGGCCGCCGGGCAGTCCTTCGACCAGGCTGGCTGATCGGCGGTTGCGAAACCGGCGGCGCCGGCAATCTTTGAGGTGCCGTCCGAAAGGAACTCCCGTGCATCCCGTGCTCGTCCTGACACTGCTCCAGGTGGTTCGAGTCACACCCGCCAATCCCATTGTTGCCGCCCACGACTCGCTCCGGCTGCGCGCCGAGCTGATCGACGCTGCCGGCAACGTGGTGCCGGGCGCCAAGATCCGGTTCACCAACGCCGGCTACGCCAACGCGGGTAACGTGGACTCGACCGGCTTGGTCAGGACCGCATCGCCCGGCATCCTGCCGGTGGTCGCGTTGGCCAGTCCAGCCGGGGGCGGCCGGCCGGTGTTTGCCCGAGTGGAGATCCGGGTCGTTCCGGGAGCGCCCGCCTCGATCGAGGTGGCCGACGTTCCGGCGAGAATCGCGCTCGGGCAGCGATTCAAGCTCCGAGCGTTCGTCCGGACGGCCCGAGGGGATTCGGCCGGCGACCCGGTCGCTTGGACGAGCAGCGCACCGGCCGTCGCCCGGGTGGACGTTGGGGGTGTGGTCGTGGGGGTAGGCCCGGGTAGCGCCACGATCACCGGTCAGGCCGGCCGGGCGAGGCAGTCGTTCCCGGTGGTGGTGGTGGCCGGGGTTCAAGCCGTCGCGATCTCCCCCGCCACCATCACGGTGCGGCAGGGTGACGTGACCCGCTTTGCCGCGGTTGCCGCCGCCCGGAACGGCCGGCCCGTGGACGGCCTGACCCCGACCTGGTCCTTCTCACCGGGCCGCGGCGAGCTCACCGCGGACGGTCGGTTTGTCGGATACCAACCCGGCGAGTATACGGTCACCGCCAATCTCGGCAATGCCAGCGCCGTGGCGGTGGTGACCGTAACGCCCCGGGAGGTCCGCCGGAACGCAACCGTGGTCGGGAGCTTGGTTCGTTCCAAGTTCGAAACATCCGAGGTGTGGGTTCATCCCAACGGCAAGGTGGCGTATCTCGGCACCACCGGCGGTGGCGATCGTCTCTACACCATCGACATCTCGGACCCGAGTAAGCCGGTTGTCGTCGATTCGCTGATCGACGACCTCCGGGTCCTCAACGACGTGATGACGACGGCCGACGGGAAGGTGCTGGTATTCACCCGCGAGGGGGCCTCGAGTCGGAAGAATGGAATCGTGATCGCGACTCTCGAAGACCCCCTCCGACCCAAGAAGGTGGCCGACTTCACGGACGGGGTGACCGCGGGGGTCCATTCGGCCTTCGTCTACACCGATCCCAAGCATGGTACCCATGTGTTCCTCACCAACGACGGCACCGGCGCGATCGACGTCGTCGACATCAATGATCCGGCACGACCACGGCGGGCTGGGTCGTGGAGCACGAGCACACCGGTCGAGGCGGGTCGCTACATCCACGACATCGACGTTCAGGACGGTCTGCTCTACGGGAGCTATTGGAACGATGGTCTGATCATCCTCGACGTCGGCAACGGGATCAAAGGCGGGACGCCGAGCCGCCCGCAGCTGGTGTCGCAGTTCAAATACGACTTGCCGTCGTTGTACCGGGACGCCGAAATCACCGGCGGCACCGGCTACATCCGAGGCACCCACACCGCCTGGCGCCACAAGAATTACGTCTTCATCGCCGACGAGGTCTTCGGATTGGAAGAACTCCGGTCCAAGACCGGCCGGGCCTACGGGCGGCTCCAGGTGGTCGACGTGTCGGATATCGCCAAGCCAAAATCGGTGGCGTGGTACGAACCCGAGTACGGTGGGGTCCACAACGTCTGGGTGGCGGGCGACACCCTCTACCTGGGTGCCTACAACGCGGGATTTCGGGCCTTCGACATTTCCGGGGAGCTTCGGGGCGATCTCAGGGCCCAAGGGAGGGAGATCGCCCACCTCCAGGTCTCGTCGCCGGACGGATTCGTTCCCAACTTCACCTTCACCTGGGGCGTGGTGGTCAAGAACAACCTCGCCTACGTGAACGACGTGAACGGGGGCCTCTTCATCGTCCGGATCGACCCGAAGAAGGCGGCGCTCGTTCCCTGATGACCGGTCGCGGCCCAGGGCCGCCAGCCTAACGGGCCTTGAGCCAGTAGCTCGCCTTCAAGGCGAAGAAGTTGTCACCCGGCGCCTCGACGGCATCCCAGAGCGATCCAATCCCGACCCGGGTGCCGGTCAGCAGGGCCGCTCCGCGGTTTTGCTGCCAGATGGCGAACAGGGTGCTCCCCGGAAGCCACTCCCACCGCACCACCAGATTGGACCGAAACGAGAACACGTTGAAGTCGGGACTCTCGAAACTGAATGCCGTCGCGCCGTCGGTGACGTCGTAGCGGCCTCCGCCGCGAGGCGTCAGGACGGTGCTGGCCGCGATGCCGTATTCCTTGAGCCGGTGGGTGCGGGGCTGGGCCAACTCACCGAAGCGATAGAACCGGCCGCTCGACGCGAAAGGCTCGGCGTATCCTTGGACCGTGAGGTTGGGGGTAAAGGCGTAATTGAGCCGCACTTGGGTCGAGACGGTGCGCTGGTCGACGAAGGCGAACAGATACCGTCGGCCGAAGGTCGCCGTGGGACCGTCCCCGAGGGCGCCGATGAACTGTCGCGGGTTCGTGGTGTTGGTCAGCCGCGGAGTGATGGACGCTTCCCATTGGGGACCCGGACGGGTCGAGACGGACACGCTGAAACCGTAGCCGGTGCCGCCGAGCCGGTCGTTCGCCCACCCGGCGCCCACCGACCAGGTGGTCGCGCGGAAAGGGTTGCCCGACAGGCCGACGTTGTAGTTCCACCCGCTCGGTGTCCCCATGTACGGGCCGCCCCGGGTCTGGCTGTTGCTCATCGCTCGGGTGGAATGCATCGCTCGGAAGCTGAGATTCCAGAAGTTGTGGAAGCTGAGCAGAGTGCTGTGGGAGAGCCGGAGCGACTGTCGCTCGAACCCGAAGTCGTAGTGCCCGAAGACCGCATGGCCAAACTGGAAATACCGAAACAACTTTCCCGGCTCGGTGTCTCGCAGCTGGAGGTCGGCGTTGAACTCGATCGCATCGGCTCGGTTCATCTGCCCGATGTCGTTGATCTCGAAACCGGGGGTCTTCACGCTGGCCTGGATTCCCCAGAGCGTGTAGCGGCCGGCGTTCTTGTCGCCTCGGATCGAGGCGGTGAAGCCGGACAACGAGGTTCGGTTCGGGTCGTAGTCGAGATAATCGGCGTCGGGCCGGTGGTAGTAGCGAGCGCTCGAGCGCTGGACCCGGTCGATCGCCGCCGGGTCGCCGCCGAGGTGGCTGAAGCCGGCCCATCCGGTGACCTCGTACTTACCGTTCTCGATCCTCGCCCGCCAGTCCACTCCGCCGCTGACCGCGTCGCGCACCAGCAACCGCTCCAGGGCGTCGACCCCGCCGAATCCGCGATGCACTCCGGTCAGGACCATCCCGACGGTCGACTGCGATCGGCCGACCTCCTGCTGGAGCCGAACCACTCCGAAGCCCGAAGCCGGCTCGACCGCGGCTCGGGAGAACTCGCCCGCCGTCGAGTCGAACCCGCGTCCGTATTCGCGCCCGGTGATCGAGGCGAGCACCCCGACCGACAAGCGTGACGGCAACCGCCCGGTGACCTTCGCGGCGCCAAGGATCGTGGTGTTCCGCGGCTGGTCGACGAAATCGCCGGCAACTCCGCCCCGAGGGCTCGCCCCGATCCGTCGAGTATAGAAGTAGGTCGGCCGCCCGAGGAAGCTCTGGGCGCGGCCGGTGAGGATCTCGTTCCCCTCGGTGAAGAACGGCCGCTTTTCCTCGAAGACGGTTTCGAACTGGGTCAGATTGACTTCGGCCGGGTCGGCCTCGACTTGACCGAAATCGGGGTTGATGGTCGCGTCGAGGGTGAGGTTGTTTCCCAGCCCCGCCTTGAGGTCGAGCCCGGCGCGTCCGACGAGATCCCGGCCGAACGGGTCGCGCGGGTCCCGCGCCCCTTCTCGCGTCACGTCGGCCGCGGCGTACGGGACGAGCTCGATGCCCCGCGCCGTGTTGATGCCTCGAATCCCCTCGAGCAGGCCGAAAAACGAAACGAACCCCGACTGGTCCTTGGATCGCGGGATCAAAACCCAGTAGATGTCGGCATCGAGGTCGGGGATTCGGCGCTGAATCTGGAAGCCCCAGGCTTGATCCCGCGCGCCGAAGCGCAGCTGCGAAAAGGGAATCCTGGCCTCCGCGACCCAGCCGAGGCTGTCCACCCGAGCTTTGCCGGTCCAGACCGGGTCGAACTCGTACTGGCGATCGGTCTGGGAGTCCTGGCCATGATAGTAGTCGCTGCGGCCCCCGCCGGAGCTGATCGAAAAGCTGTAGCCGGTGCGCCGGTCGAGGTAGGTGTCGAAGGTCAGCACCAGCTCCTCGGCGTTGCTGGTGCCGTCCCGCCGGGTGACCGTGGTCGGGATGTTCTCGGGGTCGGGCCGGAACATCCGGGCGCCGACGTAGAGAGCATCGCGGTCGAAGAGGAGACGGATCTCGGTGCCGACCTTCGGGGTCTCGCCTTCCACCGGGAGTTTGGTGACGAAGTCCGAGATCGGGGTTGCCCGGGTCCAGGCTTGGTCCGACAGGTCGGCGTCGATTCGGGGGCCGGCGCCTTCGATCCGGGTGGCGGTCGCGCGTTTCGGCGGGTCCGATTGAGCCCCGAGTGCACCGGGCACGACGAGGATCAGAGCGGCGGCCAAACGAACCGGACCTTGCACGGCATTCCCTCGAGTTGAAGCGGATTCGAAGCAGCACTCGTCCGGACCATCCCGACCCTGCCGCGGGTTCCAAACATAACGGCGTCGCTGGTGTCGTCGCGGCCCGGGAGCTAGCTTCGCCGCAACCCAGTGCCAGCCGAGGGGTCATGGCGGTCCGAACAGGGGCGTTGTTGCTGATGGGGCTCGCGGCCTGCTCCGGTCCGAAAGCCGATCTGGTCCTCGTCAACGGCCGAGTCATCACCGTCGACTCGGCCGATCGGGTCGCCGAGGCCGTCGCGATCGCCGGCAACCGGATCGCGGCGGTCGGGACGCGAGAGGCCATCATGCGGTGGGTCGGCCCCGCGACCGAGGTCATCGATCTCGGCGGCAAGGCGGTGACGCCGGGGCTCCTCGACGGACACGCCCACTTCGCCATGGGCGCGGTCGACCGCCGATTCGTGGCCGATCTGAGCTATCCCAATGTCAAGAGCGTGGCCGAGATCGTTGCCAAGGTCGCCGCCGAGGTGGCGAAGCATCGAGCCGGCGAGTGGGTCGTTGGGCGCGGCTGGGACGAGGGCAAGCTGGCCGAACTGCGTTATGTCACCGCCGCCGACCTCGACCGGGTGGCCCCGGACAACCCGGTCTGGCTCACCCACACCATGGGCCATTACGGCACCGCCAACTCCGCCGCGCTGCGGTTGGCCGGGGTGGGCAAGGCCACCCCGGATCCGGCCGGTGGGACCATCGACAAGCTGCCGAACGGAGCGCCGAGTGGCGTGCTGAAAGAGTCGGCCCAGGAACTCGTCACCCGGTTGGTGCCGGACTACACCGTCGAGCAGACCCAGGAGGCCATCGCCGACCTGGCCCGGGCGTTCAATGCCGAGGGGATGACCGGTCTCAAGGATCCCGGCATCAGCGACGCGATGTGGACCGCCTATCGGGGGGCCCTTGCCGACAGCCAGCTCACGGTCCGGGTGTTCGCGCTCTGGCGGCCGGAACCCACTCCGGCTGCCGCGCGAGCGCTGCTCGACCGGGTCGGCGCGACGACCGCTCGAGGGGCGGCCCCGGGCGACGATCGCCTGATCTCGGGCGGCGTCAAGCTGTTCATCGACGGCAGCGGCGGGGCCCGCACCGCGTGGGTCAACCGACCATGGAACCGGAACCGCTCCGAGGTCGATGGCGGCAACACCGGGTACCCGGCCTCCGACCCCGATACGTTAGGCGTCGTCCTCCGAATGTTCCACGATGCCGGCTGGCACATCTCGGTGCACTCGATCGGCGACCGAGCCATCGACTGGACCGTCGATCAGTACCTCGCCGCCTTTGCCGCCAATCCCAAGCCGGGGCTTCGCCACGGGATCATTCACGCCAACATCCCATCCGACCGGGCTCTCGACGGGATCGCGAGGCTCCAACGGGATTTCGACGCCGGCTATCCGGAACCTTCGAGTGGTTTTCTCTGGTGGATCGGCGATACCTACGCCGGCAACTTCGGGCCCGAACGCTCCCTCCGGCTCAATCCGTTCAAGACCTACCTCGATCGTGGAATCCGGTGGGCCAACGGATCGGACTACAACGTCACGCCGTTTCCGGCCCGCTACGGCATCTGGGCATCGGTGGCGCGGGAGACGTTGCTCGGTGTCTACGGGGCGCACCCCTGGGGCATGGCCGAGGCGATCGACGTAAGGACCGCGCTCCGGGCCCAGACGATCTGGGTGGCGCGGCAGATGTTCCTCGAGAACGAGATCGGGTCGATCGAGGTCGGCAAGTACGCCGACTTGGCGGTCTGGGACCGCGACCTGCTCTCGGTCGAGACGGCGGCGCTCCGCGACCTCACCTGCGAGTTGACCATCTTCAACGGCAAAGTCGTGTACCGGCGCGGCGACCGGACGACCGGCGCCTAACGAATGCCGACCTGTCCCTTGACCGACCCGATCAGCTTGGCGGAGTCGTACCCGATTCCGCCTTTGAAGACGGTGACCGGGTTGCGAATCGCCGACGGATCGGTGGCCAGGTCGCCCCGGAGCAGGACCAAGTCGGCCAGCTTCCCGGGTTCCACGGTCCCCCGTTCCGGGAGCCGGCCGAGAATCTTCGCGCCGTTGGCCGTCACCACCTGAACCGCTTCGGGAATCGAGAAGCCGGCCTCGACCAATAGCTCGAGGGCGCGCTGGTTGCCGAATCCCGGCAGCGCCCCGAAGGCCGGATCGATCCCGGCGCCGAGCACCCCGCCGGCGCTCACGAACGCCCGCTCGTACTGGAGGCTCTTGGGGTAGATCTCCCGCATCTTGGGGTAGATCTCCCCGATCGGGGTGGGGAGATCGAGGTTGGTCCGACGCTTGATCTCCTGCGCGGCGATCCAGGGTGCCATCGCCTCGACGGTTCGGGCGTCGGGGCCGGGCCGGCCCGGCGTCAATTGCTCGTTCACCGCGGTCGTGGTCATCGGGACCCCCCGCTTGACCATCCTGGCGATTGTCTCGGCGACCCGGGGGTCCTTCATGTCGAGTGCCGCCAGCGCGGCGAAGTTCCCGGCCGGGCACTTGTCCGGCTCTTTGCGGGGGTCGTAGTCGGAGTTGGTCCGTAAGCCGTGCTCGATGTTGTCGATCCCGAGCTCAACTGCCTCGGAGAAACTGATCGAGCAGAGGTGGCCGGTCACCTTGAGTCGGTGCCGATGGGCCTCGTCGACGACCGCCGCGAAAATCGCGCGGCTGATCTGGGTATAGACCTTGATCCACTCGGCGCCCTCTTCGGCCCAGTGGCGGACCACCCGGCGGGCCGCGGCCTCGTCGGCCAACTCGTACATCCCTTCGTACCGCACTGGCCCGGCGGAGATGAGATAGGGGCCGGTGATGTGCATCCGGGGCCCCGGCACCTCGCCCCGCTCGATCCCCGCCTTGAGGGTCAATTCGGTATACGGGGCGTTGCTCCCGGTGGTGCGGACCGTGGTGACCCCGCTCCCGAGATAAAGCCGCGGGAAGGAGTAGTTGGACTGTACACTGGTGCCCGCGGGGGTGGTGTAGAACATGTGGTCGTGCATCCCGATCAGCCCAGGGATCAGGGTGTGCCCCGAGCCATCGACGATTCGGGCGCCGGCCGGCACCGCCACCGATCCCGCCGGACCCACGGCCTGGATTCTCTCGCCGGAGATGACGACGGTGTGGCTCCGCCGCGCCGGGCTGCCGGTTCCGTCGAGAACCGTAACGTTGGTGATCGCGATGACCGGCGCGTCGTAGCTGACGACGGCCCGAACGTCGGGGCCGAAGCCCGTCGCCCGCTGAGCCGACACCGGAAACGCGACGGCGGGGAGGAACAGGAGACTGGCGATCGGCGGGCGGAGCATGATTTGAGATCGTTGAGGACGTTGAAAGAGGGCGACGGCCGATACCGATGTCAACGCCCGGAGTCGGCAGCCCGCCGACCCACGACCCAGGACCCCGACGCCGAACCGCTGCTCGCATCGGCGAAGGCGAACTCCGAGCCGCGCCCGCTGGCTATGGCGTGAAGTCCGCCACGACGGGACCGCCGACTGCCAGCAATGCCAAAGCCTGGGCGATCACCCGCCGCTGGAGTTCCGGTCCCTCGCCGCCGAGTGGACGCCCGAACGGGAAGGGCACCGCGAGGGCCCGGGGAATCCCGATTCGCTCGGCGACGTCTCGGACCAGCGCGATCGCCACGGTCCGGACACCGGCCTGCTCCAGCACACCCGCAAGCAGTCCGACCGACTGCGTGCACATCGGTCACACCGGAACGAGCAGCGCGGCGTCGACCCGATCCTGCCGCAACACCTCGGCGATGGCCGGCGCGGTATCGCGGACCAGTCGCCCCGGCGCGGTGATCGATCCATTGATGCTCGGATGTCGTGCGGCGACCGAGCCGAGGCGCCCGGCGGAAACCAACTCTCGCAGGCGGTCGAGCGGAAAGGCCTCGTTGCGGTCCCGGAGCATTGGCCCGCGATCGAAGAGCCGGCTTCGCTGCCCGACGACCAGCTGGTTGATCGGTTGGCTCGTCGCCAGCCAACGATTCGAGCTATCCCCGCCCCGGACGGCGGCAAACGGCGGATCCCGGGCGGGGTCGTAGAGACCGGCGCTCGAGATCAAAGCAACGCGGGCCTTCTCGAGGGGCATTTCGAGCGGGGTCACCGCCCCTCTTTGCACTCGCCGCCACGGATAGGCGCCAAGGGCAAGGCGGTACCTGAGGGGGAGTTCCGCGAAGCTGGCCACAATGGTCCCGAGGGACAGGGTGAAACGAGGGGTCGACTCAGCGGTCGGGCGCCGGCGCGATGGCCCCAATCCACTCCAGCCTCTTGAGGAACGCCACCGCGGCGGCCCCGGTCTGGTCGGTGTCCTGCATCACGCCGATCGCGGTGATGGGCTGCGGTTCCCGGCCGAAGACCCGCCGGAAATCGGCCTGGGGATCGACCTCGTGTTCCCGCCATTCACCCACGGCATCCGCTCCGTCTCGCGCGATGATGTGGAATCGATCGCTGACGTGGCTCGGAGCCGAGTGCCCTTCTTCGCCAGCCCCCCCGAAGCTGTAGAAGAGAATGCGGGGGGCCTTCCTGAGCAAGCCGCCTTGCTTCCCGAAGATCACGAAGACTCGGATCGGGGAGTCGTCGCGATCCTTATCGGACAGTGTCGCGCCGGCCGGCGCCCGGTCGACCAGCCACTCCCACCGCAACCGCCCAGCGGTCTGGGGCCGGGCCAACTGCTTGTAGAACCACGCGGCTTGGCCGCTGCTCGACAATCGGAGCGCGGGTTCCCGGTTGACCTGCTCGATCGCCACGGCCGGCGGCGCCAGGTCGCCCACCGCCCGCACCTTCCATCCCGGGGGCAGGCCCGATTCGAGCCCGGCTCCGAGGAGAAGCAGGTCCATCAACGAGGCGATCAGCTGTCCCAAACCGTGCTCCATGATCCCCGACCCGTTCTCCCTCGGAAGAAACGCCCCCGAGGGCCGATCGGTTCTCTTCGATCCCGGATCGGCGCGCCGACGTGGATCAAGGGGGCCGCGAGAAATAGGGCCGCGGGCTGGGCGCGGCATCCGGCCAGATCCGAGCGGCCGTGGTGCCGTCGAACAGCAAGCCGTTCTTCATCACCCGATGGACCCGCTGGGCGTTGGCGATGTCGGCGAGCGGATCGGCGTCGAGGATCACCAGATCGGCCGCCTTGCCGACCTCGAGCGAGCCGACGTCGCCGTCGATCCCGTGGTATCGGGCGCCCCGGATGGTCGCCATCTCCAGGGCCTGCGCCGGACTGAAGCCGCCCCTGACGAGGAGGTCGAGTTCCCAGTGGGTATCGAGGCCGAACATCTGACCATGGGCGCCGACTTGGAGCGAGGTGCCGTTGGCGTAGAGTTTCCGCAGCTCGCCGGCCATCCGCCAGGCTGTCATGTCTTCCGGCCACAGGTGGGTTGGATTTCGGACCCGCATCAGTTGCTCGGGCGTGACGAATTGGGTGAGCTTGGGGTCTTCCCAGAGCTTCCGGCCTTGGTGGTACCACCCTTCGCCCATCTTGCCGTTGTAGACCACCAACAGGGTCGGCGTCATGCCGGCGCCGGTGCCACCCCAGTACTTGACGACGTCATCATGGAACGGCACCAGGCCCATCGTGTGCTCGATTCCGGTCACCCCGTCGAGCAGCTGGGTGAAATTCATTTGGGGGTCGCTCGACGACTCCGATATCACGTTGAGGCCGAGGATTCGAGCCGCGGTGATCGTCAGGTGGCGTCGCTTCCGGACCTCTTGGGCGTAGTCCTTGACCGCGGTCGCGCCGTGGTCCTTGTTCCAGCGGAGCTGCTCCAGCGCGTCGTCGAGGGTCTCCATCGGCCGGTACATCCGGAGGCGGGCCCCGCGCCGTTGCCCGTAGATCACCGAGCCCGTCGTGAAGAACCTGGGCCCCACGATGGTGCCGGCTCGGAGCATGTCGGACAACCAGCCATCGCGATACTCGTTGCCATAGACCTCGAAAACCGTGGTCACTCCGTACGCCAACGGCCCACTCAGGTAGGTCGGCTGCTGCTCGATGACATGGAGGGCGGAGTGCTCGATGTGCGGGTGGGCGTGGGCGTCGATCAACCCAGGGATGATGGTCTTGCCAGCCAGATCCATCGTCGTGGCCCCCTGAGGGACGGGCACGCCGGCACCGAGGGCGGCGATCCGCCCGTCCGAGACAACCACCGTGCCCCGGTCGATGACCTCCCGGCCAGGGTTCATGGTGACCACTCGGGCATTGGTGAACGCGATCGTGCCATTCGGTCGGGCGACCGGGTAGTCCACGGCGAGTTCGACTCTGGCCGCGGTCGACCCCGGAACCCGTGGCCCATTCCAGTCGGCTGGCGGCGCCGAGACCCTCGGGCGACCCGACTCCGCGAGAATCGCCTCGACCGGCTTCGAGTAGAAGCCGCTGGCCCGGGTCCAGGTCACCGAGCGGCCATCGGCCGACCAGCCGAGGTAGCCGCCATCCTCCGGGTCGACCCGATGGCTCGTTCCCGCGCCGTCGAAGGCCGAGATCAGGGCGGGCCGGCCGGCGTCGGTGAGCGGCACCAGGAAGCTGCGGTTGTATTCCCGATAGACCACCCAGGCGGCATCCGGCGAGGTCACCGCCGAGACCGCATGGGGGAACTTGATCAGCGCCGATTCGTTCCGGCCGTCGAGGTCGATCCGCTTGAGCGTCAAGGTGTCGCGGTCGAATTCGGTGAAGTAGAGACGATCGCCCGACGTCGCGAATCGGATGCTGGGCGGGTGTTTCCCGGCGATGTTGGCGTATTCGAGCGGTTGGCCATCCAGCCCGGTCACCCGGCGTTCGGTCCCGTTGGGCATTCTGACGATCAAGTCGAACCGATACTCGTTGGATAGCAGGACGCCGCGCTCGACGCCGCCGGCTCCTCTCGCGTAGGCGATCAGGCCCCCGGCCGGTGCCACCGCGATGGCGCCATACTGGGCCGGGACCCTGGTCAGCCGCTCGGCGGGCCCACCGATCGTCGCCATCCGGTAGACTGCGCCAAGGCTGTCGTCGCGCCAGGCCGCGTAGTAGAGGGCCCCGGTCAGGGGATCGAAGGTCGGGGAGGTTTCGTGGCTTTGGGTGTTGGTCAGCCGGGTCGGGACGCCCTGGGCCGGGGCGAGCCAGAGGTCGCCTAACGCCTCGGCGACGACTCCGCGGGGCGTCTCGATCCCGAAGCGGTGAACCCGGGTCCGGGCCCGGTCCCGGGGTTCGGCGGTCGGAAACCGGAGCGTGGCCGACATCTCCCGGGCGACCGGTGCCGAGAAGGGAATCGGGTTGGCCCGCCCGGTCGCCTCGTCGATGGCGAGGATCTCGCCCCCGGTCGCGATGAACACGGTCCGCCCGTCGGGATGCCAGGCGATGTTGGGGTGGGGGCCGTATTCGCCGAAGCTCTCCTGGCGGTCCCGGTCGACCCCGCGAAGGAGGATCCGCTCGGCGCGGGTTGCCAGGTCGTGGACGATCAGAACGGTTTCGTCGAGCGCCCGGTTCAAATAGGCGAGCCGGTCTCCCTTGGGCGACAGCGCCGGCGAGAACGCCCCGCCGGTTCGCTCGACGATGATCCGGATCTCGCCGGTCCGCTCGTCGTACCGCTCGATCCGGGATCCGCCTAACGGGATGACGTAGGGATTGAAACCGAACGGGTAGACCGGCCGGTCGCTGCGCTCGTACCAGACCCCGCCGCCAGCGGGATCCCCGATCGGACTGGTCGGCCCGCCGCCTTGGACCAACGTCTGCCGGCCGCCTCCCAAGTGGAACGCCACCAGCTGCGGGGCGACCCCATCCCCCAAGACGCCGGCATAGATCCGCTGGCCGTCGGCGGCCCAGCCCGGCTTATAGGCGTTCTCGACGTCGGGTCCCGGGAACCGCCGCAGATTGCCGCCATCGCGGTCCATGACCCAGACGTTGTAGCTGCCGGAACGGTCCGACGAGAAGGCGATTCGCCGTCCGTCCGGGCTATAGCGCGGGAACAGGTTCCAGGACCGGCCGTCGGTCAGCCGTCTGGCCGTGCCACCGCCGATCGGCATCTCGTAGATCGCGCCCAGCAAGTCGAAGGCGAGGTGGCGCCCATCGGGCGAGACCGACAGGCTCATCCAGGTGCCCCGGGTGGCGGTAAACCCGAGGGACCGAGTCGGCCCGGTATGGGTCTCGACGCTCCAGCCAGCCGACTGAGCCGTGAGGTCGGGCGTTACCAGACCCGCGACCGCGATGGCCGCGGCGGCGAGGACGGAACGAATCATCGGGAACTCGCAGAGGAGATTCCCGAGAATGCAGCCAGGTGGGCCGGAAGGCAATGGCCGACCGGCCGCGGCGACCGGTCGGCCTGGGGCGGGCGGGCTACGACTTCCGGCGGATCTCGAGGTCGCCGTTCCCGGTGCGCAGCTCCAATCGGCCGCCGCCATTCCCAAGGGTCCCGTTCACTCGGCGCGGGGTGATTCGGCCCCGGACCGTGAGCGGGAGATCCACCTCGACTCGGCCGTTGCCGGTATTCGATTGGAGTTCCGCCCCGAATCCATCCGGCACGGTCAACGTTATCCGGCCGTTTCCGGTGGTGAACTCCATGTCAGGCGATCCGTCCAGCTCGTCCATGGCGACGTCGATGTCCCCGTTGCCGGACCTTGCCGAGACCGGACCGCGCGAGGTTGCCACCCGAATGTCGCCGTTGCCGGTGCTGACCTCGACCGGCCCCCGGGCTCCATCGACCGTCACCCGTCCATTCCCCGAGGTCGCCCGAACCTCTCCGGTGGTCTCGCTGACATCGACCCGGCCGTTGCCGGTACTGGCGACGACCTCCGCGCCGGCCCCTGAGATGCTGACGTCGCCATTACCGCTGGTGCCCCTCACCCGGACCCCGGCCGGCACCTGGACCGTGAAATCGATCCGGATCTGATGGCGATCCCACCAGCCACGGGGCCGGTCCGCCGACCGATAGCTGCCATCTTGGCCGCAATCGTCGTCGTCATACACGGCGCAAATAGTCACCCCGCCTTCGCTTCGGTGCACGATGAAGCCGACATCCTCGATCGAGCCCCTCCGAACGGTCTTTTCGGCCCGGATCTCGACCTGGCTGGAGGTGCCCCGGGTGATTCTGACGGCTCCGTTCGGGGAGGCAATTCGGACCCATTGGCCCGCTCCGACTCGTTCGGCAAGGGAAAAGATCGATTCGTCCCGGCCAACGATCTCCTGCGCGGACGCGGTCGACAAGGCGGTCGCGAGCGCGATGACGGTAGGGGTCCAACGACGGGCCATGACCGGAACTCCTCTTGGGGGTGGCCTGGTTTAGATCGCGGGCACCGCCAATACGTTGCACCCCGGGCGCTGGGTTTCCGCGGGGTGGGCCACGGGCGGGCGACGGCTGTGCCCGGTCGGCCCCGATTCGTTGCCGGCCTCCCCGAACGGGGGTACGTTGGGCCGCGACTCAGGCCCGGGGGCACCATGGAGCTGGCTCGGCAACTCACCGCGGGGCAGCAGGCGATGATGGCGATCGGCGGCGCCATCGGGACCGGGCTGTTCCTTGGAGCCGGGCTCACCACCAGCGCCGCCGGTCCGGCCGTGATCGTCTCCTACCTCGCGGCCGCGCTGATCTCGGCCCTGTTGTGCGCGGGGTTGACGGAGCTGGCGGTGGCCCACCCCGAGGCCGGCGCGTTCGGGGTCTACGCCGATCGGTACCTCTCGCCCTTTGCGGGCTACTCGGTTCGGTCGAGCTACTGGCTGATGCAGGTCATCGCCACCGGCGGTCACCTGATCGCGATCGCCACCTATCTCCGTTTCTGGTTCCCGGCGGTCCCGGGGGTGATCTGGATCCTGGGGTTCGCCGCGGCTCTCCTCTGGCTCAACACCCGGTCGGTCGGCGCCTTCGGCCGGTTCGAGTACTGGTTCGCGATGATCAAGGTCGTGGCGATCGCCGTCTTCGTGGTGCTCGGGATCGCGCTGTTGGCCGGGTGGCTCGGAGTCCCGTCGCCAGGGCTGACCAACTACCTCGGCGATGGCGGGTTCGCGCCAAACGGGTGGCGAGGGATTTGGGCCGGTACCGTGTTCGCGATCTACTCCTTCATCGGCGTCGAGATCGTGGCCGTCACCGCCGGGGAATCGCGCGATCCGGCCCGCGAAGTCCCCCGGGCAATGGGTCGGATGATCGTCGGGCTGAGTCTCCTCTACCTGACCACGATCGGGCTGGTCGTTGGAGTCGCCTCGTGGCGAACACTCGGCGTCGGCGAGAGCCCGTTCGTGACGGTGCTGGCCGCTTCGGCGGTTCCTTTGGCCGCCGGCGTCATGAACTTCGTGGTCCTGACGGCGGCACTCTCGAGCGCCAACGCCAATCTGTATCTCTGCTCGCGGATGCTGTACTCGTTGGCGAAGGCGGGACAGGCCCCGGCGCCGCTCGGCCGGCTGAACGCCAGGGGGGTGCCGGTTGTTGCCGCCGCGGCCAGTTCGGCCGGACTCGGGCTCGCGGTGGTCCTCCAGGCGGGGTGGGGCAACACCGTCGCCTACACTTGGTTCTTCGGCGTGGCCCTGTTCGGGGCGATGCTGGTGTGGCTCAGCATCTTCGTCACCCACCTCCGATTCCGCGCCGCTATGCGCCGGAGCGGTGGTCGAATCGAGCGACCGATTCCGGGATCGGTCGCCATGTCCTGGCTCGGGCTCGCCGCGGTCGTTGCCGTCGTGGCGTCGACGGCCTGGATCCCGTCGCTCCGCGTCACGGTCATCGTCGCGCTGCCATGGCTCGCGGTACTCTGGCTGGGCTATCGCTGGTCGGCGCGCCCTTCCCGGATGGCCGTTTCTTCCAGCAGCTCGACCAAGGCGTGAAGGGCCTGGTTCGTGTCCCACCACCGACCTCGAGGACGCCAATGAGCGGACGGAAACTGCTGGCGATGCGGGTGGTTGCGGCCACCGGCCTGGGGATGGCCGCCCAATGGACACCGGCGTCGGGCCAGGTCGGCGACCCGCCCGCGGGGGAAGTCCGTCAGATCGTGACGTTCCTGTTCCAGCCTGGCCGAGCCCAGCAGGCGCAGGATATCTACCGTAGCCAGCTGGTTCCGATCTACCGCGGCCTGACCGATCTGGTTCGGTTCCGGGCATTCCGCGAGGCCGAGAGTCCCGAGCCGCTCGATCTGATCGTCGTCAGCGGCTATCGGGGGATGGCCGGCATGGACCGGGCCAACGAGTTGCTGCGGCAACCTGGGCCGGCCGGTGTCTCGGCGTTGGCGCTCTATGGCACCTTGGCCGCCATGACCCAGTGGCACCACGACCAGTTCGCCGAAATGCTGCCGGCGCTGAGCGACCCGCCGGATCGTCAGATTGAACCTGGGGGCGAGTTGGTGGTGTTCGAGTACCTCCGCCTGGTGCCCGGCGGCGAGGGTCGATTGCTGGCCTCCGTTCGAGCCGAGCGATCGTCACCGGCGGCGCTTCCCGGGATCGTCTGGTCGGAAACGGGCCGGATGCTGGTGAGCGACGGGTGGGACGTTCTTCGGATCTTCGGCGTTCGGTCGTTAGGCGACTGGCACCGCTACCTCACGGCCCGCCGGTCGATGGCTGGCTTCGAAGCCGGGGACCGCTCGGTGGCCGCCCGGAAAACCATCATCGTCCGCGGCCTGCCTGACCTGGCCGTGCGGTAGGCGGGGTGCTCTCGGGGGTCAGCGACGGGTCGTTCCGAGGAGGTTCGTCGCGGGAGCGACCTCGATCCCTTCTACCAGCGGGACGACCACCTCCCGCAGCAGGGCGGTGAGCCGGCCCGCCCGGGTCGCGGCCAGCACGGTAACCGGTTGGCCCGCGATCGTCGCGGTCAGCGCCACCCGTTGGCGGGCGTTCTCGCCAATCCCCTCCGCCCAGGTCAGCCGGGTCCACTGGGATCGACCGATGGTCTCGAGCCGCTCGACCGACCCAGCGGGCCGCGGCGGCGGGCCCAGTCCGGTCAGCACCTCGACGAAGGTCGCCGAGTCCGCGGGGCTCTGTCCGATCAGCCGCCCGGATCGCCGGTGCACGCTCCACGCCCTGGGCAAAGGAAACCGAACCGAGCCATCCGGCGCGGCGGCCTCGCGGACCCGGGCCAACTCCTCGGCGGACCGCCGGCGGAAGGTGCCGCCGGGCAGGCCCCCGGCGATGCCGGTGACCTGCCCGCCCGGTGTGATCAAGAAGCTGATCACCGCGGAGCCCGTGATGTTCCGCAGCACCGCGCTCGCCTCGCTCGCGAAGTCGAGTTGGTAGCGATACCGAATCGGGCCCGCGTTCATCGCCAACTCGAGCCTCGTACCTCTGGCGCCCGGCCCGATGACGAGACGATGACCCTCGCTAGACAGGTATGTCCCCTGGTAACGATCCAACCGATCCGGCGGCAATTCGAACCTGTTGCTGGTGGGATCGGCCTCCTTGGGGCGGCCGAAGTCGGAAGGGGGCTCGCCGTTCGCGAGTCGCAGCAGGTTGTTGACGACCCAGATCCGAGTGGGGTAGCGATAGGGGTCGAGGTTGGGGCCGCCGTAGAGGACGCTGGCGGCGGTCCTCGAGGCGGTGTCGATCGCGGTCCAGGATCCCATCACGATCGCGTCGCCCCCGTGGTGGATCAGGGTCCTTCCTTCGGCTTCGTTGATGACCCAGCCCATTCCGTACCCCGTGGAGCCGCTGAGCAGGCCGAGGTCCGGCATCGATACGGTGGTGACGCTGCCCGGCGCGAACAGGGTGGCGATCGATTGCTCGCTCAGGAACCGGCCGGTCGGGGTGGCGCCCTTCCGCAGCAGCATGGCGAGGAAGCGACCCATGTCTTCGGCGCTCGCCCGCAGCTCGCTCCCGGCGGGAATCGCGCTGGCCAGGAACCGGGGCCCGGCCGGAGTCACCCCATCCGGTTCGGGGTGGTGGCCCCACAACGCCCCGATCTCCGGGAACCGGGCCAGGGCCGTGGTCGACCGGGTCATGCCTAACGGTGCGAGGACTTCGCGATCGAGGAACCGGCTGTACGGCATGCCCGAGACCGCGGCGATGATCGCGCCGGCCACCGTCCAGTTTTCGTTGGCGTACTCGAACGACGCCCCGGGCGCCCGGACCAACGGGACGGCGGAGAGACCTCGAACCTCTCGCTCGATGGCGCCCTCGTCGGTGTCCTGGCTGTAGAGCCCGTGGTCCGCGCTCGGCAGTCCCGAGGTGTTGTGGAGGAGCATCCGCACCGTGATCTCGGCGCCCCGCTGGTCGGCGGTCCGAAACCAGGGGAGGTAGCGGGTCACCGGGGCATCGAGGTCGACCGTGCCGGCCTCGACCAGCCGCATGATCGCGATGGCGGTGAGCGACTTGGTCTGCGACCCGATGGCGATCGGCGATCGGACCGTCATCGGCTTGGCGCGACCCACGACCTCGACGCCGTAACCCTTCTGGAACAGCACCACGCCGTCCTTGACGACCACTGCCGAAAACCCCGGGACCGGTATTTCGGCCAGGTGCCGGGTCAGAAAGCCATCGATGATGGCCGCCGGCGACTGGGCCGAGAGTGCGCTGCCGAGTGTCGCGGCGAGCGGGCCGAGCAGGAGAGAGAGTCGCACCGAGGTCACTCCACGATCAGGGCCCGGGGCTGGACGTCGAGCACCCGCCCCGACGGCAACCAGGCCGCCGCGAGGCAGAAGACCAGAACTGCCGGCGTCAGGATGGCCATCCCTACCAACGAATGCTCGAGCGGAAACGAAACCAGCCCCACGGCGCCGAACAACGGAGCGAGGGCCAGGGGCGCGACGAAGAACCACGCCAACAGGCCCACCACGATCCCCACGGCGGACTGCACCCCGACTCCCGCCACGACCGAGGTTCGCAACTCGGCGGGGGTCATCCCCGTCGTCTTGAGGATCCCGAAGATCCGGCGATTCTCCGCGATCGTCAGCAGCGTCGTGTTCACGATGAACACGGCGGCCGCCGCCAAGAAGATGAACGCCAGGAACCCGTTCGTCATCCGAAGGCCGCCGATGATCGAGGCGAGCTGGTCGCGGATGAACAAATCGCCGGGCTTGGCGTCGACGGCCTCGCCGTATTGACCCTCGACCTCGGCGATGAACCGGTCCCGGTCGACGCCCTCGTTCAAGGCAACCGCGTATTCGCTCGGCCACCACAGCGGACTCACCGACCGGATCGCCTCGAGGCGGACCCGAAATCCGTGGCCGGTGTTGTTGACCGACTGGTACACCCCGACGACATCGAGGACCACCGGTACCCCCATGACGTGGATCTGGACCCGACTCCCGACGTCGAGGCCCAAGTCGAGCGCCGTGCGGATCGCGACGCTCATCTCGCCGGCCCCCTCGGGGTTGCGTCCCCGCAGGTTGTGATAAGAGAGCCCCGCCATGTCCCCGTCGACCACGGTGCCGGAGACGATCCGGGTCCCCCCGCTGCTGTCGGTCGGGAAGGTGCCCTCGACCAAGTCCCAGGTCGCCACGGCGTGCACCTCGGCTCGCGACGTCAGCGCCCTCATCAGATCCGGGTGGCGCATGCTGAGTCGGCGGCCGGCGCGAGTGATTCGGACATCGGCATCGTCGAAGCCGAATGCGGCGAGATTGACCGTCATCCGGCCGAAGGTGTAATCCAGGTTCACCGCGAGCGCGGCGGCCACGGTGGCAAACACGACGGCCACCGCGAGGAAGGCGGCCCGCCGTTTCTGGAGACCCAGGTTCTTGATCGCCACGATCATCGGGACCGAGAGCCGAGCCAGGCGGGCGATCCCGATGCCCCGGGCCGCCGCGGGGCGCAGCGCGGCGGCCCCGTAGCGAATCGCCTCGGCGGGTTGAATCCGGGCAGCCGCGCGGGTCACCCGGGCCACGAACAAGGCGACCAGGCCGAGGAAGAGGAGGAGCACCGCCGCCGCCTGGAGGAACAGCGGACCCGTCGCCACCGGGGTTGCCACGGTCCGCGTCAGCAGGGCGATCGCCTGGCGGACCACCGCCACCCCGGCCAGGGCGCCGGCGGGAAGTGCCGCGGCCGCGAGCAGGAGGTACTGGATCCGATAGCTCAGGGCCACATCGGCGGGCCGGAAGCCTTGGGCCCGGAGGATGCCGATCGTCTTGTAGTCGGCCAGGATCGCGCTGGTGATGGTGCCCTGCATGGCGAAGAGCGCCACGAGAAACCCCAACGCCGAGAACGCGACGATCATTCCGGCCATCAGGGTGTAGGGGCCGGTGTAGCTGTCGATGACTCCTCGGCGGTCGAGCGTGTTCCCGCTGAACGCGCCGCCCAAGTGCCGCACGAACCCGTTCCATCTGGCGGTGGCGGAATCATCCGTCGCCAGGCGGACGGCCATCATGACTCGAGTCAGCCGCGGGCTCTGAAACCAGATCGGCAAGGAACCCGCGGCGACCCAGACCCGGACCGGATTGAAGAACGGTCCGCTGAACTGGGGGTCGACGACGATCTTCCCGACCACGAACGGCACCAAGCCGTCCGCGCCGGGGAGCTCCAGGGTGTCGCCGGCGGCGATGCCGGCCTCGGCGGCCAACGCGGTTGGGAGCCACACTTCGCCGGGCCCCGGCTCGTCGCTGTCATCGCCCGCCACGGTTCGCAGCTCGTCCTGGTCGGCGGCCTCGACCGGCCGCTCGGTGACGAACAGAAAACGGCTCAGCTGCTTGCCCCGGAAGAACGAGCTCTCGCGGAGTTCGAGAGCCGGGAGGGGCTCGGAGACCGTCACGACGTCCGGCTGCCTCCGCCACCAGCTGCCGACGGAATCCGGGTCGTGGATTCTGGCGTCGAACGAGAAGGTGAGCTGCGAGGCGCGCTGTTGCTCGAGCATTCGATGAACCGGTGCTTCGATCTGCGTCAGCACGCCGATGCCGGTCAGGAACAGCAGCGCGGAGAGCCCGAGGATGGTCCCGACCAGGACCGCCTGACCTCGGCGGCGCCGGAGGTTGCTGATGGCGAGGATCGCGACGGCCCGCATCGGGGCTACCAGCCGTGCGCCACGAGCCAGGCGAGCAGCGCCTGCTCCCGATCGTCGGCGCTCGACCGCTCCGCGTTGCCGCGGTACTCCGCCCTGATCTGGCCGTCCTTGAGGAACAGGACCCGATCGCCGATGCAGGCGGAACGGACTTCGTGGGTGGCCATGACGATGGTCTGGCCTCGCGCGTTGATGGCCCGGAAGCTGTCGAGGACCGCCGCGCCGGCGGCGGAGTTGAGGGCCCCGGTCGGTTCATCGGCCAACACGGCGCTCGGCTGGTTGATCAGGGCCCGGGCGATGGCGGCCCGCTGCTGCTCGCCGCCCGAAACCTGGGCGGGGAGCCGCTCGGCGAGCCGTTCGATGCCCAGGGTCCCGAGCAGTTCGGTGGCGCGCCGATCGACCGCGGCGCGATCCGAGGTGACCAGGTAGCCTGGCAGCGCGACGTTCTCGAACAGGGTCAGGTGGGGGATCAGGTTGATCGCCTGGAACACGAATCCGATGTCCGAACGCCGAAGGAGCGACAGCTCGGTCTCATCCATCCGGTCGACCCGGCGCCCGCCGAAGTGGATCTCGCCCTCGCTGGCCCGCTCGAGTCCGGAGAGGAGGTAGAGCAGGGTGGACTTGCCGGATCCGGAGCTGCCCATCAACACCAAGAGTTCGCCCGGGGCGACGGCCAGGTCGACTTCGCGGAGGCTGGCCACCGGCGCGGCGCCCATCTGGTAGCTCTTGCTGAGTCGGCGGGTTTCGAGCAACGGTCCGGTCATGACGGCCCTCGGATCGAGACGGGGTCGGTCTGGCCCCGAAGTAGCTTACAACGTAAACTAATGGCTACCAGTTTCCAGCCCCTCGATCAGGCGGTGAGATGGGACCCCCAATCAAGCGTGGCCGCGGGTTGACCCGCGAGCGAGTGATCGACGCCGCCCTTGTCCTCGTCGATCGCCACGGCCTTGGCGCCCTGACGATGCGGCGTCTCGGCCAAGCCCTGTCGGTCGAGGCGATGTCCCTGTATCGCTATCTCCCGAGCAAAACGGCCCTCCACGAAGCGCTGTCGGACCGGGTCCTCCGGGAGATCGCCTTGCCGGCCCCGACCGGCCGGTGGCGCCGCGACCTCACGGTGGCCGGGACCCGATTCTGGCGAGCCTTGAACCGACACCCCAACGTCCTCCCCCTGATGGCGGCCACCCCCCGGGAATCGGCCGCGAGCCGCGCCGCCGCCGAGGCGATGCTCCGACTCATCGCCCAGGCCGGCTTTTCCCCGGCCAAGGCCCACCGGATCTTCCGGGTGACCAAGGCGTACGTGATCGGGGCCGCGGTGATGCTTCAGGCCAGCGCGGTACTCCCCGGCGCGGCCGCCGAGGTGTCGGAGGCGTATCCGCTGCTTCGGCGGGCGTTGCGAGGCGCGGGGTCGATCGATCGGGAAGCGGACTTCGGGTTCGGGATGTCGCTCGTGCTCGATGCCGTCGAAGGGCTGCGCCCAAGCCGGCGTTCCTGACCGGGTTCGAGGCCCGCCAGCGGTGGGCCGGCGGTTTCCGGCGAGGGCTACCTCAACCGATCCGCTCCCAGACGGCGGACTCCCACCCCGGTCCCCCGCCGGAATGCCGAACGACCCGATCTCGTTCGAGATGGAGCAAGTGGGCTCGGACCGAGAGGGCCGCGCCCGGGTGGAGCGCGGGGTCGATGTCCCGGTAGATCGTGGCGACCATCGCCGCGATGGTCGAGGGCCCGGCGTCGAGGGCCTCGAGCACTTGGCGGGTCCGCATCGCCCGATGGGCCCGAAGCTCCCGAATCCGGTGGTAGGGTTGGGTCACCGCGGGGCCGTGGGCAGGGTACCCGACGGTCAAGTTGGGAATCGCTTCCAGCCGATCGAGCGACCGGAGGTAGTCCCCGAGGTCGCCCTCGGGCGGCGCGATGATCGAACTGGACCAGCCCATTACCACGTCGCCGGGGAACAGGGCGCCCTCGTCCTCGAGCAGGAACGACAGGTGGTCGCCCAGGTGGCCGGGGGTATGGACCGCCGCGAGCGTCAATCGCCCAGCGGTGACCAGGTCGCCGTCGCCTAACGACAGGTCGGTCCGGAACCCGGGGTGGTTGCCGAAGAACCCGATCGGCGCCTCGACCCTCGCGGCCAACTTGGTCGCCAGGGGCCAATGATCGGGGTGCCCATGACTCGGAATGACGGCCGCGACCCGGGCGGCGCCGACGGCGGCCACGATCCGGTCGAGGTGGCCGTCGTCCCGATCTTCGCCGGGGTCGAGGATCACCAGGTCATCGGTCCCGATCAAATGGGTGTTGGTGCCGGGGCCGGGGTAGAGGCCCGGGTTGTTCTGGGTGATCCGGCGAACCAGCGGCGAGAGCCGGATCACGGTCCCGTATTCGATCGGCGGGGTCACCTGAGGTACCGGGCTTCGAACGCGGCTCGGTCGGCCGCGCTCACGTTGTCCTCGGCGTCCTCGTAGTGCGGGTCGCCCGGCAACACCACCAGTCCCTGATGGATCTTGGGCAGCTGGGCGGGCAGCGGGAGCGGTTGGCTGGCCGCCCACTGGACTGCCGCTCGAGCGGTCCGATGAGGGGCGAGCAGGCGAAGATTCATGACGGTCGGCAGAATGACGACCCATTCCCTTCGGATCGCCCGGTCGATCGCCTCGGCCGGCCGAACCCAGGCGGAGTCGGTCAGCTCCCAGTCGTCGTGGGCGGCGGTCTGGGCGGCGGGCGCTTCCGCGACGAAGAACCGGGTGTCGAACCGCCGAGATTCGCCGTTCGGAGTAATCCAATGCGACCAGTAGGCGAGGCGGTCCGTGGCAAGCCGGAGCCGCTCGCGATCCACCAGCTCGGCGAACGTCACCTGGCGGGCATTGAGTCGTTGACGGTACTCTCGGTACTTGTCTTCGACGTCCGGTTGGCCGAAGTCGAGCAGCGCCCCGTTGTGGTCGTAGGCGAGGAGCACACCGGCCTCCTCGAAGCACTCTCGAATTGCCGCCACGAAGAACCCGAGCCCGCCGGTGGCGACCGACAGGGTTCGGCTGGCCCCCTGGTCGTCGAGGCCGACGCAACGGGCCGGGTCGATATTGTCCTCCGGGTCGACCCGGCCGCCAGGGAAGACGTAGGCACCAGCGACGAAGCCGGACTGATGGTGCCGGCGCTCCATGAACACCTCGACCCCGTCGGGGGTATCGCGGACCAGGAGCACGGTGGCGGCAGGGCGGGGAATCAGCGCGTTGCCTGACATGACCGGAATCTAGCCGCGGAGCCCGTGGCGTTTGGGCCGGCCTTGACGGGTCGGCAAGGCGGGAGTGAAGGTTCCCAGTCGATTGGAGCCCCGATGCCGACACCTTCTTCCGATGTTCCCTCCCCGACGGCCCGGCTTGGCCACAGCGAGCCCGTCCGCCAGGTCGACGCGACCCAGTGGGTCGGCCCAACGGCGACCGCTCACCGCGAGACGGTGGTGGAGGAGGTGCCTGTCGCGCTGGTGTACAACGAGATCCCCCACGCGGTGGTGATGGCGACCCCGCTCGACCTCGACGACCTGGCCCTCGGATTCAGCCTCACCGAGGACTTGGTCCATGCCGCGAGCGACGTTCTGGCGGTGGAATCGGTCCGGTTCAGCCAAGGGATCGAGCTCAAGATCCGGGTCGACCCGGCCTGTCAGGAAAACATCGAGCGGCGGGCCAGGCGGATGACTGCCCGGACCGGCTGCGGGCTCTGCGGGGCCGAGGGAATCGACGCGGTGCTGCGGCCGGTCCGGCCGGTCGCCGGGCTCGCCTCGGTGCGCCCCGAAGCGGTCAATCGCGCGGTGGCCGGGCTGCGGGATCGCCAGCCTCTCAACGCCCAATCCGGCGCGGTCCACGCCGCTGGATGGGCCGCCGCCGATGGACGGATCGAGCTGGTCCGGGAGGACGTCGGCCGACACAATGCCCTCGACAAGCTGATCGGCGCGTGCGCCAGGGCCGCTGTCGATCCGGCTCGGGGGTTCGTGGTGGTGACCAGCCGAGCCAGCTTCGAGATGGTCCAGAAGACCATGATTCTCGGCGCCGGGGTGCTGGTGGCGATGTCGGGGCCCACCGGACTGGCGGTCTCGCTCGCGGAGGCCGCCGGCATCGGACTGATCGGCTTCGCTCGGGATGGCCGGTTCACGGCGTACGCCGGGCCGAGGCGGATCGCCTAACGGTACCTGGTCACGACTCGAGGGCCCGTTCTTCGGCCCACCGAAACCCGGTCGCTAGCCGCCCTGCGGCCGCTCCTCGCTCGCTCGGTTCTGGACGAACTGCCACCCGAACCGGCCCTTGATGCAGAGATTCCCCTCGGTCACGTCGTGGTCGAGGGGTGAGGTGACTTTCACGATCTCGTTGTCCTGGACATGCAGCTCGAGGTTGCAGCCCACACCGCAATAGGGGCAGATGGTCTGGGTGACCGTTTGCCTGGATTCGTCCCAGGTCCCCGCGGCCCGGTGGTCGTACTCCGATTTGAACATCAGCGCGCCGGTCGGGCAGACCGCGATGCAGTTGCCGCAGTAGACGCACGCCGACCGGGGCAGTTCGACGGCGAACTCGGTCGAGATCCGGGCATCGAATCCGCGACCCGCGACCGTGAGCGCGAAGGTGTTCTGGTGGTCGGTGCCGCAAGCCTCGACGCACTTGTAGCAGAGGATGCACTTGCCGTAGTCGCGGAGGTAGAGTTCGTTGTCGATCTTGGTCGGCTGGGCCACGGTCGCCCGAAATCCGGGTTCCACCGGGTCATGATGCCCGGGCTCGAGGCCGTCGCGAGCGCCGGCCGCCGCCGGTGGCGCCGGGGGACCGTAACGGTCGGGGCGGGCGGCGTACTCTCCGAGCCACCGGGCCACCTCCGGGGTGGTCGAGAGATCGACCGAGGAAGCGAGGAACTCCAACACCATCTTGCGGCTGTGGACGACCCGCTCGCTTTGGGTCTTGACCACCATGCCCGGCTCTACCCTTCGCGAGCAGGACGGCACCAGGACCCGGGAGCCCTCCACCTCCACCACGCAAACCCGGCACACGTTGACCGGGTGCAGCGTCTCGAGGTAGCAGAGCGTGGGGATCTCGGTACCCTGGGTCCGACAGGCCTCGAGAATGGTGCTGCCTTCCGGTGCCTCGATTCCTTTGCCGTCGATGGTCAGGCTCACCAGGCGCCGGGGCGGGGCCAACGAAACCAGGGTCGTCATCGCGGGGCCACCCCGTCGAAGAGTTTGAGCCGCTTGATCGCGGACTCGACCGCGCTGTAGGCGGTCTGCCCCAGTCCGCAAATCGAGGCGTCCTTCATCGCCAGGCCGATCTCGTCGAGGAGCGCCAACTCCGCGGCCGTCCCGCCGATCGGCCGGTGGGCTTGGAGCCGGTGGAGCGCCTCTTCCTGACGGACCGTGCCCACCCGGCACGGCACGCACTGGCCGCACGACTCGTCGCGGAAGAAGGCCGCGATCCGCCGGAGGATGTCGGCGAAGTCGGTGGTATCGTCGAAGACCATGACGACCCCCGAGCCCAGGGTCGCGCCGGCGGCCCGGGTCGCTTCGAAGCTGAGCGGCAAGTCGATTTCGTCGGCCCGAACGAACCCGCCCGCCGCGCCCCCCAGGAGCACGGCCTTCAGCGCCCGCCCCCCCGCGACGCCCCCGGCCAGTTCGAGCAACCGACGGAGCGTCGTTCCCGAGGGCACCTCGTAGACGCCTGGCCGGGCGACGTGTCCGGACAGGCAGAAGAGCCGAGTCCCGGTGGAACCCGCAGTGCCGATCGCGGCATACTGCGGGCCGCCCAGCCGAAGCACCTCGAGCACGTTCACCAGGGTTTCCACGTTGTTCACGACCGTGGGCTTGCCGAACAACCCGATCTGTACCGGAAAGGGCGGCTTGTTCCGCGGTTCGCCTCGGAATCCCTCGATCGAGTTGAAGATCGCGGTCTCTTCGCCGCAGATGTACGCTCCCGCCCCCACCCTTATTTCGATGGTGAACCGGACTGGGCGGCTCATGATATTGTCGCCGAGTAGCCCGCGGCTGGTCGCTTGATCGATGGCGTGCTGAAGCCGGGTCCGGGCCAGGGGATACTCGCCGCGAAGGTAGATGAACCCCTGCTCCGACCCGGTCGCGAATCCCGCCACCGTCATCGCTTCAACGACGCTGTAGGGGTCCTTCTCCATGATCACCCGGTCCTTGAAGGTGCCGGGCTCGGATTCGTCGGCGTTGCAGACCACGTAATGGGGTCGGACCGGCTGCTTGGCCACCGCGTCCCATTTTCGCCCGGTCGGGAAGGCGGCGCCGCCGCGTCCGGCGAGCTTGCTGTCGGCAATCTCTCGAATCACCCCGTCTGGGCCGAGGTCCAGCGCGAGGCGGAGGGCCTGGTAGCCGCCGTGGGCTCGGTAGGCATCGAGGTCGGTCGGATCGATCCGGTCGACTCGACGGAGCAGGAGGAGATCGGGATCGCCTGCTTGCGGGATCGGGGCCCGGGTTTGATCGGCGGTACTGTCGTTCCCGGCGAGCACCGCCGCGATCCGCCCCGCGGTGGCATTGCCGAACAGACGCTCGACTGGTGTGGCGCCGGCCTGGGTGAGGAGCGCCGCGGGGGCCTCCTCGCATAGGCCGAGGCAGGGGCTTCGGATCCAGCCGGACCCGATGGCCGGCAACTCGTGGCTGGTGCCCGTTGGCGGATGGTGGGCCGGCCCCACGGTCCGCTCGAGTTCGGCGCAGACGGCTTCCGCGCCGCGGACCCGGCACCCGATGTCGTCGCAGACGTGGACCACCCGGGGTGGCCTGGGCGCCGTCGGCAACAGGGCGTAGAACGTCGCCACGCCATAGGCGTCGGCCGGCGGGATCGTCAGGCGCTGGCAGAGGTACATCAGGGAGCCCGCGCTGATCCAGCCGACTCGCCTTTGGACCGCGAGCAACGCCGGCAGGAGGAGATGGCGCTGGCTGCGACTGTGGTGACCGCCGGCGGCCGTGTGGGCGTCCTGGGGTTCGCGAGCGCCGCCGGTCCAACCGTCCTTCGGTGGGCCGAGGAAGGCGTCGATGGCGGCCCGTTCGGCGGGCGTGGGTGCGGCGTCGAGAAGGTGGAGGTCCACTGGGTCGGCTCGTTAGGTGGTCACCGCGGCGGCCACCGGCTCGATCCTCACGGCGCAGGCCTTGAATTCGGCGGTGCCCGACTTGGGATCGGTGGCGTCGATGGTGAGCACGTTGGTCTTGACCTGGTCCTGGTGGTGAAACGTCATGAACACCAGTCCGGCCCGGAGCGAGGAATCGACCCGCACCGGTGCCACGACGCTGCCGCGCCGCGAGCTCACCCGAACCCGATCGCCCTCGCCGACTCCCAGGCTGGCGGCATCCTCGGGCGAGATGTCCACCGTCTCACCGCGTCGCAGTGGGGAGGTGAATCCCCCGGTCTGCACCCCGGTGTTGTAGGAATCGAGCCGCCGGCCGGTGGTGAGCTGGAAGGGGTATTCGGCATCCGGCATCTCCACTGGCGGGTCATGTTCCACCACGCTGAAGGGAGCCGCCGGGCCACCGCGAGGCTGCTGCCACAGGCGGCCGTGAAGGAATTGTTCGCCCGGGTGGGTCTCGTCGTAGCAGGGCCAATGGAGGCCGCCCTCGCGTTCGAGCCTCGGGTAACTCATCCCCGCCACCATCGGGGCGAGCGAGCGGACCTCGTTCCAGACCGCCTCGGCCGAGGGCTGTCCCCAATCGTGGCCGAGTCGTTTGGCGATCTCGGCGATGATCCACATGTCGTCCCTCGCCCCGGGCGGCGGCTCCAGCGCCTTGCGAACCCGCTGGACCCGGCGTTCGCTGTTGGTGACGGTGCCTTCGGACTCGCACCAGCTCGCGCTGGCGGGCAGCACGACGGTGGCGAGTTCGGCGGTCCGGGTCAGGAAGATGTCCTGAACCACCAGGTGGTCGAGGCCGGTGAGAAGGCGCTCGGCCCGATTCTGGTCGGCTTCGGACTGAGCCGGGTTCTCGCCAATGGCGTAGACGGCCCGGACTTCGCCGTGCTCCATGCCTTCGAACATCTGGGAGAGGTTGCGACCGTACTGAGCTTTCATGTCGATGCCCCAGGCCGCGTCGAACTTGGCCTTGACGGCCGCGTCCTTGGTCCAGTCCTGGAACCCGGCGAGCCGGTTAGGAATCGCGCCCATGTCGCCGCCGCCTTGGACGTTGTTCTGACCCCTGAGCGGATTGAGGCCGGAACCGTACCGTCCGACGTGGCCGGTCAAGAGGGCGAGGTTGATCAGGGAGAGCACGTTGTCGACCGCGTTGTGGTGCTCGGTGATGCCTAACGTCCAGCAGATGACCGCCCGATCGGCTCGGGCGTAGGCCAGCGCGGCCCGTTCGATCACCTCACCGGGAACCCCGGTGATCCGCTCCGCACGGGCCAGGGTGTATTGCTCCACGGCCGCGCGGTAGGCCTCGAAGCCGGAGGTGGCGTTGGCGATGAAGGCCTGATTGGCCAATCCGGCGTGGATGATCACCCGGGCCATCGCGTTGGCCAGGGCGATGTCGGTGCCGACGTGGAGCCCGAGCCAGGCATCGGCCCACTGGGCGGTCGAGGTCCGGCGGGGATCGCAGGCGAACATCCGGGCGCCCCGCCGGATCGCCTTGAGGACGTGGTGAAAAAAGATCGGGTGGTTGTCGCGGGCGTTCGCTCCCCACAGGAAGATGACGTCCGTCTCCTCCACCTCTCGATAGGAACTGGTGCCGCCCCCGGCACCAAACACCGTCGCCAGACCGACGACGCTAGGGGCGTGTCAGGTCCGGTTGCAGCTGTCGATGTTATGGGTCCCGAACGCGACTCGGGTCAGCTTCGACGCCAGGAAGTTCATCTCGTTGCTGGCTTTCGAACAGCTCATCGTCGCGAGGGCATCGGCTCCGTGGGCGGCTTTGATCCGCTGGAAGCCCTCGGCGGCGCGGTCGAGCGCGTGGTCCCAGCTGGCCGGGCGCAAGATCCCGTTGTCGCGGACGAGCGGTTGGGTCAACCGATTGAGACGCATGGAGATACCTTGTGGCTTCGACGATCCAAAGATGCCGACGACCCGGGCGCCGACGCAAGCGATCCGGGATACCCGGCGGCGGCTGGTGGACGAGTCCGAAGGGGCACGATAGACTTCGCCCCTTTCCAGGCCCAAACCCGGAGGCCGCGCTGAGTACCATCTTCGAAGCCGCCCCGCTTGAGCGGCTGGCCGAACGGCTGCGAACACTTCCCGCCACCGCGACCCGGCGATGGGGCACCCTGACCGTGGGGGAGATGTTCTGTCATCTCGCCGACGCCACCGATTGGGCTCAGGGCATCCGGGTGCCTCCCGGCATCGAGTATCCCGCGACGGTGCAATGGGTAAAGTGGATCGCGCTCTACCTGCCCTTTCCCTGGCCCAAGGGCTATCCGACCAAGCCCGGGTTCGATCCGAAGCTCGAGGGAACCAAGCCGGGCGACCTGGAGCGCGACCGGCGTCGCTGCATCGACAGCTTGGTTGGTCTCTCAAGCGCGACCGAGGACCGGTTGGCGCCCGCTCACATGGGCTTCGGGCCGATGACCCGGACCGACTGGGGTCGGTGGGCATACCGCCATGCCGACCATCACCTCCGCCAGTTCGGGGGATGACTCGCCGTTAGGCCTGCCGCGGCCTGGCGGCGGGTATATTTCGAGATCCAAAGTCGCCCGACGGGAACCGACCAACGTGCCCATACCACGCCGTGCACCGATCCGCGCCACCATCGCCACCGGGTTGCTCATCCTCGCCATGCCGTCGTGGGGAGCGGGCCAGGCCTCGGTGCAAACCCGTGACCCTGCCCAGAAGCAGGATCCCACCTTCGAGAAGGCCTATCGGGAGTGGCTCCCGAATCCACGACTCGGGAGCCCCTTGGTCGATCACCTGCCGCTGGTCGACGGGATACCGACGCCGCGGGACGTGCTGGGCTACCACATCGGCATCCCAAAACGGCTGACCTACTACGCCGACCAGCTGCGGTACTACCGGGCGCTCGCCGCGGCCACTCCCCGGGTCCAGGTCGAGACCATCGGTCGGTCGGACGAAGGGCGGGAGCTGGTCGTGGTCTGGGTGAGTTCCGAGGCGAACTTGGCCCGACTGGCCCAGAACCGGCAAAACCTGGCCAAGCTCGCCGATCCGCGGGGGCGCTCGGAAGCGGAGTTGGCCGAGTTGATCCGAACCAGCAAACCGCACTATCACCTGATGGCGGGGCTCCACAGCGGCGAGACCGGGCCGTCCGAGATGGTCATGGAGCTGGTCTATCGGCTTGCGACGGAGACCTCGTCGATCGTGGCGCAGATCCGCGAGAACCTCATCGTGTCGGTGACCCCGGCGGCCGATGCCGACGGGCGGGATCGCAACGTCGATTGGTTCCATCGCAACCTGGAGTTGGGGCTGCCGGTGACCTTCCAGCCGCCGCCGCCTCCCCCTCGCGACACGGCCCGGATCGGCCCGCCGCCGCCGTTGCCGCCGAGCAAGAGCACCCCGCCGGTCCCCTATTGGGGCCGCTACGCCTACCACGACAACAATCGCGATATCAACCTGGTGCTGGTCCAGATGCGGGCCCTGGCCGATTGGTACTTCACGGCTTACCCGCCGATCATGCACGATCTCCACGAGTCGCTTCCACTCCTCTACAGCTACAGCGGCGCGGCGCCCCAGAACCCCAACCTCGACCCGCTCCTGTTCGCCGAGTTGCCCTGGTTCGCCAACTTCGAGCTGGCCCAGATGACGAAGTTCGGGATGCCGGGGGTGTACACCCACGCCTTCATGGATGGCTGGTCGCCGGGGTATTTGGGGTCGATCGCCTACAACCACAACGGCCTCATGAGGATGTACGAGACCCAGTCGGGCCGGGACCTCGACGACCCCGCCACCGCCAAAGCCAAGGCGGACTCGGCCAAGGCCAAAGCGGATTCCGCGAAGGCCAAGGGCGATACCGTCGCCCGCGCGACGCCGCCGCCGCGACCCCAGTCGCCGATTCCGACCGGCCGAGGCGGGGCCCAAGAGCGGGAATGGTACCGAGGAATCCCGATCGATAAGGACGACTCGGCCAAGTTCACCCGGCGCGCCAATGCCAATTACATGCAGACCGGCGTGCTCTCGGCGTTGCAGCTCGCCTCGATGTTCCCGGCGACCATTCTGGAGAACTTCCTCGTCAAGACCAGGAACTCGATCGAGGAAGGTCGGACCAAGGCGCCGTTCGGATTCGTGATTCCGGTCCAGCGGGACATGACCCGGGTGACCGAGTTGGTCAACATTCTCCGGACCCAGCGGATCGAGGTGGGCGTCGCCGGCAAGGCCTTCAAGATCGACACCGTGACCTATCCGGCCGGCTCCTATCTGATCAAGCGGAACCAGCCTTACGGCCGGCTCGCCAAGAACCTGCTCGAGAAGCAGCAATTTCCGGATGCCCGATTGACCACGTACGACGACAGCGGCTGGACGATGGGTCTGGCCATGAACGTCGAGGTCGTCGAGGTGGCGGATTCGGCGATTCTCGCCGTCCCGGTGGCACCGGTCGACAAGGCGAGCGCGGTCGGCCGGTCGGTCGGGGCCGGCACCGCGGCGCTGGCGGTCGCTCATCACGGCTCGAACAACATGATCAGCTTTCGGTATCGGCTCCGGTCGGTGCCGATGCGGGTGGCCCAGCGGAGCTTCACCGCCGAAGGCGTCGAGTTTCCGGCCGGCTCCCTGATCGTCACCGATCCGGGCCAGGTGGCCGCGGCGCGGGCGGTGGCCACGGATCTGGGGCTGACGAGCGCGGCGTTAGGCGCGCCGCCCGCCGTCGCCAGCCACGACGCCGACCCGCCCCGGATCGCGGTCTACTCGCAGTGGGCCGGCACCCAGAACCTCGGCTGGTATCGACTCACCTTCGACAAATTCGGGGTGCCGTTCGATCTCATCTACAAGGAACAACTGGCCCAGGGCGGGCTCCGGGACAAGTACGACGTCATCCTCATCGCCGAGCAGAACCTGAGCCGCCCGGTGGCGCTCCAGCCGCCCAGCGACAAGCCGGTCCCGTACCGGAAGACCGACAAGTACCAGTTCCTCGGGATGTACGGCGAGAGCGACGATGTCACCGGCGGGTTCGGCCAGCGGGGCGTCGACGCGTTCGCCGAATTCCTCGAGCGCGGCGGAACCCTGCTTGCCGTCGGTGAAGCCGCCCGGTTGCCGATCGACTTCGGTTGGGCCGGCACCGTCGAGAGGGTGGCGGTCCCTGGCCTGGTGGCGCAGCGCCCGTTGGTGCAGGGCCAGATCCTCAAGCCCGAACACCCCGTGTTCTACGGCTTCAAGGACCGGATCCTGCCGATCAAATACGTCGGCGGCCAGCCGCTCAAGGTCGGGACCGCCAACGAGGACGACGTCCTGGCGCGGTATGTCGGCGGTGCGTCCTCGGTGCTCTCCGGGCTGATGACCGGCGCCGACTCGCTCCGCCACCGACCGTTTGCGATCGATGTCCAGCGGGCTCGGCACGGTCAGGGGCGGGTGATTCTGTTCGCCAACAACCCGATCTACCGGTGGCAGAACCACGGCGAGTTCGGGATGATCTTCAACGCGCTGCTCAACTGGAACGACAGTGGGGCGCGCCCAACTACCACCCCATCAGTCACCGGGAGGTCCGGACAATGAGAACTGCGCTAACGACGGCAACGGTCCTGCTGACCTTGGTCTGCCCGGTGGCGGCCCAGGCGCCGGCCGCGCCGAGCACGGCACCGGGTTTCGTGTCGGAAGTGATCCGACACTTCGACGAATCGATGGAGAAGTTCATCGCCCTCGCCGAGGCGATGCCGGCGGACAAGTACGCCTGGAGCCCGGGCCCGGGCGTCATGACCGTGGCCAAGGTGTTCGGCCACGTGGCCCGGTACAACTATCTCTACCCGGCGACCAGTTTGGGCGCGCCGGCCCCCGACGGACGCGACGGCGACGCCGCCGAGGACCTCGGCGACAAAGCCCACCTGGTAGCCCGGCTCAAAGAGTCGCGTGATCACGTCCGGTCGGTGGTGGCCCGACTCGCCGACCCGTCGGCGACGACCAGGCAGTATGGCCGACAGGTGCCGCAGTGGTCGGTGCTGCTCCAGCTGGTGACCCACATGAACGAGCACCTTGGCCAATCGATCGCCTATGCCCGGATGAACGGGATCGTGCCGCCCTGGTCGCGCTAGGGTGTCGGGGAGCCCGGTGAGAACGTCGGGCAGGGCAGGTAGGGCATTCCGGGGCCCCGCTCCAGCCGGTAGTTGAGGGGCGGGGCCCCGCCCATGGCGTCGAGGGATACCTCGAGTTCGTTGCCGTGCAGTTGACCGGTCAGGAGGAGCCGATCGACCCGGGCGCCGCCGGGGATCCCTGGGGTAAAACGGTAGTCGAAGGTGGCCTGGAACCTCCCGACGGCATCGACCGCCAACCGACCCGGTATGGTCCCGGTCGAGCAATTGCCCCAGACCGCGGTGCTGTCGGCGGTCACCAGCATGTTGAATCCGTCGGAACGCCAGGGCCCGAGCAATGCCTCGCTCGGGCTCGTGTTGCAGGCCGCCATCCCGAGACCCATGACTGCTGTGAGTAGAGTCCGAACCATCCGTCCCCGATGCCCGATTGATCCGTCCTGATACTCGGCTACCGCCCCCTCCGTCACACCCGACGCTCCATCCCGCAAGCCGCGATGAGCCGCTCGAGCCGGGCCGCCTTCGTCTCCGGCCGCTTGGCGCCGGTGATCCAGAACACCATGCTCTGCCGATAGGAGACCGGCTGGCGCTGGAAGAACGCCCAGGCAGCGGTGTTGCGTCGGAATCGCCGTCGCTGGCCGGGCTCGAGGCGGGTTCGGTATCGATGCTGATAGGAGTAAGGCGCCCGCTCCCCCGGTCGCCGTTGGTCGAACGCCAGGCGGCCGGCGGGTCGCATCAGGCCCTGCCTCTCCAACTCCGCGACCTTGGCGATGTTGATGTCGCTCCAGTTGCTGGTTGGCCGTCGTGGTGAAAACCGGATGGTGTAACTCTCCTCGTCGCGGGCTCGCCGGATCCCGTCGATCCAGCCGAAGCAGAGCGCCTGATCGACCGATTCCGGCCAGGTGATGCTGGGCTGGCCCGAGCCGACCTTGTAGAAGCCGACGGTCAGCTCCCGCGCCGAGCCGTGGTGCCGTTCGAGCCAGGCCCGAAACCTGGCGGGCGTGGCAAAGAAGGTCGGCTCGGCCGGTCGACGTCCTCGGGAGGTCATTCGCTCGTTGCGGCCGTTACCGGCTGGCCAGATCTCCGACCGATGACGCCGCCAGATGCACCTTCGGTTCCATCGCCGCTCCCCGGGCGTCTTGATGGAGCCTCCCGGCCAGCGCGTTGAGCGCGTCGCGCCGAGCGGTGCCCGTTAGGCGCTCCGCCCTGGTCAACTCGGAGCGGGCCGCCGCGATCTTGTCGGCCGGAAGGCCGCGCCCCCGGTCGAGCTGATCGAGATACGCCCGCGACAACGCGAAGCTGGCGGGCCACACGATCCGCGGCTGCTCTTGAGCGTTGAGGTACTCGAACCGGACGGTCCTGGCCGCGTCGATTTCGTTCTGGGTCAGGAAGCCGCTCGGCTGCAACTCGAAGATGTCGAGCCCGCGGGCGATCTCCGAACTGACCATGTACCCGTTGTACCAGTACACCGACCACGAGCCGCCGCTCACCAGCCGGGTCGAGTCGACCGGCCCGCGGTCGTAGAAGGCGATCTCGAACGGCTTGGCGGGGTCGGTCCAGTCGAACACCGAGATCCCTCCCTGGTACCACCCCTGGACCATCACGTCGCGGCCGGGAATCGGAATCAGGGAGCCGTTGTGGGCGACGCAGTTTTCCAGCGTCGTCTGCGGGGCCGGCATCTTGTAGTAGCTCTTGAACTTCATCTCCCGGTTCTCGAGCGTGAAGATCGCGTTGGCACCCCACTCGTACTTGTCGGTGACCCGGCATCGCGGCGCCGAGCCGCCGCCCCACTCGTCGGTGAAGAGGATCTTCGAGCCGTCGTTGCTGAACGTCGCCGAATGCCAGAAAGAGAAGTTGGAGTCCGCCGCGGCGCCGATCCGCACCGGGTTCGCCGCGTCGCTGATGTCGAGGAGGAGCCCGTAGCCGCCACAGGCACCGCCGGCCAGCCCGATGGCAGGATACACGGTGATGTCGTGACATTGGGTCGGCCCCCGGCCCTGGCCTGGGCGGGGCGGCCGCGTCGCTCGGGGCTGGCCGGCCGCCGCCGCTCGGGCCCGCTCGGCCGAGTCGACCGCGGCCGCGGCGTGTCGAGGGGCCGCCACGAGATCCTGGAAGATCCGCGGTGAACTCACGATCGCCGCGGCGGATGGGTTGGCCAGAGGCACCTTGATCACTTCGATCCGGAAGAGGGCGCTGTTGGGATCTTTCTCGGGCATCAGCTCCGAGCATCCCGGAAGCTCCTCCGCCGGCCGGACCCCAGCCGAACCCGAGACGTAGATGTACACGTGGTCCTTGTCCTTCGGGTCCGTGACCACGGTGTGGGTGTGCGACCCGCGGCAGGTCTGCACGTTGGCGATGTACTTGGGGTTGGTGACGTCGGTCGCCTCGAAGATCCGGATCCCCCGCAGCCGGTGGTGACTCACCGCCTCGGCAACTCCTTGGCTCCCGCAGTCGAGGCGACCGGTGAGACCTTCTCCCGATACGAAGAGCAGGTTGCCGTAGACCGACACGTCGCTCTGCGAGGCGGGACAGACGAACGGCTTCACCAGCCGTGGCCGGGCCGCGTCGGCCATGTCCCAAACCATGAAGCCGTTATAGTTGCCCTGGAAGACGTAGTTCCCCCGGAACGCCAGGTCCGAGTTGCTCACCCCGTCGAAGGCCGCGGGCGACGGGGTGTTGGACACCAGGCGCATGTTCCACCGAGCCACGCCCGCATCCGCTTTCCCCGCCTTGAGCCCGACCCGGGGGTCCGGGCCCGGCGGCGCGGCCGAAAGGTCGGGCGCGGGCGCCGGTGAGCCGTTGGGTCCCGAGGAGGTCGCCGAAAAACACGCCGTGAGCGCGGTCACGACGAGGGTTCCGAGCAGAGGCCGAGCCGCGGGGATCATGGGAACCTCGTCACTGGGGAAGGGTAGCCAACATCTTCTGCATCCGGTCGATTTCCGTGCTCTGGTCGGCGTAGACATCCGACGCGAACCGAAACACCACCTCATCCTGCCCGGCGCCGTCGGCCGCGAACAGGCGATCGACCATGGTCAAGGCGCCTTCGTGGTGTTGGATCATGAAGGAGAGAAACAACCGGTCGAACGCCGACCCGCGACTGCGCTCCAATTGAGCCAGTTCCTCGTCCGTGAGCATGCCGGGCATCAACATCGAGTGCTCGGCCCCGTTCATCGTCATCCGATGGTGGGTCGCGTCGGCCTGAGGAACCGGGAGGCCGCGATCGGCGAGCCAGGTCTGGATCAGCCCGATCTCATCTTGCTGCGCCACCACGATCCGCTCCGACAGGACCCGGATGTCGGGCCGGGCGCCGTGGGTCGCCGCCCAGCGGGCGATCTTCACCGCCTGGGCGTGGTGCGGGATCATCCCGGCCATGAACTCCGCGTCCGGTGCCGCGACCGGCGGCCGGGGGACTGCCTGGGCCGATCCGACCGCAGGCTCGAGGAGGAACGGCATGGCGGCACCCAGGAGGAACCGCCCCAGCGACGGCGCGCCGCGCCGATTGGGGACCATGGTTGCAAGATACGACATGGCGCTGGGACGGTGAAGGACGCCGCGCGACCCGACGGGAGCGGGGACCGCCCGCGGATCGCCCGATGGCGTGAAGGTCGCCGCCTCGGTAGCGTTGAGACATCCCAATGACCGGAGCCATTCGGTGAGTGCGTTGCTCGCGTCCTTGATCCTCCAGGCGGCTCCGGCCGCGGTCCCGAGCCGCGCCATCGATCCAGGCGAGTACCAGGCTCGGCGAGCGGCCCTGGCCGAACGAGTCGGCAGCGGAGTCGTCCTGGCTTTTGGCGGGGTGACCCCGACCACCGATTTCGGCCCATTCTATCAACTGCCGGCCTTCCGGTACCTCACCGGCTATCTCTACCCTAACGCCGCGCTGGTGATGCCCGTTCGGGGCGGCCGCGGCACCGCGACGCTCTTCGTGGCGCGGTCGCCGGCCCGCCGGGCCATCTACTACGGCGCCGAGCCTGACTCCCTGGCGCTGGCCACCGAGTACGGTCTCACCGCGCGGCCGATCGAAGCGCTGGCTTCCTTCGTCGACTCGCTGGTCGGCGCCGGGAACCGGACCGTCTACGACCTCCGAGATTTCGCCGCGGCCGACTTCGCGGCACAGGATTCCCTGACCCGAGGCGGACAGTTCGTTCGGGGCCTGGCGGCGCGTCACGGCGGGCTCGAGGTCAAGAACGGCCACCCGATCGTCGACCGCCTCCGCGCCAGGAAGTCGGAGACCGAAATGGCGCTGATCCGACGGGCGGCTGAGATCTCGGCCGAGGGTCATACCGAGCTGATGCGGCGGATCGATCCCGGCATGCACGAGTATGACCTCCAGGCCATCATCGACTACACCTTCCGCCGGCTCGGCTCGGAACGGCCGGCCTATGGGGCCATCGTCGGCTCGGGTCCACTGACCCTCCAACTCCACTACATGAAGAACCGCCGGAAGATGGAGCCGGGCGACGTGGTCGTCATCGACGCCGGCGCCGAGTTCCAGGGGTACACGGCGGACGTGACCAGGACCCTGCCGGTGAGTGGGACCTTCACGGCCGAGCAGCGAGCCATCTACCAGCTGGTCCGCGACGCCCAAGCCGCGGCCGAACGGAATTCCAAACCCGGGATGTCGTTCAGGCTGGCTGCTGACAGCTCGGTGGCGGTCCGTGCCCGTGGGCTCGCCGCGCTGGGTCTGATCGAGTCGGCCGATGCCAGCTACGACCCGGCCTGGCCGGTCGACTGCAACGCGAACCCCGGCGGGTGCACCCAGGCCAGCCTCTTCATGATCCACGGGATTAGCCATGGGCTCGGCCTCGAGGTCCACGATCCGGCCCAGGCCTACTACGGCAACTTCGCGGTGGGCGACGCATTCGTGATCGAGCCCGGCCTCTACATCCACAAGCAACTGCTCGACATCCTGCCGGATACCCCCAAGAACCGAGCCTTCATCAAACGGGTGGGACCGGTGGTGGAGAGATACCAGGGGACCGGGGTGCGGATCGAGGACTCCTACCTGATCACCCCGCGGGGCCTGGAGCGGATCAGTCTCGCCCCGCGCGAGATCGACGAGGTGGAGGCGCTGACCCGGCGGCGTCCGGTACCATGAAGGGTCATGGCAACACGCCTTCATGATCACTTGATGAAATCCTCAGGGGCCGGGTGATACGATCGGATGTCCCCATACAGAGGTTCTCGGATGTTCGCCAAGCGTTGGGCTGTCGCGATCGGAGCACTGGCACTGGGGTGCACCCCCGCGCCGCAAACCCAGGATGCCGCTCCCGCGGGCGGCGCGCCGGCCGCCGGGCTGGCGGGTGTCAAGGACGACGCCTCCGCCAAGGACGTCGTGAAGATTGCCGCCGGGTCGCCGGACCACACGACCCTGGTCGCCGCGGTCGGGGCCGCCGGCCTGACCGACGTGCTCGCCAGTTCCGGGCCCTACACGGTGTTTGCGCCCACCAACGCCGCGTTCGACAAACTTCCCAAGGGCACCGTCGACGATCTCCTCAAGCCGGAGAACAAGTCCAAGCTCCAGGCCATCCTCCGTCATCATGTGACCACGTCGGTCTACCTGCTCGAGGAACTCAAGGACGGGATGGTCCTCGGGATGGCGGACGGCTCGTCGGCCACCATCGCCAAGAAGGGTGCCGATACCTATCTCGGTGACGCCAAGATCATTGGGTCGGCTCGGGGCAGCAACGGGATGGTGCACATCGTCGACGCCATCGTCCTCCCGCCCAGTCGGTAGGGCCGTGCGGGTTCCTCCCGAACAGATCGGCGCCAAAGCGCTGGAGGCGGACTTCTTCCTTTGGAAGATGCACGCCGCCAGCGCCGACCTGTTCGAGTTCCGGTGCTACTTCAGCGCCTTCGTCTCGGCGGTCACCGGCGTCTTCGCGGCCACCGAAGCGGCCCTCGGCGATCGGGAGGGCTACCCCGCCTGGCGGGCAACCTGGGAGGCACGCTGCGATGCCAATCGGGTGGCCCGGTTCTTCCGAACGGTGCGGCCGGAGTGGCAACCGATCGGCCACACCCCGGTACACCTCGACCGCTCCCGCTGGGTCCGGTTCGGACTTTGGGAGACCAAGCATCACTTCACGGCCGCCGATGACGGCGACGTTCCGGACCTCGACGTCCTCGAGACCTGTACCGAGTATCTCACCCTCATCGCGGAAATGGTCATCGAGTCCTACGAGCGGTTCCGGATCCGGGCCCCCGCCGCGCTCTGGTCCGTGCCGGCCCTGGCGCGACTCGGCGTCACGGTCGACGACATCGAAGACAGTCTCGGCTTCCCGCGGGGCTGGACGGCGGGGGGCGGCCGCTCGGATCAGGATCGCCTGACGCTGCTGCGGCGCTACTCGCCAGATACCCCGATCGACCGGTTCTTCCTCCGCTACCTCAATCGAACCCGGCGAGATCCCGCCGAGCCTCAACCCGCCTCACGGCCGTAACGGGTCTCGTCCGCGAGCACCTCGAGCACCCGGTCGTAGAGGCGATCGGCTTCCTCGGGTGAGTTCGCGATGGCGGTCAGGCCGAGCTTTCCGAACTCGCTCAGCGCGCCGATCATGTGGAAGAGCACCCCGGATTCGGTCCGCTCGCTGTAGTGGAGCTTGTTCACGGTGAGAATGTCGATCAGGTCTTCCGGCAAGAGTCCTCGATAGGCGGGCGACCGGAGGTTGTCGGTGGCCCGATAGCACTTCTGACGGCCGCTCTGGCTCTTGAACAGGCCGGAGACTGGATCGAGTTGCCCACCCGTGAGGAACTGGAGCGCGAGGAACGGGTGGGTCGTACCCCCCATTCGCAGATTGCTCTCGATGCCGGAGACCTGCCACGGACCGCGCCGGGCCCGCTGCGCGGCGATGAAATCCACCGCGAAGCGGCTGACCACGCCCCGACGGGCCAGGACCTCGCCCACTCGGAGTCCGGCGTCTTGGATCGTCCCGCGATAGGCGGCGTCGGCGGGGAAGCGCGCCCCCAGGAACACCTGACCGCTTTCGCCCCCGAGAATCTGGTCATGGGTCGAGATCAGCACGACCTCGCCGTCAGGGCTGGTTCGGACCTGGACGCTCGGCGAGGCCTTCCGGGGTGCCTCGATGAACTCCTCGACGATCCCCCCCATGCGGGCAAACTTGGTGAAGAACCCGTCGGGCGTTTCGCCTGGTCCGACAAAGGCGAGGTCGCTCGTCAGGGCATCCCGGACCGCCCCGAGGCTCCGTTCGTCGGGCAACCGAAGAATGGCGTTTCCTTCGCCCGAAAACCCCTCGTTCAACTTGATGACCACTCTGCCTGCCAGGGGGTTCTGACTACCCAGTTCGGCGATGGCCCGGGCGACGTCGTCGACGCTGCTCAGATCCTCAAAGCCGGCTGGAACCGGCACTCCGGCCTCCCGGAGCACTTTCCGCCCGCCGGACTTGGTGCCGAGGTAGCCCAGGCTCGGATCGCACCCGTTCATCGGGATGTCCAGCAGCACCGCCAGCTTGCGCTCCAGTGGGGTGGCGTTGAACACGGTGAGATAGGCTTTGCTCGGGTCGCGAATGGCGCAGCGAATCCGCTCGATCAGCCGGGGGCGTTCGAGGATCTTCTCGGTGAGCGACCGAGGCGAGGTGTCGTGGGCGCAGATCATCGTCAGTCGCTGCCGGGCATGACTCGCCGGAATGCCCACCAGGAGTTGGAGGTAGAGCTCGAGCACTTGCGGATGGAGCGGCTGCGAGGTCACGTACACCATGTGGGCTCGGGGATTCCGGAGCCGGATCAAGAGCGAGAGGAGCCGCTCCTCATAGTGAGCGGCCCCATCCAGTTTCGCCAGCTCGCCTTGGTCGAGTGTGAGCGAAGGAACCACGACCGAGGTATAATCGGCCTCCTCGCTCGCGGTCAGCCGATGCCACACCGACGCCAACCGGGGCTTGAGGGCCTCGAAGCGGCTCAGCTCGTCTTCGAGCGAGAGAGTCGCGGCAAACGGGGGCTTGGGAATCATCGAGGGTCCTTGCCGGCAATCTATGGCTTGGCCGGGTTCCCGGGCCGATCATGAGGTTAAATTCATCGTTCACTTCATTCGTCACTTCACGCCGAGGACAGCATGTCGCAGGACGATCTCCAAGCCGAACTCGAGCGGCTCCGCCGGGAGAACGCGGCGCTCAAGCAAGGGGCGTCTCGGGGCGTCTCCATCAAAGTCAGCGAAAAGGGAGGGGTCTCGGTGTACGGCCTCGGCCGTTTCCCGATCACGCTCTATCAGGAGCAATGGCTCAAGCTCCTCGAGCTTTCCAGCCAGATCCGGGATTTCATCGAAGCCAACAAAGGCCAGCTCAAAAAGAAGGACTAGGCGGCGCGAGCCGTTCGGCCCTGGCGCCGAGATCCGGCGCCCCCAGATCGGCCGCGAGCGCGGCAAACCCCGATGAGGGGCCGAGCCAGCGCAGTTCCTCGACCAGGTCGAAGGTTGGGGCATCGGTTCGGAGGGTCGCCAATTGCTGGAACAGTCGAGCCTCGTCCAAGGACGAGCGGAGCGAGTCGGCCAGTCGGCTCGCTCCGCGGACCTGGACGTCCCACTGGCCGGCGTCGAGCGGAATGGCGTCGATTCTCCGATAGCGCGCCAGCAGCGCCGCGGCCGATTTCGGGCCCCAACCGCCGATGCCGGGGTAGCCGTCCGCCGAATCGCCGACGAGGGCCAGCCAATCCGGAATCGACGCCGGCGGGACACCGAACTTCTCGATCACGGCGGCTTCGTCGCGAATCGTGCGGTGGCGACGGTCGAATTGGACCACCCGGTCGCCGACGACCGATTGCGCCAGATCCTTGTCCGGGGTGCAGATCAGGACTCGGGTCACCCGGGGGTCGGCGGCCGCCTGCCGGGCAGCGGAGGCCAAGGCGTCGTCGGCCTCGAACTCGACCATTGGCCAGACGACCACTCCCATGGCGCCAAGGGCCCGCTCGAGCGGGTGGAACTGGCGGTGCAGGTCTGGCTCGATCCCGTCTCCAGTCTTGTATCCGGGCCACAAGTCGTTGCGAAACGACTCGATGATGTGATCGGTGGCCACGCCCAGGTGGGTTGCTCCGCTCTCGATCAAGGCCAGCATCGACTGGAGGACGCCGATCAGGGCCCCGACTTCCTGGCCGGCCGCGTCGGTGGCCTTGGGCACCGCGAAGTAGTGGCGGTATAGCTCGTAGGTGCCGTCGACCAAGTGAACCTGCATCGGGCGAGAATACCCGGCCCCGGTCCGGTCGGGAAGGGAGGTCCGAGTCGAGAGCCCCGGAGGGACCGGGTGGCGGTCGGGCAGGGGGTTGCCGGATCGCGGGTTTGGGCGGAGGTTGGCGGTGGGGAGGCCTGATGGCACGGATCGAACTGGGTAAGACCATCGGCGCGAGCGGACTCGCGGCGGCGGTGATCAACACGATCATCGGCTCGAGCGTGTTCGTGTTCCCCGCCACCGTCGCGGCGGCGTTAGGCGCTGCGGGGATGCTGCCCTATCTGATCGCGGCCGGCCTGATGGGATTGATCGCCCTCTGCTTCGCCGAGTCGACCAGCAGGGTCACCGGGACCGGCGGCGCCTATGCCTTCGTCGGGAACGCTTTTGGGCCGTTCGCGGCCTGGCTGGTCGGGCTGCTGATCTATTGCGGGATCCAGCTGATTGCCTCGGCGGTGGTCGGCTCGGTATTCGTTCGCTCGCTGTCGTCGGTGGCGCCGGCGTTCGCCGACGGCCCGGCCCGGGTGGGGCTGCTGCTGGCGATCTACGCCGGGTTCGCCTGGATCAACATTCGAGGAGGGGCCAGGCTCGGGGTCCGGGTGGTCGAAGGAGTGACCCTCGCCAAGCTGGCCCCCCTGGTCTTCCTGGTGCTGGTCGGGCTGGTGGCGTTTCGGCCCGAGTTCGTTCGATGGGACGCGGCGCCGGCCCTGGGCGACGTCGGTCGGATGGCCATGCGGCTCATCTACCTGTTTGCCGGGATCGAGGCGGTGTTGGCGGTCAGCGGTGAGCTACGCGACCCGGCCCGGACCATCCCGAGGGGTGTCTTCGCCGGACTCGCCATCTGTACCGCGATCTATCTCGGCGTTCAATTCGCTGCCCAGGGAATCCTCGGGCCACAGCTGCCGGAGGCCACGACCGCGCCCCTCGCCGACGCGGCGGCTCGAGCGGTGGGACCCTTCGGACGGGGGCTGTTGCTGGCCGGCGCGATGATCTCGACGCTGGGTTTCTTGAGCGCCGACATGCTGGCCTCGCCTCGGATGCTGTTCGCGATGGCCGAGGCCGGCCGACTGCCCGGGGTCGTCGCGACGGTTCACTCACGATTCCAATCCCCCGCCGTCGCGATCTCGATCCACGCCACGTTGGCCTGCACTCTCGCCATCATCGGCGACTTCGACACCCTGACCGCGTTGGCCTCGAGCGCCATCCTGTCGATTTACCTGGTCGCCTGCGCGGCCACGCTGGTACTGCAACGCCGCCGAACCGGCGACGAGCGCGTCCAGCTCCGGATTCCCGGCGGGCCGTTGATACCGGTGCTGGCGATCGCGGTAGTCGTCGGGTTGATGGCGACCCTCACCCGCCGCGAGGTGCTCGCTCTGGCCATCGCGGTGGCCGTCGCGGCGGTCAGCTATCGGCTCACCCGCAACGTTCCCAACCGTTTCGCCGACCAATCGAATCCCAACCCGAGCGAACAATGACGAACTTGAAGCCCCTCGGCTGGACCGGATCGCTGCTGCTGTTCGGGATCCCGGCTGCCGTCTTCACCTTGTTCCTGTTCTGGGTCCTGCCGGCGGTGGCCGCGGCCGGCACCGATCCGCTTCTGACCTTCCATGCCGGTTTCGTGGCGCCGCTCGCACTGATGCTGATCGCGGCATTCGTGGCCTACCGGCTCGAGGGCCGGCCCTGGACCTGGGCCGGCATCCGCGAACGGTTCCGACTGGAGCGGCCGGACGGTCGAACCTGGGCCTGGACCGCTGCCCTGGTAGCCTTGGCGGTTGTGCTCCTGCCGGTGTTTCCGGTCACCGCATGGATCCAGGGTCTGCTGGCCAACGTCCCGTTCTACGACCCTCCCCAGGGTTATTCCTCGTTCATGCGTGGACTGAGCGATGGGCAGACCCACATCTTCGGACGTCCCTTCACCTGGGGTCTCTTCGTCTATTTCGTCTCCGGGCTGTTCGTGTTCAACATCTTGGGCGAGGAACTGTGGTGGCGGGGATATATCCTCCCTCGTCAGGAATTGGCCTTCGGTGCGAAGGCCTGGCTGATCCACGGGTTCGGGTGGGCCCTGTTCCACATCTTCTATCACTACACCCTGGGGATCTTCCTCTCATACCTCCCGATCACCCTCGCGACCTCGTTCGTGGCGCAGCGAACCCGGAACACCTGGCCGGGGATCATCGCTCACATGGTCTCGAACCTCGGGATCCCGTTGCTGATGCTGAGCCGCCTCTTGGCCTGAGCCGACGCCGGCTCGCTCGCATTGAAGCCGGGCAGGCGTCGGACAGCTTGGCAAGATCAGAGCAAGTGGGAATGCCCACTCCCCGACCGTGGCCATTCGGTCGGGGAGTCACCTCCAAGCCTGAATTCGAACTCCACCCCTAATCCTCTCCGGTTCACCGCGGTGGTCGTACTCCGAGCCTGGCGACCACCCCGGCATGGTCGGAGGGCCAGATCGGATAATACGGCCCCTCCACCCGATCACCGGGGGCGTTGCCGACCAGGCGAATCTCACCGGCCAAGCCACCGTCACTCCGATCGAGCCCAGCCGCGAAGACGTAGTCCCGGTGCTGCGTCAGCACGGCGACCGGATTGGCGAGATCGGCCGCGTGGCAGCAGGTGAACCCAGGGTCCGCCGGTCGCAGTGCCGGCCAGGCATCGCGATACCCCGCCGCTTCGAGCACCTGATACATGGCGGAGCCGCGGTCGTCGTTCAGGTCGCCGATGATGACTCGGCGACCTTCTTGGCCGACGACATTGACCAACTCGGTGAGTTGCGCGGCCCGAAGCAGGTCGAGGCCGGGTGAGCCGCCGGATTCCGGGTGAGCGCTGGCGATCCGGTAGGTCAGGCCGTCGATCCGGGCCCGGATGCCAACCCATCCGCGGCGGATGTCGATGCCGGGCGCGACGACCCCAATGTTGGCCGCGAACGTCCCACCCATGGCCTCGTGCACGTTGACCCGGCCCTGCGCGACCAGCATGGCATCGTCGTCCCGCAAGCTCACCGCCCCGCCAAAGGGCGCCACCGTGAAATTGTGGTTGCGCGCTGCCACGCGGTACTTGAGCCCCCGGGCAGCCAAGGCCGCCTCGAGGCTCGCCAGGAAGTCCGCGTGGATCACGACCGGCAGCCCGAGGCCGGTCAGGTCGATGTCGATCTTCGCGACCTCTTGAAGGCCAACCACGTGGGGGCGGGCCGCGTCGATCTCGGCTGCGATCGCTCGCATTCGGGCCTGGTAGTCCGTGGCGGTGAACGTCTGGATCGCCGTGAACAAGGCGGCCTGATCATCCGACGGATCCCCATTGGCGAGCGCCGCGATCACCGCGTCGAGATCGGCGCCGGGATATAGGTTCCTCGTCATGACAACTAGCGGCGCCGGGGTCACCGCTGCGGTGGAGTGCAACGGGGCGTCCGAGGGGCCTGGCACTCCCTCCGCGGAACAAGCAGCAAGACCCAGCGCGCAGAGTAACACCAGATTGCGGTTCATATGTTCCTCCCCCCGTTACCGGGTGTTGAAAGAGAAGCCGACCAAAAGGACCAAGTTGTCACTGGCCGGGATCAGGTCAGCTTCTTTCTTGAACCCGTGGCGGTATCCGGCCTCGAGGCGAATGGCGAACTTGGTAACCGAGCGAACCGGCACCTTGACCCCGAGTCCCACGCCCGCGTCGAACGTCGTCGTCCCATCGCCCCCAGCACTCAGCCGGGTCAAGCCCGCGGCCGGCCGCAGGTACGGTCGCGCCTTCGCCGGATCGGTGGCGAGGTGGAAGACCAAACCCAACTCTGCCTGGGCCGTGGTCAAGCCGTCATCACCGCTTGGTTTGATCCAGTTGAATGCGATTGCCGGCTCCACCGCAACTCGCTCACCCGCCCCGATACCAATCCGAAACCGTTGCGCCGGGATCGCGACGGTCGTCACTTTGGGGTCGTTTAATCGGGCTGATAGTCCGGCATCCAACCCCAATTCGATGCCAGAGGGCTGGGCAACGACGGGCGTCGCCCCCAACAGTGCAACTGCAGCGATCCATCCCACCGATCTGCCTGTCATAACGCCTCCCCTGACCCATAGTCACGTATGGGTACAGGAAGCGAAGCTAACGGGCCAGCCGTGAAGGCACGGTGAAGGGGCGGCGATGACGGTGTCACGCGTAGTGAGGGGCCTGTGGGCCCCGGCTCGAGGCGCTGCCGGGGTTGGTGGACATCAAGCGGCCTGAACGCGGAAGTGCTGAGCTAGCACCACGATTGGTCCAGCGAGGCCACCGCGGTCGGGAAGTGGAGGGACCAACCGCCCAGCTCCGATCCGGCTGCTGATTGACACTTCAAAGGGCGGCAGCCACGTCCTGGTTGCCGCTGTGGGGCAGCTCGGCGGGTCCCCCGGGCGCATCGAGCGGGCGCCCCGCGAACGCCAGGGTCCGATGACGTCGGCTGCCTCGGTAATCCCGATGCTGGCGCCCGGCCACCGGCCGGCCCCTTGACGGCCGGCCGGTCGCCCGGCGACCATGCGGGCGTCGATCGCCCAACACCGAGGCCGATTGGGGCATCCGCTGCACACCACGATCCGCGATCTCCACCGGCGCCGAGGCCGAGAGCGGCGAGGGCTCTGCCTTGCCGAGGGTGTCCGCTTGGTCGAGGAAGCCCTCGCCGCCAGGATCGAGATCCGCGGTGTCGTGGTGAGCCCCACCCTCGACACCAGTGACCGGGGCCGGGCCCTCCACGCGACCTTGACTCGACATGGCCCGGTGGTCGATGCCTCCGATGCCGAGTTGACCGAACTCGCGGCGACCGAGCACCCCCAAGGCGTCCTCGCGGTCGTGGCGCTTCGCCATTGGAGCCTCGACGACATCCCCACGGACAAAGAGGCCGTCATCGTGGTGCTCGACGCGGTCCAGGATCCCGGCAACGTCGGCACCCTGGTGCGGACCGCGTGGGCGCTGGGAGCCCGTGGCGTGGTGACCCTGCCAGGGACGGCCGAGATCGGCAACCCGAAGACGCTCCGGTCGACCATGGGGGCGGCGTTCCGATTCCCGGTCGTCGCGGCCGACCCCGAGACCGTACTCGAGTGGCTCAGGGCCCGCCATGTCCGGGTGGTGGCCGCCGGAACTGGGGGGACTCCGTTGCCCCGCCACGATCGTGGCAAGCCCCTTGCCCTGGTGCTGGGCAACGAGGGACATGGGGGACGGTCGGCGGTCGCGGTGGCGGCGAGTCAGCGGGTCACCATACCGATGATTCCGGCCGCGGAGTCGCTCAACGTGGCGGTGGCGGGCGGGATTCTCCTCTACGAGGTGCTGCGTGGCGCATAACGCGCTCCTGGCGGGCATCGCCGCGGTGTTCGGCGCCGTCATCGGGAGCTTCCTCAATGTCTGCATTGTGCGGTGGCCGGCCGAGCAATCGGTGGTCTCGCCCCGGTCCAGGTGTCCTTCGTGCGGCTACCAGCTCGCCTGGTTCGACATTATCCCGATCCTGTCGTGGCTCGTGCTTCGGGGCCGGTGCCGCGGCTGCCAGGCCGCCATCGGCAGGCTCTATCCGTTGGTCGAACTCGCCACTGCCGCGATCTTCGCGTTCATGGCCTGGCGTCACGGCCTCTCGCTCGAGGCCGCCCAGGGCGCCTTCTTCCTCACCGTCCTCCTCGGCATCGCGATGACCGATGCCCGCAAATACCTCATCCCGGACGAATTCACCCTGGGTGGGCTGGTGGTCGGCCTCGGCCTTGCCGCGGCCGGTGGAGCCGGGGCCCTCGTGGCAGCGTTGATCGGGGGAGCGGTCGGCTTCGGGCTCCTCTGGTTGGTCGGGTGGTTAGGCACCCTGGCCTTCAAGGAGGAGGCCATGGGCGGGGGGGACATCAAGATGATGGCCATGGTGGGCGCGTTCGTCGGGTGGCAGGGGGTCCTCCTGACGATCTTCCTCGGCGCCCTCTCCGGTACCCTGATCTTCCTCCCGATGGCGCTGCGGGGCAAGAAGAAGCTGGTCCCCTTCGGGGTGTTCCTCGCCATCGGCGCGATGCTGAGCTACCTGGTCGGCCCGGCGCTGATCGAGTGGTATCGCGGCTTCGTTGGGGCCGCCTAACGTGGGTCCTCGGACCGTCGCGATCCTGGCCTTCCTCGGCGCGGCCTGCCGGGGGCCCGCCCCCGGCAGCGGCGGTTCCGTCCAGGCCACCGTCGATAGCCTGGTCCCGATGGTCGAAGAAGCCGTGGGTCTGCGCTTTCGGGCCAAGCCCAAGTTCGCCATGCGCACCAAGGCCGAAGCCCGTGGGTATCTCCTCGCCAAGCTGGCCCAGGGGTTTCCCGACGCCAAGGTCCGGGGGATCACCGCCGGATACGGCCTCCTCGGGCTGTTGCCGGATTCGATCGACCTGAAAGCGCTGCTGCTCCCGCTCTACGCCGAACAGGTGGTGGGCTACTACGACCCCGATTCGACCACCCTCTACGCGGTCGAGGGCTCCAAGGCCGATCAACTCCGCCTGGTGTTGGCCCACGAGCTGGTCCACGCCCTGCAGCACGAACAGCTTCCGCTCGAGTCGATGCTCAAGGACGTCACCAACGGCGACCGGCTGGCGGCCTCCCAGGCCGTCCTCGAGGGGCACGCCACCATCGCGATGATGGGCGTCGTGATGCCGGACAAGTCGATGCTCGCCTCACCGGACTTCTGGGACCTGTACCGGGACCAGGTCAAGACCGCGCAGACCTCGATGCCCGTGTTCAGCCGAGCGCCGCTCATCCTCAGAGAGGGACTGGTGTTCCCGTACTTGGGCGGCGCGGAATTCATGCGGTGGTGGGGAAGCCAGGGGCGAGGAGCCCTGCCGAGCCGGGAGACCCTTCCGGAGTCGACCGAGCAGATCCTCCACCCCGAACGGTACCAGTCCGGCGACCGTCCCCGCCCGGTCCGCTTCGTGGCGGCCGCCGACTCGGTGATCCACGAGGACACCATGGGCGAGCTCGAGCTCAAGATCTGGGCAACCGAGATGCGGGGCGGCGGCGAGGTGCTCCAGGAGTTGCCGTTAGGTTGGGGCGGCGATCGTTACCGGGTCTATCGGACCGATGGCGGGCCCGCCATCGTGCTCTACACCGTCTGGGACGACAGCGCGTCGGCTCGGCGATTTCTCGCGGGGCCCGCCACCCGATTCGCCAACCGGCAGCGAACCGGCTACCGGACCGAGGTCACCGCGGCGCCGCTCGACGGCCGCCCGGCAGTACGGGTGGTTCGCGCCCCGGTCGCCTGGCCAGGCTGGAACACCCTCCCCGCCGCGACCCTCGCCGCCCCCTGATGCTCCAGGCCGAGATGGCCCAAGTCACCGCCTGGCGGCTGACTCGGCATCATTTGGTCGAGCCGGCACCGGCACGCCGCTGGCTCTCCGTCGTCTCCGCGATCGGCGGGCTCCACGCCCAGCTCATGTCCGCGGCCGAGCACGCCTTGGCCGTCCGGATCGACCGGCCGGCATCCGACCGGGTTCGCCGCGCCCTCTGGGACGACCGGTCGCTGGTCAAGACCTGGGCGATGCGCGGGACGCTCCATCTGATCGCCCGGGCCGACTATCCCGACCTGATCGGGGCGATGAGCACCCTGCGACATTTCCTCCGCCCGTCGTGGCTTCGCTATTTCGGGGTCACCCAGGTGGGACTCGATCGGCTCCTGTCGGCCTGCCTGGCGGAGCTGTCGGAACGTGGCGTCAGTCGTCAGGCCCTGGCCCAACGGGTCGCGCGCCGCACCGGAAACCCCAAGCTCGGCACCTTTCTCCAGTCGGGCTGGGGCACGCTCCTCAAACCGCTCGCCTTCCGAGGGGGGCTCTGCTTCGGGCCCAGCGAGGCGCAGAAGGTGACCTTCGTGCGGCCGGATCGGTGGCTGGGGCGCCTAACGCCGACCCAATCCGCCCCCGCGCTCCGGGCCGTGGCCCGCAAGTTCCTGGCGAGCTACGGTCCTTCGACGCCCGAGGAGTTCGCCCGCTGGCTCGGTGCCGAGGGGGCCGCGGCCAAACGGGTTTTCCGGGAGCTGGCCGACGAGTTGATCCCGGTGACGGTGGACGGCTGGCGGGCCTGGCTCCTCGCTCGCGATCGGCGCCCCCTCGACGCGGTCAAAACCCCGCGTGGAGCCCGGCTGTTGCCGTTCTTCGACCCCTATACCGTGGCGATGTCGAGGCAGGCCAGCCGGCTCTTTCCCGCTCACCTGCGAACCAGGGTCTATCGGCCCCAAGGGTGGATCGCTCCGGTGGTGCTCCTCGATGGCCGAATCGCCGGGGTCTGGGAGCGGACCACCGGGAAGGGGCCGCCGACCGTGGAGGTGGCGACCTTCGGCCGCCTGGTCCGGGCGGATCGGGCCGCCCTGGCTCGCGAGGCCGAGCGACTCGGGCTCCGGCTGCGCTGAGACGTGGGCCGGCCAAGTGGGCGGCCTTTGGGCGGCGATTCGCCCAACCCTCGCCGACCGGCCTCGCCGGGCGGTGACCGCCCCGCTAATTTGTCCCCGCCCATGGCAACCGAATCCCCCGACGACCTGCGCGCCCGCGCCGCTCGCGCCGCCGATCTGCTCGAAGCGATCGCCGCCGACCGGGCCCTGCTCGCCGATCTGCCCGAGCCGGAGCGGGTCCGATTGCTTCGTTTGGCCGGCGAGGTGTCCCGACCCGATGCACTGGCGCGGCGCCAGGTGGTCAAGGCGGCCCGGGTCGAACGCAAGGCCGCCCGCGCTCGGCGGATCGAGACCCATCTGTCGGAGACCGGGATCCGCAGGCTTCGCCGCCAGACCGTCTACACCACTCCGAACGTGTTTGCCCCGGGCTCCGGCGATCCTGATGACGTCGACGATCCCGATTTCCGCGAGGCGATCGAGCCGAAGCATTGCTACGTCTGCAAGGAACACTACGACGCGATCCACCACTTCTACGATCAGCTCTGCCCCTCGTGCGCCGGGTTCAATTTCCGGAAGCGAACCGAGTTGGCCGACCTCCGCGGCCGAGTGGCGCTGCTGACCGGCGGGCGGGTGAAGATCGGCTACCAGGCCGGTATCAAGTTGCTTCGGAGCGGGGCGCGGCTCATCGTCACGACGCGGTTTCCGCGGGACGCGGCGGCCCGATACGCCAACGAGGCGGACTTTGGCGATTGGGCCGACCGCCTCGAGATCTTCGGTCTCGACCTCCGCCACACCCCGAGCGTCGAGGCCTTCTGCCAGCACCTGCTCTCCACCAAGACGCGGCTCGACTTCATCGTCAACAACGCCTGTCAGACGGTCAGGCGCCCGCCCGAATATTACCAGCACATGCTGGAGCGCGAGACCGCTTCACAAGCGCAGCTGCCGGCCGATCTCCGGCGTCTCCTCGGACCGTACCAGGGGTTGCGCGGCTATCACCTTCTTCCCGAGGGGCCTACCGAGGGTTCTGGAGCCGAGGCTTCGGCCGAAGCGGTCGGCCTGACCCACGCCGCGCTCCTCTCCCAGGCACGACTGCTGCCCGACGAGGTCGCCGGACAGCAGGCCCTATTCCCGATTGGCCGGCTCGACCAGGACCTCCAGCAGCTCGACCTTCGCGATCGCAACTCCTGGCGCCTCCTTCTCGCCGAGGTGAGCACGGTCGAGCTGCTCGAGGTGCAACTCGTCAACGCCGTCGCACCGTTCGTCCTCTGCGCTCGGCTCAAACCCCTGCTCGTCCGGACCCCGGAACGGGACAAACACATCGTCAACGTGTCGGCGGTCGAGGGGCAGTTCTATCGCCGTTTCAAGACGACTCGGCATCCGCACACCAACATGGCCAAGGCCGCCCTCAACATGATGACCCGTACCTCCGCGACCGACTATCACGGCGACGGGATCCACATGAACGCGGTGGATACGGGCTGGGTGACCGACGAGGATGTCGAAGTGATCGCCGCTCGGAAGACCGCCAATCACGGATTCCACCCGCCGCTCGACATCGTCGACGGCGCGGCCCGGATCGTCGATCCGATCATCGCCGGATTCAACACCGGCGAGCACCTCTGGGGGAAGTTCCTCAAGGACTACCGGCCGACCGATTGGTAGCCGCGAGGCCGGCAAGGCGATCGATCATGGCTGGGCCGCGACCGGGCTTCGAGTGCGGCTCGGGGCGTTAGTGGAAGAGACCGTCGATCTCCGAGAACGGCCGGGCCTCGGTGAGTCGATTGAAGGTGCCCTCGGTCAGGATCTCGTCGACCGCACCCATGAATCCGTGCCAAGCGGCCCGCGCCAAAGCACCCCCGACGCTGATTCGGCGCACGCCCAGCGCCCCTAACGCCGCGACGGTGGTGAAATTCCCGCCCACCAGGACGTTGACCGGCGCCGGCGCCACCGCCCGAACCACGGCGGCGATCTCCTCCGCGGTCCGGATCCCGGGCGCATAGAGGCATTCCGCGCCGGCGGCCCGATAGGCCTGGAGTCGCCGAATCGTTTCGGTCAGGTCGGGCCGCCCCGCGATGAAACCCTCGGATCGGCCGGTGAGCAGGACACCGGTGCCGGAACGGTCGATCGCCTCACGGGCGGCCTTGACCCGGGCGACGGCCAAATCGAACCCGAACAACGGATCGTCGGCCCGGCCGGTCGAGTCCTCCACCGAGAGGCCGGCCACCCCGGTGGCCACCGCCCGGGTCACCTTGCGCGCCACCGCGTCAGGGTCGACGGCGTAGGCCCCCTCGAAGTCGCCGTTCACCCCGATCTCCACCGCCTCGGCCACGGCGGCGAAATGGGCCAACGCCTGGTCCACGGTGACCTGGGTGTCGGCCTTGCCAAGGGTCCAGGCGAATCCGCTGCTGGTCGTGGCGAGCGCCTTGACTCCCCGGGCGGCGAGATACCTGGCGCTCCCCACGTCCCAGGGATTGGGGATCAAGAAGCAGCCGGCTCGATGGAGATCGCGGAAATCGCGGCGGATACGGTCGAGGCGCGCGGACGGGGACATGAGCAGACCTCACGGAAGGCGGGGCAAGACTTCGGTACCGGTTATTCTACCTGAGGTACCAACGGCTGGCGAGCGACCCGATGTTGGCGGCCGGTGAGGCGAGCCCGAGGCGGGATTCCGCCGGACCCGCCGGCGCGGTAGGTTCCGCGCCATGGCTCTGAACCGCTGCTTCAACGTCGCCCAACTCCGCCGTGAGGCCGAGCGCCGGCTTCCCGCTCCGATGTTTCACTACATCGACGGGGGCGCGGACGACGAATGGACGATGCGCCGGAACACCTCGGCGTTCGACGAGTACGAGTTCCTTCCCAACTACCTTCGCGACATCAGCTCGATCGACACCGCTACGACCATTCTCGGCAGAAAGGTCGCCTCGCCGCTGTTCCTGGCCCCGACCGGGATGTCCCGGCTCTTCCACCACGAGGCGGAACCGGCCGTCGCGCGAGCCGCTCAGAAGTACGGACTCTACTACACCCTGTCGACGATGGGCACCACCACCATCGAAGACATCGGCGGGCTCGGGACCGGACCGTGGATGTACCAGATCTACATTCTCAAGGATCGGTCGCTCACCACCGAGTTCGTGGAGCGTTGCAAGGCGGCCAAGTACCACGCCCTCTGTCTCACCGTGGACACGGCCCTCGCCGGTAACCGCGAGCGAGACCGGATCCACGGCATGGTAATGCCCCCCCGGTTCACCTTGAAGAGCTTCGCGAGCTTCGCCGCCCACCCTCGCTGGGCGATCAACCTGCTCTTGAATCCGGATTTCCAGCTCGCCAACGTCGCCCACCGGATGGGGTCCTTGTCGTCGATCTCGCTGATCGATTGGGTCAACAAGCAGTTCGACCGAACCCTCAACTGGGACGACGTCGCCTGGCTCCGCGGTCAGTGGGATGGGCCCTTTGTCCTCAAGGGGATTCAGTCCGTGGCCGATGCCAAACGGGCCGCCGAGGCGGGGGCAACCGCGATCATGATTTCCAATCACGGCGGCCGCCAGCTCGATGGCGCTCCGGCGCCGATCGATTGCGTGGCGGAGATTCGGGACGCCGTGGGGGATCGACTCGAGCTGATCGTGGATGGCGGAGTCCGCCGCGGCAATCACGTCGTGAAGGCACTCGCGCTCGGCGCCAACGCGGTGTCGATCGGCAAGGCCTACCTCTACGGCCTGGCGGCCGGGGGTCAAGCCGGGGTCGAACGGGTGCTGGGCCTCCTGACGGCCGAAGTGGAACGGACCATGGCGCTGCTCGGGTGCCGGTCGGTGGGCGAAATCGGGCCGAGTCACGTCCGCAGGGTGGGGCGCCCGGCGCGGTAGCTCCCCGCGCCGGGTATCCGGTCGTCAGCGGGTCTGACAGGTTGCCGTCGCGGAGGCAACGACCGCGCCGGCCCCATTGCGAATCTCGCCGGTCACTTTGCCTGCCGTGATGAACCCCGGCGCAATCGCGACCGCGCCGGCGGCAATGTCGTTCGGCGCCGAGTCGAAGTCGAACTCCGCCTCGTCTCCGATGGCCTGCTTTGCCGGGGCGGAAGCGGTATTCGCTCCGCTGATCGCCCGGGCCGAGAAGGTGCCGCCCAGCGGCGTCAAATTGTTCCCGTCGATCGAGATCTTGGACCGGTTGCTTCGGACCTCGCACCGGACCCTGACGGTGGCTGCCGTGCCGCCGCCACCGCTGGCGAGCGACACGTCGTTGGCCGCCTGATCGGCGCTCGGACTGGTCAATGAGCCCGACTGGCAACCGCTCAGGGCGGCGATGATCGCGGCGAATGCAACGGACTGTTTCATTGGTTCCTTCCCCGTGTTGTGGATGGCGGACTCGGTGTGGGTCCGCCAGTTTGGGGAAGGCAGTTTGGATGCCGGGTATTTGGGCCAGCAGCGACAACGACTTACCTCGCGGTGAGCCGAATCACAGTGGGCCGATTCGGTACAGCGACTAACAAAACGATGCAGGTGAGACGTTTACTCGCCGATCGTCTGATCCCATTCCTGAACCACCCGGTCGAGTCGTTCGACCAGGTCGTCAACTTGGGCCTCGGTGATGCACAGCGCCGGGGTGATGAAGATCGGAACGCCGCGTTTCAAGGCGCCTGGCCGTCGCGGTCCGTACAGCGACATGTAGAACGACAGCCCGTGCTTGTAGGCGATCGCCTGGAAGAGGTGCTCCGGGTCCGCCTCGACGGGCGGAAAATCCATCGTCTCCTTGTCCCGAACCAACTCCAGTATCGCCAAGAGGCCGAGTCCGCGGACGTCGGCGACCGGGCGGTGGGGCAGGATCCGCTCCCGTAGCAGGCGGTGCAGATACGGGCCCACCGAGGCCGCGTTCGCGACCAGCTTGTCCTGTTCGATGACGTCGAGCACCGCGAGGGTCGTGGCGCAACCGACCGGATGGCCCATGTGGGTGTGGCCGTGGATGAAATAGGTCCCTTTGGTAAACGGCTCGTTGATCTTGTCACTTACCGTCACCGCAGCCATCGGGAAGTAGACGCTGGAGATCCCCTTGCCGGTCACCATGATGTCCGGTTCGACACCGAAGTGCTCCATCGCGAACCAGCGGCCGGTCCGACCGAACCCGGTGACCACCTCGTCGGCGATCAGCAACACGTCATAGCGATCGCAGATCTCCCGAATGCTGGTCCAGTACGACCGCGGCGGAACCAGGCCATAGTCCTTCCCGGCGCCCACCGGCGTGGCGATGAACGCGGCCACGTTGGACGGACCGACATAGTGAATCATCTCCTCCAACTCGAAGGCGCAGGTCCGGCCCCATTCGTCCTCGCTGACGCCGAGCGGTCGATCGGTGGCGCGGCGGCAGTGTCGGATGTGCGGCGCGTTGGCGAGTTGCGGGTCGAACGGGGCCCGGTACCCCGGGCCGCCGGCGACCGACAGGGCACCCAGCGTCATCCCGTGATAGCTGTCCCAGGTCCCGATTACCCGGGACTTGTTGGGGCGCCCGCAAGCGAGGTGGTACTGCCGGGCCAGCTTCACGGCCGTTTCGACGGCCTCTGACCCGCCCGAGACGAGATAGCTGGTGTTGAGGGTCCCCGGCATCAACCGCGCCAGGCGCTCGCACAAGTCCGCCCTGGGTTCGTTGGCCATCGCGGGGGTGGCGTAGGTGAATCGCTCGGCCTGCCGGCGCATGGCGTCGAGCACCCGGCGGTCGCCGGCGCCGATGCTCGTCGCCAGGGCACCGCCCGAGACGTCCAGGTATCGATTTCCGGCGGTATCGAACAGGTAGATCCCCTCGGCCCGGTCGAGGACGATATCGAACGGGTGGCTCGAGAACACTCGGGCCCATTTGCCCTCGGAGGCCTTGAGGGCTGGTAGCGCGGATTGGTTCGGGGTCATCGGTCGCTCCGTGCGTTGCTGGCGTCGCCGCCCGAATATCGGGTCCTCAAGCTTGGCGATGAAAGCGTCGTAGTGCCAGTGCCCGAGGGGGCCCGTGACGGTCGGGGCGGGGTGGTACCGGATCGCCACTCCGTCGCCCGCGAGAGGCACGGTGGCTGGCTCGCCGCCGCGGGCCTCGACCCAGGCGGGCTACCAGAACGGCCATGCCACCCGAGAAGACTCGATATTGACGGGGTCGGTCGCCCGAAGCGAATCTTGGATGTGACCGGAGGTTTCATCTGCCGACGCCAGTCCGACGCTCCGAATGTCGGGGTGCCGGGCGGCAACACCCAACGGGTCTTCGCCGCGATCTGGGGAGGCTGATGCCGTGTATCCATCGCTCGCCACTATGCTCCTCGCCGGGCTGTTCCAGTCGCCGGCCGCGCCCCAACCCGAGACCACCGTCATGGTGCCGACGCGAGACGGGGTCCGGCTCGCGACCGACCTCTATCGACCCAAGGGCTCGGGGCCGTGGCCCGTCGTGCTGATTCGAACCCCGTACAACAAGATGGCGGGCCGCCAGCCGGATCAGGCCCGCCGATTCGCCGCGGCTGGTTACCTCACCGCGATCCAGGACGTCCGCGGCAAACACCAGTCGGAGGGCCGGGTTCGGATCCAGGCTGACGATGCCGACGACGGCTACGACACGGTCGACTGGTTGGCCCGCCAGCCGTGGTCCACGGGGAAAGTCGGCACGATCGGCTGCTCGTATGGCGGCGAGGCCCAGATCTTCCTCGCGAAGCGGAGGCATCCTGCCCACCGGGCCATGATCCCCCAGGCGGCCGCTGGTCCCGCGAGATATCTCTCGGTCATCAATGGTGGAGCCTACGAGCTGGCGCTGATGTTCGGATGGCTCCGGGAGAACGGCAACAAGGTCCACCTCCAGCCGGCACCAGGGACGCCCGATTCGCTGGTGACGTTGTCGCGCCGCTACTTGGCCCCGCGTTTGACCCTTCCGGACACCGATTTCCAGGCCGCGTGGCAAACCCTCCCGCTCGCCGAAATGAACCGCCGGGTGCCCGGCCCGCCCACCGACTGGGAGGACTTCGTCACCCACGGCCCGGGCGATCTCTGGTGGAATCAGTTCAACCTGCTCGGGCCGACCGACACCATCGCCACCCCCGGACTGCACGTTGGCTCGTGGTACGACTACGGTGTTCAGGAGACCATCGAGTACTTCACCCGATTCCGGCGTGACGGCGCGGATCATCGGACCCGCGAGGGACAGTATCTGATCGTCGCCCCGACGGCTCATTGCGGCTTCGAGCGGGCCTCCGAGCGAACCCTGGTCGGTGCCCGCGACGTGGGCGATGCCCGCTTCGACTTCGAGGCTGCCTATCTCAAGTGGTTCGACTACTGGCTTCGCGACAACCGCGAGGCCCTCGCGGGGATGCCGCGAGTTCAATACTATGTGATCGGTCGCAACGAGTGGCGCTCGGCCGAATCCTGGCCGCTGCCGGGGACGGTCTTCACCAAGTACTACCTCACCAGCGGCGGACGGGCGAACAGCCGGATGGGCGACGGTGCCCTTGGACTGAGACCGCCGTCCGGCTCCGAGCCGCCGGACCACTACCGTTACGATCCCCGGACCCCGGTACCCTCGAAGGGCGGAGCGCTCTGCTGCACCGGGACTCCCGATGCGCCTCCCGGGGCCTTTGACCAATCCGACGTCGAGATGCGGCACGACGTGCTGGTCTATACTACACCGCCGCTCGATGCGGGCGTCGAGGTCACCGGACCGATCGAGGCGGTCCTCTACGTCTCCTCGACGGCCACGGATACCGACTTCACCGTCAAGCTGGTTGACGTGTACCCAGACGGGAGAGCCTACAACGTTCAGGAGGGCATCCTCCGCGCCAGGTACCGCGATGGCTTCGGCAAGGAAGTCCTGATGACGCCGGGCCAGGTCTACCAGATCCGAGTCGGGGTCCACGCCACCAGCAACTACTTCCGTCCGGGCCACCGGATCAGGGTCGAAATCGCCAGCAGCAACTTCCCGCGGTTCGACCGGAATCTCAACACCGGTGGCGACAACTCGCGGGAGACCCGAATGGTGGCGGCGGGTAACACGATCCATCACTCGGTTCGCTATCCGTCCCATCTGCTGTTACCCGTGGTGCCATGAGCCGCTGCCCGGCTGCCGGATTCGATTCCTTCCGGCATGACCGGATGCATCAGGGTCGGCCGGCCGAGCTGACGGCTCGAGTGTGACCGACACGGTGGACGTCGTCGTCGTCGGGGCCGGGGTGGTCGGCCTTGGCGTGGCACTCGCGCTCACCGAGCGGGATCGACGCGCGGTGGCCGTCCTGGAAGCCGAGCCGACGGTGGCCGCCCACCAGAGCGGTCGCAACAGCGGGGTGATCCACTCCGGCCTCTACTACTCGCCAGGCAGCCGCAAAGCCGCGTGGTGTCGCGAGGGGCTGGCCCTCCTGTACCGGTTCTGCGAGGCCGAAGGGATCCCCCATCGACGGACCGGCAAATTGATCGTCGCCGCCAACCCCGCCGAGCTACCTCGCCTCGACGAGCTGGCCGCTCGGGCATCGGCCAACCGGGTTGCCGCCCGTCGCGTCTCCGCCGCCGGGCTCATTGACGTGGAGCCGGCCGTGGCCGGGGCAGGTGGATTATGGGTCGAGGAAACCGGCGTGGTGGACTTCCGGGCGGTTGCCCGCGCGATCGCCGCTCGAGTCCAGTCCGGTGGCGGAACCGTTAGGTTCGGGAGCGCGGTTCTCTCGATCGTCCGCGACGGCGCCGGTTTCGTGGTGGAGTCCACCACCGGCACGCTCAAGACGCGGCGGGTGGTAACCTGTGCCGGAGCCCAGGCCGATCGGATGGCTCGGATGACGGGCCCCGATCCGGGCGTGCGGATCGTCACCTTTCGGGGCGAATACCTCGCCCTCAAGCCCGAGCGGGCCGAGCTGGTTCGCGGGCTGATCTATCCGGTACCTGATCCGAGCCTGCCGTTCCTCGGGGTCCACTTCACCCGCCGGATCGATGGAACGGTCGACGTCGGTCCCAACGCGCTGCTCACCTTGGCCCGCGACGGCTATCGCCGCGGACAGCTGTCGCCCCGAGACCTCGCCGAGTGGGTCGCCTTCCCCGGGTTCTGGAAGCTCCTCGGCCGGCATTGGCGAGTCGGGGCGGGGGAGTTGGCCCGCTCGCGGTCGAAGGCCCTCTTGCTCCGATCGTTGCGGAAGCTGGTGCCGAGTCTCGAACTCTCCGACCTCGTTCCGGCACCCGCCGGCGTCCGGGCCCAGGCGGTCGACCGGGCGGGGCGGTTGGTCAGCGATTTCCTCTTTGCCGAGGAGCCCGGCGTCGTCCACGTGCTCAATGCCCCATCGCCGGCCGCGACGGCCTGCCTGGCGATCGGCCGAATCGTCGCGGACCGAGTGCTCGCCGCGGGCTGACAGGCGGCGACCGCCGCCGGGCATCCGGTCGGTGCCGCCCCGATTCCTCGGCGTTCGTCACACGGGGAACTCGCTCGGGCGCCCGCCGTTCAGGCCGCCGAGCCCCGGGTGACTCTGGTCGAGCCGAGGTACAGCACGCCCGAGAGGAGCGCGACCGGCGCGGTCACCGTGGCGAGTGCCACGCTGAGGGAACCGGTGGCACCGAAGGCGGCCGCCGCGTTGCGAACCCACTCGAACGAGCCGTTGGTCAGGGCCGTGGACAGCGCGCCCACCAACGGCCAGGAGATGAAGTCGCCGAGCAGGTGTACGCTGGTCACCAGCACCGCCGAGGTGGTGGCGCGCATCTCGGCGCCGACCTGTTCCATCGCGATGGCAAGCACCAGGCCGGTGGCGGCGTTCCCGAACAACGCCTCGAGCAACACCGCCGAGAACACCACGGCGCGGTCGCTGGCCACCGCGATCGCCGCCAGCGGAACGATGGTTCCGACGATCGCCGCGGCCGCGACGATCGCGTAACCGTGTCGAGTCCGCGCTCTGAGCCGGTCGCCCGCCCAGGCACCCAGCAAGGGGCCCACCACCCCGGCGATGAATACCATGGCACCATAGCTCGAGTTGGCGACGGCGATCGGGATGGCTTTGTCCCGCTGCAAAATGGTGGGCAGCCAGTACTCGACGGCATTCTGGACGAAGATGTGACCCGCGAATGCCAGCAGCAACACCACGAACGCCCTGTTGCCCGCGAGGAGCCGGAGGGTGACGCCCAGCGGCGGGGCCGGCGGGGCCGGGGCGTCGTCCATTGCGCCGCGGGGCGGGTCGGTCGACCGGTAGAGGAGAACCGCCGCCAGGAGGCCCGGCAGGCCGACGATCAGGCACGCGGCCCGCCAACCCCAGTGCGCGGCGATGATCCCGGCCAGCGATACCCCGATCGCCGCGCCAATGGGAGCCGCGGCATAGAAGATCGACAGCATCCGTCCGCGGCGCTCGGCGCGGTAGAGATCGGAGATGACGCCGGGGGTGTTGGCCATGTAGGAAGCCTCGCCGATCCCGACGAAGCCCCGTGCCAGCGCCAACTGCCCGACCGACCGGACCAGGCCGGCTGCCGCGGTGGCCAGGCACCACACCGCGGCCGAGATACCCATCAGCCGAGTCCGGTGCGCTCGATCGCCTAACCACCCGAAGATCGGCGGCAGGAAGGTGTAGGTGAGCAGGAACGCCGACCCGACCAGGCCCATTTGGGCATCGGTGGCCCCCAACTCGGCGCGGATCGGCTCGATCAGTCCGGTGACGACCTGCCGGTCGATGTAATTGAGCAGGTTGAGCGCGCAGAGGAGCGCGAAGAGCCGTCCCGGCCCCCGGCCCGCGGTCATCCGTGGGTGTGCTCAGGCCCGGGATAGTGGCCGTCACGGACCTCGGCGGCGAACCGCCCGATCGCCTCTCGCGCCGCCTGGCCCAACTCGGCGTACCGCTTGAGGAACTTGGGCGTGAACCCCTCGTTCAAGCCGAGCATGTCGTGGAGGACGAGAACCTGGCCGTCGCAGTCGGGGCCCGCCCCGATCCCGATGGTCGGGATCGAAACCGCCTTGGTGACCGCGGCTGCCACCGGTCGTGGCATCAACTCGAGGACCATCGAAAAAGCCCCCGCTTGCTCGATCGCGATGGCGTCGTCGACCAGTTGGGCGGCCGCATCCGCCTGCTTGCCCTGGATCTTGAAGCCGCCGAGCTGATGAACCGATTGCGGCGTGAACCCGAGGTGTCCCATCACCGGGATCCCCGCTCCCACCAGCGCGGCAACCGTCGGCGCCCAGCGACTGCCGCCCTCCAGCTTGACGGCCGTGGCCCCCGTTTTCTTGAGAATCCGGCCCGCGTTGGCGATGGCGTCCGGGATCGATACCTGATAGCTCAGAAACGGGAGATCCACGACCAGCACGGGGTGGGTCAGGCCGCGCCGCACGATCTTGCCGTGGTAGATCATCTGCTCCACCGTGGCGGGGATGGTCGTTTCCTCGCCGGCCAGCACCGGGGCCACCGAATCGCCGACCAGGACCATGTCGACACCGGCCGCGTCGACCAGGGACGCGAACAAGGCGTCGTACGCCGTGATCATCACGATCTTCCGGCCCTCCCGCTTCATCTTGAGGAGGTCGTGGATCGTCAACCGTTTTCGGGAATCGGAGAGATAGGCCATTGGCGTGTCGGGGCAGAGGAATTGCTCAGGACGCCGGGAACAGCACGGCCCCGCTCGCCGACTCGACCCGGATCGCGCTGGTCGGACAGAAGCGGGCCGCCTTGAGAATCAGCTCCAACGGCGCGGCGGACGGATCCACGACCTCGGACTGGACCGCCTCGTTGTGTCGAAACACTGCGGGGGCCAGGGTAACGCATTGGGCGTTGCCCACGCATCGGGTGTGGTCGACCGTAATCCGGGGCGCGTCCATGAGGTGCTCCTCAGGTCCAAGTGACGGGTAGGGACTTGAGCGAACGGAACTGGATGCTCGGTTGATACTCGAGATCCTCGCTGGCCAGCCGCATCTTCGGGAACCGCTCGGCCAGGGCTCGGAACACCTCCTGGCCTTCGACCCGAGCCAGGGTGGCCCCGAGACAATAGTGGATCCCGGATCCGAACGATACGTGCGGATTGGGGCTTCGCGACAGGTCGAAGCGGTCGGGGTCCGAAAAGGCCCGCGGGTCGCGATTGGCCGCGGCCATGAACCAGCGGATCCGATCGCCTCGCTTGATCAGTTTGCCATGACGCTCGACGTCGGCCACCGCGATCCGTTGGGTCGACTTGACCGGTGGGTCGTATCGGAGGCACTCCTCCGTGGCGAGGCGGGCGAGGCCCTCCGGGTCGGCGCACAGCGCGGCCCACTGATCGGGGTGGCGCAGCAAAGCCAGGGTGCCGTTGCAGATCAGGTTCATGGTGGTCTCGTGGCCAGCGAAGAGCAGCAACGCGGTGTTCACCAGCACCTGGTGCCGGGTGAAGATCCCCGCTTGCTCCGCGCCAGCCAGGACCGAGATGAAATCGTCCTCCGGGTGCGCCGCCCGGGTCGCCACTCTGGGCTCCACGTAGGCGATCATCGCCCGGATCCCCTCCATCAGCGGCTTCATTCGATACGGCTCGCCCCGGTTGATGTAGAGGAGCTTGTCGGCCAACTCTCGGAGGTATTCCCGGTCCTCGTTGGGAACGCCCATCATCCGGGTGATGATCCGCACCGGCAGTGGCGCCGCCAGTGCCTGCAGCACATCCATCCAGCCCGTCGGCTGGACCGCGTCGAGCAGCTCGCCCACCGCCGCCCGCACGAACGGCCGCCACTCTTCCATCGCCGTCGGAGTGAAGTACTCGTGCACCGCCCCACGCATCACGGTGTGATGGGGCCGATCCTGCTCCACCAGCTGGTCGGAGCGAAAATGGCGAACCTCGTCGAACAGGCCCCGATCTTCCGGGTCGATCGGAGGGTAGGGCGGCCGCTGGTCGGACCCGATGACGGCCGAGGAGAACAGCTCGTGATGGCGGACCAGCCAGATCAGATCGTCGTATCGCGTCACGATCCACAGTTGGGAGCGGGCATTCCAATGGAGCGGATCGGTTTCGCGGAGCTGGCCGAAGTAGCGATACGGATCCGCGATGACGTCGGGGGCGAAGAGATCGTCCTGGTCGTGGGTCATTGAGACCTCCGTCGAGGTCGCGCCGCTGGGCCGGCCCGGCGCCCGGCGCGCGAGGTGCGAGGGGCCAGGACCAACGTGAGGGTGCAGAGTTCGCCGCCGGCGGGCTGGCGGGCCCGGGTCATGATCGAAACGAGCTGGTCGACCAGATCGTTGACCCGCTCGAGGTCGCGGGGCGATAGCCAGGCGTGGCGCCGCCCTGCCCAGAGGTTCCGGCGGTCGCCGTCCGGCCGCGCCGCGGCGGTGCCCACCGCGGCGCGATGGTCCCGCTCGGCGGTGCGGAGCATCGACCGGACCAGTCGCGCGAGCGGATGGGCGTCGCCCCGGGACACCGGAACGTCCAGCACCAGGGGGTGGCCGGCGAGGTCGTAAACGGCCTCGTCGCGGCGCCGCGAACGACGGGTCGCCTTGACGACGAGGAGCCCCACGTTCACCAGGCGCCGGAGATGATAGTACAGCGCGTCCGCGGGCCGCCCCATCAAGGCGGAGATCTCCGGGGCCGACCGCGGTCCCGCGGCCTGAATGGTGTCGACGATCTCCTGCCGGACCGCCGACTCCAGCGCCGCGAGCTGATCGCGCCGCTTGATGAGGTAGGGCCGGCTCCGGCGGCTGCTTGACATGGTTGGAATATCGCGCCTGATTTCAACATCGCAAGACGGACTCGATTCGCCATGATCTGGACCGAACTGTTCCGCGCCTGGCCCGGTGAAGAAGTGGTGGTCCGGTACGACCGGGACGCCGAGGCCTGGATGTTCGTCGCCATCCACTCGACCCGGGGGAAACGCTCGGTCGGCGGCTGTCGCCTCAAAGTGTACCCGACGCCCGAGGACGGGCTCTGGGACGCCATCCGCCTCGCCGAGGGGATGACCAACAAGTGGGCCGCCATCGACGTCGACTACGGCGGTGGGAAAGCCGTGATCGCGCTCTCCCGGCCGGTCGCCGGAGAAGCCCGCACCGCCTTGCTGCGCCGATTCGGACGGATGATCGACTCGCTCAACGGCCGCTACGGGACTGGCCCCGACATCGGCACCACCCCCGACGACATGGCGCTGCTGGCCTCGGTCACCCGGTACGTTCACTGCTACGACTGGATCAAGAGGGCGCCCTACGATCCCGGGATCTACACCGCGCTGGGCGTCTTCGTCGGGATCAAGTCGGCCTGGCGCTTCGTCACCGGCTCCGACGACCTCCGTGGCGTCAGGGTGCTGGTGCAAGGCGTCGGCGACACCGGCGCTCCGCTGGCTCGGTCGCTGGCCAAGGCGGGCGCGGTGGTCCTCCTCAACGACCTCAACCCCGACAAACTCGATCCCGTGGCCAAGGAGCTCGGTGCCGAGACCGTGCCGGCGGAGGCGGTCTACCGGACGCCGTGCGACGTCTACGCGCCCTGCTCGGTCGGTGCCACGCTCGACGAAACCACCATTCCACAGCTCACCTGCCGAGTGATCGCGGGGGCGGCCAACAACCAGCTCCGGTCGCCGGAGGACGGCGACCGACTGGTCGCCCGGGGGATCCTCTACGCACCCGACTACGTCGTCAACGGGGCTGGGGCGGTGTCACTCGCGATGGTGGACGAGGGGGCCGGCTTCGACGCCATCGAACGCGAGATCCAGAAGATGGACCAGCGACTCACCGAGATCTTTCAGGAAGCCAAAGCGCGGGGCGAATCGCCCGTGGCAGCGGCGGCGCGAAGGGTCGAACGACGATTGGGGGTGGCTCAATGAGACGGTTCGTCGTCAGTCTCGCCCTGGGCCTCGTCGCCCCGGGCGCCCTCGCCGGGCAGACGCCGGAGGTCGCCATCGAGTGGGGCGTCAAGGTACCTCTTCGCGATGGGGTCCGTCTCAGCGCCACCGTCTATCGCCCCCGCGCGGCTTCCGGTCCCCTCCCGGTGGTGTTCACCCTCACGCCGTACCTCGCCGACACCTACCATCGCTTCGCCATGGCGATGGCCCGCGACGGCTACATCTTCGCCGCGGTGGACGTCCGCGGTCGCGGCAACTCGGACGGGGCCTTCGAGCCGTTCGTCAACGAAGGCCGGGACGGCCACGACGTGGTGGAGTTCTTCGCCGCCCAACCGTGGAGCAACGGTCGGATCGCGATGTGGGGTGGCTCGTACGGCGGGACCGATCAGTGGGCCACCCTCAAGGAATTCCCGCCCCACCTGGTCACCATCGTTCCAGTCGCTCCCGCCTACCTCGGCATCGACTTTCCGATGGTGGGCAACATCCCGTCGTCCTACCTGCCCCAGTGGCTCACCTTCACCTCCGGGAAGGCCGCCCAGGGCCAACTGTTCGCCGACATGGCTCAGTGGGCCGGTTACGCCAGGATCCTCCGCCGAGAAAAACTGCCGTTCGCGTCGCTGGACAGCGTGGCCGGCAACCGGTCGGCCATCTTCCAGAAGTGGCTGGAGCACCCGACGCCTGACGACTACTGGGATGGCGTGGCGCCGACGCCGGCACAGTACGCCCGGATGGATCACCCGATCCTCACCATCACCGGGCACTACGACGGCGATCAGCTCGGCACCCTGACCCACTACCGGAAGTTCCTCGAGCATGCCTCGCCGCGGGCCCGTGATCGGATCTACCTCGTGATGGGTCCCTGGAATCACGGCGGTACCCGGACCCCGACCCGCGAGGTCAACGGCGTCCAGTTCGGGCCGGCCAGCATGGTCGACATCCATCGCCTCAACCGGGAGTGGTACGACTGGACCATGCGGAGCGCGGCCTCGCGGCCAAGCTTCATCCAGGACAAGGTGACGTATTACGTCGCCGGCGCCGGCGGCGATGTCTGGCGCTCGGCGCCGACCCTCGACGCCGCGACCCGCGAGCGCCGGCCGTTCTATCTCCACTCCGATGGCAAGGCGTCCGACGTCTTCGGCGGAGGCCGGCTCGCGACCGCAGCCCCCGACCGGTCCGTTCCCGACGAGTACCGCTACAATCCCTTGGATCCCCCGATGCCCGGCGACGTCACCAATCCGTCGGCGCTGTCATTCGTCGATCAGACTCGAGTCATGACGGCCGCGGGCAACGGGGTGGTCTACCACACCGCCCCGTTCGACGAAGAACTCGAAATCGCCGGGCAACCGGTCTTGACCGTGTGGGTCGCCCTCGACGTCCCCGATACCGACTTCGAGGCGCTGCTCTACGAGGTGTTGCCGGACGGGAGCAGCATCCATTTGGCGCGGGCGCAGCTTCGGGCCCGATACCGGGAATCGTTGCGGCAGGAAAAGCTGGTGCCTCCGGGGGTGCCGCTCTCGTATCGACTCGACAACTTCAACTGGTTCGCCCGTCGCATCGCCAAGGGCAGCCGAGTTCGCCTCGTCTTCCGGTCACCGAACGGGCTCGAGCTCCAGCAGAATTTCAACAGCGGCGGGGTGGTGGCGCGGGAAACCGCCCGGGATGCCCGGACCGCGCGGGTCACCGTCTTCCACGATCGGCAGCGTCCCAGCGTGCTCGAGCTACCGATCGGCCGGTGAGGCGGCCTAACGGCGAATCCGCCGGTGCAGGTAGTTGGAGCGGGCCCGATAGACCTGGCCCTGGGCATCGACGTCGAAGCTGAGCCGTTCCGCCAGCGACCCGTCCTCACGGACCTCGCGGAAGGTGTGCTCCCCGACCTTCCGGAGCTTGGTGATTCGCTTGACTGGGGCATCGTTCGGCAGCTGCATCGTGGCCAGCCCGCCTTCCCAGCGGATCACCTCCATCTCCCCGCCGAACGACCAATAGGTCCCCAGGTAGCGGTCGAGGCTCGCCTCGGCGGCGACGAGTCGGCCGGCCGAGTCGGCTCGGGCGGCCTTCACCGCGGGGGCGAAGAACTCGTAGGCCCGCTGCGCCATGCCGTCAGCGTCGGCGTCGAAGGTGTTGGCCGCGGTGATCGTGGCCACTTTCGAGGTGGGCTCGAGGAGCAGTTGGGTGCGATAGCCGGGGCAGCTGCCACCGTGGCCGACGAACGTGGTGTTGTCGTGGCGCCAGATCGAGTAACCGAGCCCCCAAGTGGTCTCCCAGCTCGGATCGAGGTAGTGCACCCGTTGCATCTCCCGGAGGGTGTTGGCGGCAATCACCTCGGTGCCGCCCTGGTTCAGCAGCCGGAAATGCCACGAGGCAAAGGCGGCGAGGTCGAGCGGACTCGAAGCGTAGCCGGCCGCCGACGCCATGGCCCTGGTCTGGTAGAAGGGCATCGGATGGCGGTTGCCGTCTCGGTCGATGCCGCTGTAGCCCATCGCCAGCCGCTTGCCGCGCTCTTCCGGGGGCATCTCCGGGAAGGTGTTGGCCATCCTTAAGGGCCCGAGGAGGTGCTGCCGGGCGTAGTCGAGATACGGGGTTCCCGACGCCGCGGTCACGACCGCGCCTAATAGCGTGAATCCGAGGTTAGAGTACTGGAAATACCGCTCGGGTGGGTAGTCCACTTCCCGGTCAGGCGCGGCCCGGACGACGTCCTCGTGGCTCGGAAACTCCATCGCCGGCTCGAGCCAATAGGTGTCGGCTGCCTCCCGCTGGAGCCCAGCCGCGTGGGTGAGCAGCCCCTCGATCGTGATCTCGCCGGGGTCGACGCCGGGCTTCTTGGGGCGAAACCAGGGGAGGTGCTTCGAGACGGGGTCGTCGAGCCGCAACTTGCCCTGATCGCGGAGTTGGAGCGTCGCCAGGCTGGTGAACAACTTCGAGATCGAGCAGATGCTGAAGAGCGTCGAGGGCGTCGCCGGCGCCTTGCGGGCAAGGTCCGCCAGGCCGGTGGCTCCTTGCCAGATCACCTCCTGGTCCACCACCACCACCGCCGCGATGCCGGGAATCTTCTTGAACGCCCGCTCGGCGTCCAGCCATTTCTCGTAACCGGCGGCCGCTTCTTGGATCCGAGGATGCTTCGCCAGGGACTGGGCTTGCCCGGCGGTGGCCACGACCATCGCGGCCGCCGCGAGTGAGAGACGTCGCATTGTCGAGAACTCGAGCGGTGGGTGTCGTCATCAAGATAGCGCCGTGACGGCACCGCCGCCCGGAACGCTCGCCGTGGCGTCGCTTCGCCCTCCGGGCTACGTTGAAGGCGGGTTCGACCCCATTCACGACTCACCCATCCCGACCATGACCAGTCTCCGACCGCTGTTCGTGTCGCTTGCCGTTCTGCTTCCGCCATCGCTCGGCGCGCAGACGCCCCGCCGTACCACTCCCCCGAGAGCGGCCGCCCTCGAGCCGGTGACGCTCGACTCGGCGTTCCTCGCCGGCTTTCGGTGGCGCAACATCGGGCCGGATCGGGGCGGTCGATCGATCGCGGCGAGCGGGGTCCGGGGCCGCCCCAAAGAGGCATACTTCGGAGCGACCGGGGGCGGGCTGTGGAAGACGGTGGATGGCGGCGACAACTGGCGGCCCGTCACCGACGGCCAGGTTGCCAGTGCCTCCGTCGGCGCGGTGGCGGTGAGCGAGACCAACCCGGACATCGTCTTCATCGGGATGGGCGAGACCTGCATTCGCGGCAACATCATGCCGGGCGATGGCGTTTACAAGAGCGTCGACGCGGGCAAGACCTGGACCCACGTCGGCTTCCGCGAGTCCCACGGGATCGCCAAGATCAGGATCCACCCGACCAACCCGAACGTGGTGTTCGTCGCGGCGTTCGGGAAGTACAGCGTGCCGAGCCCGGAGCGTGGGGTCTACAAGTCGACCGATGGCGGCCGAACCTGGCGACGGGTCCTCTTCCGCGACGACAAGACGGCGGCGATCGACCTCTCGATCGACCCCACCAATCCCGACGTCATCTACGCCGCCATGTGGGAGGCGTATCGAAAAGAATACCAGATGTCGAGCGGCGGTCCCGGCAGCGGGCTGTTCAAGAGCACCGATGGCGGCGAAACCTGGACTGAAATCACCCGTCACCCCGGGTTGCCGGCGACCGGCCTGGTCGGACGCATTGGCGTGGCGGTCTCCCCGGCCAACCCCCGCCGGGTCTATGCCCTGGTGGAGCACGAGTCAGGCGGCTTGTTCCGCAGCGAGGACGCCGGCGCCACCTGGGCACTGATCAACGACAACCGATCGATTCGGCAACGGGCCTTCTACTACACCCACGTCTTCGCCGACCCGAAGAACCAGGACGAGGTCTATCTCCAGAACACCTCGTTGTTCCGGTCGACCGACGGCGGCAAGACACTCAAGAGCGTCGGCGAAGGCACCCACGGCGACTTCCACGATCTCTGGATCGATCCGGACGACCCCAACCATCTCGTGGTCGGCAACGATGGGGGTGGCGCTGTCTCGTTCGATCGGTCGGGCAAGTGGACCCCGCAGGACTTCCCCACGCCGCAGTGGTATCACGCCGTCACGACTGCTCACATCCCGTTCCATGTCTGCGGCTCGCAACAGGACAACTCCACCCTCTGCACGCCCTTCGACTGGAACCTCGATGCCTTCGAACGGGCTCGGGCCCGCGCCTTGGCCCCGGACTCCGCCCCGGACGTCGCCTTGGGCGGGATGGCGGTGTCCTATGAGGCCGGCGGCGGAGAGCCGGGATACATCGCTCCCGACCCGCTCGATCCAGACATCTTCTACTCGGGAACGAACAACGGGGCCTACCTCGACAAATTCAACCGCCGGCTGGGCACCTCGCGCGAGGTCAACCCCTATCCGTGGTTCTATTCCGGCGAACCCGCCAAGGACATTCGGGAACGGTGGCAGTGGACCTTCCCGATCATCTTCTCGCCGGTCGACGAGCGGACGCTCTACGTGTCCTCGCAGCGACTGTGGGCCACTCGCGACGGCGGCAAGACCTGGAGCCGGTTGTCCGGCGACCTGACCCGGGCCGATCCCACGACCCTCGAAAAGTCGGGCGGACCGATCACGGGCGACATGAACGGGCCCGAGGTCTACGCCACCATCTTCTCGGTCGGGCCCGGCAAACGCGATGTCAACGTGATCTGGACCGGTTCCGACGATGGTCTCGTTCACCTAACCCGCGACGGCGGGAGGAGCTGGACCAACGTTACTCCGCCCGCGATGCCCGACTTCGGCCGGGTGAGTCAGATCGACGCCTCGGCGTTCAGCTCGGGAGCGGCCTATCTCTCGGTTCGCCGGCCGCTGCTGGGCGATTTGGCGCCCTACATCTTCAAGACCACGGACTACGGGCGGAGTTGGACCAAGATCGTGGCCGGAATCAGGCCGGACGCCTATGTCCACGCGGTTCGGGAAGACCCCACTCGGCCGGGAATGCTGTACGCGGCCACCCAGCACGGTGTCTACCTGTCGTACGATGACGGTGCCCAGTGGCAACCGCTCAACCCCGGGCTGCCCGATGTCCCGATCGTCGACCTGATCGTCGAGGGCAACGAGCTGGTGATTGCCAGCCATGGCCGTGGGTTCTGGATCCTCGACAACATCGCCCCGCTTCGGCAAGCCTCGCCCGCGGTGCGGCGCGGCAGCCTGACGATGTTCGCCCCGCCGATCGCGATCCGCTCCGGCCCGGCGGTGATGCTGTCCTGGTGGCAGGCGGCGAAGGCGCAGGCGTCGGTGCTCGAGATCGTCGATTCGCTTGGCGCCGCCCTTCGGCGGTTCCGCCCGGATACCTTGTCGCCGGCGGCGCGCGATTCGGTCAACCAGGCGGCCGGTTACTGGCGCCGTCCGGCGCCATTCCTACCCAACGGCCCCGGCCTCAATCGGCTGACCTGGGACCTCCGTGCCGACGGGCCGTCGACTTTCCCAGGGATGATCCTCTGGGGCGCCGGAACGGGAGGGCCGGCCTTGCCGCCCGGCCGGTACACCGTCAGGCTCACGGTGGACGGGCAGGTGGCATCCGCTCCGCTCGTCGTCAAACGCAATCCCCGAATCGTCGACGTCACCGATGCCGATCTGGCGGCCCAGTTCCGGTTCTCCAGGCGGGTCCGCGACAAGGTGACCGAGGCCAACGATGCCGTCATCGCCATCCGCCGGGTCAAGGCGCAGGTGGGTCACCGTCTCGAGCGGTCCACCGATGCCGCCCTCAAGTCGGCCGGCGACCGGCTCGTCGGCAACGCTTCGAGCGTCGAGGAGCGGATCTATCAGGTGCGCAACCGGAGCGGCCAGGACCCGCTCAACTTCCCGATCCGGGTCAACAACCGGCTGGCGAACCTGATGCAGATGGCGGAGCGGGGGGATGGCCGGCCGACCACCCACATGCCCGAGATCTTCGGTATCCTCTCGACCGAGCTTAAGGGGTATACCGATCGGCTCCGCGAGGTGTGGGCGACCGACTTGGCCGCGGTCAATCGCGAGCTGCAGCGGCTGGGGTTGCCCCGGATCGACCCGGCGTGTGACAGGCCGGCTGGGTGCGGAGGGGGAACCGCCTAACGTCGAAGGCGGGCTACCGCGGACTGGTACCCCTGCTCGAGGCCGTCCGGCCCAGCGACCGAGAGGCCGAGGTCGTGGAGGAGGCCGTCGGTCAGTCGGTAGATCCAGCCGTGCACCGCCAACGACTGGCCCCGGCGCCAGGCGTCCTGCACGATGGTGGTCCGACAGACGTGCACCACCTGCTCGACCACATTGAGCTCGCACAACCGGTCGACTTGGGCTTCCTCGGCCTCGTCCTGGTCGAACAGCGCCTTGTGTCGCTCCTTGACATCCTGCACGTGCCGAAGCCAGTTGTCGATCAAACCCAAGGGCTGGCGGCGCAGGGCCGCTTGAACGCCGCCGCACCCGTAATGGCCGCAGACGACGACGTGCTCCACCTTGAGGACATCGACCGCGTATTGGAGCACTGAGAGGCAGTTGAGATCGGTGTGGACCACCACGTTGGCCACGTTGCGATGGACGAACAACTCACCGGGCAAGAGCCCGACGATGTCATTGGCGGGCACCCGGCTGTCCGCGCAGCCGATCCAGAGGTAGCGTGGGCTTTGCTGGGCGACCAGCCGCGCGAAGAACGCCGGATCGGCGGTGACCGATCTCTTGGCCCAGGCTCGGTTGTTCGCGAAGAGTGCCTCGATCATCCGGTCCTTGCCTACGAAACGAGTCGGCTGATGCCGAACGTCATCAGCCCCACGACGGCCCCGAGCAGCCAGCCCAGCTGGACGATCAACTTGAGTTCTCGCTCGATGACCCGACGGATGATATCCTCCATCACCGGCAGGGGGAAGCCGATGATCTTCTGCTCGACCATCTCGGGAATGTTCAGGCGTCCCACCACCTCGGGTACCTGACGCTCGACCCAGCCCCAGGCGCTTTCGGTGATCGCGGCGGTCAGCCGGTCGCCCTGGGCTTGGCCAAGCCATTCGGCCGGGCGGCCCAACGGCTTGTCGAGAAGAGCTCCTCCGGCGGTCTGCAGTGACTGGTCGATCCAGGCCCGGCGCCGCTCCCTGCCTAACGCAGCGCGTAGCACCTCCGCCGCCTGCTCCGGGGTCATCCGGGCCAGGAGCCGGTCCCAGGTCGTCTCGCCCGCTTCGTCGAGCGCCTTGACCAGCGCCGCCTTGAGCGACGCTCGCATCCCGTCCGCCCGCACGGCGCCGACCAGCCAGTCGCCCAGGGTGCTGTCCAACGCGGCCCGCCGAGGTGCCGGCAGCCGCTTGAGCCGGGAACCGAGCGGTTCCTCCAGCAGGCTGGTCAGCCCCTGGTGCACCGCGGTGGCAATCCGCTCTCGCATCGGCGCCGAGGTGACCGTCGCCGCGAGGCGCTCGAACCCTTCCCCCTCGAACCCGTCGACCAATCGGGCCAGGGCCTTGTCGTTGACCACGAATTTCGCCACCAGCCGCTCGTGAAAGAGCAGCTTCTTCCCCGCGCTGTCGAACGCCTCGCGAAGGGCGCGACGGATCGCCGCCTTGGCCTCCGGATCGGCCAGGAGATCGCCGAGTCGCGACAGCGCGGCCGGCAGGGCATCGGTCAGGGCCTGCTCGATCGGCCCCAGCAAGCCAGGCGGAAGGCGGGCCGCCAACGGCCGGGGATCCGCCTCGAACGCGGCCAGCTGAGTCGCGATCCAGGACCGGATGGTCCGCTCCAAGCCATCGCTTTCGGCGATCTGGCCGACCCATTGGTCCAGCTGCTCCGCCAATGCCTCGCGGCGCGCCGGGGTGAGCAACTCGCCCACCGGCCGCCCCTCGAGATCTCGTTTGAGAGACTCGAGCCACCGCCCGATCAAGGTCACGAAATCCGGCGAGTGGGTGTACTCCACCAGTCGATCCGCGAGCCGGGCCGCGATTTGGGCGATCCCCTGCTCGACAGCCGCCAGTGCCGCCGGGCCGAGCTGGCTGCGGAGCGAGCCGTGCTCCCGTTCGAGGAGCTGGCGGATGGCCCGGCCGACCGCCTCGTCGAAGGCAGCCCGCACCGGCGGCGCGGCCAATCGCTCCGCGAGGTCGGCCGGCGTCAGGAGCTTCTCGCCGACGGTCTTGCCGATGCTCTTTGCGAGGCGGGCTTTGTTCTTCGGGATGGCGCCCTGGATTCGGAAACGCCAGATCCCGGTCGGCTCGTGGGGCCGGAAGAGCATCCAGATCGCGATCGCGTTGGTGATACCGCCCGAGAAGGCGCCGCCCAGAATCGTGGCCGCCGCGGCGCCGATCAACTCTCGATCCATGGCGAGAAACAAGTCGACGCCCCCGAGAAAAGACAAGCGCGAGCGTCAGCCGTCGATCCGCTTGTTGAACCGGCGCACCGCCAGCGCGATCAGGACGACGCTGAACCCTGTCAGCGTGGCCACCTCCGGCGCCAAGGTCCCGAGATCGACCCCCTTGAGCAGGATCCCTCTCAGGACGAGCAAGAAGTAGGTGAGCGGAAGGGCTGCCCCGATCCACTGGGCTGGTTCCGGCATCGCCGCTCGAGGGAACATGAAGCCGGACAAGAGGATGTTCGGCAGGAGGTAGAAGAAGCCCAGCTGCATGGCCTGAGCCTGGGTGGTGACCGCGGTGGAAACCAGGAGTCCGACCCCCAGACTCGCCACGATGAAGGGCAGGGCGCCAAGGTACAGGTCGACCAGGCTGCCGCTGATCGGAACGCCGAACAGCAGTCGTCCGACGAGCAAGATGACCGTCATCTGGACGTAGCCCACCACCAAGAACGGGACGATCTTCCCAAGCATCAAGCTGGTCTTGTTGATCGGGGTGACGATCAACTGCTCCAGAGTCCCTCGTTCCCGCTCCCGCACCACCGCGATGCTGGCCACGATCACCATGGTCATCGAAAGGAGCACCCCGATGATCCCGGGCACGATGTAGACCGAGCTCTTGAGGGCGGGGTTGTACCATGGCCGAACCCGAACGTCGACTGAGGGCAGCCCTTGGGGGCCGGCCGCCTGGACCACCATCTGTCGCGTCTGGAGGGCCGCGATTTGGCCGCTCGCGGCGATCGCGGCCGACGGTGACAGCGGATCGGCGGCGTCGATGATCACTTGGGCCGTTGCCTCCCGACGCCGCTTGAGATCCTTGGCGAAGTCCGGTGGAATGATGACCGCCGCGGCGGCATCGCCCCGTTCGACCCAGCGGCGGACCTCCTCTCGGTCTTCCAGGTGCGCCTCGAGATCGAAGTATCCCGTACTGGTGAGCGCCCGGATCAGGGCCCTGCTCTGGGGGCTTCGGCTCTCGTCGACGACGACCATCGGCAGGTGGCGCACTTCCGTCTGGATCGCGTAGCCGAACAAGGCGATTTGGATCATCGGGATTCCGATCATCATCGCCAGGGTGAACCGATCGCGACGCATCTGGACGAACTCTTTCCAGAGCATGGCCCAGATCGGCCAGCGAGCGACGGGGGTCATGCCAACAACCCCAATTCGGCGTCGTCACGCCGCTGCAGCTCGATGAAGACGGCCTCGATGGTGGGCAACCCGAACCGCTCGGTGATCTCGGCCGGGGTGCCCACGCCGATCAAGTGGCCCCGCGACAGGAAGGCGAGCCGGTCGCACCGCTCGGCTTCATCCATGTAGTGGGTGGTCACGATCACGGTTATCCCTTCGGCGGCATCCTCGCGAATCAGATTCCAGAACAGCTGGCGCGATGCCGGGTCGACGCCCGCGGTGGGCTCGTCGAGAAATACCAAGTCGGGCCGGTGCACGGTGGCGCAGGCCAGCGCGAGGCGCTGCTTCCAGCCGCCCGACAGCGTGCCGGCGAGCTGTTTCCGGCGCTGATCGAGCCGGTATCGGGTTAACTGCTGCGGGATCCGCTCTCGGCGCTCGCGTCGCGTCAGCCCGTACACCCCGCCGTAGAATCGGATGTTCTCTTCGATGGTCAGGTCTTCGTAGAAGCCGAACCGTTGCGACATGTATCCGATTCGGGCCCGGACCCGTTCCGGCGAGGCCACCACATCGATGTCGACGACCCGGGCTTGGCCCCCGCTGGGCTCGAGCAGTCCCGTCAGCATCCGGATGGTGGTGGTCTTACCGGAGCCGTTCGGCCCGAGCAAACCGAAGATCTCACCCCACTTGACCGCCAGGTCCAGCCCCGCGACCGCGACCGCCGATCCGAAGGCCTTCCGGAGCCCGTGCGCCTCGACGCCCAAGCCGCTCACCGGGTCGGCTCGGCGGCGAAGGTCACGGTGACCCAGAGCCCGGGATGGACGGTCGTCCCCGGGTCGAGTTCGACCTTGACCCCGAACATCAGGTCGGCTCGCTCTTGCTCGGTGAGGGCCACCCTGGGGGTGAACTCGGCCTTGGTGTTGACCGCGACGACCCGGCCCGATGCCGTGGCCGTGCTGTCGCCACCATCGGGGCGAACGGCGACTCGATCGCCGATCCGGATTCGGGCGAGGTCGGCGGCGGGCAGGAAGACCCGCACGAAGGGGCGGCTGCGATCGCCTAACGTAAGCGCGGGAGTTCCCGCGCCGAGGAACTCGCCTGGTTCGGCCAGACGGAGGAGCACCCGGCCAGCCAGCGGCGCCGTCACCACCAGGTCGGCCGAGCGGGCCTCGACCATGGCCAAGGAGGCCCGGGCGCTGGCCAATTCCGCCGCGGCCATCGCGATTCGGTCTTGCCGACTTCCGGCCTTGAGCAGGGCCATCGTTTCGTCGGCTGCCCGGCGGCGCTCGGCGGCAACCGCGGCGGCGGTGGAGGCCTGGTCGAGCACTTGCTTGGCGATCACGTCGCGCTGATACAGTGACCGGGCTCGCTCCAGGTCGGTCGCGGTCCGCTCCGCTTCGGCGGTCGCCGCGGCCAACTCGGCCTGGGCCCGTCCCAGTTCCTCCGGTCGGGCTCCCCGCTCGAGGTCGGCGAGGGCGGACTGCGCCATCGCGACGCGGGCCCGGCCAGCCGCGATCGTTGCCGGCAGTTCCGCCTGGGCGAACAGTACCAGGGTGTCGCCGGGAGCCACGTCGGCTCCCTCGTCGACTCGTACCGCGACGACCCGGGCCGGGGCCGGAGGGCCGAGATCGATCTCGGGGAACTCCACCGTGCCTCGCCCGGTCATCGGGCGGGGGCCGGTCCGGTCACAGGCGGTCAGCGGGGCGATACCGAGGAGACAAAGCGGGACGACGGGCCGAAGGAAGCGGATCATCGGGGCCTCAGGTGGGTCGCAGGCCAAGGCCGCCTAACGCAAAGCGGGCGGCGTGGCTACCGAACGCCCGGATGTCGTCCGGGCTGGGGAAATCGGCGCCCCGTTCAAAGAGCGCTCGAACGACGGGCTCTGCCAGGACGAAGTAGACCAATTGGGCGATCGTCGAAACCACCGCCGCCGGCGCGTCCAGGTCGGCCCGAATCTCGCCTCGGGCCTGGGCCGCCTCGATCGCGACGACCGCGGGTCGGAACACTTCGGACGCGAGCCGATGAATCACCGGCTGGGCATGGGCGGCCCCGTGGTCGATCAGTTCACGGACGATGAGCCGGGCCGCCCGAGGGTGCCTGACGAGCAGCTCGGCCTGGGCGGCAACGATGCTCTCGACCGAACGCTGCGCGATCGGGCGGCCGGGACGCCGATTGGCGGCCGCTGCCGCCGCCAAGGTCTGGCCAATCCGAGCCAGAACCTCGCGGTACAGGCCGACTTTGTCTTCGAAGTAGTAGTAGATCAGGGCTGGATTAGTTCCGGATCGCTCCCCGATCTGCTTGATGGAGGTTGCCCCAAACCCTTGGTTGGCAAACAGTTCCTCGGCGGCGTCGAGGATGGTGGTGGGGGTGGCTGGGTTCGCGGGTTCGCGGGGCACCCCGAATAATTGATCGATCAATCAAGTCAGGCAAGCCCGGAGTAGTGGGACCGGGCTGGGTGTTCGCCTTGAGGTGAATCGGTAAGTCCGCTACCTTTAAAGGCTTATGTTCGACGACCTCTCGTCAAAACTGTCTGATGCCCTCAAGCGACTGACCGGGAAAGGCGTCCTCAGCGAGGACGCGGTCAAAGAGGGCCTTCGGGAGATTCGGCGAATCCTCCTCGAAGCCGACGTCAGCTTCGAGTTGACCCGCCAGTTCCTCGAGCGGGTTTCGGCCAAGGCCGTCGGCGTGACCCAGATGAAGGGTGTCAGGCCCGGGCAGCAACTCGTCAAGATCGTCTTCGACGAGCTGGTCGCGATGCTGGGGGAGAAACAGGCCCCGATCGCGTTCGCATCGGTACCGCCCACGGTCGTCTTGATCGTCGGGCTGCAGGGCTCCGGCAAAACGACGACGGCCGGCAAGCTGGCCAAACGGCTGAAGGCGGAGCAGAAGGCACCGTTCTTGGTTGCCGCCGACGTATACCGGCCGGCTGCCATGGAGCAGTTGGCGACGCTCGCCAAACAAGTCGACGTCGGATGCCACCTCGAGCTGGGCGCCACCGATGTCGCGGGCATCGTGAAGCGAGGCGTCCAGGCGGCCGAGAAGGCGAGAGCCCGCACCGTCATCGTGGATACGGCGGGCCGTCTCCAGATCGACGACGAGATGATGGCCGAGTTGCAGGAGCTGAAACGGGCCGTCAAGCCGCATGAGATTCTTCTGGTGGCGGACGGGATGACCGGGCAGGACGCGGTGCGGATCGCCAAGGGCTTCCATGACGCGCTCGCGGTGACCGGCGTCGTGCTGACCAAAATGGACGGCGATGCCCGCGGCGGCGCGGCGCTCTCGGTGTTTGGCGTGACGGGCGCGCCGATCAAATATGTCGGCGTCGGCGAGGGGGTCGACGCCCTCGAGCCATTTCGGCCCGACCGGATGGCCGGCCGGATTCTCCAGCAGGGCGACGTTCTCAGCCTGGTGGAAAAGGCCCAGAGCACCATCGACGAGAAGGAAGCCGAGAAGCTCGCCAAGAAGGCACTCTCGAAGAAGGGCCTCGACCTGCAGGACTTTCTCGCGGCCATGAGGCAGATGCAGAAAATGGGGCCGCTCAAGAACGTGCTGGGCATGTTGCCAGGGGTCAATCCCCAAATGCTCAAGGCGGCGAATGTCGACGACAATCGTCTCAAGTACATCGAGGCGATCGTGCTGTCGATGACGCCTGCCGAGCGGGCCGACCCCGACGTGATGAACGGATCGCGGCGGATGCGAGTGGCCAAGGGCTCTGGCCGAACGGTCCAGGAGGTCAATCAGCTCCTGAACCAGTTCAAGCAGATGCAAAAGCTGATGAAGGGCGCGGGGAAACCGGGAATGCGCTTGCCCTTCGGTCGTAGCTTTCCCGGAATGATGTAGGGTCAAGGAGAAACCATGGCTACTCGGATTCGGTTGCGCCGAATCGGGCGCAAGAAAGTTCCGCTCTACCGCATCGTGGTCGCGGACCAGGACAAGGCGAGAGACGGTCGATTCATCGCGGTGTTGGGCACCTACGACCCTCGGGCCGAGGCCTCGAAGCAGGTCCAGCTCGACGTCGAGGCGGCCAAGGACTGGGTTCGCAAGGGCGCGACGCCCTCGGATACCGTCGGGGCCCTGCTCAAGAAGGCCGGCGTCTAACCTGACGCGCCGCCTGGTGGTGGGGCGGCTGCGGAAGCCGCACGGTCTCAAGGGAGACTGCGCCGTGTTTCCGCTGACGGACGATCCGGCGGCGGTGTTCGCTCCGGGCCGGACCGTGTGGGTGGCGAACGTGGGAGGTGACGTGGTGGCTGGCCCCCTCGAGATCGCTCGGAGCCGGGTCTATCACCGCGAATGGCTGATGGCCTTCCGGGGATACCCGGATCGCAACGCGATCGAGGGGTGGCACGATCGACTGGTGCTCGCCGACGCCGACACCTTGGCGCCGCCCGGGCCCGGGGAGGTCTACCTCCACGAGCTGGCCGGATTCGCGGTGATCGGCCCCGACGGCACGGCGCTCGGGGTGGTCAGTCAGGTGGACGAGGTGCCGAGCGGGGTGATGCTGGAAGTGCAGGGGAAACGACGCGAATTTCTTCTCCCGTTTCGGAAGGAATTCGTCGTCGAGGTCGATCGGACCGGCCGCCGCCTGGTGGTGGCGCTGCCGGAGGGGTTGATCGAGTGAAGGGACCGACGGTGCGGTGCCGAACGGTTGCCCGGTAGGCGGGGATGCTGGCCGTCAACGTCATCACCCTGTTCCCGGAAGTGATCCGGGCCTACCTGTCGGCGAGCATTCCGGCCCGGGCCGAGGCAGCTGGACTGGCTCGGTATCGGCTGGTCGATCCACGGGAGTTCGCCGCCGATCGGCATCGCACCGTCGACGACACCCCGTATGGCGGTGGGTCGGGCATGGTGATGAAGCCGGAGCCGTTGGTGGCGGCCGTCGAGTCGCTCGGTTCGCCCGGCCGGGTGGTGGCGATGTCGGCTCGGGGACGGCCCTTCGATCACCGGCTGGCGGTTCGGTACTCGCTCGAGCCCGCGCTGACCGTGCTGTGCGGCCACTACAAGGACATCGACCAGCGAGTCGTCGATGTCCTCGGCGCGGATGAGGTTTCGGTCGGCGATTTCGTGCTCTCGGGCGGCGAGCCGGCGGCACTGTGCCTGATCGACGCGGTGGTACGGCTCCTGCCGGGAGCGTTAGGCGACCACGCCTCGGCGAGTTCGGACTCGCACTATGAGGGACTGCTGAGTCCGCCAAGCTACACCCGCCCCCCGGTCTTCCGGGGCAGGGCGGTGCCGGAGATACTGTTGTCCGGCAATCACGCGGCGATCGCGGCGTGGCGGCAGATGGAGGCCGAGCGGTTGACGGCCGAGCGGCGACCCGATCTCTGGGCGCGGCATCAGGCGGGCATCGAGGAGTAACGAGCGGGCCACGACGGCCCCAGGAGGAACGACATGGATCAGCTAGCGACGGTCAATCAGGCAGGCCTCAAGTCGGACATCCCGCGGTTCGCTCCGGGCGACACGGTCAAGGTCATGGTGAGGGTCCGCGAGGGCGACAAGGAACGACTGCAAGCGTTCGAAGGCGTCTGCGTCGGGCGAAAGGGTGGTGGGATCGACGAGACCTTCACGGTCCGGAAGATTTCCGCCTCGGTGGGTGTCGAGCGCATCTTTCCCCTCCACAGCCCGTCGATCGCCTCGATCGACGTGGTGCGGCGGGGGCGAGTCCGCCGCGCCAAGCTCTACTATCTCCGCCGGCTGTCGGGGAAGGGCGCTCGGATTCGTGAGAAGCGGGAGCAGACCGCCGACTGAACGTTCGGCGGCAACAGCCATTCCGAGCCGCCGGTCGCGATGGGTCCGCGCGTCCGGCGCCGTTCGCCGCTGGTCGCGGTCCATCGCCCTGTCGGGCGCCGCGCTTGCCAGCTTCCAAGGCTCCCTGCTCAGTCAGGATCGAGCCGAGGCCTGCCGCGACTCCCTCACCGCCCTGGCGCGTGCCCGGGGCCTGTCCGGGCCGATCGTCGACTCCGCGCTGGCGGCATTCAGGCCGGACACGACCGTGCTCACCGCCCGCCTCAGGCAACCGGAGTTCGTCACCCCGATCTGGGAATACCTCGGCTTCCTAGTCGACGAGGAGCGAATCGCCGATGGCCGCCAGGCCCTGGCGACCTGGGCCGCGGTACTCGACCGGGTCGAGCGGGAAACCGGCGTCGATCGGCACACCGTGGTCGCGGTCTGGGGCATCGAGTCCGATTACGGTCGGCTCCTCGGGCAGCGCCCCCTCCTCAACTCGCTCGGTACCCAGACCTGCTTCGGTGGACGGCGGGCCTTCGCCCGGGATCAGCTGGTGGCCACCCTGCGGATCCTGGTCGCGGGCGATCTCGCGCCATCGCAGCTGCTCGGTTCGTGGGCGGGCGCCTTTGGCCAAACCCAGTTCATGCCGACGACCTTCCTCTCCACCGCCGTCGACTTCGATGGCGACGGTCGCCGTGACATCGTCGGGTCGGTGCCCGACGCCCTCGGGTCGACGGCGAACTACCTGGTTCGAGCTGGCTGGAAATCAGGGGAGACTTGGGGTTACGAGGTCACCGTCCCCGCCCGGTACCGGGGGCCCTCGGGGCGAACGAACAGGCGGCCACTGGCGACCTGGAGCGCCGCCGGCGTTCGGCCCGTGCTCGGCGGACCCAGCGCCGGCGAGGGCCAGGCCGCACTCCTCCGCCCGGCGGGGCCGACCGGTCCAGCCTTCTTGGCACTCTCCAACTTCCAGGCGATCTACTCGTACAACGCGGCGGAGTCCTACGCGCTGGCGATCGGTCACTTGGCCGACCGGCTCCGCGGTAGCGATCCCCTGGTGACATCGTGGCCCGGCGGCGTCCGGGGTCTCTCCCGGGTCGAGCGGCGAGAACTGCAGAGCCTCCTCGTCGAACTGGGCCATGGGGCGGGTGCGGCGGACGGGATTCTCGGGGCCCGCACCCGCGATGCCCTCAGGCGGTTCCAACGGTCGGTGGGACTGCCGGCGGATGGCCGGGCGACTGGCGCGGTGCTCGACTCGCTGCGGGCGGCGGCGGCCCGGCGCTAGCGCTGCTCGGCCCGCTCCAGGAGCCGTTCGAGGACCCGTTCCATGGCGCGAGCGGCGCGCCGCTCCAGGCGGCGTTGCCATTGCGCCGAGCGGTCGGCGGCGCGGTCCTGATGCCAGCGACGGTCGCGAGGGCCGGTGCGGGTATCTTCACCGTCTTCGTCGTCGTCATCGTCATCGTCGTCGCCCCAACGCCACCTGAGCCACCCATCGGCGTCACATGAGGTTTCCGGGGCCGTGCCAGCGAGAAAGAACTCCTCGGAGTAGCAATCGGGGCTCGCGGTCTCGATCCCATCGGGACGTTCGAACGACTCCGAGCGATCGTCGGGGTCGGTGCGTTCCAGGAATCGGGCGACGATCGGGAGGGCGGCATCGGCGCCACTGCGCCGGAGGCTCCGGCCATCGTCGTGCCCGACCCAGACTCCCACCACGATAGACGGAGCGTAGGCCACGAACCAAGCGTCTCGCCACTCGTTCGAGGTGCCGGTCTTTCCCGCCATGGCGCCGAACCGCGTCTCCAGTGCCAGGGCCCGCCCGGTGCCCCGCTGAATGACCCATTCGAGCGCCGATGTCACCAGGAAGGCAGCCGCGGGGTCGACGACCTGTGGGCCCGGCGGGGGCTCGGGGATGCGGAGCCGCTGGCCGATCGATCCCTGGCCGACCACCAGTCGCTCCGGCGCAAGCCGGCCGCCCGCCGCGAAGACGCCATAGGCCCGGACCAACTCCGAGAGCGTCACCTCGGAACTGCCGAGGGCCAGGCTGGGAACGGCCGCCAACTGGCTCCGGATGCCAAGCCGCCGGGCGGTCGCGACGATCCGCGGGGCCCCGACCTCCAAGCCCACCCGGACAAAGGGAACGTTCAAGCTCTGCTCGAGGGCCTCCCTCAGGGTGACGACCCCGCGGAAGGTGTGGTCGTAGTTGGTCGGTTGCCATTGGGTCGAGCCGGCGCGAACGGTGAGCGGCTCGTCCTCGATTCGAGACGCGAGCGTAAAGGCCGGACGATCGCCCGCGGCGCGTTCCAGCGCGGCGAGCGCGACGATCGGTTTGAAGGCGCTCCCCGGCTGTCGCTTGGCGTCGGTGGCGCGATTGAACTGGGAGCCCGCGTAGTCGCGGCCGCCGACCATAGCCAGGAGGTCGCCGGTCCTCGGATCGATGGCGACCAGGGCCGCTTGGGCGTCGGTGCCCAGGCGGCGGAGACCCTCGGTGACCGCCCGGTCGGCCGCGCGCTGCAGGCCGGCATCAATCGTGGTATAGAGAGCCATCCCCCTTTTGGGGAGTTTGGTCGGCAGTCTCCTGGCGAGATAGTCGCGAGCGTAGCGGGCATCGAGGGTCGCGGCGGGATGGGGCCGGGTCGGAACCCGGGCTCGGGTCGCTTGCCGAAAGGCCCGCTCGTCGATGCGACCTTGGTCCCGCATCAGGGTCAAGACCAGGTTGCGGCGGCGCCGGGCCTGCCGCTCGTGGCGGATCGGGGTCGTTCGGTTGGGGGCCTGGATCATCCCGGCCAGCAAGGCGGCCTCCGCGAGTCCGAGTCGCGATACCTCCTTCCCGAAGTAGTATCGGGCCGCGGCGCCGACCCCGTGAATCGGGCGCCTGCCGTCGTAGCCGAGGTAGATCTCGTTGAGGTACGCCTCGAGAATCTCGGCCTTGTCGTGTCGGGCTTCGATGGCGAGAGCCAGGGCCGCCTCCCGCGCTTTCCGCAGCGGCGTGCGCCGGTGACTCAGGAGGACGTTCTTGACCAGTTGCTGGGTGATGGTGCTGCCGCCCTGGTGAATCCGGCCCGCCTTGAGGTTGGCGAGGAGTGCCCCCCCGATGCGGCGAACGTCAAGGCCGTGGTGGGATTCGAATCGCTGGTCCTCGACCGCGAAGACCGCTTGGACAAGCACCTCGGGAACCCGGTCCCGGCCCACCGGGATTCGGTACTCCGGGGCAGAGCCGTCGAGATTCGCGAGCGCGACCGGCGCCCGGGCGCCCTCGCCGCCCCAGCTGGTGGGCCGGGTGTAAATCGCCGTCGGCATTCGGGTTTCGATGGGCCTGAGGTGGCCGCGAATGGCGGCTTCCGCCAGGATGATCGAGGTGGAAACGACAGCTGCTGCCGCACCGGTCCTGACGACGGCTCGGCGGGTGATCCGAGCCCGAACGGTGGCGGCGGCGTGTCCCAGGCGACTTCGAACGTCCGTCCAAGTCATCGCTGCTGCCCCGGATGAGGAAACCCGTCTATTTGGACGCATGAACGCGCTCGAGGGTTTCATTGTGGGACGCGAGGTCCGGTGCTGAAGGGTTGCGGGTGGCCCGAGGCCCTGTCAGGTTGAGCGCAACTCGGAGGCGACCAGGTGCGACGGACCGGTGTTCGCTACGAAAAACGGAGTTGGGAGGCGGGCCGGCTCCTGATCGGCGTCGACGAAGCGGGCCGGGGCCCGTTGGCCGGTCCAGTGGTCGCGGCGGCCGTGGCGTTCCCGATCGGGTGCCGTCGATCGTCACTGGTGCGCGACAGCAAGACGTTGTCGGAAGGGCAGCGGGACTCGGCCGCGCGGTGGATCCGCGCCAAAGCGTCGGCGATCGGCGTGGGCTGCGCTTCGGTGCGGGAGATCGACCGTTTCAACATCCGGAGGGCCACCGCGCTCGCGATGAGGCGCGCGGTCGATCGTGCCGTCGGGGGGCGGTTCGACCCGAGCCAGGCGACCATTCTCATCGACGGGCTGGCAATGCCCGAGCTGGGGTTGCCGCATGAAGCGCTGGTCGACGGCGACGCGATCTCGCTCACCATTTCGGCGGCCGGCATCATCGCAAAGACGGTTCGCGACCTCCTGATGGGACGGTTGGCAGGGCGTCACCCGGTCTACGATTGGGCGAGCAACCGGGGCTACGGCACCGAAGCCCACCGCCGCGCCATCGACGACCACGGGCCGACTCGGCACCACCGGCAGAGCTTCATGCCGGTGGCGCAGCTGGGGCTTGGACTGTAGCCGGTTTCCGCCGCCGGCCGGCTCAGGCCCAGACCTCGTTCAGCACCCGCAGCACGTTTCCGCCCATGACTTTGGCGATGTCAGGATCGGAATAGCCGGCGCGGACCAAGCCCCGAACGATGTTGACCGACGCCTCCGACGGGTTCTCCATTCCTTCGACGTAGTCGACCTTGGGGAAGGGCGGGGTGTTCCGGCGGGCTTCGCCAATCGAGAGGTTGGCGGTGTAGGCATCGTGCAGCCCGACGTGGTCGCCGTAGAGCGTGTCCGGCCCGAAGGTGACGTGGTCGATCCCGACCAGACGCTCTATGTACTGGAAGTGCTCCATAACCGCGTCGAACGTGTGTCGGGGATGCTTGGCGGAGATGGTCGTGTGCGGGGCTGCCTCGACGCCGATGACGCCGCCCTTGGCCGCCACCGCCTCGAGCACCTCATCGGGGGCCAGGCGGTTCGATTCCCACAGGGCCCTCGCCCCGATATGAGTCAGGGCAATCGGCTTGGCACTCGCGGCGACCGTGTCGAGCGTCGTCCTGCTGCCCGCGTGCGAACAGTCGATCAGCATCCCCACCTGGTTCATCCGGCGAACGGCCTGCTTACCGAACGTGGTCAAGCCGCCGTCGCCCGGTTCCTTGAGGCCGGAACCCAAGGCGTTCGATTCGCTGTAGGCAACACCAAGACACCTGACTCCCAGTCCATAGAGCACGTCGATCCGATCGAGCTCGTTCTCGATCATCGCTGCTCCTTCGAGGTGGGCGATCCAGGCCACTCGGTTTTCCGCGTGGGCCCGATGGATGTCGGCCACGGTGCGGGCGTGAAAGACCACGTCTTGATGGGCGAGGTCGCAGAGCCGAAGCCCGAGGTCTTCGACTACCTCCGACCATTTCCACCCGTGCTTGGAGTGAAAATTGAGGATCCCGTCGAGGAGGCCGTCGAAGATGGCGTCGAAATGGCACTGGGAGAGCCCTTCGAAACCGGTCGACACTCGGCCTGAGCGGGTGTAATCCTGGGCGTCGGCCATCCGGCGCGGGAACACCATGGTGTGCTCGTGGAGCGAGATGTAGACGTTCTCTTCGAGCAGCCGCTGTACCCGGGATTCGTCGGCCGCCGCGAGCGGCACCCGAGAGGGCGGGACTCGGTCGACCTCGGCGGAAAGGTCGAACGGGCGGTAGTCGCGACCGGATTCGAGGTAGGACCAGGATCGATAGCGATTGGGGCGTTTGGTCAAGCTCATGGGGTCTGCTCCGGGAAAAACGTGCGAAGGTGCTCCGGGGCCACCGGACGAGTCCAGCGGGATACCAGGACAAAGAGGATGATGCTGGCGGCGACACCTACCTCCACCGCGTCGATGCCGTGCCGAGCGAAGCCGGCCTGGCCGGTCAACTCCCAGCCGAGGCAGGCCGCAAACCCGCCGACCATGGCAGCGACGGCTCCCGCGGCGGTACCGCCGCGCCAGTTCAACCCGATGACCACTGGCGCGAAGAAGAAACTGGCCACGAACTTCGTCTGGAGGACGACGATGCCCTGAACGTTGCCGCGGTTCTGGAGGGCGATCAACACCGGCACCACGGCCAGCGCCGCGATCGCCAATCGGTTGACTCTGATCCTGGCTCGATCGTCCGCTAGGGGTCGAAGCTTGGCGTAGAGATCGTGCGAGACCGACGCCCCGGTGACGAGGAGCACGGAGTTGACGGTGGACATGATCGCCGAGAGCATCGCGACGAGGAGGAGCGCCGCGACCACGGGGGGCAGGACCTCGAAGGCCATGACGGACGAGGCCTGGTCTTCCGACGGCAGCACCGGGAAGAGAACCCGGGTGAGAAGGCCCAGCGCCAGGACGGCGAGACCGATCAACGCCTGGAACCCGATCGAGATCCCGATGGCCTGCTTGACCGCGCGCTCATCGCGCATCGAATAGAACCGGGTCATCTCGTAGGGCGAGACGGCGATCGCGAAGCTGAACGAGATGGCCAGCGCGGCGATCTCCTTGGGGCCGTAGTACCATCCCAGCAGCCGTTGATCGAGCGAGCCGAGCACCCCAAGCGCGATGTCGACCCCGCCGACTCGGTAGAGGAGGACCGGCACCGCGACGGCCAGGCCGACGACCATGATCAGGGCTTGGACCAGCTCGATGTAGGAGCTGCTTCGGACGCCTCCGAGCATCGAGTAGACGCTGGTGCTGGCGACGACTGCCAGCATCGCCGCGAGGGCCGGCATCCCGAAGACGGCCTGGGCGATCTGTCCCGAAGCCTGGAACTGGGCGACCAAAATGACGCTGTTGGTGATGATGATCAAAACCGCGGTGGCCAGGCGGACACCCTCGCTCTGAAAGCGGGCCCCGACGTAGTCGGCGACCGTGAGTGCCCCGAAGCGACGGAGCCTCGGGGCCACGAAGAACGCCGACACCAGCCAGCCGGCCCAGACCCCGAGCCAGATCCACCAGAACGAAACGCCGGCCAGGTAATGGCGACCCAGGGTGCCAACCACCGTCCCAGCGCTGATCTGAGTCGCGGCCAGGACGGCCCCGCCGACGAAGGGTCCGATGGTACGACCTGCCGCGACGAAGTCCACTTCGGTCCGGGTTCGCCGGTGACTCTGGATCGCGATGGCCAGAATCAGGGCGAAGTAGGCGACGAGAGTGACTCCGAGGGTCGCGGTCACGGGGCGCTCAGGGGCCGGAGCCGGTTCCAGGCGAGCGCGGCCAGCGCGATCAGCAGTAGCACCGCGGCTTCGAGGTAGCGAAGCCAGGGCGTGCTCTGTTGGGGCAGTTGAATCAGGCTTGGGACATTGGCCAGCAGAGCGCGGTGACCTTCGGCGCTCGGAGCGAACCGCGGGAAGCTCTCGGGAGACGGGATCGTGCCGGGTCGCAGCCGAAGGTCGATGAGGACCTGGCGGGTTCCGCTCGCCGCCGGGACGGTCGGCACCGGGAGCGGCAGCCGCGACAGGTGGGCGGTTCGGTAGGAGAACCTAACGGCACCATCTGGCTCGCCGCCCCCCGTGATCAGCCAGTGGGCCCCGAGCCGGACGGCGTCGATCGGTCCGGAGAACGACAGCTCGCTGCCGGGGAGATCGATGATCGTGAACCGGGCCGTGTCAGGCGCAGTGGCATATCGGTATGTGGCCACGATGTCGAAGCCGTCGGCCCGCTCGGTGACGTCGACATGGGCGGCCGCGATGGACGCGGCGGCAACTGCGGCTTGGAGGGCGAGGGGCACGAGAGATGTTGCCGCCTGGGACCAGCCGACGCAAGTGTGGCCGCCTGGCCCTCGGCTAGCCGGCCCGGCGCCGCGGCAGCCTCGGCATCCGGGCCCGCATCAGAGCCGAGAGGTCGCAAAGGCAGCTGGTAGCCGGCGACGCGGGTTGCGACGCCCCGGCCCTGGCGAGCAAACGGTCGATTCGTCCGAGGGCCACCCGGAACCGGCCGTCGAGCCCAAGGGGCGGTGGCGCCTTGATTTCGAGGCCGAAGGCTCGAACTCGTCGAATGGCCTGGCGAAGCTGGCCTGCCACCTCAGTCGGCCGAGCGGCGGTCAGCTGGCCGATCGCGGCCTCGGAGGCGCCGATCGCGGTGCGGAGGAGCAGGGCGTCCGACAGGGCCGGCCGGAGGGCCCCGTTGGTGGCCCAAAGGGTGGCGAGGACCCGGTCGTGTTGAAAGGGGTCGTCGAGCCGGCTCATCAACCGGAGCCGGTACTCCGCCAGGAGCCAAGCATGTGCTTCGTGATGAAAATGTTCTCGGATCCGCTGCCCGTCGAATACCCCGGTGTCGCTGTCGACGGCATCACGAACCCGATCGACGAAGCTGCAGACGGCGTCCAGATGGCCGGTGCCCAACGCCCGCAGCAGGCTCGCGGTCAGGCCGCCAGCTGCCCATTGAACCGTGGTGGTTGTGGTTCCGTCGAACGCGATCACCCTTAGCCTCGGATCGGCAGGTCACGTCTCCTTGCTTAGACGTACAGACGACGGGCTTGGTTGCAGCGATCCGGACGAACTTGGGGTGTTTCGGTGGCCCGCCGTATGCCATGACGGCGAATGGCCTAACGACCGTGTCGAAGTCGGCCGGGTTGTCGCGTTCTTGGGACCGGCGTCTCGTTCTTGGGGCTGGGGCTAGTCGCGAAGCGACTTTGGTTTCCCGAGGATCTCGTGCCAGAGAATCATCTGGCGAATGTCGGTTGATCGGATGTCCCGCGGGTCGACCCGTTCAGGCAACGCCGGCTTGCGGATTTTCTGGTCGAAAGCCTGGTGATCGGCGGGTGTCATGGGCCGAGCCTGCTGTTCGGCCCATTGCCTGCGCCGCTGGACCACCGCTTCGATCTCGTCGTCACGGCTGATGGGCACCCGCTCGGTTCTGGGCGCTTCGATCTCGAGGCTCCGAATCTCCGGTTCCTCTTCGAGGCTCTCGGCCTCTTCCTCGAAGAGGTCCGTCTCGGCCGGCTCGGATGGGAGCGGGCGGGTCGGCGAGGTTGGGGCGCGCCGAGGGACGGGCATGGGCCGCGGGACGCCCGACTGGCGTTCTCGCTCGGCCGCCTCCATGGCCTCTCGAATCGCCTCGAGGATACTCTTGGGCGACTCGCCCCGCTCATCGTCATCGCTGGGGTCCGGCGTTGGCAGTCGGCCCCTACGCTGGCGCTCCCGCGATTTCTGACCGAGGCTCTGAAGGACGCCCCCGATCAGAAACATGATCAGCAGAAAGACGAGCGATTCCATTAGCCGCCGATCGGACCACTCGGTCCGGTGTCAGGTCCGCCGGCGATCGCCGCTCGCATCTGGGTGTCGGCTTCGAGGTTGCGGTAGCGCTGATAGTCCATGACGCCGAAGGTGCCCTTCCGGAACGCGTCGGCCATCGCCAGCGGTATCTGGGCTTCCGCCGCGACGAGCTTGGCGCGCTCTCGTTGAACCTCGGCCTTGAATTCCTGCTCCATCGCGACCGCGAGGGCTCGACGCTCCTCGGCTTTGGCTTGGGCGATCCGCTTATCGGCCTCCGCCTGGTCGGTTTGGAGCTCGGCGCCGATGTTCTTGCCAACGTCGACGTCGGCAATGTCGATCGAAAGAATCTCGAATGCCGTCCCGGCATCCAGGCCCTTGGCCAGGACCGTCTTGGAGATCATGTCCGGGTTCTCGAGCACCGCCTTGTGGCTGGCCGCCGAACCGATCGTGCTGACGATCCCTTCGCCCACCCGGGCGAGGATGGTCTCTTCGCCGGCGCCGCCGACCAGGCGGTTGATGTTGGCCCTGACGGTGACGCGAGCGATGGCGAGGAGTTGGATCCCGTCCTTCGCCATGGCGGCGACCTTCGGGGTGGTGATCACCTTGGGGTTGACGCTGACCTGGACGGCCTCGAACACGTCCCGCCCTGCCAAGTCGATCGCGGTCGCTTGCTTGAAGTCGAGGGTGATGCCGGCCTTGTCCGAGGAAATGAGCGCGTTGATCACCCGAGCTACGTTGCCGCCCGAGAGGAAGTGGGATTCCAATTCGCGGGCCGTGAGTTGAAGGCCGGCTTTGTGCGAGTTGATCAGCGGGTTGACGATGGAGCGCGGATCGACCTTCCGAAACCGCATGAAGAACAACTCCAGGAAGGAAACCCGGACGCCGGAAACCAGGGCCTGAAACCAGAGGCCGATCGGGACGAACCGAAAGAAGATCGAGATGACGATCATGGCCGCAAACAGCAGCGCGATGATCAGGCCGAGGCCGAGGGTATCTGGATTCACTGCGGCTGTTCCTTTCGGTTAGTCGGTGGCCCGCACGACATGGCGGTAGCCATCGGAATGCAGCACGGTAATGGTGGCGCCCTGCTTGATGTACGCTCCCTCGCTGACTACGTCCAGTCGCTCGTCCCCGACCAGGGCCGTGCCGGCCGGGCGAAGGTCGGTAACGGCCGTCCCGGTCTTGCCGACCAGGTCGCCGCGGGGGAGGGCCGAGACGTATCCCTCGTTTGCCGCGAGGCCGTCCTGCAAGAGGATGCGCCGGAACCGAGTGCTGGTCGGCAGGTGGCGCAGCCACCCGTAGACCACCGACACGGTGATCACCACGGCCGCCAGGAGGATCAACCCGGCCATGCCGAAGTCGCCGGCCGTCGGGAAGCTCCCGAGCAGGCCCATGACGAGGGAGGTGGCCACGAGACCCAACCCGAGCACGCCCGCGACGCCGAACCCCGGCAAGAGGAACACCTCGATTCCGATGGCGAGGAAGCCCAACCCGAGGAGGATAATCTCCTCCCAACCGGCGAGCCCGAGAATGATCCCCGACCCGAAGAAGAGTCCCAACGACGTGAGGCTCACCAAGCCGCCGATCCCGAAGTGACCCGCTTTGATCTCGAAGACGAGGCCGAGCATTCCGAGGGAGAGCAACAGGGGCGAGACGACCGGATTGGTCAGAAAGCGGACCACCATTTCAGCCCAGTTGACCTTGGGGGTAACCACCCGGGCACCCTCCAACCCGACCGCGGCGAGCAGGGCGTCGGTCCCGGTGGCCGGCTTGCCATAGCCGAGTTTGATGGCTTCGGCGGCGGTCAAGGTGAGCAATTTGCCCGGGGCCTTGACCCCCGGCACCTCAATCGACTCGTCGACCATGGCCTCCGCCACAGCGGGGTCTCGGCCGCTGGCCTCGGCCAAGGCCCGAAACGCTGCCCGCATGGCGCTGACATACTTCTCCGACATTTTGCCGCCCTGACCATCGACCGGCGTGGCGGCCCCGAGCACTCCCGCCGGATCGAGGTAGATTTCCTTGGCCGCCAGCGCGATCATGGCGCCGGCGCTGTAAGCCCGTGGGTTGACGAAAGCGTATACCGGAACCGTACTGCCTCGGACCGCGTTGACAATCCGCTCGGCGGCGTCGACTCGGCCTCCGGGAGTGTCAATGTCGAGGAGCGCCGCATCGGCCCCGGCCTCGGCTGCCTCGCGCAGCAACCGGGCGACGTAGGGCGCGAGGCCGTTTTCGATCGTTCCGGTCACGGGGATCCGGTAGACCGTCCTCTCCTGGCCAAGGGTCGTCCCCGCGATACCCGAGACCGCAAAGCCCAGCAGAATCCACGAGCGAAGCATAGGTACTCCATCGCAAGAGGCGATGGCGAAAGATAATCAAGGAGCGGGGGATGGGACGGATCGCCGTGGGGACGGGGGCAGTGCTGCTGCTGTCGTCAATGGTACCGGGTCCGGGGGAGGCGCAACTGCCCGGAATGGTGCCCCTCGAAGTGCGGCTTCCGAAGCCACCTCAACCGGTTCGGGCCGAGGGTCGCGACCATCTGATCTACGAGCTCCGGATCACCAACGTGGCTCGGCGAGGGGCGGCGATCCGGCAGGTCGAGGTGATCGGGGACGGTCTGGTCCTGGCCACCCGGGCCGGCGACTCGCTTCGGGTCGCGATGGCTCGGGTGGGCGAGACCGGCGACGGGCGCATCCTGGGCGGCGGCCGGCAGGCGGTCCTGTTTCTCCACCTGTCCGTGCCGGCTGGATCGGCACCGGCCCGGCTGACCCATCGGTTGTCGGTCACCCACGCCGATTCGCTCGAGCAAGGCAGCACGACGGATCTGCTGGCGACGGCTGTGGCTGTCGAGCAGGCGGCGGTCCCGGTGCTGGCTTCACCGCTTCGTGGCGGTCCCTGGGTCGCGGTCAACGGCCCGGGGAACAGCTCGGGCCATCGGCGCACGGTGATCCCGCTCGACGGACTGCCCCGGATCCCGCAGCGTTTCGCCACCGACTGGATCAGGCTGGGTCCGGGCGGATCGGCATGGCAAGGCGATTCGACCAGGAACGAGAACTGGTTCGGATACGGCGAGCCGCTGCTCGCGGTCGCCCGCGGCAAAGTGGTGGCGGTCAAGGACAGCATCATCGAGAACGTCCCCTTCGCGCCAACCATGGCGGTCCCAATCACGCTCGAGACGGTCGGTGGGAACCATGTCATTCTCGACCTCGGCGGCGGTCGATTCGCCTTCTACGCCCATCTCATCCCGGGATCGATTCGGGTCCGGGTTGGCGAGATGGTGCGCCCCGGTCAGGAAGTCGGCCGCCTGGGGAACTCGGGGAATTCGACGGCGCCCCACCTCCATTTCCACCTCGGCGATGCCCCTTCACCGCTGGCCACTGAAGGGATCGCCTTCGTCATCGCCAGCTATCAGGATCTCGGCCTGGCTCCGGAATTTCCTGGAAGCTGGTCGGCGCGCGGGCCCCCAACCGAACGGCGGGAAGAACTGCCACTCGAGAATCGGGTCACTGCCTTTCGGAAGTAGCTCGCGCAGGGGCCTGCAGCGCCGACAGTCTGCTCTCCATCGCGGGCCGTTGGCGCGCAGGAGCCTGCGTGGAACCGGAGTTTTTCGCGGTGAAATGGCCGACTTTCGCGCTGGCGTGGGTCGGTGGCGCTTCCTACCGTTGGCTGGTCAATGCGAACGGGGGAAAGGGTGGGGAATCGGAGTGCTGGCGCGGTGGCCGCGCTGCTCGCGGTCGGGGGGGTGGGCCCCGTGGCTGCGGAAGAGTGTCGGGTGGCATTTGCCACCTGCGCCAACGGGGTGCCACGGATCCTGGCGGAGGACCGGCGTGCCGAACCGGGCCGACTGGGGGGCGGGAGCCGAGTCGAGGGCCCGGGAGGGCTGGCGACCACCGTGCCGGAGCCTGCCTCGGTCCTCCTGCTGGGGGCCGGGTTGGTGGCGGTCGCGGCTGTTCGGCATCGGCGCCGGGGCACGCCGCCGTAACCTGGGGGAACGCGCCGAGCAGCCCCCGCTGGCGGGAATCGGTCCGGATTCCCACCGGCGGGGGCTTCCTCTATACTTGTGGAAGGGCCCCACCTAACACACCAACACAGGACTCTTGCCCATGGCCATCTGGAAAGATCAGCCGGTGCCGAAGTCGCTGGCCGCGCCCGTCGCCGACCTTCCCAAGAGGGACCCCGAGCCGAGGGTCGATCTGCCGCCGAGCTATGCCGCGGCGAAACCGGTCGAGGGAACCAAGGAATCGGTGATCGCGAGCGGCATTACCATCGAGGGGAAGATCGAGGGCTCGGGGCACATTCGGATCGCCGGAAAGTTCCAAGGCGACGTGCACGTCAAGGGCAACGTCACCATCGAAACCGGGGCGAAAGTGATCGGCGGGGTCCGCGCGGCCGCGGTGGTCATCGCTGGTGAGCTCGAGGGTAACGTCGACGAGGCCTCTCGGGTCGAGCTGCTCGATACCGGGGTGCTCAACGGCAATCTCAAGGCGGGTTCGTTGACCGTCGCTGCCGGTTCGAAGATGCGGGGGCAGGTCGAGTTCGGCTGGGGCGAGGTCCGAGCCGGGTCATGAGTAGCGCCCGGGCCGGCGCCGCCGGTGCCACCCGCAATTGTCCGCATTGCCGGACGACGATCTTGGAGAGCGCCAGCGTCTGCCCGGCCTGTCGCCACCATCTTCGCTTCGACCCCGGTGCGGCTGGAGGGGCACGAACGGCGCCGACGGCCATTCCGCTCAAGGTCGATGGCACCATTCGACATCCCGCCGGCGCGGATCCCTGGGAGTACTCGGTCGTGGTCGCGATCAAGAACGAAAAAGGCGAAGACGTCGCTCGTCACGTCGTCGGGGTGGGCGCGCTCCAGGGCGGAGAGGGTCGAACCTTCTCGTTGACGGTCGAGGTGTTCTCCCCACGGCGATGACCGCCTCCGGGCTATCCGAGCTGCGAAGCACCGAAACCGGTCGGAACTACCGACTCGATCGCCTGATCGGCAAGGGCGGCTTCGGCGCGATCTATCTCGCGAGCCCATCCCCCCGCGGCTCGCTTCCGGAACAGGTCTGCGTGAAGGTGAGCCACTGGTTGACCGGGTGGCTCCGGGAGGCCTATTTCGCGCAGATGTTGGCGCGAAGGCCGCGGGCGTTGACGGTCTACGACCGGTTCGTCGACGCCGCGGCGGCCGAGATCCGCTACTGCTTGGTCATGGAGTATGCGGAGCACGGCGATCTCGGCGCCTGGCTCGAAGCGAAGGGCGGTCAGTCGGAGCGGTTCGTCCGCGGCGAGATCGCCGCGGTCCTCGATACGCTCGACGCGCTCCACCGAGGCCAGGCGCTCCATCGGGACCTGACTCCGTTCAACGTGTTCGTCTGCGCTGGCGAGCGGCTCAAGCTGGGTGATTTCGGGATCGCGACCCACCAATTCAGCAGGCACGGGGTGACCGCCGATGCCTTCAATCCCTTGGGCGCGCCGACCGAAATCGCCTGGGGCAAGGTCCGTAAATGGCAACAGCGGGACGACGTCTACCAGGTCGGCCAACTGATCGCGATGCTCCTCCGAGGCGACGTGACGACTCCGATGCGGAGCCGGGATGTTCGCGGCCTGGCGTGCAGCGACGAGTTGAAAGAGGTGATCCATCGGTGCCTTGGGGATCGGGCCAAGCGCTATGAAACGGCGGCCGAGCTGATCGCCGCCCTTCGGCAGCCGCCCAAGCGGTTGGTCGCCGGGCGGGTCGAACGCCTGGCCGGTCGCCGTCTTTCGTTCACCGGTTTCCTGACCAGGCCGCGCCGAGAGGCGATCGCCGCGGCCCGCCGAGCCGGGGCGATCGTGCAGTCGAGTCCCAATTCGAAGACGGACGTGCTGGTCCGGGGCCGGCCCAACCCGCTGCAGGTCGCCGGCCGGGTCGGCGGCCGGAAACTCCTCGAACTGCGCCGACTGGCCGCGAAGGGGCACCGGATCGTGATTCTCAGCGAACCGCGTTTCTGGGCGTTGGTCGGCCGGAAGGGTGGCCGTCGGGCGCCGGGCGGCAGGGGCCGGTCGGGTTCGTCCGCCTAACGCGGCTCCGTGCCCTCGGGCCAGGCGCCGCTGGCAAAGGCGCGGAGGGCCGCGAGCACGGTGGCCGGCTGCTCGAGATGGGGCCAGTGCCCGACGCCTTCGAGGAGCAGCAGCCGGGCCGTTGGGGCGCTCGCCACCCATTCTCGGCTGGCCGCCACCGGGATGTTGTCGCGAACGCCGTGAATCACCAGGAGGGGCTGGCCGAGTCGGCGCAGGTCGGGCCGCAGATCGTACCCCTCCAAAGTCCGGAGCAAACGACCGACGTAAATCCCGTAGCGATCCGGCCATTCGTTCGGCGAGTCGCAGACATCGGGCCGGCGCCGGGCCACCGCCGAATCGGCGAAGCCGGTCGCATCGCTGAGAGCGGCCCGAGCGCGACAGAGGCCGGCCTGATCTCGAGCGAACGCTCCCGCCGCGACCCGGCGTTCCAGCGCGGCGGCCGCCCCGGTGTCGACCCGGGCCCTGGCATTGACCCGCATCGAGTCCCAGTAAGGATGCCAACGCGGCCCAACCGGCGCGATCAAAACCAGGCGGTCGACCCGGTCCGGGTGGCGAAGCGCGTATCGGGTGGCCGCGACGGCGATGCCCGACCAGGCCAGGATCGTGACGGACGGGGCTCCGACCGCCTCGCGGATCTCGTCGAGGTCGGCGACGTCGAACTCGACGCCGGTATGGTCCGCGGTCACGCTGTCGGAGCGACCCCGGCCTCGGGAGTCGTAGAGAACGATTCGCCGGTCGGCGGAGGCCAGCGAATCGATCAGGGTGGTGAAGTAATTCGCCGCCGGCACGATGACCGTCGCCGAGCCCGTTCCAACGATCCGGTACCAGAGTCGGACGCCGTCAGCGGTGAGGTGAGTGCCGGTGGAGACGGCTGGCTCCGAAACGCCGGAAGCCGGCGGGTTCGGGGTCGGGCCGCAGCCGATGATCGCCGCGGCAAGGAAGGCGGTGAGCCGCACGGGGCCAAGGTTAGCCCGCGGTTGCGAGCCAGGCAATCCGGTCGCGGTTTGCCCCCTCGGGTTCCTTGACGTAGACTCCGCCCAACTCATTCGGTGGATGCCGACGATGGTTCGCGCCTTTGCCTGGTGGTCGGTGGCACTCGTCCTGGGCACCGCTCGGGTCGGCGCCCAGGACCGGCCCCCCAGCCCGAGTCCAGCGCCTGCTGGCACCGTCAAGTTCCCGACCGATTCGGTGACCCGCCGCGAGGGGGTCGTCACCATCAAGGGGCAGCGAATCCCCTACCGCGTCACGGTTGGGAATCAGCCGGTTTGGGATGACAAGGGCCTCCCGATCGCCACGATGTTCCACACGTTCTATGAGCGGACGGACGTCGTTGACAAGAGCACCCGGCCGCTGATGATCTCCTTCAACGGCGGGCCGGGGTCGGCTTCGGTGTGGATGCACGTGGCCTACACCGGACCGAAGCTGCTCCGGATCGACGCCGAGGGGTTTCCGGTCCAGCCGTACGGGGTTCAAGACAACCCTCACTCGATTCTCGACGTCTCGGACATCGTTTACGTCGACCCGGTCAATACCGGGTTCTCTCGGATCATCGGCGAGCAGAAGCGGGAGCAGTTCTTCGGGGTCAATGAGGACATCGGGTATCTGGCCCGCTGGATCGACGCTTTCGTGGGCCGAGCCGGTCGCTGGGCGAGCCCCAAGTACCTGATCGGCGAGAGCTACGGAACGACCCGGGTTGCCGGCCTGGCCCAACGGCTGCAAGCCGCCCATTGGATGTACCTCAACGGGGTCATCCTGGTCTCGCCGACCGGACTTGGCCTTGGCCGCGATGGCCCGGTCGGGGCGGCCCTGACGCTGCCCTATTTCACGGCGACGGCCTGGTACCACAAGGCTCTGGCGCCGGAGCTCCAGTCGCGCGATCTGGACCAGTTGCTTCCCGAGGTCGAGCGGTTCACCGTCGATCGCTTGGTCCCCGCGCTCACGAGAGGCGGTTCGCTCGAGGCGCCGGTTCGCGACGACTTGGTCACCCAGGTTGCTAGGTACAGTGGGCTCCGCGAGGCGGTGGTCCGGCAACACTCGTTGTCGGTGCCAACCTCGTTCTTCTGGAAGGAGCTGCTCCGCGAGCGTGGGCTGACGGTTGGCCGGCTCGACTCCCGCTACCGGGGCCTCGATCGGGAGGACGCCGGCGAGTCACCGGACTTCGACCCGGCGTTGACCTCGTGGAATCACGCCTTCGCCCCGGCGATCAACCACTATCTCCGTGAGGGGTTGGGCTGGAAGACCGACCTCCAATACTGGCTGTTCGGGCCGGTCAGTCCGTGGAATCGGTCGGGTGACCGGACCGGGCTCGACCTCCAGCAAGCGATGGGCGCCAACCCGTACCTCCACGTCCTGGTGCAGTCGGGGTACTATGACGGCGGAACGCCGTATTTCGATGCCAAGTACAACATGTGGGCGATGGATCCGGCCGGCCGCTTCCAGGATCGGATCAGCTTCAAGGGCTACCGCTCTGGACACATGATGTACCTGCGGCAGGAGGATCTCATGAGCTCCAACGAGGACATTCGCCGTTTCATCGCGTCGAGCGCCGCCAAGGGAGCGGCCCGGCGGTGAGCCCCCGGTTGGGCCCGAGCCGGTCCAGGGAACGCAGGTAGCGGATGGGAGCGATCGTCGTCGGGGTTCTGGTGATCGCCGTGTTCGTTTGGCTGGCGCGGGGCGGCCCCGCTCGCCGGCGGCCAGTCGCGCCGGAGGACGACGTGACGACGCCGATCGACCGAGACGAACTGGCGGCGGCCGAACGGGAACTCGCCGACGCCCCCGACCCGAGCGACCTCGACGACGAGGATGACGATTGGGGTCCCGGCGCTGCTAGCGGGCGGTGAGTTCTCCGGAGAACAAGAGGCGGACGTTCGGATCGAGCTGGATGGCGGTCGGAGCGGCCTTCACCGCGATGGTGAATCGCTGTCGGGCCTCCCGAAGGGTAACGGTCTCGACCTGGCTGCTGCCGTCGGCGAACCGGATCGCGAGCTCGAGGGGGAACCGGAACGGCGGCCCGGACTGGGTTTGAAGCACCTCGAGCTCCACCGTTTCCGCCCGGCGGTCATGACGCCACGTCCCGCCGATCACGGGCGACCCGCCGCGGGTGAGCCACTGATCGAAGAACCACCGGAGCGGCTGACCGGCCGAGCGTTCCATCACCTTGCGGAAGTCGTCGGTCGAGGCATGCCCGTCTCGATGGATTCGGTAGTACTCCCGGATTCCAGCCCAGAACCGGTCGCTGCCGATCTGCTCGCGCAGCATGTGGAGCGTCCAGCCGCCTTTCTCGTAGGTCTGACGGGTGGTGACCTTGGACATGTCGGCCAGCTGATCGTGGATGACCCGGTAGCCGGGGTTGGCGCGGTCGAAGTCGATGACCGTCTGCCGGCTCTTTCGGAGCCCGTCCACGAACTCGTCGCGGCCGTACCCGTGCTCGATGAACAGGAGGGTGAAGTAGGTCGCGAACCCCTCCGAGAGCCAGACGTCGTCCCAGTCCCGCTCGGTGACGCTGTTGCCCCACCACTGGTGGGCGATCTCGTGGACGATGACGTTCCGCCACCGTTTGTCCCGGCGCCCGGTCACCGAGCCGGCCGAGTAGAAGATGCTCGAGGCGGCTTCCATCCCTCCCGCGACGCTGTTGCTTTGCACGTTGGCGAGCTTCTGGTACGCGAAGGCGCCGATCCGCTCGTGATAGAACGCCAACGCCTCGAGGCTCGGCACCGCGAAGTCGTGGAAGCCGGCATCCCGGTCGGGGGCGAACACCCAGGTCGACACCGGAGCTCCGTGATGGGTCCCGATCTCCTGGACCGCGAACCGGGCCACGCCTAACGCGAAGAGCCACGGCGCGATCGGCACCGACTGGCGCCAGATCGTCCGCCGCCGGTCGCCCGGCAAGTCGGTCGTCTCGGCCAGGGCGCCATTGGAGATCACCTGATAGTGGGCCGGGGCGGTAACCGCGAAGGTGCTGGTGGCCTTGTCGCTCACGTGATCGATGACCGGCAGCCAGTGGCGGGTCTTGTCGGGCCAGTTGTCGCTGAAGAAGGTCCGCTGGCCGTGACGGTTGTTCCCGATGAGGAGCCCGGTCGCCGGGATGCCGCGATAGCTCACCGTGACGGCGAGTCGGCGTCGTGCCATGCCGGGCGGCAGCGGAATTTCGAGGCGGCCCGCCGCATGCCGAAAGGCGACCGGCGCTCCGTCGACCGTGACCGCCGAGACTCGCATCCCCCGACCGTCCGTTGGCTCGATGAGGTCGAGCCAGAAGCTCGCCAGACTGTCTCGGGTCACCCACAGGTCGATCGTCGCTTCGCCGGCGACGATGTCGCTCGAATCGGTCAGCTCCAGGGCGAACCGATAGTCGACGACGTCGATCGGCTGACGCGGGTACTTGTCGATCGAGGCGGCCGCGAGCAGGACCAGGGATACCAGAGTCAATGACACTGCGAGGCTCCTGACGAAGGCTTGAGGCGGGTCAGTTTTCGGCGCGTGGGAGCGTGGCTCTCGACTCCGGGTCGGCTGCCACTGCCAGGTCGTTCTCCAAGGGAGGGTCCTGCGCATCGGCGACCAGCCGGTAACCCAAGGCTCGGCGATTCTCGATCCGCGCCTCGGCGCCGGCACCGCGGAGCTTGCTTCGGAGGTTGTTGATGTGCACCTCCAGGGCTCGAGAGTCCTCGTCGAATCGATCGCCCCAGAGCCGGTGGCCAAGCTCGGCCCGCGAGACGACGCCGCCATCGACGGTCATGAGCTGGACCAGGATCGCGAATTCCTTTCGGGTCAACGTCAGTTCCTGCCCATCCACCCGCACGATCCGGTGGGGAACCGAGACGACCAGATTGCCGAGGCGGTGCTCGGTGACGACGAACCCCCTCTCCCGGCGGGTAAGCGCTCGGAGCCGGGCCTTGAGCTCGCCCAGGTGAAACGGCTTGACGAGGTAGTCGTCCGCCCCCGCATCGAGGCTCGCGATCCGTTCCTCGGCGCTGGCCAGGGCCGAGATCACCAGCACCGGGGTGGCGTCCTGTTTGGCGCGCAGCGTCCGACAGACGTCGATCCCGGGCCGGTCGGGAAGTCCGAGATCGAGGACGATCGAGTCGTACCTGGCCTGGTCGAGCTTCCGACTAGCCACGGCGACGCTCCAAGCCGTGTCGACCGCATAGCCCTCGTTGCCGAGCGCTCGGGTCAGCATGGCGGAGAACCGGATGTCGTCGTCAACCAACAGCAGCCGCATTACCTCGACTCCCGGAAGCGTGATGGCAATCTGCCATGGGGGGTCCCGAGGTGTCTAGTGCGTAGGGGCAAGCCTAGGTCAGGCCGGGGGGAGGCGCTCGCAGGCCGCGTTCCTCGGCGAGGAAATGTTCGAGCCGGCGACGCAGTTCGGCGAGCTGGCGCGAACGAAAGGCGCCCTTGGTCGCCTCGAGGACCGCCACCGCTTCGTCGACCACCTCGAGCAGCCGCTGGTGCCGAGGGCACTGCCGGAGCAGGCACGGGTTCTCGGCCGCCTGGCCGGCGATCGACCCGGTCATCCGGCGGAGGTCTTCGGCCGTGGCAACGATGGTCGACAGCGACTGATCGAAATACGCCCGGACCTGGGCTTCGGCCGTTGGGTGGCTGTCCGACGGTGTCATTGCAGGCAGTGACTCCGTTTCGGGGTGGAGGAAGGCGCTTGAGTGTTAAGGCAAGTTTAAGATGCGTCGTTTTCCATTGTACCGCAAGGTCTTACGCGTTTCGTCCCTGCTGAACCCGGCCTAGAACCACTGGCCAAGTCGGAGGTAGAGCGCCGAGCGACCTTCGGTATTCACTCCGATTGCAGCCTCGACTGGGCCGAGAGGGGTGTCGGTTCCGATTCCGATGCGGGCCCCGCCGAGCCATGGACCGGGCGACCGGGCGTCGGTCCAGACCCGGCCGGCGGCGGCGAAGACCCGGGCCTCGAGTGGGCCGATGGCCCGGTAGCCGAATCGAACGGCCGCCATTGTTTCGGCAAACCCGCGTCGCTCCCCCAGATGAAGCCCGGGGAAGCCGGCGTCGCCGCCAAGCGGCAGGGTCCAACGGAGTGGGAGGGCGCGGCCCCAGCCAAGGCGTCCGCTCGCAACGGTCGTTGTCCGCCCGGTCCTGATCATCGGGGCCTCGCCGGCCACCCGGAACCGGGCGGACGCCCCGGCCCAGAGCGCCTCCATTGTGATGGACTTGCCGCCGCGGCTCCGGGCGCTCGTTTCCAGGGAGCCGCCGAGGACAGAACTGGAGGCGCCAGGCTCGGACCACCGGATGGCCTCGGCCTGAAGACGGATCCGCCAGGCAATTCCGGGTCGGAACTCGACACCCGCCGCGACCCGCCCTTCCCGGGTCGCCGCGGCTCGGGTTTCGATACCGGCATCATCGAACTGGCGAACGTCCTCGGCGAGGAGATGTACCGTGACGATCGGGGTGAGCCGAGACATGCCGGGGTCCACGTGGGCCAGACCGGCCACGACCAATTCCCGCTGGTACCTGCCTAACGTGAGCAACACGCTGGCCTCGGCCGGGGTGCCGAGGGCCCGGCGGTCGAACCAGCCAGCCCAGGCGCGACCCCCCAATTCGTGGTCGTAGGCCAGCCCGAGCCCGCCGACGCTGACCGGGGCCGTCAGCGGCTCGAGCGACAGGGTGACGCTGTCGCCGCGGCCGCCGGGGTTGAGCCAAACGCCGCGAACCGCCTCGGCCTCGGCCAGGGCCAGAAGGCCCCTGCGCAGCGCGGTCTCGTCGAGACGGCCTTGTCGCGACAACCCAAGGTGCCGGGCCAGCAGCAGGCTGTCCCGGCGATCGGCGGTCGTCACCTGCCATGGGCCAGTCGTTGCCGGGAAATCTGATTCGTTGCGGATGCGCTGCGGGAGGCACGCCGCTCGGCCGATGGTGCTGTCGGCCGCGAGTTCGCCGCGGCGGAGGATGGTAGCGATGGTCTCGGGTGAGAAGTCGAGGCTGCGATACGATTGCACATCGGGTCGGATCCAGATGTCGCCCCGGCGCCGCTCGGCCGTCGTCTGCTGGAAGAGGAAGCCAAGGAGCTGATCGGCCAGAGCCAACGGTGACTCGAAGTCGAGCGTATCACGAGGGTACTCGGTCACGTCCGAGACGATGACCCGGGCGGCACCGAGCTGGCGGGCCTCCGCGACCGGAATGTTGGCCGACAAGCCGCCGTCGACCAGGACGGCCTCGCCAGCGACGACGGGCGGGAAGACCAAGGGGATGCTACTGCTGGCTCGAACCGCTCGGGCCAGATCTCCGGTATCGAGGACGACGGTTTTTCGGTTGCGGAGGTCGGTCGCGACGGCGTGGAACGGAATCGGGAGTTGGTCGAACCGGCCCCGAGCCAGCAGGTTCCCGCGTAACAGGGCATCGTTGAGCCGGGCGTTCGGCTGGGCCTCGTCGACGATCCCGGTTTGGAAAGTGAATCCCCGGTGCCCCTTCACCAGGAAAAGCGCCGGGATGCGGCGGTTCCACGGGTGCGGAGCCGGGGGCCGGAAGGGCCGGACGACGTCGGTGATGGGCAAATCATGAAGGAGTGAGTCAATTTGCCCCGCCGAGTACCCGCTCGAGTACAGGGCGCCGATGATCGCCCCCATGGACGTGCCAACGACGAAATCCGGCGTCGCACCGAGCCGGTCGAGGGCCCGCAGCACGCCGAGATGGGCCAGGCCTTTGACACCGCCGCCCGAGAGGACCAAGGCGGTCGGACCGGCAGGACAGCTTTGGGCCGTCGAGGGCACCGCAAGGGCGAGCCAGACCAGGGTGAGACAGACGAATCGCATTGCGAAAAGTAACGGAAGCCGGTGGATGACGGGCCCGAGGTCGATTATGTTCGACGGAGCGGGTGCGGTTCGTTCGCAAGCAGTTAGGCTCAAGCCTTCATCTTCGAGACGGGAAAGCCATGAAAGTTCCTCCACGCAAGGGTTCTCGACACGGATCGGCGAAGCTGAACGAGGCGTTCGTGATGAAGATTCGCCGTCAGGGTCGAGAGGTCGGGTACTTCCCGGTGGCGCCAGCGGCGCGCGCTAAAGGGGTGACGTACCGGGCCGTCAAAGAAGCGTTGAACGGGACCACCTATACCCACGTCGACGGTGTAGTTCGGCCCTTCAAGGGTCCCACCAGGAGACCGGCCGCGGGCTGCGTCGTCCGGATCGACAGCGACTCGACTCACGGCTGGCAGGCGCGATTCCGCGGGAAGAGCAAGTTCTTCTCCGATGGCGTCCACGGCGCCAAGGCCAAGAAGCTGGCCAAGACCTGGCTCGCCGGCGCTGTGAAGAAGGGGCACAAGGCGAAGAAGCGTTAGCCGAGCCGACGGACGAAGATTCGGGCCGCGGGGGCGTTCGCGCCCCCGCGGCCCTCTTCGTTGTCGGTCCTGCCGATCAGATCGGTACCGCGCCCCGAGTTCTTCCGCTCAGGTGGCCGGTTTCGCCCCAAATCGGCCAAACCAGCTCATCATGTACAGCATGGTCCGCATCCAGTTGGAGGGACGCGACTCGGTGCCGTGCCATTCCTCTTCGAACCGGAGCATCGAAGTCGGGACACCGCGAAGCTTGAGGGCGGCGTAGAATTCATCCGTTTGACTCATCGGGGTTCGGAGGTCGTTCACCCCGGTCATGAAGACGGTCGGAGTGGTGACCTTGCCCGCTTTGAACACCGGCGACTTCTCGATCCATGCGGTGGGGTCTTCCCAAAAAGGCTTCGCGAAGAAACTGTGGGAGAAGAGGGGAACGTCGGACCCGCCAGCCATACTGACCCAGTTCGTGATCGGACAGCGGACCGCCGCCCCGGCGAACCGAGTGGTGTGGGTGATGACCCAACTGGTGAGAATACCGCCGCCACTGCAGCCGGACACGTACAGTTGACCGGGATCGACATAGCCGCGGCCGAGGAGGGTGTCGACGCCGGCCATGAGGTCGTCGTAGTCGGGGCCCGGGTAGTTCCGATCAATGGCGGTCATGAAGGCATTGCCGTACCCACTGCTGCCCCGCGGATTGGTGTAAAGCACGACGTACCCGGCCCCGGCGAAGGTATGCCACATCGGGTCGAAGCCAACCCCGTACATCCCTTGCGGTCCCCCGTGGATTTCGAGAAGGAGCGGGTATTTTCGGCCGGGGTCGAAATTCGCCGGTTTGACGACCCAACCCTGGATCCGGGCGCCGCCGGTCGACGGATACCAGATCTCCTCGGCTGAGGAGAGCCGTTTGCCAGCGAGGAAGTCGGCGTTGTTTTCGGTGAGGTTGGTGACCTCCGCGCCGCGGGCGGTCAGGGTCAGCCGAGCCACTTCGAGCGGTCGCGAAAAGGATGTCACCGTCGCCGCCATCAGGTTGCCGGCCGCGCGGTTGCCCAAGGACAGTTGGTGGGTGCCGGTGGTCAGGTAGCGGACGCCCGAGCCGTTGGCGGGGGCGAACGCGAGGTTGCGGCTGCCCCGGTCGTCGGGCGTGAAGTAGAGTCCGCTGCCGTCGGCAGCCCAGACCAGCGCGCCGTGGCCGAAGAACACCGGGTCGCGATCGAAGGTCGGAGTGAGGTCGCGCGCCCCCGAGCCGTCGAGATTCATCAGGTACAGCGACGAGGTGCGCATGGTGAGCCGGGTGGCCGGGTGGCCCACATACGCGATCTGGCGCCCGTCGGGCGAGATCGCTGGTTTGGTCCACAACCCGGCATCGGGGGTCAGGCGGCTAGGTGGGCCGCCACCGACATCGACCGAGTAGATCGCCGAGGCGTGGAGGGCGGTGTCGGCCGCCAACTCGGGTGCCGCTTCGAAGACGATCGTCCGGCCATCCGGAGTCCAATCCCAATTGCCGCTCCCGAGCCGAATGCCATCGTATTGGGCTCCGACCGAGAGGGGAGGCGCCGACAACATTCGAGGCGAGCCGCCGTCCGCTGGGACGACAAAGAGTTGGTTGGTTCCGCCGTCATGGAATCCGACTCGGTCGAGTCGATAGTGGAGTCGATCGACATGCCGAGGCGGGGCAACCCACTTGGCGCCGGGGGGCGCTGCCGGGAGGTTCACCGCCCATGGCGTCTCGTGCGGTACGAATTTGGTGAAGGCAATCCACTTGCCGTCCGGCGAGAACCCGATGCTCGCCGGCGCTTCGGTGACTCTGGTGACCTGGCTGGTGGCACCCTCGCTGTCCATCCACCGGACGAAGATCTGGGGGCCCTTGGGCGCCTCGGCGGCGGCCAGGTAGGCCAACCGGGTTCCGTCCGGGGACCAGGTCGCGCTCCAGCCTTCGACGAGGAAGCGGTGCTTGGTCCCGTCGGCGTTCATGATCCACAGCGCGCTAGCCCAGCGGTCGTTGATCTTGTCGACCCACGACCTGGTATAGACGATCTGCTTCCCGTCGGGCGAAATCCGGGGGTCCGTCGCCTGTTCGAGGTCGAGGTAATCCCCCGCGGCGAGTGGGCGAGCTTCCTGCCCCAACGCCGGAAGGGCAGGTGTCCCGGCAAGGACGAGCTGCCCGATCACCCAGGCGCCGCGCCGGGCGCCTCGAAGCCCGCGTGTCGGCCTCATTGGCCCGCCCCGGTGACCGGCACCCGGATCCTGGTCTTCTCCCATTCGAAGATCAGGTCCGCGGCCGAGTTGCCCGTGGTGGCCGCTCTGATGGTGAACTGCTCCACCGGATCGGACAGCGGCTCGACAGGCACCGTGAACCGGCCGGCCTCATTGGCACGGAAGCCGTCGTCGATGCGCATGGTGAGTCGGTCCGTGCGGCGGCTCAGGATGACGGTCCATCGGTTGGCGCCCGGAATGGTGTAGACGGCATAGCTGCCCTTGGCGAAGCGGGTTCCTCCGATCGACGCGTCCGCCGGCAGGTGCAGGATGGTCGGGTCGTTCGCGCCGGTCCGCCAGAGCGAATCGTGAGGGACCAGCCGGGCGCCAAAAACCGCTCGGCCCCGCATCGACGGGCGCGAGTAGCAGATTTTGGCCGCGCCCACGCCGATGGAGATCATGGTGGAGTCATAAGGCGACGGCCTGGTCGCCAGCCGAGACCGATCGGCGTCACTCGGGTCGCATCCCGCGGCGACGGCCGCGGCGGGGCGGCGAACGAACTCCTGCTCGAGTCCGTCGATCGAGAGACCGGCCACCCCGCCGTCGTTGCCGAGGCGGAAGTTGACCCAGGTCCGACCGAGCCGCTTGTCACGGGAGGCGCCCCGGAAGACGTCGTAGTGCCAGTGGCCGAGGTCGAGCGGATGCTCTTGGCCGTCGACGCTCACCGCCAGGCTGCCGTTGGCGAGGGTCACCCGGGCCGGACCGTACATCGGGTTGTCGAACACCCCGGCGTAGGCCTCGAGGGCCAATGATGGTCCCTTGCCGACGACCCTCGCTTTGGCGATGCTGTCTTCGGCCTTCTTGCCCAACGACTCCACCATGGCGACCATCGGGGCGATGGCCGCGATGGGGTCTTGATCGACGCCGAGATAGCGGTTGATGACGGCTCGGGCGATCGGGAACGCGGCCAGCGACCCTCCGGCATTGGTCAAGACGATGACACCGAGCCGTTCCGACGGCACCATGATCAACTCGGTGATCATGCCGTCGATTCCGCCGGAATGCTCAACGACCTTTCGGCCGACCTGGTCGTAGAGAAACCAACCCAGGCCGTACCCCAGGAAATTGGCGCCGGGGTAGAGCATCGCCATCTCGCCCTCGGGCCGGAGCCACATCTGGGTCGCGAACATCTCCCTGTGGGTGGCCGGGGCGAGGAGCGGCCGGCCATTCACGGAGCCGCCGTTGAGATGGAACCGGATCCACTGTGCCATCTCGAGCACGTTGGAGTTGATCGAGCCAGCCGGCCCGATGTTGTCGATGTTCCGGTACTCGATCGGAACCACGGTGCCGTCGATTGCGGTGTGGGGGGTCGCCACGTCCGGCTGGTCTTTCAAGGCGGTGACGCTGGTCGACGTCGTCGGCATGCCTAACGGCAGGAAGATCCGTTCCTTCAGGAAATCGTCGCACGAACGTCCCGTCACGGCCGGGATGATCTCGCCCGCCGCGAGGTACATGATGTTCTGGTAGCCGAAGGTGGTCCGGATGCTCCAGCTGGGCTGGTGATAGCGGACCCGGCGGAGCACCTCGGCGCGAGAGAAGTTCGATCCCATCCAGAGGCGGTCGCCGCGGGAGAGCCCGCTGCGGTGAGTCACCAGATCGCGCACGGTGATCTCGCGGGTGACCTTGGGGTCGGAGACCTCGAATCCCTTCAGGAGGTCCCCGGCCCGGGTGTCCCAACCGAAGCGGCCCTCGTCGACCAGCATGCCGAGCGCGGCGGTGGTGAAGGCCTTCGAGGTGGAACCGACGGCAAAAAGGGTCCGAGGGGTGACCGGGGAGGGATCGCCCAGCTTCTTGACCCCGAAGCCCTTGGCGTAGACCACCGAGTCGTTCTTGACGACGGCGATGGCGAGGCCGATGCCCTTGAGCTTGGTCATCCCGTCCTGGATGTAGGCGTCGAGGCCAGCGAGCGGGTCACTGGCTTGACGCGCTCTTGGGCGCTGGGCAACGCCAATGTCGGTGCCGACGACGACGAGCAGCGTTGCCGCGAAGAGGCGAAACATGGTGCGAACTCCGAGATGGGGGGGAAGTTGGCTCTGAAGATACCGACAAAAAGACGGCGGGGCGCCCCCGGCGAACGCCGGGGGCGCAACGCCCGGGTCTACGCCCAGCGGAGCCCGTGGTGGGAGAGCGGCAACGAGCGGATCCGCTTCCCGGAGGCGGCGAAAATGGCGTTGCAGAGCGCCGGAACCGCGGGCGGCAAGGCGGGCTCGCCAAGTCCGGTGGGCGGGTAGCCGGTGATCTTGAAATGGACTTCCACCGGCGGGGAATTCCGCATCCGGATCAGCGGGAAGTCGTTGAAGTTGCTCTCGGCCGCGCGGCCGGCCTCGATGGTGATCTCCTGAGCCATTGCCTCGGAGAACCCATCGAGCACCGAGCCCTGGACCTGGTTGATCGCACCGCTCGGGTTGATGATCTGGCTGCCGACGTCGCCCGCCACCCAAACTTTGGCGATCGAGACCCGGCCGTTCGTGGTGACCGAGGCTTCGACCACCTCGGCGAAGTAACCCCGATGACTGTAGTGGAACCCCACTCCCAGGCCGCTTCCCTTGGGCAGAGTTCGCTTGCCCCAACCGGACTTCTCGGCGACCAACTCGAGGACGCCGCGCATTCGGGCCGCGTCGTAGCCATTGGCCCCGTCGGGGTCAATCACCATGCCGCGGGTGCCCAGGAGATCGAGCCGGAATTGGACCGGGTCCCGGCCCGCGGCGACCGCCAACTCATCCAGGAACGAGTGGAAGACGAATGCCAGGGCGTTGCTGCCGGGGGCGCGGAGAAACCCGGTCGGCACGCCCAGCGGCATGACCGACGACTCGAGGTGGTAGTTCGGGATGAAGCGGGCCGGGAACTCGGCGCCGGCGAGCCCCGCGCTCGCGACGAACCGGTCTCCTTCGCCGAAGCTGACGAAGTGATTCTTCCAGGCGACCAGCGCCCCGTTGGCGTCGACGCCGCCCTTGAGGAAATGAAAACCGGCGGGCCGGTAGAAGTCGTGCCGGATGTCGTCTTCGCGGGTCCAGAGCAGCTTGACCGGCATGCCCGCTTCCTTGGCGATCCAGGCCGCCTCGACCATGTAGTCGTTGGCGAGCCGGCGCCCGAAGCCGCCACCCGAGCGGGTCAGATGGATGGTGATGTCCGACTCGGCGATGCCTAACGTTCTGGCGCAGAGTTCTCGTCCGGGCTGCGGGTTCTGGGTCGGGGCCCAGATCTCGAGCTTGCCGTTGCCGAAAGCGGCGGTGCAGTTCTGGGGCTCGAGCGGCGCATGCGCCAGGAAGGGGTACTGGTAGGCAGCCTCGACCACATGCTTGGCCCCGGCCAGCGCGCCGTCGGGATCGCCGTCGTGCCTGAGGACGCGGCCAGTGCCCGTGGCGAGCTCTTTGGCCCGGGCCGCGAAGGCCACGGAGGATTGTGCCGCGGTGCTTCCCTCATCCCATTGCACTCGGAGCTTCTCCCGGGCGCTCTGGGCGGCCCACCAGTGATCGGCCACGATGGCCACGCCGGGCAGGAGGCCGCTCAGATTGGTCCCCCCTGGCACCACGAATGCGGATCGGACCCCCGGAAGCACCTTGATCTCCTCGAGGTTCGCCGAGATCACCTTGCCACCGAAGACCGGGCACTTCTCGAACACCGCGAAGGCCATGCCGGGCACCTTGACGTCGATTCCGAACAGGCGCTTGCCGGAGACGATCGATGGATTGTCGACCCCGCCGATGGGCTTCCCGATGATGGTGAAATTCTTGGGGTCCTTGAGCGGCACCGTCTTGAGGTCGGGCGGCGGCACGGCCGCGGCCGCCGCGGTCAGCTCGCGGTAGGGCGATGAGCGGCCCGAGGCGCGATGGTGGACCACGCCTTTCGCGGTCTCACACTCCGAGGCTGGGACGCCCCAGGCGCCCGCGGCCGCGGCGACCAGCATCTGGCGGGCGGCGGCCCCGACCCGGCGAAGCTCGTCGTAGTTCATCGGCGTCGCGGTGCTGCCACCGGCGAACTGGCGGCCGTACTTGCTCTGATCGGCAATCGCCTGTTCGACGGTGACCTGGCCCCATTCGACGTCGAGCTCTTCGGCGATCAGCTGCGGCAGGCTGGTCTTGACCCCCTGGCCGATTTCCGGGTTCTTGGCGACGATGACGATGGCCCCGGTCGGCTCGATCCGGATGTAGGCGTTGGCCAAGGCGGCCGCCCGCCGGCCGCGGCCGGTGGCCGAGGCTCGGCTGCCGAGGAGCAGGCCGCCACCGGCGAGCGCGGTGACCTCGAGGAAGGTTCGGCGGGAGAGTGTTGCGGTCATGGGTTATTCCTCCCCTCGGGAGCGCCCGCCAGGCGCCGCCGAAGCGGCACCCGTCGCGATCGCCGAGGCGCGGTGGATCGCTTCCCGGATCCTGAGGTAGGTCGCGCAGCGGCAGAGGTTGCCGCTCATGGCGGCGTCGATCTGGGCGTCGGTCGGCTTGGGCGTCTTGGTCAGGAGAGCGGCCGCCGTCATGATCTGGCCGGCCTGACAGTAACCGCATTGGGGTACGTCGACGGCTTGCCAGGCCTGCTGCACCGGGTGGTTGGCGGCGGCCGACAGACCCTCGATGGTGGTCACCTCACCGCTGACCTCGGAGATCGGCAGGCTGCAGGAACGAATCGGGGTGCCCTTGAGGTGCACCGTGCAGGCGCCGCACTGCCCGATCCCGCAGCCGTACTTGGTGCCCGGTAGATCGAGCAGGTCGCGGAGGACCCATAGCAGAGGCATGTCCGCCGGTGCCTCGACCGTGCGAACCGTGCCGTTGACCTTGATGGCGTAAGGCATGTCGACTCCCGAGAGGGCCAGTTTGGAGTATAACGAAAACCCGAACCAAACGGGGTGGTCCGGTTCACCGCCCCGGCTTACGGTCGCACCGCGGCGATCAGACGCCGAAACCCTTCATCGAGCGCCACCGCTCCGGCCTGGGCCCCGCGGTACTTCCCGAGCCGGACAACCACGAGCCCATGCGACGGGATGATGTGAGCGCTCTGGCCGCCGGCTCCCAGCATCGCGATGGCGTCGGTCGGCAGGGGCCACGCCCCATCGCCGTTGACCCAGAAGAAGCCGCCCCCGTACACCGGTCGGCCGTCGGCAGCCCACGCGGGGGCCACGGTCTTGACGTGGTCGAGGTACCCTACGGGCAACAACCGTTCGCCGTTCCAGACGCCGTCCTGCAGGTAGAGGTTCCCGAGCCGGGCCCAGTCTCGAGCCGGGAGGAACTCGTACCCCTGGGTGAGGAAGTTGCCATAGGGGTCGGTCTCGAGAATTGCGTCGCGGATCCCGATCTTGTCGAACAACGCCCGCTGCGGGAAGGCGTGGTAATTCTCTCCGCGGGCCTCGACGGCTCGGCGGACCAAGTAGCCGGCCAGGACGGGGTCGGTGTTGCGGTATCGGCCCACGGTGTTCGGCGGCCACTGCTGGGGGCGGGTTGCGGCCCACCGATAGGAGTCGATTCCGCCGGTGTAGAGGTAGAGGTGGTCGGGGTAGCCGAGCGAATCGGCGTAGTCCGGGTCCTGAGGGGCCCGGATCCTGATCCCGCTCGACATCCGCATGATGTCCATGATCCGAATGGCTTGGCGCGGGTCGTTCGGCGTTTGCCATTCCGGTATCGGCGCTGGTTGGTCGAGCCGGTAGACCCCTTGCTGGATCAGCCGCGCGACCAAGGTGCCGGTCAGGCTCTTGCCCATCGACCAGCTCTCGAGCGGGGTATGGATCCCGATCCCGGGGGCGTACCGCTCGGCCAGAATCCGCCCCTTGTGGGTGATCACCAGGGCGAGCGTCATCGCGCTGTCGGGGCCGAACGCGGTCTCGACCGCGTCGGCAAGGGCCGCCGAATCGACCTCGGCGGGCCATGGTTGGGCGGGCACGAGATCCCCCATGGGCCACGGGGTCGACGCGGCTGGCGGCAAATTCGGGGCGACCTCGGAGGGCGTGAAGTAGATCGTGTCCTGGCCCAACGGTGTGGTGATGCAGCCTTGGCGGCGATACCGCCGGGCGATCCTGGTGGTTCCGTCGGCCAGCGTGAGCCGGACGGTCTGGCTGGGCCGATCGACGACGGTGTCGACCACGGCCGCGCGGTCCCGGTAGGGTCCGGTGAAGTAGCCGACGTTCTCCGCGGCATCTTTCGGGTCGAGCCCGGTGATGAAGACCGCCGAGCAGAGGGTCTTGGCGAAACCGGCGATCGAGTGATGGAGTCGATTTCCTGGGGGAGCTTCCCAGGTGCCCGGCAGTGCCAACGAGTCTCCCCGGGCGATCAGCGCGGCGCGGGCGCCTTCGAGCCCGACCGGTGGGGCAGGCGCCGGCGACTCGGCGCAGGCAACGACGAGGAGGACCGCGGCGGGGAGGGGGCGGATGGTCATAGGGGCCGGATCTTGATCGAGCGGTAACGGACGAGGTCCCCATGATCCTGGAGGCCGATGACGCCTGCCGTGGCGGTCGCGAAGGCTGGCCACCCGGCGAATTTCGAGGACTTGACCCGGGCGGCGAAGTCGCTGCTCCTGGTGTCGAACTCGACCACTTTGGTTCCATTGAGCCAGTGTTCGACCATCGAGCCGCGAGCCACGATCCGCACCTGGTTCCACTGCCCGGCTGGTCTGACGATGCCAGGGGGCGCGGGGTAGAGACCGTACAGAGAACCGGCGGAAGTGAGCGGCGACTTGCCGTCGGCGTGTCCGGCGTCGTCGAGCACCTGCATCTCGGGCGCGCTGTGAAAGATCGGGGTCTGTCGCCAGTCGTCCGCTTCGATTCCGCGATAGAAGATGCCGCTGTTGCCCGCCTTGGCGACCATCCACTCGAGGCTCAGCTCGAAATTGGCGAAGGAGCGATCGGTGACGATGTCGCCGCCGCGGGCCACTCGGCTCAACGCGCCGTCGACCACTTGCCAACCGTCGGGAAAGGGACGCTTGCCGTATCCGTGCCAGCCCGCGGTGGTCTTGCCATCGAAAAGGAGCTGCCACCCGGCGGCCCGCTCGGCGTCGGTCAGGGTGTTCGGCGCTTGAGTCATTGCGGTCCCGGCGAGAAGGACACAGAAGGCAGAACCCGCCACTTCGAGGTGTGGTAGCATTTCAGACGCTCCAGCCGGCGCGGTAGGGACGGGTGAGGTACTGATTGGCAGCCGCGGGTTCGGTGATCCGACCAGTCGCCCCGTCGTAGTGGATCTTCACCCCTTGGCCCGCTCGGAGGGCCACGATTCCCAGGAGCATGACTTCGGTCAGTTTCGCGGCGTACTCCAGCGGGCAGGTCGGCTGGCCCTGGCCCTTGCAGGCGTTGGCCCAGTTCATCTCGTGGCTGGTCGCAATTCGGGGAATGGTCTTGGGGACGGCGGCCGCGGCTTCGCGAAGCGCCGCGGGATAGAGGGTCGGCTTTGACCCATAGGTGCCGTGCATGAGGATGCCCCTGTCGCCCACGAAGATGACGCCACCTTCTCGGTTGAGCTGGACGTCGTCGGGGAGAGCCGCCGGCCGGGGCGGCATCAGGCCGCCGTCGTACCAGTGGAGGGTGACGGGTGGCGCCGAGCCGCGGGCCGGGAACTGGTAATGGGCGATCATCGCCTGCGGGTAGCTGGCCGGGTTGGGGCCGAGGCCGAGGCCACCCCACGGCGTTGACGTCGCCTCCACGGTGGTGGGGAACCCGAGGTCCAGGGCCCAGAACGGGTGGTCAACGAGGTGGGCGCCCATGTCGCCCAGCGCGCTGACGCCGAAGTCGACCCAGCCGCGCCAGTTGAACGGGTGGTAGATCGGATGGTAAGGGATATCGTCAGGCACCGGGCCGAGGTACAAATTCCAATCGAGCCCCTGGGGCGGTGGGAAGTCGCCGTTGAACGAGGCCGCGGCGATCGACTCCATTGCCCATTGGCCCCACCAGGTCAGGCTCTTGATGCCCTGGAAGTTGTCAGGCGCCTTGCCCGGGCGGGGAACACCTTGGGGCCAGATCGGGCGGTTGGTCCAGACATCCACGTGGCGGACCGGGCCGATCACCCCGGCGGCGATCCACTCGTTGACTAGCCGGGCGTCGTCACTCGAGTGGCCCTGGTTGCCCATCTGGGTCACCACCCGGGTCCTCCGGGCGGTCTCGGCGAGGACCCGAGATTCGTGGACCGTGTAGGTGAGCGGCTTCTGGACGTAGACGTGCTTGCCGGCGTCCATGGCCGCCTTGGCGATCACGGCGTGGGTGTGATCCGGGGTCGCGATGACGACGGCGTCGAGATTCCGCTCCCGCGCCAGCAGCTCCCGAAAATCGAGATAGCGGGTGGCGGCCTTGAACGCGGCTCCCAGTCGTTCCGCGTTAGGTCCGGGTCGACCGTTGGCGGGTTTCAGCCGTCCGGCGAGGGAACGGTCGACATAGCCGAAATCCACGTCGCAGAGCGCCACGATCCGTTCCGAGAGGAGCGACTCGGCGTTGCTCATCCCCATCCCGCCCGCGCCAACGATGGCGATGCCAAGGGTATCGCTCGGCGCCTGAAAGCCGCGCCCGAGGACGTGGCGAGGGACGATGGTGAAGCCCAGCGCCGAGCCGGTGCCTTTCAGGAAGTCGCGCCGAGATCGGGGGCTCGTGGGAAGCGGCATGGTCGGCTGGGGTGGAGGAGGTTCTAACAATACACCCGGAGCGGCCCCGGCGTGACGGCGGTCGCCGATCCCGCTATGTTCTGCCCCGGATCGGGGCCGTGCCCCCGGTCTCCTCCGCCGACCATCGAGGATTGGCAATGGCGTCCAGCCGGACCCCGGCACTCGGCTTCATCCTCGTGACCCTGCTGATCGATGTCATGGGCCTCGGGATCATCATCCCGGTGATGCCCAAACTGATCACCCATCTCACCGGGGGCACCATCAGCGATGCGGCCCGCTGGGGTGGCTGGATGACCTTCGCGTACGCGGGGATGCAGTTCCTCTGCGCGCCGATGATGGGCGCGTTGAGCGACCGGTTCGGGCGGCGGCCGGTGTTGCTGGCGTCGCTGTTCGGGTTCGGCCTCGACTATCTGGTAATGGCGGTGGCGCCGACCATCTGGTGGCTGCTCGGCAGTCGGATGGTCGCGGGGATGCTCGGGGCGAGCTTCTCGACGGCGGCGGCCTATATCGCGGACGTCTCGCCGCCAGAGAAGCGGGCCCAGAATTTCGGGATGATCGGCGCGATGTTCGGGCTCGGGTTCATCCTGGGTCCGCTGCTGGGCGGCCTCCTGGGGCCATACGGGGCCCGGGTCCCCTTCATCGTGTCGGCCGGTTTGGCGCTGGTCAACTGGCTCTATGGGTACTTCGTGCTTCCCGAGTCGCTCAAGCCGGAAAACCGACGGCGATACGATTGGGCCCGCGCCAATCCGGTGGGGTCGCTCGCGGCGCTGCGCCGGCATCCGATCGTCGCCGGGATGATCGTCTCGTTCGTGCTGATGTCGATCGCCGCCCACGCGGTGCAGAGCAACTGGTCCTATTACACCATCGAGAAGTTCCAATGGACCGAGCGGACGGTGGGGTGGTCGCTCGCGGTGGTGGGTGCCGCCATCGCCCTCGTTCAGGGCGGCCTGGTCCGGGTGGCCATTCCGAGGCTCGGCCAGGTTCGAAGCGTCTACACCGGTCTCGGCTTCAATAGTCTGGGGCTCCTGCTCTACGCGGTGGCGACCTCGACCTGGATGATGTTCGCGTTCACCCTCGTCTACTGCTTGGGGGGCATCGCCGGGCCGGCGATCCAGGGGCTCATTTCCTCCCAGGTCCCAGCCAACGAGCAGGGCGAGCTGCAGGGTGCGTTGACCAGTTTGATGAGCCTGACCTCCGTGGTCGGGCCGCTGATCATGGCCAACGTCTTCGCGTTCTTCACGGGTCCCAAGGCGCCGGTCCACCTCCCCGGCGCGGCGATGCTGCTCGGCTCGGGTCTGGTGCTCGTGGCGGCCGGCTTGGCTCGGACGAGCCTCAAGCGGACGGTGGCCTCTCGAGGCTAGAAGCCACCGCCGCCTCCGCCGCCACCGCCTCCTCCCGACGAGCCGCCGCTGAACCCGGATCCGCTCGAGGTTCTCGGTGCCGACGACATGGTGGAGCCGGCTTGGGTCGATAGCTCCGCCATCCGACCCGAGAAGGTGCTGGCGTTGAAGTGACTGAGATTGCCCCCATGGTACCATGAAGGCGGGGTGGTGTAGATCCCCTCGAACGCCTTGGCCCACTGTTTCTCCACTCCGAAGGCCATCGCGTAGGCCAGGAACCGTTCGAACATCTCCGGCGTCTTGACGAAGTCGCGGAGCCGGTCGCCCTCGACCCGCTGGAGGAATTCGGCAAAGCCGGCGATGTGCTCCTGGGTCCGGGCCCCCGCGACGGTGCGGGCCGGCATCTGAAAACCGAAGAGGCCGATGATGATCGCGGTCAGGGCCGCGGGGACGAGGAAGGGGACCGGCGAGAGAAGCAGGTTGCCCGACAGGATGACTCCTCCCGCCGCGAGCACGACCCCGGCGAGACCGGCCAGGAACAACCACCGGCCCCGGACCGAATCGGGCCGAGCGGCGTAGTAGCCGTGGCGAACCAAGCCGGCGAACACATCCGACCGGATGGTCGCGATCGACTGGTAAAACCGGTTTTCGAGGTCGGACAACTCCACCGGCTGGTCGCCTCGGAAGAAGATTCCTTCGAGGAGGGTCTTCTCGTGCGGCGCCAGGGCGGACCACTGATGGCGCGGTTTGGCCGGGGCGAAGACGAACTCCCGATCCTTCACCAAGCCAAACAGCTTGGGATCTTCCCGCTCGTCGATCGTCAGGTATCCCTTGACGGCCAGGTCGACCACCGTGGCGGTGATATCGCGGATGTCGACGGTGTTGTCCACCAGCGTGCCGCACTCCGCCGGGGTGAGGTTTTGGGGCGGCTGGTACTGGACCGCGACCGGGCGGGGGTCGGGGTCCTTTCCGCGGCGGCGCCAGATTCGCCACATGAGGAAGAAGACCGGGATCGGGATGACGAGCGGCCAATTGGCCGCGACGAAACCTAACGATCTCGCCGCGGTCGACGTCGGGATCACGGATCCCTTGTTCCAGCCGACCACGGCGGTGAGGCCTTCGCGGAACCCGAGGGGAGTGGGAAGGGTGACGTCGACCGTTCCCGGGCCGGTCGCAACCGAGGCCCGTTGGGAGGTCGACCCGTAGGAGCCGTCGAAGGCCGTCGCCCGGATGCCGCCGGCGCCCGGGGGCAGGCGGATCGTGGCCGAGGCCGCTTCGATCGGCACCTCCCATTCGTCGCCGGTGACGTTCCAGTACAGCTCGTCGTGTTCCTCGAAGAAGCGGAGGCCGTTGGTCACCCGATAGCGGAGCCGGATCGTCTTGACGGCGTCCGTCGCGCCGGGAACCCAGATCTTGAACTTGAGGTAGTGTCGCTCCCGTCCGACCTCCGTTTTCAACGGATTGCCCGCGTCGTCGGTGATCGCGCCGGGCCTGAGCTTGATGGTCCAGTTGAAGCCTTGGGGCGTCCGGTAGACGACCGGAATGGTCCGATAGATCCCGTTCCACGAGCCGGTGAATCTCGCGGTGATCGTCTCGGTGACCTCGATCGACGCGTCGGGGTTGACGCTGATGGCGGCGTGGAAGGCCTGGATCGCCAGCGTCCGTTCCTGCGCCGCGGCCGGGACCGGGGCCAAGGCGAGCAGCGCCAGGCGAAGGCCGGTGGGGCGGGCGAAGCGAGGGGAACGTCGGACCGTGGGCGCGATCATAGCCGGACCTCCGGCGCCGCCCGCTGATTGGGGTCGTCGAGGTCGAAGAACTCTCGCGGTCGGAAACCCATGGTCTTCGCCACGAGGTTGGCCGGGAACTGCGCGATCTTGGTATTGAGGTCCCGGACCACGGCATTGTAGTAGCGCCGGGCTTGCTGCACCTGATCCTCGATCTCGACGAGACCCCGTTGCAGCTCGAGGAAGCTGGCGGCGGCCCTGAGGTCCGGATACGCCTCGGCCAGTGCCAGGAGTTGGCCCACCGCACCGGCCAGCAGCCCTTCCGCGGCGCCGGCCTCTCCGGGGCCGTGGGCGGCCATCGCCCGGTTCCTGGCCGAGACCACCGCCTCGAGCGTGGTGCGCTCGTAGCCCGCGTGGCCCTGGACGGCGGCCACCAGGTTGGGCACCAGTTCGTGACGGCGTTTGAGCTGGACGTCGATGTCGGACCAGGCGTTGTCCGCCAGGAGGGTGAGCTTGGTGAGGGCATTGTAGAGGAACACGACGCCCAGGATGACCGCCAGGGCGATGATCAGCAGTCCGAAACCCATGCCGCTCCTTCGACGGGGCCGGGAGGGAAAGTAATGCCTGGCCCGCCCGGGCGACCGCCGTTAGTTTGCGGCCGTCGCCGGGCCGGCACCACCCTTCAATCCGTCATGTCGACCGACCGCTATCGCCTGATCCCGGATCGCGAAGCCGGATCGCAGCTTCCGCTCGAACTCGCCGTCGCGCTCGCGCCGCCCGCTCCGTTGTCCTCGCTCGACACCGGCGACCGGTTCGTGCTGGACGGGTCCGGACTCGAGGGTAAGTTGGTCCACAGAGGGCTCGGATCCGCGGACGTTCTGGTTCGGCGCGGCGACGAGGGCTGGAGCCGGACCACCTGGTCGCTCGGCACCGTGGTTCGACGGATGGCCACCTAACCGACCGAGGTAGCTGCGGGCGGACTGATCGCGGAGAGACCCGATGGGACACTGGTTGCTCGGCCTGCTGCAGGTGGTACCGCTGACGATCGAGAACATCCAGACGCGGGGCCGGGGCGCGTTCGAGGCGGTGCTCTCGCCGGACGGCGCCACCGTGGCGGTGGTGGCCGCGGCCGCCGAGGGTCGCGGGGTGTTCCGGGTGCCCTCGTTAGGCGGGCCGCCAATCCACTGGGCGGACGGCGCCGGCCCGGCCTGGTTCCCCGATTCCCGCTCGATCGTCGTCAGCCGTGGCGGCGACCTCTGGCGGGTCGACTGGACCGGCGCGGCCACCCGCCTCACGACGGACTCCCTCGACGAGCGGGCTGCCGCGGTGTCGCCCGACGGGCGCTGGGTGGCCTTCTACTCCGAGCGGAGCGGTTGGCAGGACATCTGGATCGTGCCCGCCGATGGCGGCACCCCGCGGCGACTGACCGACCGGGCCATGCCAGCCGACGATCCCCGGTTCATTCCAGCCTGGTCGCCGGACAGCCGCTCGATCGCCTACGTCAGCAATCGAGCCGGCTACTGGAGCGACGACCTCTGGGTCGTCGATGTCCCGAGCGGACGGTCGAGACAGTTGTCCCGCCGGCTGATGGCGTCGACGACACCGACCTGGTCGAGCGACGGCACTCGCCTCGCCTTGCTCGCCACCCAGAAGGCTGGCTACTGGTACGAAGACCTCGCCGACCTGGTGGTGATCGATGTTCGAACCGCGGTGGAGCGGGTCGTCCCGATGCAGGTCCATGGTTCGGACTGGCTCCACAGCCAGCGGGTCGGCTGGAGCGATGGCGATCGGCGCCTGCTGTTTCCCTATCTCGAACGAGGTGACTTCCACGTCTGGAGCGTCGACGCGCGCGGCGGCGTGGCGACCCGCGTCAGCCATCATGGCGGCGCGTTTCGTCCCCTCAGTTTCTCGGCCAAAGGCGACCGCGTCGTCTACGTCCGTTCGACCGAAACCGACGGCCCCGATGTGTTTCTGCTCGACCTGATCGGGGGATCGCCGCGGCGGCTGACGGCGTTCGCCGACCAGTGGGCGGACGCCCAAACGCCGGAGGAGATCGCCTTCCGCAGTCACGACGGGATGTACATCCAGGGATTCCTCTACCGGCCCAAGGAGTTCGACTCGACCCGGCGCTACCCCGCGGTGGTCCAGGTACACGGGGGCGGCACCAATTCATACCTTCGGGGCCGCAACCTGCTCGAGCAATACCTCGCGAGCCGCGGATACCTGGTGCTCGCCGTCAACTACCGGGGCGGATCGGGCTTCGGCCGGGCCTTTCAGGATCTCGCCATCAACGATTGGGCCAACGGACAGGCCCGTGACGCGGCCGCTGCCGCCGGGTTCCTCCGGACCTTGCCCTATGTCAACGGGAAAGTCGGCATCTACGGCTACAGTTACGGCGGGATCACGACGATGGCGGCGATCGCGCGAGAACCCGGCGTATTCGACGCGGCGGTGCCGATGGCCGGGATCTACGATTTCGGAGATGCCTACGGCAACGCCGATCGCCTCGGGCGGATCTTCATCCGCACCGGGCACGGCGGCGATCCAGCGACCCGCCGAGCGACCTATGCCGTCAGCAACACCCTGGCCCGAATCCGTCACGTCACCACGCCGGTGCTGATCATCCATGGCGAAGCGGACGTTCGGGCGCCCTACCGTCAATATCAGATGGCGGTCGACACCCTCCGGATCCTCGGCAAAGTGTTCGAAGCCAAGAGCTACCCCGGCGAGCCGCACGGGTTCCGCAGCGCGGCCAACCGGATCGACATGTACCAGCGGCTGGAACGATTCCTGGATCGATACCTCAGGGGTGGGGAGGCGGGGTGATGGCCGAACGATCGGTTTCGCGGCGCGGTTTCCTCGGCGCCTCCGCGGCGGCGGCGTTCGCCGGCCGGGTCCCCCCCGATCGGTGGCAGGGTCCCGCCGACTCGATCCTCTACGATGGCGACGTCCATCTGGTCGACCGGGGTTTCCGGAAGGTCCCCGCCATCGCGTTAGGCGGTGGCCAGGTGATCGCCTCCGGGACCACCGCCGAGGTGCGGCGGTTCGCCGGAACTCGCACCCAGTCCATCAACCTGGCGGGCCGCACCGCGCTGCCGGGGGTCAACGACTCTCATCTTCACGCCCTCTGGTGGGCCTTCGGGCGGCCGCCCTTCACCCTGGATCTGGCCTACCCGGCGGTCCGGTCGATCGCCGACATCGCGGCCCGGGTCGGCGAGGCGGCCCGGACCAGGCCAGCCGGTTCGTGGATCCAGGGCCGCGGCTGGGACCAGCCCTACTTTGCCGAGGGGCGACCGCCGACTCGGCACGACCTCGACCGGGTCTCGCCCGACCACCCGGTGATTCTCACCGAGTTCTCCGGGCACGCCGTCTGGGTGAACTCGAAGGCGATCGAGCTGGCCCGGGTAACCCGCGAATCGGTGGCGCCGCCCGGCGGGGTCATCGTCAAGGACGCCGCCGGGGAGCCGACCGGCGTCTTCTTCGAGGGAGCGGCCGGGCTGATCCGCCGGATGGTTCCACCCTGGTCGGCGGAGGACCGGGCCAACGCCTTCGCCGCCGCGATGGACCTGCTGGCCAGCAATGGGATCACGAGTTTCACGGAGCCGGGGATCGACTCCGAGACGCTTGCCCTCTACGCCGAGATGGCGGCCGCCGGTCGACTCACCGCCAGGCTCACCGCGTTGATGAACGCTGGCCGCTCGGTCGACGCGTTCCGCCCCCTGCTCGACGGATATCGGGCTCCGGTGGGCGCCGATCCGCGGTGGGTTCGGCTGGCGGGCATCAAGATCCACGCCGATGGGATTCCAACCGGGAACAAGACCGCGTGGCTCCACGAGCCCTACCAGGGGGGCGGCAACGGAACCTTGGTACTCGGAAAGGGCGACGACGCCGAGCGGGTCCGGGAACTCGAGACGATGGTGGCGATGGCCCACGACCGGGGTTGGCAGATCGGCACCCACGCCACCGGCGATCGAGCGCTCGACGCGGTGATCGACGCCTACCAGAAGGCCCTCGGGGCCCGGCCCGACCGGGATCGGCGCCATTACCTGATTCACGCGGACTTGATCAGTCCCGAGGCGCTGCAACGGATGGCCGCGTTAGGCGTCGGTGCCAACTTCAACTCCACGATCAAGTTCCTGATCGCCGATGGCCAGGTCGAGGCGCTGGGGTCCACCCGGGCGGCCTACGAATGGCCGTATCGCACCGCGATCGACGCCGGCGTGGTGGTCGCGACCGGCTCGGACGCCCCGGTCACCGATGGCAACTGGCGGCAGGGGATCGCCACCTGCGTGACTCGACTGGGCAAGCAGTCGAATCGGGTCTCCGGAGCGTCGGAGCGGATTACCCTGGATGAGGCGATCCGATCGCACACGGCGGCCGGTGCCTGGCAGGACAGGGCCGAGACCTGGAAGGGAACGCTGGAAACCGGCATGGCGGCCGATCTGGTGGTGCTCGATGGGACGATCGGAAAGGTCGATCCGGCCGCGATTGGCGAACTCGGGGTGACCACGACGATCGTGGCCGGGAAGGTCGTGTTCAGCCGGTGAGCCGAAAACCCGGGCAGGCGGAGGGCTCCGAGATGTGGAGTGGGATTGACAATCCGGCGCGCTGGGTGCTGCCGGCGGTCCTGGCGGAGCAGGCAGCGGTGCGGCCCGATGCCGTCTGGTTTTCCACCACCGACGGCGAAGCGCTCACCTGGAGACAGGCGGCCGAGGATGTCGATCGGGCGGCCGGCTTCCTCGCGTCGTTAGGGGTCGCCCGGGGCGATCGGGTGGCCGTGTTTCTTCCCAACGGGACCGCCTTCCTCCGGGCCTGGCTGGGACTCGGACGGCTCGGCGCCACGGCCGTACTACTCAATACCGAATTGCGGGGCGCCTTCCTGCGGCACCAGTTGGTCAACTCGGAGGTCGAGTTGGCGGTGGTGGATGAGACCCTGCTCCCCGCGATGCTCGCGGTCGCGGACGAGGCTCCCCAACTCCGCCGGATCGCGATCGTCGGTCGAGGGCCCGAGGCCGGAATCGGGCGGCTCGAGGCGATCGACTGGGCCGGCTGGCGCGCGGCGGCGCCGTTCACCGGAGGGTACCCCAAAGGGCACGAGATCGCCTGCATCATGTACACCTCGGGTACCAGCGGCCCAGCGAAGGGAGTGCTGATGCCGCACGCCCACTGCGCCCTCTACGGTATCGGGGCGGCGGAAGCGATCGGCCTCTCTCCGGACGACCGTTACTACATCACCCTGCCGTTGTTCCATGCCAACGGCCTGCTGATGCAGCTTGCCGCGACCATGATCGCCGGCATGCCGGCGGTCGTTCGTGGCAAGTTCAGTGCCTCGGCCTGGCTCGAAGACGTTCGACGCCACGACATCACCGTGACCAACAGCCTCGGCGCGGTCGCGGCGTACATCGTCGCGCAACCGCCCACCCCGCGCGACCGCGATCATCGGCTCCGAGCCATTCTCTCGGCCCCGAACCTCCCCGAGCATGAGGCGGCGTTCCGGGACCGCTTCGGGGTGCGCGACGTGATCTCGGGGTTCGGGATGACGGAGGTGAACATCCCGGTGTGGGGCCGGGTCGGACATCGACTGAAAGGCGCGGGGTGGGTCTACCGAAAACACTTCGATGTGGTGGTGGCCGATCCCGAAACCGACGCGCCGCTGCCCCCAGGTCAGGTCGGCGAGATCCTGGTTCGCCCCAAGACGCCGTGGGGTTTCATGCAGGGTTACTACCGGATGCCCAAGGAAACCGTCGAAGCCTGGCGGAACCTCTGGTTTCACACCGGCGACGCCGGGACGCTCGACGAGCAGGATGTTCTGACCTTCGTCGATCGACTCAAGGATCGGATCCGCCGCCGAGGCGAAAACATCTCGGCCTCGGAAGTGGAGGCGGCGATCGGCAAGTTCCCCGGGATTTCGGAACTCGCGGTCTACGCGGTCCCGTCGGACATTCCGGGCGGCGAGGACGAGCTGATGGTGGCGGTGGTGGCTCGGCAGGGCGAGGTGATCGACCTCGCCGCGCTGGCCGGGTTCGCCGACGAGGTGGTCCCGCGATTTGCCCGCCCGCGTTACTTCGAAATCGTCGAGAGCCTTCCCAAGACCGCGACCGACAAGGTCCAGCGCGCCGTGCTCCGGAAACGGGGCATGGCGGGAGCCTGGGATCGAGAGGGAGGGAAGCGATGAGGACGCGCTGGCAGAGAGGGGCCCTGGTGGGAGGGCTGGTGGCGAGTGCCGGTGGGGCGGCGGCCCAGACCCGCGCGCCCACTCCACTCCGGCAAGCCGAAGGCCCGGCTCCTCAGGTTCGCCGCCTCAGCATCGAGGACGCCTCACGGAACGATCGCTGGCTCGGGCTCGGCGTCCGAGACGTCCGGTGGGCGCCCGATGGTTCGGTGGTGTATTTCCGGTGGCACCGATCGCCACGCTCTGGCGACCTCCCCGACGCCGACCCATGGTTTCGGGCCGATTCGTCGGGGACCTGGGCCGAGGAGGTGCCTGCCGCGGAGGCCGGGCTCATCCCTGCCGACAACGTGGTATGGGACCGCGCGACGCGGCGGGCGGCCTGGACCTCGGGCAGTTCGTTGCTCGTCTACGATCCCGCCGAGCGGCCCGCGGTGCGCCGACCCGTCACCTTGAACGGCCCGATGGGGCAACCGCGGTTCGCCGATGCCGATCAGGCCCTCTTGGTCGAGGTGGGAGAAGCGCTCTATCGGTACGACCTCATCTCCGGCGGGCTCAGCCTGCTGGCTCACCGGGTCACCGCCGCGGAAGTGGCGGAGACCGATGCTCAACGGCGGCTCGCGGCCCAGCAACGGGAACTCTTGCCGAGCATCAGGGAGCTGGATCGGATTCGGGCGGAACGAGCGGAACTCGCTCGCGGAGTGCCCGGCCGGGCCCGGTCGATCCCGATCGCTGCCCGGACGGCCGTGGACCAGTTGCAGCGCTCGCCGGACGGTCGCTGGTACACCTTCCGTGCAACGACGCGCGACGTTCGGCGGCCAGTGACCAAGTACCTGGCCTATGTGACCGGGTCGGGTTACAGCGAAGTTCGAGACGCGCGGTCCAAGACGGGTGAGCCCCGCGATGTGGCCAAACTGGGAATCGTGCCTTCGGACCCCGCCATTCCCGACGACAGCCTCGCGATTCGGTGGGTAAGCCTTCCGGAGGCAGGGGATCAGGCCACGGTGCCGCACGGGCCCTACTGGAACGGGTCCGGCACCAGGGCCATGGTGCAGTTCGTCGGGGAGCATGCCCGGGATTGGTGGCTGGCGGAGTTGGACGTCTCCACCGGCCGGGTCTGGGTCGTGGCGCATGACCACGAGCCGCGGGGCTGGATCGGGGGGCCGCCGGTGCAGTCGAATTATCGGGGGCCCGCGCTGTTCGAGTGGGTCGACGATGATCGCTACGTCTACGCCTCGGAGCGCAGCGGCTGGAGCCATCTCTACCTCGGTGGGGTCGAGGCGGTTCGACCGCTCACCGAGGGGGACTGGGAGGTTCGCGGGGCGGCGTTGTCGCCGGACCGCCGCCGGTGGCTCCTTCAGACGAGCCGCGGCCACCCGGCCGACGATCGGCTCGAGGCGTTGCCGGCGACCGGCGGCCGGCTCGAGGTGGTCTCGGACGGCGTGGGCCGGGCGAGCGGAGCATGGTCGCCTAACGGCGAGCGCCTGGCGGTCGTCCACTCGACCACCGCTCGGTTGCCCGACCTGTTCGTGGGGCCGCTGGCTCCGAGATCCGGGGAGGCCTCGGGCCGGCGCCGGGTCACCGTGAGTGGCACGGACGCCTTCCGGCGGACCCGCCTCGTCGATCCGGAGATCGTCTCCTTCCCTCATCCGGACGGCCGGCCGGTCTGGGCGGCCCTCTACCGGCCGGCCCGGATGAACCCGGAGCGGGCCGCGGTGATCCACGTGCACGGCGGAGGTTACCGGCAGTTCGCCCATCGGGGCTGGTCGGTCTACGGCTGGGGACTGCACCTTGGCTTTCTCCACTACCTGCTCGAGGCCGGCTACCCGGTGCTCGACTTCGACTATCGCGGCGGCGCCGGATTCGGCAAGGCCTACCGGACCGGCGTGACCGGCGCGATGGGATGGAAGGACGTGGACGGCGCGGTCGCGGCCGCGCGGTATCTGGTCCGCACGTTAGGCGTGGATTCCACCCGCATCGGGATGTACGGAGTATCCTACGGCGGCTTCATGACCCTGATGAGTCAGTTCCGCCATCCCGGCGTGTTCGCCGCGGGGATCTCGCGAGCCCCGGTGACCGATTGGGCCCATTACAGCGACGAGTGGACCAGCCGAATCCTCGGCTTGCCGCAACGGGACACCGCCGCCTATCGCCGGTCGAGTCCGATCTACTTCGCCGAGGGGCTCCGGGACCGGCTCCTCATCGAACACGGTCTGGTCGATGACAACGTTCACTTCCAGGATGCCGCCCGTTTGGTCCAGCGGTTGATCGAACTGGGCAAGGACTTCGAGGTGATGTATTACCCGGCGGAGCCGCACACGGTCGAAACCGAGGCGAGCCGACTCGACCAGTCGAAGCGGGCCATTCGGTTCTTCGATCGGTATCTCCGCGGGCGCGGCGCACCGAGTGCGCGCTAGGGTAACCTCGCGAACGGGCTCGGCGGGGCGTCGGATCCAATTCGGTGCCGTGCTCGCCGTCGTCGCGGCGACGCCGGGTCTGGCGGGGGGGCAAGACCGGCCAACCATCAAGGCCCGCCTGGCGGAGCCGATCCAGGTCGACGGTCGGCTCGACGAGCCCGATTGGCGCGCCGCCGACTCGTTCCGAGCCTGACCCAGGTCGATCCGGTCCAAGGTGCGGCCGCCACGGCCCGAACGGTGGTCCGGGTCCTGGCGGCCCCACGGTGGATAGCGATCGGGGTCGAAGCGGCTGCCGGAGTGCATCCGGTCACCGCGTTTGCCCGGGCCCGCGACGCCTCGTTGGGCAACGAGGATCACCTCCGGATCGTTCTCGACCCGTTCGGCGACGGCCGATCCGGCTACCTCTTCGCCGTCAACCCTAACGGGGCTCGGTACGACGCCCTGATCACCAACCAGGGCGAGGGCGAGAACAGCAACTGGGACGCGATTTGGGAGGCCGCGACCTCCCGGACCGATTCCGGGTGGACCGCCGAGATTCGGATCCCCGTGGCCAGCCTGTCCTTCCCGGCTGGCCGCGATGTCTGGGCCTTCAACGTCCAGCGGCGGATCCAAGCCGCCCTCGCGGTCGATCGATGGGCCTCGCCGCGACAGGACGTCCGGATCGGAATGACCGGTCAGGCGGGGTTGATCACTGGCCTGCCGCGATTCAGTCTCGGACGCGGTCTCACCGTTCGGCCATCGGTCACCGCGAGCGGCGGCGTCCCCGCGCCGGATGCCTCCTTCGACGCCGAGGCGGACGCTAGTCTCGACGTCGAACAGCGGATTGGCGCCAACGCCCTGGCCACGCTCACCGTCAACACCGACTTCGCCGAGACCGAGGTCGATAGTCGGCGGACCAACCTGACCCGGTTCGCGCTCTTCTTCCCCGAGAAGCGCACCTTCTTCCTCGAGGGGAGCGACGTGTTCGAATTCGGGCTCGGGCTCGGCACCGAGATCGTTCCGTTCTTCAGTCGGCGGATCGGCTTGATCGAGGGGACCCAGGTCCCGGTGCGCCTGGGCGGCAAGCTGAATGGCCAGTTCGGCTCGACCCGGGTCGGCGCGATCGTCGCTCGCACCGGCGATGGTCTCGGTGTCGAGGGCAGCGCGCTCGGCGTGGTTCGCCTCCGCCAGAACGTGCTTCGGGAGTCGTCGGTTGGCGCGATCATGACGGTCGGCGATCCGCTTGGCGGTGGCGGCTGGCTGGGTGGCCTCGACGCCACCTATCGGACGACCCGGTTCCTCGGCGGGAGGAGCTTCCTGGTGGGGGCCTCGGCACTGTGGGCGGATCGGGACGGCGCCACGGGGGATCGGAGCGCGTTGTCCTTCAAGATCGACTACCCCAACGACCTGATCGATGCGGCGCTGACTTACAAGCGGATTGGCCCCGGGTTCGATCCGCCCCTCGGATTCGTCCCCCGCCGCTCGGTCCAGCTCTTCAACATCAATGCCGACATTTCGCCCCGCCCGGGTCGCTGGGGGATCCGGCAGATGTTCTTCGAGAACCGGTTCACCCTCGCGACTGACCTCGGCGGGCGGTGGGAGTCGTATCGGATGTTTTTCGCCCCGCTGAACTGGCGCTTCGAGTCGGGCGATCGGATCGAGGTCAACGCCAATCCTCAGGGTGAGCGGCTCACCGAGCCGTTCGAGGTGAGCGACGGCATCGTCATCGCCCCGCGGACCTACCGATTCACCCGGTACCGACTCGAAGCCGAGGCGTCGCCCACCAGGCGGGTGAGCGGGCAAATCAGGTGGTGGTTCGGCACTTTCTACGATGGCCGACTCCACCAGTACGAGATCGAGGGTCGCTGGCGGCCGTCCAACGTCCTCGGCTTCGAGGTCGAGGTGGACCACAACGTGGGACGACTACCGGCCGGTCGGTTCGAGGCGACGGTGGTGAGCGGCAGGCTCCGGTTCAATCCGTCGGCCGACCTGCAAGTGAGCTCGCTCGTTCAGTACGACAACGAGTCGGCCTCGGTCGGCGCCAATTCGCTGGTTCGATGGATCGTCAGCCCCACCGTCGACCTCTTCGTGGTCTACAACCACAACATCAGGGATCGGCTCGATCGGTGGTCCTTCGACTCGAATCTGCTGTCGACCAAGCTGCGGGTGGCCCTCCGCTGACCGGCAGCGAGGCCTTCACGATTCCTTCATCGGGTCTGAAATAGCTTGGTGGCATCGACAACCGGGTGCGACCGATGGCGACTCATGTCGTAGTGCGGAGCGAACGGGAAGCGCGGTTCTGGGCCTCCAGCCGGGTGTTCGCGATGCTTGCCACGGTGGCGCTGCTCGGGGCGTTGGTCGTCTGGCCGGGCAACGCCCTCGCGGTGCTCTGGTACGGCGCGATTCCCCTGCTTCCCGCGACATTCTTCCTGAGCCCGATCCCGTGGCGCAGCGTCTGCCCCCTGGCCACACTCAACGAATGGGGTAACCTGATCGGTCGTCAGCGGGCTCCGACGGCTCGCGAGGTGGCGTGGCTGACCGGCCTGGGCCTGGTGCTCTTCCATCTCATGGTACCGGCGCGCCGGTTCCTCTTCAACGAGCATGGCCTCGTCTTGGCCGTGACGGTGGCGGCCGTGGGCCTCCTCGCCGTGGGGCTTGGAGTCGTCTATTCGGTTCGGTCCGGCTTCTGCAACGACCTCTGTCCGGTGCTTCCGGTCGAGCTCCTCTACGGCCAAGCGCCGGTCGTCCGACTTCGCCGAGGACGGTGCGAAACCTGCACCACCTGCACCCCACGCGGCTGCATCGACCTGTCGCAGGGCCGAGCCTTCACTCAGGTCACTGGGACCGGCCGCGAGTGGCAATGGCTGACCAAACCCTTCGGCTTGTTCATCGCCGCTCTGCCCGGGTTCATCATCGGCTACAGCACCTTACCCAACGGACCAATCGACCAAGCGTTCGTGGTCTACGGTACGACGCTCGGATGGTCCCTCGCCAGCCTCGTCGTGGTGGCCGGGATCACGATCGTCGGGCGGGTCGAGGCCCGTTTGGTGCCGATCGGGATCGCCGCGACCGCGGGGGTTCTGTACTACTGGTTCACCGGACCGGTGGTCGCCCGGGAGCTCGCCGTCGCGCCGGTCATCGGAGAGGTGGTCCGTTGGATCGGGATGGCGGTGGTGGCCTCATGGCTCTTCGTGACCCTGCGGGCTCGCTTCGGAGCCCGCTCGAATCCGGCTGAAATCGGCTGACGGCCTCGGGGCCGGCAGTGGGTCCAGTCGACCCACTTCCGCTCCAGGGCCGCACCGGCGGCCTGACCGCGGCTAAATTCACAGCCATGCCGATGTTGGCGCTAGCCCTGCTCAGCGTGGTTGGGGTAGGGGGGTCGGGAACAGCGAACCCCCGCGACGTTGCCGGCGTGTCCGACACGATCCCCGGTACCAACTGGACGGCCACGGACTACCGCATCTTCGAGGAGAAGGTGCGTTGGGGCGTGGCCCGGGGGCTGGCTCGCGATCCACTCGGTCGCGCCATCGCCCGACTGGGCGAGACCTTCGTCGGCGCGAGGTACACGCCGGGCACGCTGGAGGTGCCGGGGCCGGAACGTCTGGTGATCAACCTCCGCGAGCTCGATTGCGTCACCTTCGTCGAGAACGTCCTCGCCCTGGTCAGGTTCATTCGGCACGATGGGATCGCTGGCCTCGGCGACCCGGCGCTGGCCCGGGCCAGATTCGAGGAGTATCTCCGCGGGTTGCGATACCGGGGCGGCATCCTGGCCGGCTACCCGAGCCGGCTGCACTACTTCTCGGAATGGCTGGCCGACAACGAGCGGCGGGGCAACCTCAGGCAGGTGAGCCGCGATCTCGGCGGGCGGCTCGACCGGGAGCCGATCGACTTCATGTCCGCCCATCCCGGATCGTACCGCCAGCTGGCCGACTCGCTGGTGCTGGAGGAGATCCGTTCGATGGAGAAACGCCTCAGCGCGGCGGACGGACGTTGGTTTCTCCCCGAAGGGCGGATCGCAGCAGCGGCGCGACGGATCAAAGACGGCGATCTGATCGCGGCGACCAGCACTTTGGCCGGGCTCGACGTGGCCCACACCGGGTTTGCCCTTTGGAAAGGCGGCCGGCTCCACCTGCTCCACGCGCCGCTGGTCGGCAAGAGCGTGGAGATCTCGGTCCAGCCGTTGGCCGCGCGGATCGTCTCGATCAAGAGTCAGGACGGGATCATGGTGGCCCGGCCGGTCGAGCTGTCGCGAGCAGCTCCCCCAGTCGGTACACCCGGCCGTTCTTGATCACGCCCCAGGTGCGGCGGAGGTCGGCGATTCGTTCCAGCGGGTCTCCCTCGACGATCGTCAGGTCCGCGAGCCGCCCAGGCGCAACCGATCCCAACTCGGCTTCGAGTCCCATGGCGGCGGCGAAACCCGATGTCGCGGTTTTGAGCGCTTCGACGGGAGTCAGGCCGCCCTCCACGTAGTGCTGCAGTTCGGTCAAGAGCGATAGACCATAGGGCACGATGGGCGCGTCGGTGCCGGCGATCACCCGCCCACCGCCCCTGACCACGCGCCGGACGGTTTCCCCTTGCGACGCGATCCCTGCCAAGTTCGGCGCGAACGGGCCAGATACGCTGGCCGGTCGCTTGAGATTGGCCACGTACTCCGGACCATAGGCGATCAGGAGCCGGGGATCATCGAGCAGAGAAGGGTCCTTGGCGACTAGCGCCGCGAATCCGCCCTGAATACCGATCGTCGGCGTGATACTCATCCCCGAGGATGTCAGCAATGCGGTTACGTCCTGATACGATCGGTAGAGGGCCGTCACCTTGGGCGAGTACCCCCGCCGGCTGGTGCCGCGAATGTGCTCGACGTGATCGGTCCCGTAAGCCACGGCGGGGTACAATTCGTGTGAGCTGACCGGGATGCCGTGGCGGTGGGCCACCTCGACGATTCGGCGCTGGACGACGTCGGGAAGCCGGACGTACGTCTTGATCAGATCGAATCGAAGCTCGGCGGCGCGGGCCAACTCGAGTTCCAGCTGGCCGCCGGCGGCGATGGCGTTGTTGAACCCGTAGTAGATCCGTTCGCCGTCGAAGATCCGCCCGGTTGCCAGTTCCCGCGGCCCGACCCGACGTCCCGATTCGACCGCCTCGCGCCGCTCCCGGATCTGGAAGGGGTCGGACGCCGGGTCGCGGATCGTGGTCACGCCGTACGCCAGCCACGTCCTTCCCAGCGCCTCCCCGGTCCCGAATCCCAGGTGGGCATGGGCATCGGCGAGGCCCGGCAGCACGGTCTGCGCCGAGGCGTCGACCACCCGGCCGGTATGCAGCGCCGCGCGGTGGGGGACGACCTGGGCGATCCGATGGCCGACCACGACGATGTCGACGTTGGCGCGGGCCCGATCGCCGTGGCCGTCCCAGAGGCGGCCGGCATGGATCACGATCCGACCCTTCGGGTTGGAGCGCCGCCAGGTCAGCGGCACCGAGTACGGGGTGACCGCGCCGGTGGCGACGGCCACCGCCCGAAGGCCGTCGGTGGCTTGGTACCCGATGGTCGTGGCGTCCCTCGTCCACGACACCGAGTTCGCCAGTTCGTTGCTGAGGCGGATGGGCGGGCCGGCCGGGGTGCCATTCGGTGTCACCGGCATCCGCCAAAGCAGTCCATCCATGATGAAGGCCAGCTGACGGCCGTCGGGTGACCACGCCGGGCCATCGATCCCGCGGGCTCCGATGCCTCGGCCGCCCGGGAGGGTCACCCAACGGTCCCCACCGCCGGTGGCGTCGAGCAAGAGCAGGTCGTTGCGGCCCTCGCGGTATTTGGTGGAGTTTGCCTTGAGCGCGGTCACCGCGAGGACTCGGCCGTCTGGTGAGAACGAGACTCGCGACGGTTGGAAGAGATTGCGCCGGATCACCGAAACGGCACCGGTGGCCACCGCGACCGCCTGGATCTCGGTGCCCAAGCCCCGCTGGACTTGGAATACCACCTGGGTTCCGTCGGGTGTCCAGGCGGGCAGCGCCGCCCCGCCGGTATTGGCGGTGAGCGGTCTCGTGGCACCCGTGGCCATGTCGCGGAGCCAGAGGTCCATCGTCCCGCCGAGATCGCTGGCGTAGACCAGATGTCGGCCGTCGCGAGCGAACTGCGGATCGGTCTCGACGGCGGGCGAATCGGTGAGCCGGGTCACGGCCCCGTCCGCCAGGGACCAGAGGTCGCCTAACGCGGCGAACACGAACGAGCGGCCGTCCGGCGCGATGGTGGGCGAGGCGATGCCGCGGACCGGTACCGGGGCGATGTCGTCGAACCGGGGTACCGCCCGGCGGTAGCTGGGCCGAGTGAACTCGAGCCGGGCCTCGAAGGGGACCGCGCCATTGCTGGTGCCGTCGAGAGCGACCCGCCGCAGTTGGCCGTCGCCGGTGTAGAGAAGGTCGCCTGGCCCGAGCCAGCTGGCTCGAAACGGGAAGGCGTCGCCGCCGGGCTCGCTGACCGGTCGGGGCTCCTCTCCTTGGTTCGCCACCATCAGGCGGCTCTGGTTGTTGCTGAAGAGGTTGAAGGTGACGGTCCGGCCGTCTTTGCTGAACGCGGGGGCCGCGACCTGGCCGTCGACCCGCGCCCACGGGGTCGCGACGCCGCGATCGAGAAGCCAGATGCCGGGACCGCTCCTCCGAGTTGTGACGAAGACAATGGCGCCGTCGCCACGGACGTGGGGGCCGAAATCGTCGGCCGGATCGTCGGTCAGCTGCTCGACCTCGCCGGTCGCGATGTCGAGGCGCCAGACGTCGTAGTTGCCGGCTCGGTCGGAGGCCACGATGAGCGATCGCCCATCGGGTGACCAGGCCGGCTCACGGTGGTCGTACTCCCCGGTGGAATGCCGCCTGAGTCCGCTGCCGTCGGCGGCGACGCTCCAGACGTGCCAGGTTCCGTCGCGGTAGGACTGGAAGGCGATTCGGCGGCCGTCCGGCGACCATGCCGGCTGCCGAGCGTCGCCCAACTCGTCGGTGAGCGGCGTGGCTCGGCCGCCGACTGCCGGTACCGTCCAGATCCGGCCAAGCAGGTCCATGGCGATGGTGCGGCCGTCGGGCGACAAATCGGCCGCGAGGTTCGTCCCTTCGGTGATCGTGACGGCAACCGATCTCGATTGGGCCGCGAGGGGTACCGCGGCCCAAAGGCACCCCAGGGCCAAGCTCGAAGTGGGCCAACGAAGCGACTTCCGGGCGACCCGGCTGGCCATGCGTGATTCAACGGTCCTGACGGCAACCCCCGCCTCATTCATTGGTCCCTCCCACGGGCGTCTTCGCTCGGGCCTACGGCCTAGCCGCGCCGTTCTCGATCGTTGGTCTCGTCCAAGGGGAACAAGAGCTCGTTGCCGCTCGGGTCGACGATCTTGATTACATCGTAGCCCCACCAAGCCTTTTCGGTCGGCACGCCGCGCTCGGCGATCTCGCCGCGGAGCTCGTCGATACCGGCCCTCGTCAGCTCGATGAACAGACGGCCCCGATCGCGGCGGTCAGGATCCTCGGCCAAGATGATCTCGCAATCGGCGCGATCGACCTGGCAGACCGTGCCGTTGCCCGCCTCGGAGTGCCAGGCCTTCCGAAAGCCGAGCCGGTTGAGGTAGAACTTGAGCGCGGCCGGCAGGCTTGCCACGAAGAACACCGGCCGGGCGTACCAGAAGAGAGGGTTTCCCGTTGCCGGATCGACTCCGCTCATAGCCACTCCTTCGTAGCGGCGGCGCGCACTCCGGCTGGTCGCCACCTCTCTCGATCGACGACACCGGGGTCGAGTAGCCGGGGCCCGGGGCAGGGAACCCCATCACGTGGAACGATTGGCCCGAGCACCGGAGTGCTCAGGCTACCGCTGCCCTCGGGCGATCGAGCCCCCGGGTCCCACCCGGGTGAACCGGAGGTTTCTCACCCGGCCCGATTGGACCAGATACCCGGTTATCCGCCCCCTGTTGTCGCGGACAAAGTCGATCACGCTTCCGCCCCGGGTGAAGCCATCCTGGTATGTCGGCTCCACCTCAGCAAGGCGGCGATAGTCGGCGTAGACGACCAGCTTGCCCTTCTCGACCTTCCAGCGGTGGGTGACTTCGACCTCGTCGTTGCGGTAGTCTCCGGCGTACTGGGCCAGCCGAACCGAATCGAGCGCCGTGGTGTCGGCCCGGAGATAGACGGTGGTCCCACCGAGGGTCCGGACCACCATCTGCTTCGGCGCGGCAACGTCCGGCTCGAAGCGAATCTCGGTGGCGTTCTCGAGGCGGAAACGACCACCGCCCAGCGGCACGAGTGGGCTCGGCGTCTGTCCATCCGACACCAGGGTATCGCCTTTCAGCCGGGTTCGGCGAACTTCCCCGGCCTCGACGTTGCGCCACACCCCCGCCAGCGGTCTGAGCACAGTCCCGCTCACGGGGACGCTGGGCGTCTTGGCGAGAGCCTCGGCCCAGGCCGCCGCGGTGTCAGGCTGCATCTGGTCGGCCAGGTAGATCCCGGCCACCTTCCGAGCCAGTGAATCCGGGCCGGAGGTGGTCAGGTTGCAGAAGGTCGCGACCGCGAACCGCTGATCAGGGAAGCGGAGGAAATGGCCGCGGAAGCCACCCCAGGCGCCACCATGGGAGACCACTCGCAGCCCACGCACCGTCCCGACCGTTAGGCCCAAGGCATAGGCCAGCCCGGGTCCGGATCCGGCCGGCGATCCGTTGTTCAGCTTTGTCGCGGTCGTCATCGCGCCGACGACGTCCCGTCCGCCAACCGTCGCGTGGTCGTAGTTGTCGAGCCACCGGCCGAAGTCCTCCACCGTCGAGTGGATCCCGCCCGCCCCCATGATGGCGCCGTCGTAGGGGTTCCGTTGCACTCGGTAGCTCTTGTCCCGAACCGAGTAGCTCTCCGCCAGGTTGGGAATGATCGCGTTGCGGTCGACCAAGAAGCGGGTGTCTCGCATCCCGAGCGGCGCGAAGATCCGCTCTTCGGCGAACTGCGCGAGGGTCTTACCGGTCAAGCGATAGACCGCCTGCGCCGCCAGGATCCAGCCGGAATTGGTGTAGAGGTAGCGGTCGCCGGGCTCGTAGTTGGGCTCGGCCGACTTGACGATGACGTGAATCGCGTCGACCGTGTCGCCGGCGAAGGTCCGCCCGGTCTGGCCCCACATCGTCCAGAGGTCGCGCAGGCCGCTGGTTTGGCTCAGGGCGCGCCGCCAAGTGATCCGGTCGGCGTACCCCGGCATCTCCGGGAAGTGCTTCCGGATCGGATCGTCGAGCGAGAGCTTGCCGTCCTTCTCGAGGAGCAACATCGCCATCGCGGTGAACTGTTTCGATATCGAACCGACGTCGAGCACGGTCCGCGGCGAAAGCGGTACCCCGAGCTCCAAGCTGGCCAGGCCGTAGCCTCGGGCGTAGCGAATGGCGCCGTTCTGATAGACGCCAAGGGCACAGCCGGGCGAGTCGGTCCGGTCGAACGCCCGAAAGACGCTGTCGGTTCGGAAGGCCAGGTCGTCGCGGTTGCCGATGATGTGCTGGCCGGACGCCGGGGTTGCCAGCGTGAGCCCGGCGAGCGCGCCGAGGGTGACCGCGGGGAGACGTCGCATCGGAGACTCGATCATCTGGATTCGGGTAGATCTTAGCGGTTATCGGGTAGAGTGCCAGCCGGGTCCGGAAAGAGAACCCCACCGGTCGGGCATCGGGATCATCGCGTCGCGACGGTCGGAGGCTGGCTCGACCCGATGGGCTCGGGCTCCTGGGCCATCACACCTCCAGGAGCCGAGCCCGCGAACAGCGTGAGGACGAGCGAAGATGAGGGAGGCCGGCGCCTCGTCTACCCCAGTCGATTCACCTGGCCAATGAACAGCACCGTCCCCGAGAGCCGCTCCCGAATGACGAAGACGAAGGGCCGATTGACGACCAGTGACGGCGGAAGCGAGGTGACCCCGATCCCGACGCCAGTCGCGGCCGCCGCCTCGGTTCCCTCCTCGTTCACCTCGACGAATGCCTTCTGAATCACCCGCGAGATGAAGAGCCGCTCCGGGCTTACGTCCGCGATCCCGGAAAAGTCCGCTCTCCCGCGGTCGAACGCGATCCCCATGCCCAGGGCGGTGAGGTCGTCTTTCATGAGGCGGCTGTGTTCGATCTTGAACTTCGGTAACCGAAGCTCGACTTTGCGCTCGGTCAGGCCCGTGACGAGCTGCGACCACGACGCCGCGTCGAGGCTCGCCAGAACGGCGGAGGGGGTGCTGCCTTCACGCGGTAACAGAATGGTCATCGCGAACGCGCCGTTGCCGTAGAGCAGCTCCCCGACCGCGGCATTGGGCAGCGACCCCATCATCACCGGTGCGTCGGATTTGGACATGGTTTCGACCGACCGGACCTGGCCGTCGGCACCGGTGAACGGTGCCGGCCGGGTCTCTCGGCGATCGAAGGTGCTTCGCCACCGGCCCTTGAAGTAGATCGCGTTGATCAGGAACATGACCTCGTCGGGGTCCAAACGATCGAGAAGCTTGGGGATCCGGCCGCTGGTTTTCCTGGCGACCCAGTCGTTGATCGACGTCACCGCGGCCGGGGAGCCGAAGTCGAGGGTCGACACCTCGGCGTCGAACGACGATCGGACCGCGTCGAGGAAGGGCGGCTTCACCGCGAGCCCCATCCGAGGGAACACCGCGTTGGCGACCCGCACCTCGGTGGTCCGATCGAGCCCCACCAGGAGGTCGATGAGGCCACGGTAGCCGGCGTTGATGTCCGGCTGCGCCATCCCGGGGAACTCGAGCGCGGTCCGCATCGCGGCGAAGGTCTCGGCCAAGGCCCCGTTCAGGGTCATCCCTAGGGCAAACGACGCCGACAGCGGCGAGATGAAGGCGTTCGAATCGGCGGGGAGGGCCCGGGTGGCCTCGCGGAAGAGCTTGAAGGCGAACTGGTTCCCCGCCTCCGACAGGCGAATTTCCGCCGCGGTGAGGGGCCGTGGCAAGGCGTCGAGCAGGGGGTCCGGCCCTGAGTTGTTGGTAACCGGTTGGCACGCCGCCAGGATGGGGAGCACCGCCAGCACGCCTCGGGGAGACGCTGCCTTCATGGGAGACCTCCGGTCATGTCGCGCTCGAGCCAGTAACGAAATGGGAGACTGGACGCCTGGCCGGCATTCCGTCCCCCCTACATACCCCGGGACCGATCGCGGCGTTTCCGCCGGCGGACGGCAGGCTCGCTCCCGAGTCCGGTGGCCGATTCCCGCCATCAGGGCTGACATCAAAAGAATGGCGCCGGCTTTCGGTCAGAAAGCCGGCGCCCCCAACTAGGGCAACCAACCAGGCCTAGCGGCCCGCCAGTGCCTTGACCGCCTCCGCCAACATCCGGACCTTGGCCCCGTCCGACGACCGGCCGGCTTCGGACCCGAGCCCGTTCGCCAGGGTGCCCAACGCGGACGATCGAGCCGCGCCCGAGGCGCTCTCCGCTTGCGACAGCGCCTGCCGAACCGCCGTCAATCGGGTTCCAGACAGGCCGCCCGACCGCTCCAACTGATCGGCATAGGCGCGCGCCAACGCAAAGCTCGGCGGCCAGACGTGTTTGGGCTGGCCTTGAGCGTTGAGGTAATCGAACCGCACGGTCCTGGCCGCGTCGATCTCGTTTTGGGTCACGGCCGGACTCGGAGTGAGCTCGAGAACGTCGAGGCCCCGGCCGATCTCGGAACTGACGATCAGGCCATTGTACCAATACACCGACCACGAGCCACCGTTCCCCATCCGGGCGCCATCGATCGGGCCCCGATCGAAGAAGGCGATTTCCTTCGGGTTCTTCGGGTCGGTCCAATCGAACACCGTGAGGCCTCCCTGGTAGAACGACTGCACCATCACGTCGCGCCCCGGGATCGGGATCAGCGAGCCGTTGTGGGAGACGCAGTTCTCGAGCGGCGTTTGCGGCGCGGAGATCTTGTAGTAGCTCTGGAACACCATCCGGCCGTTCTCGATGGTGTAGATCGCGTTGGCGCCCCACTCCTTGGGATCGGTGGCGCGGCACTTTGGCGCGCCGCCGCCGCCCCACTCGTCGCTGAACAGGATCTTGGTCCCGTCGTTGTTGAACGTGGCCGAGTGCCAGTACGAGAAGTTGGTATCGGAGACCGCCGCCGTTCGTCGGGGAGCCGCCGGATTCTTGATGTCGATCAAGAGACCGTAGCCTTCGCAAGCGCCACCCGCCATACCGATCTCGGGGTACAGGGTGATGTCGTGACAACTGGTAACGCCGGGGTGGCTGTGACCGTCGGCTTCCTCTCGGCCCACCATCCGGGCAACCAACGCCGGCAATCCGGCCCGGAGTGCCGCGCTATCGGCCGAGTTGGGCGGGCCGGACCCGTTGCGCTGCCGGACGATCGAGTCGAGCAGGAAGCGGGCAAAGCCGGACGACAGGACCTGCTCAGAGCCGCCAAAGCTCACCACGAAAGCGCCCGTCTTCTTGGCCGCCTCGATGGCCGCGATGTCGTCGGGGGCAGCCCCGTGCGACTTGACCGGCGCCAACTCGTTGAAGATCCGCGGCGAACTGACCACGGCCGCCTTGGACGGATCCTTGAGCGGTACCTTGATCACCTCGATGCGGAACTCGGCCGTGTTTGGATCGTTCTTGTCCCGGACGCATCCCGGCAGTTCCCGCTCCGACCGGCTCGGGGCCGAGCCGGAGACGTAGACGTAGACGTTTTCGGCGTCCTTCGCGTCGACCAGGACCGAGTGGGTGTGGGATCCGCGGCAGGTCTGCACGTTGGCGACGTTGCGTGGGTTGGCCACGTCGGTGATGTCGAAGATCCGGATCCCCCGGATCCGTTCCGTGCTGACCGGATCCCTGACGCCCTGGTCACTGCAGTCGATCCGGCCCGAGTTGCCCTCGGCAGAGACGAACAGGAGGTTCTGGTAGACCGATACGTCGCTCTGCGAGGCGGGGCAATACTTGCTGTAGCGGAGGACCGGCTTGGCCGGGTCGGTGATGTCCCAGATCTGATAGCCGTTGTAGTTGCCTTGGAACACCAGGTTGCCCTTGAAGGCGAGGTCGGAGTTGGTGCTCCCGACGAACTTGCCTGCCGGCTTGGAGTTCGAGACCAGCCGCATGTTCCAGATCGCCTCGCCGGCATCGTGGAGGCCTGGCTTGAGGCCGACCCGCGGGTCGGGCGTCGGCGGCGTGATCGACAGCGCGGTCCGGGGACTCGGCATCGACCCGGGCGAGTTCGTCGAACTCGAACAGGCCGCGAGCCCCAAGAGGCCGAACGCGGCGAACGAAGACCTGCGGGCTACCATCATGGAACGATTCCTCATTTGGAGTTCTTCTGGGTGATGATCGAGAACAACAGTTTTTCCATCCGGGCGATTTCGGTCGTCTGATCGATGTTGACGTCGGCCGCGAACTTGAAGACCAGGTTATCCTGCGCGGCGCCGTAGCTGTCGAAGAGGTCCTTTACCATTCTCACGGCGCCGTTGTGATGCTGGATCATGAGGCGGAGGAACAGCTCGTCGAATTCCGGACCCCGGGCCCGGTCGAGCTGGGCCATCTGCTCCGGCGTCAGCATGCCCGGCATCATGCCGCCGGGGCCATGGCCCATTCCGGCGTGGGCCGCGTCGGGAACCGGCTGCCGGCGGTCGCGAAGCCAGTTCTCCATCAGCGCGATCTCGTCGCGCTGGGCGTTGATGACCCGGCCGGCCAGGGTCACTACCTCGGGGCGGGCTCCGTGGGTCGCGGCCATCTGGGCCATGGTGATGGCTTGGGCATGATGGCCGATCATCCCGGTCATGAAGGCGATGTCCGCCTTGGTGTACGGGTACCGAGCGCTATCGGCCCGTGCCTGGGCGATCCCGCGCTCGAGGGCTTCCTGACTTGGCTGGCCGGTGCGGGCCGGGGCCGGGTCGGCCGCCGGTGTCGGGGCGGTGACGGGCGCCGACTGCCCCGCGCAGCCAAGAGCCAGCCAGCTGACAGCGATCCAACGGGTCACGCGAAACGCTCCTGAGCGATGTAACGGACTGGACTTCCCACGGGCTGAATAATACTTCGTTCGAGCGGCCCAGTCTGCCGGCGCCCTCCTTCGTCCGGCCGGTCCCAGGCGGCTCCCGCCACCGGGCTGGGGGGCCGACTTGGCCCGCCGCTCGCGCGCTTACGCTACTACCGGAGCCGGGAAGAAAAGGTTGCAGCCTCGCCAGAACGGCGGCGCCGGCGCGGCGGGGTTCTAGAACGCCCCGAGGGCGGTACCCAGAAAGAGGGCGACGACCAGGGCGGCGATCGGGATGACCAGGGAAACGACGAAGATGTCGAAATAGGAGTCGCGGTGGCTCAGCCGGCAGATGCCGAGGAGGGTGATGACAGCCCCATTGTGGGGCAGGGTATCGAGGCCGCCCGAGGCGATGGCGGCGATTCGGTGGAGCAACTCCGGCGAAATCCCCGCCGCGGTGGCCAGCTCGAGGTACTTGGCGCCCAAGACGTTGAGCGCGATGCTCATCCCCCCGGAGGCCGAGCCGGTGATCCCGGCCAGGACGTTCACCGAGATGGCCTCCGAAATGAGCGGGTTATTCGGCGCGATTCCGATCAGGAAGGCTTGGATCGCGCCGAAGGCGGTGAGCGAGGCGATCACGGTGCCATAGCCCACCTCGGAGGCGGTATTGAAGATCGGGAGCAGCGAGCTCATGGTGCCGTGGTTGACCGCGCCGGTGAGGTCGGTCCAACGCTGCCAGTTGACTGCCACCAGGGTCACGATGGCCGAGACCAAGGCCACGACCAGGGCCCAGATACCCCGGACGTCGTCCAGGGTGGTTGCACCGAACTTCTTCTCGGCCAGGTAGCTCGTGTCCATGGCTCGGATGCCCCACTTGGTCATCGCGAAGTTCACCGCGATGACGATCACGATCGGGAGCAGTGCGAGGGCAAGACCGGGACGGTGTTGGCCGATCGGGACCTCCGCGGCGTCGAGCGGGTGGTGGCCGTAGCCCTCGCCCGCCTGGCGCGCCAGCCGTTCCCGCCGGATCAGCCACCAGGTCCCCAGCCCGAACATCACCACCCCGGCGATGATCCCGAGGCCCGCCGCCGCGAAACCGTCGGTGCCGAAGTGCGGCATCGGGATGGCATTGTGGATCGCGGGCGACCCCGGCAGCGCGGTCATGGTGAAGGTCGCGCCGCCCAGGACCAACGCGGCCGGGAAGAGTCGTTTGGGGACGTCGGCCCGGCGGAACAAGGCCACGCCTAACGGATAGACCGCGAACACCACCACGAAGACCGACACCCCGCCGTAGGTGAGGATCGCGGCCGAAAGGATCACCGAGACGATTGCCCGCCGGGCTCCCAGCTTCTCGACGATCCATTCCGCGATGGTGGCGGCGGCCCCGGAATCGCTCATCAGCTTGCCGAAAATCGCGCCGAGGAGAAAGAGCGGGAAATACTTGATCAGGAAACCGCCCAAGCCGACCATGAACACCTGGGTGTAGTTCGCCAGGAGCCGCGGCTCGCCGCCGAAGAGCGCCGCGAGGAGCCCGAGGGTGGGGGCCAAGACCAACACGTTGATGCCGCGGTAGGCCAACCACATCAACAGCACCAGCGACAGGAGGATTCCGAAGACGCCGATCATCGGGCTAAGTGGGATTGGGGGTTGGCAATGATCGGACCTCCCGGCCACCCCGGCAAGGGGCTGGTCAGCGAGGTTCCGACTCGAGGCGGGCGGCCAGCCGCGCCCGGGCCCGACCCGCGTACTGGCGGCAGGCGACGGAGTCGAGCAGCGGCTCGGTAGCCCCCGGACCGACCCGCTGCCAGAGCCGCGATCCGTCAGGATGGGGAGTGATGAGCAGTTGGCAGTCGATCCCCTCGAGTCGGTCGTGCCCGCGCCTGAACGCCTCCAGCAGCCGGGGGGCGGTTCTGAACGAGAAGCCGTCGGCGGAAATCGGGGTCTGGCTGTCGGCATAGACCACGGCGACGCAGCCAGCCGAATCGCAACTCCGCCACGACCAGCTGGTGCCTCCCGGCGTGTGTCCCCCGGTCAGGTGCATGGTGAGGACAAGGCGGCCCACTCGGACCGACCCGCTGTCAGGCACGACGGTGACCTCCGACACCGCGTCGATGGGTTGAAGGACACCGAACTGAGGGTCGTCGCGGCCGGGCTGTCCGGTCCGGAACACCTCGGCCGCCGGCGACGAGGCGTGGACCCGCGCCCCCGAGGCCCGGGCGAGGAGCCCGATGCCTCCGGCGTGGTCGAAGTGGACGTGGGAGTTGACGATCGCCTTGACGTCCTCAAGCCGAAAGCCGAGCGAGCGGACCGAGGCGGCAATCAATGGCGCTGACTCCCGAAGCCCACCATCGATCAGAATGTGGCCTGCCTCGGACACGATCAGGAGAGCCGAGAGGCCCCGGGTCCCGACATAGTAGGTGTCACCATGCAGCTTGAAGGGCTGTTGGGGCGTGTTCCACTCGCCGCAGGCACCGCAATTCGGGGTGGCGGCGAGTGGCCCCGGGCCTTGCGGGGCGAGGCGACCGGCGCCGGCAGCGATCATCCCCGACACCACCAATAGGAATCGCTTCATGGGTCGGCCGTAGAAGGGGACGGCAAGGTAGGCGAGTCGCAGCCCGACAAACAAGAGAGGGCCCGAAGCGGGCCCTCTCGTTGTCCCAGGACTCCTGACTCAGTCGGCTGTTGCGTCTCGATTTTTGTCCCGAAACGCCCGGAACGCGGTGCGGATGTTCTGCTCGACCCGAGCCCGCTGCTGTTGTGTCAGCCCGGTCGGATCGACCCACCCCGTCCCTCCCGGGGCGGCGAACCAGGCCTTCACGTCGAGCAGCAGGGTGACCTCCACTGGCGTGCCCTCGACCACCTCGATGGGGCTGTCGAGCGGGATCTCCTGAACCGTGGTCAAGCCGGTGACAAACGTGAACGGGGCTGCGTTGTAGCTGCCTTCGACTCTGATGCTGACCCCGTCGAAGGTTGGGTTGGCTTGGAGAAACGCCTGGTCATTGCCGCCGGTCGGCTTGTGGACCTGTAAGCGAAGCCGACTGTAGCTGCCAGCGGGCAGATCCGCGGTGAAGGCGGCAATGGCGCCGTCGGTGATCGGGGGCTCCAACAGCAGCGGGCCCGCCTTGACCACCGGGCAGCCGACTTCGCCCGCGGCCTCGCTACCCTCGCCGGCCGCCTCGTTCGACGGACACGACCCCGAGGCCCGGGCCAGCCGAACCTTCCGAGCAACAAGCTGCACTTTGGTAATGGCGAGAATGTCGACCGCGGAACCGGCCGCTCCGGCGCCACCGGGTGCCCGATTGGCGAGTTGCACGACCACCTGGCCGGTCCCCTCGGGTCCGCTGGTGCCGTACGAGCAGGCTGCTCCCGCGACGAGGGCGAGAACCGTCAATGCTTTGCCGTTCATGGTTGCTTTCCCTTTGGTAACGATGCGCCCGGGGGACGAACGATCCGCCCCCCGGGCACACATGGAAAGCAAATTTCATGGGCTACCGGCCGCGGTGGCCCCGTGCTGCCAACCGTTGCAGCTACGCCTTGGCCATTTGCGCCTGGCGGCGTCCCAGCCAGACCCCGACCACGAGCCAGAGCGCGGCGAGCGGGGCGGCGAGCAGCGCCAACCCGCCCATGCCGTAGCCGAGGGCCCCGACTGCCTTGTCGGTCCAGGCGCCGATCTGATCGCCGAGTCGGTAGACGAAGGTGTCGTTGAACGACTTGGCTTTGAACTTGTCCTCGCGGCTCACCACGGTGTAGAGCACCTCGCGGGAGGGCCGCGCCACCGCGAAATTGCCGGCGCGCCGGAGGACCTGGAAGCCGACCAACATGGCCACGGTGGGCCACAACCCGAGACCGGCAAACCCGATGACCGAAATCGCCGGCACGATCGCCAGCATGGCGGCAATCCCAAGCCGCTGCATCAGGCGGCCGGTGAGGAACAGCTGAGCCACGATGGTCAGGGTATTGACCGCGAGGTCGATCCGGGCGAACAACGCGGTGCGGGCCGCCCGGTCCTGATAGGCCGCCTCGACCACGTAGGCCTGCTGGAAATAGAGGAAGGTGGAGCCGATGGTGTAGAGCAGCATGTAGAGGCCAATGCCGAGCAGATACGGCGAGGCCAAGACGTGCTTGATCCCGTCGAGCACCCCCCCACCGATGGCCGCCTCGGCCGGGGCGGCTCCGCCCGCCGCCGCGCGTTCTCGGAACAAGGACGAGAGCCGTCGCACCAGCAAGACCGCCACCTCGAGGAACACCGCCGAGACCAACAGCAGCGCCGCGCTGCCAACCGCCTGGACCAGGCTCGCGGTGATGGTCGAGCCGACGATCGTGCCTAACGTACCTCCCACGCCAATGAACCCGAAGAGCCGCTTCCCCTGCTCCGAGGTGAAGGCGTCCGCCATGAAGCCCCAGAAAACCGAGACCACGAACAAATTGAACACGCTGGCCCAGATGTAGAACGCCCGGCCGACCCAGATCTGGTGGGCCTCCGGGAGACCCTTGAAGAGCGCGAAGAAGATCAGCAGGTTGACCACGAAGAAGCGATAGGCGAGCGAGACGAACCGCTGCCGAGACAACCGGGCCACCAGGGCCGCGAACGCTGGGTTGACGATCAGCATCGCAATCATCGTGGCGGTGAACATCCAGGGCAGGTTGCGGATCCCGCCCGCCACCGCCGCTTCGTCGCGAATCGGGCGGAGGATGAAATACGCCGCCATGATCGAGAAGAAATAGCTCGCCGCCCACAGCGCCGGCTTGAGTTCGCCGGGCTTGGTGTGGACCAGCTTGTCGAACCAGTTCGGCTGAGTTTCCGGGGTGGCGGTTATGGGGTCCGGTTCCTCCACGCGGCCAACACCGCGGCTTCGCGCTCCGCCGAGATGCCGGCCTTCAAGGTCGCCCGGCGCTCGGCGGGCAAGGTCTTCCACCAGTCGAGGGTAGCCTTGGCGGTGTCGGCGAGAGGGCGGAAGGTCAGCCCGTTGGCGATGGCCTTCTCCCGGCTGAAGAACCCGAACCCGGCCATCGGGCCCTTGGGCGGGAACCACACCGGCATGTCGGACCAAGGCCGGACCTTATGCTGTTCGAGGAAATCGGCCGGGACGAAGGTGAACTGGGCGCCGCTGGTGGTGACGCTCTTGATGCCATAGAGCATCTCGGCGATCGACAGCTGCGCCTTGGGTCCGACCGCGTTGAAGATGCCGCCGACCCCGGATTCGCCCAGCCGGACGCACCATTCGCACAGGTCCCGGACGTCGATGATGAGGACCGGCTCGTCGGGCTGTCCCGGGGCCAGCACCTCGCCACCCTTGTCGATCCGAACTGGCCAATAGGTGAAGCGGTCGGTGGTGTCGCCGGGGCCGACGATCAGGCCAGGGCGCACGATCGTGGCCTTGTCGCCGTAGGCGGTGAGCACTTCCTGCTCGCAAAGCGCCTTGAGCGGCCCGTAGTGTTTCCGGCTGTCCTCGGATCCCGGCTCGGTCAGCGGGGCGGTGGGGCTGTTCTCGTCGAGGCCCTTCACCGAGAAATCGGCGAAAACCGACAGGGTCGACACGAAGAGATAGCGGCCGACCTTACCCTTGAGCAGCTGGGCCGAGTCGCGGACGTGGCGGGGGACGTAGCCGGAGTTATCGATCACCAGATCCCAGGTGCGGCCCTTGAGGGCGTCCAGCTTGCCGTCGCGATCGCCCTCGAGCTTCTCGGCCTTGGGGAACAGGTTGGGGTTGGTTTTGCCCCGGTTGAAGAGCGTGAGCTTGTGGCCCCGGGCCAGAGCGTACTCGACTTGGTGCGGGCCGATGAAACCCGTCCCGCCGAGAATGAGGACGCGCATCGGGGCTCGGCCAAAGAGCGACTCGGCCCTCACTTGGGGGGCCAGGGCCAGGGCGGCGCCGGCGGCGGCGCTCGATTGAATGAAGTTGCGGCGGGTGGTTGGCATGATGGCGACTCGGCGTGAGCAGACAAAATTGGATGCAATTCCTCAAGTATACGGGCCCGACGGGAACAGGGGAACGGGGGGCCTCGAGTCCGAGTAGATTTGGGCGGATGATCCTCAACCCCAAGTATCTCGAAGAGCTCTATCGAACGGTCAACGCGAGTCCGTTCGTCAGCCATCTTCCGATGCGGCTCGCGGAGGTCCGGATCGACGGGGCCCGGGTGGAACTCGAGGTGGCCCGCTGTCACATCCAGCCGTTCGGCATCGTACATGGAGGAGTGATCGCCACGCTCGTCGACACGGCGACGTTCTGGGCCGGGTTCGGCGGTCTGGCGGATGGGGTCGGTCTGGTCAACGTCGACTTGAAGCTCAACTATCTCGAAAGCGTGACCGACGGGCGGCTGGTGGCGGAAGGTCGGTTGGTTCGGGGGGGCCGGTCGGTGGTCTACGCGGAGGCGACGATCCTGGATGACCGGGCACGCCTGGTCGCTCGGGGAGCGTCGACCATGATGGTCCTTCCCGGTAAGGGGATTCGACTCGGCGTGGCGAAGTTCGTCTGAACGATGAGAAGCTCAGTCAACGACTAGAGGGGGCGCGAATGGTGGGACGGTGGATGGTTGGCGGATTGATGGTCTTCGGCGTGACCAGCGCCGCCGGGCAGACCTGGGCCGGGGACCGCAGCCGGCCGAGCGCCATGGCTGGCTTCGGGTCCTCGATGGCGATCATCGGCGACGAGATCGCGGTCGGTCGGAGCGAGTCTGGCGCGTTCGGCAACGTGGTGCAACTGCCGCGCGGCGGCGGGGTACACCTCTTCCGGCGCGGCGCTGACGGCAACTGGGCCGAGTACGCGGCCCTGGCGCCCAGCGACGCCAAACCCGGCGACGCTTTCGGAGCGAGTCTCGCCGCCCTGGGCGACTGGATGGCGGTCGGCGGGGCCGGCTCCGGCGGCGGCGCCGTCTATCTGTTCCAGCGATCCGGCGGGCAGTTTCGCGAGGTCGCCCGGCTCGTGCTCTCCGATGGAACCGGCCGCGATCAGTTCGGCGCTCGGTTGGCGTTCGCCGGCGACGCCCTCCTGATCGGCGCCCCCGGACGCGACTCGGCGCGCGGTGCCCTCTACGTCGTTCGACGGAGCGGAGCGAAATGGGGCGCCCCGATCGCGGTGCTCACCGGGCGGGAACCGGGCGACCGCCTCGGCGGGGCGCTCGCGGTCGACGGCGACCGGGTGCTGGTCGCCTCGCCTGGCCCCGCGGCTACCGGGGGCTCTGGCGGCGGCCGTCCGAAGCCCGGGACCGCTACGGTCTATCGAATGAACGGCGCCAGCTTCTCGCCGGACGGCATCCTCGCCCTCCCGCCGACCGACAGCGTAACGGGTTTGGGGAGCGCCGTACACTTGGCTGGCCGAGAAGCGTTTGCGACGGCGCCGGGCGCGGCTCGGGGCGCCGGAGCGGTCTACCGCTTCGAGCGGCAGGCAGACGGGGCCTGGGCGTCAACCGGTCGGCTCTCGACCACGTCGGCCCCGGCGACGGGGTTCCAAGCGCTCGGACTCACCTTGGTCGCCGCCGGCGATCAGTTGCTCGCCGGCGCCCCGTTCACTGGCCAGTTCGCCGGCGCCGTCTACGTGTTCGGCAGGGAAGGGACTGGTTGGGTCGAGCGCCAGAAGCTGACCGTCGAATCGCAGGGTCAAAACGGGCTCGGGCTCGCCATGGCGGCGAGTCCCACCATGGCCGTGATCGGCGCCCCGGCGGCGGAGTTCGCGGAAGGGCTCGCCCACGTGTTCGTCCGGGAAGGCACCACCTGGCGGGCGGCCGGCCGCCTGGTCGACAAGCCGTTCGTCCTACCCACGATCACTGGCGGAACCGAGAAGAAGTGCCAGGAAGGAGATGCCCAGGGATTCAATTGCCAGGAGGTCGATCTCCAGGCGTTCCTGCCGATCCGGGCCCTGGGCGGACAACGCGGCATCAAGCTCAACGACATCTGGGGCTGGACCGATCCAATCACCGGCAAGGAGTGGGCGCTGGTCGGTCGGGTGGACGGGACCGCGTTCGTCGACGTCACCGACCCGGTCAACCCGCGATACGCGGGCGAGTTACCGCTGACGACCGGGGCCCGGCCGAGCAACTGGCGTGACATGAAGGTCTACAAGGACCACATGTTCGTGGTGGCCGACAATGCCGGTCCGCACGGGGTCCAGGTCTTCGACTTGACTCGGCTGCGGAGCACCAGCGGCGCGCCGGTGACGTTCAAACCGGACACCGTGTACGACAAGATCGCCAGCGCCCACAACATCGCGATCAATGAGGAAACCGGATTCGCCTATCCGATCGGTAACAGCGGCGGCGGCGAAACCTGCGGCGGGGCGCTTCACATGATCGACATCCGGGACCCCAAGGTGCCCAAGTTCGCGGGGTGCTGGGCCGATCGGTCGACCGGCAATGCCAAAACCGGGTACACCCACGACTCGCAGTGCGTGACCTACCGGGGCCCGGACGCCCGGTACGCTGGTCGCGAGATCTGCTTCAACTCGTCCGAGACCGCGGTGGGCATCGCCGACGTGACCGAGAAAACCGCGCCCAAGCGGATCTCCGTCGCCGAATACCCGAATACCTCGTACGCCCACCAGGGGTGGCTGAGCGAGGATCATCGCTACTTCTTCCTGGACGACGAGGGCGACGAGATCGCGGGCCATGCCCCGAAGACCCGAACCCTGATCTGGGACGTGACCAAGCTCGACGAGCCGGTGTTGGTCAAGGAGTTCTACGGGACGACGGCCGCCTCGGACCACAATCTGTACATCCGGGGCCGCTACATGTACCAGTCGAACTATATCGCGGGCCTCCGGGTGGTGGACGTCGCCGATCCGCTCAACCCGGTCGAAGTTGGGTACCTCGACACGGTGCCCTGGGGTGAGAACGCCCCGGGCTTCGACGGATCGTGGAGCAACTACCCGTATTTCAAGAGCGGTACGATCGTGGTGTCGAGCATCAGCCAGGGGCTCTTCATCGTCAAGCACCGGAAGCTGTCGCCGGTGCCGTGAGGAGGCGGGTCATGCGGTTCCTGCGGGGTATCCTCGGCGTCGCGGTGATCGGGGCGGGGTCGGTCACCCGCCTCGCCGGGCAGGATCGGCTCTACGTCGCCAACCAGGACGACGGCACGGTGTCGATCGTCGACCTGGCGAGCCATCGGGTGGTCGAGACCCTCCGGCTCGAGCCGCTCGGGTTCGGGCCGAACGCCAAGCCTCACCATGCCCAGGTGTCGCCCGATGGACAGTTCTGGTACCTGACCATGATCGGGGCCGGGAAGGTGGTCAAGTTCGACCGCCAGAACCGGGTGGTCGGGTTGGTGGCGCTGGAGGTCCCGGGGCTGATGAGTCTCGATGCCGGCCGCGACCGGCTGATCGTGGGCCGGTCGATGAGCGCGGTCAATCCGCCTCGGCGGCTCGCGATCATTCGCCCGTCCGAGATGCGGCTGGTGGACGAGATCGAGGTGTTCTTCCCTCGGCCTCACGCTCTGATCGCGGACCCGCGGGGCGAGTACGTCTACACCGCGAGTCTCGGAACCAATCAGCTCGCCAGCGTGCGGCTCGCCGACGGGCAGTCGACGCTGGTGGATGTCGACGGTGAGCCGCAGTCGCTCACCCAGTTCGCCGTCTCCGGCGACGGCCGCTGGCTGGTGGTGACGGCCCAGTCGGCCAACCGGCTCCTGGTGTACGACGTCAGCGACCCCGGCAAGCCGGTCTTCGCTCGGGCGGTGCCAATGGCCAAGGGGCCGTTCGAGCCGATCTTCACCCTCGACGGCGCCACCGTGTTCGTCACCAATCTCGATGCCAACCTGGTCTCGGTGGTCGACGTGGCGAGCTGGACCGTGACGGGCCTCATCGAGTCGCCCGGGTTCGGCCAGCCGCACGGCGTGGCCCTGGGCCCCGATGGGGCGTACCTCTACATCAGCAACCGGCACCAATCGGGCGGGGCGCACGACCATGACGGTCACAAGGCGACCGGGACCGGCACGGTGGTGCCGATCTGCGTGGCGAGCCGGACGGCCGAGACTCCCATCGCGGTGGGCCATTACGCGGCGGGGATGGGCGTTCGGTCTCGCGACGGGAAGGGACCGCCGGGCCGGTGTCGATGACCGGCGCCGGTCCCAAACGGACCGCGGCATGGCTGACCGGCGCGGCCGCTCTCATCGGTTGTGTCGGGGGGGGAGGGAATCCCGCGGCGTTAGGCCCCGGCCCCCGGGCCGGTGCCGGGACGTTCGAGTATCAGGCGGCGCCGTTTCCGGTCCGCGACTCGACCGGGCGAGCGGTCGAACTGCCGTTCCTCGGCGGGCTCAACATCCCCCGTCCCCAGTTGGCCGACCTCGACGGCGACGGCCACGAAGACCTCATCATTCAGGAATACAGCGGCGCGATGCTCTGGCTCGCCCGAGACGGCTCCGACACCGAGGGCCTGCCTCACTACCGGTACCGGACCAGCCAATACCAGGGCATCGACGTCGGGGAATGGTCGCGGTTCGTCGACGTCGACGGCGACGGCGACCTCGATCTCTTCGCCGAGTGGCCCAGCAGCTACATCCGGATGTATCGGAACGTCGGAAGTCGGGCGGTGCCTCGCTACCAAGCCCTGGCCGACACGCTGCGAGACGCGAGCGGGGCGCCGATCTTCGCCGATCGGCAGAACATCGCCCAATTCGTCGACATCGACTGCAACGCCAAGGTCGACCTGTTCATCGGTCGGATTCAAGGCACCATCCTTCATTACGAGATCGTCGATCCGGGGGCGGCCGTGCCCCGCTTTCGGTTGGTGAGCGATCGGTTCCAGGACCTCGAGATCATCACCGGTCAGGGCAGCATGCACGGGGCCAACACCATGGCCTTCGTCGACCACGACGTCGACGGCGACCTCGACCTCTTCTGGGGCGACTTCTTCGAGGCCGGGCTGCTCCTGTTCGAGAATGCCGGCAGTTGCCGTGAGCCGAGGCTTCGGCGGGAGCCGGTTCGCTTCCCGGCGGACGCGCCACTGGTGACGAGCGGTTACAACGCGCCGGCGTTCTCCGACTTGGACGGCGATGGGAGGCTCGACCTGGTGGTCGGGGTGCTCGGCGGCTCCTACGATCCGATCAAGACCACCATCGCCAATCTCCATCTCTTCACCCGGACGCCGGCCGGCGGGTGGGTCCACCGGCGCGAGCAACTCCTCTCGATGATCGACGTCGGCAGTGAGGCGATCCCGAGTCTCGCGGATACCGACGGCGACGGCGATCTCGACCTCTATCTCGCCAACAAGATCGAGCCGTTCGAGCGGCAGACCTCGCGGATCTACCGCTTCGAGAACGTCGGCACCGCCCGGGCACCCGCGTTCGCGATGCGCGGGTCGCTGCCGATTCGGGGCCGATATCACCAGGCGCCCGCCTGGGGCGATCTCGACGGCGACGGTGATTTCGACCTGGTCCTCGGATCCTACGGCGCCGCGGTCGGCTGGTGGCGGAACGACGGCACCAAGACGTCGCCCCGGTGGGTCGAGGCCGATTCGGCGCTGGTCAGGATCACCAGGGGCAGCAATACCACGCCCGCGCTCGGCGACCTCGACGGCGACGGCGACCTCGACCTCTTGATCGGCGAGGCATCCGGAACCCTCAACCTCTATCGCAACGAGGGAACGGCGTCGGCCCCACGGTTCGTGCTGATCAGCGACGAGTACGGCGGAATCGACGTCGGCCGGCGGAGCGTTCCGGCGCTGGTGGACCTCGATGGCGACGGCGATCTCGACCTGCTGATGGGGTCAGACGATCAAGGGCTCGTGCTGTTCCGGAATCAGGGCAGTCGCTCGGAGGCCAGGTTCGTGGCGGATTCCGGCTTCCGGGTCGATGTTCCGGTGATCAGCGCGCCGGCGGCCGCGGACCTCGACGGAGATGGGCGAGTGGACCTGATCGTCGGGACGTCCGGCGGTGGGGCGGTGTATTTCCGCGGTCGCTGAGCGGTAGGAGGGACGGGGGAGGTCGACCGCGGGGGATCCCGGTCTGAACCGACCTGTCTGTCTCTCGGCTGAAATCCCGTTCGGATGCCATGCGCCCGAGCCGCGGTTACCGTGGGGGACGGTCGAAAGCCGCCTCCGCCTGTCTCCGATAGACGATGACCATCCCCACCAACCTCGAGTCTTCGGTGGCGAGGGGCATGAAGGTGTCGCCGACGGGAAGGAGTGTCGAGGCCGAGGACGCGATCCGCCGAGTCAGGACCACCGCATCGCCGCCCAACTTCGCCGCTTCGGTAGCGAGTCGGCGCCCCATCTTCTGGAGCGAAGCGCCCCAGTATCCGCTCGAAACCTCGATCATCGCGATCGGGTGATACGGCTCCTTCGGGTCTTCGAGGAGCACCGGGACGCTGTCGGCGGTGACCGCGCGGGGGGTGAGGTCGACTACGAGAACATCCGCGCTGGTGCAACCCAGGAGTACGGCGGCGATGATGAGACAGGTACCACGCATGAGGCCCTCCCGAAGCGGGCTGGGCGCCTCCGACCCGGGAACAGTACCAACTGTTGCTCCGGGGGTCCAGTCAGCGGGCCGGTCATCGCCACCAAGGGACGACGTGGCGCACCGAACGCCGCCAGCGCCCGGTACCCGTCGAGCGTCGGACCTGACCCGCCGGTCAGCGGACCGTTGACAGCGCCAGGGCCGATCCCGATGTTGGGTCGACGATGGCGCGACAGCCCCTCACTCGGGACTCGCTTTCAATGAGGCCCCCAGCGCAGAGTATCGCCGGGCACCTTGCCCTCATCGTCGCCATTGCGGCCATCCTCGCCGGCGCGATGGCCTATCCCTTCTTCCCCGGCAGGTACGACCAGCTCAGCGTGCCCCTCTCGACCATGGCGCAGTTGGTTGGCGTGGCAGGACTGGCGCTCGTCCCCGGGGCATTGCTGTGGCTCGCGATGCCGCGACGCCAGTTCGGGCTCGCCGTGGCGAGCACCGCCGTCGGAACGGGGGCCGGGCTGATCCTCGCACTGGTCGCGGCTCTCAGCTCCGGTAACCTGCTCGGCGTGCTGACGCTGGCCGGTCTGACCGGTGCGCTCCTCGGGTTGTTGCCGCGGCTGCGGCGTCTCAAGGACCCCGACCAGCGCCGGCTCCACCCGGTGCCGCTCTACCTGCTGTGCCTGCCCCTACTGGCGCTCGCCTCGCAGCTGGCCCTGGCCGATTCATTGACCCGGTGGAGCAGGGATCGGGCGATGGCGAACGCCGCTGAACTCATCGCCAGGATCGAGGCCTACTACGACCGACATGCCCAGTACCCGGCTTCGCTCCAGGCGCAGTACGGAGACTACGATCCGAACCGGGTGGGAATCGACCGCTACCACTATATGCGCCGTGGCGGGTCCTACAACCTCGCCTTCGAGCAGCCGCGTTTTCTGCTCGACGACATTGGCACCCGCGAATGGGTCGTCTACAACCCCCGCGGCGAGCACCGGGTCTACAGTCACACTTCGTGGTTGCTGCTTCCAAGCGCCGCCGCCGAGCCGATCCAAGGCTGGTACGCCTCGGGCGACGCCGGGCGGGCTCACTGGAAGTATTTCTTGTTCGACTGAGAGACGGCATCCAGCCCCGAGGCTGCCCGCGAGCTACTGGAGCGCGACCAGGGGATCGACGCTGGCCGCGCGCCTCGCGGGTATCCACGCCGCGACCAGGGCAATGGCGGCGAGACCAAGCCCCACGCCGGCGATGACCGCGGGGTCCGCCGGGTCGGTGCCGTGCAGTAACCCCGCCATTCCCCGGGCGGCCAGGACCGCGAGCGGGACGCCAATGAGGATCGCGAGCCCGACCAGCCGGCAGGCATCGACGAGGACCAGCCGGATCAGGTCGCCTCGTCGGGCGCCGAGCGCGCCGCGGATCCCGATTTCCTGGGTTCGTTGTCCCACCGCAAAGGCCAACACCCCGTAGACCCCGATCACCGCCAAGAGGAGGCCGATCCCCGCGAAGCCCAGGATCTGATACTCGTTGGTTCGGACCCCGGCCAGCTGCCGGTCGATCCGATCGGTGACCGGCCCCGCGAAGAGCGGCCGGTCGGGCACCAGCCGGGCCAAGGTTTCCCTGACCGGCTTGACGAGGGGAGCGGTGCCGCCGCTGGTGGCGACGAGGAAGGTGGGGAACGCCGAAGGGGCCTGCTCGAGCGGGCGGTAGAGCTCGGCGCCAGGCTGGGCCAGCAGCAGGCCGGGCTGGGCGGCCCGATTGTCGGCCACCACTCCCACGACGGTGTAGGCAGCCGGGAGCCCCGGTGCCGAGTCGATCCGAATGGTCCGGCCGACCGGGTCCTGGCCCGGCCACCACCGGGCCGCGGCCCAAACGTTCACCAGCACGACCGGGGGCGATTGGGGACCATCGATCGGTCCGAACCCGCGACCCCGCACCACGGGGATGCCTAGCGTGCCGAGATAGGCCGTGTCGATGGCGAAGCCGGTCCGCGGCACTACCGACCCCGGCAAGGGGTTGGCTTGCCCGTCCAGGGTAATGGTGACCGGGGCGCCCCGGGGGGCGAGCGGGGCCTCGGCCCGGACGGCCACCCGCGCGACCCCGGGCAGGAGGCCGAGTTCGGCGACGATCTGACGGGTCACCGGGAGGTACTTCTCCTCGACACGCCAGGGGTGAGGGAAACTGGGGGTCCCCTCGATCAGCTTGGCCGGCTCGAATCCGAGATCGAGGCGACCAAGCCGAGACACGGTCTTGGCCAGGAGGCCCGCGGCGGTCAAGAGGACCACTGCGATCGCGAGCTGGGCGACCACGAAGGCCCGCTGCGCCCCGAGCCACCCGGCCCCGCCGGTCCGCGGGCCTCCCTCTCGGAGCACGCCCTGCACGTCAGTGCGGCGAGCCAGCCTGACGGGCACCGCGCTCAAGACGAGCACCAACCCGGCCGCCAGGGCGACCGCGAACGAGGCGGCCCGCAGGTCGAGCCGGTACTCCATGCCCGCCGGCCGGATCGACTGGAGCACCGCGACGTCTCGGAGGACCCCGAGGAGCCCGGCGGCGATCCCGAGTCCGAGCAAGGCGGCAAGACCCACGAGCACCGCTTGTTCACCCCAGACGCCCGCCACGATCCGCCGGACATCGGCCCCGAGCGCCGCCCGAATCGCGAACACTCGGCGCTGAGCGAGGCTTCGCACCAAGACCAGATTGGCGACATTGGCCGCCGCGATCAGGATCAGCCCGGCGACGATCGCGGCGAAGATCAGGTCGTGCGATCTGGTCGAGGCCGCGTACCGTTGCCGGAGCGGAACGGCGACGAACCGGCTCGTCACGACCGCACCGCCGGCCTCCCGAGTCAGGAGCGCGGGATCGATCGAGGCAAGCTCGGCCGAGAACTGGTCGACGGTCGTGCCCGGTGTGAGCCGAGCGATCGCGGTGAGGGAGCGGATCGATAGCCGGGTGCTCGGATCGAGCGTCGGCACGGCGGGAAGCCAGAACCGGTTGCCGGTCTCGTGGTCGAAGCCAGGGGGCATCACCCCGACGACGGTATATCGGGAATCCGAAAGCTTGACGGTCTGCCCCACGATGTCGGGGCGTCGGCCGAGGTAGTTCGTCCACATCTCGTGGCTGATCACCGTGGCAAGGCCGACCCCGAGGCGATCGTCCTGCTCGGTGAGGAGCCGGCCCAACATCGGCTTCGCCCCGAGCAGCCCGAAGAGATTGGGACTCACCACCCCCCCGGAGAGGAGGATCGGCTCGCCGCCGACCGTGAGCGCCTTGCCCCCGGAGGTGTAGCCGGCGACCTGGTCCACCGACCGGAACGGGTGCCGTCGGAGGAGGTTGGCGAACAGCTCGTAGCCGACGTCGCAGCCGCCGGGGCAGGGCTCGGTTCCCTCGGCGGCGCCCGCCGCCGGGATCTCGCTGATGACCACCAGGCGGTCGCCGTCGGGAAACGGAAGCGACCGGAGCCGGACGGCGTCGATCACTCCGAAGGCGGCGGTGCCGGCGCCGATACCTAACGCGAGCGAGAGGACCGTGGCGACGCCATGGCCCAACGGCAAGGAGCGGAGCATCGGGCCCGACAGGTGAAGGGGTCGGGGAGAATCTAGCGCCAGTCCCGGAGGGAGCGCACGTAGTCGTGCAGCACCAGGAATTTCTCGTAGACCGGGACGCCCTTGCGCTTGCTGCCGAGCTCGGCGAACAGCTCTCGAAGGCGCCCCCGCCGGGTGATGTAGTAGCGGAAGGTCTCGGCGAAGTCTTCCTGGGGGTGGCGGGCGGCGTAGCCGCTGACGTGGTTGACCGGGCGATTGGCCACCCGGCGCCGCTGGAAGTCGACCCAGGCGTCGTCGTTGATACGGTACGCCTTCCGGACCTCGCCGAAGGCGCGCTGGAACCGGCGCGACTGGGCCCAATGCCAGTGGTGGTAGAGGAAGCTGTGCCCCAGTTCGTGGCTGACCAGGCCGATCAGCGTCGGCCAAGGGATTTCGTCGCGGCGGCGGGCCCGGGTGACGTAACGCTGCTCGATCTCGACGACCTTGGGGTACTTCGGATCGACGCCGGACACGCCGGGTCGGAGGAGGATGCGATAGCCCCAATCCGCGACGGCACTCACCTTGAGGAGGCGGCGCACCTGCCGGATGGCCTTGGGGATCAGGTCGCGGCCGGTGGCGTCCTCTCCGCACCAGGGACAATAGTCCATCCAGTCGTCGACCCCACGGGCGCAATGGGGGCAGTCGCCCTCGAACTGGGCGTCCTCGTTCCAGGTCTGACGGCGCCCACACCAGGGGCAGTTGGGCATCGGATACTGCACCCCGCCGCCGCAGCCCCAGTCGCACTTGGCGTCCATCCGGAACCCTTTGGGCGCCTTGAGCGGTTCCTTGGCGGAGAACCGCTCATCGTACACCATCGTGGCGCACCAGGGGCAGTAGGTGAACTTCGGCGAGATGGCCCAGCCGCAGTGGTGGCAGCTGTCCCCCGAGATCTCCGCGGTGTCGCGCCAGACCTGGGCCCGGCCGCAATCGGGGCAGTGCGGCCAGAAGCGCTGGAGCGGGTACCCGCATTGGCAGCGGGGATCGTCCAGCGGGTTCATGTCCCGCCTACGCGCGGGCATAACGCCTGGCCGCTTCATCGAGGATTCGCTGAATGAACTGGGGATAAGGCATCCCGGCCTTGTCGGCGGCGTTCGCGACCTCGTGGCCACGGGCGATGAAGGGATTCGCGTTGGCCTCGAGCACCCAGATCTCGTCGGTCTCCGAGAGTCTCAGGTCGATCCGGGCGTAGTCGTGGAGCCACAGCGCTCCGAATGCGGTACGGCAGATCTGCTCGATTCGCTCCTTCGCGGCCGCGGAGACCGGCCTGGCGAACTGGTAGCGAATGCCCTTGCGCCGGCGGTAGGGCGCGTCCCACTTGGTGGTCTGGGTGGCGATTCGTTCCTCGGGCGCGTTCTTCTCCTTGTCGAACACCAGCTCGGTGAGGGGCAAGATCTCCAGGGTCTCGTCGTTGCCGACCACGCTGGCGTACAGCTCCCGGCCTTCGATGAACTCCTCGGCGATAGCCGGTTGCTCGAAGCGCTGGTGGACGAAGTTCACCCGCTCGGCCAACTCGTCACGGTCGCTCACCACCGACGCCATGGCGATGCCTTCGGAGGCGTCGGCGGCGAGCGGCTTGACGATCAACGGGAACTTGAGCGGCGGGGTGTCTCGAACGACCTCGTTGGTCCTCCAGGTGGCGAACCCGGGGACTTGAATCCCGTGGTACGCGAGGACCTTCTTGCTCATCGCCTTGTCCCTGGTGGTGAGCAAACCCAAGGGCGAGGTGCCGGTATAGCGAATCCCGTGGGTCTCCAACAGGGCCGGCACCACGTAGTCGTGCCCCGAGTCTCCGCAGGATTCCGCGCAGTTGACCACCAGGTCGGGTTTCCAGGCGCCGCATTGGTCGATGACCTCGCGGAGGTCGTCGTGGAAGCCGAACAGCTCCATCTCGTGGCCGAGCTCGATCAGGGTACGACCGACCTGGTATTCGATGTCCACCTCGGTGACCTCGGGCACCTTGCCGGCCATCTCCTTCTCCATCTGCTCGCGGTGCTGTTCCGCGGTCCAACCCCGGTATGGCGAATCGAAGACGACCCCAATGCGCACGATCAACGTCCTCCCGCCGCGATAGTGTGATGTCGCCGACCCAGCCACACCGCGATCCCGAGCCAGAGGGCCGAGAGCGGAATGGCGACGACGGCGGTACCAGTCAGACCCAACCCGAGCGCCGTCATCCCCCGCATGCTCCAGATCCCGATCTGATCCCCGCCGCGGTACACGAAGGTATCGATGAGGTGCTTGGCCTTGTACTTGTCCTCTCGGGACAACACCGTATAGAGCACTTCTCGAGCCGGCCGGGCATAGGAGTATTCCCCGGCTCGGCGGATCACCTGGAACACGACGAACACCGCGAAAGAGGCCGCCACCGGCGCCGCGCTCATCGTCAGGAACCCGAGAACCGAGATCGCCGGCAGAAGGGCCAGGGTGAAGGTGAGTCCGAAATGTTTGATGAGGCGCCCGGTGAGAAAGGCCTGAGTGAGTCCGGTGAGGACCTGGACGGCGAGGTCCAGGTTCGCGAAGAAGGCCGTCTGGGCGGCCCGATCGGTGAAATGGCGCTCCGCGAGCTGGGCCTGCTGAAAGTACAGAACCGTCGAGCCGATGGTGAACAGCAGCATGAACAGGCAGATGTTGATCAGGTACGGCGATCGGAGCACGTGCCAGACGCCGGCCAGGCTGGTGCCGCCGATGACCGGTTCGTCCCCGGCCCGCGTCGAGGGGCCGGCGCCCGCCTCGGGCTGGTGGACCTGGTTCAGCCGCCGAACGCATTGCACCGCGAGCTCGAGCAGCACCGCGGAAACCAGGAGCAGTTGCGTTGGTCCGATCGGCCGGGCCAACCACGCGGTGAGCGCCGACCCCGCGATTCCGCCCACCGTCCCCCCGATTCCGATGAAGCCGAACAGCCGCTTGGCTTGGTCGGTTCGGAAGACATCGACCATGAAGGCCCAGAACACCGAAGTGACGAACAGGTTGAAGACGCTGGTCCAGACGAAGAAGACCCGCCCGAGCCACACCGTGTTCGCCTCGGGGATGACTCGAAAAAGCCCGAAGAACACCAGGATGTTGAGGAGGAAGAACCGATACGACACCGTGATGAACACCCGGCGTGGCCAGCGCGCGACCAAGGCGGCGAACAGCGGGTGGACCGCGAGCGTGGCGACCAGGGTCCCGGTGTAGAGCCAAGGCAGGTTCACGGTGCCGCCGGCCACGCCGAACTGCTCGCGAATCGGCCGCATGATGAACCAGCTGGCCAAGAGGCAAAAGAAGTAGCCGCAGGCAAGGGCCAGGGACCGGAATTCGTCGGGCCGGACATCGACGACCCGTTCGAGGGCGGAACGCCAAAGGGGGCCGGTGGCGCGGCCAGGCGGCTGGTCTGCGTCCGTCGCTGGGCCCGCTGTGGTCATCGATCCTCGGGCGTCGGTAATGGCTCGGGCCTCAATGATAACGCGAGCGGGGCCGGGGCGGGTGGGGCGGCTCCCTGCCGACATCATCGCTATGATTGAAGGGCGCCGGGTCGGTCGTCCGGCAGACGAACCGGGAGGAGCGCATGGGGCTGTGGCTGGTCATGGTCGCGCTGGTCGGGCTCTGGTCCGCCGCGACCGCGCAATCGCGGCCCAACGTCGTCCTGATCATTACCGACGACATGGGCTATGGGGACCTCTCGAGCTACGGCGCCCCGGACGTCAGAACGCCGAACATCGATCGAATCGGCCGCGAGGGTGTCCGACTCACCGACTTCTACGCCAACGGCCAGTTCTGCACTCCGACCCGGGCCGGGCTCATCACCGGGCGCTACCAGCAGCGCTATCGGCTCGAGGAACCGCTCGGCGGTCCAACCTCGCGCCATGCCGAGGTGGGTTTACCCGCGTCGGAGGCGTCGCTGCCGGCGCTGGTCAAAAGGCGTGGCTACGCCACGGCCTTGATCGGCAAGTGGCATCTCGGATACCAACCCGCGTTCAGCCCGGGCGCCCACGGATTCGACTACTTCTTTGGCTTCAAGAGCGGCTACGTCGACTACTACCAGCACACCGGTGGGGACGGCCGGCCCGACCTGTTCGAGAACGAGCGGGCGGTGAGAGTCGAGGGCTACCTCACCGACGTGATAACCGAACGATCGGTCCGCTTCATCAGGGAGCGGGGCCGACAACCGTTCTTTCTCGAGGTCAGCTACGGCACGCCCCATTGGCCCTATCAACCGCCGGGCCGCCCGTCGGTCGCGCGGCGGAACGCCGCTCACCTCATGCCGTACGACTCGGCGACGGGGACCCGGGCCGACTACGTGGCGATGGTGGAGAACGCCGACCAGGGGGTCGGCCGGATCCTGACGACGCTCGACAGCATGGGGCTGGCCAGCAACACCTTGGTGATCTTCACCAACGACAATGGCGGTGAGTGGCTCTCCCGGAACGCGCCGCTGTTCGGACGGAAGTGGACGTTATGGGAAGGGGGAATCCGGGTGCCGGCGTTGCTCCGGTGGCCGGGGCGAATTCCGGCGGGGCGAGTCAGCGGCCAGGTCGGGATGACGATGGACCTGACGGCCACCATTCTGGCCGCGGTCGGCGCCGCGGTCGCCGATCCCGCGCCCGATGGGATCGACCTGTTGCCGATGCTCTCCGGCGATGTCCCCGAAATCGAGCGGACCTTGTTCTGGCGCACGGCCGCGGGTGGGCTCACCCAACGAGCGGTCCGGTCGGGCGACTGGAAGCTCCTCATCGACGGGCCCAACACCTACCTGTTCGACGTTCGCCGCGATCTCGGGGAGCGGGCCGACCTGGCCTCGACCCGGTCCGACGTCGCCGCGCGGCTCCGGCCGCTGCTGACCGGGTGGGAGACGGCCGTCGACGCGGAGGCCAAGGCCCGGGCCGGTCAGTAAATCAGCGCGGCATCACCGGCAGCACCACGTGGCTCGGATACCTGTCCGAGTGGTGAATCGCCATGTTGCCGACCACGGTCTCGGTCACCAGGGCTTCGTTGCCACCCGTGTTGGAGTTCGGGAACGAGTAGTTGTCGAGCGCGTTCATGATCGCGATCCGGATTCGATTGCCCTTCTTGAAGGTGTTCGCGATCGAGCGGATTCCAAACTCGTAGCGGACCACCTCGGCCGGATCTCCCGACAAGAGCCGTTCGGTTTCGAAGTTCGAGCCGAAGATGTGGTGCTGGGGGTCGTCGTTGTGGCGGAACCGCGCCCGAATCATTCCCTGGGTGATCCGGTGCGACCCACCCCGGGGATCGACGTCGGAGACGTGGACCCACCAATCGGTGTCCTTGACGTCGGTCGAGGCGTAGAGCACCGCGGTCAACTCTCCGGCGATGGTGAGATCGCGTTCCAGCGGCGCCGAGGTGAACACGGCCACGTCGGGCCGCGCCTCGATGTCCTTCATGTCGTAGGGGTAGCTCTGGACGTCCTCCCAGCGGAGCATCTGATCGAAGCTCATCCAGTTCGGGGGCGGGTTGGCCGGGTCGTAACGATACCGATCGGCCGGCTGGTCGCCCGAGGGCGGCGCTTGCGCCAGCGCCCCAACGGTCGGGAGTCGGGCGGCCTGGCCGTCACTGTGGAGATACCACTTCTCGGCCCGGGCTTCCGCCGGCGGCCAAGCGGAAGCCTCGCGCCACTCGTTGCTGCCTAACACGAAGTACGTCGCCCGGGGCTGGTCGGCGCCATTGGCGAGGCCCTTCAGGATGTAGTCATACCACATCTGTTTCTGGAGGGCGATGTCGTCTCGAAGGGCGTCGGCCCCGAACGAATAGCCGTTGAGCTGCCGGTCGAGGTTGTAGCCGTGACGCCAGGGGCCGATCAGCAACCGCTGGGCGCCCTGGCCGTACTTGTCCATCAGGGCCCAATTGCTCTCGGTCCCGGGAAAGTCGTCGTCCCACCATCCGCTGATCTGCAACGCGGAGAACGCTCGGGGATGGGTCCCTCGATACCAGTCCTGACGCTTCCAGTAGTCGTTGTTGGTGAGGTTCCCCAACAGCGTGTTCCACTGGGGCAGCTCCTTGCCGAGCCCAAACCGATCGATGTCGATCAGGGGGCGGTGATGAAGGACCTCGTTCCAGGTCCGGTTCGGCAAGAGCCGCTGCTCCAGCATCCAGAAGCTGTAGAACGCGATCCCTTCGACGAAGCTGCCCCCCATGTAGGGCTGGTCCGAGAAGGCCGTTCCCATCGAGCTTTCCGGAATCAGGCACTTGAGGGTGGGATTGCGGGCCATGGCGGCAGCCCATTGGGTGTAGCCGACATAGGAGCCGCCCTGCATGCAGACCTTGCCGGCGGACCACGGTTGCTTGCCGAGCCAATCGAGGGCGTCGGCCCCGTCATCGGGCTCGTGGATGACCGGGTACCAGTCGCCTTCCGATCGGTGCGCCGGATCCGCGAACGAGGTGCCTCGAGTGGCCTGTACGACCAGCGCGTAGCCGCGCGCCGGGTACTGATATCCTCGGTCGATCAGGTCGCCAATGCCGTACGGGGTCCGGATGAACACCACCGGGAACGGTCCCTCCACGCCGGGGCCGTCCGGGAGGTAGACCAGGGTGGCGAGCCTGACCCCATCTCGCATCGGGACCATGATCTTTCCCAACGATCGGTAGCCGAAACGGGCCTGGGAGACCCGGGCCGGATCGCGCCACCGAGCCACGTTGGTGAACCCCTCGTAGCCGGGCCGAACGACCACTAATTCGCCGGAGACGTCGATCGCGGCCAGGAGCGCGTCGTCGGGGCCGATGACCAGGTCGAGGGGACGGGTGGCATCTCGCTCGACCCAGCGCGCCGCCCTCACGGTACGGCCCCGCACCATAGCCGAGATGTCGCCGTGGCGCTGGTAGAGGGTCGCCTGGTCGGGCCAACCCACCAACTGGAGCCGGCTCCACGGCACGGTCGCGAACGACCCGAGGTGACCCACCAGGTCCCTGGCGCTGCCCCACAACGCGAACGCGGTGTCGGTGGCGGCCGAACGGGCGGTAGAAGCGCGGCGGGGCCCCCACCCGTTGGTTCGGACGTCGAGCTTTCGGATCCCGAAGGTCGGTCCCGTCGTGAGCTCGGCGATTCGGATGCCGTTCGAGTAGACGTCGTATCGAACCGGCTGCGCGGCGGCGGCCGGGAGCAGGCAGTGAAGGGCCGCGACTGCCAGGAGACGACGCACGGAGGACCACCTCGAAGGGACCCGCCTAGGATACCGCGGGCAGCCGCGGCGGGGGAGGGGCTTGTCCCGAGACCGGTGGCCTGGCGCTACATTTCCGCGTCACCTCCAAGGTAGAACCGGCCCTGATCGATCGCCTGCAACAAGCCGTTGGTGACCGCTACCGCGTCGAGCGGGAGTTGGGCCGAGGCGGCATGGCTACCGTCTTCCTGGCTCGGGACTTCCGGCACAGTCGGTCGGTGGCGATCAAGGTGGTGAATCCGGACCTGGCCAGTGTGGGCGGCCATGGGCGAGCGATTCCAGCGAGAGATCACCATCGCTGGGCGGTTGCAACATCCCCACATCGTGACCTTGCTGGACTCTGGGGCTGAGGCCGGACTGCAGTACTATGTAATGCCTTACGTCTAGGGCGAGTCGCTGCGAGATCGGCTCGACCGAGAAGGCCAACTGCCGATCGACGACGCCCTTCGGCTCGCCCACGATGTTGCCGAAGCCCTCCAGCACGCCCACGACCGTGGCCTGGTTCACCGGGACATCAAGCCCGAGAACATCCTCCTCTCCGGCAGCCAGGCCATGGTCGCGGACTTCGGGATTGCCCGGATGCTCGACCAGGGGATCGACAACCTGACCGCGACCGGAATGATCTTCGGGACCCCGTCATACATGAGCCCGGAGCAGGCCACCGGCGACCGCGAGCTCGACGGCCGGAGCGACACCTATAGTCTCGGCTGCGTCCTCTATGAGATGGTGGTAGGCCACCCGCCATTCATGGGGCAAACCGCCCGGGAGCTGATGGCCCGTCACGCCATGGACCCCGTCCCGCCGGCTCAGAGCGGGCGGGCCACGGTGCGGGACGAGCTCGAGGCCGCCTTGGCGACCGCGTTGGCGAAGGACCCGGTGGATCGGTTCCCTTCCGCCGGGGCCTTCGCGGCAGAGCTCGACCGGATTCGGCGACTCGGGCCGGCGCCGGCTCGTTCGGTGACCACCGGCCGCTCCACCGGAAGCCGGTCCGCGTCGTCGCCGGCTCGCCGCCGGTGGCTGGTGTGGGCTGCCGCGGGAGCGGTTGCGGCGGTCGCGGTTGGCGCCGCGTGGCTCGCCACAACGCGGTCCGGGGCCACCGGGCCCACTCGAGTGGCGGTGCTGCCCCTCCGCAGCCTCGGCCTCGAGGACGCTGAGCTTTTCGCCGAAGGACTGACCGAGGAGATCACCTTCCGGCTCGCCAAGCTCCGCGACCTCGCGGTGGTCGCCCGCAACAACACGATCTCGCTGGCTGGGGGTCGGACCGTCGCGGATGTCGGCCGGGAGCTCAATTGCGACTACCTGGTGACCGGTACGATCCGCTGGCACGAAGAGCGTGGCAGCCGGCAGGTCCGGGTCCTGACCTCGCTGATTCGGGTCTCGGACGGGCTCTCGATCGGGGACGCCGAGTTCACCGGGGCGGTGTCCGACGTATTCACGCTCCAGTCCGAGGTGGCGCAACGGGTTGCTGAGGCCCTCCCGGTGCGGCTGGGATCGGTCGAGCGGGGAGCGTTGGGCCGGCCGGCGTCGGTCAGCGCTGACGCCTACCGGGAGTACTCGGTCGGTCGCAGCCTGTGGCGGCGGCGAACCCCCGCCGACCTGGTCGCTGCGGTCGAGCGGTTCGAGGCGGCGCTTCGGATCGACAGCACCTTCGCGCGGGCCTACAGCGGCCTGTCCGATTCGTATGTGTTGTACAAGCAGTTCGGGGTGGCCGCGCTGCCCCCGCAAGTAGCTTGGGCTCGGGCCAAGCAGGCGGCCGAGCGGGCTTTGGCGCTCGACAGCACCCTGGCGGAAGCCCATGCCTCGTTGGGCGAGGTACTTTTCTATTCCGACTGGGACATCGCGACGGCGGAAGGTCGGTTCCGCCGGGCCATCGCGCCCGATCCCTCCTACGCGACGGCCCACCAGTGGTTGGCCGAGTTGCTGGCCCTGGTCGGGCGGGGGCGGGAGGCGACCGCGGCGGCGCGGCGGGCGGTGGAGCTGGATCCGGTCTCGCCGGCGGCGAGCAACGCGCTGTCGATGGCGCTGCAGGCCGCCGAGCGGCCTCGCGAGGCGATTGCCCAGTCGGCCCGGACCATGGCACTGCTGGCGTCCTCGGGCGGCCTGGCGGGCGATCCGGGGCGCCAGCTGCTGATGGGCTACGCGCTGTACGGGTCGGCCATGTCCCATCTCGCGCTCGGCGAGTACCAGGACGCGGTCAGGATCATGGCTCAGTTAGGCGACACCACCGCCCTGACTCGGTCGTGGATGCGGGCCTACGTCGAGCCAGGCTACCGTCCCGAGGCACGGCGGCTGGTGGCGCAGTCGGAGGCGCGGCTGGCCGCGCTGCCGCCCACGATCCAGAGCTACGCCACCGCGGCGGTGGGCGACCTCGACCGGACCATCGCCTTGCTGGGGCGGGTGGTGCGGGAGGACGGCCCCATCGCCACCGGGGTGATGATCGTGCCGTTCTTCCGGGAGTTTCGGCGGGACCCCAAATTCCGGGCGATGCTGGACCGGTTCGGGTTTCCTCGTTAGGCCGCCCGGGCCAGGATCTGGACGACCGAGAAGCTCCGGTGGCGAACGGCCCGATCCCGGGCGGCCGCGCGGAGGGCGCGATCGGCTCGTCGGAGGGTGGCGGCATCGGCGGAACCGGCCGCCAGCAGAGCGGGGGCCGCGGCGGCCAGGGCGTGGCGGGGGGTGGCGGCGTATTGATCGCCTCCCGCCAACTCGAGGCGGACTTCTCGGGCGTCGAGGACGGACAGATCTCGCCGGCACCGCGCCACCAAGGCGCTGCCGGCGGCGGTGGGCCGGGCCAGAAACCGGGCCCGAACCAGCGGTTCGATCCGGCGGTAGCCAGCGGGCTCCGGGTCGATTTCCCAGGGGAGGTCGCCGGGCTCCTCCAGCGCGATCAGGCCGCCGGGGCGCACCAGACGGACCATCTCCGTGAGGAGCTGGTCGCAGTCGACCTCCTGGGTGAGAAACCGGGCGTGGGCCAGATCGAAGGAGCCGGCCGGGAGTTCGGTCCGGGCCGCGTCGCCAATCCGGACGATGACGTTAGGCAGGCCGGCCGCCGCCGCGCCGAGCCTAGCCGCGATGGCGCGGTCCGGTGCCGCTTCGACCCCGACCACCTGGCCCGCCGGCCCGACCCGCCGGGATGCCTCGGCCAGGATGCCAGCCGGGCCGCAGCCCAAGTCGGCGATGGCCCAGCCGGGGCCGACACCGGCCCGTTCCAGCAGCCGATCGGCCTCGGCCGCCCAGGCCGCGGCCTGGATCATCAACCGCTCCAACTCGCCGAGCGTGGCGCGCGGGGTCGACATTGACGAACACTCCTTACGATCCGGCTCTCGCGGCCCTGATCCACCGGGCGGCCGATCGATTGGTGGACACGATCCGCCGCGAGACGCCGTCGCTCGGGACCGCGCTGCTGCCCTGGCTCGAGTCGCTTTCCCCGACCGGAACCCTGGCGGACTACTTCACCCACCCCCGCCGCTTCCCGATGCTCTTGCTGCCCTGGTGGGCGGCCGGCGCGGCGGGGTCCCGCGGCGAGACCCGGTTTCACGGGGCGGTGGTGTATAGTACCATGAGCGCCTACTACTTCGTCCGGTTGGTGGACGATCTCGTGGACGGAAGCACAGCCGATCTGTCACTGATCCCCGCCACCGCCCTGCTCCACAGCGAGTGCCTGACGCCGTACCTGGACTATTTCGGCCCGGCGGCGCCGTTCTGGGCGATCTATCGCCGCTACTGGATGCGGGCCACGGACGCCGCCGCCGACCGGTTCGCGCCGGCGGTCGGGGACCTCGAGAGCTTCGCCGATCGGGCCGTCCGCCGGATCGAACCCGTTCTGATCCCGATCGCCGCGGTCTGCTTCCATGCCGAGCGGCCCGAGCTGTTCGAGTCATGGCGGGGTCTGGTGGCGCGGCTCTGCCGGATCGAGCAGCTGCTCGACGACTACACCGATTGGCGAGACGATATCCAACAGGGACGCGGCAATCTCCACGCGCGCCGGGCGCGCCGACCCTATTCTTGCGCCATCTTCAACCGATTCGGAGTTCGAGATGCGGAAGACGGTGGTGACGTTCGGCGTGATCGCGGGATTGATCCTGTCGGGTCTGATGGTCCTCAGTACGGGGGTGGCGGACCGAGTCGGGTTCGGTTCCGCCGAGGTCCTTGGCTATACCTCGATGGTCGCCGCGTTCTTGATGGTCTTTTTCGGGGTCAAGTCCTACCGCGACCGGGTTGGCCAAGGCGAGATCTCCTTCGGCATGAGCGTGGCGATGGTGGGCCTCGCCTCGATCTTCTACGTGGCCACATGGAACGTACTGTACACGGCGGTGTGGCCGGATTTCGGCAAGCAGTACGCGGAACACGTCATCGAGCAAGCCAGGGCGGACGGCGCCACCGATGCCGAGCTGGCCAGGAAACGTCACGAGATGGCGGTGTTCCAGCAGAGGTACCAGAACCCGGTGTTCCGCTCCGCGATGACTTTTCTCGAGCCGCTGCCGGTTGGACTAGTCATGAGCCTGTTCACCGCCGGAGTGCTCCGGCGCCGGAAAGCCGCCCTCGTCGGGCAAGCCATTTCTTCGACCATTCAAGGAGCATGACCATGCAACTCGGGGCATTCTCGATCAGCTTGGCAGTCAAGGACCTCCAAGCGTCCAAGAGCTTCTACGAGAAACTCGGCTTCGCGATGACCGGCGGGGATGGCAAGGCGTGGGCGATTCTCATAAACGGGACGACCGTCATCGGCCTGTTCCAGGGGATGTTCGACAAGAATATCCTCACCTTCAACCCGGGGTGGGACCAGAGCGCCCAGCCGCTCGCCAGCTTCACCGATGTCCGGGAACTCCAGCGGCAACTCCGAGCCAAGGGGCTGACCTTCTCCAGCGAGGCCGACGAGGCCACGACCGGTCCGGCGAGTTTCGTGGTGGTGGACCCCGACGGCAATCCGGTCTTGTTCGATCAGCATCGCTGACCTTATCGCTGACCTTTACCCGAGAGCCGCGGGGCGTTGGCCCGGACCGACCCGGCAGCCGGGTCGCGAAGCCCAAGGAGCGGAGCGAATGAGCGATGTGGCAACCACTTTGGCGAGACAACTCGAAACCGCCTGGGGCCTCGCCTGGTACCACCTCGAGACGCTAACCGACGAAGAGTGCCTCTGGCGGCCAGCGGATCGAGGGCTCCATCTCATCGCGATGCCCAACGGGGAGTGGGCCGCCGGGTGGCCCGACCACGAGGGCTACGACCTCGGCCCCCCGAGTATCGGGTGGACCACCTGGCACATCGGTTTCTGGTGGTCGATGGCGCTCGATCATGGCTTCGGCGGCGGGACCCTAACCAAAGACGAGGTCCGTTGGCCGGGGTCCGCGGGTGGGGTGCGCCAGTGGATTCGGGGGCTCCATGACCGGTGGCGCGCCGAGGTGGCCGGGCTGGCGGCGGACGACCTCGCCTCGAATGAGCGGACCCGGTGGCCATTTCGCGGCCGGCCGTTTGCCGACGTGGTTGCCTGGGTCAACGTGGAACTGACCAAGAATGCCGCCGAAATCGGCTACGCCAGGTTCCTCTTCGCGCGACGGGCGCAATGAGGATCAGAAGGTCAGCGCGATGCCGGCGCCATTGGGAGCCACGATCGGTCGGGCTCGAAGCCGTCCCAGGGTCAATTGGCGCCCCACCAGGAAGCCCAAGGCCGCCCCGGCGACAACGTCAGACACCCAATGTCGATCATGGTTGATTCGGCTCCACCCGGTGAACCCAGCGAGGGCGTACAGCCCGACATCCGACCAGCCGTCCTTGGTCGCGTGAGCCAGGCTCGACGCGATCGCGAAAGCGAAGGAGGTGTGGCCCGAGGGAAACGAGCTGTTTCCGCTGAAGGGGTCGAACGAGGTGGCATCACCCGCGGGCGGACGTTTCCGGCCGAAGGTGGCTTTGGCGAGGGCCGTGATGCCCCCGCTCACCGTCCCCGAGGCGGCGGCCCAAGCCGCGGCTTTCGCCAGCTTCGATTCGCCGGCCGCCACGCCAACCAGCCAGGTGCCCACCAGGGCAGGGGCCCAGACGTAGGCCGTGCCTAACGAATTGCCCACCGAAGCGGCGTCGTTGGTAAACGCGCTCCGCTGGCCCTGGGCGAAGTCGCGAACGGCAAGGTCCGCCACCGCCGCGGCGGCCAACGCGGCCCCCCAAATCAGGGCGTCCTGCTTGGACACCAGCGGCTTGGGAAAGACACGCGGTTGGAGGACAAACTGGGAATCGGCTGGTGCGGCGGCGGTCTGCGATGCCAGGTCGGGGGTCCGCGATACCAGCAACAGCGACGCGATGAAGAGCGGCAGCCGGGCCGCCGTGGCGGGCAGTCTGGTCATCGGCCAGGAAGGTCGAGGACGGTGGTGCGGCGCTGGAGATAACGGAGCACGGCAGCCCCGAGGGCGACCGCGACGAACACGGCTATCCACCCCGGCGCGAGCAGCGGCCGGACCTCGTGGATGACCCGGGCGGCCATCTCGAGGACGACGAAGAAGAACGTCACCGTGAACCAGCCATAGTACTCCTGCCGCAGGGCGATCCTGCAGGCGAACGGCCAGGCCGGCGGAACCCAACCACGCCAACCGGGAACCCACCGCGGCGTTCGAGCGGCCCACTGGCCGTAGCTCGCTCCGAACCTACCCGCCAGGAACCGCTCTTCATGCACCACGATGTCGCGATAAAAGCCGGCAAAAGCCGCGCCCGTCAGCACCACCGCCCACCAGACCCCGGTCGACACCGCCAGGCCGAGCCAGGTCAACAGGTTTCCAAGGTACACCGGATGGCGGACGATGGAGTAGGGGCCGGTGGTGTTGAGGTGATCTGCCACCTGGCGGCGGGTGTTGCGGCCGGAGGTGCCCGGGGCGGCAGTGCCAATGGCGTAGCCCCGAACCAGGAGACCGACCGCCGCGAGGCCGACGCCCAGCAACAAGGGAATTCGTGGCAGCCCCGCGGAGGGAACAGCCCTGGCCGACCACAACCCGGCGAGAAGCACCCCGAGTACCATGGGCGGAATCCAGCTGCGATAACGGAACAGCCACGCTCCCCGCGTGGCGGCGGCGTTCGTCATTCGATTTCCGGTAGCGGGAGACCTACCATCCGGATATCGTATTGTCTCCCCGCACCCTCACCGTGGCAAGGAGGTCCAGATGGGATGCCTCACCCGTCGAGCGCTGTTCGCGCTGGCGCTCGGCGCGCTTCCGGCCAGCCTGGTCGCCCAGCCGCGGCGAACCTTCGCGAACTTCACCGGGTTCGACCGCTGGGTCGAGGCGACCATGGCCGAGTGGCACCTTCCCGGGCTGGCGGTCGGTGCCGTCAAGGACGGTCAGGTAGTCCTCGCCAAGGGGTATGGTTGGCGCGACGTCGAGAGCAGGGAGCCGGTCACCTCGCGGACCGTGATGGCGATCGGCTCCAACAGCAAGTCGTTCACGGCCGTGCTGATGGGCATGCTGGTCGACGAGAAGCGGCTCGCCTGGGACACCCCGGTGCGGAACTACCTCCCCGATTTCGAGATGTGGGACGACTTCGCCTCGCGGGGAATGACCCCGCGGGACCTGATCACCCATCGATCCGGTCTCCCTCGTCACGACAACATGTGGTATGGGCGGCCATTCACTCGGCGAGAGCTGATGCAGCGGCTCCGGTTCCTGGAGCCGACGGCCGCCTTCCGGGCCCGGTACCAGTATCAGAACCTGATGTTCATGGCGGCTGGGTACCTCACCGAGCAAGTCACCGGCAAGTCCTGGGACGACCAAGTGCGAGAACGGATCTTCGCGCCGCTCGGGATGGTTCGGTCCAACACCTCGGTGCGGGAGTCGCCGGGGGCCGGTGACTTCTCCCATCCCTATACCTGGCGGGACGGGAAGTGGGTCCGGCTGCCCTTCCGCAACCTCGATCCGGTCGGCCCCGCGGGTTCGATCAACTCGACCATCGACGACATGCTCAAGTACATCCAGTTCCGGATCGACATGGGCGAGGCCGGCGGGAAGCGGCTGTTGTCGCTCGACAACGAGCGCCAGATGCAGGCGCCCCAGATGCACCTCTCCACCATTCCCGATTTTCGAGAGCTGGGCCACTCGGCCTACGGGCTCGGGTTGAATGTCACCAGTTATCGCGGCCGCCGGCAGGTGGGACACGGGGGTGGCATCGATGGGTTCATTTCGGCAATGGCGTGGCTGCCGGAGGACCGGATCGGCGTCATGGTGATGACGAACCTGTCAGGCAACAACCCCGTCCCCACGCTGGTCCAGCGACAGGTGTTCGACCGGTTGCTCGGGATCACTCCGATCGACTGGGTGAGCCGGCAGCGTCGGCTCGATCGGGAGGCGCAGGGGCGGGCCCAGACGGCGCGCGAGACGAGAGCCAAGGAACGAAAGCCGGGTACCGCGCCGAGCCACCCGCTCGCGGCGTATGCCGGGCGATTCGAGCATCCGGGGTATGGGGCCGCGACGATCGCGGTGGTGGGGAGCGCGCTGCAAGTGAGCATCGATGACGTGGTCGCTCCGCTCGGCCACTATCACTACGACGTGTTCGAACTCGCGGATCCGGGCGCGGTGGTCCCCTTCAGCGGCTTGGCCGAGTTCCTCTCCGGACCCGATGGGACCATCGACCGGGTCCGGCTGCCGCTCGAGGCGGCATTGCCCGGTATCGAGTTTCGGAGAGTGCCGTGAGGGGCCGGTGGTTGACCGTCGCGAGCCTGATCGGGGCGCTCACCGGATGCGGCGGGCCGGGGGATCCCGAGATCCGGGATTGGGAGCGCCGGGCCGCGCGAGTGATCATCACCCGGGACGACTGGGGTATCGCCCACGTCAAGGGCGCCACCGACGCCGACGCGGTATTCGGGGTCATGTTCGCTCAGGCCGAGGATGACTTCAATCGGGTCGAGACCAATTACCTGAACGCGATGGGGCGGCTCGCCGAAGCCGAAGGCGCATCGGCGCTCTTCCGTGATCTCCGAATGCGGCTCTTCGTGGACACCCTCGATCTCAAGGCGAGGTATGCCGAGAGCCCAGACTGGCTCCGGGCCTTGATGGACGCCTTCGCGGCCGGGCTCAACTACTATCTCCACCGACACCCGGAGGTGAAGCCTCGAGTCATTGCCCGGTTCGAGCCGTGGATGGCGCTCGCCTTCACCGAAGGGAGCATCGGGGGCGACATCGAAAGGGTGTCGCTCGCCGAGTTGGAGAAGTTCTATGGTGGCTCGACCACGGTCGCCGCGAAGCCGGCCGTCGGGTTCGTCGAGCCGAGTGGTTCGAACGGGATCGCGATCGCGCCTGGCAACACGGTGAACAAGCGGGCCCTGCTGCTGATCAATCCTCATACTTCGTTCTTCTTCCGCTCCGAGCTCCAGATGACGAGCGACGAAGGGCTCAACGCGTACGGCGCGGTGACCTGGGGCCAGTTCTTCGTGTACCAGGGCTTCAACGAGCACGCCGGGTGGATGCACACCTCCAGTAACGTCGACAACATCGACGAATATCTGGAAGAGGTGACGGAGGCCCCGGACGGGCCGAGGTACCGGGTGGGGCAGGAACAGCGAGCGATAGCGGTGAAGGAGATCGCGATCGCGGTCAAAACCGAGTCCGGCATGACCCGGCGTACCTTCAGGACGTTTCGAACCCACCGGGGCTCGGTGGTGCGGGCCCAGGGCGGAAAATGGGTCAGCGTTCGGCTGATGGAGGAACCCATCAAGGCCCTGACCCAGTCATATTCGCGAACCAAGGCGCGCAACGTCGGTGAGTTCATCGCGACGCTCAGACTCCACACCAACTCGTCGAACAACACCGTGTACGCCGACCGCGACGGCACCATCGCCTACTTCCACGCCAACTTCGTTCCGAAACGCGATCCCCGGTTCGCCTACCAGGTACCGGTGGACGGGACCAACCCGGCGCTCGACTGGCAGGGGATTCACTCGTACGAGGAAAGCCCCAACGTGGTCAACCCGCCGAACGGCTGGGTCTACAACACCAACAACTGGCCCTATAGCGCGGCCGGCGTCGGGCCGCAGTCGGTGAGTCCGAAGGCGGCGGGATACGCCCGGTATTTCGACGAAGGCAGCGAGAATCCGCGCGGGATCCACGCGATGGCGGTGCTGGGTACCCGAAAGGACTTCACGATCGACGAACTGGTGAAGGCGGCCTACGACAGCCATCTGCCGGCGTTCGATGGGCTGCTACCCGGGCTGATGGAGGCCTACGAACGGGCCTCACCGGCGGCGAGGGGCCGGCTCGCCGAGCCCATTGCCGAACTTCGGGCCTGGGACCGCCGGTGGAGCGTCGGCTCGGTGGCCACCTCGCTGGCGGTCTACTGGGGGATGGAGTTGTGGCGGCGGGCCGAGGCGGCCGAGGACGCCGAGGGGATCTCGACCTACGACTACATGGCGCGCCGCACTCGGCCGGCCCTTCGGCTCGAGGCTCTCGACTCGGCGGTGGCCAAGCTCACGGCCGACTTCGGGACCTGGCGAACGCCATGGGGGGAAATCAACCGTTTCCAGCGGATCTCGGCGGAGATCGTCCACCCGTTCGACGATGCCAAGCCGAGCATCCCGGTGGGGTTCACCTCGGCGCAGTGGGGCAGCCTGGCGTCTTTCGGGGCGCGATCGTACCGGGGGACCAAGAGGCTCTACGGCACCAGCGGAAACAGTTTCGTCGCGGTGGTCGAGTTTGGCGACAGCGTCCGGGCTCGGGCGGTCACGGCCGGCGGCGCGAGCGGGCTGTTAGGCTCGGCGCACTTCAACGACCAGGCGGAGCGGTACGCCACGGGGGATTTGCGGCCGGTCTACTTCTACCCGGCGGATCTCGCTCGGCACACCACCCGGGCCTACCGGCCGGAGTAGTCGCCCCGGCCCCCGCGTCACTGCAGCAGGAGCCCGAGAAACTCGTTGATCTTGGCGTTGTCGATCCACCGGACCACGGCGACCACGTCGTGGTCCGGCGAAGCGAAGATGAGATTGGTGCCGTTGCCGACGTGGCCGAACGCGTTGGCCGGCGCCGCCGGCATCCACTTCCGCTCGGTGTTCAGGAACCAGTTCATGTAGCCGTACGTGGGCTCCGGGCCCGTCGGCGTGAGGGCGCTCTTGACCCACTCCTCGGACAGCAACCGCTTGTCGCCCCACTGACCGCGGCGGAGGGTCAGCAGGCCGAAGCGGGCCATGTCCCACGCGTTGATGAACATTCCGCCGCCCCAATGGCCACCGCCGGTGACGACCTGAACCGGCCGGCCGTCGAGCGTCACCCAAGCGTTGTCATAGCCGAACCAGCGCCAGGTCGACGAGGCACCGATCGGATCCATCAGGAGTTCCTTGAGGACGTCCGGGAGCGGCCGCCGCCAGAGGTTCGTCGCCGCGAGGGCCAGGACGTTGACCCGTACGTCGTTGTATTCCCAAGCGGTGCCCGGCGCCTTGCGCGGCCTGGTGGCCCATTCGGCGGAGTTGGGCGAGGGTCGGTCCGCCCACTCCGGCTTGCCCCACAGGGTGCCCTCCCAATCGCTCGTTTGCCGGAGTAGGTGATCCCAGGTGATCGCTCGGTTATGGGGCGTGTCGAACGGGTCGAGCAGTTTGGTCGCGCCGTAGCTGGTCGCGGGCTCTCCGGACGCGGTGAGTCGAAGCCGGTAGACCGGGGCCTGGCTCTTCGATACGGTGTCGGTCACCCGGATCAGGCCGCGATCGGCGGCCAGCCCAACGGTGGTGGAGAGGAAGCTCTTGGTCACGCTGTAGGTCATGTCGACGCGGTCGGGGTCGCCCCACGCCGCCACCAGGTAGCCGCCCTTGACGATGAGGCCGGTTTGGGGGCCGCGGGGCTTGACCGGCCCGATGATGTCGCCGAACGGCTCCCGGCCGAAACTCTGGTAGTGGGCCGCTTCGAGATCGCGGGGAGTCTTGGCTTCGTTGGCTTGGGCAAAGGCGACCGCCGCGGCGAGTCGGGCGGGGTCGAGGCCGACCGTCGCGGGCTCCCGCCGCTCCCAAGTGGCCCCCGGTACGTATGGCGCGGGGGTGGTCGTGGCCCGGCGTTGGGCTTGGGCCGGACCGGCGGCCGTCGAGACGACCAGAGCGGCGACACCGAGCTGGCGGAGCGGTTGGTGCATTGGGCATCCGGGTGAGGGAGTCGTTGGTAAGCTAACCCGCCCTCCCTTGGTGGCGCCTGCCGTGCCGATGAGGCCCGGAACCGGAGGGTTCCCGCCGCTTCCGCGGCGAGAACCTCCGATCGAATGGCCGAGCCAGTCCCGTTGCTACCGGAGCTGGACGTTCCCCTGGAGAATGGTGAGGGGGTTGGGGTCGAAGATGGCGGTGGGCTGCAGGCCGCAGAAGACCTGGTCCTGGCCGGGAGCATCGTTGATGCGGGCGCGACTGATCTTGTCGACGGCGCCATCGCCCTCGCCGCCGTCAACGGCGAAGAAGTAGGACACCCTTCCCACGATGAGCAGATTGGGGGCGTTGGTCTCGGAGATGATCCCGGCGACCCACGCGGTGTTGCCGTTCGTGCTCATGCAGGTCACCTCGACCCGGAACCAGATGTCGAGGTCGTGCCGGGCCAAGCGATAGCTGCCCGAGACGGTTCCATCCGGGTGAGTGATGGCGTGGAAGGTGAAGTTCCGCATCTCGCCGGAGATCGGGAGATCGGTGTGGCCCGAACCGGTCAGCTTGACGCCACCCCCTCCCTGGGCGAACGACGGCATGAGCGGATCGGTGGTGGCCTGGCTGCAGGCCGCGAACAGCGCGAGCGACAGCGTCGAAAGGGTTCTGCGGGTCATGGGCATGCTCCGTTGAGGACGGGTGAACCACGGTGGCCCAATGGTTAGGCAAGCTGGGCGGCGCGGCCAGGGGGCGTTCGACGATTGGTCGCCCGGAGGGCACCGACGGGCGGCAAGCGGGCTCGGCGGTTACTTTTTCACGGGTCGAGAAACGGGGACGAACGGGAGATGGGGGCGGGAGCGGCAATGACACTGCGGAACGTCCTGGGGCCCGTCGTCTGTTTGGCCCTCGCCGGGCCGGCCGGGCTCGCGGCCCAAACCCCGAGGCAGGCCTCGCCGTTCGCCGCGGTCCGAGGGTACGTGTTCGACAGCTTGCTCACCACCGGGACGCTCCCGGGGGCCAGCGTCTCCTTGAGCGGGCCGACCAACAGGACGATCACCGCCGACCAAAGGGGCCGGTTCTTCTCCGACAGCCTCGCCCCCGGTCGATACACCATCGCCTTCACCCACCATCGGTGGGAAGAAATCGGCTACATCCCGCCGGATCGCACCGTGGACCTCCGCGCGGGCGTGGTGACCAACCTGTTCCTCAGCAGCACCGCGGGCGACGAGATCGCCAGGCGCGTCTGCCCCGGTGCGGGCGCGGAAGCGGGTGGTGCCGTCCTCGGCGGCCTCCTCGACGTGACGACGAGCCGACCGATCGCGGGAGGGGAAGTCCGGGTCGAGTGGAGCGAGCGAGTGGTGTCCCGCGAGCTCGGCCTGACCAGCTATGTCAAGTTCGCGAAAGGTACCACCGACTCGCTCGGGCGTTACGCCATCTGCGGTGTGCCGACCGACGTTGCGATGTTGTTCCGAGCCCGGGTCAACGGAATCGATGGCGCGCCGTTGGAACTCGACCTCAAGGGAAGGATCCTCGCCATCCGGACCCTCTCCTTCGACCGAACCCGGGGTCAGGTCGATTCGGTGGCCGGACCCCGCGGGACCGCGCAGCTCAAAGGCACCGTCCGCGCCGTCGACGGCTCGCCGCTCAACGAGGCCCAGGTCCTCGTGCTTGGCCTCGACGATGGCGCCAGAACCACCGCGACGGGGGCCTTCCAGCTCGACAGCCTGCCGGGCGGCAGCCACACGGTGGAGATCCGGGCGATCGGGTTCGGGCGGCAACGCCAGTTGGTGAACCTCCGACCCGGCCAGGCCGCCGAGATCGACGTGCGGTTGACGCGGGTGGCGGTGGTCCTGCCGGAAGTCACCGTGACCGCGCCCGCCCGGACCGCCGAATTCGATCAGCGACGCACCAGCATGGCCGGCGCGGGCCATTTCATGACCCGCGACGACATCGCGCGGCGCAATCCGCTGAGGACCGAGGAGCTATTCCGGGTGGTGCCGGGCTTCTCGATCGAGCCCTCCGGCGGTTTCGAGTTCAGGGTCGTGTCCACTCGAGGCACGGGCACCAGCGGTCGCTGCTCGCCGGAGTTTTACGTCGACGGGGTGAAGATCGTGGTCGACCCGCAGACGGGCGGCGGGCTCCCGGTCACGCCGGGCGAGATCTACGGGATCGAAAGCTACAGCGGCAGCGCCAGCACTCCGGCTCAGTACCAGAGCCAAGGCGGTTGCGGCGCCATCCTGATTTGGACCGAGCGGGGCGGCCGGCGTCGTTGACGCCGAGTCCCGTTCTCGGGCCCCGGTGATCCTCAGGGGACCAGCGGTTTGGGCGATTCCAACGGCATTCCGAGCGCCGCGTTCGCCAGTTTCCTCAGCAACTCGCCGCTCTTCGCCGATCCCGAATTGGTCAACACGGTCACCGACAGCTCGGCGCTCGGGATCCAGGTATTCGCGGTGATGAAACCGTGGATGCCGCCGCCGTGCGAGATCGCCTGGCGACCGCCGACGGAGTCGACCTGGAGCCCGAAGCCGTACTGCCGGGCACCTCGAGAGGCGGCGCCCTCCGCACTGGTCATCGCTTGGTACGATTGAGCGGAAACCACCTTGCCGGTGTGCAGGGCGCGGTTCCACCGGACCAAGTCTCCCACGGTCGAGCAGATTGCGCCCGCCGAGAACGGCTGTGACATCGCGAGGAACTGGGCGTTCGCCCATTGACCGTCCTTGTTTTCGTATCCGTGGGCCCGTCGCGGGATGATCGGCTCGGTCCGGCAGTCGCGAGTGTCGGCGAGGCCCAACGGTGTCGCGAACCGAGCCCGGAGATCGTCACCCCAGGACCGGCCGGTGACTTTTTCGATCAGCATGCCGAGGAGGACGTACCCGCTGTTGTTGTACGACCACTTCGTTCCCGGCGCGAAGTCCATCGGTTTGGCGGCGGTGAGCGCGACGATGGTGTCGGGTGCCATTTCCTCGCCCCACCGGGCCGCCCACACCGGGCCGAGTGAGGTGTAGCTCGGGATGCCGGAAGTGTGATTGAGGAGCTGCCGCACCGTCACCGCTTTCCACGGCTCCGGAAGGTTGGCCAGGTAGCCGCCGATCGGATCGTCCAGCTTGACTTGACCCGATTCAACCAGCTGCATCACGGCCGCGGCGGCGAACTGCTTGGTCACCGAACCGATCCGGTAGACCGATCGCGCGGTGGCGGGGATTTCGTTCTCGAGGTCCGCCATCCCATAGGCTTGGAGCAAGATGGTGTCTCGGCCCCGGACGACCGCCACCGCCACGCTCGGAGCCCCCCGTTGAGCCACGAAGTCGCGGGCCAGCGAGTCGGCGGCCTGCCGGGCAACCGCGGGGGCGGGAATCGTCTGCGCGGCGAGCGCGGTCGAGCAGCCGAGCAGGAATGGCAGAACGACGCGGGACATCGGGTGCCTCTGACAATAGGGGGCGGCTGATGATAACACCGTGCCCCGGGCTGGGCACCCCAGGCGGGGCCGAGCGGGGCCGATCTCCCCAGCCGAATCAGCCCCGGGGGCCGGTGGTTCCTCCCCGACAGCGGGCCGGATCGCGCGCGGCGGCGGCTAGGGGGTCGATTCGATCTCTCGCTCCCGCCAGATGGCGTAAAGCACCGGAATGACCGCCAACGTCAGCACCGTGCTGGTGACCATGCCGCCGACCATCGGGGCCGCGATCCGTTTCATCACGCTGGCGCCGGTGCCAGTTCCCCAGAGGATCGGCAAGAGGCCGACGATGATGGCCGCGACCGTCATGACCTTCGGCCGCACCCGCTCGACGGCGCCCTCGATGATCGCCTCCCGCAACCCGGCGGCGTCGACCGATTGCCCGGCCTGCTGTCGCGCCCGCCACGCCTGGTCGAGGTAGAGGAGCATGACCACGCCGGTTTCCGCGGCGACTCCAGCCAACGCGATGAACCCGATCGCCACCGCGACCGACCAATGGTAGCCCAGCAGCCACACGAACCAGACCCCGCCGATGAGCGCGA
>VGVQ01000001.1 GCA_016874005.1 Gemmatimonadota bacterium | reverse complement strand
GGCGAAATGCTGGCGTTCGAGCACGGGGTGGGTCTCCTGCCAGGGCACTGTTCCTCCTCCCCAAAGGGAGTGGAAAAGTGTCACCCATGTGCCCGGACAGTTGTCACCTATGTACCCGGGTTGTACCGAACGGCCGGCAAACCTCCCGATGGTCCGGACCAGCTGATCGGGGCCGCTTAAGCGCCCTATTCGACCAGGTGACGAAGGACTCGATCCGGGTCAGTGAGGAACTCCTGCGTTAGGCGGACGTGGTCGAGCTCCCGGTACGGCACCGCCGCGATCCGCCCGCCATCGAAGGAATAGATCCGCGCCCCGGGGTACCCCAGGACGATCGGCGAGTGGGTGGCCACGATGAACTGGACCCCCTCTTGGACCATCGCGAGCATCAGGGCCAGGAGCCCGATCTGATTCTGGGGCGACAGGGCGGCTTCCGGTTCGTCGAGCAGGACCAGCGAGTTGGCGACCAACCGGGTCGAGAACAGCTGGAGGAACGCCTCCCCGTGCGACCGGGCGTCGGGATCCTCGCCGTAGCGCCGCTCCATGTCCGCCAACGATCCCGTCACCGGCCCCCTGGCCAGGTCCCGGGCCAGCCCCGAACGGTCCCGATATGCCTCGTCGATTTCCTGCAACCGCGCGGCCAGCTCGGCACGCTCCTTCGCGAGCCGGCGTTGAAACCCGAAGAAATCCTCGGCCCGCAAGAAGAACCCCCGATGGGTTCGGCGCCGCCAGGAAAGCGTCAGGGCCAAGGCCAGATCCCGCTGAGCCGCCAGGGTAGGGTCCCGGCCACCCTCGGCCGACCCGACCACCGGGAGGTTGGTGGCCAACGCGATCGCCTCCAGCAGCGTCGACTTGCCCGAGCCGTTCTCCCCGACGAAGAACGTCACCGGAGCGGCGACATCGAGACGCTCCAACGCCCTGACGACCGGAACGGTGAATGGGAACCCTTCCCGGCCCGGTCGGCCAGGCTTCCGTTCGATGGTCTCCAGGTGGATCATTGACCTGCCCGGTGCGCAAGGACCGGTGGAGAATATTTCCCGGAAGGAGCCCTGGGTCCACATGGCCACCGACGACCTGCAGTTCGACCGAGCGGAATCGACCGCGCCGGACCAATCCGCGCTCGACTGCGTCGTCTGCAAGCGCCCGGTTACCGGCGCCTACTACACCGCGGTTTCCACCGTGGGCGTCGGGACCACCTTCGACTTGTTCTTCCCACTGGCAGCCGGTGAGGTCGCCGAACCGACCGAACTGGCCGAGGCCTTTCCGGCGGGGGCCGGCCAGCACGTCCTGATCGTCGACGACGAGTCGGCAATCGTCCGGGTCACCAGTCGAATGCTCGAACGACTCGGCTATCGGGTCTCCGCGTTCTGTGAGGGACCGGCCGCCATCGCCGCGATCGAGGCCGCGCCGGATGAGTTTCACTTGGTCATCTCCGATCTCACGATGCCGGAGACCACCGGGCTCGATCTCGCCGAGCGGGTTCGCAGGGTCCGGCCCACGATTCCGATCGTGCTGACCAGTGGTTACGCCGACTTTGGCGGGGATTCCAGAATCGCCCTGGTCGATCAGGTCCTCTCCAAGCCGTTCAAGTCGAGCACCCTGGCCCAAACCGTCCATCGGTTGATGACCCCAGCCGACCTCTCGACCATGGCCGGCTAGCGGGATAGCGCCCATGCCGCCTACTCCACCGACCTCGTCGCCAACCGCCCTCGTGGCCGCCGTCCGCGCTGGCTTGGAACGGCTGAAAGACCCCAAGAAAGCCAGGCCGATGCAAGCCTACGCCAAGTCGGCAATGCCGTACTACGGGGTCCAAGCACCCGCGATGCGGGCCGTCTGTTCGGCTGCCTTCGATGCCAACCCTCTCACCACGGCAGCCGCCTGGCGAGCAGCAATCACCGGGCTCTGGGATACCGCGACCCACAAGGAGCAGCGCTACGCCGCGATCGAGCTGGCGGCTCACCCGCCCTACCAACGATTCGTGTCGATGGCGCTCGTCCCGTTGTACCGCCGGCTCATTCAGGAGGGAGCTTGGTGGGACACCGTTGACGCGCTGGCGCACCGCGTGGCGGTGCTCCACGATACCTACCCGGAGTCGCTCAAACGAACCCTCAGGGCATGGGCCAAGCAGGAGAATATTTGGCTTCGGCGGGTGGCCATCATCGTCCAGGTTCTGGCCCGGGAGGAAACCGACCGAGCCCTCCTCTACGACTGCATCGAGCCCTCCCTCGAATCCAAGGATTTCTTCCTTCGCAAGGCCATCGGATGGGCTCTCCGCGAGTTCGCCAAAGCCAACCCCGATGAGGTCCGCCGATACCTGGCCGCGAACAAGTCGCGCCTGAGCGCCCTCTCGGCGCGGGAAGCGGCCAAGGGCTTGAGCCACGCCAAGCGGCATGGGTTGGTGGCTCGGACCAAGAGGAGGAGACCGTGAAGCGACGCGAATTCCTCGGTGTGACCGCCGCGTCCGGCCTCGCCGGGCGGGTACCCGCCGCCACCGGCTCGCTGCCGAACGACCCGATCTCCAACGGCCAAGATGGCTTCGAGCTCAACGAGATCACCGCGGCGGAACTCGGCGAGGCTTTCGCGGCCGGTCGCTGGACCTCGCGGCAAGTCACCGAACTCTATCTCTCGCGAATCGAGGCCGTCGACCGGCGCGGACCGACGCTCCGATCGGTCATCGAGACCAATCCCGAGGCCATCGCGATCGCCGAGTCACTCGACGCCGAGCGGAAGGCGGGGCGAGTCCGCGGCCCGCTTCACGGCATTCCGGTCTTGATCAAGGACAACATCGACACCGCCGATCGAATGCAGACCACGGCGGGGTCCCTGGCCCTGGAGGGCTCGATTGCCCCGCGCGACGCATTCATCGTGGAACGGCTCCGATCCGCCGGGGCCGTGCTGCTCGGGAAGACCAACCTGAGCGAGTGGGCCAATTTTCGGTCGAGCTCCTCATCGAGTGGTTGGAGTGGCCGGGGAGGCCAAACCCGAAACCCCTACGTGCTGGATCGCAGCCCGTGTGGATCGAGCTCGGGGTCGGGCACCGCCGGCGCAGCCAACCTCGCGACGCTCACTATCGGAACCGAAACGGACGGATCGATCGTCTGTCCCTCATCCATCGCCGGCTTGGTCGGAATCAAGCCGACAGTCGGGCTGTGGAGTCGGTCGGGGATCATCCCGATCTCCCACACCCAGGATACGGCCGGACCGATGTGCCGATCGGTTGCCGACGCGGCCGCGCTCCTTGGACCGCTGACGGGCGTCGACTCGCGGGACCCAGCAACCGCCGCAAGCCAGGGCCGTCATCGAGGCGACTATCGGGTCCATCTCGAGATCGACGGACTTCGCGGAGCTCGGATCGGCGTCATCCGCAAGCACATGGGGGTGAGCGCCAAGACGGAACGGGTCTACGACGACGCCGTCCGGGCCATGAGAGCCGCCGGGGCAATCGTCGTCGACCCCGTCGACCTGCCCGACCCCGGTCCGATGGGGGAGGCGGAATGGAACCTCCTGGCCTACGAGTTCAAGGCGGGGATCGCCGCCTACCTCGCCTCCCTCGGTCCGACTGCCCCACATCGGACTCTGGCGGATCTGATCGCCTTCAACATCGCCAATGAGGCCCGCGAGATGCCCTATTTCAGGCAGGAGACGTTCGAACTGGCCGAACGGAAGGGACCGCTCGCGAGCCCGGGTTACCGGAGGCTGCTCGCGACCTGCCGGCGGCTGTCGAGGACCCAAGGGCTCGACCCAAAATTCGCCACCCACCGGCTCGACGCGCTGGTCGGGGTAACGGCAGGGCCATCATGGCCGATCGACCTCGCCAATGGCGACCGCTTCACCGGAGGGAGCTCGTCCTACCCCGCGGTGGCGGGCTATCCGAGCATCACCGTCCCGGCCGGCGAGGTCCACGGGTTGCCGATCGGTTTGCTCTTCATGGGCCGGCCGTGGTCCGAGGGGCGGTTGATCGAGTTGGCGTATTCCTTCGAGCAGGCGACCAAAGCCCGCCAAGCCCCCCGGTTTCGCCCCTCGTTGGGCTAGAGCCGCGGCGAGTTCCGGCCAGCTCGCCGGACGTTGCGATCCGGCAAAACCCGGCCATCTTCGGGAGTATGCTGCTACCCCCCAAAGCCAGGGTTTTCTGGCCCGTGTTGATCACCTGGCTTCTCGCCGACTGCACCACCAAGGATTTGGCCGAAGACCACCTGCTCCCCCATGTGCCGGAACCGGTTTGGGGTGAGACGGTCCGGTGGACCTTGGCTTACAATCCCGGCGCGGCCACCGGCATCAGCCTGGGCGAATACTCGCGAGTCGCGTTCAGCTTCGCCGCGGTGATCGCGGTCTTCGTCCTGTTCCGGTTGTACCGGAAATCGGCGCCGAACGCGTGGGTCACCGCCACCGCGTTGGCCTTGGTCATCGGCGGCGCCCTGGGGAATCTCCTCGATCGCATCCGGTCCGCACGGGGCGTGGTCGACTTCATCGATCTTGGGGTGGGCGGCTGGCGATTCTGGACTTTCAACGTGGCGGATGTCGGGGTGTTCTGCGGCGCGGTGCTTCTCGCCTGGCAACTCTCCAGAGAGCCGGATGACACCCCGGCACCAGTGCCATGATGGCTCTTCGATTGGCCGGCGTCCTCGTCGCCGCGCAGTTGACCCCGCTGGCCGCGCAGGCCCCCGATTCGCTCCGGGGACTGCTCTCCAACGAGGGCGTGATCCGGGCGACCGCCGAAGTCGACTCCGTTTTCGTCGCGAGGCTCAAGCCCAGTGCGTCCATCGGGGGCGGCGATTGGGCGTCCTATCTGCTGGCTCGACTCGGGGCCGGCATCATTCCCGACAGCCTCGGTATACTGGTCGAGGTAGACACGGCCCGCATCCAAGTCCGCGGTCGGCTCCAGGATCTCCCCCAAGAAACCCGGGATTTGCTCGGGCCGGTCGCCAGCATGGTGGACTCCTCCACGGTGATCGTAGCGCACGTGCTGATGCAGCGGACCGGTCCTCAGGTGGTTCGGTTCTGGTTGCGGGGAATTACGGTCAACGGTTTTGCCTTTCCTGAATTCCTGCTCGGATCGATGATGGCATCGATCGGGCGGCAGTACCCGGCCCTGACCTCGTCCGGTCGCGACCTCTACGTCCAAGTCCCGCCGGACGCGGTCGTGGCCCTGGGCCCAGGTGTGATTCGGATCGGAACGGTCACAACCGTGGGCTCCCCGCCCGACCAGTGATTCTTCCCAGAGCATCCCTCCTGATCGCCGGCATCCTCTTCGCGGCCGTCGGGCTGGTGTTTCTCGTCGATCCGGCCCGGTTCGGTTCCGTGGTGGATTTCGACCTGAGACGGCCCCGACAGGCGATCGAGATCCGGGCGATGTACGGGGGGCTCTGCACCGGCCTGGGCACCTTCTTCCTGGTGGCAATGAACCGAACCCGGTGGATTCGCGCGGCGTTAGCAGCTCAGGTCGCCTCGTTCGCCTCCCTTGCCGCGGGGCGGGTCGTCGGGATGGCCGCATCGGGACCGGACGGCTTGATGACGGTGCTCGCAGCCGTCGAGGTGGGCGGGGCCGTACTTGGCTTGGTCGCGTTTCGTCGGGCGCGACAAGCTTTCCTGGCAAGTCGGGCCGACGCGGAAAGGCTGGCAGGATGATCGATCTTCGCTACCCCATCGGAAAGCCGTCGATGCCCGAGACCGTGACCGCCGCGGATCGGGCCGGCTGGATCGACTCATTGGCCACGGCGCCGAGCCGACTTCGCGGCGCGGTCGCCGGGCTCACCGATGGCCAACTCGACACTCCCTACCGACCTGATGGATGGACGGTGCGCCAAGTCGTTCATCACCTGCCGGACAGCCACATGAACGCCTTCATTCGCTGCAAGCTGGCGCTCACCGAGGACAACCCAACCATCAAGCCATACCCCGAAGACCTCTGGGCCGACCTGCCCGATGCGCGGGAGCCGATAGCCGAGTCCTTGCGACTCCTGGACGCTCTGCACGCTCGATGGGTGGCTTTGCTGCGCGCCCTTCCCGAGGCTGACTTCGGGCGGACCTGCTATCACCCCGGGAGCCAACAGATCTTCTCGCTCGATCGACTAGTGTCGGCCTATGCCTGGCACGGTTCCCATCACATCGCCCACATCACCGGGCTGAGGCAGCGAGAAGGTTGGTGAGGCTGCCAGCTGCGATCGCCACGACCGTTGCCGCATTGTTGGCGGTTGCCGTCGCGGCGCCGCGCTTCAGCCCAGCCACCCTGTTTCCGATCGCAGTCGGATGGAACCTCGCGGCCCTGGCGGTCGGAATCGGGGTGATTCGAGCGGCGGCCAAGCGTTTCGGGGCTGCCAAGTCGGCCGCCGGGGTGGCGATCACGGTTGGCGCCGTCGCAGTCGCCACCGGCGTGCAGTGGACCGGTCGGCTCGGCACGGTGTTCCCCTGCCACCGGAACTGGGCCTGGGTACCAAGCTATTTCCTCCGCTCGAGTCCGCTGCGGTCGGTCCGGGCGACAGTCGATGGAACGCCCATCAAGGTCTGTTACGGCAGCCCACGCCTTCGCAACCGGAGGGTGCTGGGCTCTCCACTCCAACCCTACGGTCAGCTCTGGCGCACCGGGGCCAACGAGCCGACCACCATCCGCGCCGGTGGGCCGATTCGGGTTGGGAGGATCGAGGTACCCGATGGTGTGGCGTCGATCTACTCCGTCCCAGGCCCGGACACCTGGGAGATCGTCGTCAACGACCGAACGGGACAGTGGGGCATCGAGTCCGAGTATCCCGCGACAGCCGAACTGGGTCGGGAGGTGGTAGCCGCTCGGACGGTGGGAAAACGCCGCGAGGCCTTCGCGATTTGGGTCGAGCCGGCCCACGGGTCCGAAGCTCTCGGCAGCCAGCTGGTCTTGGCCTGGGACCAGACCGAGGTCCGAATTCCGCTATCGCCCGGCGCTTCTCGGTAGTTCGTCGCCCGCAAATTCCAAGAGTGCCTCGGCTGGAGGGCGGTCGTTCATTCATCGAGCACAGGGCTCCTGATCGACCAAAACATGACCGCTAGCTGCCAACTATTTGGGCATCATCGATGAATTCCAGGATGACTACAGTGCCTCTCGCATTGCCGTAAAACATTGTTAAATAACATTATAAGTCGGCATATCTCATCAATCAATTAATAGATAGTTGTAATCACAACCTCGTACTATGTTAGTGCATTGCTACTGAACATAACATTGGCACTTGAGTACTAACGAGAGCCGGCTGAGTTATTTGCGCCCAACTTATGCAATAGCTGGCAAAGGCTGTACAGACCCGGTCGAAGGTGGAGTAGGCGAATGGCAGGTTCCAGCACGGGCGACCGCGCCCGAAAAACCAAGGCCGACGCACCCAAACCGACCCGGTCGATTACGGTTCGGCCGCCGCTTTGGCGTAGCCTCGCCGGCCGCCTGACCTTGGCCGCCGCCGCCGTGGGGGTCCTCGTCACTTTGGCCATCGCCCTGGTCATTGGCCGCATTGGCGGCGCCGTCGGCAACATCGAACGCGGCGTCTACGCCCAGATTGCCACCGACGCGAGGCTCCGTCTCGATCGGTTGACCAGCCGCGACCGGACCCGAATGATGGAAGCGGCGTTCTCAGACGAGGTCTATCAGGCCATCGCCCGCGGCCCCGCCCCACCCGATTCATTCATCCGGCCCCGGTTCGCCGAGCGCTTCGTCAACCTCCATGGCGACCAACTCATCGGACTCTATGGCCTCGCCGGCGAACGGTTGTTCTTCTACGGCGATTCGGCGGACGGCGAACTACAAAAAGCCGCCACCGCCAACGCGTTTCTCCGAACTCTCGACAACCGGGAACCCAACGTCGGGCTGCTCCGGGTTGGCGGTCGGCTGGTGTGGCTCGCCGGCGCCCCGGTCCTCCCGACCAACTACGCCGACGCCAGCCAGCCGATCCGAGGATACCTCGTCGTCGCGCAGCCCTTTGCGATCACGACGCTCTCCGGTGGAGTCGGCGAGCGCAGCGGTCGACTCGATTTGGCCCCGATGTCCGCCCCCGTTACGCCGTTTCGAACTCAGGTCGCGGCGGCCGATGGCGACAGCATCCGAGTCGAGTTCGCTCTTCCCGATGTCTTCGCTCAGCAGACCACCTTGGCGAGCTTCACGACCAGCCGGGGCGATTTCGCCGGCCTCAGTGGCACCCTCCGAAGCTTCTGGGTGCTCGCCGTTGGTCTCGGAATCGCGATCGGCGTTGTCCTCTGGCTGGCTGCCACCCGGCTCCTCGTCGCACCGACGATGCGGACCAGCGCCGCGTTGGCCCCGGTGCATCGCGGCGAGTTGCCGAACCTGGTCAACTCGCCCTCGTCGATGGGTGAATGGACCACCATTGCCGGCGCCATCAACCGGCTGATTACCAACGGCAGAGTCACCGCCGAGCGGTTCCAGCGGATGACCGGTGTGGTGGACGACGGCGCCTTCGAGCGCGACCTCACCTCCCAAGAATGGATCCTCGGTTCGCGACTGACCGAAATGCTCGGGGCCTCGGCTGCCGACTCCCCGCCCGATGCCCTCACCCGAGCTCTCCACCCGGACGATGCCGGCCCGGTGCTGGCCTGGCTTTCCGCCGACGCCCCCTCTCCGCGCCGCCTTTCCGCCGAGGTCCGGTTCCGAAGGGACCCGTCGGAACCATGGCTCGCGGGACGAATCGATGCTCAGCTCGGCACCGACCTGGCTGGCCAACCCACCCGGATCACCGGGCGGCTTCGCGACGTCTCCCTGGAGCAATCCATCGCCGTCCGCGACCAACTGGTCGAGACCGAAGCCGCGGACCGTACCGTCCGGCTCGGCAAGACGCTGCTCTCCCTGTCAACCGCGTTACGGTCAACCGATGAGAGCGATGCGCTAGCCAGCCGGCTCGAGTGGATCGGCCGGGCCATGGCCGGTGAGGTGACCACGGACGCCGCGTCCTTCGACTTGCTGGCGACCCTGCAACAAGCGGCCGGAGCGGACCCCTCCCAGGTCGAGCTGGTCATCGTCCCGGGCGTCCCCAGCGCGGTCGTTGGCGATCCCTCGTTGGTCACGACTTTGATTTCGGACCTTTCTTCCTTCGCCGATCGCTCCCGCGGGCGGATCACCCTGCGCGCCGAGCAGCCCGAGAAGGCTCGACCGGAACTCATTCGCCTTGTGGTGGAGACTCGCGGGGCGTCCCCGACGGACGAGATGAACGGGTGGCTCGCCCGAGGTGCTCTCGAGCACCTCGATCGCGGTGCCGCCCCGCTGGTCGTTCACTACCTGGCCGCCGCACTCGGCGGGCGAGCCGGAACCGGCGTCGACGGCGAGCGCTCCCAGTTCTGGGTCGAGCTCCCGCTTCCGGCGGCACCCACGCCGGCCGCCGAGCCCTGGAGCGGTTCGACCACTGAGGAGGGAGTCGAGTTCGAGACGATCGAACCAGAACCCTCGGCTCCGGCCGCGCCAGCGGCCGTTTCGGCAATCGCCGAAGCCGCTCCCGAGTTGGTGGCCGACGCCACCGTCGTCATCGATTTCGACGCTCCGCGGAGTCGTCCTCCCGCCCTTGGCCCCCGGATCATGGCGGCGCTGGCCAGCCATGACCCCGCGTTGGTTCGGACCGCGCGTATCGCGCTCGCGGATACCCCGATTCGGATCACCGAACTCCGCGGGGCCATCAGAGCGGGCGAATCGCGGACGGTCTCCCAGATCGCCCAGGCGGTCGGGACCATCGCCGACGCCCTCGAAGCGGTCGAGTTGGCTCGACGGTGTCGAGACGTTCTCGACGCCGTCGAGGGCCAATACCTCGAGTCGGCCGACTATCTGGTCGAATCGCTGCAGCTGGAGTGGGAACAGGTTCGCTCCGCCCTCGCCCCACTGGTTCCGACCGCGGATCGGCCCGTGGGCGGTGCCGCGATCGACCCGGCAACCCTGGAGCAACTCGCCGCCACGACGAGCGCTGACGGGCTCGGGCTCGGCAACCAGTTGATCGGGCTGTTCCTCGCCGAGGCGCCGGCCCGGGTCGATTCCGCCGAACGGGCGGCCGAACGAGCGGACCTTTCTGGTTTCCAAGCGGCGGCAAACGATCTGCGCGGCATGTGCGGATTGATCGGAGCGACCCGCCTCGGCGAACTCTGCGCCGCGGCGGGAAGGGCCACCGATCTCGCCGGTGCGGCGACGACGGTAGAGGCGGTGCGGGCCGAATTGCGACTGGTACACGACGCTCTGGAGTCCCTGTTGGGGGTCCGCGCCGGTGCCTAACAACGAGAAACCAATGAACGACACAGTGACCGGACCAACCGGCATCGCCTCGACCAGCGAGCAGGCCCCGACAGTCGGGGAGTATTTGCTCGCCATGAGTCACGAGGTCCGCGCCCCGCTCAATGCCGTCATCGGCATGTCGGCGCTCCTGCTCGACGGCGAGCTCACCGAAAAGCACCGGCAGTACGCTCGGAGCGTCCACAAGGCCGGCGAGAGTCTCGCGGCCGTGCTCAATGACCTGATCGACCTCTCGCGGGTAGCCGCCGACCGGCTCGCGATCGAGCCGATTCCGTTCGACCTGCGATCGATGGTCGAGGAGACCGCCAGTGTCCTCTCGCCTCGCGCCGCCGAACGGGGCCTTGGACTCCGAGTGGACTGGCGACCGGAGCTACCTCGGCACGTCGTCGGGGACCCCGGGCGCGCGCGCCAGGTGCTGGGCAATCTGGTCGGACATGCCGTCAACAGCACGAGCCAGGGCGAGGTCGTGATTCGGGTCCTGCCCGATGGCGAACGGGGCGGGGTACCGTTGGTGCGGTTCGTGGTCGAGGATACCGGCATCGGCATCATGCCCGACCGGCTCGCCAACATCTTCGCCCGGTACGTCCCGGTCGACGCCTCGCCCTACCGGTCGTTCGGCGTCACCGGACTCGGGCTTCGACTCAGCGCGGATCTCGTTCGTCGAATGGGCGGCGAGATCGGCGCCGAAAGCGAGGTGGGTAAGGGCAGCAGGTTCTGGTTCGTGCTCCCGATGCCAAGCGCACCGGCGAGCGGCGCTCTCGAACTCGATCGAAGCTCCGCCGGTGGTCGGATCCTCATCGTCGAGTCCGACACCTCGGCCAAGGCCCGGTTCCGGACTCAAGTGGAGGTCTCGGGTTGGTCAGCCGATTTCGTCGACGACGCGAATCATCTCGCCGATGCCCTTCGCGCCGCGGCGAGTGAAGGTCGCCCGTTCAGCGCCTGCCTCATCTCGGACTATGCGGTGCGCCCCCTCCACGTCGACCTGGCCACTCGACTCAAGGCGGAACCGGCTTTCGCCATGGTCGCTTTGATCATGGTGACAGCCGTTGGCAGCCCCGGTGAAGGGAAGAAGCTTTGGCACGCCGGATTCGCGGCGTACCTTCGGAAGCCGGTGCCCGACGAGGAGATCCACGATACCCTGGCGGCTTTGCACGATCTGAGCCCCGACGGACGAGGCCCATCGTTGATCACCCGCCACTCGCTGGCCGAGATCCGAAACGCGGAGACCTTCGCGTCGGCCGACATCGACGAGATGTTGGCGAGTCTCACGCCAGCCCTGGCGGCCGCGCCGGAGCCCGCCCCGGTGGCCGAGGTCCCGCTGGCCGAGGCAGCCCCGAGCCCGGCGGTCGTCGAGCCGGCACCCGTTGCGGTCCCGGTCTTCGGCGCGATCGTCCGACAATTCGCTCCCGATCCGATCGCGGAGCCGAGCCCTGTCTCGATCGATACCCTCGTCGAGGTCCCGATCACCGACACCGCCGCGCCCGAAGTGGCGGTAGCGGAGATCACGCCGGTCGAAGCCGCGGCTCCCGACCTCACGGCGGCGGAAGCGGAAACCAGCATCGTCGCGCCAGACCTCGAGGTCGCCGACCTCCCCGCTGCGCTGGCTATCCTTCCGGCGCCGCCGACCCAGACAAACGACGAAGCCACCGAGCCGCGGGCCGCGGTAACGGCCGTGGAGCCAGGCATTGAGGAGATCGAGGCGCCATCGCTCACCGAACTCGTGACCAATTTCACCGCTGCGCCGGCCGCGCTGACCGAGCCAGCGTTGGAGTTGCTTGCCGTCATCGACGATCCCATCGCTCCCGCCGAGCCGCCAGCGCCGGACCTGATCGTCGAGCCGGTAAAGACCGTCGAGGACCTCCTGAACGCGCCGGACCGGCTGGAGCCAGTGGACGATCCCACCCTCTCCATCGAGCGGGACGGAGAGTGGGCGGCCCCTGACGCGGCGGTCGAGCCGGTGGAAGGCTTCGATCGAGTGGACCCGGATTTCCACGATGCCGCCTTGCAGCCGACCTTGGACGACGTGGTGCCCCCGGGAGATTCCATCGGAGCACCCGACCTCATCGAGCCCGAAATCCAGGTCGAAGCGCCCTCCGCCGAGCCATCGACGGCCGACCCGCCGATCCTCAGCATTCCGCTCATGGCGCTGGTGCCGGTCGCCGATGCCACGCCCGACGAGGTGCCGTTGCCCGAACCAATGCTCGGCCAGCCGATCGATCGGGATCCGGTGACCGCCACGGTGGTGGTCGAAGTGAGCTCGATGACCATCGTCGAGCCGGAACTCGGCGACCACGAGTCAGCCCCAATTCCAGTGAAGGGAACCATCGAGGTGTTGGAGGAGATCGCCCACCTCGACGTCATGGCGCCCGAATTCGAAGATCAAGTGGCCCGGGGTGGTTTCTTCGTGCAACATGTTTTGGTCACCTGCGTCCGCGAGGTGCCGCTCGGGATCGCCGATCTCGCCGCTGCCTGCGCCCGAGCCGACGCGACCGCCATTCGAACGGCCGCCGGGGCCATCACCGCGGCGATCGGGCCGATCGGCGCGGCCCGGCTCCTGGACACCCTCGCCCGGATCGCGGCCGAGGTCGATGCCGGGCGCCTCGACGCCGCGGCCGGCCACCTGGGTACCGTCGAGCACGCCTTTCTCGAGTTGCGCCAGGCCCTCGACGCCGCGGCGCCCACCGGCCTTCCGACCGATGTCCCGCCAGTGGGACCGACCTTCCTCGAGCAGATCTCGGTGGCGCAAGGACCAGCTCGAGCGCTGTCGCTCAAACTCGCCGAGTCGTTCGTATCGGACGGCGAGGTCCAACTCGCCGACCTGGCAAACGCGGTGCGATCAGGCCAAGCCGAGCAGGCCCAGCGCCTCGCCCAGACGCTGAAGGGTATGTGCGGCTTGGTCGGGGCCGATTCGCTCGGGAAACTGTGCGCTCTTGCCGACGCCGACGCCCGGTTGAAGCGGGTCTCGCAGGCCGAGCGCTATCTCCCGTACCTCGAGCGCGAGTTCGGACGCGTCCGCGCGGCGTTGGACCGCGCCAGGGGCTAGCGCCCCAGGTCGGGCCTGAGCGCTAGCCATCGACGGGCGACCGAGTTAGGGTAGAGGCTGGTCCCGGCTCACCCAAACCGGTTGCCATGACGATCGATCGCTCCAAGTTCCAGTTCACCGATGATCTGGTGCCGCGGGGGTACGACGAGTATCTCGTCCCGCCCCTTTTTCGGCCTTGGGCGGAGTCATTGGTGGGGCGCTTGGCGCCACCGCCGGGCGGGCGGGCGCTCGATGTCGCCTGCGGGCCGGGGACGGTCACGCGTGAGCTGGCCACCGCGATCGGCGAGACCGGCCAGGTCGCGGGGATCGACTCCTCGGCCGCCATGATCGAGCGGGCTCGCAGCCACCCCGAGACCGCGGGCCAGGCACCGATCGCCTACACCACCGGCAACGCGGTTCCGCTGCCGTACCCGGACGCCGCGTTCGACGTCGTGACCTGTCAGCAGGGACTCCAGTTCTTCCCCGACGCCCGTGAGGCGCTCGGCGAAATGCGCCGGGTACTCACGGTCGATGGTCGCTGCGCCGCCAGCGTCTGGCAGCCCCTCGCCGAGTGCCTGGTGTTCCAGGGGTACGCCACGGCCTTGACGGCAGCGGGGTTCGCGGATTTGGCGGCGCTGCTCGCGATTCCGTTCCCGCACTGGACCGCCTCGGAGCTTGCCGCCCGGGCCCGGGCGGCGGGATTCGGCCGCGTCGCGGTGGAAGCGGAGGAACGAGAGTTGGTCTTCTCCGCTGGGATTCGACAGGCGGCCCAAGCGCTCACCGGGACCCCCTTGGCGCCGATGCTGGCGGCACTCGACCCCGACGAACGGGCTCGGCTGGATCGGGAAATGTCCTCGAGCCTGGCCCCGTTGGTCGACCCGGCCGGCGCGGTCCGAGCCCCAATGCGGTCGTGGTTCATGATGGCGAGCGCCTAACGATGCGCCGTATCGGAGTCCTGGTGGATCGGGAGGCCGTGGCCACTCCCGAGGTCCTCGCCGCCGCCCGCCGATTCGGCAAGGCGCTGGGCGAACACCGGGCGTTGGCCGTCGTCCTCGGGCCCTTGATCGGGGCGACCCGCACCTTGGTGCAAGCATCCACGGGCGTCGGCGGCCGCGGGCTCGTCCTGACGCCCGAGCCGACCGAGGAGCTCGACCAGGTCGAGATCCGTGTCGTCGCCGACCGACCGGCCGCCTGCCGAGAGATGGTCGATCGGGTGGAGGCTTTCGTGGTCATCCCCGGTGCCGTCGCCTCGCTCGACGACGCCTTCGAACCATGGGACTGGGCCGGTGGGACGGCCCTCCAGCCGCTCGCACTGTGGGACGTCGACGACGCGTTCTCGAAACTGCTTCGCCACGCCAGCGACGCCGCGGTCGACCGGTTCGCCCGAGAATCGCAGCGGGGCCAGCTGATCATGAGTCGCGACCCCGACGATATCCTCCGCCGCCTCGCCGATTATCGCCCGCCGGAAACCCGGCGTGGCACCGCCTTCTCCGACGATTGATCACCGGACCGTCCATGCGATTCGCGTTCGCCGCCGCAACGGCATTGACCCTGTCGAGCTCACCCGTCGCCGGTCAAGCCACCGCTCCCACCTACCTCGCCACGATGATGCGGGCGGCTCCCGGACACCTCTTCGACCTCGTCGAGTTGCTTCGCGATCGAAACCGGGTGTACCGCAAGGCCGGTGAGGCCGAACCGATTCTCCTCCGCCACTCGCAAGGTGACCATTGGGATGTCCTGGTACTGGCCACCGCCGGCGATCTGGCCTCGTACTACAGCCGGGAACGGGCCGCTCGCTGGGCCGCGGCCGCCCGCCGAGCCGGATTCGACGAAGCCGCTTACCAACGACAGGCCGACACCTGGGTGAGTTGGCGGGAGGAACTCCTGGTCACCGGGCCCCGAAGCACCGACCTTCAGGCCGCGGCAGCCCAGGCGGCCTTCTTCCACCTCGAAGTGTTCCAGGCCCTCGCCGGCAAACGCGATTCCCTGCTGCGGCAGCGAGAGATGGAAAACGATTTCCTCGAGAAGATCGGCCGGACCGGTAACTTCATCTTCCAGCGCGTCGGGGGCGCGAGTTGGGACCTTTTCACCCTCGGTTTCTATCGCGATCTGGCCCACTATGCCGAGCCGTCGGGTCGCTCGGTCGACGACGAGAACGCCGCGGCCGTCGCCGCCGGTTTCCAGTCGCGAGCCCATATCGGGGAGTATCTCCGCCGCTTCCTGGCCTCGCATCACGATACCCTCGGACCGATCGTTCGATGAGAACGTGGGAGGCGATCGCGGCGACCTTCGGGATCGTCGCCGTGTATTTCAACGCCCGCCAGAACGTCCTCGGCTGGCCGATCGGCTTGGTCAACGTCGGGCTCTACACCTGGCTATTCTACCTCGGCAAGCTCTACGCCCTGATGGGCCTCCAGGTGTTCTTCGCGATCATCTCGCTCTACGGCTGGTATCAGTGGCTCCGCGGCGGGCAGCAACACTCGGGGCGCCGGGTCACCCGAACGCCGCGACCACTCGGCCTCGCGTTGCTGGCGGGCGCTCTCGCGGGAAGCGCCGCGTTGGGGTGGTACCTCGACCGATACACCGCCGACGCCCACCCCTACCTCGATGCCACCGTTTCGGTCGTCAGCTTGGCCGGTCAGTGGATGATGGCCCGGAAATACCTCGAGACGTGGCTGATCTGGATCGCCGTGAACCTGGTGTCGGTTCCGCTGTTTCTGGTCCGGGGCGAGTATCCCACGGCGGTGCAGTACTCGGTCTTTCTCGCTCTCGCGGTCAACGGTTTGGTCCAATGGCGCCGGGCCCTCACCGCGTCGTCCTGACCGGCAGCGAGTCGACCGGGAAGACTTCGCTGGCCCGCGCCCTGGCAGCCCACTTCGGCTGGCCCTGGGTCGCGGAATACGCCCGTCGTTTCGCGGAGGGCCTCGGGCGGCCGATCGCCGCCGCCGACGTCGAGCGGATCGCGGTGGGTCAGCGCCAGGCCGAGGACAGCGCCCTCGGGGAACGACCTCCCGGGTTGGTGCTCGATACCGATCTGATCAGCACCTGTGTCTACGCTCATCACTACTTTGGCTCCGCCCCGGGGTGGCTCGAGCAGGCCGTCACGGTGCGCGCAGGCGGGCTCTACTTGCTGTGTGACATCGACCTGCCGTGGGTGCCCGACCCGGTCCGGGACCGTGGCGCCCAACGGTCGGTTCTCCACCAGTCCTTCCGCGACGAGCTGGCCCGTCGGGCGGTCCGGTTCGAGACCGTCGCGGGGCATGGTCGGGCGCGGCTGACAGCGGCGATCGAGGTCGTCGAGCGGTGGGTCCAGGCGGGCGATCGACGCTGACGGAACCCGCCCGGCGGGCGGGACGTTGTCCGAAGGTGACGGCGACCTGCCCCGGCTGCGGCCGAGATCTCGATCGCGCCCTGCTCGCCCAAGCTCGGCGTCACGCCTTCTGGACCCGACCGGACGGCTCTTGCCCGGCCTGCGCGCAACAGGAGCTGCTCGCCACGCTGCTGACCGCCGGCGAGGCGCACTTCGCCGACTCGGTGCAGACCAGCTGGCCGCTCGACGCCCGAGCCGTCGGCCCGCTTCCCACTCCGCTGCGCTTGCGAGCCGATCCCCGCTTCCTCGGACGGGGCATCACCATGGCCATCGCCGATTCCGGGTTCGCCGCCCACCCGGACCTGGTTTCCCCGAGCAATCGGGTCCTGGCCTGGGTCGACGCGACGACCGACCCGGTCAGGGTGCTGAGGTTCTCGCGAGACGGGGTGCCCGAGTGGCCGGGCTCCGGCGGTAGCGCCGATCATCTCTGGCACGGCACGATGACGGCCGTGGTCGCTGCCGGTAACGGCTGGCGGAGTGACGGTCTCTATCGCGGGCTGGCCGCGGAGGCGGATCTGGTGTTGATCCATCTCACCGGTGGTGACGGGCGGATCGCGGACGGCTCGATCGAGCGGGCCCTGTCGTGGCTTGCCGAACACGGAGCGGACTACCGCGTCCGAGTGGTCAGCCTCTCGGTGGCGGCCGATGCCGCTCCTTCGGCGCTCGGTTCCATCGATCGTTGGGTCGAGCAACTGGTCGAGCGCGGGATTACGGTCGTGGCAGCGGCCGGCAACGACGGTATTCGCCGTTTGGTCCCGCCCGCGACCGCGCCGTCAGCCGTTACCGTGGGTGGGCTGGACGACCAGGGCGGGATCGACGCGGGCGGGCGGAGCTTGTGGCGCGGCAACTTCGGTGACTCGGCGCTCGGGCTACCCAAGCCAGAACTGGTGGCGCCCAGCATCTGGGTGGTCGCGCCGATCCTGCCGGGAACCGACGCAAGCCGCCAGGCTCGCGATCTGTTCGATCGCCGCCAGGCCGGCGACCCGTCATGCCTCGACGAGATTCGGGCCCGGAAGTTCGTGACCGACCACTACCAGCATGCCGACGGGACCAGCTTCGCGGCCCCGATCGTCGCCAGCACCGTCGCGACCATGCTCGAGGCGAATTCGACCCTGACACCCCGGCTGGTGAGGGAGGCGCTGCTTCGGGCCGCGTGGCCGGTGCCTGGCGCCGATGTCGAGCGGCAGGGCGCGGGCGCGATCGACGCCGGGCGGGCGGTTGCACACGCCCTGCTCGAGCGCCACCGCTGGCACGAGCCCGCCCCAATCGGACCCCTCAAGACCGCCCGAGGCCTGGTCTTCTCGTTGCACGATCACGGCGCGGCGTCGGTGGCCGTGCACGGCGCGTGGGACGGCTGGGCGGCGCCGCATCCGTTCCGCCAGGTCGAGTCCGGCCTCTGGACGTCCGACCCCCTGCCGGTGGCGGCCGGACGGCACGCCTACAAGTTCCTGCTCGACGGGCAAACCTGGATCCCCGACCCGGCCAACCCCCACCGGCGCTCCGACGGCCGCGGCGGGATCAACTCGATCGTGCAGTGGCCCTAGCGCCGGCCGCCTAACGGTCATCGCCGGGCGCGGCGGCGAGCCCAGTACCAGTATACCGGCAGGCCCAACGCGAGCAGACCGACGCCCCCGAGCGCGTTCTCGGGATCCGACCTGACTGAGCCCAGCACCACGTAGCCGGCCGCGGCGACGAACAGCCACACCGTCACCGGGTACCACGGCACCCGGAAGCCACCTGAGCCGTCCCCTCGGCGCCGCAGGGCCAGCAGCGCGATCCCGCTCAACCCGAAGAAGATCCAGTCGGCGAACACCACGTAGTCGAGGAGTTGCCCGTACGTCCCCGAGTACAGCAACGCGATCGACCAGGCGCCTTGGAACAGGATGGCGACGATCGGGGTCCGCCAGCGGGGGTGGAGCCGCGCGAAGGACTCGAAGAAGAGCCCGTCGCGAGCCATGGCCTGATAAACCCGAGGCGAGAGCAACGTCACCGTGTTGAGAAAACCGGCCGTCGATACCATCACCCCGATCCCGATCAGCCGCCGCCCGGTTTCCCCCAGCGCTCCGCCGACGACATCGGCGGCCGGTGCCGTGCTGTTCGCGAGCCCGGTTACCCCCAACCCGGCGAGGTAGGTGGCGTTGGCCAGGAGGTAGGCGAGCACCATGATGGCCACGCCGAGCATCAGGGCCCGAGGCAGGTTCCGCTCCGGGTCGATGATCTCCTCCGCGATGAAATTGGTCTGCTGCCAGCCGCCGTAGGCAAAGAGGATCGGCACGAAGGCCGTCGCGACGGCGGCGACGGTCGGGCCAAAGCCGGTTGGCGCCGAAGGCGCAACGCAGCCTGGACATGGCGGCGGCTCCCCCCCGACGAACAAGCCCGCGACGATGAGCAGGGCCAATGCGCCGAGCTTGGCCAGGACGAAGCCATTCTGGGCCCAGGCCCCGAACTGCACCCCGAAGAGGTTGATCACCGTGAAGATGGCGATCGCGCCGGCGGCGATCACCGTGGTGCGACCGGGATCGATCCCGAACAGGTTCACCGCGTAGCTGGCGAAGGTGTAGCCGACCGCGGCCGCGGCGCCGGTCGACATGATGAGCAGGAGACCCCAAGCGTAGAGGAATCCGACCAGCGGCGAGATCCCGGCCCTGAGGTAGGCGTAGGTTCCGCCCGCCTTCGGGAGCCGGTGACCGAGTTCGCCGTAGATCAAGCCGCCCAGAACGGCGACGACCGCGCCTAACGTCCAGGCCACCATGGTCAGGCCGGCGGACCCGACTCGTTGGGCCACGATCGCGGGGTTGAGGAAGATGCCCGACCCGATGATCCCGCCGACCACCGACATCGTCCCGCTGAACAGACCGACCCGCCGGGCGTAGCTCACGGAGTGGGGGGGCCGGACGCCCAGGGATCCGTCGGTCGGACGATCTCGTAGTTCTCGGGTGGCACCGCCCCGAGGAGATGTTCGACGAAGTAGTCCCACCGCCGCCGGATCACGTACGGTTCGTTGAGGCTGTGGGCCCGATTCGGCAAGATCAGGAAGTCGAACGTCCGGTTCGCCTTGATCAAGGCGTCGGCCACCTGAATCGTCATCGCGGGATGGACGTTGTCGTCCATGTCGCCCGTCATCAGGAAGAGCCGCCCCTTGAGATTCTTGGCGTAGCTACCGTTGGCCGACGCCTCGAAGTTGTCGGTCTTGCGGACCGAATCGCGGCGCATCAGGCCCTGGTATTTCTCGGCCCAGTAGATGTTGTAGCTCCGGTTGTCGTGGTTGCCCGAGGTCGACACCGCGACCTTGAAGATCTCCGGGTATCGGAGGATCGCGTCGGTCGACGCAAATCCTCCCCCGGAGTGGCCGAAGATCCCGATCCGGTCGAGATCGATGAACGGATAACGAGCACCCAACTGCTTCAAGGTCGCAACGTGATCGGGAAGACCGTTGTCGATGAAATTGCCATAGTAGCTGTCGTGGAACGCCTTCGACCGCCACGGTGTCCCGAGGTGGTCGAGCTGGACCACCACGAAGCCGAGCTGCGCCAGCGCGAATGCCTCCCCACCCGACTTGAACGACCAGGCACCGACGCTGCCGACCTGAGGCCCGGGATAGATGTGGTCGATGATTGGGTACCTCTTGGTGGAGTCGAGACCGGGCGGCAGATAGAGGACGCCGTAGAGGTCGGTCACCCCATCGCGCGCTTTGACCGAAAAGACCTGCCCGGGCCGCCACCCGACCTCCTTGAGTCGGGTGACATCAGCCTGCTCGAGCGGGCGCAGCACCCGCCCGTCGAGCGCCGACCGCAGCACGGTGACGGTGGGGGCCTCGATTCGCGAGTAGCTGTCGACGAAGAACCGGCCACTCGGGCTGAAGTCGATCTCGTGGTGAGCGTCCTCGGCCGTCAGCAGGGTCAGCCCCGACCCGTCGAACCCAACCCGGTACAGCTTCGAGTAGTACCAGAACTGCCCCGCCTCCCGGCCTTTCGCCGTGAAGTACAGTTGTTTGGCCGTTTCGTCCAGGTACTCGATCGAGGCGGCGAACCAGGGACCTTCCGTGACGCGGTTCTTGAGGCGCCCGTCGCCGCCGTAACGGTAGAAGTGAGCCCAGCCGTCGCGCTCCGACCACCAGAATACGTCCTGCCCGTCCCGAGTCACGTGCCACTGCGGTGGGCCAGACGGTGGTGACCATTCGACGAACGTCGGCTGGCTGTCGGCGGCCAAGGTGGTGATCTCTCCGGTGGCCACGGACACCGCCGCGAGCCAAGTCCGCTTCGACCCGCGCGACATTCCGGTCACGAACACCCGGTCGCTCGCGTCGGCCCACGCCGAGTCCTTCGCCGATCCGGTCACGCTGAGCTGAGCGGGCTGCGGCGAAAGGCGCACCTCCCGGTTGGCCTTCGACCCGACGTCGATCAGATGCAACGTCGGGACCGGAATGATCGAGTCGCCGGGGAGGGCGTAGGGCTGACTGTAATGCTTCGGCCGCTGCGGCGTGCTGGAGAGGTAGTGCATGTGCTCGACCCGCCGTTCGTCCTGCCGCCAGACCGCGAGGGTGCGGGAATCGGGCGACCACCGGATCGTGGGGCGACGAGGCTGCGGGCGCACCAGTTGGCCCGGCGACGGCATCGTCAGACCGTACCCCCAATACTCCACGCCGTCGCTGGTCAACTGGATCGAGTCCCGCCCCCTGCGCGGGCGAACCCAGACGTTGTGGTGGTGGATGAAGGCTTCCCACTTCTTGTCGGGCGAGAGCACGAACGGCACTTCGCTCGGCAGGGTGTCGCTCACCACGCAACGATAGCCGCCGATGTCGCAAACGAAGCGCTTTCGGTTGGCGGCGAACTCGATCTCGCGCTCGTTCTTGCCGTCGTCCGTGAACACGAAGGAGGCGAACGGGAGGCGATCCGGATCGTAAGCGGTGTCCCGCGCGATGCTCATGGCGGCAGCCAACCGGGCGTTGTCGAACAGCCGCGCCCGGGTATTCCTGACCGGATCGACCACAACGAACTCGGCGCCCGTCGCGGTCTTGTTGCGGTACCAGAACCGATTGCCGTCGGGGTACCACTGCGGTCGCACCGAATCGCCGGATACCAGGCGCGAGGTGTGCCAGGGAAGGAGCCGTTCAGCTCGCGAGTAGTCGACCTGAGCCGACAGCCGAGGGGCAAGACAAACGAGGAGAACGGCCAGCGGACCGGTGCGGATCACGGTGAGCTCCCGAACCAAAACGTGGATCGGGCAATTGTACCTGCGCAACGGGGCGGCCGCGAGGCCGCCCCGTCGCTCGAGCACGCCGCTGGGCGTTCAGACGCCGCAGGTCCGCCGATCGCGACGATCTTCCCGGCGGTCCCGCACGTCCTCCCGCCGGTCGCGGCGGTCTTCCCGACGATCCGCCCGATCTTCCGCCCGATCCGCGACGCCTTCCAAACGATCGAGCCGCCCCCCGTAATGCCGCCGATCGATTCGATCCTCGCGCCGATCCCGCCGATCCTCGGCTCGATCCCGACGATCTTCGCGCCGATCCCGAACATCCTCGCGCCGGTCGCGGACGTCTTCGCGCCGATCGGCCGCCCGCTCCCGAGGAGTACACGGCCGCTGTGCCTGAGCCGAATTCGCCCCGAGAACGACCAGCATGCCGATAATTGCAGTCCGTCCAATCATGGTAGCCTCCTGTTGGTCCCCACCCGTCGAGCTTGCCCCTCTCACCTGCATTGACGGCGGCGAGCCCGGGGCGTTAAGCCGGCGAGCGGCGACCCTGGCCCAACCAGGTCTGGCCGGATACTATCCCATCCAGTCTCCACCATCGAGGATTCCGTGACGACCCTCGCCGCCCTGGATGCCGATCTGCTATCGCGGTATCTGGCCAATTCGCCGACCTCGAAGGCCTGGTACGAGCGCGCCTGCAAGGTGATGCCCGGCGGGGATACCCGAACCGGCACTTTTCATCTGCCCTACCCCCTTTTCATCTCCCTCGGGCAGGGGTGCCGGCTCTGGGATGTCGATGGAAACGAGTACCTCGATTTCTTGAACAACTTCACTTCGCTCGTTCACGGTCACGCCCACCATGGTATTCAGGAGGCGCTGGCCAGCCAGGGAACTCAGGGCACCGTCCATGGAACCGCCAACGAGTTCCAAGTCCAACTGGCGGAGCTGATATGTCGCCGGGTTCCCTCGGTCGAACGACTTCGCTTCTGCAATTCAGGCACCGAAGCGTCGCTATTCGCGCTCCGGGCCGCGAAGGCCTTTACCGGGCGCTCGGGGATCATGAAGATGGAGGCCGGCTACCACGGTTCCCATGACCAGGTCAGCGTGGCGATGGTCCCACCATACGAAACCAAAGCCGCTCAGGGTCTTTCGCCGGGCGCGGTGGGCGAGGTTCTCCTCGGCAAGTACAACGATCTCGACTACACCGTCGACGCCATTCGGCGGAACAAGGACCGGTTGGCGGCCGTGATCGTCGAGCCCATGATGGGTGCCGGCGGCGGTATCGTGGCCGACCAGTCGTTCCTGGCCGGATTGCGGGCGGTCACCGAAGCATGCGGGATCGTGCTCATCTTCGATGAGATCATCACCTTCCGGCTTGGTTACGGCGGGATGCAGGGCCACCTTGGCATCCGACCCGATCTGACCTGCTTTGGCAAGATCATTGGTGGCGGCCTGCCAGTCGGGGCTTTTGGCGGCCGGGCCGACATCATGGACGCCTTCAACCCGACCCGGTCCGGCGGCATCGTGCACTCCGGGACTTACAACGGCAACGCCGCGACCATGGTGGCGGGCCTCAAGGCAATGGAGCTGCTGAGCGAACCAGTCATCGCCCAGCTGAACCAGCGGGGCGACGGCCTGCGGGCCAGGCTCAACCAGGCCGCAACCAAACTCGACCTCGACGTCACCGTGGTGGGATTCGGTTCCCTGATGCAGGTGCATTTCGCCCGAGGACCGCTTCGAGGGCCGCAGGACGCGGCGCGGGGGGACAAGGAGGCTGTTCGGGCGTTGCACCTCTATCTGCTGACCCACGGCATTTTCGCGCCATCGCGACTGATGTTGGTGCTGTCGACGGCGATGAGCGAAGACGCCATCGATACGATGGCGGCGACCGTCGAGGACGGCTTGACCGCGATCGGACAGGTGGCGCGACCCCAGCAGGTACTCGCCTAGCCGGGCGGAACCGCCCGGGATCACCCCATCGAGAGCCGCCCGAGACAACCGGGCGGAGGGCGTCCGCACGGCGCGATCCCGGCCCGGCGCCCCCCGCCACTCGCCGATCGGCGCCTTCACGGGTCCATCACGGATGCTTCATGGTCCAACCGCCATGATCAACATCAGGTCGGTTGGCTTGTACCGTTGAGCGTACGCCGTGATGAACCGAAAAATGCCCCGGTTGTACCCCTCCAAGGATGTTCGGCCCGTCACTGAATTCCGGGCCCACGCCTCGGCGTTCCTCGAGCAAGTCCGCGCCACCAAACGGGCGGTGATCCTCACCCAACACGGACGCTCGGCCGCCGTGCTCCTCGACGTGGAAGTCTACGAGGAGTTGATCGGCGAGCTGGCTCAACTGCGTGAGGCGACCGACGGCGAACTGGCCGAGCCGACGTCGTCGCCAAACCCGAGGGCCGAGCCGTTGGAGCTCGGGCCTGACTCTGGAAGGACGGTCACCCCGTGACGGCTACCCCGTCGACGCTCGCCGGCGCCCCGACGCTGACCCGGCTTGGGGAACACACCCTCGAAATCCTCTCCGATTCGGGCGAAGGTGCCCAGAAATGCGGCCAGATCTTCGGCTCGGTTTCGGCGCCGGCTCCGAGTCCTCGGACCTGGACCTCCTCGATCCAGGTGACGCTCGGCTGCACCAGGTCTCCCCCGATGCCCGGGTGGTTCACCGCGACCCCATCGAGTTGGTAGTTGTTCGCCTGGGCGGTGGCTCCGCCGAACACCTGGTCGGGCCGAGCCCCGTTGGCGAACCCGACCAGGTTTCGGGCGTCGTTGGGGGTCGGCAGCAGGCGCAACTCCCGGGAGGAGATCGTGGTTCCAAACTCGGTCCGCTCGAGGTCCACGGTCACCGCCGGCGCCTCCACCACCAGCGAGTCGAGGGTCTGCTGGGTCGGCGTCAGTCGAAGGCCGACCGAGGTCACCGCACTCGCGCTCACCGGCACCGACCCGACTACCGCTGGCCGATACCCGATCCGCCGGGCGGCAACCTGGTAGATCCCGGGCGGCAGAAAGCCCACCCGAGCCACCCCGGTGGGATCGGTCATCGACTGCCGGGAGAAACCCACCGCCTGCCGGGACACCACCACCATGACCCCGCCGATTCCGACGCTATCGGGCCCGACCACCCGGACCAGAACGGCCCCGGTGGACACCGTCTGCCCCGCGGCCGCCGCGCCCAGCGTCAGCCACATCGCGAACAGCGATATGCACATCCGCATTGGTTCCGCCTTTCTGCCGTCGCTGCCCGCACCCGGCCGATGCTACCCGGATTGACGAGGACTCGTACATTACCAGCGTACCCAAGCCGCACAGGACGGTCGAATGCGCCGCCTCGTACCGCTGCTGCTCGCCCTGCTCCCGACGGTGGGCCAGGCCCAGGACCGATCGACGTGGGACGTCACCCAGCCACGCGGAGCCACGAGGGACATCCGATTCACGACGACCGAGGGAACCTGGATGTCGGTCGACGTCAGCCGCGATGGACAGTGGCTCGCCTTCGACCTCCTCGGTCATATCTACCGCATCCCAGTCGCGGGCGGAACGGCCACCAGCCTCACCCAGGCCAGTGGGGTCGCGATCAACACCCACCCGAGGATATCCCCCGATGGTTCATCGATCGCCTTCGTGTCGGATCGAAAGGGCCAGAACAACCTCTGGCTCATGAACGCCGACGGGAGCAATCCGCGGGCGGTGTTCACCGACAACAACGTCCGCGTGGCCATGCCGGCCTGGAGCGCCGATGGCCAGTACATCGTGGTCGTTCGAAGCCAGCTACCCGCTGGTGGCCAGCCCGGTGCCGGTGGCATCTGGATGTACCACAAGGATGGCGGCACCGGCGTCGAGTTGCTCTCGAGCCAGCGGCAATCCGGGGCGACCTGGCCTTCGTTATCTCGTGACGGCCGGTTCCTGTACTATCAGGTGAGCGCGGGGGATTGGCAGCCCGGCTACGGAGGCCGCCGCGACTTCTCCGGCGGGTCCGCTCAGGTGCGCCGGCTCGATCTCACGACCGGCGCCATCACCGCCATCTCGTTCGGCGAACAAACCCAGCAGATCCAGGGCGCCAGTGGCGGGATGGGCGCCCCGGAAGTCTCGCCCGACGGCCGTTGGCTCGCCTTCATCCGCCGGATTCCCGACGGAACGATCTCCTGGCGCGGACATCGATTCGGTCCCCGAACCGCCCTCTGGCTTCGCGACCTCGAAACCGGAGCCGAACGTCTGGCGATGGACCCCGTCGAGCAGGACATCATCGAGGGCGGAAAGGTGCTTCGGCCGTTCCCGGGCTACGGTTGGTCCGCCGACGGCCGTTCGATCTGGTTGTCGCAGGGAGGAAAGCTCCGTCGGCTCGAGCTCGCGACCGGCGCGGTGAGCACCGTCGAGTTCACCGCCCCCGTCGAGCGGAAGATCTCCGAACTCGCCAACACCCAGACTCGGATCACCGACGAACCGTTCGAGACCCGATTTGCCCGGTGGCAATCGGTCTCGCCGGACGGTCGCCGGGCCGTCTTCCAAGCCGTTGGCCGGATCTGGGTCATGGATCTGCCCAACGGGACCCCGCGGCGGTTGACGCCGGCCTCGTTCGACCCGTTCGAGTTTGCTCCCGCATGGTCCCCGGATGGGCAGTGGATTGCGTTCACCAGCTGGACCGACTCGATCGGCGGTCACCTCCACCGGGTGGCCAGCAGCGGCGGCAACCCGGAGACGCTGTCTCGCCGTCCCGGCGAGTACCTCAATCCGGCCTGGAGCCCCGATGGCCGCGAGCTGGTCGTTTCGCGTGGCGCTGGCGAAAGCCGGCATGGGCGGGGAGTGCTCTGGAACCCCTACTGGGACTTGGTCCGAATCGCGGTGAGCGGCGGCGCCGAAACGGCCGTGATTCGGGTCACGGCTTCGCCTGACGGCTCATCGGGAAGCGCCTTCAATGCCATCCGCAACTCCATCGTGGCCGCCTCCTATGGGCCCGACGGCCGGATCTTCTACCCCCACCTCACCATCGGCGGCCAGGGAGGGCTCGAGTCCACCCTCTACTCGATCCGGCCGGACGGTCTCGATCGGCGAGCCCACTTCACCTTCCCCTACGCCGACGAGATCACTCCGTCACCAGATGGAAAGTGGATCGCGTTCCAGGAATCCGACAACGTCTACGTCACCCCGTTTCCGTACCCGGGGACCGGAGGCGCCGCGGTTCGGATCGATCGGAGCCGCGCCAAGCTCCCGACCACCAAACTGAGCAAGGAGGGCGGCCTCTTCCCGCGCTGGCGCAACGCGACCACCGTCGACTTCGGAAGCGCCAACCGGCTCTACAGCCATTCGGTCGCCACCGGTCGGACCGACACGGTCACGATCCGCCTCGCCATTCCCCGGGACGTTCCGGCCGGCGCGGCGGCGTTCGTCAACGCTCGGATCGTTACCCTCGAGGACCGCGCGGTGGTCACCGGGACACTGGTCGTCGAGGGCAGTCGGATCCGATGCGTGGGACGGTGCCAGGTACCGCGTGGAGCTCGGGTGTTCAACGCCGGCGGAAAGACCATCATTCCCGGTTTCATCGATGTCCACTCCCACAACTACCGCGAGCACCGCGGGATCATTCCCCAGAAGAATTTCGAGGGTGCCGCGTTCCTGGCCTACGGCATCACCACGACGATGGACCCCTCGATGTGGTCGCAGAACCTCTTCCCCACCGCCGAGCTGGTCGATGCCGGCGCCGTCGTCGGGCCCCGAGTCTTCACCACCGGCGATCCGCTCTATTCGGGCGACGGATCGCGCCAAGAGGAGTTCACCTCGTACGAGGTCGCCGAGGCCGGGATCAAGAAGCTGGCCCACTGGGGAGCGGTGTCGCTCAAGCAGTATCTCCAGCCTCGCCGCGAGCAGCGCCAGTGGGTCACCGATGTCGCCCGCAAGGTGGGTCTCCAGGTCACCTCCGAGAACAACGACCTGGAATACACCCTCGGCATGATCATGGACGGCCACACCGGCTTCGAGCACCCGATGAGCTATACCCCGATGTACTCGGACTTCACCACCTTCCTCGGTCTGGCCAAAGCCACCTATTCGCCGACCTTCATGGTCGGCGGCCCGGGCCCCTGGAACGAGGAGTATTTCTACCAGGAAACCGAGGTCTGGAAGGACCAGAAGACCCGCCGATTCCTGCCCTGGGTTCAGTTCATCCCCCAAACCCGGGAACGGATGCTGCGTCCGGTCACCGACTACAGCTATCCGTGGATTGCCCTCGGTATGGCCGATGTCATCGCCGCCGGCGGCTACGGTGCCATCGGCGCCCACGGCCAACACAACGGATTGGGCTCCCACTGGGAGACCTGGATGGCCGCCGCGGCCACCGGACCGATGGGCGCGCTCGAAGTGGCGAGCCTCCACGGGGCCCGTTTCATCGGCAAGGAGAAGGACCTCGGCTCGATCGAGGTCGGGAAGCTCGCCGATTTCATGGTTCTCAACTCCAATCCCCTGGTCAACATTCGCAACACCGCCGACATCCAGTACGTCGTCAAAGGCGGTGTGGTCTACGACGACGAGACCCTCGACGAGGTGTGGCCGCGACAGCGGAAGTACGGAACGGGCTACTGGGTCATTCCCGATGCGCTCAAGTCAGATGACAAGCCGGTGCGGTAACCCTGGCGTGAGCACCGGGAGCGCAGCCCAATGGGCGTGACGGGACCGCTGCTCGCGATCGCCGCGACGCTCCAGGTCGGGTCGGTCAAACCGGAAATCATCCGGACCGAACATGGTGTGCCGCACATCTATGCCGCCGATCACTGGGCCGCGGGCTATGGTCTCGCCTGGGTCGAGTTGGAGGACTATGGCCCGCGAGTCGTCCGGGCCCTGATCGGAGGCCGCGGCGAGATGGGCCTGGTCTATGGCCGCGACAGCATCGAACAGGACTTCGGCCAGCGGCCGATTCACGCCCACGCCAAAACAGTCTGGCCCCGGCTCGAACCGGCGACTCGCCGGATGTACCAGGGGTTCGCCGCCGCGGTCAACGACTTCGTCAAATCCCGGGCCGATCAGTACCCGCGAGTCGAGCCGCGGTTCGCGGGATGGGATGTCCTCGCCAGGGAGATCGGTTCCCCGAACCTCCGCGGGGCCCGCCGGATCCTCGATCGGACGAGACCCTCCGGCGCACCGTCGACCCGGGAGCCCGGATCGAACGCTTGGGCCTTGGCGCCGAGCCGGACCCGGTCGGGCCGAGCCATCCTGCTGCGGAACCCCCACCTCGACTGGGACGCGGGCTATTACGAGGCCCACGTTGTCATTCCGGGCGTGCTCGACTTCTATGGCGATTTTCGGATCGGCGGCGCCTTCGCCGTCGTCGGCGGCTTCAACCGGTATCTCGGCTGGGCCACGACCAACAACGCGGTCGACCCCGATGAGCTGTACGCCATCCCGTTGGCCCGACAGCGCCCCGACCAGATCGTCCTGGATGGCCGAGCCATCCCGCTCACCCGACACACCGTGACTGTCCCCTATTGGACGCCACAAGGAACTTCTCTCGAACGTCGTGAGGTATGGCGATCGCCGTTCGGGCCGGTGGTCGACCGTCGCAATGGCACCGCCTACATCCTCAAGACGGCCGGCGAAGGCGAGTTCCGCGGCGGGGAACAATTCCTCAAGATGATGGAGGCACGATCGCTGGCCCAGTGGCAGGCCGCGATGAAAATTCGCGCCAGGGCCACCTCGAACCTCACCTACGCCGATCGGGACGGGAACGTCTTCTACGTCTGGAACGGGGCCTTGCCCGCCCTCCCCCGACCGTCGGGCGGCGATACCGTGGCCATCGTCGCCCGGCGGCGGCGGGACATCTTCAGCCGGATGGTGCCGTGGGATTCGCTTCCGATGGTGCTCAATCCGGCCACCGGGTACCTCCACAACGAGAACGACTCGCCACACTGGGCCAATCTCGAGGCGCCCCTCGACTCCGCCGCGCTGCCTCCCAACGTCGAACGGCCGAGCCTCGGTCTCCGATCGCAGCACGGTCTCGATCTGATCCGGTTCCCAGCCGACACGCTATCCCTTGAGGATGTCGTCCTGCTCAAGCACAGTTATCGGATGTTGCTGGCCGAGCGGATACTCCCGGCGCTGCTCGAGATCGCCACCCAACGGCAACCGATCCCGGTACCGGAGGCCATCAAGGTCCTCGAAGCCTGGGACCGGTCGGTGGCGGCCACCTCGCGGGGCGGCGTTTTGTTCGAGATGTGGTGGCGGCTCTATCAGCGGGCCGTCAAGTCGCCGTTCGCGACCCCCTGGTCGCCCGCCGAACCGATGACGACCCCCCACGGATTGGCCGATCCTGACCAGGCGATCGTCGCATTGCTGCAGGCGGCGGACTCCGTGCAACGACGCTTCGGTCGCCTCGATGTGGCTTGGGGCGATGTCCACCGAATTCGGATCGGGAACCGCGATCTCCCGGTCGGCGGCTGTCGCGGTGACCTGGGTTGCTTCCGGGTGCTCTGGTTCGGCGACGACCCCGACGGCCGGCGACGGGTCCGCGGTGGGGACGGCTGGGTGCTGGCGGTCGAGTTCGACTCCCTTCCCCGGGCCTATTCGGTACTGAGTTACGGCCAGAGCGACCATCCCGACTCGCCGTTCTTCGGCGATCAAGCGGAGCGGTTCGCGGCCGGGGACTTCAAGGCGGTGCGCTTCAGCAGGCCCGACGTCGAGCGGGGGGCGATCCGCCGATACCGCGCCGGGCCCACCCCGTGACACCACGACGACGAGAGGGACCGATGGCTGATCGACGCGACTTCCTGACCGCCGCCGCGAGCGTGGCGCTCACCCGCCGGGCCTGGCAATCCCCCACGCTGGTCCTCCACCGCGGTTCCATCGTGACCATGAATCCCGCCGCGCCGAGAGCCCAAGCGGTCGCGATTCTCGGCGATCGTCTGCTGGCGCTCGGTTCGAACCAGGAAATCCTTCGGCTGGCCGGTCCGACGACCCGGCGGGTCGATCTGGGTGGTCGCACCGTGGTGCCTGGCTTCATCGACGCCCATTCTCATCCGGCCAGCTCGGGGCTCCAGCACCTGACCCGGATCGACTGCGACCTTCGGTCCATCGCCGACATCCAAGCCGCCGTCCGGGCCCGAGCCGCCCAGACGCCGCCGGGTCAGTGGGTCTTGGGCTTCAAGTACGACGACACCAAGACCAAAGAAGGCCGGCCGCTCACCCGCTCGGATCTCGATCACGCGTCGACCACCCATCCGGTGCTGATCGAGCACCGGGGCGGCCACACGGCCTACCTCAACTCGAAGGCCTTCGACCTGGCCGGCATCACCGAGTCCACGGCCGATCCTCCTGGTGGCCACATCGATCGCGACGGCGCTGGACGGCCAACCGGGCGTCTCGCCGAGACCGCGGTGAACCTGGCTTCCAGGATGATCACCGAGGACGAATCACCCGACCGCCGCCGCGAGGGAGTCAAGTTCATTTCCCGGGCGCTGGCCAAGGCAGGGATCACTTCGGTCCATGACGCCAGCGCCTCGATCGCCGACTGGCGCGCTTATCAAGATGCCCGCGCCAACGGGGAGCTCGGCACTCGGATCTACGCCTTGATCTGGTACGGCGAGATCGACCAGGTGATCGCCGCCGGCAGCCGGCGGGGACTCGGCGACGAGTGGGTTCGCCTGGGCGGCGTGAAGTGCGTCTGCGATGGATCGATCTCCGAGCGTACCGCCCGGATGTCGGAACCCTATGTCGGCCGCCCCGACGACCGCGGTATCCTGGTTTCGACGGCCGAGCAGCTCTGGCCGGTGGCCGACAAGGTCCACCGCGCGGGGCTGCAGATCGGGATTCACGCCAACGGCGACGTCGGCATCGATATCGTCTTGTCGCTCTACGAGCGGCTCCAGCGCGAGGCGCCGCGGGCCGACCCGAGGTTCCGGATCGAACACTGCACCTTGGTCACGCCCGACCTGGTTCGCCGGATCAAGGCCCTGGGGGCGATCCCGACCCCGTTCAGCAGCTACGTCTATTGGCACGGCGAGAAGATGCGTGAGTACGGCGCGGACCGGCTGGAACGGATGTTCGCCCTCCGGAGTTTGATCGACGCCGGGGTCCGACCGACGTTCGCGTCGGACTACCCGCCCGGGCCGTTCGAGCCGATGATGGGTCTCCAGTCGATGGTGACCCGGACCGACATGAAGGGGACCGTGTGGGGCGGGTCGCAGCGGATCACCGTGGACGAGGCCATCCGGGTCGCGACCGTGCACGGAGCCTACGCCTCTTTCGAGGAGAGCCAGAAGGGCTCGCTCGAGGCCGGCAAGCTGGCCGATCTGGTCGTGCTCGGCCGCGATCCGTATCGGGAGCCGCCGGCCAGCCTGGTATCGATTCCCATCGAGCGCACCATGGTCGGCGGGCGCTGGGTGTACGAGGCCTAACGGTGTCGCGCGCCTTCGTCAAAGAGGATGCCGGCGGAGCCGAGCCGCGGTACTCCTTGCCCACCCGCGACAGCCCCGAATATCCGCTGGCGGCCGCCCGGGCCCTGCTGGCCGGCGCGAACCAGGGAGATACCGCGAGCGCCGAGAATGCCACCGGGTACGGCTGGGGCGACGAGCGGCTCCTCGGCGAGATAACTCGACTCCGGAACGAGGCCGACGAGCGTGGCGACGACAGGATCGTCACCCTGGCCGAGCGATTCCTCCGGGCGGCCGGGTCCCTGTGACCACTCCGCGAGGCAAAACCCAAACGCGCTACGACGCCATCGTGGTCGGCTCGGGGGCCGGCGGGGGAATGGCCGCTTACCAACTGGCCGTTCAGGGGCTCAAGGTGTTGGTGCTCGAGGCTGGGCGCTACTACGACCCGGTCCGCGAGACGCCGATGTTCCAGCTCCCCAAGGATGCTCCGCTCCGGGGCGACAGCACACCCGACAAGCCGTTCGGATTCTACGATGCCACGGTCGATGGCGGCTGGCGCGTCCCGGGCGAGCCGTACACCAACGCCCCAGGGTCCAACTTCATGTGGTGGCGGTCCCGGATGCTCGGCGGCCGGACCAATCACTGGGGCCGGATCTCGCTCCGGATGGGCCCCTATGACTTCAAGCCGCGGACCCGTGACGGGGTCGGCTTCGACTGGCCGATCGACTATCGGACCCTGGCTCCGTACTACGACAAGACCGAAGCATTGATCGGGGTCTTCGGATCGGCCGAAGGGCTCGAGAACACGCCCGATTCCCCCGCGGGGGTCCTGCTGCCCGCGCCCGCGGCCCGCGGCTTCGAGCGTCTGGTCAAAGCTCGGTGTGCGCCCTTGGGAATCCCCGTCGTTCCGATCCACCTCGCTATCCTGACCGAGCGGCAAGATGCCGATCGACTACCGGCCCGGCTGCACCCTGGTAATCCCCTGGCGCAGCGCGTCCTGGCCGAGTCGATGCGGAGCCGCCAGGCTTGTTTCTGGGCGACCGACTGCGGCCGCGGCTGCTCCACCCGGGCCAACTTCCAATCCACCACGGTGTTGCTCCCGCCCGCGATGGCCACCGGCAACGTGGACCTCGTTACCGACGCGATGGTTCGCGAGGTCACCGTGGATCGGTCCGGCCGTGCCACCGGCGTCAGTTACATCGACAAGCTCACCCGAACCGACAAGCACGCGAGTGCTCGGGTGGTGGTCCTCGCCGCGAGCGCCTGTGAGACTGCCCGGATCCTCCTCAACTCGAAGAGCGGCCAGTTCCCCAACGGTCTGGCCAATTCGAGCGGGCTGGTCGGGAAGTACTTGATGGACACGGTTGGCGCCGGGGTCCAGGGCCAAATCCCGGCCCTCGAGAACACCCCCGCCCACAACGAAGACGGTGCGTCCGGCGAGCATCTCTACATGCCCTGGTGGTTGTACCGCGAGCAGCTGGCGGGGAAACTCGACTTTCCCCGCGGTTATCACATCGAGTTCGGCGGCGGTCGGCGGATGCCGGGGCCGGGCATCTTCTGGGGACTGGAGCACTTCACCGCCGGAGCATACGGGCGCCGTTTCAAGGAGGCCGCCCGTCGATATTACGGCTCGTTCCTGTTCTTTGACGGCCGGGGCGAAATGGTCCCCAACGACCGTTCCTATTGCGAGCTCGATCCGACCCAGGTGGATCAGTGGGGCATTCCGGTCCTTCGGTTCCATTGGGCGTGGAGCGACTACGAAACCCGTCAGGCGGCCCATATGGTCAAGACCTTCACCCAGATCATCGACGCCATGGGCGGCTCCGTGGTCGGAAAGCCCGAGACCGACGGCGCCAAGGCAATCGCCCAAGGCGGGCAGATCATCCACGAGGTCGGCACTGTTCGGATGGGCGACAACCCGCGTGACTCCGTGCTCAATTCGTGGTGCCAGGCATGGGACGTCAAGAACCTCTTCGTCACCGACGGAGCGCCTTTCGTGTCGAACGCCGACAAGAATCCGACCCTGTCGATTCTCGCGCTCGCCTGGCGGACCTCGGACCACATCGTCGCCGAAATGAAACGGGGCAACGTCTGATGAAACGGCGGATCGTTCTCAAGGTCCTCGGCGCGGGCACGGTGGCGCCGCTGATCCCCCGCTCGCCCTCTCCCCTGCCTCGAGGCCAACCGGAACGCCGGCGAGGACCCGCGGGAACTCCTTCGGACCCCGATCTCCTCCGACCCACGGTCACCTGGGCCAAGCAGCTCACCGAAGGCGAGCTGGTCACCTTGTCGGCGTTGTGCGACCTGATCATCCCGGCGGACGACACCAGCCCCAGCGCCTCGGCCGTCGGGGTGCCCGACTTCATCAACGAGTGGGTCAGCGCGCCCTACGACTACCAGCGGAGCGTGCTGATCCAGCTGCGAGGCGGCCTGGTTTGGCTCAACAATGAGTCGGCGCGCCGGCATGGCAAGTCGTTCGCGTCCGCGAGCCCGGCCGAGCAGGCCGCCATCGCCGACCAGATCTGCTACGAGCCTCGAGTCCAACCCGAGTATCTCGCGGCCGCCCGGATGTTCGACCTGGTGCGCGACCTCACCGCGACCGGTTTCTACACCACCCGAGAGGGTATGGCGGACTTGCGATACCTCGGGAACGTCCCGCTCCAGAAGTTCGACGGCCCCCCGCCCGAGGTGCTCCGGCACCTCGGCCTTGCCTAACGGCCAAACGGAGAGTTCATGATTGCCCGTCCGCTGCTGGCGCTTGCCGTGATCGCTTCGGCCCCCCTCGCCGGCGCCCAGGAACCGAGCCGCCCGCCGACCCCACTCTCGGAGCGAGCCGCGGCCAGACGCTTCGAATCGGTGTCGAAGGCCATCGACGACGTCTACTGGCACTTCAAGGTTGGCGACATCGCTCAGATCGACAAGATCACCATCGCGGCCAGCAAGCCGATCCGGATGAGCAATCCCACCGGTCAGGGCGCCGGGAACCCCCTGCTCATCTACGGCTATACCTTCGTGCCCAAGTCGCTCGGCGCCAAGAAGGCGCCCCTGATCGTGTTCGTACACGGCGGCGTCCACGGGGATTTCGACACCGGCTTCGCTCACATCCTCCGCGAGCTGCTCGAGCAGGGGTATGTGGTGACGGCGCCGGAGTACCGCGGCAGTACCGGGTACGGCGGCGAATTCTACGATCAGATCGACTACGGTGGCACCGAGATCGACGACACCCACGACATCCGCGACTGGGCGGTCGAGAACATTCCCCAGGTCGACCCGACGAAAGTGGGGATCATCGGCTGGAGCCACGGCGGCTACCACGCCCTGTTCAACGTCTTTCGTTGGCCGGCGGACTACAAGGTGGCCTACGCCGGCGTCCCGGTGAGTGACCTCGTCCAGCGGATGGGCTACAAATCCCAGGGCTACCGCGACCTGTTCGCTAGCTTCATCGGAAAGTCGGCCGAGGATAACCCGATGGAGTACCGGCGCCGTTCACCGGTCAATCACGTCGACAAGCTCGCGACCCCGTTGCTGGTCCACACCAATACCAATGACGAAGACGTCAACGTGATGGAGGTGCAGCACCTCATCGACGCCCTGAAGGCGGCCGGAAAGACGTTCGAGTACAAGATCTACCAGGACGCACCCGGCGGGCACGCCTTCAACACCATCGACACCAAACTCGCCCGCGAATCCCGCCGGGAGATCTGGGCGTTCCTGGCCAAACACCTCAGATAGACCGGGGCCCGAACTCCGCGTCGAGCGCCGCGAGCACGGCTCGCAGCCGCGGCAGGTTGGCAACGCTGGCCCGGCCGAACCCGGCGCTCGGCCCGACCGTCATCACCCCTGAGAGGTGGATCTCGCGCGCCTCGGTTGTCCGGACCAGATCGACCACCGTCTCGGCGACGATCCCGCCGGCTGCCACGACGATCGGGGTGCCGCACCGGACCAGTGAGGCGAGCTGCCCCCGGCCACCGGATGCCGTCGCGGCGCCGCCAGAGCTGAGGACTCGGGTTACTCCGAGGGCCCGTAGTTCGGCCATCGCGGCCGTAACCGGCGCGGCGAGCGAGTCGAACGCGCGGTGAAAGGTCAGGTCCATGCCGGCCGCCGTTTCTACCAGGCCGACCAGCGCGTCGCGATCGATCGTCCCCTGGGCGGTCAACGCCCCCACGACCGCCCCCGCGGCTCCCCGGTCGCGGATTCGTGCCAGGTCCGCCCTCATGACGGCCAAGTCGCCGGGACCAAGAACAAACGGGCCTGGCCGCGGCCGGATCATGGCGAACACCGGGAGCCCCACCGTCCGGAGCGCCTCCTCGATCAGGCCGGCGCTCGGCGTCAGTCCGCCAAGCTCCAGGGCCTGACACAGCTCGATTCGGTCGGCCCCGGCCGCCTCCGCGGCCACCGCGGCCTCCACGCTGTCCACCGCCACCTCGACCAATGGTCGTTGGCCCCTTGCCGTCACCTGAACCTCCGAGCTAACGTCCCCGCACCAACCCCAAGGTCTGCCGGTGATCAGCAAGGCCGATTCCGCGAACCTCATCCTCCGCCTCTACGAGCTACGGCGGGACCCGGCGCTTCGCGACGCCCGCGACTGGTTCGTCACCCGTTTCCACCCGCGGTCCGCCCAAGAGGTCTTTAGCGTGTGGATGGGACCGAACAGCGCCCAATATCGCATGGTCACGACATACTGGGACATGGCGGCCTCGCTCGTCAATCACGGTGCCATCGACCCAGCGATGTTCCACGATGCCAACACCGAGCACAACGGGGTATTCGCCAAGTTGCAGCCCTTCTTGACCGAGTTGCGGCGTCGCTCCGGGCTCCCGGATTACCTCGCCAATCTCGAGCGACTAGTGCTGGCCCAGCCGGACGCCGAAGGCCGACTCGACGTGTATCGCCGCTACCTGACACATAAAGCTGCCACAACCACAACCCTCGCTCCGATGGAGGCGCAATGACCAGTTCTCGCGGTCCCGGTGGCACCCCTGGCGGCTTGGGTGAGTTCCTCCTCGGCCTGGGACTCGTCGTGGCCGGTGGGTACTTGGTGCTGAACCAGGTGAGTGTCGGCGGCGGAACCTGGAATCTGTTTGGCTACAATGCCTTCGGGTTGTCGCTGGTGCCGCTCTTGCTCGGCATCGGGTTCCTGTTCTTCAACGGGAAATCGGTCCCCGGCTGGTTTCTCACCGCCGCCGGAACCATCATCATCTTCGTCGGCATCATCGCCAACTTGCAGATCTTCTTCCGCCCCACCAGCCTCTTCAACACCCTGATGATGCTGGGGCTGCTCGCGGCGGGTCTCGGGTTGGTCGCCAAGTCGCTCCGATCCCACTGATCGCGAGTTCCTTCGGTGCGGCCGCTTCATGAGATCGTGGTTCGCCAACCGGGAGTCCGCCGCGGCGTGGCGGTCTTCACGGGGACTCGGGTCCCGGTTCGCGCCCTGATCGACCACCTCGACCGGGGTGGCTCACTCGAGGGGTTCGCCAGACGATACCCCGAGGTATCCTCCGACCAGATCGGCGCGGCCTGCGCGTTGGGACTTGAATCGCTCCTGAGCACCGTCCCGCTGGAGCCGCCAGTCGCCCAAGCCTCGTTGTTACCCAGCCTCGACGCCGGCGGCGTGATCGTCAACGCAGAGGAACTCGGCGCCCAACAAGTCGTGGGGCGGAGGGTTCGCTGTCCCGCCTGTCGGACCTTGGTGTTCCGTTCCTGGCCGGACGGTTGGGACAGCCACGCCGCTCGCCGGTGCCGCGGACTTCGAGCGCGCGACGCGACCACCCGGAAAGCCGAATTCAAGCGGCGGTTCGAAAGTTTGTTCCTCTCGTGACGGCTAGAGATTCCACCGAAAGGCGATGGTCACGGCGGTGACGATGATCATCGCGACCGTGAGCGGCAACCCGAGCCGGAGATAGTCCCCGAACCGATACCCACCCGGTCCGTACACCATGGTGTTGGTCTGGTACCCGATCGGCGTCAAGAACGAATTCGAGGCGGACACGGCGATCCCGATCGCGAAGGCGCGCGGGTCGACGCCGAGTTGCTGGGCGGCCGCGAACGCGATCGGGAACATCAGAGCAGCCGCGGCATTATTGGTGATCAGCTCGGTCAGCAGCACGGTCGCCAGAATGACGCCCAGGAGCACCGCGATCGGGCCAGCCCCGCCGGACACACCGACGATGCCATCGGCCAAGTGCGCGGCAAGCCCGGACTTCTCGATCGCGGTCCCGACCGCGAACGAGGCGGCGATCACGATGATCACATCCAGGTCCACCGCGTTGCGGGCCTCTCCGGCGGTGAGAAGCCCGGTCGCCACCAGCACGGCCACCCCAAGCAGCGCGGCCTGGAGGATCGGGAGAAGTCCGGCCCCCGCGATGCCGACCACGGCCAGGGTGATCAACCCGACCAGCCAGGCCTTCTTGGTCACTCCAGGCGGTGTTCCGCCAAGGGGCGCGACCAGGAGGAAGTCGCTTCGATCCCGCCACCGCGACGAGAAGCCGTGGTCCGCGAGGAGCAACAAGGTGTCGCCGACCTTGAGCTTGACCTCGCCGAGCTTGGCGTTGATCCGCTCGCCGGATCGATGGATCGCGACCACCGCCGCTTGGTAGCGGCTGCGGAACTCCGCTTCCTTGACCGTGCGACCAACCAATGGCGAGGTGGCCCCGATCACCGCTTCGCTGAAGGAGTGTCGGCTGGTGTCGAAATGGGTCAACTGGCGCTGTTCGGTCGAAGTCAGGCCACGCATCCGCTGCAAATCGACGATCATGTCGACCCGGCCCACGAAGGCGAGTCGATCGTTGGCCCGAAGCACGGTGTCGGGGCCCACCGGCGCGATCAGCTCACCGGATCGCTCGATCTGGATCAAGAAGACACCCTGGAGGTTCCGGAGCCCCGCGGCTTCCACCGGTTTGTTCGCCAGAGGGCCTTCCGGTTCCACCTCCATCGTCACGATGAACTCCCGGAAGTCCTCCTCGAGGCGATCCCCGACCGGAGTCCGTTCGGGGAGGAGCCACTTCGCCGTCAAGACCAGGAGCCCGACACCCAAGAGCGCTACCGGAAGCCCGATCGGGGTGATCTCGAAGAGGCCCATCGGGGCCATCCCTTGCGCTTCCATCAACCCGCTGACCACCAGGTTGGTCGATGTCCCGATCGCGGTTGTCACCCCGCCGAGCACCACGGCGAACGACAGCGGCATCAGATAGCGAGACGGCGAGGCGCGGTGCCGGTCACACCACACCAGCACCACGGGAATCAACATCGCCACGATCGGCGTATTGTTGAGAAAGGCGGAGGCCGCCGCGGCCGGAATCACCAGCCGCGCCAAAGTCGCCCGACTATCGCCCCCGTGACCGAGGAGACCGTAGACCATTGGGTTGAGCAGCCCGGTCTTCTCGACCGCGCGAGCGATGATGTACAACGCGGCGACCGTCATCGGAGCCGGGTTGCCGAATCCGGCGAAAGCCTCCGATGGACTGACTATCCCGGCGATCAGCAACGCAACCGCGGCCCCCATCATGGCCGTCACCGGGCTGATCAGATCCCTCGCCAACGAGACGATCGTCCCAATCGCGACCACCAGCGTGAACCAGGCTTGCCAGGTCATTTTGTTAGGTCAATGTTATCGTTGAGAGTAGCCTAGCCAGGTCAGGCAAGGCCCGTGCCGCGATAATGATACGGCGGCGGCACATCCGGTGGGACCTGGAATCTCCGCCGAAGGTCGTAACGTGATCGCTGGCTTACTGATAACGGCATGGCTCCAAGCCGCCGGGCAGGTTCCGAAGCCGGCGGAACCCGCGCTCAAGGAAGCCGTGCTGGGGCAGGCCCGGTTCGAACGCGGCCGCCGTCAGCTCCTCCCGGTCACCGGTGGCGGCGGGGGTCGCTGCGACGCGCGGATCGGCCGGTTCTGCTATTGGTACGACGACGCCGACACGGCGTTGCCCGCCGAGCCCCCCGCGGTCCGACGCGAGCGCGAGCGCCTTCTGACCACCCTCGAGCGGGCCGCCGATTCCGTTCCCGCCAGTGACTGGCTTTGGGGACAGCGGGTTCGATACCTCATCGATCATGAGCTCCCTGACTCCGCCTGGCGAGAGCTCGCCGGGTGTGGCGGCTCGCCCTGGTGGTGCCTGGCCCTCTCCGGGATGAGTTTGCACGCGGCCGGCCGCTATCGCGCCGCCGACTCGGCGTTCGCGTTATCCCTCGCCGCGATGCCCGACACTACCCGGTGCGCCTGGAACGACTGGGAAGCCGTCGTCGGCGACAGACGCCTCCGCGGCGACGATCCCGCCGGCTGCGACCGGCGCTGGGCGCTGATGGACACCCTTTTCTGGCTCGGCCAGCCGCTGCTGGCCATCGACGGGAATGACCTCAGAACCGAGCTGCTGTCACGCCGAGTGATGGCCGCGATTCAGGCGGCCGCCGTCCCGCCGCACCTGGTCTCCTGGGGCAACGACCTCGAGGAGCTAATGCTGCGATACGGTTGGTCGCGCCGCTGGTCCCTGACCAGTTTCCCGTCGGCCGCGATGGAATTGCCGTCCCTGGTGGGACACGACCGGCCTCCGGCGTACTGGTTCTTCCCGATCAGGGGGGACTCCGCTGCGGCGTGGCGGTGGGCAATCGACGCTGATCGCCCCGCATCGCGGTACGCCCCGGCATACCTTCGGGGACTCGACCTCTCCGACGATGCCAGCATCGCGCTGTTCCCTCGGGGAGACTCCACCATCGTGGTGGCAGGCTTCGGCGCCCGTGCCTGGCCCAACCGCGGCGTCACGACCGTGAACCTCGCGCTCGGCGCCAGTAGCGCCCCGAGCCACTCGCCGGACGTGTCCCGGAGGACGGCCTCCGCCCTCGGATCGACCCTCGAGCTTCGAGTCGCCGGTCAACCCAGCTTGGTGAGCCTCGAGGCCGAAGACGACGGCCACCGATTCCTCCGTCATCGCGTCTATCGTGAGCGACGGAGCATCAGTCCCCTGTCCTTGTCCGACCTGCTGTTGTTCGCCGTCGATTCGGCCCTCCCGAGTGCCCTCGATCAGGTGCTACCCCGTGCGATCGCCGGCAGGCGGATCGCCCGGACCCGACCGATCGGCGTCTACTGGGAGTGGTCGGCGAGCGTCCCTGATTCGATCGCGGTGACGATAGCGGCCGTGCCCGTCCGCCGAGGGCTGCTGGGCCGGGTCGCCCAGGGCCTCGCGTTGAGCAATCGGCGGGCGCCGCTTTCCCTCGAGTGGCAGGCGGGGATGATCCCCAAAGTCCCCGAGGGCCGGGCCGTGGAGCTCGACCTCTCCCGCCTGGCGCCCGGACGCTACCACATCCGGCTGACCGCTCGCACCCCGGGATACCAGCAGGCAACCGAGCTACCCATCGAACTCGAGCGGTGAAAGACTTCTTGCCAATGCGCGCTTCGTTATTGACCTTCCTATCGCTCACCCTCCTGGCCGGCGATCTCTTTCCGCAGCCGGCGGCCGAGCGACTCCCGCTCGATCCCGCGGTGCGACGGGGCACCCTGCCGAACGGACTCCGCTACTTCATTCGGCGGAACACCAGGCCGGAAAAGCGCGCCGAGCTTCGGCTCGTCGTCAACGCCGGCTCGATCCTCGAGGACGATGACCAGCGGGGCCTCGCTCACTTCGTCGAGCACATGGCGTTCAACGGGACCCGGCATTTCGAGAAGCAGGCCCTGGTGGATTACATCGAGGGCATCGGGATGCGATTTGGTGCCCACCTCAACGCCAGCACCTCGTTCGACGAGACCATCTACCAGCTCCTGGTCCCCACCGATAGCGCCGACCAGTTCCGGCGCGCATTCCAGATTCTCGAGGATTGGGCTCATGGCATCACCTTCGACACCATTGAGATTCGCAAAGAGCGCGGCGTGGTCATCGAGGAGTGGCGGCTCGGCCAGGGCGCTTCCTCGCGAATGCTGCGGCAACAGCTGCCGGTGCTCTTTCGTGGCTCGCGGTACGCCGACCGACTCCCGATCGGGACCAAGGAATCACTCGAGCAATTCGACCCGGCCGCGCTCCGTCGCTACTACCGCGACTGGTACCGTCCCGATTTGATGGCGGTCGTGGCCGTCGGAGATTTCCAACCGGCCGCAGTCGAACGGCTGATCCGGCGCCATTTCGTCGGACTCAGGTCAGCGGGTCCCCGGCGACGACCGCGCATCCCGGTCACCGTGCCCCCGCGCGACTCGACCGGAATCGCCATCGCCACCGACCCGGAAGCCTCCAGCACCACGGTGGGGATGTACCTCTTTCGGCCCCGTCGGGTCGACCCCACGGTCGCGGGCTACCGCCGATCCCTGATCGCCGGGCTCTACTCGCGCATGCTCAACCAGCGACTCGATGAACTCACCCAGCGGGCCAACCCGCCGTTCATTGGCGCCGGCGGGGGCGAAGGCGCCCTGGTCCGCACCGTCGAGACGTTCTCGCTGGCCGCCGCCGTCGCCGATACCGGGATCAGCCGCGGGCTCGAGGCAGTCCTGACCGAAGTCGAACGGGTTCGCCGCCACGGGTTCACCGCCGGCGAATTCGATCGAGCCAAGAGGGACTTCCTCCGTGCCTACGAGCAGGCGTACGCCGAACGGGAAAAGACCGAGTCGGGCCAGTACGCCGAGGAATACATCCGCCACTTCCTCTCCCGCGAGCCCATCCCCGGCATTGCCGCGGAGTTCGCCCTGGTCAAGCGACTGCTTCCAGCAATCCAGATCCGGGAAGTCAACCAGGCGGCCGATGCCTGGCTCTCCCTTCGGGATCGCGTCTTGACGGTCAACGCGCCGGCCAAGCCGTCGGTTGTCGTCCCGTCCGCCACCGAGCTCCTCGGCCTGGTCGACCGGGTCCGCCATATCGACGTCGCAGCTTACCAGGAGGAGCTGTCGGAGGCGCCCTTGGTACCGCCAGGACTCGAGCCGCGCGCCCCCGTTTCGCGAACTACGGACTCGACGCTCGGCGTCACCCGGCTCGTGCTCGACAACGGGGTCCGATTGCTGCTCAAGCCGACCACATTCAAGGCCGACGAAGTTCTCTTCACGGCGTACAGCCCGGGCGGAAACTCGCTGGTGCCCGACAGTCTTTTCGTCTCGGCCATGTTCGCCGCCCAGATGGTCGGTGTCAGTGGACTGGGCGAGTTCTCGGCGATCGACCTGCAGAAGAAACTGAGTGGCAAAGCGGTATCGGTGTCGCCGTTCATCGGCGCCTTCCAGGAGGGCCTGAGCGGGCGCGCCTCCCCTCAGGATCTCGAGACCCTGTTCCAGCTGATCTACCTCCATTTCACCGCCCCCCGCCGCGATCCGGAGGCCGCCCAGGCCTTTGCCACCAACGCCCGAGCCGCGGTAGCCAATTGGGGTGCCAACCCGATGGTCGCTTTTCGCGACACATTGGTGGTCACCATGGCTCAGCACCACCCCCGGAGCCGACCGATCACCAGCGCCATCATCGACTCCCTCGACCTCGATCGGTCGCTGGCCGTTTATCGCGATCGCTTTGCCGACGCCTCCGACTTCACCTTCGTCATGGTTGGCACCTTCAGCGTGGACTCGGTGGCGGCGCTGGCGAGCCGGTATCTCGGCAACCTCCCGGCGACCCGGCGGGGCGAAAAGTGGCGAGACATTGGGCTTCGGGCGCCCCGAGGGGTGGTGACCCGCGAGGTTCGTCGGGGCATCGAGCCGAAGAGCCAGACCGAGCTGGTCTTTACGGGGCCGTTCAGCTTCGCGCGGTCAGATCGGTTTTTGCTGCGTAGCATCGCGGAAATACTCGAGATCAAGTTGCGGGAGGTATTGCGGGAAGATCTCGGGGGAACCTACGGCGTCTCCGTGAGCCCCGGGGCCAACCGGATTCCCGAGCCTGAGTACAATCTCTCGATTCGATTCGGCTCGGCACCGGACCGAGTCGAGACCCTGGTGGCCGCGATCTTCGCCCAGATCGACACCTTGACTACCATCGGGCCGGCCGAGAAGGATCTGGCGAAAGTCCGCGAAACGACCATTCGGACCCGGGAAACGGACCTCAAGGAGAACGGGTTCTGGCTCGGCCAATTGGCCGCGGTCGACCAAAACGGCGAAGACCCCTCCATCATCCTGAGACAATCGGAGTTCCTTCCGCTGCTCACCGCCGATCGGGTCCGGTCCGCGGCGGCTCAGTACCTCGACCGCGGAAACTACGTCCGGATCACCTTGCTCCCGGAGGGCCGGTCTACGCCGTAGATTGGGTTCATGCTCCGAGCCCTCGTCCTTCCCGTCGTACTATCCGTCGGCGCGCTGGTACCGCCGCCAGCGGTAGCCCAGGTATCCGCCGACACCGCTCGGCGCATCGATCTGGTGTTCGCCGGGATCGACCGCACCGATGCCCCCGGCTGTGTGCTTGGCGTCAATCGCGGCGCCAGACCCCTGTATCGCCGGGGTTATGGCATGGCGAGCCTGGAGTTCGCGGTTCCGCTGTCCGAGCACTCGGTGGTCGAATCCGGCTCGGTGGCCAAGCAGTTCACCGCCGGGGCGATCACCCACTTGGCCCTGGCTGGCCGCCTCGATCTCGACGATCCGGTCCGCAAGTACCTCCCCGAGATGCCGGACTACGGCGCCCCGATCACCGTTCGGATGCTGCTCAACCACACCAGCGGCCTCCGTGACATGTGGACCCTGGTTGGCCTGGCCGGGCGGCCTGCGGGGACGGTGCTTTTCTCCATGGACCAGGTCAAGCGGATCGTCTACCGGCAGCGCGAACTCAACTTCGCGCCGAACAGCCGGTATCTCTACAGCAACTCCGGCTATCTCCTTTTGGCAGATGTCGTCGAGCGAATCAGCGGGAAATCGCTGGCGGAGTACTCGCGGGACGTGTTCTTCGGGCCACTCGGCATGTCGGAGACCCAGTGGCGGAACGATTGGAACCGGGTGGTGCGGAACCGTGCCACGGCGTACGAGCCCACGAAGGACGGATGGCAGGTGCAGATGCCGTTCATGAGCGTCTATGGTGCGGGCGGCTTGCTCACCACGGTCGGCGATCTCCTTCGGTGGAACGACGAGCTCAGTAATCCTTCCCTCACCGGACGCCCCTGGGTCGAAAACCTCGAACGACCAGGGCGGCTCGACAGCGGCCGCGTCTTGGAGTACGCCCTGGGGCTCGTGGTCGGATCGTACCGGGGTGAGCGTGAGGTGTCTCACACCGGGGCCACCGGCGGCTACCGCACCTATCTCGGTCGGCTGCCAGGTCGAGCAATCTCGATTGCCGTGCTGTGCAACTACGCAACTGCCGATCCCGAGCGGCTCGCCCACCAGGTCTTCGACCTGTTTCTCGGGCCGGAGCCGACCAAGGACGTGGCGGCCGCGACGACCACGGCAGTCGACCCGACCCCTTACACGGGCACCTGGCGCGACCCCGAAGCCGAGCAGATCCTCACCATTACCGGCCATGAGGGACGACTTCGGTTGGCGATCGGCTCCGGGTTTGCGCTGGTGCCGGCCGGTCCGAACCGTTTCACGGGTCCGTCGGGTTTGGAACTCCGATTCGATCTGGTGGACGGCAGGGCTACCCGCCTGGTGACCCGGTCGGTCGACGCCGACTCCGCCATCTACCTCCGAGTTGATCCGCCCCGAACCACTGCGGTCGAGTTGGCCCGGTATCCGGGCTCGTACTACAGCGACGAGCTCGACGTGGTGTATCGGCTGACTCAGCGCGACACCACCCTGCTCCTGACCATTGCAAACGGCCCGGAACAAGCCTTGGTTCGCCACGCTACCGACCTGTTCGCTGCGCCCGGAGGCCTCGGCCTGCGGTTTACTCGACAGGGGACTCGCACCACGGGTTTCACCCTGTTTGCCGGGCGGGTTCGCAACCTTCGCTTCACTCGGAGAAACTGATCATGCCCGCGGTGTTCACCCGGCCAGCAGCAGATGAGTTCGCCCCCTTCTACGCGGGATACGTAGCCAAGGTGCCCGAGGGTGCCCTCCCCGAGCTGCTGGACCGCCAGATCGACGACATCGAGGCCACTCTTCGGCCCCTGCCCCCGCATCTGGGGACCTTCGCTTACGCCCCGGGGAAATGGACCATCAACGAGGTGATCGGTCACCTGGCGGATGGTGAGAGGGTCTTTGGCTACCGAATGCTGACGTTTGCCCGGCACGACGCGACGCCCCTCCCAGCCTTCGACGACAACGCCTGGACCCCGGCCGGTCAGTTCAATGACCGCGCCCTGACGAACTTGCTGGACGAACTGATCGCGGCCCGCCGCGCCACGATTGCGATGGTGAACGGCCTCCCCGCCGACGCACCGACCCGCCGCGGCACGGCCAGCGGTCGGGAGATCTCGGTTAGGGCGTTGGGCTTCATCATGTACGGTCACGTCGCCCACCACCTCGAGATCATGAAAGCCCGTTACCTCTAGTACATTACGGTCGGTCCCTTGAGACGACCCAGCTGAGGCGAGATTCGCGAATGGACACACCCTCGACCACCGCCCCTCCGGTCCCTCCCATCCAGCGCCAGCCGCGCGAGTCCGTCGTGGTCCGGTTCGCCGGCGATTCCGGCGACGGGATGCAGATCACCGGATCCGAATTCACCGCCGAAACGGCCCTGGCCGGGAACGACCTTGCGACCTTCCCCGACTACCCCGCGGAAATCCGCGCCCCCGCCGGCACGACCTTCGGGGTCTCCGCGTTCCAGATCCACTTCGGCAGTCGCGAGGTGATGACGGCGGGGGACGAGCTCGATGCCCTGGTGGCCATGAACCCCGCGGCCCTGAAGACCAACCTCAAGGACCTCCGACACGGCGGAGTCCTGGTCTGCGACGTTTCGACGTTCAACACTCGAAATCTGACCAAAGCCGGCTACACGGTGAGCCCTTTGGACGACGGATCGCTCTCCGACTACCGGGTCCTCAGGCTCGACGTCACCAAGCTCAACGCCGAGGCTGTCAAGCCGTTCGAGTTGAGTGCCAAAGAGGCGGTCCGGTGCCGGAACATGTGGACCCTCGGCTTGATGCTGTGGATGTTCGGCCGCGAACGAAACGCAGCGATCGAATGGCTGGAACGGAAGTTCGCCAAGAAGCCGGAGATCGCCAAAGCCAACGTGGCGACCCTCAACGCCGGCCATGCATTCGGCGAAACGGCCGAGCTGACGTCGGTAGTCCCATACAGCGTCGCCCCTGCCAAGGTGGGCCCCGGGATCTACCGCACGGTCACCGGGACGGAGGCCCTTTCCTGGGGTATCGTGGCGGGGGCGCAGGCGGCGGGCCTGGCACGGGTCGTCATGGCGTCCTACCCGATTACCCCGTCTTCGCCGGTGTTACACACCTTGGCGGGACTCAAGCAGTTCGGGGTGGTCACCTTTCAAGCCGAAGACGAAATCGCGGCGATGTGCGCGGCGATCGGCGCCTCCTTCGGGGGAGCCCTGGGAGTAACCTCGAGTTCGGGCCCGGGGATCGCGTTGAAGACCGAGGCGATCGGATTGGCCGCGATGACCGAGCTGCCGGTCGTGATCCTCAACAACCAGCGCGGGGGGCCCTCCACCGGATTGCCGACCAAGACGGAGCAGTCCGACTTCTATCAAGCGGTATACGGCCGCAACGGCGATACGCCGCTTCCGGTCATCGCGACCGCGACACCATCCGATTGCTTCGAGGTGGGGGTGGAGGCGGTCCGCCTGGCTACCAAGTACATGACCCCGGTGATGCTGCTGACCGACGGTTACCTCGCCAACGCCTCCGAGCCGTGGCGCATCCCTGATACGAACGCGTTACCGCGTTTCCCCGTCACCTTTCACACCGATCCGACCGGATTCCAACCCTACTTGAGGGATCCCGACACTTTGGCGAGGGTTTGGCCGATTCCCGGAACACCTGGACTCGAGCACCGGATCGGCGGCATCGAGAAGGACTACGACACCGGACATATCTCGTACGAGCCCGAAAACCACCAGCGGATGACCGACACCAGGGCCGCCAAGATCGATGGGATCGCCAACGACATTCCCCTGCAAACGGTCGCGCTCGGCGAGGACCACGGGCCGCTGGTGGTGGTCGGTTGGGGCTCGACCTACGGACCGATTCATCAAGCTGTTCGTCAGCTGCTCGCCGAAGGGCAGAGGGTCTCCCAGATCCACATTCGCTACCTGAAACCGTTTCCGAGGAACCTCGGCGACCTATTGAAACGGTTCGATCGGGTCCTGGTGCCCGAGATGAACAACGGCCAGCTGGTCACCGCGCTCCGGGCCGAGTACCTAGTCCCAGCCAAGAAACTCGCCAAGGTCACCGGCAAGCCGTTCAAGATTTCCGAGTTGGTCTCGGCGTTCCGCGCTCGCTTGGAGGAACAATCATGACCGCGACGATGCCAACACCGCTCAAGCCGAGCGACTTCGAATCCGATCAAGAGGTTCGGTGGTGCCCCGGCTGCGGCGACTACGCAATCCTGAAGGCGGTGCAGCGCACCCTGGCCGACGTCGGCGCCCGGACGGAGAACACCGTCTTCGTCTCGGGTATCGGCTGCTCGTCACGGTTTCCGTATTACGTGTCGACCTACGGGTTTCACACCATTCACGGCAGAGCACCCGCGGTCGCTACCGGACTCAAGCTCGCCAACCCCGAACTCGACGTCTGGCTCGTGACCGGCGACGGGGATGGGCTTTCCATCGGCGGCAACCATTTGCTGCACGTGCTCCGACGGAACGTCGACCTCACCATCATGCTGTTCAACAACGAGATCTACGGCCTCACCAAAGGCCAGTACTCGCCGACCTCTCGGGTGGGGACCCGGTCACCATCCACGCCCATGGGATCGCTCGACCTTCCGGTGACGCCCTCGTTGTTCGCGCTCGGAGCCGGCGCCCGGTTCGTCGCCCGGTCGGTCGACACCCAACAGGCCCATTTGGTCGGTGTGCTGAAGCGAGCTCACGCCCATCGGGGAGCGAGTTTCGTCGAGATCTTCCAGAACTGCGTGGTGTATAACGACGGCGTCTTCGACGAGTTCACCGACCGGAGTGTCGCGGCCGACCGGCAGCTCCTGGCCGAGCACGGGAAACCACTGGTTTTCGGAAAGGACCGCGATCGCGGGCTCAGACTCAAGCCGGGGACCCTCGACCTCGAGGTCGTCACGATCGGCGCCGCTGGCGTCTCGGAGGGTGACATCCTGGTGCACGACGAGACCAACCGCACCCTCGCCAACCTTCTCGGGTCGCTCCATCCGCCCGAGTTTCCACAAGTGCTCGGGGTCTTGTATTGCAGCCCCGCGGCCAGCTACGAACAGGTCGTCTTCGACCAGATGAACGCCGCCGCCGGCAAAGGTCCCCAGGACCTGGCCAGCCTGATGAGAACCGGCAGGACCTGGACCGTCGCCGGGTAACGCCCGCATCTCCAGCCCCGCGCGGCCAACCGGTCCGCGCGGGGTCGCTCCCTCAACCGCGACAGGCGTACCCCATCGCGTCGTTCATCCCCTTTGGCCGCCTGATCGTCTCGAAGAAACCGTCGAGATACTCCACCGCCTGTTTCTGGCGCCCCGGTTCGAGCACCTCCGACGCCTTGAACACGGCGTACAGCGAGTCCGCCTTGCCCCGGAACAGGTCGACCGTCGGCTGGAGCTCCTCGAGCCTCCGGCAGGGACCTCGGTACAGCCGTGCCTTGACGCTCTTGATCGGGAGCCGCTCATCCGGCACGGCGTAGGCGGCCCCGACCAGCCCCGAGAAATCGAAGTCGTACGCAACCGGGAAGAAGAAACCGCCAGCCGCTGGACCGACATCGATGATTCGGATGTTGTGAATCGCGAACACTGACCAATCGGTGTTGCCAATCAGGTACTGGAAGGTGGCGACCAGGTCCATCTGGCTTGGCTCCATGTCGGAGAACGCCGCCCCGGTTTGCATCAACACCTTCCCGCCGTTGCGTTTAGCCATGTCATCGTCGTCTTCGATGAAAAAGGCGTATCTGGTCACCGCCTTGGTGGTGTCCTTGGCCGGGACGTACTTGATGCGAGACAGTCGAGTTCGGTGGCTCAGCGGCGTGAGGACGTTGTACATCCGATAGATCGACTCCTCCACCAGGAGATTCTGCTCGTACCGAGACCCGCCCTGGCAATGAGTGACCAGCTTGAGGCTGCCCTGGTCGTTGAAGACCGTCCCCTTCGCCGCGGCCTTGTCGAACTTCACCTTGAGGGGCGCGAAGCTGCAGGTATTGCGGCGGAGCCGGAAGTGCCCCCGGGTCTCCAGCGTCACGGGCAACTCGACCGCCCCTTTCCGCTCATCGGTGATCGCGATCGTCCCGGGCAGCTCCTTGACCTTGATCGTGTCGCGGTCCTTGAACAGCTCGTCGAAATCCGCTCGAAGAACGAACTCGATCGGCGCCCGACTGCGGAAGAGGCGTTCCGGTTCCGTCTTCGGGGTGTCGGATTCTGACTGGGCCTGAGCGGGTGAACCCGCGACGATGATGAGAACTGCGAGCGCCGGAGCACGCATCGAACGATCGCCTCTGGGTGGGGTCGTTTATTGTACCACGGAGGCTCGGCCCTCGCGAGGGTTGGTACCGATCCGCCCCGTTTTCCCCTATTATCACCACCCCAGCCACCCGTCCAGGATTCGGCCATGCGACTCTTCCACCGCCTTGGGATCTCGAGCGCCACTATCCTCGGTGCCGCGTGCGCCGGCTCGCCACCCCCGGACCCGCTGGCGCCCGCTTGGCAGCCGAGTCTGTTGCTGCTCATCACGATCGACCAGATGCGCCCGGATTACTACGACCGATTCGAGCGCGAGTTGACCGGGGGGTTGGCTCGAATGTGGCGAGAAGGCGCCAACTTCACGGATGCCCACCACGACCACGCCATCACGGAAACGGCGCCCGGGCACGCCACCCTGTTGACCGGCCGCTTCCCGCGCGGCACCGGGATCACCAGGAATCTGGCCGGAGTCAACGACCCACGCTGGCCAGTGCTATGGTCCAACGACCTGGGCGCGGCGCCCTTTCGGCTTCGAGGCACGACGGTCTTCGACTGGCTCCGAGCGCGGGACCCCGCGACCCGCGCCCTTTCGGCATCGGCGAAGGACCGGTCCGCGATTCTCCCGGTGGGATCGTCGAAGCAACAGGTCTACTGGTACACCAACAACGGCCTCTTCTCCACCAGCACCTGGTATCGGGACACCTTGCCGGATTGGGTCGCCGCGTTCAACGCTCGAAGAGTCCCCCACCGAATGGCGGGCCGGGAATGGAACACCCTCATGCCCCGGAGCCACTACCCGGAACGCGATAGCGTCCCTTACGAAGCCTTCGGTCGGCGAATCGCCTTCCCCCATCGTTTCCCGGCCGACTCGGCGGCGGCGGCGGCACAGTTCCGTTTCTCCCCCCTCATCGACGAGCTCACTCTGGGCTTTGCCCTTGAAGGCGTCCGCAGGCTCGACCTCGGCCGCGGCCCGACCACCGATCTGCTGGCCGTGTCGCTGTCGGCAACGGATTACGTCGGCCACTTCTTCGGCCCCGAGTCGGTGGAGCAACACGATCAGATCCTGAGACTCGATCGGGTGCTCGGGGCATTCCTCGACACGCTATTCACCCTCCGCGACCCCCGCCGCATTGCCATCGTCGTCTCGGCCGACCACGGGGGTGGTCTGATCCCGGAGCTCCACGGCCATTCTCGAGTCAAGTGGGAGCCGGCCATGGCGGCGGCTCGAGCCGTTCTCCGCGCCAATAACGGCGACACCACCGCCGTCGACTTCGAGAGTGGCGCGTTGTTCGTCGAAACCGAAAAGCTCGGCACGGCTTCCGAAGCCGCCGTGGTCGATGCCTTCATGAAAGCCGCCCGATCGATCGCCACCGTCCTGCGAGTCGACCGATTCGCCGACCTGAAGTCGAAGGACCCTGCTCGCGACGAGATCGCCCGCCGCTGGCTCAACATGTTTCCGGACGACATGCTCCCAGCCGCGGTGGTCACGTTGAAGCCCGGAAACATCTTCGACTACCCGATCGTCGCGACCCACGGGTCGCCCCATCGCTACGATTCCCATGTGCCGCTGATTCTGTGGGGCGAGGCCTTCCGGACCGGACGATACCGACGCCCGGTCCGAACGGTCGACATCGCTCCGACGCTGGCGCGGTTGCTCCAACTCACCCCGGCCGAACCCATCGACGGCGTTCCGCTTCTCGAGGCTCTTCGACGACCATGACCCATTTCCTCTGGCTGATGCTGCTCGCCCTGATCGCAACCACCGCGACCGCCCAGACCAACAACGTCGAACATGGCAAACGGCCCGGAGGCCGGCTCGCCATCCGCAACGCCATGGTCGTGGCCGGCAACGGAACGCCGGCCGAAGGGCCCTACGACGTCGTTCTCGAGAACGGCCGCATCGTTGAAATGACCGGACTCGACCCGGTGGCCCTCAAGGACGGCCGAGCCAGACGTCCTCCCGCGGACGCGGAGATCGACGCGGCGGGACGCTACCTGCTCCCGGGACTCATCAACGCCCATGCCCACCTCCAGAACGAACGCGGCGGGCTTCCTCAACCGTACCAGTATCAGTTCAAGCTCTGGCTCGCCTCGGGCGTCACCACCATCCGCGACGTCAGTTCGGGTGGCGACCCCAAAGCGTTCCTCGAGCTCAAGGAGCAAAGCCGCCGCGGACTACTGGAGGCCCCCCGGATCTACGTGTACGCGGGCTACACCAGACCCCCGGTTCCTCGGACGCCCGACCAGGCTCGGGCCCGGGTGCGGGAGCTCAAGACAATCGGAGTCGACGGCATCAAGATCGGTGGCCTCGATCGCGACATCATGGCAGCGATGGAGGACGAAGCCCAGCTGCTCGACCTCCCGATCGCCCATCACATCGGGGTCGAAGAGACCACGGCGTGGGACGACGTCCGGTTTGGAACCCGTTCCATCGAACACTGGTACGGGGTTCCCGACGCGGCCTTCCCTGACGGGGTGCAGAACTTTCCCTCGAATTTCAATTACAACGACGAAACCCACCGCTTCCGTTACGCCGGGAGAATCTGGCGCGAGGCCGACCGCGAACGTCTCCAGGAGATTCTCCGTGCCATGGCGGCCAACAACGTGGCCTGGGACCCGACCCTCGTGATCTACGAAGCGAGCCGAGATCTCCAGCGGGCTCAGAATCAGCCGTGGTTCAAGGATTACCTCCACCCGACCCTCGAGGAGTTCTTCCGGCCGAATCCGGCGAACCACGGCTCGTACTTCTTGGGATGGTCGTCGACTGACGAAGCGTTCTGGAAAGAGAACTACCGGATCTGGATGGCGGCCCTCCGGGACTTCGATCGATACGGCGGCCTGATCGGCGTCGGCGAGGACGCCGGGTTCATCTATCAGATGTACGGGTTCGGCGTGATCCGGGAGATGGAACTGCACCAAGAGGCCGGGTTCCACCCCCTCAAGGTCATTCAACACGCGACCCTCAACAATGCCAAAATGCTCGGCGTCGAGACTGAGATCGGTCGGATTCGGGTTGGGCACCGGGCTGACGTGATCATCGTCAACGGCAACCCGCTCGAGGATCTCAAGGTGCTCTATCCGACCGGAACGTCCGCCGTCAAGGACGGCAAGGAGGTTCGCGCCGGCGGCGTCGAGTGGACCATCAAGGACGGAATCCCCTACCACGGGCCCCGGCTGATGACCGAGGTGAAGGATCTGGTGGCCAAGGCCCGGGCCGAGGGGAGCAAACGAAAACCCTGACCGATAGGCGGCCGAGGTCACCCATGCCCAAGCGTCGCACCAAACCCGAGGTCGTCGCCCGCAAGTTCTGGCAGGCGGTCACCCAAGAGCATGCCCCGGCCACCTCGGCCGAGATTCGTTACTTCGGCCTCGTCAAACGCATCCCGGTCGCGGCCTTCCCAAAGCGCCTCGAGCAGCTTCCTGGTCTCGTCATGGAATGGGATGAGACTCCGGAGAGCGTGCAGCGCGACCTCCCGGACTCTCTCCCGGTGTCGATGCAAGGCTGGGAACCGGTACCGAGCGGAAACGTCGAGCGATACGAGGCGTTCGACCGGGAACTCGGCGATCTGTTGGTGTTCTGGCGAGTGCCCTGCCGCCGAAAGGGATGAGCGCGGCCTGCTCGTGCCACTACATCCGAAACAGATAGCTCACCTTTCCGAAGAAGCCGTCCTCCCGGCGCTCGAGCCGCCCGAATCGAAAGCTCTCGGGCTCCGAGGACGTCGATCCGTAACCGAAGTAGACCAGCGTGCCTGGAGTGGGCCGGTAGCTGAATAGCCAGTCCAGCTGAAGCTCGTTGGTGTTTTTCCCTTGGTCGACCACGCCATTCTGGAGAATTCGTCGTCCCAGCGGATCCAGCAGCGGGCTCACGGTTCGCGCCGTGTATTGGCCGATCAGCCGGACGAACACGGCACGATTCAGCTGATACTCCACCTTGAGACGGGGAATTGTCTCGGTCGAGAATCTCGAGCCATCTCGGCCTCGGTCGAGCGAGAGTCTGGTGAACTGGAGGGCACCCCGGAGGGCGCTGGTTGGCCGCAGATCCGCCGTGATATCGAATCGCACTTGGCGGCCCCGGATGGCCTCTCGGAAGATGGCGGCATCACCGAGGCCCAGACTGGCCGTGACGGTTAGGTGCTGAAAGGTGGGCGTGGTCACCCGCACCGAACCGCTGACCAACCCCCGTTCACTGGCGGGGACGCTGAAGGAAACGGTGCCGCCCGGAACCTCGACCGCGTACCCTTGGTACGAGCGAGGGTTGTAGGAGAAGAAGTTGCGATTGACACTACCACCCACTTGCCAGCCGCCCCGCAACGTCGCCGACGGGAACACCGATTCGTACCCTTCCCGAGGACCTGCTCCCGGGTCCGAGTAGCTCCAGAGCCGCTGCACCCCGATGAAGGCGCCGTAAGTCTCGACCAGGGCGCCGGGCCTACCGTACCGAGAAAAACGGTTGAAGGCGGTGGCCTCGACGAGGTCGGTGCGGTTGACGAACCCCGCCGCCGCGTTGAAATCCGGCCCCACCGCCCGCAGTTGGTAGTTGAAGCCCCAGCCACGGCCGGTCCGATCCCACATCACCGAGAGCAGCGGACCCGAGACCGCCCCGCCCAACCCCGCCTTGGTCCACGACTGGACCGCTTGCAGTTGAACGAAGTAGAGCTTGGAGTGATACAACCGCAGGTCGGCGCCCACCAGCCGTGAATGGTCGGTTCCGTCCTCGCGGGTCGTGAATACCCCGCCGAGCGTCGAGTTCCGCCCCAGGTCGGTTCGCAGCCGAGTCACGCCGAAGATCGGATTCCCCTCGCGGTCGATCGACTGCGAGGCGCCATCGGCCGCCACCAGTGTCGCGATGTTGAGTCGGCCGACCTTGCCCGCGAGCTTGAGACCTGCATCCGGGCTGACGATCCGCCGAGTGTAGATGAGCTGGCCTGGCGTGTCGAACAGCTCCAGCCCATCGAGGAAGAACGGCCGCTTTTCCGGGAAGAACAGCGCGAACCGTTCGTTGACCGTCACCTGGCCGACGTCCGCCTCGACCTGGGAGAAATCCGGGTTGATGGCGCCATTGAGAGAGAGGTTCTGGCTGATTCCCCAGCGGACATCCCCGCCGAGATCCCTGGCGCCCTCGTAATCCCACCGGCCAGACGGCGATCGGGAGCCGACCAGCCGGCCGGTGACGGTCGGGGTCAGCTCGAGAACCAAACCACGATGCAGGTCTCGCAACCCCGTCAGGGTACCCGACTGTCCGAGAAACGAGGCGTTGCCGCGGACCGCCGGGGTCCAGGAATCCTGAAAACCCGAGTGCTGGACCCGGCGGAGTACGTTGAGCCCCCAGGCCTGGGTGGCGCCCTCCTGGTATCGAAGGCTCTTGAACGGGATTCGGACCTCGATTTCGTACCCACCGTCGACCAGCCGACCTCGGGACTCGAAGACGTAGTCGGGGTTGAGGTCGACAGTGCCTTCCAACGGGTTGACGTTACCGACCCCTCCGCCCCCGTCGAACCGGCCACCCGCTCCGCCGGAGAAATTGTCGCTCCGGGTTCCGTCCTGCTGGACACCGAGCGGGTTCACCCCGAAGAGGAACGCGGTTCGTCGATCGTTGTAGGTGTCGAGTAGGATTTGGATCTGGTCTTCGCTGCCGATGTTGTCGCGATTCGCCCGGGTGGCCCGAACTACCTCGCCGTGCCGCTCCTGGGCCCGAACCCCGAAGTAGATGGCATCCCGCCCATACCAGACCAGCACCTCAGTCGGGTCCTCCGCGGGCCGGCCGTCCACCGGTTGATATTGCGAGAAGTCGACCAGCCGGGCCGCCCGGCTCCAGACGCCTTCGTCGAGCCGTCCGTCGATGAGCGCGGTCGAGTCGAATCGGGGCAATGAGACTTCGATCTCGCCGCGGACCCCACTATGAACCCGGGCCGTGTCCTGGACCGACACGGCGGCCATCACCAGCGCCATGATCATGCGGCTATTGCTGACCGATCTCGGATGCGTACGCCCGCTTCAGGGCGTCCTGGTATTGATCGAACAACCCTTTCATCGTGGCGTGCTCGGTTTGGACCGCCGATCGGAACGCGCCGTCCTTGGTGAAATCGAACATCACGGCCGCCATCACCTGAGCGGCAATTCGGAACGCCCGGTGACCGACCTCGCTGAAGGTGTCGGCCAGCATGCCCCGGGTGTGGTACGATCCCCGGGAGCTGTAGATGCTGACCCCGACACCGGGCGCGATTCGCGAAAGGACCCCGGTTTCTTCGTACCCCGACGGGCGCTGCGGCTCGGGCTCCACGGCGGGCGCTCCGAGCTTCTGAGCATAGCCGAAACTCAACTCCTCCAACGTCCCGAAAGTGATGCCGTCGCGGAACTCCCCGTACCGGTCGATCTTCAGCTCGGTGCCGGTGGCCAGCGCGGCGGCCTTCGCGGCGTTGTCGACCATCCGGGTGATATGCTCGAGGTACACCCCGTCCGGGTACCTGATGTAGTAATCCACCACCGCCCGCTGCGGAACCACGTTGGGCGCGACTCCCCCCTCGGGAATGACACCCTGAATCGAGGCCTCGGGACGAAAGCTGCTCCGCAGCCCATCGACCATGCTGTAGAAATGCACCGCGGCCGCCAGCGCGTTTCGCCCATACCACGACGTCAGCTGATGGGACGGAGTTCCACTGAAGATGTATTTCACCTCGTTGATGTTCAGGCAGCAGATCCCGAATCCGGCCCGGGCCCGGGAGGTCGATGTCGAGGCGTGACTGCGAACGATCAGATCGGTACCGTTGAACACGCCCGCATCGAACATGATCTTCTTCGCCGGTGGACCGACCTCCTCGGCCGGGGTGCCGAATACCACGATCGTCCCCGGAGTGCCGGAGTCCCGGAGCCACTCCTGCATCGCGACGGCCGCCGAGATCGCGATCGGGCTCTGGGCATTATGCTGATCCCCGTGAAACGCCCCCTCGGTGTCACGCAACGCGTCGTATTCCGCGATCACACCCAGCACCAAGCCTTTGCCGGCCGGGGATTGCCACTTGGCGACGAACGCCGTGGCGAGACCGGCGCTACCCTTCTCGACCGCGAAGCCGTGGGTCTCGAGGACCTTGGTGAGGGTGTCAACCGCCTTGAACTCCTTCCAGCCGACTTCGGGATTGCGCCCGATCCAGTCGCTCAACGCCCCCATGCCGGAGTCCCAGATCCCCGCTGCCCTGGCCATCACCTGGTCCCGATCCGGGTTGCGGGCCGCCGTCAACCGCTCGGCCAGCTTCGCCGGCGCCAGCCGGTTCTGGAGGGCCTCGATCTGCTTCAGAACGTCCGCGGCCGCCGCCCGCTGGGTGTCGGTGGTTTGCCCAACCAGCTGGGCAGCCCCGCCCGCCATGAGCACGGCAAGCCCAAGTATTTGCTTGATCATGTCCAGTAGGTTAATAGGGAACCCCGACCGCCGACCAACCCCGACCGCATCGGCCCGGACCAGCGGGAACCCCCGTCAACTCCCGCAGCCGGCAGTATATTCTCCCGACTTTTTCGCTCGAGACTCCATGGCGACCGCGCGACGCACCCACACTTTCACCGAATCGGTCATCCGGGGAATGACCCGCCTGGCCGACCAACACGGCGCCATCAACCTCGCTCAGGGCTTCCCCAACTTCCCGACCCCGGACATCCTCAAGGAGGCGGCGGCCAAGGCCATTCGGGACGACATCAATCAATACGCCATTACCTGGGGCGCCAAGCGCCTCCGCAATGCCCTCGCCAAGAAATACCTCGATTGGTATGGCCTGGCGCTCGACACCGAAACGGAGATCACGATCACCTGCGGCGCCACCGAAGCGATGGCCGCCACCCTCCTCGCCATCGTCAACCCTGGCGAAGAAGTCATCGTGTTCGAACCGTTCTACGAGAACTACGGTCCCGATGCGATCCTCTGCGACGCCAAACCGGTGTTCGTCCCCCTCCAACCCGGCCAACCGCTCGATCTCGACCGCTTGGCCCGGGCATTCTCCAGCCGAACCAAGGCGATCATCGTCAACACCCCGGGCAATCCGAGCGGCCGAGTCCTGACCCGTGAAGAACTGACCGGCATCGCCGATCTCTGTCAGCGGCACGACAGCTGGGCGATCACCGATGAGATCTACGAGCACATCAAGTACCAAGGCGAGCACATTCCGATGGCCACCTTGCCCGGAATGCGCGAGCGGGCCATCACCATCAGCGGCGCCTCGAAGACCTACAGCATCACCGGGTGGCGGATCGGTACCATCGTCTCACCCCCGAGCGTCACCGACGCGATTCGCAAGGTCCACGACTTCCTGACCGTCGGTGCTCCAGCGCCGCTCCAGGAAGCCCTGGCTGTCGCCATGGAGACGCTCCCCAAGGAGTATTACACAAACCTAGAAGCTGAGTATCGGGCCAGGAGGGACCTGCTCATCGGGGCGCTCACCTCGAGCGGATTTCGTTGCGTGCCCCCCGAGGGCGCCTATTACGTTCTCGCGGACTTCACCGCGATCAAACGGATGCCATCCGATGAGTTCGCTCGCTGGCTCACCGTCGAAGGCGGCGTTGCCACGGTGCCTGGTACCAGTTTCTTCGCCGACCCCGCGGACGGCCGCGACTACACCCGCTTCGCCTTCTGCAAGACCGAAGCGATGCTCAACGCCGCCGTGGAGCGCATTGGCAAACTCGCTCGTACCGGCTAGCCAACCGGCCGGCCGGCCTCCCGTTCGGCGGTGGCCACGAGACCGTGCAGCACCCCCTCCAGCCGGTGCCAGACGAGCGAGAGAGAGCCCTCGTCCGGGTAGATCCTCGCTTCACAACGGGTGAGCAAGTCGGTCAGCAGGTTCCCCGCGGCCGCCGCCCGGACGTCCCGGCCACCGAACCAGAGGTTCACCACCATCGGGATGTCGGCGAGCGAGAAGCCCCACGGTCGATACACCAGCGACAGGTCGTCCGACACGCCGCGCTCGCCTTTTCTGAACGCGCCCCGAAGACTGGTCAGACGATGGGCACGTCTCGCCGGATGCTGCAACACGGCTCGATCGACATCGGCCAATCCGAGCGACTGCTGCTCGATCAGCCGCTCCGAGCCGATAACCGCCAGGCGAGCGATCTGGCGAACGCGCCGCTCGAGAAGAAACGGGACGTATTGGGCCAGGCGAGACAGGGTCCGCTGCTCGCCGCTCATCACCTCCCGCGCCCCAGGTACCCCAGGCGGAACCGGGCTGCCCACCACGCCAACGCTCTTCAGTCGATGGGGAATTCGCAGGCCGCACGCCAGCGCGTAGGCTCCCCCGCCGCCGAACCCCACCAGAGAGAAGCGGCTCAGCCCCAGCGCCTCGGCCACCGCGACCACGTCGACCGGCCAGTCCAGAATCGTCCCTCCGGGCCTTGGGTCCGAAAGTCCGATACCGGGTCGCTCGAGCGAAATGAGGCGCGCTCCCGTGGCCGCCGCGGCCGATTCGAACTCTCGGGCGGCGAGATCGAGACGCGATCCGAAACAGTCCGGGAACGCGAGCACCGGCAACCCGGCGGGGTCGCCGACGACGGAATACCCGATCGACCGACCATCGGGTAGCATCGCGACGTTGTCGAGTTCGAGCGCCATGGAGTTCCTCACCGCCAAATCTCGCGGCCAGTCAGTCATTCCGCCACCGGCCTGCGTCCCGCCTCTTGGGGGGCTACATTCGGTCGGCCCTAACCCCTCCCGCCCATGATCCTGCCCCGCCGGCTCCTCGTCGCGGCGCTCGCCCTGCTCGACCTCCCGGGCCTCGCCGCCCAGCCCAAACCGCGCGCCCGCGCGCTCGGCGTTCCCCTCAACGGCTCCACCGGACCACTCAACGCCATCACCGACGTCGCCGGGGTGGAGGTGGGAATGTCCACCATCATCAAGGGCGACGGCAAGCTGATCGTCGGGCAAGGACCGGTTCGTACCGGCGTGACCGCCGTCTTCCCCCGAGGCAAAGCCGCGACCGAGTCCGTGTTCGGGGCCTGGTTTTCACTCAACGGCAACGGCGAAATGACCGGAACCACCTGGCTCGAGGAGTCCGGTTTGCTCGGCGGACCGGTCATGATCACCAATACCCACAGCGTCGGCGCGGTCCACGACGCGGTGATCGGTTGGGTGGTCAAGCAAGGCCGGGCGTTCGACTGGTCCCTCCCGTTGGTCGCGGAGACCTGGGACGGCGGGCTCAACGACATCAACGGCTTCCACGTCACCCGCCAGCACGTCGTCGCGGCCATCGAAGGGGCTCGGGGAGGGCCGGTCCTGGAAGGCAATGTCGGCGGCGGGACCGGGATGACCTGCCACCAATTCAAAGGCGGCACCGGGACATCCTCCCGTCAGATCGCCGTACTCGGAACCGGCTACACCGTCGGCGTGCTGGTCCAATGCAACTACGGGAGCCGGCGCCGCTTCACTGTGGCCGGGGTGCCCGTGGGCCAGGAGATCCCCGACCTGCTCCCTTGTTACCGCCCGACCGGCGATGGGTCGACCACCCGGACCCCGTCGTGCCTCTCCGCCACCAGGCCTGACGGCGAGGGCGATGGCTCGATCATCGTCGTCGTCGCGACCGATGTGCCCCTCCTGCCGCACCAGCTCAAGCGGGTGGTGAAACGAGCCGCCCTCGGCATCGGACGGATGGGCGGAATGGGAGAAAACTCCTCCGGCGACATCTTCGTGGCGTTCTCCACCGCCAACGTCGGAGCCGACCGCGGCGACCGGCTCGCCCAACTCACGGCGATCCCCAACGAGGCGATCAACCCCGTCTTCGAAGCCACCATCGAAGCGACCGGCGAGGCTATTCTCAACGCAATGCTCGCCGCCGAAACCATGGTTGGTGCCGACGGGCGGACCGTTTTCGCCCTTCCCCACGACCGGCTCACGGCCGCGCTGGCGAAGTACGGCCGCCGCTAGCTCAGCGAGCGGCCCAAGTCAGCCGGAGCTCGGGCCCTCCAGCCGAAGCCAGCCAGCGCGGCCAGCGCGACGAGGTAGGGGAGCATCAGGAACAACTGGTAGGGTAGCGCGATCCCGACTGCCTGGAAGGCGAACTGCAGTGCCGTCAGCGCGCCAAAACCGACCGCGGCGAGCATGACCCCAATCGGGTGCCATCGGCCCAACACGACGATCGCGATGGCGATGAACCCACGACCAGCGGTCATTCGCTCGGCGAAGGTACCCACCTGCCCCAGCACCAGGGTCGCGCCCCCAAGCCCGGCCAACAGCCCTCCGACCGCGGTCGCGGCGGCCCGGTAGCGCTCCACCCCGATTCCAATCGCCCGGGCAGCCACCGCGGACTCGCCCACGGCGCGCAGCCGAAGCCCGATCGTGCTCCGCAGAAGCACCGAGACGGTCACCACCAGCGCCCCCGCGATGACTGTCGGGGTCCACACCACCGTCGGCAGTGTCAGACCGAGCCCCTCCGCCCCAAAGGCCCAGCGGTACCAGAGCCCGGTGACGCCGATCGTGCCCAGCGTCAACGCCGTCCCGACGATCACCTGGTCGACCCGCCCGCGGATCGCCACCAGCGAGAACACCGTCGCCACCGCCAACCCGCCGAGCGCCCCGGTGGCCAAGCCGAAGTATGGACTGCCGGACCAGTGAGCCCCCAGTGCGGAAGCCAAGCAGCCCGCCAGCATCGCCCCCTCGACCGAAAGATTGAGCACCCCCGAACGCTCGGTCAGCATTTCCCCCAGAGCGGCGAGCAGGAGCGGAGTCGCGATCCGGATGGCCGCGGCGAGGAAGTCGACGGTTGGGTCCATCGGTCAGGCCTCCGCCACCGCGGCCACGCGACGTTTCCGGAGCGCCAGCAACGCCACGATGATGATCGTGGCCTGGACCACGTTCACCGCCACCGCCGGGATCCCGGCTTCGCGTTGCATCCCGCTGGCGCCCGCCTCCAAGGCGCCGAAGCCCACACCGGCCACGATGATCCCGAGCGGGTGCAGCCGCGCTATCAAGGCCACCGCGATCGCGGTGAACCCGTAACCAGGTGAAAGGTTTTGATACAACGAATAGGTTACTCCGGTCACCTCGAGTCCGCCCGCAAGGCCGGCAAGGCCACCCGACAGCAGCAACGCCGCGGCTTGGACACCTCCCACTGGAATGCGACCAGCTACCGAGGCGGCAACCGGCGCCTCGCCGACCGCCCGGAGCCGGAATCCCCAGCGCGTCCTCCCAATGACTATCCACAGCACGGTCCCGAGCAGGATTACCCAGACCACCCCGAGGTGGAGCCGCGTCCCGGCCAGCACCGGCAACCGGACGTCCGCGGGGATGGGGGCGGACTGCGGGTAGATCCCCTGCGGCTCCTGAAGCGGCCCTTGGACCATCCAGCTCACCATCTGCTCGGCGACGAAGTTGAGCAGCAGCGTGCTGATGACCTCGAGGACCCCGAGCCTGAGCTTGAGGACCACCGGGATCAGCACCCAGAGGGCGCCGGCCACCGTTGAGACCGCGGCCGTCGCGACCCAGGACACCGGACCAGGCCACGACCCCATCACCATCGCGGTTCCGGTCGCGGCGATCGCACCGGCCGCGAACTGGCCCTCAGCACCGATGTTGAAGGCTCCCGCCCGAAACGCCAGTCCCAACCCCAGACCGATGATTATCAGCGGGATCGCCCGAACCAACGTTGCCGAACTCCAGGCATACCAGGAGCCGACCGAATTGCGCCCCAGCGCCGCGAGGCCAGCGACCGGGTCGAACCCCAACACCGCGAGGGTCGCCGCCAGCACGCCCAACGCGATGAGCCCCACCCCGATCGCTCGCCAAACCGCCGTCATCCGCCCACTCCCGCCGCCATCATCGTGCCTACTTCGGCTCTGGTCGCTGTGGACCTGACCGGCAGCAGCTCACCACCCCGAAGCACCACGACTCGGTCCGAGTGACTGAGCACTTCATCGAGATCCGGCGAGTGAAACAGGACCGCTACCCCGGTCGACGCGAGCCGCCGGAGTTCGTGATGCAGCTCGACCGTGGCCTTGAAGTCGAGTCCCCTCGTTGGGTTCTCCGCGATCACCACGGCCGGAGACGACGCCGCGATCTTCGCGAAGAGAACCTTCTGCTGGTTTCCTCCGCTCAGTGAACTCACCGGCACTCGGGGGCTCCCGGCCTTGATCTCGAAACGGTCGATCAATACGCCCATCCACCGCTCCGCCTCGCCCCAGTCGATCCATGGCCCCCGTGTCCACCGTGCGTCCCGATCGTGGCCAAGCACCAGGTTCTCGGTCAACGAGAATCCGGCGATCAGTCCCTCCGTGGTGCGATCGCCAGGCAGGAAGGCCACCGGGGCCTCGGATCGCCATCCCGAGGCCATCGGCTCGAGTCCGGCCAGGGCCCGCAGCAGCGAGCGCTGCCCATTGCCTTCGATCGCCGCGATCCCGACCACTTCGCCCGCCTGGACCCTGAGCGGGCCCGCCTCGATCCGGACGGCTCCGGTCGCTGCCGGAGCCGGCGGCGGCTCGATTTCTCCGCCAACCATGGCCGCCGCGACTTCCGGGCTGGTCAACTCCGACCGCCGGCCCTCGAGCACGACCCTACCCCGACGCAGGACGGTGATCCGGTCGGCAACGGCGAAGACGTCGCTCAGCTTGTGGCTGATCAGCACGACCGCGCCGCCCCCGCGCGCGAAGGAACGGAGCAGGGCGAGCAGGGCCTCGATCTCCGCCGGGGCGAGCAACGCGGTCGGTTCGTCCAGGAGCAGGATGTCCGCACCCGTCGCCAGCGCCTGCAGCAACTCGAGCCGCTGTTTGGCGCTGACCGGCAGGGTCTCGGCCGCTGCCGTTCGGTCGAGTCCTCGCCACAGCGCGGCGCGCAACTCGTCCACCGCGGTTGCGTTCGAGATCGGCGGTCGCCCCGACGGATGGCCGACCCGGCCCGCGGCGAGCCAGAGGTTCTCCTCGACGGTGAACGAGCCGATCGAGGTGAAGTGTTGGTGCACCATCCCCACGCCGGCCGCTCTGGCGACTCGCGGGCTCTCGACTCGCGCCGCGTTGCCATCGATGGTGACCTCGCCCGCATCCGGCGGGATCAAGCCGAACGCCACCCGCATCAGGGTCGATTTCCCAGCCCCATTCTCGCCGACCAAGGCGTGAACCTCCCCGCGCCCGACCGCGAAGCTCACGTCGTTCAACGCCCGATTCGTTCCAAAGGCCTTGCTGACGCCGTGCAGCGCTAGGGCGGCCGTCACAACCCGGTGGGGTGGTCGTGAAAAGCCCACGGCAGCCCGAAGCGCGCCGCGAGGTGGGTCGCGAGGGCCTGGACCCCGAGCGTCTCGGTGGCGTAATGCCCAGCGAAGTAGACGTTGACGCCTAACTCCATGGCATCGAAATAGGTGTAGTGAGCCCCCTCGCCGGTGACGAACGCGTCGACGCCGGCGGCACCTGCCGCGCCAACCCGTCCGCCCGCGCCGCCGGTGATGATCGCCACCGTCTCCACCCGCTCGGGGCCGCCCGGAATGAGGCGTGTCGTGGTGGCCAAGGCGGCGTCCAGGCGATCGGCCAACTCGCGCCGAGCCACCGCGCCGCCGGCCAGCCGCCCCTGAACCCCCAGGGGAGCACCTTTGTAGCTGTCGAACGCCACCAGATCGGTGCATCCGAGCCGGTGCGCCAGCATAACGTTGTTCCCCACTTCGGGGTGAACGTCCAAGGGAATGTGGGCCGAATACAGCGCGATATCGTGTCGAAGCAGGGCCGCCAGCCGCCGAAATCGCCGGCCCGTCACCGGAACGTTGCCATCCCAGAGCATTCCGTGGTGCACCAGGAGCATGGTGCCCTCGGCCCGACCTCCGGCGATCACTCCCTCGATGGTCGCGAGCGAGGCATCCACGGCGGCGACGATCTGCCGCACCGATCCGCTCGCGTTGGCGACCTGGAGGCCGTTGACAGCACCCGGCTCGTCGGGAACGTCGCCGATCCGAAGGAACCCGTCGAGATAGCCGGTTAGCTCGTCGAGTTGGATCATTGAGCGGTAGCCGGGGGCCTCAGCGAGGAACGGGTAATAACGTGCCGGCAGCGATGGAATCCGCAGCGGCCGCCAGCGCCGTTCGAACCGTCCCCGGGAGCAGGCTGTCGAGGCTCGGGTTGGCGAGGTACCGGATCACCCCGCCGGCCAAGCCGAACGACTCCACCTTCGGAGAGAAACGGCCGTCTTTGACCTCCCGAGCCACGGTGAGGAAGGCGCGGGGTAGGTCGATGATCGCTGATCCCACCACCCGGTCGGGCGCCAGCCGGCTCTGATCCGCGTTCGCCCCGAAGACGAACACCCCCGGCTGTTCCTTGGCCGCCTGAAAAAGGCCGACACCGGCCGCATCGGCGTTGTGGTGGAGCATGTCGACACCGACTCGGATCATGGCCAGCGCTGCTTCCCTCCCCGCCGCGGCATCGTCGAACGTGTTCAGGTAGGTCAGCCGAGTCTCGATGCCGGGGTTCATCCGCCGGGCGCCGTTGACCCATCCCTCGTAGCCTCGCCGAATCGGCGGCAACTCGATCCCACCGACGAACCCGATCTTGCCCGTTTTCGAGAGCCCGCCCGCCACCAGGCCCGCGAGGTAAGTCCCCTCCTCGATTCGAAAGACCAACGGGGCGACGTTGCCCTGCACCCGCTCGCCCGACGTGACGATGAACACCGTGTTGGGCCACTCGGCACTGATCCGTTCGGCCGGCTGCTGAAACTCGAACCCGTGGCCGAAAACCAACTGGTAGCGCTGGGCGGCATAGGCCCGAAGCGCCTCTTCTTGCTCTCCCGGTGTCCGAGCTTCGACGTGGCTCACCTCGACCCCGAGCGAGTCCCTGATGGCCATCAGGCCTCGATAGGCACCTTCGTTCCAGGCCGCATCGGCGACCGAGCCAGGGGTGATCAGGCCGACCCGAAACGTCTCGCCGCCGGCCCCGTCTCCAGCCGGTCTGGCGCGGCCGCAGGCAACCAGGGTCACCAGCAGCAGCAACAGTGTGATCCTCACTCGGTGGCCTCCGTCGTAACCGATTCCATCCGGATCGCTCCGTTGATCCGGCCGCCCTCCTGAATCAGGAGTCGGGGCGTCACGATGTCGCCGTTGACGACGGCGCTGCTTTGGACCTCGATCCGGTCGGTCGCGGTGACCGAGCCATTGACCTCGCCCGCGAGCACCGCTTCGCGAGTGCGCATGTCGCCCGCGACGGCTCCCCCCTGCGAGAGCAAGATCTGTTGCTCGGCGATCACGCTGCCGTGAACCCGACCCTCGACCCGAACGACCCCGCTCGCAACCAGATCGCCGGTCACCACGAGGTCCGGCGCGATGATCGACATCGTATTGCCCTCGGCGCGACGCCTCGTGGCGTTGGCGCTGGTTGCCGAAGCTGACCCGGAAAAGATGCTCATGTCACCGCCCTTTGCGAATGACGGACATGGGATCGACGGAGGTACCCCCCCTGCGAATCTCGAAATGCAGGTGCGGAGCCGAAGACCGGCCGGTGTTCCCGGATCGGCCCACGACCTGACCGGCCCCGACCCGATCTCCGACTCGCACCACCGCCCGCGAGAGGTGTCCGTACATCGACTCGTGGGTATCGGGGTGTTCCAACCGCACATAGAGGCCGTACTCCGGATCGCTTCCAACCGCGACCACGGTCGCGCCACCAGCCGCCCGAACCAGGGTCCCGGCCGCGAGCGCCACGTCGACGCCCGGATGGGCTCCGTCCGCGGAGTCGATCGGTACTTGGCCCTGAGTCAGGTAACCGGGATCGTCGAGGGGCCAATGAGTCGGCAGCGACGGCCCCAGCTCGTAGCGTGGCGCGATCTCATCGGGGTAGACGACCACCGCGGGGGCAACCTGGGGACTCGAGGCAAGCCGCAATGGATCGGGCGCGAGATCGGCTCCAACCATCTCGCGAAGCCGGGCGTAGTTCGACTCGAGTTGATCGAGCGCGTTGCTCAGCTCGCCGATCTGCTGGTTCTCCGCCGCCAGTCGCGCGATTTCCCGTTCGAGTCCGGGGACCCGAGCCGCCGCCCTGGCCACCGGCGCGGAGACCGCGACCGCGAGGATCGCCAGAAGCCCCCCGGCGACGGCAATCGCGAACACCGCCCGGTAGACGATTGCCGGAATCCGATAGGTCGAGGCCGACACTCGCCCATCGTGATGGACCGAGACGGTCACCCAACGGCCCCGTTCGGTCATCCGCCGAAGGGCTCGCCAAGGACGAGCTCCAGGAGTCTGGCGAGGTCGTCGTTGGAATAGTATGCCACCGAGATGAAGCCGCGGCCTTTCCGACGCGCGGTGACCCGAACGTCGGTTTGGAGTCGCTGCCGAAGGGCATCCTCGACTCGTCTAACTTCTGGTTGGAGCTGCCGATCGGTCTTGCCCTTGCCACGCGGTTGCCCGGTGCCCCGGACCCGCGACTCGAGCTCCCGGACCGACCAGCCTTGCTCGGCTGCGGACTGCGCCAGCTTCGCGATGCCCTTGGGGTCAGCCAGGCCGAGCAGTGCCCGACCATGCCCCTCCGAAAGGGCGCCCGAGTGAATCTGCTGCTGCACCCGCTCGGGCAGCTTGAGGAGGCGGAGGGTGTTCGCGACCGTCGTTCGGTCCCGCCCGACCAGGCGCGCCACTTCGCTCTGGCCCAGATCGAACTCGCGGACGAGCCTGTCATACCCCCGGGCCTCATCGATTGCCGACAGATCGTCTCGCTGGAGGTTCTCGATCAGCGCGAGCGAGAGCATCGACCGGTCGTCGATCTCCTTGGTGACGACGGGCACCGCGGACCATCCCAGCATCTGAACCGCTCTGAGTCGCCGCTCGCCCGCGACGAGTTCGAACCGCCCCGCGGCCTTGGGCCGCACCACGATCGGCTGGAGAAGTCCGGACACGGCAATCGAGTCCGCCAACTCCTGCAGCGCTGTCGGATCGAAATCTCGGCGCGGCTGATACGGGTTGGGATCGATGGCCCGAAGTGGCACTTCGCGAAGCGCGCCTTGGGCCTGGGCCTGCTCCTTGGAAATGGGGCCGAGGAGCGCCTCGAGTCCCCGGCCGAGTCGGCGCTGCTCCGTCATGAAGGGTCCCCTCCGACACCGACGGGATCGCTCTCGCGCCGCCGCACCAGCTCCTGGGCGACGGACAGGTAGCTCTTGGCTCCGACCGACTGGACGTCGTACAACAGGATTGGCTTGCCAAAGCTGGGGGCTTCGGCAAGTCGAACATTTCTCGGGATCACGGTGCGGAACACCTTTGCGCCGAAATACTCCTTGGCCTCCTGGGCTACTTGCCGGCAGAGGTTGAGGCGGGCGTCGTACATCGTGAGCAGAACCCCCTCGATCGCGAGGTCCGGGTTGAAATTCTGCTGAACCAACCGGACCGTGTTGAGGAGCTGCGAGATGCCTTCGAGGGCGTAGTATTCGCACTGAATCGGGATCAGGACGCCCTTGGCTGCCGTCAGCACGTTGAGAGTGGTGAGGCCGAGCGAAGGCGGGCAGTCGATTAGTATGAATTCATACTCCTCAACGACGCCTCTCAATGCCTCGCAGAGCCTCGTTTCTCGATCCGCGGCGTTGACCAGCTCGATTTCCGCACCGACGAGATCTTGACTCGAGGGAAGGGTCCAGAGGTAGGGAAGCTCGCGGTCCGGCACGATGACCTCTCGGGGATCCCGACCGTCGACCAGGACATCGTAGAGCGACGGGCGATCGACTTCTTTCCCTACCCCGACCCCGCTCGTCGCGTTGGCTTGGGGATCGGCGTCGACGAGCAGCGTCTTCCGCTCGGAAATGGCGAGCGAAGCTGCGAGGTTGACGGCGGTCGTCGTCTTGCCGACCCCGCCCTTTTGATTGGCGATTGCAATGACCCGCGCCGTCACCGAGATCTCACATTCCTGTAACTGATTGTATTACAATCAGTTACATGATAATACGTGACCCGTCCTTTGCGATGTGGTAAATATATGGCCCGAGTAGAGAACCGTAAACCCGAGGAGGGTTTGGCGGGAACGGAGGATCGAGTCGATTCGCCCTGTTTCACGTGAAACCTCGATCGACCCGCCAGCTCCTTGTTTCACGTGAAACGGGCGGCTAGCTCCTCCTCATCGCAGCCGCCATTGCCTGAATGTCGCTAGGCGTGAGCCCCGGAATCCGCGCCGCCTGCCCGAGGCTCGTGGGGCGCCGAACAGCGAGCTTTTCGCGGGCCTCGAATGAGATCGAAGAACAGCTCGAGAAATCCATCTCAGATGGAATCTCCCATTCCTCGAGGGTCCGCAGTCTCTGGGCGGCCGCCCACTCGCGCTCGATGTACCCAGCGTAACGGAGCTCGATTTCCCCCCATGCTGCCGCCTCGTCAGGCGTCTCGACCCCCACCGCGGTGAGCAGCACCGCCAAGGACACCCCAGGACGCTTGACCAAATCCGCCAGTCGAGCTGGCGCCCCAATCGGCTGCTCCCCCAACAACTCGAGATGGGGGTTCGCGACCTCCGGCGCAATCGTGACCCCGTGCGCCGACCTGACCGCCGAATCCTCGGCGTCGAGCCGCAGGTCACGAACTCGACGCTCGTCGTCCGTCAGCAAGGCAAGGCGATCCGCGAGCGAGGCAAACCGCCGCAAAGCGTTGTCTTGACGATGGGTCAGGCGGAACTCCGACCTCGACGTGAAAAGCCGATAGGGCTCGTCAACACCCCGGGTGGTCAGGTCGTCGACCAGAATACCGAGATACCCCTGCTCCCGAGGGAACTCCACCGGCTCGCGATTCAACGAGAACGCCGCAGCATTGACCCCAGCCACCACCCCCTGACCCGCGGCCTCCTCGTAGCCCGTGGTTCCGTTCACCTGGCCCGCGAGGAACAAACCTCGAATGGCCCGAACCTGTAAGGAGCGATCCAATTGGGTCGGCGGGTAGTAATCGTACTCGATCGCGTACCCAGGCCTGGTCATCTCGACTTGCTCTAAACCAGGGACCGTCCGCAGATAGTCGAGCTGAACCGCCGGCGGTAGCGAGGTCGACAGGCCGTTGACATACATCTCCGCCGTGTCGAGACCTTCCGGCTCCAGGAATACCTGGTGCCGCGCCGCGTCCGGGAACCGGACGATCTTGTCTTCGATTGAAGGACAGTATCGCGGCCCTCGGCCGCTGATCGCTCCACCATACATGGCCGACTCGGCGAGGTTCGCCTCGACGATATCTCGAAGCCGGTCGCCCGTGTAGGTCACGTAACATGGCAGCTGCCGAGGGTGCCGCACCCGTTCGAAATGACCAAACCAAAAGCCCTCGCGGTCTCCGTCCTGTCGCTCGAGCCCTGCCAGATTCACTGTGCGGCCGTCGACCCTGGGCGGGGTACCAGTTTTGAAACGTTCTACTGTAAGTCCATGTGTTTCAAGGTTTTGTGCTATCTCTACCGACGGAGGCTCGCCCGCTCTTCCGGCCGAGATTTGAGTCGAGAGCCCGATGTGAATCCGGCCCCGCAAGAACGTCCCCGCCGTCAATACCACCGCCGGCGCCTCAAACCGGCGGCCGTCGCTCGTTTCGACCCCCAAGACCGATCCATTCCCCGTTAATAGCCGAGAGACGTTCCCCTGGGCGAACCTCACCCCGGGAATCCGCTCCAGTTCCTCCCGAACGGCCCGGCGGTAGAGCCCTCGGTCGCATTGAGCCCGGGGAGACCACACCGCCGGCCCTTTGCTCCGATTGAGCATCCGGAACTGGATCCGCGCCCGATCCGCGGCCCGGCCCATGATGCCGCCGAGAGCGTCAACCTCCCGCACGACGGTGCCCTTTGCAATCCCGCCGATCGCCGGATTGCACGACATCTGCCCGATCGTCTCGAGGTTCTGGGTGAGCAACAGGACTCGGCAGCCCATCCGCGCCGCCATCGCCGACGCCTCGGCCCCGGCGTGCCCACCCCCGATCACGATCACATCGACTCGCCCCATGTCCGTCAAGCTAGCTCGCTGTAGTTCCCGAAACAAAACGGGCGAGCCCAGGGGGCTCGCCCGTCAAGACACCTCCCAGCCCGGGGGCTACGCCGTCCGAATCCAGCGAACCAGATCGCCGAAACTGGCCCGCTTCCCGTACAACAGTGACCACTAAAGTATAAGTGTTGTAAATCAACAACTTACAAAACTTAAATGCCAGAGAAAGAACCGTTGCAATGACAAAATCACTAAACAAATTACTAAACTTACGGTAGAACTAAGGATCTAGTAAAAAAAGAAAAAAGAACGGGGAAACAATCGTCTCCCCGCTCTAAACAAACAGAAAAGCAACTGCTGCTAGTCCTCAATCAACTGACCAACCTTCACCCAATCCGACTCAACCGTTGGGATGAGGATGAGACAGAAGTGGTTCTTGAGGGTGGAATTCGCTGCACGTGCCGTGAGCGGACTATTGGATATTCCCGCGCGGCTGCTCACTGTCGACGTGACGCTGCGCAACATCACGAACACGCGATACCGCGACTACATGAGCCGCTACAAGGAGTTCGCCGACGCGCCAGGGCGGGCGATCGTGATGCGGGTCGCGCCGTGCCGTCCCCTCACTCGTGAGGACGATGTCCCGCCCCACAACGACGTCAGCCACTATATCGGCAAATACGCGCCCGTCATCCAGTGCTAGGCCTGGACCATAGGTGTGGAAGGGTCGCACCACGGTGGCGTGCACCCCGTGCTGATGCGCCCAGGCCACACACATAGTCTCGGAGACCCGTTTGCCTTCTGCATAACAGGCACGTAGCTGCATTGGATCAAGATCGCCATAGCTATCCTCGGTGATCGGCACGGTGGGATCGCGCGGAACGCCATACACCTCTCCACTGCTCATGAAGAGAAAGCGCTCGCTCTCGTGCCGGACGGCGTGACCGAGAAGCTGCGTTGTTCCGATAGCGTTCGCGTTGAGGACCCCCACCGGATTGCTCCCATAGAACCGCGGACTCGCGGGACTTGCGCTGTGGATGAGGAAATCGGCGCGCGGGAACGCCGGCGCCAAAGGGGCAGCGATATCCTGTTCAACTACAACCAGCGTGGGTCGCGCGATCTGTGCCGACAAACGAGGCAAGAGCCGCCCCGCCGAACGCGCGACGGCAATAACGCGTAGGCCGAGCGCGTGGTAATCCCCGGCATGCAAGAGTGCCTTGATCAGATAGGCGGCCAAGAACCCCCCGCCACCGGTGATCATGATAGTGCGTCCCGCAAGGCGATCCCATGGGAGCGAAGCACTGGCAATCCGTTCGAGATCGGACTGCACGATCGGATGCTCGGATGCGGCGGTCGGCATCAGTGGCATGGCGCAACTACACGCGTACAATCCATCTGGGGAGGTGTCGGAAGAATCCTGGGACTAAAAAACCTCATGCCGCTGCTGATTAAGGTTCGCGGAAGATGGCGTGCTTGGAAGTCAACTTCGGAATGCTTAGTGCGGAACCAATCCGATATCGCAAACAGGATGCTTCCATATCCGTTTGCTGTACTTGTTTCCTTAGTCACCGGCCGTTTCGGAGCAGAATCTTACTGGAATGGAGTATTATGGTTTCTGACATCTCTTGGGATTAGCTTTATCATTACTACTAATTGGTGTACCGTTTGCCTAGTCACTAGATACTTTCATATATTCCGCAAGTTGTTCGCTAGGCAGGTAGGGATACATGTCTTGAAGTGGTCGTGATTGCATCGTGCCATCAGCCAAACGCTCTGACATAACAGACGGAATAATTTCTTGCCTATAGGCAGTTCTTATTTCAAACACTTGAGGCCCACATTGACCTAGCACGCGATTCAATTCCAATCGAAGCATATTTGGATCTTCACAATAGGTGTAAGGTATTCCATAAGCATCACATAGCCTATCTATTCGCGGCATGAACACACCGGTTTTTGAGTCTACTGCATCCATTTTTCCATGGAAGTAGTTATTCTGAGTGTTGCGAATTGACACGTATCCGCCGTTGTTAACAACTATTAACTTTACATTTAGATTATGATACGCAATAACCCCCAAATCGTGCATGTTAGTTTGAAAAGATCCGTCACCCGTAATGCCAATGACTAGGCGCTCCGGAGCAGCAACGCTTGCTCCCACGACTGCGGCAGTCGTATAACCCATTTGCGCCATAGCACCGGCCAGAATAACACGCTGGCGTTCTTTCGATCTAAATGCTTGGCCTGTTACGTAAAAAGCAGAGCCAGCATCGGCAACGATTATTTCCGTTCCCTCACACAGCTCGCTCAATGAATTAATTACATCGTAGTAATCAATTTCACCCGCCGGTGTGTTACGTGCTTCATTTGTAATGGCAAGATCGCGTTTCCATTCTAAACATGGGTTGTGCCATTGACCACGTGGCACAACCGGAGTTCTTTTTGTCTTTTCTAGGCTGATGTTGAGCGCTTTTATAAAGGAGTTGACCGATGCATTAACTTTTAGATTTACCCCTACATTTTCACGCTTTAGCACCATTTTATCAATGTCGACCTGTATCTTGTACGCTGAAGGGGCAAAGAGATCTAACTCGTACCCCGTTGTCATCGAGTGCAATGAGCAACCAAGGGTTAGTATTAGATCTGCGTTCTGGACAGCTAACCCACCAGCGCGATCACCCTTGATTCCTGGTCGGCCTACGAACAGAGGGTGCTCATGGGGCAGCAGGTCGTTAGCAAGCTGTGTTGCAGATACGGGTACATTTAAGGCTGCTGCTACCTGACGAAACTCTGTTACTTGGCCTGCGGCACGTATACCGTGACCAGCGAGAATTAGCGGACGCTGTGCTTGCTGTAACTTTTCTATAATTTCGTCCACGAATTTGGGACTCAGTTCTGGTTCGTCATTACCGCTTTCAGAAAAACCTGATTGACTCTCAGGGGTGATCAGCGCCCCCTGAACATTGAGTGGAATATCAAGTAGTACCGGTCCGGGACGGCCCGTCTGAGCTGTGGCAATTGCTTTTTCGAGATGGTATTTTATCGTGCCTGGATCATCAACAAATACAGAATATTTAGTTATTGACTGCACTATTGGGATTATGTCTACTTCAAAGGTCCCAAATTGACGTAATCCGAACAACCCTGATCCGCGAATTGTTTCGGATGACTTTGCTTGTCCCGTGATAAACAATACTGGAACAGAATCTAGCCACGCCTGAATGATCCCGGTTACAGTGTTCGCGCCTCCGGGGCCACTTGTGGCATAGCAGACTCCAAGTCCTTGTTTTGTTCTAGCGTAGGCTTCTGCCCCATATGCGCAAGACTGCTCATGATTCGAGCAAATATACTTCAGTGTTTCGTTTCGAAACACAGCGTCCTGAAGATGCATCATTCCCCCACCTGACAGGAGGAAAATATGAGTCACCCCGATTTTTTCGAGGTGCGATGCTATATAGTCGCTCACTCGTATCTGGCGCATCGCGATTGTCTCCATTCGGTTATCTAAAGAACAGCCGGATTCCTATCAGGCACCTTGCACAAGTTCGCGAATTGCCCCTAGTTCGTGCTGCTCAATGGGATACGTATGCTCCAGATTTGGAAACTGGCCTGACTTAACTTCGTCCCCATACGCCAGAAGCGCTTTTGTGATTTGTTCTCCGATATTTGCATATCTCTTCGCAAATTTTGGCTTTATATCTCCAACGAACGCACCAATTAGGTCATGTAAGATCAACAGCTGCCCATCAAGCTTCTTCCCTGCTCCGATTCCGTACACAGGGATACTGACCGATTCTCGAATGTACCCTGCTGGCTCCTCGGGTATGGCCTCAAGAAGTATGAATGATGCTCCTGCGTCTTCGACGGCAATGGCGTCTTCTCGAAGCGATTCAAATTCTTTCTTGGTCTTGCCGTAGACTTTATATCCGCCGGCCAAAGAGATGCTTTGCGGGGTGAGGCCTAGGTGACCCATTACCGCCACCCCCGAGTCTGCGATTGCTCTGATCCTCTTCGCCATTCGCTTCCCCCCTTCAAGTTTCACCGCATCACAGCCCGCTTCGGAAATGAACCGTCCGGCGTTTTGCATCGCCAGTTTATTGGACAGCTGATATGACAGGAATGGCATATCTCCGATGACGAACGCTTTTTTGGCTCCACGGCAAACAGCCTTTGAGAAGAACATCATTTCTTCCATGGTAACCGGCATCGTGTTATGGTATCCCAGCATCGTCATTCCGCCGCTATCGCCCACAAGAATCATATCAATATTTGCTGCTTCCGCGAATGCGGCAGATGGATAATCGTATGCCGTCACGAATGATGCCGGAACTTGTTGAGCTTTCATTGATCGCAATGTGCCAAGAGTTACCTTTCTCCTGGTGCCGTTTCCAACGGCCGTTCCCGAGGTCGTCATATTTTCTCCATTACTTTTAAGGGTGCTTTTGCTGGCTGTGCGCTGTTTTCAGCTTTTTCAATAGGCGCCTGGACAATCTAAGTCTTGCCGCGTTGGTAGCATTTAAGCTTGAGATATTTTTCAATCGTGTCTGCGACATAATCGATATGCTGCTGAGTCAAGCCCGGGAATACTCCTAGCCAGAAAGTCTGATTCATCACGATGTCGGTGTTCGTTAATGTGCCGCTAATTCTATAATTCTTTCCAGCCATATATGGCTGCTTGGTTACATTCCCGGCGAAGAGTAATCGCGTTCCAATTCTTTTATTATCTAAGTGCGACAGTAGTTCCGTCCGTCCAATACCCGTGTTTGATCGAAGAACAACCGGAAACCCGAACCACGATGGTTCAGAGTTAGGCGTCTCCTGGGGCAGTATCAGAAAGTCGGCACAGCCTTGGAGTTTCTGGAGAAGATACCTAAAGTTCGCGCGTCGTGCCGAAATGAACTCGCCAAGTCGGTCCATCTGTGCTAGTGCACAGGCGGCTTGCATGTCTGTAATCTTGAGATTGTAACCAAGATGGCTGTATGTATATTTGTGATCGTACCCATCTGGAAGTTGTCCGCCAAGCTTTTCCTTGGTCCAACAGAATCTCTTTCCACAGGTATTATCCTTTCCTGGCGGACAGAAGCAGTCGCGTCCCCAGTCACGAAAAGATTCAGCAATCAGCTTTAGCTTCCCATTGTTTATTAATACTGCGCCACCTTCACCCATCGTAATGTGATGTGCGGGATAGAAGCTCAGTGTGGCCATGTCACCAAACGTTCCAACCATTTTGCCTTTGTACATTGCTCCAAGCGCATCGCAACAGTCTTCGATGAGCCACAGCTGGTATTTTTTGCATAGCTTAGTCACAACGTCTAGATTAAAAGGATTACCTAGGCTATGTGCCAACATAATGGCTTTCGTCCGTGGACTAATAGCCGATTCAATCTTTTCCACGTCGATGTTGTGCGTTGCTAGATCAACATCTACGAATACCGGTATCGCTCCCCATTGGATGATTGGATTTATGGTAGTTGGAAATCCAGCTGCGACTCCAATTACTTCATCGCCAGGCTGAATTGCCCTGTCTCCAAGTTTTGGGCTAGTTAAAGTTGAAAACGCGACGAGATTCGCAGAAGAGCCGGAGTTAACCGTTAGTGCGTGTTTAACTCCAACATACTTTCGGAGACGCCTTTCGAAACTCTCGTTGAATCGGCCCGTCGTCAGCCAGCCATCCAGAGAAGCATCCACCATGTTTTGTAATTCAGGTGCACCGATCACTTTTCCCGATACGGGTACAAAAGTTTCACCCGGTACAAACGGCTTTGCTGCAAACGCCGCGTCAGCGTATTCCTTTACAAGGGCTTTGATTTGATTGCGTTTATGCTCAAGTGTTTCTTCTATCGTCATGCGAATTCTTAGTGTTAAGTGATTTGTCTATTCTGTTTGGCTTGATTCGTACTCGGCAATCTGATGTAACGTTATGCTTCGCATGTCATCCTTTGCCTGCCAGCTTCGGTACCATTCCACCGTTTTGTTTAGAGCGGTCGCGGAGGTCCACCTTGGTTTCCAATTGAGCAGGTTTTTTGCCTTTGAAATATCAAGGCTCAACAGTTTTGCCTCGTGGGAGCTGTTGTCATTAACATTTTTCCAATTCACACCCTCGCCCCACAAAGCGACAAGTTCATTTGCCATCCACCTCACCTGCTTCACATCATTTTGCTCGGGTCCAAAATTCCATGCATCTGCATATTCGCGACCTTCGGCAAATAGTTTGGTTGCCAACAGAAGATACCCTGCGAGCGGCTCGAGGACGTGCTGCCAGGGACGCGTTGACTCTGGATAACGGATAGCTCCTGTTTTCCCCTTTATGAAGCTTCTTATCATATCGGGGATGAGACGGTCTTCAGACCAATCCCCTCCGCCGATCACATTGCCAGCGCGCGCCGTTGCAACCGGTATATCCGCCTGAAGCAGGAACGATCTTCGATACGCACTGGTTACCAATTCCGAGCATCCCTTGCTGCTGCTGTACGGATCGTAGCCCCCCAGCGCTTCAGTTTCGCGGTATCCCCATACCCATTCTCTGTTTTCGTAACACTTGTCTGAGGTGACGATTACCATTGCCCTCGTGCATTTTGTTTGCCTTGCTGCCTCTAAAACATGCACTGTGCCCATGACGTTTGTTGCGAATGTCGTGATGGGGTCTCGATATGATTCTCGCACCAATTCGCCTTCCTCGCGACTTTGTTCTAGCCCAACTGATAGGAAGCCGCCATACTGAGTCGGGGTGAAGATACTCCTCATATCTCTGTACCAACCGAAACCATTCTGCCAAAGAGCCAACCTCACCGTGTGGCGTATCTAGTAACGCGTTGAGGGCCATCAATTGGCGGCTCGTGATAAGGAGGCGTCCAGCCTTGGTGAAGCGTTCTCCTTTGTACAGTGAACTTCCGGCGTCGCTGGAGGCCATTACTCACCTTCCTTGACTTTCGGTGGATTGTTCCCGTTTTGTCGATCAGCCCACCTTTTCCAAGGGTTGTTGCTGTGGTTGAAGCCAATGATGCATGCGCCCAGCAGTCCCGAAGGTGGGGGATAGCAGATGGAGCACTGTGGCTGGGACCAGACGCCCTTTCTTATCGACTGTGTTCTTCCCACACAGCTACCGAATTCTGGATACCAGTTCCCACAGTTAGAACATTGCCATTCCTTAGCGGGTTCACTTCCGTCTTGAAAGTGGCGGATTCGTTGCCACGATTGCTCTCCGCCGATACAATAGAACCATTCGTCGTCGTGGGTGCTCATAAGCCGCCCTCCGACGCCGTGTTCGTATCCACTTCCCCTTCAGGCTGTGGATTCCGCGACTTCAACCACTCTTCCTGCATGGGTGTAAGTGGAGTTCCATTGCGGATATCCCGCTGGGTGACTTCTTCGAAGAGTTTCTCTCTCACGTGTGGGGGAAGTTCATATTGAGCACAGTCAGGGTTGTCGATAGGACGCAGATATCCCTTGGGCATTGTACGCCGCTCGTAAGCATGGAGAAGCCTACTGAATAGCCCCATCCCTTCGTAGGGTTTCCAAATGTACTGCTCAAGATTGTCGGTGCTGATGCCAAGTGTACGGAGTACGTTCTTTGAAACCGATTCCAAATCTGTGAGATATCGGAGATACATTCTCCTCTGATGTTCTCGTTCCGAAATCCGAGGTACGTCTAGACCGTCCTCTGGAAAGTTCGGGTCGATTGGGTCTGGTTTGTGCCAGCGGCTCATACCTACGCTCCTTGCGATAGACGTGCCGTCTCACTCGCCCATGGCTCCAGTCGTTGTCGACTGGTCGGCTGGACCACCGTCATCCTCAGAGGTGAGGGGAGCGACGGATTGGTAGACGGGTCTGGGAGCCGATACTCTCGCCGTCTTCTGCATGGTGGTCACCGAGACGGAGGTGACCGAGTAACAAAAAGCCCCCGACCCTTACGTCGGAGGCTTATCGCCTTCGACTTAGACGGTTGGTTCCTCCACGTGGAGGTGCGTAGCCCGTCAAGTCGGGAAATCGCTACGCGCCCTTACTATTGCTTCGTATTTGCGAATTGTCAAGGTGAGACCAATTCCCGCCTATCGCTCTAGGATTGCCTCAATGAGTGCGTCCACCATTAAACGCTCACTTATGAGATGCCCTCTTCATTACGGTAGCGGCTCCTTCCCTAGCCTTCTTCGCATTTTATTGATGTTGTCCTTCCATTCCTTCTCTTTTGCTGGTGTAATGGGTACCGCTCCGAACTCTCGCTTTATCGCATCATCAAGCTGCTGATACGTGTCCTCGATTTGTTGGTAGAGGCTGTCCTTTTCATCTGTGGGAATGAAGCGTGAAGTATCGATGGTGTGTTTCAGGTGGGGCAATAATTGTCCCAATCCCCAAACGACCTTTTTGCGACCAATCCCCTTAGTTTCGTTCGGCAACACTTGCTATTGCTCTTGTTACTTGGCGTGGTGATGCGGTCGCGTCCATTACTTCCTTCAGACTATACCGAACCGACTTTCCGATTCTGTAGTGGGGTATCCACTTGTTTCGGGTCCATCGTTGTGCGGTTCTATAGTGGACATTGAAGTGGTCTGCGATGGTGAAGACGTTCACGAGGTCTTGTTCAATGTATACGGTATTGTTCATTTGCGTAGTTGTCATCCAGGCTTCTCCTTCTAGATAGGTATGTGATTATGAGTGCTGTATCCTCATAACTTGAGGTATGGGTACACGAGGGGTTAGGACGGGTGATGTAGGGTGGTTGACCCGAACATCAGTAAGTGGGAGTGAATCACGGAATCCGATATGTATAGTTGGTCAATATAGGAAAGTGATTCAGTAGAAGATGTAGTAGGAACTCAATGAAGAGTCATCACCCGCTGCGATACAGCAGCATGTCCATTTGGTGGAGTATCAGCCCTCGTATTCCTCGTCAGTGTCATCTCATATTGTTGAAAGTGACACCAACACCACCTCGTACTTTTCGTTTACGGTCAGGGGAGTACGCCAAACCCTGTCTTCTACCACTTTAATGTTCTTTTCTCGTAGCACTTACGGTCCCGTCTCCGAGATGGACTAGAACAAGTCAAACCATTGTCGTTCAATGAGGGTGCGGGACGGTCATTCCTTGTCGGCACCAGTCGTCGTTTTTTGTTGGACCATTGAAAGTCACGGTGGGCGAAAGTCGTGGATTACTCTCACGACGAAAACGAAGTTCGAAGACCCGTATATGAATAAGTAGTGACCAGCAGAACCAAACCATCACTTTTTGAAAAGGCGGTGTATTAACGGATAGTCTTTTCGGGTTGTTGGCTCGGATTGAGACCCGTGAATCGACCACAGGAATCCAATTCATTTGCGCACACTTGGCTTCTGACTTAGCGGGAAAGCTTACCAAGGGTCTACGGTAGGGTCTTATTTGTAGATCACCTCAAAAGCCTTTCAGGACCCTGCTGACTTGAGTGGCTGTCCATACACCACCCCGACGAGCAGGTATCCCAGCCTCCGAGAGAGCTCGTGCGGTGCTTCTAAGTGATTTACAGGTGTTCATCGCTTGCTCAACGGTGGGTCGGACATCGCTCATCCACCGCTGTGCCTTCGCTCTTCGAACATGACCACTTCTGACCACCCCAAGCTGCTGGGTCATTTGAGTCATTGGACGCGGGGAGCCAAGCTTGACCCCTCGTTGCTTCGCCATCTGTAGCGCCGCCTTGGTTCGTGCAGAGATGAGACGTGCTTCCTCTTGCGCTACCATCGCCATAATACCGATGGTCAATGCGTTGGCTGAGGGCATATCCACACAGAGGATATCAATGCCCGCTTCCTTCAGACCGAGGAGGAAGTGTGCGTTTCTTGCTAGTCGGTCGAGTCGAGCAACGACAAGAGTCGCGTTATGGATGCGACAGGTTGTAATTGCCTTCTGAAGTTCAGGTCGATGGTTGTTCTTCCCGCTTTCGACCTCTACATACTCTCCAACAATCTTCCAGCTATCTCCCCTCAAGAACCCCTCCACCGAGTTCCGCTGGGCTTCTATCCCCAGTCCCGACTCCCCCTGACGGGTGGTGGAGACTCTTAAGTACGACACACACTTTCGAACCTGGTCCATTTCCCCCTCCGTGACATTTCCAGTTACCCTCGTTTCAGGACAGGTAACAGATCAGTTCAGGGGGTCAAGATCGATTGGTGAGAGGGGGAGGTCCACGCTGAGAGGGGTCACCTGACCCACCCCAGAACCAGGAATGTCAGTCCTGGGACAGTCCTGACGCATCCTGGGTGTGTTCTGATGTCCCTCTTACCCTATCGGTGGGGACCGTTCCGAACAGGGTGAGGAACGGGTGATAAAACCCAGAATGTGGTACCTAACTGGGTTTGGTCGAAGTTTTATCACCTTCCGAGGACCATGGGGGTCGAAAAGACCTTCAAACAAATCGACCTATAGGAAAATTCTGGTCCCCGATATGAGAGGGGGTGACCCCAGGAATTCCGGAGTACCCCCCCCTCATTCGTTCACTAGTTAGTCTGGACCCATATGAAGAAGCCAAAGTCTAGGAATCAGCTTCAATGGATTGAAGGAACGTCTTGATTGCCTTCTCCGACGTGGGTGCAAAATGCGACTGCTTCACTGCGGGAGCCTTCTTAAGTTCATTCTCAATGAACGTTCGGAACTTGACGAGATCGGTATCAAGTTCATCCCGAGTCAGCGCTCGTCGCTGATACAGGTCCGTCTGAGATCGTCCGACGTGACCCATGTAAGAGAGAAGATGACTTCTTTCAATGCCAGCCTTCTCTGCCCAAATAGAATAGGTCCGCCTGAAGTCCCTACTGCGAACGGGTGACTTCAGTTTTCTAAGAATCTTGTTCAGGCGAGGTTCCGCGAGGCGAAAACCATTTAAACGGGATTCGCGATAGTGCTGCGGATAGACGAGAGAAGGGACAACCCGATTTGATTGAATTGTCTTTGTGCCTTTGATGCGAAGATGTCCCGTGAGAGTATCACGCTCCCACTTCAACTGGAAAAACTCCGTTGGTCTAAACGGATGGAGCGTCATCATCAATATGGCTTCCGCATACCACTCGCGGCGTTCTTGAGGGACGTTCTTATCGTCAAGAACTTGCTGAATCAGCGCGAAAAGATCGTGCGGTGTTGAGAGCGGATTATGCTGCTTGCGAACTGTGACCTTAAGTCGTTCAATTCGCTGAATTGCTTGGTACAACGGCGACTGAGACGAATGCTGGCAATGATTCTTCAAGAACCCGAGGAAATACACTCGGGAAAGATTGAACATGTCGTGTTTCTTGCGCGGCTTGTAGTAGTTGTAGGCACCTTGAACAACCTTCGGCAAGTCCGCAACGACATGATTGTCTGAGATCAATCCGTATTTCTTAAATGTTGCCAACCACCCCTTCGTCGTCTTTGTCGTGTACTCAGCGTGGATGCCACTTTCTGTATATGCCATCAACTCTGCGAGAAGATTCTTACCTTCATTCCCGTAAAGAAGGTGCTCACGACCAGCCTTATAGGCGTGATAGACGTCAATGAGTTTGAGTTTCCCGTTCTTGAGTTGAAGGAACCGTTCAACGTCTCCGTTTCGGTTCATCTCCTTCAACATCAACTTCATTTCCTGAATGACGGTTGGAGCGTTCTTCGTCTCTGGATAGACTGACGTGGTGAGTTGAAGTCGCTTACACGATGGGAACCGTGTCGTAATCTGGATGATGTACGACCCCACCTTCACCCGTCTTCCACGGACGACCTTCGTGATTCTGTGGGTTCCCTTCATACCGAAATACTAAACTAGTCACTAAACTTTGTCAATCAGAACGGCGTAACCGTATGATTTCCATGATAGTAGCGAAACTCATACGTTTTCCGTACATCAGGATCCCGACTCGATACACTCGAGCCGTCAACCAGACCATGACCAGTAACCCCAACACCATGACGGCGAGGTAGAGCAGCAACTCCGGCATCGGGATCTGGGCGATCGAGTACCGGACTGGCACGACGAACGGAGCGAGCGGCGGGATCAAGCTCGCGACCTGCGCGAATGTGCTGGTCGGATCGCGAAGCAGCGCGAAAGCGCTGAACCATCCCGCCACCGTCATCACCATGATGGGCGACTGCAGCTGCTGAGCCTCCTGGGCCGTGTTGCACATCGATCCGATCGCCGCGTACGCGGATGAGTAGAACAGAAACCCGAGGACGAAGAACACCAGAAACACCACCAGGAGCCGAGGATCGGTCGTTGGCAACAGCGACGCGGCGCCACCAGCCCCGGCCGCCCCAAAAAACCCGAGAATCCGCCCCTGGTTCTTTTGGAGGACGACAAACGCAGCCGCCCAAATGGCGAGCTGGGTCAGACCGACGAGGCCGACGCCAACGACCTTGCCGAGCATCATCTGAAACGGAGTCAGGCTCGAAACCAATACTTCGACGATCCGATTGGTCTTCTCCTCGATCACCGATGTCATGACCTGAGTCCCATAGAGCACCAAGGCCATGTACAACACGATCCCCATCGCATAGGCCAGGAAGAAGGTGCTGGCACCGCTTTCCGTCGTGAGCTTGCCGTCGGCGACCTTGCGGGTTTCCAAGGCCACCGGGACGGCCGCCCCCATCGCGACCGCAGGGTCGACCCCAACCGCGCGAAGTCGCTCGGCAACCATGAGCGGCGTCAGGGCCTGTTGCAACTCTCGGACGTCGCTGAGACTGCCGACGTTCTTGCCGTAGTAGCGCAACTTCCCCGTCGTCGTCGCGCCCTCATCGACGATCAGGATACCGTCGACCGTCCCCCGGTTCTTGGAGAGGCCTGTCAGCGGTACCAACGAGTCGACCACCTCCTGAACTCGCCCAACCGCGGCCACCCGAACCGGCAGGTAGACGCCTTTGGCGTTCTCCCCTCTGCCCAGCTGGGCCTGCGCCAGGACCCGCTCGATCCGCTGGCCGAATTCGGCCGTAGTGCCGTCAACCACCACGATTCGCTGGCCGGTGCTCTGGCGACTCAAGATCAAACCTGGAATGATGGCCATGGCGCCGAAAAACACCGGCCCGAGGACCGTGCCGATGATGAACGCCTTGGTACGGACCCGTTCCACGAACTCCCGCCGAATCACCGCGATGATCTTCTGCATCGTCATTGGCTCCCTTCCGGGACAGCGTACGGTTTCGCTCCATCGACGCCCACCTTCGCGATGAAGATCGATTGAAGCGACGCGTCGGCGACCTCGAACTTGGCCAGTCCTACGCCCGCCTGCACCAACTGAATGAGCAACTGCTCCGGATCGGCTCCGGGTGACAGCTCCGCCTCCGCGGTGGCGCCGTGGTCGGCGAGCCGAGCGACCATCGTGGGGTCCTTGAGGATCGCGATCGCCCGGTCGGCATTCCTCGTGAACGTGAGGTCGAGGTGCCGACCACCGAAGTCCCGCTTGATATCGGCAAGAGCGCCATCGACCACCTTCTTCCCATGGGCGATGATCGCGATCCGGTCGCACATCTGCTCGGCGTGTTCCATGATGTGAGTCGAGAACAGCACCGTACGGCCGGCCCGAGCCACCTCGACCACCACCTCGCGCATCGTCCGGCTATTGACCGGATCGAGCCCGCTGAAGGGCTCGTCGAGGATCACCAGCTCGGGCTCGTGGAGGAGCGTGCCGATGAACTGGACCTTCTGCTGCATCCCTTTCGACAGGTCCTCGACCTTGCGCTTGGTCCAGTCCGAGAGGCCAAGTCGCTCGAGCCACTGGGCTCCTTTGGCGCGGGCGACCGACCGGCTGAGGCCCTTGGTCTCGGCCAGGAAGATCAGGTGGTCGAGCACCTGCATCTTCTTGTAGAGGCCGCGCTCCTCTGGAAGGAACCCAATTCGTTCCGAAAGGTCGCGACCGCGACCGGGGCGCCCGAACAGCTCGATTCGGCCGCCGTCGGGAACGATGATGTTCATGATCGTTCGAATCGTCGTGGACTTCCCCGCTCCATTCGGGCCCAGCAGCCCGAAGATCCCGCCCTTCGGCACCACGAGCGACAGGTTGTCGACCGCCACGTGCCCGGCGAATCGTTTGGTCACCCCGCTGACGGCCACCACGGTTTCTGCCATGTTTGGAATCCCTTTGCTGTGTGCCCGCTCGCTACGGTAGTCGCCCAGATGACCCCGGGCTTTCGTCGGGCAGGAACACGCCCTCGATCGGAAGCCCGAACAGCCTGGCGACGGCGAAGGCCAGCGGGAGGCTCGGGTCATACTTGCCCGTCTCGATCGCGTTGGCCGTTTGTCGTGAGACCCCCAGGCGGGCCGCCAGCTCCGCTTGGGACCACCCCCGCTCGGCCCTCAGCACCCTGAGCCGGTTGTTCACGGATACCGCCGGCGCACCCAGTGGATCCCCCCCGCCCACAGGGCGAACAAGGTGATCCAGACCAACGGGAGGGCCTTCGAGGCCGGCAGGGTGGGGAGAACGCCGGCGCTGGCAAGAATGGTATACGCCATGACGAGGATACCGGTTACAGGAAACCGCGGAGCCAGGTCGCGATCTTGAAGAACAGGGCGATCAGAGGCGGGCCGGCAGTTCATGGCCGACACTAAAGTATCCTTGACTTATTGTCAAGGATACTTGTCAAACCTAAGGCGGGGAGAAACGGCGGATCTCGACAACCTCTTCGCTTGCGAGCCGGAACGTCCGATGGGTCGCGGCAACGCCGAACTTCCGCTGCTTTTCGAGCCAGATTTCGAGGTCGCCAGCGCCGACCTCGTGGACGGCGACATCTCGCATCAGCAGTCCGCGGTCGTTCTGCTCGTGAAACCGGCCCAAGATGGTGCCTCCATCTCTGGTCCGGACTAATACGGTGACACCATGAAGCTCTTGGTGACCGGGATGGAACACGTGACCGGACACGTTCGCTCAGCTCTTGCAGTGGGCGTCGAAGGCGGCCCGCAAATCCGCGGCGATCGCGTCGGGACCCCGGCCCTCGATCTGATAGCGGTGCATGAAGTAGACGACCTCACCATCCTTGAGCAGCGCGACGGACGGCGAGCTCGGCTGGTAGTCGGCAAAGTAGCTCCGGGCCCTGGCCGTGGCGTCGAGGTCCTGGCCGGCGAACACCGTGTACGACGCCGCGGGCTTGACCGGATTCTGAAGCGCCAGACTGAGCCCCGGGCGGGCCGCCCCTGCGGCACAGCCACACACCGAGTTCACGAAGACCATCTGGGTCCCGGCGGGATTGGCGAGTACGCCGTCAACGTCGGCTACGGTTCGCAGCTCTTGAACTCCCAGGCGGGTGACCTCGGCCCGCATCGGGGCCACCATTCGTTCATCGTAAGGCATTGCCAGTCACTCTTCTCTCAAGGTGTGGTTGAGTTGACACCCGCGTCCGGCGAATGGATCGCCGTCATCAGCGCGTGCCAAGCCAGCGTGGCGCACTTGACCCGGATCGGAAAAGCCGAAACGCCCGCGAAGGCGCTCAGGCAACCGAGGGTGAGTTTGGGGTCGGACAGGTCCGCTGAATCGGTGGCATGTCCGGTGACGACCTGATGGAATCGCCGGAACAGGGCGTCGGCGTCGGCGACCGTCTTCCCTTTGACCGCTGTCGTCATCATCGAGGCCGACGCTTTCGAGATCGCGCAACCCTGACCGAGAAAACTGACTTCCTCGACCAAGCCGTCACGAACCTTGACCCACACGTCGAAGGTGTCTCCGCAGAGCGGATTCCGCCCGGCGGCATGCCCCGAGGCGCCAGCCAAGGCGCGAAAATTCCGGGGCGACTTGTTGTGCTCCAGAATCAGGGTTTGGTAGAGCTCATCCAGATCGCTCATGCCCCGAAGACCCTCTGGGCGTGCCCGACACCAGTGATCAAGGCATCGATATCGGCGGGACTGTTATAGGGGGCGAATGACACCCGGACCGTGGCAGGAACTCCGAGCCGGCGCATCAGCGGTTGAGCGCAGTGGTGCCCGGCCCGGACCGCGACGCCTTTGGCATCGAGGGCGGTGCCGATGTCGTGTGGGTGAATATCGGCGACCGTGAACGTGACGACCGACACCCGAGGACCCCGCGGGCGGTAGACGGTCACCCCGCTCAACCCGGCCAGCCTTTCGGCGGCCTCGTCGGCAAGGGCGTCCTCGTACCGGGTCGCGGCCACTCGATCCCAACCGTCCAGATAGTCCAGGGCCGCCCCGAGCCCATAGACCTCGGCGATCGGCGGAGTCCCGGCCTCGAATCGCATCGGAGGCGGCGCGTAGGTCGATCCAGTCAGCTCGACCTGGGCAATCATCCCTCCGCCGCCCTGCCACGGGGGCATCTTGGCGAGCAGTTCCGTCCGACCCCACAGGATGCCCAGGCCGGTCGGCCCAAACAGCTTGTGGGCAGAGAAGGCGTAGAAGTCGCACCCGAGATCGCCGACTCGAACCGGCAGGTGGGGAATGGCCTGCGCCCCGTCCACCACCACCACCGCTCCGCGGCGGTGCGCCATCGCGGCAATTTGTTTGATTGGCAGCACCGTTCCGAGCACGTTGGACGCGTGGCAAACCGCGACCACCCGGACTCGATCGGAGAGCATCTGCTCGAGGCGGTCGAGGTCGAGCGTCAGGTCCTCGGTGAGCGGAACTCCCCGGACCACCGCCCCGGTGCGCGCGGCGACCAAGTGCCAGGGAACGAGGTTGGAGTGATGCTCGATCTCGGTGACCAGGATCTCGTCCCCGGGTTCGAGCATCGCCGCCCCATAGCTTTGCGCCACCAGATTGAGCCCCGCGGTCGTGCCCGCGGTAAAGACGACTTCGGCCGGGCTGGCCGCCCCAATGAAAGCGGCGACGCGCTCTCGAACGGCCTCGAACCGTGCGGTCGCTTCCTGGCTCGGGGTGTGGACACCGCGAGCGACGTTGGCGCTCACCTGAGTGTAGTACTCGGCGACACCCGCAATCACCGATTCCGGCTTCAGTGCCGTCGCGGCGTTGTCGAGGTAGGCAAGCGGGTGCCCTCGGACCGAGCGGCGCAACGCGGGGAAGTCGGCCCGGACCCGATCGACATCCCAGGCCAGGGCCCGGTCCGCCGACGCCGACATTACCGACCGAGACATCCGGTCCTATCCCAGCCGGTCCAGCCGTTGAGCCACCACACCCCGGAGCGCCTCCCGGACCGGTTCTGAGGCTATCTCGTCGAGGACTTCGGCGGCGAAAGCCGCAACCATCATACGATGCGCCTGGTCGGCCGGAATCCCCCGGCTTCGCAGGTAGAACGCCCACATCGGATCCAACTGCCCCACGGTCGCTCCGTGAGTGCATTTGACATCGTCGGCGAAGATCTCGAGTTGAGGTTTGGTGTCAACCCGGGCAGTATCCGAGAGCAGCAGGGCGCGGTTCGTCTGTTTGGCGTCCGTTTGTTGGGCCAGCGGGGTGACAAAGATCTTGCCGTTGAACACGCCGTGGGCCCGGTCGTCGAGAATCCCCTTGTAGACCTCCCAGCTCCGGCAGCGGGGATGATCGTGAAAGATGCTGGTGTGATTATCGACCAGTTGATCACGGTTGCCGAGGTACAAGCCGTAGAGGAGCGCCTCGGCCTCGGGGGCGTTGAGTCGGGTTTGCAGGTCGTGCCGGGCGAGGGAGGCGCCCATGGCCAGCGAGAAGGAGCGATAGTGGGAATCCGCCGATTGATCGACGTGAGTGAGACCGATATGGAACCCGGCTTCGCTCTCGCGCTGGATTCTGCTGTGTTCGACCCAGGCCCCCTCGCCAATCGACATCTCGATCACGGTGTTGGTCAGGTGCCGGGGTGCCCCCCGCAGGGTGAGGTAGCTCTCCACGAACTGCGCTCGGGCCTTGGCCTCGACGACGATGACCGAGCGGGAGTGGACCCCGGCGTCGCTGGCCTCCGGGGTCGTCACAAACAACAGGTGTATCGGGGCGGGTTCGACAACGCCCGCCGGGATTCGAATCCAGGCCCCGTCTTTGGCCAGGGCGAGGTTGAGACTCGAGAAGGGTGTCGTGTCGGTTGGCCCGTGGCGGCCGATATGCGGCTCCAGATCCGCCGGCGCGGTGTCGAGGCCTCGCCGCAGACTGGTCTGGCGGGGGTGCTCCGTCGAAAGCCCTGGATCGAAGATTCCGTTGACGAACACCAGCCGGGGCCAGTCCGGCTGCCCGAAGAGGTACGGCTCCAATTCGGCCAAGCTGACTCGGCTCGGCTCCGGCGACTTCGAAAAGTCGCCGCGGCTGATGGGCGCCACCGAGGTGAAGCGCCAGTCCTCGTCCTTGGTGGAAGGCAAACCGCTCCGGCGGAACGATTCGATCGCGGCGGCTCGGCGCTGTTGGAGCCAGGCGGGGCTGGTCGATCCGCCGTTCGCCGCGAACGCGTCGAACTGACGGAGATAGGGCTCGATCACCTCGCCGCTCCCGCGGTCGCTGCACGCTCCGTCGTCCAGTCGTAACCGCGCGCCTCGAGTTCCAGGGCGAGCTCCTTGCCGCCCGATCGCACGATTTGACCGTCGGCGAGCACGTGCACCACGTCAGGGACGATGTGGTTGAGCAAGCGCTGGTAGTGGGTGACCAGCACGAAGGCATTGTCAGGGCGCCTCAGGGCATTGACGCCTTGTGCCACGATCCGCAGGGCGTCGATGTCCAAGCCGCTGTCGGTTTCATCGAGCAAGGCGAGGGTCGGCTCCAACACCGCCATCTGGAGAATCTCGTTGCGCTTCTTCTCGCCGCCGGAGAAGCCGCTGTTGACCGCACGCTGCATGATCTCCGGACCCCATTCGACCAACCGGAGCCTCGCTTCCAACAGGTCGAGGAAATCGATCGGATCGACCTCCTCCAGCCCCCGGGCCTTGCGCTGTTCGTTGTAGGCCGCCCGGAGGAAGTAGGCATTGGTAACCCCGGGAATCTCGACCGGGTACTGAAAGGCAAGGAAAACCCCGGCCTGGGCCCGCTCCTCAGGTTCAAGGTCCAACAGGTTCTGACCCTTGAACCAGATCTCACCGGAGGTCACTTGATACCCCGGATGACCCGCGATCACCTGAACCAGGGTGCTCTTTCCTGACCCGTTGGGCCCCATGATGGCGTGAACCTGGCCGGCATCGACCGTCAGGTTGATGCCCTTGAGGATTTCTTTTTCGTCGATTGCCGCCCGCAAATCCTTGATCACGAGTAAAGCCACGGTCCGCTTCCTTTGGTTACCCGACGCTGCCTTCGAGGCTGATGCCGAGGAGCTTCTGGGCCTCGACCGCAAACTCCATTGGCAGCTCACGGAAGACTTCTTTGCAGAAGCCGTTGACGATCATTGAAATCGCGTTCTCGGTGTTGAGGCCGCGTTGCTTGAGATAGAAGATCTGATCTTCACCGATCTTCGACGTCGACGCCTCGTGCTCGACGGCCGCCGTCCGGCTCCGGACGTCGATGTACGGGAAGGTGTGCGCCCCGCAGGCGTTGCCGATCAGCATGGAATCGCACTGGGTGTAGTTGCGGGCTCGTTCCGCCCGGGGCATTACCTTGACCAGCCCCCGATAGCTGTTCTGGCCGCGCCCAGCGGAAATGCCCTTCGATACGATCGTGCTCTTGGTGTCGCGGCCGATGTGAATCATCTTGGTGCCAGTGTCGGCCTGCTGGCGGCCATTGACGACGGCCACCGAGTAGAACTCGCCAACCGAGCCGTCGCCCTGAAGGATCACGCTGGGGTACTTCCAGGTAATCGCGGATCCGGTTTCGACCTGAGTCCAGGAGATCTTGCTCCGGGGGCCGACACATTTTCCGCGCTTGGTGACGAAATTATAGATCCCGCCCCGCCCCTGCTCGTCTCCGGCATACCAGTTCTGTACCGTGGAGTACTTGATCGTCGCGCCCCCCAGCGCCACCAGCTCGACGACCGCCGCATGGAGCTGGTTCTCGTCCCGCTTCGGCGCGGTACACCCCTCGAGGTAGCTGACCGTTGCGCCTTCATCCGCGATGATCAGCGTTCGCTCGAACTGACCGGTGTTCTGGGCATTGATCCGGAAATAGGTCGACAGGTCCATCGGGCAGCGAACGCCCTTCGGCACGTACACGAACGACCCGTCGCTGAACACAGCGGAGTTCAGCGCGGCAAAGAAGTTGTCGCTCGAGGGCACCACCGACCCCAGGTACCGCTGCACCAGGTCCGGATGCTCGCGAACCGCCTCCGAGAACGAGCAGAAGACGATACCGAGTTCGGCGAGCTGCTTCTTGTACGTCGTTCCGACTGAAACGCTGTCGAACACCGCGTCGACCGCGACTCCCGAAAGAATCTTCTGTTCGGTCAGCGGAATCCCGAGTTTGTCGTAAGTCTCTCGGATCTTGGGATCGACGTCGTCGAGGCTCCCGAGCGGCTTGGCGGTCTTCGGGGCCGCGTAGTAGACGATTCGTTGATAATCGATCGGATCGTACTGCACGTTCGGCCAATGGGGCTCGGTCATCTTGAGCCAGGCCCGGAAGGCCTTGAGCCGCCACTCGAGCAGGAAGGTCGGCTCTCCCTTCTTCGTCGAGATCAGTCGAACGACATCTTCGTTGAGACCAGGCGGGATCGTTTCCGACTCGATGTCAGTGACGAACCCCCACTTGTACTCACGATTGACCAGGGCTTCGACGGACTCGCTCACTGCGAGGTGTTCCTTCCTTACTTGGGACCGCGCCAAGCGTGCCGAGGCGAAATCCTAAGTGAAAAAGTCGGAATTGTCAAACGACGCTGTGTCAGCGTGATATGATCCCAGGACCAGTATGGTAGTATTCTTTGCTACTCATTCTTCATGTTGCGGAATCTCCAACCGAATCCCATTATCGGTGCCATGGCCGTGCATCGGATTCGGGCCCTGGGCGATCCTATCCTCCGGGTCGCTTGCGAGCCGATCGAGAGACCCCAGTCTGCCGCAGTTCGGCTGATCGCTGACGACCTCCGGGACACCCTCCTCGATTGGCGGCGGCGGTTCGACAGCGGTCGGGGAATCGCGGCCCCGCAGATCGGGGCTCCGATCCGCCTGCTCCACGTCGAGCTCGACGAGCCATGGACCCTAGTGAACCCCGAAATCGTCTCGATCGGGGCCGAAGACTTCGAGGTCTGGGACGACTGTTTCTCCTTCCCCGACCTTTGGGTTCGGGTCCGCCGGGCCTACCTGATCACGGTGCGATACCAAGACCTCAGGGCCAACTGGCTGGAGGTGACGGCCGAGGGGGACCGAGCCGAACTCCTCCAACACGAGATCGATCACCTCGACGGTATCCTGGCAACGGATCGGGCCGACGGACCCGACTCCCTCTGTCTCGCGGAGGAATGGAACCGCCGCCACCGCCCGGCGGGACGCTACGGCAAGCCAGCGCCCAGAAGCCACCTATCGGCGCCTGGAGCCACCATTGCGCCCCCCCTTGCGTCGCCCCCAGTGGCCGGATAACCTCCGCGCCAGACTCAACGATGCCACAACGGAGTTGTCCGCAGCATGACTTACATCATCACCGAAGCCTGCATCGGCGTGAAGGACCGCGCCTGCGTGGATGTCTGTCCGGTGGACTGCATCTACGAGGGCGATGACCAGCTGTACATTCATCCCGACGAATGCATCGACTGCGGGGCCTGCGAACCGGAATGCCCGGTCACGGCCATCTTCCCGGAGGAAGAGGTTCCCGACAACATGACGGCTTACATCGCCAAGAACAAAGAGGCGTTCAATTCCCCCAACCCTCCCGGCAAACCCCAACGCTAGCGAGGGTTCGTCGCCGGCTCCAGGATCCATCGGCGCGGCCCCCTACGGGGCCGCGCTGGCGTTAGGTGGGTCAGCCCGGGGGCCGGCGAACCGCCGACCCCCAGGCCTAGGGAATGGAGGAACCGCTCTGAGGCTTGGCGGAGACCCGAAGAGTTTCGAATCGAGACCGCCACTAGTTATGACGCCTGAGACGCCCGGATGGTTTCATCTCCCGGTTACCTTTCGCGGTCGCCCCATTTGCCCCGGACCGGCCCCCGCCGCATGACCCCGAAAGCCCCCACTGACTTGATCGAGACGCCCACCGCGCTCGCTGCCGTGCTAGAACGCTTTCGCCAGGAACCCGTGGTCGGGATCGACACCGAGGCGGCGAGCTTCCACCGATTCCACGATCGAGTCTATCTCCTCCAGATTTCTACGCCCCGGGAGACGGCGGTCGTCGACCCCGTCGCAGTGGGGAGCCTGGAAACCTTCGGGAGCTGGTTTCAGGGGAACGACACCGAGTTCGTCTTCCACGATGCCGACTACGATCTCCGGCTGCTCCACAAGCAGTTCGGATTCCGCCTCCGGCGGCTGTTTGATACCAGAATCGCCGCTCAGTTCCTTGGCCTCGAGCGAATCGGCCTCGCCGCGATCCTCGAAGAGCGCTTCGGCGTGGCGACCAACAAGAAATGGCAGCGGGCCGACTGGTCGGCCCGTCCCCTCTCGCCAGAAATGATCGAATACGCCGCCACCGACACCCGATACTTGACCGCGGTGCGCGATCAGTTTCGGGCCGAATTGGAGGCCAAGGGCCGACTCGGGTGGGTCGAGGAGGAATGCCAGCTCTCGCGGTCGGTCGAATGGGGCCTGGCCGATCCCCCCGAGGTGGCGTTCCTGAAGGCGAAAGGTGCCCGCGACCTCGATCGGCGCGGCCTCGCGGTACTGCGAGAGCTCTTTTCGTGGCGGGAACGGCTCGCCGCTCGACTCGATCGGGCCCTGTTCCGTATCGTGTCAACCGAGGTGCTGATCGAACTGTCGGCACGCCGCCCTGACACTCCAGACGCCCTGGTCCGTCTTCGAGGCATCGGAACCGAGATCGCTGCCCGACATGGTGCGGACATCATCAGTGCAATCCGGCGAGGGCTCGCCATCCCGGAGGCGGCACTGCCCGGTTTCGAGCGGAGGCCCCGTCATCGACCTGACCCCACATTCGAGGCGAGGCTGGAACGTCTCAAGGCCGCCCGAACGGCCGTGGCGGAGCGGCTCCAGCTACCGGCGGGACTCGTGGCACCGAACGCGACACTCGAGGCAATTGCCAGGGCGGCGCCGCGCACCATCGCGGCGTTGGGTCAGATCCCGTCGGTCAGGCGTTGGCAGGTGACCGAGATCGGTCCGACCCTGATTGAGGCGATCGCGGACTAGCCGAGAAAGGCGCGAACCCGCGGGTCCATTCGGTCCGGGGTCCAATAGGGCTCCCACACCAGCTCGATTTCGGCGCTGTTCACTCCTTCGACCTGCTGCACCACCACTCGGGCATCCTCGAGTATCTCGGGCCCGGAGGGGCACCCCGGAGAGGTGAGCGTCATCTTGACGTGGGCATCTCCTTGGTCGGAAACGGTGATGTCGTAGACCAGACCGATATCGACGATATTGAGTCCGAGTTCAGGGTCCTTGACGCCCCGTAGGGCTTTTCGGACGATTTCTGGCGTCACCATCGCTCTCCCCTCCTTGCTCGAGAATACCCCGACCGGACAGGGAAGGTAGTCGTGTTCAGGGTTGACCGGATCCGGGCAGGCCGGCCCGAAGGGTTCCTGGCGGCAACTGGTAGAGCAACGCCTGGGTCACTCGATCTCGGCGGGAAGGTGCGGCGACCCGGACGGTCGGGAACATGATGTCGGCCGGATCGCTGGAATGCGGCAGGCCCAGCGCATGCCCCAGCTCATGGAGGGCAACGGCGCGAATCTCGTCGTCGGAGAGGTGGCGCCCGAAACCATCGGCGAGCGCCAATTGCACCCGCGCCTCGATGATCGTCCCCTCGAGGGTCGTAACCACGGTGGTGAGGCCCGTTTGAGCCGAGGCCCCGGAGTCCCCAGCCGGTTTGAACTTCTCTACCCAGCCGATGGTGACATCCGCCCCGGCCGAGTCGGCCGCCAGGGCGAGCCGGACCCCAACTTGGGCGTTGTCCCAGACACCGAGCAGCGAGCCGACGAGCGTTCGCAGCGCGGCCGAGGGGGCACCGGCTGGCGGCTCGAGCACTGCCACCCGGATCGGTAGCGAGCGCCGGTCGGCCCAGCGTCGAACGGTGCTATCCGTGGTCGCCAGCAGCGAATCCAGATAGGTGCTCGTTCCGGCGGCGACGACGCGAGCTCTCGCGGCATCCCGTACGGCCGGGGCAACGGGAGCCACTGAGGTATTCCGGTGAGCGGCAACAACCACCTCTGGCCCGGCCGGCTGGGAGACGGCCGGCGACCCGGGAGGAGGGTCCGGTAACAGCCGAACAACGCGCTGGCCGATCACCAATCCCCCGACCGCCAGAATCAGAAGCGCCAGAACCCGACTCATGGAGGCACTCGGTGCAAAACGGGAGCCCGGCAGTATTCGCCGGGCTTCGCTGGTTCAACTCCGGGCACCCCGCTACATTTGCCGTCCGAAGGCCCCCCGTGGCAGATGCGAAACCCTTGTCCCACCGCCACATGGAACTGATTTGATTCTCGGAGGCTTGGCTCGGAGCCTGGTCCGCTGGCGCTGGCTCGTGATTGCGTCTTGGGCGGCGGTCGGGCTGTTCGCCATGATCAGGGCGCCGGACACCCCCAGTCGGCTTGCCCTGCGAGGTGGCACCAGTCGACCCACCGAGGCCCGGCTGGCCGATCGACTGCTCGTTGACCGGTTTGCCCGGCCCTTTGGTGAGTTCCTCGCCGTTACTCTCACCGGACCGTCGAGTTTCTCGAGCGAGCCGGCGAGCACCGTTCTCGACTCTCTCACCGCTGCCGCCCGCCGGCTTCCGTACGTCCAGAACGTGGTCTCTTTCACGACTCAACGCGACAGCCTGTTCCTCAGCGACGACGGTCGGGTGACCTTCTTCCTGGTATCGCTTTCGGTGAGCGGCGATAGCACCGGCGGGCTCGTCGCTCCACTGCGAGCGGAACTTTCCCAGACGCTCTCGCGACTCCCCAATCGACCCTCCTACCAGGTCCGGGTCACCGGCCGATCGGCGCTCGACCTCGACGTCCGAACCGTTAGTGCGGTCGATGGCCGTCGCTTCGAGTTACGACTGCTTCCGGTGACGCTCGGGATCTTGGTGTTGGCGTTCGGGGCATTGATTGCGGCGGTGCTTCCCGTGATCATCGGGGTGCTCACCATCGCGATGTCGTTGACCATCATCGGCGTGATCGCGGCGTTCACCCCGATGTCGGTTTTCGTCTTGAACCTCACCACCATGATCGGACTGGGCGTCGGCATCGACTACTCACTCCTGATGGTGACCCGGTTCCGCGAGGAGCTCACCCACGGATATCGGCGGCGCGAGGCGGCGGAGCGGACCATTCTCACGGCCGGTGTGGCGGTCTTCAACTCCGGCCTGACTGTCATCGTCGGATTCGCCGCTCTCCTGCTGACACCGATGGTCGAGACCCAGAGCGTCGGTCTGGCGGGACTCGTTGTCGTCGCCGTCGCCATCCTGTTGTGTGTCACGTTGCTGCCTGCCCTGCTCGCGGCACTGGGTCGAGGCATCGATCACCCCCGCTGGCTGGCACGGCGCCTGACCTGGTACCACGCTCCCCAAGTGTGGGAGAAGTGGGCCCGTTCCCTGGCCCGCCATCCGATTCGAGCCCTTGCCTTGGGTGGCGCCGCGGTGCTGATCCTCACCCTCCCAGTGTTCTGGATTCGAGTTGGACTCCCGGCGCGCGGGTGGTGGCCGCTCCAGACCGAGGCGGGCGCCGGCCTCCAGCAACTCGATGACATGGGCGTCGCGGGCTACATCACCCCGATTCGGGTCTTGGTCGAGGTGCCCGAGGGTAGGACCGCGACGCAGGCCGTCACGCTCCGAGCGATGCGGGCCCTGTCGGACTCGCTCCGGGCCGACCCGCGGGTGTCCGACGTCCGCAGCCTGGTCGATCTCGCCCCTGGAACATCCATTCTCGGCTATTCGCTCCTCTATTCGGACCTCGATTCGGCCCGGGTCCGGTACGGCGAGTTCTTGGACGCCTACCTGAGCCGCGACGAGCGGGTGGCGCTGGTGGATGTCATCCCGGCGGATACCACCTCGCTGACATCCGCCATGGCCATCGTCGAGCGGACTCGGCAGCTGGTCGCGGACAGCGCGATCCGGCAGCTGCGTGACACCCGAGTCGCGGTTGGCGGCTACGTAGCGAACGCCGTCGATCTGCAAGCTGAGATGTTGCGGCGGTTCCCCACCCTGATCGTCCTGGTTCTCTCCGCCACGGCGATCATGTTGGCCATCGCTTTCCGATCGGTTCTGGTGCCCCTGAAGGCCGTCTTGATGAACTCGCTATCGGTCAGCGCCACGTTCGGCCTCATCGTCGTGGTGTTCCAAGCGGGCCTCGGCGCGAGGTTTTTTGGGCTCCCCGGGGCGACGGAAGCCATCTTCGTGATGGTCCCGGTATTGGTGTTCGCGGTCGTCTTCGGCTTGAGCATGGACTATGAGGTGTTTCTGCTGAGCCGCATCAAGGAGGCGTTCGACCGAACCGGCCGGAATACCGAAGCGACCATGGAAGGCTTGAGCGCGACCGCCTCGGTGATCACCTCGGCCGCGCTGGTGATGATTTGCGTCTTCGGTGCCTTCGCTTTCGCTCGGGTGCTCGTGATGCAGTTCCTGGGGTTCGGTCTCGCGGTCGCCGTCCTCCTCGATGCGACCATCATCCGCATGGTGCTGGTTCCGGCCTTCATGCATTTGATGGGTCGTTGGAACTGGTGGCCTGGCGGGCGCCGCGCCGCGGCGCGGCGCCACTAGCGCCGAGCGGTCAGCTCTTCGCGTCGAGCCAGTTGTCTCCCACACCGACATCGACCACGAGCGGCACCGTCAACTCGGCTACACTCTCCATGTGATGTTTGACGAGGGTCGAGACCCTGGCTGTTTCGTCCTGGGGCGTCTCGATCACCAGTTCGTCGTGCACCTGGAGCAGCAGCCGGGCCCGCAAGGCCTCGACCTCGAACGCTTGATGAAGCCGGATCATGGCGAGCTTGATGAGGTCGGCCGCGGAGCCCTGAAGCGGGGAGTTCTGGCTCAGACGCTCACCGAAGGCCCTGGTATTGAAGTTCTTGTCCTTGATCTCGGGAATGTAGCGCCGTCGGTGGAAGAGGGTCTCGACATACCCCTGTGCTCGTGCGATCTCGACCTGGCGGTCGAGATAGCTGCGGACCCCCGCGAATCGCTGAAAGTACTCGGCGATGAAGCGCTTGGCCTCGTCGAGCGAGATTCCAAGCTGCTTGCTCAAGGCAAACGGCCCCTGACCGTAGATGGTACCGAAGTTGATGGTCTTCGCTTGGGCTCGCATCTGGCCGGTGACCGCTTCCGGGGGGACCCCGAAGATGATGGCCGCCGTTTGGCGGTGGATGTCCCCCCCCTCCCGAAACGCCGCGACGAAGGCCGGATCGCCGGAGAGATGGGCCATCAACCGTAACTCGATCTGCGAGTAGTCGGCGACAACGAACTTCCAGCCCGAGGCGGGCACGAAGCCGCGCCGGATGGCCTCGCCGCGCGGCGTGCGAACCGGAATGTTCTGGAGATTCGGATCAGACGAGGACAGCCGGCCGGTGGCGGCGCCGGTCTGGTTGAAGGTCGTGTGGATTCGGCCGGTCACTTTGGACACCCGGCCCGGCAGCACGTCGACGTAGGTGCTCTTGAGTTTTTGGAGCTCCCGGTACTCGAGGAGGAGTTTCGGTACGGCGTGGCCCATCTCCGCGAGCTGTTCCAGCACGTCCGCATCCGTCGACGGCCCGGTTTTCGTCCGTTTGAGCACCGGGAGGCCGAGCCGATCGAAAAGAATGGTGGCCAGCTGCTTGGGGCTGTTGAGGTTGATCGCTCCCCCTGCCCCGGCGGCCAACTCGCGCTCCAGCCGCACCAGGTCCGCGGTGAGTTCTTGTGAGAGGCGTTGAAACACGCTTTGGTCGATCGCAATCCCGGTCCATTCCATGTCGACCAAGACTTCGACCAGCGGCAGCTCGACCCCTTCGAAGAGCGGTCGCAACGAAGTCTCGTCGAGTCGGCAACTCAGGTGATCGGCAAGCGCCAAGATCGTCTCGGCGGCGCCCCCATGGCTGGCGGCCGCGGCCGATATCGCCACCGTGGCGGGGTCCTGGCCGGCCCCGGTGGCCGGCAGGTTCGGGATTTGTCGCCCCAGGTGATCGAGGGCCAAGACATCGAGATCGTGCGACCGTTTGCCTGGGTCGAGGACGAAGCTCGCCAGCATGGTGTCGAACCTGAGCCCGGCCAGCTCGATTCCCAATGCTCTGAGGCGGAGCCAATCCTGCTTGGCGTTGTGGCAAGCTTTCGCCACGCCCGAATCGGCGAGCAGTTCTCGAAGCGGCGACATCGCCGGGTCGCCAAGGGCTGGAAGATTGGCAACCGGGGGTGGCGCGGCCAACTCACCGTCCGCCGGCCGGTGCCCGATCGGCAGGTACCAGGCCTGTCCAGGGACGGCGAGGCCGACACCGAGCAACTGCGGCAGCCGCGAATCGGCGCCCAGGGATACGGTACGGATCGCCACCATCGGGGCCCGACGGCAGCTGTCGATGACCGCCAGAAGCGAGTCGGTCCCTTCGACGGCGGCAACCGATGGCGGGCTTCCGGACGGCGACGGCCCGGTCGCGGGCGGCGCTTCGGCCGCCAGATCGAGCTTGGCGATGAGAGTGTGGAATTCGAGACGAGTCAGCACCCGTCGGAGCGCCTCCACGTCAGGTCGCGCCCGCGCCGCGGCCGTCAGGTCGAACTCGAGCGGGACGTCGTCCCGAATGGTGACCAGGTTGCGGGACAGCTTGGCGTTCTCCGCGTCTGTCGCCAGGCTCTCCCGGGCCCGTTTGGCCTTCACTTGGTCGCGATGAGCAAGAATGGAATCGAGGCCGCCGAAATCGGCGATGAGCTGAATCGCCGTTTTCTCGCCGACCCCGCGAACGCCCGGGACATTGTCTGACGAGTCGCCGACCAAGGCCAGGTAGTCGACCACCCGCTCAGGCGGAACACCGAGCCGTTCGGTCGCGTTGCTCAGGTCGACCCACTGCTCGTCCACTTGGGCGGGGCCGCCCCGGCCCGGATTGAGCAGTGCGACCCGCGGCGCGATCAGTTGGTAGAAGTCCTTGTCGCCCGAGACGATCACCACCTGGGTTCCCTGTTCGACCGCTTGGCGAGACAGTGTCCCGATGACGTCGTCCGCCTCGTAGCCCTCGACCGCCAACACCGGCACTCGCAGAGCGGTGAGCAGCTCGTTCACTTGGGCCAGGGCGAGGTCGAAGTCCTGCTGCAGCTCGGCATCGAGCTTCTGGCGAGTCGACTTGTAGTCGGGATACAGAGCGGTCCGGAACGAGTCGCCCTTATCGAGAACCCAGACCAGGTAGTCTGGCTGGTATTTGGTATCCAGGCGCAGGAGGAAGTTGATCACGCCCCAAGCCGCCGATGTGTTCTCTCCCCGGGATGTCCGCAGCGGCCGGCTGATCAGGGCGAAGAACGCTCGATAGATGAGGGCGTGGCCGTCGATCAAGAACAGCTGAGGGGGACTATGCGCCATCAGGGGAAACTAAGCGGGGGCGTGCCACTCCGGCTCGCCCCCGCCCCGCTCTCGGTCGCCGAGCGGCCAGTTGATGCCAGGCTGGTCTAGCGCTGGCGCCGGACGTCCCGCCCCACGAGCGAGCGGGCGCGAGCGAACTCGGATCGCGAACTCGGCGTCAGCCTGATCCGGGAGAATCCGAGCGTCCCCTCGAAGTCGAGCACCACCCGGTATTCGTTGTAGATCCAGCGATACTGCCGCCGGTCCGACGACGGAGGCGTCTCGTAGACCTGATCGGGTTCGCCGAGGGTGATGAAGACCTCGCCTCGATCGGTGCGCCATCCTTCCCCAGCCTCATCGCGGAACCGCTCGTTGGCGATCGCAATCCGGGTGAAGTACCGATCGAGCGCCTCGTTCTCCGGTGTCTCCGGCATCGGGTCGGTCAATTCCCAGAATTGGCGCCACAATCTCGCTCGATCGGAGGCTCGCGCCCCTCGGAGTTGGCCCAGCAGCCCCGGCTCGTAGGGGAAGAAACGCAACAGGCTCAGGAGGTTCTCATAGTTGGTGACCACCCATCCGCGCGCGAACGAGACCAGCGCCTTGGTTCGGCGAGCCGATGTGCCCTCCCCGATGGAGATGGTCAACTCGCCCAGCGGCGGCGCGTCGGACGCCACCCTGACGATCCGACCCTCCACTGCCCTGCCCCCCGCGAATTCAACTTGACCTCGATACACGACGCTGTCCTGCTCGTCACGGACTTCCACCGGGAGTCTGGTTGGCCCGGGATACCGATAACCCTCGACGTAGAGGTAGAGGGTATCGCCGCCACCGTGCGCCACGGTGCCCCTGGGGTTGAGGATCGCATGGAGCGACTCGGCGGCGGCGGTTCGCGAGCGGACCTCGTAGACCATTGCCGGAACCGAGAGCGAACCGGGCCCGAACGACGGCACGTCGACCGTACGCTCGACGCGGCTGGCGGCGTTGGCGGCCAAATCGGCGACGACGACCGTTAGGCTGTACGTCCCGGGTACCAGGAGGAAGCCTTGGTGGAAGAAGATCGACTCTTCCCCTCGCTGCGCTTCTTGGAACGACCCCACTCGGACCAGGTTGGTGGTCGAGCTCTGGACCGGCGTGGCACCCTGTCGTTGGAGACTGACGTCGACCCGATACCGGGCGGCGAAGGTCCCGCCATCGCGCTGAAACGACAGCGACCGATTCTCGAGCGACAAGCCCAGGTGGAGCAGGGTGGAGTCGCCGCGCCCGGCGAGCAGCGCGACGTTGCCCACGAACGGAATCGGGCCGATCCCGGCGAGTCGGCCAAGCCGCTGGTAGACGGCCTGGAGATTGAACAGCTCGGTGAGCGTCTGATCGGTCACGGTTCCCGGGGGACCGCCGGGGTTGCCGCGGGCACCGCCACAACCCGCCACGAGCCCGAGCGCCAGAATCCAACTGGCGAGACTCGATCGCTTCATTGCATCCATGAGATGGTCCTTCGTCGAACGAGGGAACGCCGCTCCGCGTCTCTTGCTGGTGCCCGAGCCGCGGTATAGCTTCATTTGATCCCCATGAGCCAAGATAATCTCGTCGGTCGCACCGTGGCCGGGTACAAGCTGCTCGCCCACGTAGGCGAAGGCGGAACCGCGACGGTGTATCGCGCCCAGCATCCCGACAAGGGCGTTGCCGCCGTGAAAATCCTCCGGGGTCGAATGGCGCAGGATCCGGTCGTGGTCAAGCGGTTCCTCCGAGAAGCAGAGTTCGGCGCCCGGCTGAATCACCCGAACATCGTTCGCACCTACGAGTTCGGAGAGGCCGAGGGGATGTATTACCTCGCCTTGGAGTGGGCCGCCGGAGAACCACTCGCCAGCTTCCTGACAGCGGCGGGGCCCTTGGCCCCTGACTTGGTTGGCAAGATCGTCAGCCAATTGGGCGCGGCCCTCGGCGTGGCTCACGGTGCCGGCATCATCCATCGAGATCTCAAGCCGGCAAACATCATGTATGACCCGGCAACCCAGACAGCACGACTCCTCGACTTCGGCATTGCCCGTGACGCCGAGGACGACCCGGCCCAGCGCCTGACCCGGGCCGGGTTCTTCGTCGGGACACTCCAGTATGTCGCCCCCGAGGCCTTGAGCGGCGAGCTCGTCAAGGAGCAAGCCGACGTCTACAGCCTCGCCACAATCGCGTATCACCTGCTGACCGGGCAACTCCCATATCCCGGGAAGAATCCGAGAGAGTTGTTCCAGCAACTACTCAGCAAACCACCGATTCCGATCGGCCAGGCCGCCAAGGGTATCAAGATGAACCCCGAGCTCGAGGCGGTGGTAATGAAGGGGCTGGAACGCGACCTCGACAAGAGGTGGAAGACCGTCGGCGACTTCGCCACGGCCTTTGGCCAATGCGCAGCCGGTCAGCCCACCAAGGAGAAGAGCGGCTTCCTCTCGTCGCTTTTTCGCCGCGGCAAAGAGTGAGCGACCAGGCCGCACTCAATACCCTCCTTCTGGCCCGCTCGGTTCGCTTCGGAGACTTCGTTCTCGCGTCCGGCCAGAAATCCCGCTACTACATCGATGCCCGCAAAACCACCATGTCGGCCGAGGGTCAGGCAGTCATCGGACGACTCGGCCTGGCAGCCATTCGTCAGGCCGGCTGGGCGCCTGAGGCCGTCGGCGGACTCACTATGGGCGCCGACCCGGTCGCCTACGCAATTGCGCGGGCCAGCCTGGACGCCCCCCCAGTCATCCAGGCGTTCAGCGTCCGAAAGGCCGCCAAGGAACACGGCACCAAACGCCGGGTGGAGGGCAACTTCGATCCGGGGTCCAAAGTGGTCGTCGTCGAAGACGTTGTGACGACTGGCGGCTCGACCGTCCAAGCGATCGAGGCGATCCGAAACGAGGGAGGGGAGGTGTTGGGCGTCTTGGCGGTAGTCGATCGCGAGCAGGGCGGGGCAGCGCGAATTGCCGACCTCGGAATCAAAGTAGTATTTATAACAACTACCTCAGCGCTTGGCCTTCACCCGGCGCCGTAGGGGTTTCAGCGCCGTTCCGTCCCTGAAGGCTCCCTCCAGCGGCTTGAACAGTCGCCAATTCTCCCGGTAGGGCTCAAACAGCAGCGCAACGAACCGGGTGGCTGCGGCGTCGAAGGAGTAGCGGCGCCGGAACTCGCCCGCCGTGATACCCAGCATGGCCCGCAGGTGCCTCCCAAAGCTCTGCGGGGAGGAGCATTCCAGGCGGTAGGCGACGTCGCCGACGGAAAGGCCCTCCGTCTCGAAGTATTGAGCGGCGTATAGAAGGCGGATCGCAGCGACGTAAGTCTTGAGTGAGGGCAGGCCAGCTCGGGCGAACCGGGACATCAGGGTGCTCGGCCGCAACCGGGTGTGACGGGCCAACCGGCGTGCGACCGGTACGGAGGGGGCCATTCGAACGACCAGCTCGAGGAACATCCGGGTGCTGGGCACCAGCTCGGGCAGGGCATCGAGGAATCGAGCCAGGATCCTGGCCGCCGGTCGCGAAGCGGGCTCGGCGAGCACCTGCCGAAGCCGTTGCCAACCCCGGGGTCCGGTGACGTCGACCACGTGGCGGACGCCGCTGGCTCCGAGCCGCAGCAACGCCTCGGAGGTTTCCGGCTCGGCCCGCGTAACCAACGCGAACGTCGGTACGTCCGGATATCGACGAATGAAGTCGTCGACGTACGCCACCTGGGGACCACGGCAATGGTCGACCGAAAAGACCACCGCGTCGACCGGCTGCTCCCGGACGCTTCGCGCCGCCTCGGGAAGAGACTGCCGGTGAACGATCGAAAAGCACCCGGCGGCCGCGGCGTCGAGGTGGGGACGTTCCGCCGGCGCGACCACCGCCGCAATGGTCAACCGCGGGAACTCGGGCATCGGGGCCTTTGGGGCAGGGAACCGGGTCAACAGTGGCGCCGTCACCTCAACCGACCATCAACCTACCCCGAAGTCCCAAACGTCGGTTCGTCGGACCATTCTGGCGACGATGCCCACGCCCGGCGCATCGTTTTCGCTACGAGGCACCGGCTGCTAGGCCTGGGAATCCCGCTGGCCGAGGCGGTGTATCTTGAATTCTGGCGGGTATTCGGACGGGTGGCCCAATGACCGGTGCAGCGGACGAGTTCGGACCCCTGGCCCAGGCGCTGGGTGGGCAGTACCGGATCGAACCCGAACTCGGGCGCGGTGGCATGGGGGTCGTCTACCTCGCCCACGACCTGACGCTCGACCGACCCGTCGCGATCAAAGTCATTCAGCCCGAACTCGGCTCCAACCCGACGGTGGCCGAGCGCTTCCTTTCGGAAGCTCGCGCCATCGCCAAGCTCCGCCATCCGAACATCGTCGCCGTCCATGCCGGCGGCGAAGTCAACGGGTTGTTCTATTTCGTGATGGACTATCACGCCGGGGAGACCCTCCGAGCGTGCCTGACCCGCGAGGGCCGCCTAACGGCCGATCTGGCGATGGCCATCGCCGGGGAGATTGCCTCGGCGCTCGATGCCGCTCGCGCCGCCGGGATCATCCACCGCGATCTGAAGCCCGAGAACATCCTCCTCGAGGGATCCGCCGAACGGCCCCGGGCGCTCTTGGCCGACTTCGGGATCGCTCGGCTCAGCGAGGCCGACTCGAACCGAACCGGGCCCGGAGCGGTGATGGGCACCCCGGCCTACATGAGCCCGGAACAGGCCGCCGGCGAGGTCATCGATGGCCGAAGCGACCTGTATTCGCTCGGGGTGGTTTCCTACGAGATGCTCACCGGACGACCTCCGTTCGTCGGCTCGCAGCGGGCGGTGATCTCGAAGCAGATCCTCGACGCACCCACCCCAGTCGGGGAACTCGTGCCCGACCTGGCGCCGCCGATTTCCGACGCGGTGATGACCCTGTTGGAGAAGGTGCCCGATCACCGGTGGCAGACCGGGGCCGCCTTTCGAGCCGCCCTCGGTGGCGGCGTCCCCGCGATGGTCCGCTTCTCCCGGGCCCGGACCCGACGGCAACGAAGCGGCGTGGCGGTGGCCATCGCGGCCGGCGTGGCCGCGGTCGCGCTGGTCGTCGCTCTCTTCCGGCCAACCGGCCCGCCTCCCGGCACGGATCCCGGGCTCTCGCTCCTGGTACTGCCGTTCGACAACCTCCGCAACGACCCCCAATACGAGTGGCTGAGGGAGGGGAGCGTCAACATGCTGTCGCTGGCGCTGTCCCAGTGGCAGGATCTGACGGTCGTCGACCAGGAACGGGTCCACGATCTGGTTGGCGAGCGGAGCGACCCGGAGCAACCGATCGGGCTCGCGGAGGCCCGCCGAATGGCCCGGCGCAGTCGAGCCTGGACCGTGGTGCTCGGCGAGTTCAACCAAGTTGGCGACAGCTTGAGGGTAACGGCGCGGCGCTACGACGTGGCAACCGGTCGACGACTGGACCTGATCGAGGTGCGGGGTACCGCGAGTGGGGACGTTCGGCCGGTGTTCGACGACCTCGCCACCCGTCTGCTCGAACTGACCGGCGCTCCGGCCGAATCCCGAACCACACTTGCCTCGGCCACCACGACGTCGTTGGAAGCCTATCGTGATTACCTCCGAGGGGTGGACGCCCTCAACCACTGGCGGCTTTCGGAAGCGAGCGCGGCGCTGGAGGCGGCGGTTCGTCGAGACCCTGGTTTCGCGCTGGCGAACTACAAGCTCGCGGTCACCCGGGGCTGGATCAGCCCGATTGATACCATCGGTTCGAGCGCGATCCGGCGGGCCGCCCTGAGTTCCGAGCGGCTCCCCGCCCGGGAGCGGCAACTGATCGAGGGGTACCAATCCTTCCTGGAGGGGACTACGAGCGGGGGTTGTCGCTCTACGCCCAGTTGGTTGCCAAGGACTCCAACGACGTCGAGGCTTGGTACGGCTGGGCGGATGCCGCCTTCCACTCCGGGTATGCCCGGGGGGAAACGAACCTCCTCAATCAGTCGCTTCGTGGCTTTAGCAGGGTCATTGGCCTCGACTCCGGATTCGCGCTGGCCTACGAGCACGTTGGCGCTCTTCTGACGGACGCCGGGCAGCGCGATGGCTGGCTTCGTCTCGTTGCCGGCGACACGCTGGTCACCGCTCGAGGGGGAGCCACCGAGCCCGATAGTTCCCTGGAGCGGGAGAACCGCCGCATCGCGCAGAGGCAAGCGGTCGAACTCGCCCGGGCCTGGACCAGGCGTCAACCCAACACGCCTCGAGCCTACTATCACCTGTACAAGGCATTGCTGGCCGGTGGTCGAGTGAGCGAGGCCCGGCAGACGGTGAGTCAATTGCGGGGGCTCTTTCCGGATTCGGTGCAGCCGTTCTTTGGGTTCCTCGACGCCCGAGCTCAGTTTGTCGGGGGCGACATCGAAGGTTCGGCCCAGACGGTGCGAAGCGTGCTGCCCCGGGTGCGACCCAGGGTGTTCCGCGAGCTGGATTTTGCTCCCGACCCGATCTACGAGGTTCTGACTGGCGCCGACGCCCTCGGTTATCTCGGCGACGTGGAAGGCGCCGAGCAGGTCATCCTGCTTGGTCGGCGTCTCTTCAACGAGCGCCCGGAAGCCCGGGATTCGGCGGAGAAGAGACGGGCCGACGATCTCTGGGAATTGGCCCGCCTTGGTGCCCTCCTGAGCGCCAGTGGGACCCGTCACGACCAACTGCGGAAGGTTTGGGACCGAGGCCTCGCGATCGTTGCCGCTGGAACGGAAAAGGAACGGCTGAGAGCCCCGGAAGTCATCGGGTCCACCGCCGTCGGACTGTTGCTCGGCCCGTCCGAAGACCAACGCCCACTGCGCGAGCTCGAACGGCTGACCCGGAAGCGGAGTCCCGCCGTTCTGCGAGCCTTGATCGCCGCCAGGGAAGGCGACTCGACCGGGGCGCGGCTACTGCTGGATCAAGGCGGTGCGAAACACGACTCCGCCCACGCCGAGTGGCTGTTCCCTGGCGACAAGCGACCGATCGTCGCCGAAGCCTATTTCGCGCTGGGCGACTACCGCGAGGTCGTCGAGACCCTGGAAGAGTTCGACCCCGGCACCTTTGGGACCCGGGGTTTCGATGCCCGCTGGATCCTCTTGCCCCGAGTCCGCCTTCTGCGCGGCCAGGCGCTCGAGCAGCTGGGCCGAGTCGCGGACGCCGCCACCGAGTATCGGGCGGTGCTTGGCCAATGGCAGGCGGGCGACCCCGAATTGCGGCCGTTCCTCCAGCAGGCTCAGCGAGGCCTGGCCAGGGTAACGGGGGTCGGCGAAGGGGGCTGACCCAGGTTACCTTTCCCGCTCGGGGCCGAGTGGATTGGTCGCGGGGGTATCCCCCCCGAGGAAAGTCCGAGCTCCACAGGGTAGACTGCCAGGTAACGCCTGGGCGCCGCAAGGCGACGGATAGGGCCACAGAAAACAAACCGCCGGGCCCTCGTGGCCCGGTAAGGGTGAAACGGTGGGGTAAGAGCCCACCGCGCACCCGGCAACGGGTGTGGCACGGCAACCCCCAGTCGGAGCAAGGCCAAGCAGCGACGAGGTGTGACCCACACCACGGGTGGCGATGAGCCGCCGGGAGTCGCGGGTAGGCCGCTCGAGGTGATCGGCGACGATCATCCCAGAGAGATGACCGATGCGGGCCGCCTCGGCGGTCCGAACAGAACTCGGCTTACGGCTCGACCCCGGCAGCCCCCTCGACGCGGTCTCCGCGAAAGAGGGGGCTGTTTTGCAGCCATTCCTTCGTTGCACCCAGAAAGGGGTTCTCGAGATGATTCGCCTGGCATTGGGATTCGTTCCACTCGTTGGCATCCTCGGGCTCGAGCCTGCGGCACCGCGGACGATTCGCTACAAGATCGAAACGAAGAACGAACAGGTCGTCGACCTGACGGGGGCCGGCGGCCCCAAGCAGGAGGTGACGATGAACCAGATCGCTTTGGTGTCGGTGACGCTGACCGATTCCGCCGGTGGGAGAGTCATGCACGTCGTCATCGACTCGGTAACGAGCGACGTTCCCGCGCCCGACATGGCTTCGGCGCTCGCGGGAGCCAAGGGAGCCTGGATCCATGGGTTTCTCGACTCGTGGGGCCGGGCCACGATGACCGCGGCGTCGACCGACGCGAATGAAATCGTCGGTGAATTCCGGTCGATGTTCGCGCGGTTTTTCCCGGTGATGCGCCCAGGGGCCAAGGCCGGCGATACCTGGACCGACACTGCCACCGTCGACACCAAGACGCCCAACCGAGCGATGAAGACGACCCGGGTCACCAACTTCACCCTTGGCGGCGCGTCGACCTGGAGTGGCGAGACTGCCGTCCGCCTGGATGCCGCCGGGACCGCCAGCGCGGCAGGCACGCTCGAGAACCCGATGGCCGGAACGATGGAGTTGGAAACGACCAGCAGCGGGACCGAGGCGTTCTACCTCGGGTCGGATGGCACCTACCTGGGCGGGGAGAGCAAGACGACGATGAATGGCAAGATTCGGGCGGCGGTCGTTCCCGATGCCATTCCCCTGACCTCGGTATCTACCACCAAGGTGACCGTTCTCAAGTAGACGGACCAGGGACACAGGACGCCAGTTGCCCGCTAACTCGCCAGCGGCGGTCCCCGGTCCAGAGCCACGTCCAACCGTTAGTTCACGCCGACGGCCGATCAGGACCATCCTGCTCGGCCTGGTTGCGTTCGCCGGTTTGTTCTGGCTTTGGATGTTCGCGGTCTGGCCGCCGCCTCTGTGGTACCGATGGTTCTGGCCCCGAGAGACGGCGTTCATGGCCATGCGCGATCGGCAGGCCGATAGCCTGGTCCGCCACGTTCAACGTCGCCGCGATGTTGTGGCCGATGAGTTGCCCCGGTTGTACCGCCCGGTTCCGCTCGGCGCCGTTGCCCGCGCCGTCCCTACCGCGGTTCTGATCGCCGAGGATCATCGGTTCTTCGAGCACGGCGGGGTCGACTTGACCGCGATCCGAACGGCCCTGGGCTATCGGCGGGTCGGGTTCGAGTGGAGCGACCCACGAGACCGGGCCGAGTTGTGGCGAGTGCTTGGGCGCACCTGGGAGCGTCGCGACCAAGTCCGCGGAGCAAGCACCATCACCCAGCAACTGGCCAAGAACCTCTACCTCTCCCCCTCGCGTAACCCGCTTCGGAAGGCGAAGGAGGCGATGACAGCCTACCGGCTGGAGTGGGCGATGGACAAGACCCGCCTCCTCGAACTCTACCTCAACGTGGTCGAGTTTGGGCCCGAAATCTGGGGAATCGAGGCCGCCGCCCAGCACTATTTCCGCCGGCCCGCTGCCCAGCTGACGGTCGAACAGGCAGCCGCCCTCGCCGGGACCCTTCCGTTCCCGCTTCGGTCGAACCCAGCCTACCGACCCGGGCGGATGCGCTGGAGGCAGCAACTGGTGTTACGACGAATGCGAGGCGAGCTGATCGAGATCCCGGCCGATGCCTTTGGCGATCAAAAGGAAATCCCGGACGATTCCGCGGCCAACCGTTAGTCGAGCAGGCGCAGTGGCATCACCAGGGTGAGGTAGCTCGCGGGATCGTCCCAGCCAACCGGCTCGCAGGTCGTCGCCCGCTCCGGAGCCTTGAAGCTCATCCGGACTTCGTCAGTCGGGAGGTACTTCAGGATCTCGAGCAAGTAGGCGGCGTTGAAACCGATCTCGAGTGGGTCGCCCTCATACGAGACCGTGAGTTCCTCTTGGGCTTCCCCGAGATCCGGTGTGGTCACCGAGAGCTTGCATGCCCCGCTGGAGAAGGCCAAGCGGATTCGGTGGGTTTGGTCGCTCGCGACGATACTCATCCGGCGCAAGGCCGCCGCGAAGGCCGCCCGGTCCGCCGTCATGATCTTGTCGTTCTCCCGCGGAATGACTTGCTCATAGTTGGGGTAGGGGCCCTCGATGAGCCGGGTGAACACCTGGGTTCCGGCCGATCGAAAGCCGAGGTGGTTGTCGCTCTTGGCAATCTCGATCTCTTCTTCTGGACCGAAGAGTCGACGAATCTGCTCGAGCCCCTTCGGGGGCACGATGAGATCCGCTTGGCCTCCGGTACCCTTGATCGGGACGTCCATTCTGGCCAACCGGTGCCCATTGGTAGCAACCATCCGCATCCGATCCGACCGCAATTCCCAAAGCACCCCGTTGAGAATGGGCCGGCTTTCCTCGGTGCTGGCCGCGAAGGCGACATGGCCGATGAGCTTCTGCAAGTCTTTCGCGGCGATCTTCCATCCGCCATCGAACTTCACCGCGGGGAAGGCTGGAAACTCGTCCCGGGAGAGTCCGAGGAGCTTGAATCGGGACCGACCGCAGTCGATCTGAACTCGCTGCTCGCCGGAACCAGTCACCCGAATACTCGCGCTCGGAAGCTCCCGGACGATCTCGGTCAGTTTTCGGGCCGGGAGGGTGGTCGCCCCCTCTTGATCGACCTGAGCCGGGATGATCGTGCTGACGGAAAGATCGAGGTCGGTTCCCGAAAGCCGGAGCCCGTCCTTGGTTGCTTCGACGAGAATGTTGGAAAGCACCGGCAACGTGGTCTTGGTTGGAATGCTGGCCGCCACGGCTCCGAGGCCTTCGTGCAGCTTTTCTCGCGTTATCGTGAACTTCATTGGGTCTGCTCCAGTATTCCCACCCGAGTTTATCACCACGGGTTTCTTTTAGTAACCAACTGATATAATAACTAGTCGTCGTCGTAGAGGGCGGCCGTTGTGGACGGATGCAGTAACCACAGTCGATTCAGCCGCTTGCTGCCCTGGTCACGTCCTCACCCCATGTTCACAGTGGGGAAGATCGGCGCGAATCGACCGATTCTCCTCGAAGGCTCCACATCGCCCACAGTGCGATCCACATTTCATGTGGCGATCAACTCCGAACGTGCCGAATCGACGCGTTCGCGAAACGACCGGTCGCGAGCCAACTGTCGTTGAACCTTATCCACGCTGTGGATCACTGTGGAATGGTCGCGGCCGCCAAAAGCCTGTCCAATCTCGACGAGCTGCATGTTGAGCACCTCGCGAGCCAAGTACATGGCGATCTGGCGAGGAACGGTGAGGCTCTTGATTCGAGCCTTCGACCGCAGGCCATCGGGTGTCACACCCCAGCGCCGGGCTACCACGTCTTGCACCCTGTCGATGGATGGCAGAGCCTGGGGACGGTCGCCAGGCGCTGGCTGACTGGGTCGAATTCGGTCGGCGAGGGCCTCGCGGGCTAGGTCCACCGACACCTCGCGATGGCGCAGCGAGGCGTAGAGGAGGAGTTTGATGATCGACCCTTCGAGTTCCCGAACATTCGAATAGACGTGTTCCGCGATGAAGTGGAGCACGTCGTCGGGGATCGTCGTCTCGAGGTGATCTTGCTCCTGCTTCTTACGGAGGATGGCGATCCGGTGCTCGAGGTCCGGCATGCCAACGTCGGCGACCATGCCCCAGCCGAACCGACTGACCAGGCGGTCTTCCAGGCCAGGCATCTCTTTTGGCGGCCGGTCGGACGTCAGGACGATCTGGCGACCGGCCTCGTACAGGGTATTGAAGGTATGGAAGAACTCCTCTTGGGTTGCTTCCTTGCCCTCGAGGAAGTGGACGTCATCGACCAAGAAGAGGTCGACTTCGCTCCGGTAGCGACGCCGGAGGTCCGGCATCGTCCGGCCGTGGATGCCCTCGATCACCTCGTTGATGAAATGCTCGGCCCCGACGTAGACCACGCGGGTCGCGGGGTTTTTCCGAAGCACGGCGTGGGCGATAGCCTGCATCAGGTGGGTTTTGCCGAGCCCAGTCCCACCGTAGATGAAAAGCGGGTTGTAGGTCTTGCCCGGGGCCTCGGCGACGGCGTACGCCGCGGCCGCTCCCAGCTCGTTGGACTTCCCGACGACGAAAGAATCGAAGGTGTACCGCTCGTTGAGGGGTAGGGGGGACGGGGTAACACGGATCGGGCCGGCCGGGGCAGGCTGCTCGGGCGGCGGCGCGACAAAGAAGTCGATCTGCGGCCGCTGAAGGCGGTCCTCCGGGACGCGGAAGGCAACCTCAACCGGCCTCCCGAGTACCTGATTGGCAAGCCGGGACAGCAGCTCGGCGTGTTTGGCCTCATTCCACTTCACAGCGAACTCGTCGGGGACCCCGAGCACGAGGGTGGTATCGTCCAGGGCGAGCGGCTCGGCCGGCGAGAGCCAAGTCGTTACGGCCTGCTCAGGGATCTCTCGGCGGGCCTCTTCGAGGATTCGCTTCCACGCGTCTTTCGGGGACACCTGCATTTCGCCTCAATGAATCCGAAGGGGTACCGCGAAGGGGCGACGATTTTACGGTCCGCGTGTGGAAAAGTCAACCTTGACCGGAATCGGGTCCAGAGGCTAGCTTCTCGGGCTAACTGATGGCCTAAGGGAACCAGGATGCAGCCCACATATCGCCCGCGTAACCGCAAGCGGGTCAACAAACACGGCTTTCGGGCGCGAATGGCGACCAAGTGGGGCCGGCAGACTCTTGCTCGGCGTCGGAAGAAGGGCCGCAAGCAACTAACCCTGCGGACCCCGAACAAACACGGGGGTCGCTGACGTCGGAGCGGCTACCCCGATCCCGCCGCGTCGTCGATAGCGCCGATTATCGGCGGATCCTGGCGGAGGGTCGGAGGTACCGGACGGCGAGTTTCGACATCTTCTGGCTGGCGAATGACGCGGGTCACCCAAGACTGGGCTTGGTCGTTCCGAAGTTCCAGTCCAGCGCGGTGGCCCGTAATCGTTTGCGGCGGCGTTTGAAAGAGCTGTGGCGGCGGAGCGGACAACAGCAGGTGGGGAGCGTCGACGTGATTCTCCGGGCGCACCGGGAGAGCTACCGGTCGAAATCGGCAGATCTCGCGACGGCGCTGCGCGAATGGACCCAGGGGCTCGGGCGGCGGCCGGAGCGATGAGATGGCTGCAGTGGCCGCGTGCGGCCGGGATGGGGTTGATTCGTGGATACCAGCGGTACATTTCGCCGGCGTTTCCGCCGCGATGCCGGTTCAGTCCGAGTTGCTCGCAGTACACCCTCGAGGCGATCGATCGCTACGGGTTTGTGCGAGGATGCTGGCTTGGCTTCGTGCGACTCGCCAAGTGCCATCCATGGCACCCTGGCGGCTACGATCCGGTTCCCTAACTCTTTCGGATAGACTCGGCACCCCCACGTTATGGATCGTCGATTCGTTCTGGCCATCGTGCTGATGATGGTGGTGTTCGTGGTGCCACCACTGTTCATCAAGCGACCGGCCCCCCGTCCCGCGGCGACCCCGCCGGCCCCTCCAACCGCGGTCTCCTCGGCGCAGCCGCCGGCGGCGCCGCCGGCGATCGGTCAGATCCGAATCGACAGCGGCGCCCCGGTGGCGGAAGATACCGTGACGGTCAGTTCGCCTCTGTACCGCTATTCGTTCTCCACCCGCGGCGGCCGGCTGCTGGAGGCCGATTTTCTCGGCTTTCGGTCGATGCGCCCCAACGAACGGGATCGCTCGGCGCAGATCATTGCGTCCGAGAGCGACTTGCTCCGGTTGTCGCTGCTGCGGGGCGGGGACACCCTGTCCTTCGGATCCCTCGATTTCCAACCGGCTACCCTTCGGCTCGAGCTGACGGCCGACGAGCCCGAGGGTCGAACGATCAGCTTCACGGCGCGGCGGGATTCGCTCGTCGGCGTCGACATCGAGTACACCTTCGTTCCTCGCGACTACCGGATCGAAGTGAGCGGTACCGTGCGGGGGGTCGGCCCGACCGGCGCAACGCTCCTGGTCGGCCTCGGGCCGGGGCCTCGCAATACCGAATCCGACAGCGTCGAGCATGCCCGGGAACTGGCGGTGGTGACCCGGGCCCAGCGATCCGAACTCCATTCCTTCTCGGCCCTGGATCCGGGCGTTCCTGTGGTTTTGAGCGGTCCGTTCCAGTGGGTGGCGGTCAAGTCGAAGTACTTCGTGACGGCGCTGATCGCCGCCGACAGTGGGCCCGGCCAGGGGGGCCGAATCGGTGGCGTCCAGATGGTGTCGAACGACCGAATCCACCGGACGCCGGAAGCCGCGGATTTGCAGGCGAGCCTCAACATCGGGGCGGACGGCCGATTCCGCTATTCGCTTTACGTCGGGCCGATGGAGTATCCGAGGCTTCGCGCGATCGGCTACGGTTTCGACGACACCAACCCATACGGGTGGGCGTGGCTCCAGCCGGTAATTCGTCCGGTGGCCGTCGGGGCGCGGTGGTTGCTGGTGGCGTTTCATGAGAAGGCGGGGATCGCCTACGGACTCGGGTTGGTCATCTTCGGCATCTTGATCCGAATAGTGCTCTGGCCGCTCAATCAGAAGGCGATGCGTGCCAGCATGGCGATGCAGGCGATCCAACCCCAGCTCAAGGAAATCCAGGATCGCTACCAGAACGAGCCCCAGCGCTTGCAGCAAGAGATGTTCAAGCTCTATAAGGAGAACAAGGTCAACCCATTCAGTGGCTGCTGGCCGCTGCTCCTGCCGTGGCCGATCATGATCGCCCTGTTCTTCGTGTTCCAGAACTCGATCGAGCTGCGGGGCCAGTCCTTCCTCTGGATCCCGGATCTGTCGCGCCCGGACCCGATCTTCGTCATCCCGGTGCTCATGGCACTGTCGATGTATGGGGTGACCAAGATCGGCCAGATCGGCCTCCCGCCCAACCCGCAGATGAAGATGATGTTGTACATGATGCCGGCGATGATGTTGATCCTCTTCCTCAACTTCGCGTCCGGCCTCAACCTGTACTACGCCGTCCAGAACATCGCGAGCATCCCGCAGCAGTGGTGGATCGCGAAAGAACGACTCCGGAAGCACCCGCCTCCTCCACCGGCCCCGGCCGCCCCGCCAGCGAGCCGGCCGAAGAAATAGTGGCAGACACCATTTGCGCACTTGCCACCGCCAGCGGCCGATCGGCTCTGGCGGTGGTTCGTCTTTCAGGCCCTGACGCCTTCACCATCGCCCGAGAAGTGCTCGGCTGGCCCGCCGGCCGGACCGTCGCGCCCAGGGTCGCGACGCTCGCCCGGATCCGGGACTCGACCGGCGGCGTGCTCGACACGGCTCTGGTGACCTTCTTCCCCGGTCCGGCGAGCTATTCCGGCGAGGATACGGTCGAAATCTCGTGTCATGGCGGCCTTTTGGTTCCGAACCAGATCCTGTCCAGAGTGATCGGCGCGGGGGCTCGGCTTGCCTTGCCTGGCGAATTCACCCGGCGGGCCGTGCTTTCGGGGCGTCTCGACTTGATCCAGGCCGAGGCGATTGGCGACCTCATCGATGCCACCAGCGGCGCGCAGGGGAGAGCCGCGATCCACCAGTTGGAGGGTGGATTGTCCCGTCGGCTCGCATCCCTCCGAGCCTCACTTCTCGACCTCCTGGCGATGCAGGCGTACGACATCGACTTTCCCGAGGAGGACGATGGCCCGATCAGCCGTGCCCAGATCGACCAGGGCCTGACCGAGGTTGGCGCCCAGGTCGGCCGGCTGCTCCGAACGGCAGCGACGGGAATCCGACTCCAGCACGGCGCATTGGTGGTGCTCGCCGGCCGACCCAACGCCGGTAAGTCGTCGCTATTCAATGCCTTGCTAGGGATCGAGCGGGCGATCGTCACCGAACTGCCCGGTACCACCCGAGACGCGGTCGAGGCCCCGCTCGAGATCGACGGGTGGCCGCTTCGACTGGTCGACACCGCTGGCCTGCGCCCATCCGAGGACCGGATCGAGCGGCTCGGTATCGAAGTGAGTCACCGATATCTCGACCAGGCCGACCTCGTTCTTCTCTGTCACGAATCCGGGGGACCGCTCAATGATCAGGAGCGGGAAATCGCCAACCGGCCCGAGACTCTCCTGGTGTTTACCAAATCGGACCTGGGCCCGGCCGGCCCGGCCGATGAACTCTCGGTCTCGGTGGTGAACGGCTCGGGACTGGATCGGCTTCGGGGTCAGTTACGAGACCGCTGCTTCAGCCCCGAGGTCGTCGACTCGGCCGAACCGCTCCTGACCCGCGAGCGGCATCGGCTCGGCCTCGAACGAGCGGCCGAGGGCATCGATGCCGCCAGACGCCTGCTGGCGGCCCGCGGTGAGGCGGTGCTCGTTGCCCACGAGGTTCAGCGAGCGGTGGCCGGACTCGAAGAGGTGCTGGGGGTGGTGGACTTGGACGAGGTTCTCGGGAAGCTGTTCCAACGATTTTGCGTCGGCAAGTGACTTGCTAGGCGGTTCTCACCTCGCGGGCGGCGTCTTCGGCGGCTTCGAATTGCTCGGCGGGTGCCCGGAGGGCCGCTCCCAGCCCGATCTCTTGGACCAGCGCCTCCGCCATTCGGTAGCCGAGATAGTAGCCTGACCGTTCCGGGAGGACCCGACCGAGGGCCAACCGTGACGACGGGCTGAGGCCGCCGGAGAGGAACCTCAGTCGGAGACCGATTCCGGACCGATCGAGGTCATGGTGGGCGGCTCGTCGGAGGAGGGCATCGAGTTCCCTCATCCGCTGGAACTGGCGCTTGGGGTAGCCGAAGTAGTCGGACAGGTCGAACCCTGGAGCGATCTTCTGGGCGGCGTGCACGGCGAGCCCCTCGTTGACCAACAGCTCGCGCAGCGGTGCTCGGCTCGCCGTATGCCAGTAGTCGTAATTGCCGCCGTTCTCAGCGACGAGACGTCGCATCGTGCTGCGACTGCTGGGCGAGGTGTACCGAACCGTGTGCGCGAGCTCATGGGCGACCCAGAGCGGAATCAGGTCTGGCGAAAGGCCGAGTCCGTAGGTGGTGGGGTTGGTTCGCCCGGTAAAATGCTCGAGACAGACGAAAGCGACCCCGCGACCTCCCACGACCAACTCGCCAGCGTTCGCGGCCCCCACACCAACCATCAGATAGACATCGGTCGGGGCGTCGATTTGGAGGATGTCCGCTGCCCGGGCAACGGTGTCCTGGACCATCTCCGAGACCCGGACGGACTGGAGAACGGCCTTCAGGTCGCTGCGATCCGCCCGAAGTGCGGTGGCGATCACCTCGGCTGCATGGGGGCTGTCCAGATCGAGCACGTAGTTGCTCCAGTAGGCGGACAACACGGCTCGGTGCGCATCAAGGTACCGCTGGTACGCGGCTTCGCGATTGGGTGAAGCGAGGATCTCGAGGAATTCGGGGAGCAGATTGATGAGCACGGGACAGAATACGAGTGTCCCGCATCGAAAATCAAGGTGTCACCGCGATCAGACTTGATCGCGACGTTTCTTCGCGGACGCGTCGTGGAGGTATTTTCGTTCTTGGGTCGTCAAACTGTTCATGCCGGACCGGGCGATCTTGTCGAGCAGCCGGTCGACTTCGTCGCCAGAAACCTCGGGTGCGGCATCCGGCGAGACTGGCGCAGCCGGTCGCAACTGCGCGGCCGACTCGTGGACCCGCATCGGCGTCACCACCGGCTGTCTGGTCGGCAGGCTCGGCCGCGGGGTGGGCCGACGGGTGGTGAGCATCTGGAGGCGGATGAACGCATAGCCGGCCGCGGCGCCACCGAGGTGGGCGAAGTGGGCCATGTTGGTGCGGCCGAGCAGGCCGAGAGCGACATCCGCTATCAGGAGGGCCGCGAACACCGACCGCGCGGTGAGCGAAATCGGCAGTGGGTGGAGCGAGAGCTGGGCATCGGGCCAATACATCACGTAGGCCAACATGATGCCGTAGACCGCGCCAGAGGCTCCCGCGAACGGGTCGAGCCGAAGGACCGAACTCAGCCCGAGCGCGAATAAGGCGGCCCCGATGCCGCAATAGACGTAGAAGCCAATGAAACGAGTCGACCCGAGCCGTCGCTCGACGGCGGGGCCGAAGAGCAGCAACATCGCGGCTGTGACCAGCAGATGGGTCGGGTTGCGGTGGACGGCGAAATAAGTGAGCACGGTCCAAGGCCGGTCGCCGAACCGAGCTGGGTCGAACAACAGCGCGTTGGCGAATCGGGGCGCGGTGAAGACCGTTTCGAGCAATAAGAGGACGGCCCCGTTCGCGATCAGCAAGCGGGTCACCCAAGGGGTCAGGCGGGGGTGAGTTGGCCGGTCCATAGGTCTGCTTAAACCTTACTACGAATCCTCGCGGTCAGGCAAATCCGCTCGCACAATTCAGCAAAGTCGATACCGGCCGCTTGGGCGGACTGGGGCAGGAGGCTGGTTCCGGTCAGGCCGGGCAAGGTGTTGACCTCCAAGCAAATCGGCGGCCCCGCGGGGGGCAGGCGGAAATCGACCCGACTGTACCCGCCCAGTTTCAAGACGTTGTGAGCCAGAACGCCAAGCCGTTGGACTTCGGCCGTCTCCGGCGGGGCAAGATCCGCGGGAAAGACCTCCAACGCCATGCCAGGAGTATACTTGCATTCGTAATCGAAGATTTCGTGCTTGGGGAAGATCTCGCCGACGGCGAGCGGCGCCCCGTCCAGGATCCCGACAGTCAACTCCCGCCCAGGAACGAACGCCTCAATCATGATTTCGGAGTCGTACCTGGCTGCCAGCTCGATGGCTTGCGAGTACTCCCCTGACGATTTGACCAAGGTGAGGCCTACCGTCGATCCCTCTCTGCTCGGTTTGACGACCGCCGGCCAGCCAATGGCGGTCTCGACCTGCTTAGCCGTCGCTGGCGACATCAGCCAGTCCGCGGTGGGAATCCCGGCGGCTCGAAAGAGTCGTTTGGAGAGGTCCTTGTCCATCGCCAGTCCGCTGCCCAAGGCACCCGAGCCGGTGTAGGGTACCCCGAGGACGTCGAGCACTGCCTGGAGGGTGCCATCCTCCCCTCGGCCGCCGTGGAGGGCCAGGAACACGACCTCCGCGTCCCGAATGACTGGCAGCGTGGCCAGGCTCGAGAGGAGCACCCCGCGCTCCAACTCCACGAGGTGCTCGATGGGCGGAGGTGTCGATCCGACCGAGCCGCTGAGGAGCTTGGGCTCGTCAGCCTCGGGAATGAAGCCTCGGGCGGTATCCACGACCGACACGGCGTGCCGCCGACTCCGTAGCGCCGCCACCACCTGGACGGCGGACGCGATGGCAACTTCGCGCTCGGAGGATGTTCCGCCAGTGAGCACCGTGATCTTCATTCTCGGTATCGTCACGGTAATCCTCCGCGCCGCTGGGTTCGGAAGGTTATCAGCTGGAGGAAGACGGTGGCAACGGGCAGTCCGTCCCGAAGCGCTGGAGCGTAGCGGAGTCGAGGTGCTCCCTGAATCGCCGCGGTGTCGAGTGCGGGCACGCCGCTCGACTCTTGAACGGAGGTCGATTCCGGGACGACTCGGCCGGCCGTATCGACGAATAGCCGAAGTAAGACCGCGCCGCCCAGCCGCTGTGCGGCGATCGCGGCCGGGTATTCGAAGGGCGGAGTCGGATCGATCGGTACCGGGGGCTCGTCGCCGCGGGGGGCGGTTGGGTCTCGGTCCCCCTCGATGAGCGGGGTGGTCCTGCCCTGGTCTCGGCATGCCGCCGCGGCGGCTACCGCCACTGCCATCCACCACTTGGTCATTTCTCGTCGACCAGGCGCTTCAGGGCCGCCAATTGGTTCAACGCCTCGAGCGGGGTCATGGCATCGGGGTCGCATTTCGCCAGTTCGGTCCGGAGCCGGTCCGGATTCGGGGCGGGGCTTCGTGGGGCTCGCCGGGGGGCGGCTTCACCAAAGAGCCCGAGCTGGCCGAGGTCGGACGCCGGGGGGTTGCCCGGGACCATGCGATGCTCGCCCTCCAGCTTGCCGAGAACCTCGGCTGCGCGGTCGACCACCGATGCGGGCAATCCGGCAAGTTGGGCCACGTGCACTCCGTATGATCGATCGGTGCCGCCGGCCTCGAGCCGGTGCAAGAAGACGACCGCGTCATCGGTTTCTCGCACAGCGACGTTGAGGTTCCTGGCATGGGCCAATCGCTCTGGGAGTTGCATCAACTCGTGGTAGTGGGTGGCGAACATCGTCTTGCAGCCGATGACGTCGTGAAGGTGCTCGGTCACCGCCCAAGCGATGGCGACCCCATCGTAGGTGGAGGTGCCCCGGCCGATCTCGTCGAGCAAGACCAGGCTGGTGGGGGTCGCATTGTGCAGGATGGCCGAGGTTTCGCTCATCTCGACCATGAAGGTGGACTGACCGCGAGCGAGGTTGTCGCTCGCCCCGACCCGGGTGAACAGCCGGTCGACGACGCCGATCGTGGCGGAGTCGGCCGGAACGAACGACCCGATCTGGGCGAGAATGACGACCAATCCGATCTGGCGGAGGATGGTTGATTTCCCTGCCATGTTGGGACCGGTGACCAACTGCACTCTGCTGGCGGCATCGAACCGAACGTCGTTGGGGATGAAGGCTTCCCGCGGCATCAATCGTTCGATCACGGGATGACGGCTTCCGATGAGCGCCATCTCGTAGCCGTCGTCGACGGTCGGTCGCCGGTACCGCTCGGCGATCGCCACTTCCGCCAGGCTCGTCCAGACGTCGAGATGGGCCAGTATCCCGGCGGTCCGCTGGATCCGGTCGATGGCGGCCCCGACCCGGGCTCTGACGGCGGCAAAGAGCTCCGCTTCGCGCTCGGTCATGCGTTCTTCGGCGCCGAGCACCTTGGCTTCGTATTCCTTGAGCTCCGGAGTGACGTAACGTTCGGCCGTGGCCAGGGTCTGGCGGCGTTCGTAATCGGGCGGAACCCGGGCGGAGTGGGCGTGGGTGACCTCGAGGTAATACCCGAACACCCGGTTGTAGCCCACCTTGAGCGAGGGGATCCCGGTTCGCTCGCGTTCCCGCTGCTGAATCGCGGCGATATGCTGCTTGCCTCCGTCTCGAAGCGACCGGACCTCGTCCAGCTCTCGATCGTAGCCGGTTCGGATGGCTCCTCCTTCAGCCAGCGAAACCGGCGGCCGTTCTTCCAGGGCCGCCTCGAGCTCGGCGCGGAGATCGGCGAGCTGATCGAGGCCGTCGGACATCACGGTCAGCGGATTGCCCCCTCCCGATCGGTTGATCAGATCCGAGAGAGCCGCGGCTAGGGCCGGGAGCCGGCGGAAAGAATCTCGGAGCCCCCCCAGCTCGCGAGGATTGGCCCGACCGGCGGCGGCGCGGCCGGCGAGTCGTTCGAGATCTCGGACACCGTCGAGGGCCGCTCGCACCGCGCCGCGGGGGCCTTGCCGGTCCACGGCCAAGGCGACCGCGTCGAGCCGAGCATTGATGGCGGTGGCGTCGCGAAGGGGAGCCAGGACCCAGGACCGCAGCAGTCTCGCCCCCATCGGTGTGACGGTCCGGTCGATGGTCTCGAGCAGGGTGACGGCGCGATTACCCTGGCGGAGCGGTTCGACGAGTTCGAGGTTGCGCCTGGTCATTTCGTCGAGCCAGAGGTGCCGTTGGCTTCGGTGGACGACAGGTCGCCGAAGGTGGGGAAGGCCGCTCGGTTTGAGTTCGCCGAGATAGCGGAGCAACGCCCCGGCGGCTCCCACGGCCGGGCCATCCGCCGGTTCGATCCCGAGCCCGTCGAGCGAAACCAGGGTGAACCGGCGGCAGAGCTCCTCGCTGGCGAGCTCCGGGTCGAACTCCCACCGCTCCCGGTTGGTCCGGAAGCAGTCCGACTCGGCGCCGAAATCGACGCCGGCGACGGTAACCAGCTCCGCGGGCGAAAGCCGCCCCAAGGTCTCGGCGAGCCGATCCAATCGGCAGGGTTCGAGGATGAACTCTCCGGTGGATAGGTCGACCGCGGCGACGCCGGCACCGCCTGGGAATCGGGAATCGCCGGGATGGACGGCCGCGATGAAGTTGTTCCGGCTGCCCGGTAACCAATCCTCCTCGATCAAGGCCCCGGGACTCACGGTTTCGACCACTTCGCGCCGAACGATCCCCTTGGCCTTCTTGGGGTCCTCCACCTGCTCGCAGATGGCCACCCGTTGGCCCTTGGCGACCAGTTGTTTCAGGTAATCGGCCGCGGCTTTGACGGGGACCCCGGCCAGGGGGACGCCATCGCCTCGGGAGGTCAGGGTGATGTTGAGGAGCCGGGCGGCGAGCTCGGCGTCGCCGTAGAACATTTCATAGAAATCCCCCATCCGAAAGAACAGGATGTCTCCCGGATGGCGGGCCTTGATGTCGCGATACTGCTTGAGGAGCGGACTGTTGTCTGCCGCCGTCCCCGTCACTTATCGGCCACGATGAAGGGTTGGGTTCTCAGCGCCGAGCGGATCTTGACGAGGGCCTGTTGGGCCTGGGCGCGGGTGGCGAACGGCTGAGTTCGGACTTTGAAGAGGCCAGTTTCGGACACGATGGTGGCTTCGAATCCGGCGGCCGTTAGGCGGCCTGCCATCGACTCGGCGGCGGCTCGAGTCGGCGCGGCGATGACCTGAACGCGGAACCCTTTCGAGACCCGGGGGCCGACCGCCGGCGCTGGGGCCGGGGGTGGGGGCGATGCCGCGGCCGCGCTGTCGCGAGGCGGGCTCGGCCGCTTGCTGGGGGTGTCCGATGCAGCTTGGGCGAGCGCTCGGCACCGCTGGAGCTGGAACTGGAGCTGGTTGCGAAGCTCGACATCCTCGGTCATCGCGCTCAGGCCGGCCTCGGCGAGGCGGCAGGCGGATGGATCCCGCATGTCCCCCGCGGCTCGAGCGCCCCAGAACGCCCCGACGGCCTTGAGAGGGGTCGTCGGGTAGTCGTTGACCAGGCGGGTGGCGTGCGCGACCGTGGCACCGGGGTTGCCGTTCGCGTACTCGACTTGCGCGAGCATGAGTAGCGCGTCGTCGGCCCAGGGCGACTGGCTGTGTTCGAGAATGACCCGCCGAAGCGCGACCCGACGTTCGTAGTCGGTGGCCGCGAGGACGCCCGTGGTGTAGAGCACTTCGGGGTAGCCCGAGTCGGTCGGGGCGGTCGCGGCCAGGATCCGTCGGACCACCGCGCGGGCCGAATCGTTGAGTCCGTTCTCAGCCAGCTTGACGGCCGCGACGAGCCGAGCATCGCTTTGGGCGCGAGCCGTGGTCGCCGGCGCGGCCACCATGAGCGCGAACCCGACCCCGAGCGTCAGGCAACGGCGGCAGTATGCCATGGGATACCGAGCTCCATGATCAAGTCGAACATGACCGCGGCCTCGTCGGCCACGGTGGTGCTCTTGAGACGTTCGTCGGCCGCGAGCAAGGCTCGAAAGGCGGCCTCGACCCGCGGGCGCGGCCACGACCCGGCGAGTCGACTCCACTGGGCGGCGGCCGCTTCGTAGTTGACCCGAGCCGGCCGGGACTTGAACAGGGCGTTCTTGATCGCTTGAGCCAGGGCGGTACCGCGTTGGCCTCGGTCGTGGAGCGTCCGGGCGAGCCCGAGCCCCGCCACGCTGGTCCCGAGCAGCGAGACCAGTCCGACGCCCGACACGCCCGATTGAGCCAAGATCCTGGGCAGCATGGCGGCGGCCGCACCGGTCTTGCCGGCCAGGACGGCGTCTCGCCAATCGTACTGCGTTTCGCCGTGGCGAACCCCCAGGAAGGCCGATACTCGCTCCAGCGTCAAGGGAACGTCGCTCGCGAGCCCGGCCAACTTCTCGAGTTCGGAGCGGATCGCGGCGAGGCTGCCGTCGGTGGCCTGGACCATGTGCTCCGCCGCGGTGTCCTCCATCTCGAGTCCGAGGCGCCCGGCATGGAGCAGGAGCCACTTCTTCGCCCGGTCATTCGAAAGGGGAGCGGCGGCGACCGTGATCGCTCCGGCCGCCAGGTCGGGATCGATCTCATCCTCGTCGCCCTGAACCAGGATCAGGACGGTTTCGGCGGCCGGTTTGGCGAGGTACCGAACCACCACGTTCTTGGCCTTGGCGCGTTTGTTCCAGGCCTCCACGTCTCGGATGATCGCCACCCGTCGCTCGGCCATCATCGGGAGGGTATTGCAGATCGATTCGGCCTGCTCCGGGTCCAGGGTGGTTGCCGATCGCTGATCGAGGTTGAAGTCTCGCAGGGACGGATCGAGCAGCCGGTCGACGATGGCGGCGACGATCTCCTCTTTGAGAACGCTTTCCTGGCCGTGGAGGTAGACGACCGGCGGGATCTCGCCTTTTCGGACGGCCTTGAAGAAGGTATCAAACGGCTGGATCGGCATGCGTCAGGCGGACTCCGGGGCTCCCGGCCAATCTAAGCTCACTCTCCCGGGGAGACGAGCGGCGGGCGTTTCCTGGCAAAGCACTGGACGAACATCAAGGCCGTGAGCGACTTCCCGTCGCGGATCTCGCCCCGTTCGATCATCCGGCCGACTTCGGACCAGCGGAAATCGTGTACCGAGAGGAACTCGTCATGTTCGGGCTGGGCGCTCCCGCGGCTCAAGTCCCAAGCCAAATACAGATGGATGATTTCGTCGGTGAAGCCGGGGGTGGTGAACACCGAGGTCAGTCGCTCGAGTTGTCCGGCCGTGCAACCCGCCTCTTCGACGAGTTCCCGGCGGGCACACCGGTCGGGGTCCTCTCCGGGTCCCAAGGTCCCGGCGGGGATCTCCCAGATGAAGCCATCCGCCGCGTGCCGGAATTGGCGGATCAGAACCACCCGCGGATCGTCATCGGTGGGGCAATCGAGCATCGGCACGACGGCGCACGCTCCGGGGTGCCGGATCATCTCGAGGGTACCCCGGGAGCCGTTGGGGAACGCTACAACGTCGTGGTCGACATGGATGACCCGGCCGGTGTACTTGCGCTCCGACGTCACCAGCAAAGGCGTTTCCCTTCTTCGACGACCGGTGGCGGGACCCGCCGGTCTAGAGTTCGAACGACTGCCCCAATTTCGGGATGGCGACTTCGCCGACGCCGCACTCCTCGAGGATTCCCGCCATCGCCTCGGCCGGTCCTGGTTCGCCGTGCACCACGAACGCCCGCTTGATCGGTCCGCCGAGCTTCTTGACCCAGGCCCGAAGCTCGTGTTTGTCGGCGTGGGCGGAGTACCCTCCGATGGTCTCGACCTCGGCTCGGCGTTCGACGATTTCACCGAAGATCTTTACTTGAGTCTGCCCCTCTTGGATCCGGCGACCGAGGGTGTGTTCGGCCTGGAAGCCGACGAACAGGACGCAGTTCTTGTGGTCGCCCAGATGATTCGAGAAGTGATGGAGGATCCGACCACTTTCGGCCATCCCCGAGGCGGCGATGATGATGGCCGGTCCCGAGAGCGAGTTGAGCTGCTTCGATTCGTTGACGTCGCGGACGTAGCGGACCAGCGGGAAATCGAAGATGTGATCGGTTCGATCGATCAGCTTCTCGCGCCGGTCGAAGACCTCCGGGTGCATCCGGAACACGGTGGTGGCGTCGACCGCGAGCGGGCTGTCCACGTAGACCGGGACGCCCGGAATGGCCCCGGCTCGGTGGAGCTGATGAATCGAATAGACCAATTCCTGGGTCCGGCCGACCGCGAATGACGGGATCATGATCTTGCCGCCCCGCCCCGCGACCCGCTTGATCAGCTCGGCCAGCCGGCGTTCGGCCTCGGCCGTGGACTCGTGTTCCCGAGCTCCGTAGGTCGATTCGACGATGAGGGTGTCGATCGGTCCGACCGGGGGATCCGGGTCGCGGATGATGGGAAGCCCGCTGCGACCGATGTCGCCGGAGAAGACCAGGCGGTGGCCACCGTCTTCGGTGAGACGGAGGTCGACCGATGCTGATCCGAGAATGTGACCGGCTTCGGTGAACTCGAAGGCGAGGTGGCGGCGGAGGTGGTTGATCCGCCGGTACGGTACCCCGATCATCAGATCCTGGACGGCCAACGCATCGGCGAGGTTGTAGAGGGGTTCGCTCTCCGGCCCCTTGCTGCGCCGGTGCCGGGCCAAGAAATCGGCGTCCTTCATCTGGATCTGGGCCGCGTCCGGCAACATGATGGCGGTCAGATCGCGGGTTGCGGGGGTGGCGTAGATCGGACCGTGGAACCCGTGCCGGACCAGGAGCGGGAGACGACCGGCATGGTCGATGTGGGCGTGGCTCAGGACGATCGAGTCGATCCGGCGGGGATCGAACGGCAGCTCACGGTTCTTCTGGGCCGCTTCGGCTCGGCGACCCTGGAACAGGCCGGCGTCGAGGAGGATCCGGGCCCCGGCCGCCTCGAGCAAGTGCATCGAGCCGGTCACCTCGCCGGCGGCACCCCAGAACGTTAGGCGAACCCCACTCACGTGTCGTCCTCCTGGCTATGGGTCACCGGGTCCCAAACAGCCGATCGCCGGCGTCTCCGAGACCGGGGAGGATGTACCCCACGTCGTTCAGCTCCCGGTCGAGGGCCGCCGCGAAGATCGGCACCTCGGGGTGCGCCTGGGCCAGGGCCGCCACGCCTTCCGGCGCGGCCACCAGGCAGAGGAACTTGATCCGGCTGGCGCCAACGGCCTTGAGCTTGTCGACGGCCGCGACGGCCGAACCACCGGTGGCGAGCATGGGGTCGAGAATGAGGAACTCGCGTCCTGCCTCGCCCTGCGGCACCTTGAAGTAATAGCTCACCGGTTTCAAAGTGTCGTGGTCGCGAAACAACCCAATGTGGCCGACCCGCGCCGAGGGAACCAGCTGCAAGATTCCGTCCACCATGCCCAATCCGGCTCGAAGGATCGGGACCAAGACCAGCTTCTTTCCAGCGACCCGCTCGGACTGCACGGTCTCGAGCGGGGTGGCGACTTCGACGGGCTCGGTCGGCAGATCCCGAGTGACCTCGTAGGTCATCAGCATCGCGATCTCCCCGAGTAACTGCCGGAAGTTCTTCGTTGCTGTACTCTGGTCCCGCATGATGGCAAGTTTGTGGCGGATCAGCGGATGATCGAGCACGGTCAGGGTGGGGAAGCCGAGGTGGGCCATCCCCAAATATGGCTGGCAACTTGAATCGGGACAAGGAGATAGCTTATGAGGACCTGGTCAATTGTCGTTGGATTGCTGGCAGGAACGACGCTCAGCGCCGCGGGCCAGCCCAACCCGTTCAAGGTCGCAAAATCCAACCTCAAGGGCGAAGTGAATTACCCGCTGTCCGGGGACCAGACCGGGACCGCGAAGACCGCGTTCGACGGGGACCGACAACTCAGTTTGTCCGAGGGGACGGTCAAGATGATGGGCAAGTCGACCAAGATGTCGACCTGGACCCTCGTCACCGGGGACTCGATGTACAGCGCCGATCTCGAGAAGAAGGAGGGGACGGTCATGGCCAACCTCCTGCCGTATTACGCCAAGGCCTACGACCAATTGGATGGCGCCGGCAAGCGCCGATTCCACGAGAACATCAAGGACATGGGTGCCCTGATGTCTCGAGCGTTCGGGATGGGACCGGTCAACTCGCTCGGAGAAAAGGTCGGCGACGAAACCGTGGCCGGTGAGGTCTGTGAGAATCGGCGGTTCGCGAGTTTCACGGTCTGTTCGATGAAGAAGGGTGCGCCGCTGATGCTCAAGAGCAGTGGCGATCTACTCTGCTTCCGGTTCGAGCAGACCGCCACTTCGGTTTCGCTCAACGCGCCGCCGGGGTCGGCGTTCGAGAAGCCGGCCGGGGTCAAGTTCACGCCGTTGCCGATGGCCGACGCCGACTCAGCGGCTCGCGGGGTGGTCGGTTATCTGTCGAGTCAGGCCTTGAGCGACTCGCTCGCGGCTGCCAGGGCCGAGTTGGAACAGGCCAAGGCGGAGGCTGCCGCGCAAGGGAAGCCCACGGAGATGACGGCCGAGCAGAAGGAACAGATGCGCCAGGCCTGCGAGGTCCTCAAGAACTTCGACATGGGGCAGGTCGTGGCCGGGGCGATGAAGGCGATGCAAGAGGAGATCAAGAACGCGGCGGTCGATGCGGTGAAGCAGGGTGCAACGAACAAGCTCAAGGGGTTGATCAAGAAGCCGAAGATCCCGTTTTAGGCCCACAGAACCCGGCTTGGATGGGGGCGGGCGGTTCGGTATATTCCCGCCCCCTCAGAGGCTAGGTAGCTCAGTTGGTAGAGCAGCGGACTGAAAATCCGCGTGTCGGGGGTTCGATTCCCTCCCTAGCCATTCCCCACGACCGATTCGGCTCCCCGGTACCAGCGGATACGGGATCGAGCACGCCCCCTCGGGTGTAGCGAACACCCAATAGAACCAGCTCGCAACTGGAGTATCCCGCCTGCTCAGCGGCGGGAAACCGCTAACGCCTCCCGGGCTGACAAGCGGCCCCGTCAGCGCCGGCTGACGTGGCGGCGAGGGTGCTCGCCTCGCTTTGCACCAGCCCCCGGGCGCGAGCGATCGACCAGTTCCAGCTCCGCCAATCGGTCCCTTCGGAGCCGTCCGGCCCCCAACGCCGCAGCATGCCGCGGGCGAGATGGCACTGCTGAGCCGGCGGAAGGCCACTGAGCGCCTCGAGCACGACCGGCACGGCATCCGCGCTCAACGAAGCCAAGTAGCGAGCGTCGAGTCCCTCGGTGCCCCCGTTGGGTGCCGGCAGAACCGGTGTCTGGCGCCCCAAATTGGTTCGGGCGATCAAGGCGTCGGGGTTTACCAGGTGGAGGAACGCCAGGAATACCGCGCCGGAGGCGAGCGCCCCGAAGGCAAACCGTTCCCGCCGACCTCGCAAGACGGTGACGGCGAACCACACGGTCAACAGCGTGAGCCAGCCGACAAACAGTGCTCCGTACAGCCGGGACTCCGTGAGGCCGTAGGCCGCCTGGTACGCCCGCACCCGCTGCAATGCCGATGCAACGATGACGAGCAGCAGGACGAGGAGGAGACCGCCCAGAACCCGAAAGGCGAGCGTGGCTCGCCGACCACTCGACTCGAGGAGCCAATCGGCGGCCAACAGGGATGGAAGCACCAAAGCGCAAGCCACCGCGAGCTGGCCAAAGCCTTCTCGGACGTACTCGGCATAGGAAAGGCCGGGAGTCACCTCGACCAGACTACTACCACCGAAGAGGTAGCGGAGCTGGACGGCTACGAAAGCGAGGAAGAGAACGTCCACCAATGCCAGCGCCGTTCCGACCTCGCCGATACCAAGACGCGGCCGGCCGCCGAGTGCCGAGCGGAGGTCGAAGAACCTGGTGCCGGTCAGAAAGCCTGACAGATAGCCGGAAGCGAGCCAGGTCAGGAAGCCGGTCAGGAGCAGGTGTGTCAGGATCAGGTCGAAATCGAAACGGACCAGGCGGTTGACGAGATCAGCGAACACCCGATCGGCTGACATGAAAAGTGCCCCGAAGCCGATCAAGAAGGGGATCGCGATGAGAAGCCCTCGTGCGGCGGCCCAAGCGGGGTGTCGGCTGGCTTGGCCTCGATCGATCCCGCCGCCGGTGGGGCCTGAGGTCGCGGTGCCGCCGCGGAGAGAGCCCAGCAGCCGCAGCGGGCCGGTCAGCCCACTCAGCGCGGTCCATCCCACTGCCTCCAGTTGGTCGCTGACCCCGCTTCCCCGAAGCCACGCCGCCCCGGCCTTCAACGCGGGCAGCGCGAGCGCCACGACGGCCGCCAGGATCGTGAAAACCCGAAGCGGTTCCGAAGCTCGCAGCAACAAAGCGGAGGTGAGTGCCAGACCGACCCCAACGGTGCCAAGGGCTTCGCGACTGAGCTCGACACCGGCACGCCGGCTCAGGTTCCAGACACCGGCGGCGAGACCGAGGGCGAGGAGGAAGAAGTTGAGCCCGGGGCCATCCCGGCCGCGGAGGAGCAAGTCGCCGGCAATTCCGAGTGCAAGGCTGACGAGAATCACTGGTCGGAACACGGACCCGAGGGGGCGGAGGTCGGGACCGGAACTGGATGGGGGTGGGTCGTCCATGGCCCGAAAGATGTCAGGAGTTCCCGGTATTGTCAAGTACTTTGTGTCGTAGAGTAAACGAACAGTCGCTGGATTTCTCGGCCGGGCGATCGGTCAGGGCTTCACCAAATTGAGGTAGCCGGTGATGATGAGCGCGTTGGTGAAGTCGATGAAGAACGCGCCGACGATTGGGACCACGAGAAAGGCCCGGGGCGCGGCGCCGAACCGCTCGACGACGCTCCGCATGTTCGCGACCGCGTTCGGGGTGGCGCCAAGACCAAACCCGGAATGGCCCGCTGCCATGACCGCGGCGTCATAGTCGCGACCCATGACCCGGAACGTGACGAAGTAGGCGAAGAGGCCCATCATGGTGACCTGGGCCACCAGGATCAGCAGCATCGGGAGCGCCAAATCGAGCAGCTCCCAGAGCTTCAGTGTCATCAAAGCCATGGCGAGGAACAGCGACAGCGCGATGGTGCCGAGGTCGTCGATGACGCGCTGGTCGAACCGGACCCACTTGGTGAGGTCGCCCAGGTTGCGGAACACCGCGGCCACCACCATCGCCCCGATGTAGCCCGGGAGGGTGAGATACTGTCGGAGCCAGCCACTCACCACGGTACCGAGTGCCATCGCGACCAAGATGATGGCAATGGCCTTGAGCATGGTGAAGGCGGTCGGCGCCTCTCCCGAGGGTTCCGTGTCGATCTCCTCATCGAGCCCGTCCGGAGCCACCACCGGCGCCGGTCCGCCCGTTCCAATCGCGAGCCGTTTCCGGCTGACCAGGAGCGTCGCGACTGGGCCACCAAGCAGTCCGCCGGAGATCAGCCCGAAGGTGGCCGCCGCCATGGCCAGCGTCACCGCGCCGCCCACCGCGTACTCCTCCTCGAACAGTTTCCCGAACGCGGCGCCGGTGCCGTGTCCCCCGGTCATCGTGACCGATCCGCTGATGAGACCGATCAAGGGATCCACCCCGATCGCGTTGGCGATGGCCACGCCGACTCCGCTCTGGAGAGCGGCCATCAGCGACGCGAGTCCCCAGAACAAGAGAACTTGGGGCCCGCCCACCTTGAGCAGTCCGAGACTCGCGCCCAGGCCGATCGTCGTGAAGAAGGCGACCATGAAGGGCGCTTGCAGGGTGGTGTCGAACTCGAACGCCAGCAGCCCGCTCTGCCGGAGCCCCAGCGCGATTGCGGCGAACAGGAAGCCACCGACCACGGGGGCGGGAATATTGAATCGGTCCAGCACCCCAACCCGTTTCCGGACGGCGTATCCCAGGAACAGCACCACGGCCGCGAGGGCCAGGGTCTGGATCATGTCGAGCTTGATGGTCGTCGGCACGCGCGGTCCTTCCGAGACGGGATCCGGGTTGGCTCAACGGTACCCCCGAAACGTCCCAACGGCCACCGGCCGACCCCAACCGGCACGGGGGGGTCCTTGCGCGGACCGAAACGTGCCGTACCGTTATGCGCCCGACCCGCGCCAACCGCGGCTGGACGGGTTAGATTCCTGGGCCTTATTCAATCGGGAGCCATGAAGCCGATGAGCGACGTTGCGGGCAAATGGCGAGACTTGGTGGCCAAATACCAGGTGCCCAATAACCGGGCGGCCATCATCCAGGTCTGCACCACCATCATTCCCCTGGTCGTCGGCTTGGGGTTGATGGTCTGGGCCATGAAGATCCACTACGGATTGGTGCTGCTCCTGGCCATCCCGACCGGCGGTTTGCTGATCCGCACCTTCATCGTCATGCACGACTGCGGTCACGGTTCCTTCTTCTCCTCGCGGCGTTGGAACGACATCGTCGGCTTCATCACCGGGGTGTTGACGTTCACGCCCTACGTCCAGTGGCGTCGCGACCATGCCATCCATCACGCGACCTCGGGGAACCTCGACAAACGGGGGTGGGGCGACGTCACGACCCTGACGGTCGAAGAGTACCTCAAGCTCTCGAAACTGGGTCGCTTCAAGTACCGGATCTATCGCAACGCCTTCTTCCTGCTGGTCTTCGGACCGATCTTCCTGGTCATCAAGCACCGGTTCCCGACTCCCGGTGGTTTGACGACGGCCAAGGAGCGCTGGAACGTCCACGCGACCAACCTGGTGCTCGTCGCGGTCGTGGTGCTGCTGGCGGTCGTCGGTGTGCTCGACGAAGCGGCCGCGATCTACCTCCCCGCCTTCTTCCTGGCCGGGATGGCCGGGGTATGGCTGTTCTACGTGCAGCACCAGTTCGAGGACGCCTATTGGCGACCGGGCCGCCACTGGGATTATGCCACCTCGGCCTTGCAGGGCAGCACCCACCTCAAGCTCCCCAAGGTCCTCCAGTGGTTCACCGGCAACATCGGACTACATCACGTCCATCACCTGAGCCCGCGGATCCCGAACTATCGGCTCCAGCAGTGCCATGACTCCCACCCCGAATTCCAGTCGGTCCCGACCATTACCTTCTGGCAAGGCATCAAAGCCCTCGGCCTCAAGCTCTACGACGAGGAGCGCCACCGGCTGATCGGCTTCCGGGAGCTTCGCCGAGCCCGCCGCAAGTCCTAACGGCAGTCGCCGGTCCGGGGAGAGGGTATTATTGGGTTCCCTCTTCCCGATGGACGAAGTTCGATGCGAACCCTGTCATCCTTCGTAGCGATATCAGCGGCCGCGGTTCCGGCGGTCGCGCAAACGCTCCAGTCCATGGCGCCCTCGGTCCGCCAGTACCTGTCGGTGGACCGGCCGGTGTTCGCGTTGCGGAACGTCCAAGTGATCGACGGGACCGGCGCTGCTCCAAGAGCGGACCAGACCATCATCGTTTCGGCAGGGACCATCAGTTGGGTTGGCCCGGCGTCGGCCGCACGGATCCCCACCGAGGCCCAGGTGATCGATCTACCCGGTCACACGGTGATCCCCGGACTCGTCGGGCTCCACAACCACACCTTCTACTACACGGCCGCACCCCGGGCGGCCCAGTCGAACTTCACCGCTCCCCGGCTCTATCTTGGCGCCGGCGTCACGACGATCCGGTCCACCGGCAGCGGGTCGCCATACGCCGAGTTGAATCTCAAGGCCAACATCGAGCGCGGCGAGATTCCAGGGCCTAGAGTCTTTGTCACCGGGCCGTACCTGATCGGGCCCGGCCCCGACATGCGGCTCGATTACCTGGGCATGCACGAGCTGAAATCCCCGGAGGCCGCCCGCAAGGTGGTGGACTATTGGGCCGAGGAAGGGGCGACCTGGCTCAAGGTCTATACCCAGATCGATCGGGCGACCCTCGCCGCGATTACCGACCAGGCCCACAAGCGGGGTCTCAAGGTCACCGGCCACCTCTGCTCGATCGGCTACCGGGAGGCGGTTGCGCTCGGGATCGATGCGCTCGAGCACGGCTTGCTGTCGAACTCCGAGTACCTCGCCGACAAGAAGCCAGACGTCTGTCCCGGCGGGTACCGAGACGCCATCGCGAGCCGCGACATCGCAACCGACCCCGATGTCCGGGCCACCCTGAACGCGATGCTCGACAAGAAGGTCGCCATGACCTCGACGTTGGCGGTCTATGAGGCCTCGACGCCTGGCCGACCCTGGGGCACCGATTCGCGGCTCTGGGAGGTGCTCTCGGCCGACGCCCGGGCCGAAGAAGAGGAACGCCATCGCCAGGTGGAGACCACCGCCGCAACCAGCTCGATGCCGCGGGCACTCAAGAAGAGCATGGAGTTCGAAGCGATGTTCTTCCGAGCCGGTGGCCTGCTGGCGGCCGGTGTGGACCCGGCGTGGAGTACCCCGGCGGGTATCGGAGATCACCGCAATTTCGAAATGTTGGTCGAAGCGGGCTTGACCCCGGCCGAGGCGATCCAGGTGATGTCGCTCAACGGAGCCCGAGTACTGGGCATCGATCGGCGGTTGGGTTCGATCGAGGCGGGCAAGACCGCCGATTTGGTGGTGATTCGGGGCGATCCGGCCGCCCGGGCGGCCGACATCCGGCAGGTCGTTACGGTGTTTCGGGACGGGATCGGCTACGACAGCGCCAAACTCTTCGCCTCGGCGAAGGGGCTGGTCGGCATTCGCTGAATTGCCGTGGCGGCACCCCTGCTCGGCCCTGCTGTCGGGGTCTCCGCCTTCGCGGCTACCCATCTCGGTCTCGAGTCGATTCTCGGGCGTGAACTCTCGGAGCTCGGTGCGACCGACCTAGCTCCGGAGCCGGGTGGCGTGGGCTTCGCCGCGGGGCCGGAGGTCATCTACCGCGCCAATCTCTGCCTACGCAGCGCCACTCGGGTGCTGATCCGTATCGGCACCATTCACGCCCGGACCTTCGGCGAGCTGGAGCGGCACGCAAACAAGATCCGTTGGTCAGACTGGATCAGACCCACGACTCCAGTCCATTTCCGAGTGACCTCGAAGAAATCGAAGCTCTATCACGAAGACGCGATCGCCGAGCGACTGATTGAATCCGCCCGACGGGTGTTCCCGGGGCTGGCCGAGGTTCCCCGACGCGGCGAGGTCGACGAGCGCGAGGGCGACGTCACCGGGCCCCCCAAGGTGCAGCGCTTCGTCGTCAGGTTCCTCCGCGACCAGTGTCAGCTGAGCATCGACACCTCGGGGCCACCGCTCCACCGCCGGGGCTATCGGCTCGAGTCTGGAAAAGCGCCGATCCGGGAGACCCTCGCCGCGGGACTCATCATCGGATCGGGTTGGCGGCCGGGTGCGCCGTTCGCCGACCCCTTTTGCGGTTCGGGTACCATTCCCATCGAAGCCGCGATGATAGCCCGCGGAATCCCGCCGGGGTGGCGGCGCCGGTTCGCCTTCGAACACTTCCCGAGCTTCGACGCGGCTCGATTCGCCGCGACCCGTTCCGAGACAGAGAGCGCGATCTTACCTCGGTCACCGTCGGTGATCCTGGGGAACGATCGGGACCAGGGCGCCATCGCGGCCGCCACGGCCAACGCCGAGCGAGCCGGTGTCGCCGGGGACATCCGGTGGCGGTGCGCCCCGCTGTCGGCCCTCGAAGTGCCCGCGGAACCGGGGTGGCTGGTCACCAACCCGCCCTACGGCACCCGGGTAGGCGACGCCGCTGGCCTCCGCGATCTCTACGCCCAACTCGGCCACGTGCTTCGGCGAGTCTGCCGCTCCTGGCAGGTCGCGATCGTCGACGCCGATCGACGGCTGTCGGGACAAATGGCACTTCCATGGCGCGAGTTGGCGCGGACCGAGAACGGGGGAATTCCGATTCGATTCCTGACGGCTTCGGTTTCGCAGTGACCGAAGCGCCGCTTCCGATCGAACAGGCCACTGGGGACCTGATCGTCAGGCTCGGGCGCGACGGCGCAGCCGTGTTGGTAGCCGCGCCCGGGGCCGGGAAATCGACCGTCGTCCCGATCCGGCTCCTCGACGCCCCCTGGCTCGCCGGAAAGATCGTGATGCTCGAACCACGCCGGGTCGCGGCGCGAGCGGTCGCGGCAAGACTGGCGTGGCACCTCGGGGAACCGGTTGGCAAGACCGTGGGGTATCGGGTCCGGTTCGATACCCAGGTGTCGGCGGCAACGCGGCTCGAGGTAGTCACCGAAGGCGTCCTAACCAGGATGCTGATCGACGATCCCACCCTCGATGGCTATGGCCTGGTGATCTTCGACGAGTTCCACGAACGGAGCCTTCCGGGCGATGTGGGGTTGGCGCTCGCCCTGGAGACCAAGGCGCTGGTGCGGCCGGAGCTTCGGATCCTGGTGATGTCCGCCACGATCGACGCCGCGGGCGTCGCCACCTTGCTCGATGACGCCCCGGTCGTGGAGGTACCTGGCCGGGTCTTTCCGGTTGAAACCCGATCCCGCCCGATCCCGGCCGGGGGCCGCTTCGAGGATCACGTCGCCGGGGTCATCGACGAGGCCCTTCGCTCCGAAGCTGGTGACGTGCTGGTCTTCCTCCCGGGTGTCGGCGAGATCAATCGGGTCGCCAAGCGATTGCAGGGGGTCTCGGCGGCGGTGCTCTCGCTCCATGGCTCGATGCCGCTCGAGGATCAAGTGGAGGCGCTGGCCCCCGGTTCCCGGCGCCGAGTGGTGCTCGCGACCTCGATCGCCGAGACCAGCGTGACCATCCCGGGCGTCCGGATCGTCGTCGACGGGGGACGCATGCGGGTGCCGCGGTTCTCGTCGCGGACCGGGCTTACCCGGGTGGTGACCACCAGGGTGAGCCGAGCCGCCGCCGATCAGCGCCGCGGCCGAGCGGGCCGAACCGAACCCGGGGTGTGCTACCGCCTCTGGTCTCGGGCTGACGACGGCCAACTCCTCGAGTTCACCCCCCCGGCCATCGCGGGGTCCGACCTTGCCCCGGTAGTGCTCGAGCTCGCCGCGGCCGGCGTCGTCGATCCGACTCGGCTGCGCTGGCTCAATCCGCCGGCCGAGCCAGCGGTCCGTCAGGCGACCGAACTGCTCCAGCTTCTCGGGGCCCTGACCACCGACGGCCGGGTGACCGCGAGGGGCAAGATGTTGGCGCGGCTCCCGCTTCATCCCCGACTGGCGCACATGTGCCTCGAAGCGAAGGCGGTGGGGCACGGCGCGCTGGCAGCGGCGTTGGTAGCGCTCCTCGGCGACCGCGACATCGTGGCCTGGACCGACGGAGCGCCCCCTGACTCCGACATTCGGGTCCGACTCGACCTCTTGCGGGGCGTCACGCATCCGGGGGTGTCGGCGGATCGACGCCTGCTGCACCGGGCGAGGGGTGAGGAGCGCGAGTGGCGCCGGCGGCTCGGGGTTGCCCAGGGATCGGTGGCGGATGCCGAGTGGGCGGGGCAGCTACTGGCGTCGGCCTATCCCGACCGCGTTGGCCAGCGCCGGAGCGGGGCGGCCGGGCGGTTCTTGCTCCGGAATGGTCGCGGAGCATCGGTGCCGCCGTCGGAGACGCTCGCCCGCCTCGACTACCTGGTGGCGGTCGACCTCGACGACGCCGGAACCGAGAGCCGGATTCGGATCGCTGCCGGGCTCGATGCCGCCACGGTCGCGGATCTCGTTGCTCGGGACGGGGCCGCGACCGTTCGGGTCATGGTCGATCGGGAGCGGGGACAGGTGCGGGTCACCGAGGAAGTGAAGCTCGGCGCGATCGTCGTGGCGGAACGCCCCGTTCGAGACCCGGACGCGGAGCTGATCGGCCAGGGTTGGCTCGACGCGGTCCGCCGTAATGGACTCGATTGGCTGCCGTGGTCCGATGGGGCCAGTCGGCTTCGCGCCAGGCTTGGCTTCTTACGGCATCACGACCCGGAGTGGCCGGACGTGTCGGACAGCGGCCTGATCGGGGCGATCGACACCTGGCTCCATCCCGCGGTCGTTGGCCGGACTCGACTCGAAGGGCTCGACCTCGCTAGCCATTTGCTGGCCCTGCTGTCGTGGCCCCAGCGCGAAGCGCTCGATCGGTTGGCACCGGAGCGGTTCGAGGTCCCGACCGGTTCCCGCATCGCCATCGACTACGGTGATCCCGCGGCTCCGGTCCTCGCGGTTCGCCTGCAAGAGATGTTCGGCCTGGGCGAGTCCCCAGCGATCGCGGCTGGCCGGATCCCGCTGGTGCTCCATCTCCTCTCGCCGGCAGGTCGTCCGATTCAGGTGACCGCCGACCTTCCCGGCTTCTGGCGGACGAGCTACTTCGACGTTCGCCGTGAGATGCGCGGTCGTTACCCTCGTCACGAATGGCCCGAGGATCCGTTGCGGGCAACTCCGACTCGTCGCGCCAAGCGGCGCGGCTGAGGCGCACTCGCGCCTCAGCTGGGGGCTGCCCGGGTTAGGCTTTCACGCCGTAATCGAGCGACACGATGCCGGACTTCGGGTAGAGCCGATGTGACTTGAGGGTGAGCTTCGCGCGCTGTGCCAGCGGTCCGAGGAGGGGAACGCCACCGCCGAGCAATACCGGGACTATGGCGATCCGGACCTCGTCGACCTCTCCCAGCTCGAGGAGGCTGCGAAAGAGGTCGCCACCGCCGAACAGCCAGATGTCCTTACCCGGGCCGGCTTTCAGGTCGCGACAGTGCTGGGCGGTGAGCTCTGGAATGATGGTGATTCGGGGATGTTCGTCCTGGCGGAGGGTTCGGGACGCCACGACGACCTTCATCTCGTCGAAGGGCCCGCCGCCGGAGGCGCCCGCCATCGGTTGGTAGGTCTTCCGCCCCATCAGCAGGGTGTCGAAGCGGGCTCCGAGCGCCGCGAAGTCGATATCCGGATCGTGAGGGATCCAGTCGTACTCGCCGTTCGGTCCGGCGATGAACCCATCGAGGCTCGAGGCAACGGAATAGACGATTCGGCGCATTGGGGTACCTCGCGGCTACGGGGACGTTTGTTGCTAAATTGCTTCGTCAGTTGGTGACTGCGCGGCCACTTGGATCGAGATGGCTCGCGCCGCCAAGGTGTTGAATCTCTCAACCACGGGTCCCGGGCTCACGGCCCTGCGTTCTTCGCGACTGACTCCGGTCAAGGCTAGTTCTCGTTCTTGACCCGGTATGTGAGGTAAACGCACCCATTCGTGAAGGGGCGGCACTCCTTCAGTTCCAGGTTGATCTGGCGCGTCATCGGGTGAAAAAGTGGGACTCCCGATCCAAGGAGCACCGGGTGGATGTTGAATCCGATCTCGTCGATCAGGCCTGCTTCGAAGAGTGGCCGTGCCAACTCGCCGCCGCCCATCAAGCAGATATCCTTCCCAGCCGACTTCTTGAGGCCGCGGATGAACTCAACCGCATCGCTCTCGACAATCGTCACGCCGTCCGGTGCGCTCGTGATCGTGCGCGAGAAGACGTAGTTCCTGACCCCAGGATAACCGCCTTTCTGGCCGCTGCGAGCGGCAACTTCGTAGGTCTTGCGGCCCATCAGGACGGTGTCGATGGTCGTCCAGAAGTTCGCCGTGACGGCAGCCGCTTCCTTGCCCCAAAGCAGCCAATCTACCGCATGATCGGGGCGAGCAAGGTAGTTGTCCAAGCTGTTGCCTCCGCCGAACGTGATTTTCCGCATGGCGACGTCTCCGTTGTGCGTGAAGGATCTCACGTTAGTGAACGGCCGTTCGTTTATTATACTTCGACAACCAGGAGTGGCAAGTGCCCCGGCCCCGCACGGTCCATGACAGGGAAGTATTCGCCGCCGCCGCGTTGGTGATATCGCGGGATGGCCCCGCCAAGCTCACCTTGGCCCGGATCGCGAAAGAGGCGGGCCTCGCCGCCCCGACGCTGGTGCAACGGTACGGCTCCAAACTCGGCTTGCTTCGGGCCATGAGCCGGGCGTCGAAAGAGGGGTCGGGAGGTTTCGTGACCACCCTGCGGGCGAGGGGATTGTCGCCGCTCGATACCGTCCGCGAGTTCGTGTTGTGCTTCGCCGGACTCGCCCCGACGCCGGAGGCCTTGATCAACAACACCCTGGCCTACCTCCAGCTCGACCTTGTCGACGGGGTACTGCGGCGCAATCTGACGGCTTACCAGCAAGAGCAGGAGCGGGCCCTCAGGGGGTTGATCGAGGCCGCGGTCGAGAGTGGCGCACTCAGCCCAGCCGTGCAGCCAAGGGTACTGGCCCGGCTGCTGCCGCGTTTGGCCACCGGGTCCTTGCTGGCCTGGGCCCTGACAAGGACGGGGAGCGCGCGGGATTGCCTGCGACGGGACCTGGATACCGTGCTAGCCGGATTTCGGCCAAGGTAACGTCGCTACGGCCGGATGATTGCCACGTGGATGACCGATTGGACGTTGGGATGGGTGCCTTCGGGCATCGGGAACGCGACGACCACTCGGTTTGGGGTGGCGGTTGCTCCGAGGTAGTCGCCAGGGAAATACACCCGATCCGGTGGGGTTCGGCGGCAGGGTGCCGCCGAGGCGAGGCAGAGCAGATCCCGCCGAAAGGGCCGGGCGGCAAGCTTTTGGGCAAGAGTGAAACTGCCCCCGTCGTCGACCGACCGAAACAGGCCGAGCGCCACCGAATCCGGGGTGGCGAGCAAGGCGGCGAGCCAGACGTCGTCGCCGGCCGCGGCTAGGGCTGGCAAGCCGGCGCGTGCAACCCCGGTAGCCACGTCGCCAACTTGCCACGGGGATCGTCCGTCGCCGCGGCCGCATCGAAGCCTGGTCGAATCGGCCGGTCCAATCTCGCTCCAGCAAACCACCAGCCGGTCCGATCTGGTGACCGCCGCCGAGGGGAGATCGACGGTCCAGCCAGGCGGGGCCGCGGCGATCGTGTCGACGGTGCTCATCTCGGTGCCGCCGGACCCCGAGGAAAGCGCGACGAGCAGTCGCTCCGGGGGGTCGATGCCGACCACGGTATACTCGCCCGTGGGGCGGGTGACCACTTGGACGCCGGTCCACGCCCCGAGGATTCGGGGATCGCGCCAGGTCCGGCCGCCATCGTTCGAGGCGGCGACCATGGCGGCGGTCTCGACCCGCCGGCCGGGGAGCGGGCGATTGCGGTGCCAGGTGAGGTAGACCGTGCCACGCCGAGGGCTGATCGGCCAGCGGTCCACCGCGAGCCAACCCTTGTCGATGGCGCCACCACCTTGGTCGAGATCATCGCGCGCGACGACCCGAGCCGGACCCAGGATCAGGTTGCCAGGCCCACTTCGCGTCAATGCCAGCCCGCCTTGGAAGGTGGCCGAATCGGCGAACAGAAACGCCATCAGCGCTTCGCCCCGCTGGGTGAAGGCCGTCACCGCGTCCGCCGCCATCGTCGATCGCGGCCCCCCTGGGAGGGGTTGCTCGGCGCCTTGCCAGGTGCGGCCACCGTCGTCGGTGTGCCAGGTCCAGATCTTCCGGCCGCCTCGGTTGCGCGAAAGGCCGTATTGCGCCGCTACCAGGATCCGGTCAGGGTCGTCCGGATCGATGGCGAGGTGCGGTTCGAAGGCTGCCTCACGTAACTCGGGCGCGGGGAGCGCAACGAGGCGAGTCGGCGGTCCGGGGTCGGCGCGGCCGCAGGCGGCGACGGCAAGGAGAATGATCGACCCGCCGCGCATCGTCAGGGGGTTCGGAGAAACTCACGAATCAGGCGGTTCACCAGCTCGGGTTCCTCGTGCACGACCCAGTGAGTCCCCTGTGGAACCCGCTTGATCGTGAGGTTGGGGACGAAGCGGTCGAGCCCGTCGAGGTTGCCGGTCAGCAGTGCTTCATCCCGTTCACCCCAAATGACCAAGGTTGGCGAGCGAACCAGCATTTCTCCGTCGCCGAACGAACGGGCTACCGGTTCCGAGCCGGCCACCGGGGGGCCGACCCTTGCGGCCCGATAGTAGTTGAGACCGCCGGTGAGAGCGCCCGGTTGCCCCCACGCCCGGAGGTAGTTCTGTTCATCCTGATCGGAGAATCGGCCGCCACGCCGAACGCCGTCGAACATCCTCCGAAGGATCGCAAAGTTGTCCGCCGCCAGAGTGCTCTCGGCGGCGGGCGACCGGAAGAAGAGCATGTATTGACTGGCCCGTTGCTGAGCCGAGTTGTGGGTCAATTCTCGGCTGAAGACCGCCGGGTGGGGGGCGTTGATGATGATGAGCTTGCGAACGAGCTCCGGGTATTTCGCCGCGACGCTCCACGCGATGGCTCCGCCCCAGTCGTGGCCGACGAGGACGAATGGCGCTCCCCCGTTGAGGGTGGCCGCGAGCGCCCTGACGTCCTCGACCAGCACCGAGGTTCGGTAGGCGTCCAGCTCGGGCGGTTTCTCGGAGGTGTTGAAGCCACGCTGGTCGGGCGCCACCGCAAGGTGATCGCGCCCGAACTCCTCCAGTTGGGCCCGCCAGGCGTACCAGAACTCGGGGAACCCGTGGAGGAAGAGGATCAGCGGGCCCTGACCCTGCTCGACGTAATGAAGGCGGACCCCGTTGACCGTAGCCTCTCGGTCGATCATGGTTCGAGCCTGTCGCAGCGCTGGCCGAGCCAGCGAGCCTGTGAAGAAGAGTAGGCCAGCAGCAAGGCGGCCTGACGAGATCACCATGGCGGCCGAATCTAACGCCTCGGCGGCCAACAGCGAGAGGATCCCGAATGACGGCGTCGACCAACACGGTGATCGGCATGGTCATGTTCCCGAACTTCACCCACCTCGATCTCACCGGCCCGTTCGAGGTCTTTGGGCGAATTCCCCAAGCGCGGGTCTTTGCGGTGGCGGCGGCTCAAGAGGTGGTGGCGAGCGATACCGGCCTCAATGTCGTGCCGGATCTCTCCTTCGAAGACGCGCCCCCGTTCGACGTGATCTGTGTCCCCGGTGGTCCGGGGGTCAATCAAATGCTGGAGGACGAGGAGTTCCTCGCCTTCCTGTCGGAGCAGGGCCGCCAAGCGCGGTTCGTCACCTCGGTGTGCTCTGGGGCTCTCCTGCTCGGCGCGGCGGGTTTGCTCCGGGGCTATCGAGCAGCGACCCACTGGCTTTCGATGGATCTGCTCCCCTGTTTCGGCGCGGTGCCGGTAGCCGAAAGGGTCGTGGTGGACCGAAATCGCATCACCGGTGGCGGGGTGACCGCGGGCATCGATTTCGGGCTCACCGTGGCGGCAATGTTGGCGGGGGAGGACACGGCCAAGCGAATTCAATTGATGCTCGAATACAACCCTGCCCCGCCGTTCTCGGCGGGCTCACCCGAGACGGCGGATCCTCACATCGTGCAGCAAGTTCGGGCCCAGGGGGCCAAGTATCTCGACGCCCGGCGCGAGGCGGTGGAGCGGATCGCGGGCCGACGCCCGCATTGACGGGGGGAGCGGTTCAGACGATCCCCGCCTCTCGCAGTTCCTCTTCGAAGTCCGGGGCTGGCTTCTTGGGCCGCCGGAAGAACCACCAATGCTCGGAGGGGTCGTGGCCATTCTCGCGGGCAGCCCGTTCCCCGACGATCGGGGGACACTCCACCGTGAGGTCCCGGAACCGCTGGTCGAGCTTGATGACCTTCTTCTCCGCGGCCTGCCGTTGCTCGAGCGCGGCGGCTTCGAGGGCGCCCTGGAGGACATCTCGAAGCTCCATGTCGTTCAAGTAGTCGTCGAAGGTGAGGTCGTAGCCTTCCTCGACCGCCTGGACCAGGCTGTCCCAATGATCGAGGAGACCCTCGAGGCCCCCTTTGACGACGCTCGGGGCGCAGCCGCGTCGTCGCAGATACTGTCGAATTCGGTCAGGTTGAGTCATCATGATGGGGTCCGAGTGACGCCGCCGGTAATTGTCACGTGCCGGATACAATGCAAACGAACGGCGTTCTGGTCAACCGGGGACCGACCTGGGTCGAGGCCCACCGCCCCCAGGACCGGACTGCCCGATCCGAGGGAGCCACAATGATCATCGTCGACGCCGGCAGTTTCGTGGACTATTGGCGCGGAGTCCGCCACCGGACCCGGCGTCTGCTGCCCCTGGTCCCCGCCGAGAAGCTCGAATGGACCCCGGCCACCGGGCGGTGGACGGTCGGGGACCAGTTTCGCCACCTCGCCCTGATCGAGCGGTGGATGTACGCGGAGAACGTCGCGGGGCGGCCGAGCCGCTATTCCGGCCACGGTCGCGAGCTGGCCGAGGGCCTCGACTCGGTGGCCGGGCTGCTCGACCGGCTCCATGAAGAAAGCTGCCAGATCTTCTCCGCCCTGACCCCGGCCGAACTCAACGGCAAGGCGGTCACTCCGGCTGGAACGCCGATTACCACCCACAAGTGGCTCCGCGCCATGGTGGAGCACGAGGCTCATCACCGGGGGCAGATCTACCTGTTGCTCGGGCTGCTGGGTGTCAAAAGCCCACCGATCTTCGGCCTCACCGAGGAGGAAGTAGCGACGCGGTCGATGTCTCCCAGTCGCTAGGACCGGCGTCCTTCGTACCAACCTCGGATCGGGCGGGGAGAATAGGGTTCCTCGAGCTGCCGGGCTTCGTCGGGGGTCAGTTCGATCTCGAGCGCGCGGACGGCCGCTTCCAACTGGTCCAGCTTCGTCACCCCAACGATCGGGGCGGTGACCCCTGGGCGTGCCAGCAGCCACGCGAGGGCGGTCTCCGCCGGGGAGACTCCCCTCGCGGCCGCGACGGCGGCGTTGGCTCGAATGATGTCGGCGTCGCTGGGGTGGTCGTACAGCTGGCCGGTGAGCTGGTCGGTGCCGGCCCGGGCGGTCTCCCCCGGTCCGGGCAGGCTTCGGGCCAGCAGGCCGCGGGCGAGCGGCGACCAGGGAATCACACCGATGCCCTGATCGCGGCACAGCGGCATCATTTCCCGCTCTTCTTCCCGGTACATCAGGTTGTAGTGGTTTTGCATGGCGGCGAAACGGCTGAGGCCTCGGCGATCGGCGATGGCCAACGCCTTCATCATCTTCCAGGCGTAGGTCGAACTCGAACCGAGGTAGCGGACCTTGCCTTGACGCACCAGATGGTCGAGCGCCTCGATGGTCTCTTCGAGGGGGGTTTCGCCGTCGAATCGATGAACTTGATAGAGGTCGATCGCCTCGACGTTGAGCCGTCTGAGACTCGCGTCGCAGGCTTGAACGATGTGTTTTCGCGACAGGCCACCCATGTTCGGTGCGCCGGGTCGCATGTCGAAGAATACCTTGGTGGCGATCACCACTTCGTCGAGCCGGGCGTACTCACGGAGCAGCTTGCCGGTGATCTCCTCGGATACGCCGAGCGAGTACATGTCGGCGGTATCGAAGAAGTTGATCCCGAGCTCGATCGCTCGCCGGAAGAAGGGTCGGGCGGCGGCTTCGTCGAGAACCCAGGGCCGCCAGGACGGTGAGCCGTAGCTCATGCACCCGAGACAGAGACGGGATACCGAGAGGCCTGACGATCCGAGTCTGGTGAATTTCATGAAGGAGAAATATCGCCACTCAACAGCCGCGACAAGCTAAGCCGGTTCGAGAGAAGCCCAGAGCAGAGGGACGGCGAGTGCCCGCCATGGTCGCCAGCGGTCGGCGGTGGCCTCGATCCGTAGAGCCGAGATTCCAAGGGCCGCCATGGCCTTCACGACACCCAGGTCACCCGAGAGGAAGGCGTCGGGGTCCGCGAGGCCTCGATACCGGATGTAGTCTCGAGTCCAGGGCCCGATTCCCGGCAACCCACCGAGGGCCTCGTCGATTCCGGCGGGGTTCGCGGTGAGGTTCGACCACAACATGGGCCGATCCGCCGTATGGCGGGCCAGCGCCACGATGGCCCGCGCCTTCGCCGCCGTCAGCCCACACCTGGCGAGTCGAGCTGTCGCGTCGGCCAAGCGTTCGGGACTGGGGAAGAGGACCCGCCCCGGGTGGTTGCCGATGGGAATGCCCGTCTCGTCGATTACCCGGGTCAGCACCGTGGTTGCCGCGGCAACGCTGATGAGCTGGCCGACGACTGCCCGGACGGCGGCCTCGAAAGGATCGAGAAGAAGAACCCGCCTCCTCTCGGGCAATCGTCGGACCAGGCGACCGAGCACCGAGTCGCGCCGCGCCAGCGCCAGGAACTGCGATCGGTCGAGGTCGAGGTCAAACAGGCGTCGAGCCAGCCGGCAAGCGGTCCCTGGATCGCCGCCGGGGTCGGCGGTAGCGGACATTCGACCGTTTTCGAATTGAACCACGAGCCAGGTGGGGTTGGGAACGCGAACGCCCCTGGCGTACCAGAATGGTCCGACCGCCTCCAGTCCGGTCACCGCCCGTCGCGAGAGGAAGCCGATCGAGTGTCGCGGTTGAAAGCCGGTCGGAAGCTTCACCGGGCTCGATGATGCTCCGCGTCGAGCAGACGGCCCTTCAGTTCGGCGCCCCAGCGATAGCCGCCGATGTCACCGTTCCCCCGAACGACCCGATGGCAGGGGATGACCAGCGCCAGCCGATTGCTGGCGATGGCGCTCGCGACTGCTCTGGTCGCTCGGGGACGCCCGATGTTCCGGGCAACCTCGGCGTAGGACATGGTGGTGCCGGGAGGGATCTTCGCCAGCTCCGACCAGACCTGGTTCTGAAACGCTGTCCCGGCCGGGTCGAGCGGCAGGCCGGGCTCGGCGGCACCGGTGGCAATGATCCGAAGCACGGCGGCGGTGTGCGCTTCGAGGGCCGGGCTGCCACCATCGATGAGCTCGGCACGGAAAAACTCGGTTCGCAACGAGGCGACCAGGGTCGGGCGGTCGGTGCCGAAGAATACGGCGCACAGCCCACGTTCGGTGGCGGCGATCAACATCGGCCCAAGGGGAGAGGGCACGATTTGATACCGGATTGCGAGGCCGGCACCGCCCCTGGCATACCGCCCCGGGCTCATGCCGAGGCTCGTGGCCGCGGCTTGGTAACCGGCGCTGTTCGACTCGAACCCGGCTTGGTAAATGGCCCGCGTCACCGACGACGTCGACCGGAGAGCCTCTCGGAGTCGGCTCTGGCGTCGCGCGGCCAGATACTGCCTCGGGGAGACGCCGTAGCGGGCCTTGAAGGAGCGTTGCAGGTGGCTCGGACTCAAGCCGACCCGCCTGGCCAAGGCGCTCAGGGCCGCGGTTGCCTCGTCGGTCTCGAGAAGCGCCCGCGCCCGCGCCACCCGGTCGTCCGGGACCACCATGTCCGGACGACACCGCCGACAAGGTCGAAACCCGGCGGCCGCCGCGTCATCGGGCGACCCAAAGAACCGGATGTTCGCGGGCTTGGGCCGCCGCGAAGGACAGGAAGGCCGGCAGTACACCCCGGTGGAGGTCACCGCGTACACAAAGCGGCCGTCCTGGGCGCGATCGCGGGTGACCACCGCTTCCCAGGCTGGATCGAACGCGACGGAGGTTCGCATTGGCGAGGTGATCATAGTGGGCTGCCTCCTTGGACGTCCAGAATAACCGAGGCGCGACTGGGGCGCATTCGGGATCTTGCGGTCAGAGTGGGGGACCGAAAATCACGCAGGCCAGAAACGCAACTTGCGGTACCGCATCGACTTGCCCTTCTTCCCGGCACCTACTACCCAGATGGGGTCGAATGTCTTTTTCTCGAATTGTCTTGTTGTTGGCCCTCTTACCCGCCGGTCTCGCAGCGCAGGAGGCACCGCCGAAGACTCGGTCGTTCACGGCGGACTTCGGGTTCGTCAACGCATCCGGCAACACCAGCGTGACCACGTTGAACGTGGGCAACAAGTTCGTGGCCAATTCGGTCGACAAGCGGGTGATCTTCACCCAGCTTTTCAACGCGGTGCGGAGCCGAGCCGACGGGGCGACGAACGCCGAGAATTTTCGGGGGCAGCTGCGTCTCGACTACGGTCTCGGCGGCCGGCTCTACTTGTTCGGTTTGACCGGCTGGGATCGAAACGTGCCCGGTGGCGTTAGGCGGCGATTCGAGGAGACCATCGGCCTGTCCTACAAAGCGATCGCGCTTCCGAACGACGAACTCGGCCTCGAGGTCGGCCTGTCACTCTTCCAGCAGCGGAACGTCGTCGCGACGAGCCCAGGCGAGTTCGACGACAACTTCAAGGCTGGCCGCGTTGCGGGACTCTACAAGCGGGTGATCACCAAGGCGAGCTTCGTCACCCAAAGCCTCGAACTGATTCCCAACTTCGACGACGGCGACGACTTCCGGCTCAACAGCGAAAGCGCCCTGATCGCTCCGATTTCGACGAACATCGGGCTCAAGCTCGGCTACCTGGTCCGCTACGACAACCTGCCCGGTCTCAAGGCTGGGTCGACCACGGGCGAGCGGTTGAAGAAGACGGATCGGTTCTTGACGGCTGGGATCACCGCCTCGTACTAGGCCGCTCGAATGAACAGCGCCGGGCTGTTGCTTCAGCTCATCGGTTTCGCTGGGAGGTGGAACCTCTCGGTCATCGAGGGAGAGGACCGCTATCCCTCCTGGCTCGAGATCACCGACTCCGCGGGCTCCTTGAGCGGACGGGTGCAAGGCCGTTTCGGGCATGCCACCCCGTTGTCTCGCGCCGAGTTAGTCGGCCGGCGGTTTCGGCTGACTTGGTCGGATGAGGCTGACCGCGGGGTCGCTCCCCGGCAGTTCGAGGGTGAGATCGACGGCGATCGGATCACCGGGACGATTCACGACGGTGCCAAGAGCGCCAGTTTCACTGGCCGCCGGGCGCCACCGCTGCTCCGGTTGGATACGCCGCGGTTCGGCCCCCCGATCGATCTGTTGGCCGGCGGTCTCTCGGGGTGGCGGGCTCGAGAGGGAGCCAACGGATGGCGTTCGAGGTCCGGGGAGCTGATCAATACCCCGCCAAGCTCCGATCTGGTGTCCCGAGCCACCTTTTCGGATTTCCGGCTTCGGATCGAGGTCAAGGTACCTCCGGGGGGCAACAGTGGCATCTACCTTCGGGGTCGCTACGAAGTCCAGGTCCAAGACGATCACGGCCAGCCGGCGCACAGCCGGCGCATGGGTGGGATCTACGGGATGGTCACGCCGACCGCGCAGGCGGCTGGTCCGGCGGGCGAATGGCAGCCGTTCGTCATCACCTTGATCGGGCGCCGGGTGACGGTCGTTCTCAACGGGACGACCGTGATCGACAACGCCGAGATCCCGGGAATCACGGGCGGCGCGCTCGACAGCGACGAAGGGCTGCCCGGGCCGTTGATGCTGCAAGGGGATCACTCGGGAGTGCGTTACCGAAACATTCGGATCGAGCCCGCGCTGGCCCCGTCGAGCGCGGCTCAACAGTTGGCGGCGCTCGAAGCGGATCGGTTTGCCGCGCAGATCAACCGCGATACGGCGGCGCTTCGCAACCTTTTGGGGGACGACCTCGTCTACGTACATTCGAACGCGCTGATCGAAAACAAAGAGGACTTCATCGAATCGGTCGCCAGCGGGCGGATTCAGTACGACTCCCTGGTCCCGGTTCGGATGACCCATCGAGTCCACGGCGGCACCGCGATTGGGACCGGGAGAGTCCGAGTGCAGGTCCGGTTGAACGGTGTCCCGGCTCGACTCGAGTTACTGTTCACGAACGTTCACCAGCGCCGGCAGGGTCGATGGCGGTTGGTCAGCTGGCAATCGACCCGGGTACCGTGAGGAATGGTATTCACTCGTCACATCGGAGGTAGCAACGTGCGGCGTTTCATCATCGCAGTGGCAGCGGTCGTGTTGGTGGCGGCATCCACCGGGCAACGGGCAGATGCCCAGGCCCGGTTCGGCGCCCAACTGACTTGGGGTGACGACACCGACTTCGGCATTGGAGCCCGACTGGGCTTCCCGTTTGGGGGCGAGCTCAAGCGCAAGGGACTCGAAGGGCTGGTGATCTTCGACTAGTTCTTCCCTGACGGCTTCGACTACTTCGAGCTCAGCGGCAACGCGCTGTATCACTTCACCGAAGGAAATGACGTCAAGCCGTACGTCGGCGGGGGAGTGCTCTTCGGGCGGTTCTCCTCCAATTCGCCGGGGCCCGGTGGGTCCGATTCCGACTTTAGCTTGAACGCCATCGCCGGTCTTCGGTTCAAGGCCCAGGACCGTTTGCTCCCGTTCGTGGAGGCCCGATTGGCGATCAAGGACGGATCGCAGTTCGTTCTGGCCGCGGGAGTGTACTTCGGCAAACCCTAGCCACCTCGCCAGAGCCGCCGCGTCCGGTGGGCCGCGGCGGCTCGTCAATACCCACCCCTCAGAGATCGGCCGGTACCGTCACCGTGGAGCCGGATGTCACGGCCTGATTGGCGAGAATCGCGATCACGGTTGACCGGAAGCCATCCCGGGCCGAGGTCGCCACCGGCACGTTCGGAAAGCTGACACTGCGGAGAAAGTCGCCGAGGGCGTAATACAGCGGTGGGTAGGGCAGGCCGATGCCCGCCTTGAGCTGGCCGATCGCCGCGAGCTTGGTTGCGTCCGCTATGACAATGATGCCTTCATCCTGATGAAACTGCTGGCGGAGGGCGTAGACTTCCCACCCTAACGTCGCCGCGTCGACCTCCTTGAACATCCAGGCGTGGGTCCACGCCAGCTTGAACGCTCCGTTGGTGCCGCGAACGACCTCGTGTTGGTTCCCGAAGGAATTGGCGAGCGAAGCCTCGAACCCGATGGCGGTCCCGTCGCCGAACCGGAGCGAGGCGTGCACGGTGTCGGCAACCTTGCGACCATCCTTGTGCAGCAGAATGCCGCCGTGGCCGGTGACCGAAGCCGGGTAGCGCCCCCGGAACCAATGCACCACATCGAACTGGTGGGCGCCGACCTCGCCGGCCAGACCGAGCGAGATCTCCGGGTCCAATCGCCAGTTGGCGGCCGCCTCCGAGGCCGGGTCGGACCCTGGGAACCGCCACGAGGTCTTCCGGTGGAAGTGGGTGGTCGCGCCAATGAAATCGCGAAACGCGTCGGTCCGGTAGAACGTGCGGGCCAATTGGTAGACGGGGTTCGACCGGGCCTGGAACCCCGCCATGAAGAGCCGCGGTTTGGCTGCCTCGGCCGCGGCGAGAATGGCGCGGGCATCGTCGATGGTATGGGCCAGGGGCGCTTCGCAGTAGACGTGTTTGCCCGCCTGGAGTGCGTCCTCGACGACCTTCCGGTGGAGATGGGTGGGGGTCGCGACGATCACCGCATCCAGGTCCCGCCGTTTCTCGAGCAAGGCACGGTGGTCGCTGAAGCCTTCGGCTCCCGGGGCACGCTCGAGCGCGGTCTTGACCCGGCTCGGGTTCAGATCGCAGACCGCGACGACCTTGGCCCCGGCGATCTTACTCAATTCCGTGAGGATGGCCCGTCCATGGCGACCGGTTCCGACGACGGCGATGTGCTTCGGGGCGGGCAGTTGGCGCGGTCCCACCAAGTCGCTTTCCGGAACCAGGGCCGTTCCCAGGACCGATCCACCCGCCTGAGCGAGGAAGGCCCGGCGATCGAGTTCGGTCATCGTCGGGACACCTCGTTCCAAGGGCCGGGCCCGCTTGCCACCCAGGCCCGGCTGCCGGCGTCGAACGATGGCGGCACGAAGCCGAGTATCGCGATCACGGTGCTCCAACCGTCAGCCCGTCGGGCGCAGGGGCCGACGACCGCAACGCGGCGGTCGACGGCGACCGGGGCGCCGGATCGTCGATCGATCAGATGGATCGAGGCGCCCCCATCGGTTCGTTGAACCGTGGCCGAGACGGCATAGGCCTGATCGGCCAATTCGATCACCAGGCTCTTCGGACCGCCCAGCCCCACCCGCCACGGCGGATCGCCAAACCCCGCCCCGCTGCTCGTTCCGCCATGGACGAATCCTCGGGCTACCCCGGCGTCTCTCAGGACGGCGACGGCCCGATCCACGGCGTGTCCTTTGGCAATGGCGCCGAAATCCAACGAAACGGCCGGGTCGGCGACCGCCACCGTCCCGCGATCCGGGTCGATCGTGATGTCGTCCCACCCGCCGGCGATGATCGGGCTGAAGGCGCCAGAGGTCGCCGCGCCGAGGGCTCGGGCATCCAGCAGGAGTTCAATGATGTCCCGGTCCACCGGGGCGGCCCGCGGCGCGATTCGGCCGAGGTGGGCGAGGAGACTCGATGACTCGAATCTCGTCAGGGTGCCATGCAACTCCTCGATCAGTTCGACCGCCAGGTCGGCGGCGGCTCGGGCTCGACGGGAATCGCCGTCCTCCGCGGTAATCGCGAACCAGGTGCCCATCGCCTGGGTCGCGACCCGAACGGTTCCGGAAGCGGGTGCCGCCGCGGTCATGGCCCTAGAGCTTACGGGCGCGAAGCGTCGCCGGGTCGAACCCGAAGGCCGATCCCTCCCAGAGCGACCTGGTCGCCAAGTCCACCACGACCATGACTTTGGCCCCGAGTTCCACCGGGCTCGCCGACGGAGTCTTGCTCCGAATCGCGTTGAGCCAGTGGATTCGGAGTTGATCTTGCTCGTCGCCGAGATCCTCCCCCTCGATGCTCCGCTCTTCGATTTCGTCGGCGTAAAGGCGCTCCGGGCGCATCACGGCATTCCGGCCGCCGAGGTAGATGTTGCCCCTGTGACCGCGGATCACCGTTTCCAGCCCGACCTCGTTGGCGGTCGAGCCCGCGACGATCATGGTGTGGTCGCCTTCGAATTCGATGTTGATGTTGACCTGATCGTGGTTCTCCATTGCCTTGTCGACATAGTGCCCGCCTGACGCGACCACTCGGGTGGGCCAACCCAGATCGAGGGCCATGATCAGCGGGGTGATCCGATGCACCAGAAGGTCGCCGATGATCCCGGTCGAGTAACGGCGATAACGGCGCCACCGGGCGTAGACCTCGGGGTCCCAGGGCACCTCGCCGAGCGGGCCGCACCACTGTTTCCAATCGAGGTTCTCGCCTGGCTTCCAGGCCGGATCGATCGAGTAATAGAGCCATTCGCCTTCTTTGGAGTTTCGGCAATAGCTGGTTTGGCTCCACACTGGCTTGCCGATCGCGCCACTGGCGATCAGTTCCCGTGCCTTCCGGTAACTCGGCTGCATCACGAACTGGGTCCCGACCGTGATCAGCGCCTGGGGATTGGCCTTGGCGACCGCAAGCAGCCGAAGCGCCTCTGGGAGCCTGAGGGTCATCGGCTTCTCGACGTAGACGGCTTTGCCTTCGGCGATGGCCTCCTCCACCATCCGGGCGTGCCAGTGCTCCGGGCTGGCGATCACGACGCCGTGCACCTCGGTGTTGCCAAGCAGCGCTCGGTAGTTGGGGTAGTAAGTCTCGACCGTTCCCGAACCCTGGATCGCCTCGAGTTTGGCCTTGGCCTCGGCGAGCCGGGCGGCGCAGACGTCGGCGAGACCGACCACCCTGACGTTCGCTCGGCCGTCCTTGCCAATGGCCGCAAGGGCTTCCGCGTGCCCGGTGCCCATCCCGCCGGTGCCAATGATCCCGATCCGGACCGGCTCGTCGGTTGACAGCGGCGCCGGCGGTGGGGCAATGGGTATCGGGCCCGGTTCGAAGCGCCGGCCTTGGACGGCGGCAAAGCCGGCCGCGGCGGCCGTGGTCGAGACGAACTCACGCCGATCGGGTCGTGTCATCGTGTTCTCATCTCCCCTTCGATTCGGCGGAGAAGTTCGAGAGTTCGCTCGATGCCCACCCGTTCTGGCAGGCGATCGCCCTCGTACTCGATCCCGACCCACGATCGGAACCCGGAATCCACCACGGTTCGCAGGAGGCGGCGATAGTCCTTGGTCCGCTCCTCGCCGAAGCCATCGAAATCGTGGGATTTGGCGCTCACCGCCTTGGCGAACGGCATCAGATCCGCCACGCCCTGGTAGCGATCGTACTCGTAGAAGTTGCCGAAGTCGGGCAAGGTCCCGCAGCGCGGGTGGTCGACCATCCGCATGACCCCGGCGAGCCACCGCCCATTCGACGACAGCCCTCCGTGATTCTCGACGATTACGTTCAGCGCGAGAGGGTCGGCCAGTTCGGTGAGGGCTCGGAGGCCGGCCGCGGCCAACTTCTGTTGTTCCTCGTAGCTTCCGTCGCTGGCCGCGTTGACCCGAATGGTGGCGCATCCGAGCGTCTTGGCGGCTTCGAGCCACTTCCGGTGATTCTCGACCGCCTGGGTCCGTTTCGTCGCGTCGGGATCGCCCAGCCGGCCCTCGCCATCGCACATGATCAAGTGCTGATAGACGCCTTCGCCGGCGGCTCGCCGATTCATCTCCGCAAGATACCCCGCGTCGCTCGCGCGCTCCTTGAAGAAGACGTTGACGTATTCGATCGCCTCGATGCCGAAGTCCCGCCGGGCGGTTCGGGCGAAATCGAGGTGATCGAGCTCCTTGGCGAAGAGGGCCCAATGAAGCGACCATTGCGCCAGCGAGATCCGAAAGAGGGGCTCCCCGACGACCTGGGGCCACGGGACCGCGAAACCGGCCGCGGCAAGGACGACGTCTCGACGGTTCATCCGAAGATCTTACCGCCCCGGGATCGGTTCCGGGAGTCGCGCGGGGGCGATCTCAAGCCGGGCCGGCCCCGACCGATGCTACCGGAGGCGGGGACCGGCCCGGCCCCGCACTGCCCCAGTCGAGGACGTCCAGTGCTAGCTCTGATCGCCGACGACGAACGCGCCCACCGCACCATGATCAAGCGGATGTTGGAGCAGCTTGGTCTCGAGGTGGAAGAATTCGAGAACGGGCTCGACTTGCTTTCCCGACTCGAGGTGGCTGAGCCGGACCTGGTCGTACTCGACTTCGAGATGCCGATCCTGAACGGGATGGACACTCTCCGGGCGATCCGTTCGTCGCCCAAGCATCGCGATATGCCGATCGTCTTCGTCAGTGCTCTGTCCAACGCCGACGACGTCCGGCAACTCCTGGCCCTTGGCGTCGCCGACTATCTCCTCAAGCCGATTCGGGTGGACCAAGCGATCCCTCGCCTCCGCCATGCCGTCCGAGGGGCGACCCGTTGGCGGGAGCGGATGACGAGCGGGTCGATCGACGGCCTCCTGATCATCGACAGCGATCCCAATTTCCTCGCGTTCGCGCGACCGTTACTGGGGGCTTCGTACGACGTCATCGAGGCGTCCTCGGGCATGCAGGGGGTCGCCGCCTTCCAGCAACGATCCCCACCGCCGAGCGTGGTGCTGGTGGCGCAAGGGCTCAACCTTCTGAACGAGGATCTCGTGGTCGAGACACTCCGCCGAGTCGCCGCCCAGTTTCAGGCGACGCCGCCGGAGGTGTTCCTGCTGGCTTTCTCCGACCAGTTCGAAGCGGAGAAGGCGCGCCGGTTCCACGGGGTCCTGACGAAATCCTTCGTCCCAGACCAGTCCATGAGCGCCTTTCGCCGGACGGTCCTGCGAACGGCGTCGCCGACCGAGCGGCTGCAACAGCTGCTTGAAGGGGACCTTCAACCCGAGCTTCAATCGGCCACTCAGCAAACAATCGGTGCGCTGGCAAGCCAGGACGTTGCCCGACTGCCGGCCGCGGAGGCCGATGCCTTGGTGTTGCCGCTCCGCGCGGCGCTCCAGATCGAGGACCGGTCGGGGGCGATCGTCGAAATCTCGATCCTGAGCGACGCCGACTCCATCCGGGGGCTCGCCGGGAAGATGCTCGGCCAGCCGTCCGCACCGAACGGCGACGAGGCCGGCGTGCTCGACGAGATCGTCAGCACGGTTGCCGGCAGGGTACGGGCTTCCCTGCTGGCCCGCAACGTCGACCTCCAGATGGGACTACCCCAGCGATTCACCGATGAGCCGGCTCTCTCGCCAGCGGATTGGCCCGTCAAATCGGCCTTTCGGTGTCAGAGCGGTGAGGTGTTGCTGGTCGCTACCCGGGTGATGTCGGCCACGCCGTCCCCCTAGTCGGTCCCGAGGGCGCAGACTAGCTTCTCGCGGTCTCGCTCCCATCGGCCGTGACTCATGTCTGACAAGCGCCTCGGTGTCGGGTTCGTCGGAAGTGGCTTCAATGCTCGGTTCCACATGCTGTCATGGCAGGGTGTCCGCGACGCGGACGTTCTCGGCGTTTGGAGTCCCAACCGGACTCGAGCGGCGGATGCGGCACGCTATGCCCGGTCGCTCGACGTGGGAGCCTGCAAGCCGTATCGGTCTATCGAGGAAATGGTCGCCGATCCCGCCATCGACGCCATCTGGGTTTCGGGTCCCAATCAGGCTCGAATCGAGAACCTCGAGGCCATCGTCGACCCGGTGCTCCGCGGTCGCGCCAGCCTGATCGGGGTCGCCTGCGAAAAACCCTTGGGCAGGAACGTCAAGGAGGCGAAGGCGGTCGCGGCGCTGGTGAAGCGAGCGGGTCTCCGTCATGGCTACCTCGAGAATCAGTGCTTCGCCCCGCAGGTGGAACGAGGACGGGCACTGCTCTGGGCCCGCGGTGCCAGCAATACCGGCCGGCCGTACCTGGCCCGGGCTGCCGAGGAGCACAGTGGCCCTCACATGCCTTGGTTCTGGCAGGGCAAGCTCCAGGGCGGCGGGGTTCTCAACGACATGATGTGCCATTCAGCGCTGGTGGTCCGCCATCTCCTCACCAAGCCTGGCGAGAGCCTCGAGACGGTTCGGCCGGTTCGGGTCTCGGCGCATATCGGCAGTCTCAAGTGGACCCGACCGGAGTATGCCAAGCGGCTGGCCGAGTCGATGGGTCGCCGGGTGGATTATCGAACGACCCCGGCCGAGGACTTCGCGACCATGACGGTGGAATTCGTGACGTCCGATGGGTATCGCGTCTTCGGGGAGGCCACCACCTCATGGAGTTTTGTCGGTGCCGGGTTGCGGCTTTCCGCCGAGTTGCTCGGCCCTGAGTACTCGATGCAGTGGAACACCCTGGACAGCGGTCTCAAACTGTTCTTCAGTCGCGAAGTCCGGGGCAAAATCGGGGAGGATCTGGTCGAGAAACAGAACGCCGAGGTTGGCCTGATGCCGGTCGTCGCAAACGAGGCGGTTGCCTACGGCTACGAGGCGGAGAACCGGCACTTCGTTCGGGCCTTTCTCGGGAAGGAGCCGTGTCGGCTGACCTTCGATGACGGGGTCGAGGTGGTTCGGCTCCTGATGGCGGCATACCAGAGCGCCGAGACGGGCAAGTCGTTGCGGTTCCCGCCGTCGGGGATCGACCGGTTTGTACCCGATGTTGGTCGGAGCGGGAGCAGGTTGAAGCGTGCTCGTGTCTGACAAGTCCTTGATCTATCAAACTATTGAGCGACAAACACATCGAAGTAACGGAGTATTTCTTTAATTATGAAAACCCTGCCCCGTTTGTCGCTGATGATGTTCCTTCAGTACGCAGTCTGGGGGGCCTGGCTTCCGGTTGCCGGTCGGTACCTCTCGGCTCCAGTGTCGGAAGGCGGACTGGGGTTCTCCGGTGGCCAGATCGGCCTGATACTCGGCCTCGCGGGATCGATCGGCGCTCTGGCCTCGCCTTTCATCGCGGGCCAGTTCGCCGATCGCTATTTCCGGACGGAGCGGTTCCTGGCGTTCCTCCTGGCCGTGGGTGGGGTGGTCAAGTGGGTGACGGCAGCTCGCACCGACTACCCGTCGTGGCTGTGGCTTTCGATTCTCTATAGCGTCGTCTACATGCCGACTTTGGCCCTCTCCAACTCGATGGCGTTTGCCCATCTCGAGGACCGCGACCGGCAGTTTCCGAGGGTGCGGGTTTGGGGTACCATCGGATGGATCGCGGTGAGTTGGCTCTTCCCGATGCTCTACCTCCAGTCCGACCTTTCTCTCCAGTGGCTGCCGCCGTTTCTGGTGGGTCCGGAACAGACCAACGTGACGGCACGCTTGGCGGATTCGCTCCGATTCTCCGCCCTGATTTCCTGGGGATATTCCGCCTACTGCCTGATGCTCCCCGCGACGCCGCCAAAACGCAACGCGGTCGAGAAGCTGGCCTTTGCCGCCGCCTTCCGACTATTGCGTCGACCTTCCTTCGCGGTCCTGGTGGCGGCGAGTCTGCCAATCAGCATCATTCACCAGATCTACTTCATTCAGACGCCGGCCTTTCTCTCCAACCTTGGCCTCGCCGATAGTCAGATCGGGCCGGCGATGACGATCGGTCAGTTCAGCGAAATTGCCGTGATGGCCGGTCTCGGCTTTCTGTTGTCTCGATTCGGGTTTCGTCGGATCATTGCGATCGGGGCCCTGGCCTACTTCGTTCGGTACTTCATCTGGAGCATCCCTGGCCTTCCGGTCGAGGTGCACGTCGCCAGCCAGGCCCTCCACGGGGTCTGCTATGCCTGCTTTTTCGCGGCCGCCTATATCTACGCCGATCGGGTCGCACCGGCCGACATTCGCCACTCGGTGCAGACCGTGTTCGGGATCGTCATTCTGGGGGGTGGGCCGGTGCTCGGCGGCCTTCTCTCTGGCTATCTGGCGGACCGGTTCGCGCTAGCGGGCGGCAGCCTCGACTTCGCGGCGCTCTGGCGGGTGGTGTCGGTACTCGGACTCATAACCGCGATCGGATTTGCGCTCTTCTTTCGCGACCGCGACGATTCGCCGCGGCGAGCGCAAGGGGTCTGATTACTTTTCGGCGGTGACACCGCGTCGATTCTTCCATTGGCCTGCCGCTCAGCCGTTCGGCCGGCTGACCGTTTTTTGGGCGGCGATATTGGGGGCGCTCGGGATCGCTGCCTGGCCTGCGATCGCCGGGGCCCAGAGCGGCACGGGCTCCCTTCTAGTCACGGTCGTGAGGTTGCGCGATTCAGTGCCGATCGCGGGGGCGTTCGTGCGCCCGAGTTCGAGGACGGGGTCTGCCGTGACCAACTCGGTTGGCCTCGCGCGCCTCGAACTCGAGGCCCGTTTGTGGTCGATCGCGGTGGCCCATCCCGGGCACAAGACCGCCACCTTCGAGATGACGATCGTCCCAAACGTGGCCCAGAGTGCCACCATCTACCTGGCTGACGCCGACGGCCATCCGGCAGCCCCGTACCAAGTGACCAAGCTCGCGGTTCCCGCCGAAAGCGAACCGCTCCCGGTGGTGTTCCTCGACGATCCAGCCATCATCCGCGCGCTACAGCGTCGGCCGGGCGATCTTCTCGGGCTCTTTCCGGGCGGGGCGGCCCGGCTCCAAGCCGTGGGTGGTGCGCTCGACGCCACCCGTCTTCAGATCCATGGGCTGCCCGGTCACTACACCGGACTCCTGGTCGACGGGGCACCGCTTCAGGCCGGTCGCTCCGGCCTGTTCGGCCTGCTGCAGACCGCTCCGACCGATTTGGCGGCAATCGAACTGATCCTCGGCACCGCGACCGCGCTGCATGGGCCCGCCGCGGCGAGCGGCGCGGTCAACCTGGTCTCACGCGGCCCCGATCGCGATCGGGTTCGGATCGGTCTCGACCAATCATCGGAGAAGGGGGGCGACGCTTTCTTCTGGGGGGCCCGTCGCTTCAGTCCGACCACGGCGGGGACCCTCGCGGTCGACTTCCACCAACAGCGCCTCGTCGACGCGGACGACGACCAGTGGGGCGAGTTCCCCCGCGCCATTCGCCTCTCGATTCGGCCCCGCGTGGTCGTCGACCGGCCGAGCGGCGACGGGATGACCGCGACCGCGGGTTTCTCCAGCGAAGACCGAACGGGTGGTTTCCTCACTGCGATCAACGATCCTAACCCGTATCGGGAGGAACGCCGCACGGCCCGCGGCGACCTGGCGATCGCGGCGCACCGCTTGGTCACCGGTGGCCGTGTCGACGCCCGGGTGAGCGGCGCGATACAATCGACGAGCCACCGCTTCGATGACCTGCGGGAACGAGACAACCGTTACGCCGCCTTCGCTGAGCTGAGCTACGCTCGGGCCGTCGGGCCCGCCACCGCGGTCGCCGGGGCGTCCCTGACCTACGAGGCGCTCCGGCAGGACGACTTCCCGGCATTCGACTACAACCACAGCTTCCCGAGCGTCTTCGGCCGGGTGCTGGTGCCCCTTGGCTCCGGTGTCACTGGGTCGCTCTCCGGCCGCTGTGACCAGCACAACCTCCACGGCCTGCAATGCATGCCGCGGGTCAGCTTGCTGGCTCGGGGCGAGTCCGGGTTCGAAGGACGGATGTCGGTCGGAGAGGGCTATTACGCTCCGACGCCCTTGACTGACGAAGTCGAGACCATCGGGCTGCATGGAACGGTGCCGGTCGCCGCTCGAGCGGAGCGGGTCAGGAGCGCGTCTCTAAACGCTCGGTATCGCCGAGATGGGTGGATGTTGGACGCCGCGATTCAATACGCCCGGGTTGCTTCGCCGGTTCGGTTGGTGCCGGTCGCGAACGACCCGGCCGGTCGCCTCCGCCTCCTCAACCTGAGCGAGCCGACTCGGGTGTTCGGGGGCGAATTCGCGGCCTCCTATCTGGCCGAGACCACCGCCCTCCGAGTCTACTATGCCATCGTGTCGGGATCCGAGGGAGATCTCAGCGGCATCGGGCGCCGAGATCTGACCCTCACGCCAAAACACTCGTTCGGGGCTTCGATCTTGTGGCGCCCCGAGATCGCGGGGCAGCCAATCGCAAGCCTCGAGACAGGGTACACCGGTCCCCAGTCACTGATCGACAACCCGTATCTCGACCGAACCCCCGGTTACCTGGTCGTCAACGGTCTGGCGTCCCTGCGCTCGGGGCGAGCTCGCTTGTATTTGAACGGCGAGAACCTGACCGACCGGAAGCTGCGGAACTACCACGCCGTGCTGCTGCCGGCACCAGGGGCCGGCGGACGCCGGACCGTGGCACCGTGGGCGCCGCTGCGAGGTCGGGTCATCAGCATCGGGGCGGTGGTCGACTGGTAGCCTAACGCGGCTTTCGCCTGCCCAACTCCTGGCGGGCGCCGTCGTGGCCCGAATTCGCCGCCCGCTCGAGCCACAGCAAACCCGCCGCTTCGTCCTTTGGCACGCCCCGACCACCGCGGAGGAGTAGGCGGCCCAGCTCGTATTGGGCGACGGCGCTTTCCCGTTCCGCCGCAATCCCGAACCAGCGCCGAGCGGCGGAGTCGTTACGGGCGACGCCGCGGCCATTGAGGTATGAGAGGCCCAGGCGCACCTGACTGCCCACGTGTGCCGAGTTCGCCCCTCGTTCGAACCAGCGGACCGCTTCGACCTCGTCCCGCGGTCGTCCGATCCCCTGGGCGAGTCGGTCGGCAATGATCGGGTACGCATCGGTGACGCCGCCTCTGGCTGCCTCGAGATACAGATCGGTCGCGCGGCTCGGATCCTTGGTGGTGCCTATGCCCCGATCGTAGCGACCGGCCAACGCGAACCTGGCGATCGGGTCGTTCGGGGCCGCAATCTCGTACCAATTGGTGGCCAGGCGTTCATCGACCCCGGTGCCACGACCGCTCGACGCCATCTCGGCGACTCGCCGCGCGGCCATCGGATTGGTTCGGCCCTCGGCTTGGCAACGCTCGAACGCGATCTCCCAGTCCTGTCTGGCAACGGCGCCGGCGCAGTCGACCACCGTGGCGACCGGTGGCGTCGAGGTGTCCGGCGGCTGGCGCGGCGGCACGACCTGACTGTCGACCTTCACCGGCGTGACCACTACGGGCAAGGGTCGACGGGCCGCGGTATCCCGCTGCACGGTCGGCGGCGGGGGGGGCGGAGGGGTGGGTGCCGGCGCCGCCGTCGAGTCGACCGAACGAGGGGCCGCCGTTGGGGTCCGCAGCTGGGTTGCGGCTACGGCCACGATACCTAACGTCGCGGCCGCGACGATCCAGGGGAGCGCTCGCCGCTGGCGGCGGACCGGCACCGGTTCTGGCTCGGTCCCTCGATGCCACGCCGGGGCGGCCGTGATGGTCGGATCGACCAGCGCCTTCGCGAAGGCCTCGATCGAATCGAACCGCTTCGCCGGATCCTTCTGGAGCGCCCTGAACAGCCCGGCCGAGACCGCCGGAGGAAGATGGTCCACCAACTCGGGCAGCGGGACCGGGTCCTCGAGCAGCTGTTTGGTCATGACCGCTCGAGCGGTGTCGCCATCGAATGGTGCCCGTCCACCGATCATCTGGTAGGCGCAGACCGCCAACGAGTACTGATCGGAGCGGTGGTCGACGTTGGGGTCGCCGCTGGCCTGCTCCGGGCTCATGTACTGCGGCGTGCCGACGATGACTCCGGTCCCGGTCAGTTGCGTTTCGCTCGAATCCATCGCCTTCGAGATCCCGAAGTCCATCAAACGGACCCGCCGGTCATCGCCCTCGAGCATGATGTTTTCCGGCTTGATGTCCCGATGGATGACACCAGCCCGGTGGGCGGCACCGAGGGCACCCGCCGCTTCGGTCACGATACGAATTACCTCGTCGAGCGGCAGTCGTCGCTGGCGGTGGACCGCTGCTTTGAGGCTCTCCCCGCGAATCAGCGGCATCAGGATGAAGCAGACGCCCTCAGCTTCGCCGACGTCGAAGACCGGCACGATGTTGGGATGCGCCAGGGTCGCCACGGCCTCCGCTTCGCGGCGAAAGCGCGCCAGAATGGCGGGTGTCACGATCAAGTCGGGTCGCAGCACCTTGGCCGCCAGTTCGCGCTTGAGTCTGAGATCGCGAACCGCAAAGACCTCGGCATAGCCACCCCGCCCGATCAGGCGACCGAGTTCGAAGTTGGGTCCGAGGGCGCGCCGCAGCCGGTCAGGTTCTCGTTCGTAGCTGATGCCCGGACCCGCCTCCGAGGGCGAGCCCGAAGGTGTTTCTCCGAAGATCTGAGTCGCGGCGGCCGCGCCGCAGTGGGCGCAGAACGCCGCGTCCGCGGCGACCGGCTGGCTGCAGGCGGGGCAGGGACGGGCAGGCACTGGCTGCGGGGGGGTCAGGGACGCCGTCGTTTGTCGAACTCCTTCTGGGCCTCCGCATGACCGTGCTGCGCGGCCCGCTCGAGCCATTGGAGTCCCACGGCTTCGTCCTTCGGAAGCCCGCGACCGCGCAGGTACATCATGCCCAACTCATACTCCGCGGCGGGAAGCGACTGTTCGGCTGCCTTGCTGATCCAGACGGCGGCCTCGTTCTCGCTCTTCTCGACCCCTCGGCCTCGAAGGTACATCTGCCCGAGGTTGAACTGAGCCAAACGATCGTTGTTCTCAGCTGCCTTCCGGAACCAGGCCGCCGCTTCCTTCTCGTCTTTCCGGGCCCCGAGTCCCTGCTGATAGCGTTCGGCCAATTGGGCGAAGGCCTCGGAGACCCCGGCGTCCGCGGCCTGCCGAAGCAGCCGAGTTGCCTCGACGTCGTTGGTGATCACTCCGGTGCCGCTGGCGTACATGGTGCCCAAGCGATAGGCCGCCGGCGCATCGCCGAGCGATGCCGCCTTTCGGTACCAGAAGGCGACGGCCGAATCGGACTGGGCCACCCCGCGACCGCGTTGATGCAGCGACGCCATCGCGGTGGCCGCGGCGGCACTTCCGCCCTCACCTTCGGCGCGGCAGAGATTCGCCGCTTCAGGCCACTTGCTCGCCCGAACCGCCGCAGCGCAGCTGGTCACCGCGGCCGCGGCCGCGGGGGCAGGCGCGCTGGCTCCAGGCGCGGCTGCCTGGGCCGAAGCCGGCCGTCGCGTTGGTTGCGGGGGAGGCGGGGGGGGCGCTGCCGCCGGTAGCGAGGCCGCCGGGGGCGGCGGGCTGCCCGCTATGCCTTGGGCCGCCCCGGTTGCGGAAGCCGGAGGCGGACCGGGTGCCGGTTCCGCGGGTCCCGGAAACTGCTCAGTGGCTGGCGGTGGAGACGAGGGTGTCCGGTTCAGCAGCGCCACCGCGACAACGGCTGCCGCCGCGAGGCCAACCGCTGGAATCAACCAGGGCCGGCGTCGGGGTGCCTTGGCGGCGGGGACCGCTACCACCGCCGCCCCCGTGGTGGTCGGCGCGCTTTGGCGGGCGGCAGCCACGGTATCGGGGCCACCACCCAGGGGCCAGGCGTCAGGCCCGACGATCGCCTCTCGGAAGGCCTCCATCGACGGGAACCGGTCCTTGGCGTCCTTCGCCAGCGCCCGGTCGATCGCAAACGCGATCGAGGCCGGCACGTCGGGAACCAGGTCCCTGAGGTTCTTCGGGACGCCAACCATCTGCTGGAACAACACCGCCCGGGTCGATTCTCCATCGAAGGGCAGCGAACCCGTGATCATCTGGAAGCCAACCACCGCCAAGGAGTACTGATCGCTCCGGTGATCCAGGTTGGGCTCGCCGGCCGCCTGCTCAGGGCTCATGTAGTGCGGCGTCCCCACCAACATGCCGGTGCTCGTCAGACCGCTCCCCTCGCTCGCATCGATGGCTTTCGAGATCCCGAAATCCATCAGCTGCACTCGGCGGGCTTTGCCATCGAGCATGATGTTCTCGGGTTTGATGTCGCGATGGACGACCCCCGCTTCGTGCGCGGCGCCAAGGCCGTCGGACGCCTCGAGGAGGATTCGGGTGGCCTCTCGGATCGGCCGTGGTCCCTCGCGGAGAAGGAGCGCGCGGAGGCTTTCGCCCTGGATGTAGGGCATCAAGATGTAGCCGATCCCATCTGCCTCGCCGACGTCGTAGATCGGGACGATGTGAGGATGGCGAAGGGCCGCTACCGTCTCCGCCTCGCGCCGAAAGCGGGCGAGCAATTTGTCCGACATGATCAAGTCGGGCCGCAACGCCTTGAGGGCCAGGTCTCGTTTGAGGCGTTTGTCGTGGACCAAGAACACTTCGGCAAATCCGCCCCGGCCGATCAGCTTGCCCAACTCGTAGTTGTCACCCAGGGCACGCTTGAGCCGACCGAAGTCAGGGGAGGGCAGGCGACCAGTCGAGGTCTCCCTGATTTCGCCAGTGGCCTTGTCGATCGCCTGGGGGGTCCGGGCGCCGCACATGAAGCAAAACGCCGCCCCCTCCGGGAGGGGGGAGGCACCGCAGGAAGGGCATTCGAGAACCGGGGCGGTCACGACACAAGTTTCCCCTGAATTCGGTCCCCGGTCAAGCTAGGGAAAACCTTGCAATTGTGGAGCTTAGCGACGTTCTCGGTGCCCTCGGTCTGGCCCCAAGCCGTTGAAGGAGATACATTTAGGGGCTCCCGACGGGCGGGAGAATTTCGGGGACATCTACCACGGTTTTGGGTCGTCATGGGTATCATCGCTAGCAATATCCGGCGCGGTATGGCCATCATGTTCAACGGGGAGCCGGTCCGGGTCCTCGACTTCCATCATCATACGCCTGGCAATCTCCGGGCGTTGGTTCAGGCAAAGCTTCGCAAACTCAAGACTGGCATTCAGTTCGAGCACCGGTTCCGGGCCACGGATAGCCTCGATGTGGCCGAGCTCGAGACCCACGAACTGGATTTCATGTACAAGAGCGGTACCACCTACCACTTCATGAACACCGAGAACTACGATCAGCTCGAGGTGGAAGAAGAGGATCTGGGCGATAGCGCCAAGTGGATGACCGAGGGAATGCGGATCATCGCCGAATTCTATGAGGGGCGCCCGATCGGGATCCAGATGCCCAACGCCCTGACCTTCGAGGTGACCGAAACGGCGCCGGTCATGAAGACCGCCACCAAGACCGCGTCGAACAAGCCGGCTCTCCTCAACAATGGCATCACCGTCAACGTGCCGGAGTTCATCCAGACCGGTGAACGAGTCCGAGTCAACCCGGAGACCGGCGAGTACATCGACCGCGCCAAGGAATAGCCCGCTGGGGGGCTGACTCGACTCCGACCCCGCTCCCGTAGTACCATGCAGCATGGGCGTCCTGCTCGTTTTGCTCCAAGCTGTCTCCGCGCCGGTCGCGGTTCGGACCCAGGCGAGCGATTCGGTTCCCTTCGCTCGTCTGGTGGAGCAGTTGTCCGAGCCCGGGGGGTACTTCGATACCGACAACCTGATTTCGAACGAATCGTCCTACCTGCACATCCTCGGTCGGGTCAAGGCCCAAGGAGTCAAAGGGGGGGCCTACGTCGGCGTCGGTCCGGACCAGAACTTCTCATACATCACGGCGGTGCGGCCGTCGGTCGCGTTCATCGTCGATCTGCGCCGGGACAACCTCCTGCTCCACTTGTTGTTCAAGTCCCTGTTCGAAGCGTCCCGCAACCGGCTCGAGTTCCTGGCGCTGTTGTTCGGTCGGCCGGCCCCCCAGACGCTGGCTAGCTGGAACAATCGGCCGTTGAGCGAGCTGCTCGACTACATCGCCGCGACCCCGGCGGACACCGCCCGCCATCGGAGGACGCACGCCCAGCTCGCCGATCGAATCCGCGGGTATGGCCTCCCGGCCGCGATGGTCGACCATCCGACGATTCGGAGGTTTCACGATGAATTCGTCCGGGCCGGCCTGGGACTTCGCTTCACCAGCTACGGCCGGGGGCCACGAACCTACTACCCGACGATCAGGCAGCTGTACTTGGAGAGAGACCTGTCCGGCCGGGAGGCAAGCTTCCTCGCCACCGAGGAGAACTTCCGTTTCCTGCAGTCGCTCCAGCGGCGGGGTCGAGTAGTCCCGATCGTGGGCGACTTCGGTGGCACCAGGGCCTTTCGCGAGATGGGCCGCTTTCTGACGGAAGGCAACCTGGCGGTCTCGCTGTTCTACACTTCCAACGTCGAGTTCTACGTCTTTCGTCAGGGAGCGTTCCGGCGCTACGTCGACAACGTCAATGCCTTGCCCTGGGCCAGGAACGGTCTCATCGCTCGCAGCTATTTCGGCGGCGTGCTCGGCCAATCGCACCCGCAGGCCCGGCCGGGGTACGCCTCGGTCCAGTTGGTTCAAACCGCGGAGAGCTTTCGGCGGCGAACCGCGCAGCCGGATAGCGTGTCCTATTGGGAGCTGGTGACCCAGGACGCGCTGCCGCTCACCCCGTAACCAGCGGCGCCGCACTTCAGGCCTTGAGGTACCAGCCCCGGCGGTCGAGCCACCACAAGACCAGATACCAGCATCCGACGAACGACACCGCATACGCCAACGACGCGGCCGCCGGTGGGAGCCAGGACGAGTAGCCAGCCCGGAAAATGACCTGCTGCAGCGGCAGGTCATCGCCAGCCCAGGGGACGACCACGAGGGATCCGATGATTCGCGCCATGAGCCCGGATCCCACGAAGGCGATCAGCGGGTTCGAGCCGTAGATCACCAGGGGCCGGACGAGCGGTCGAGCCGACCGCATCCCGGCCGCAGCGTCGACCGCCGCCAGGAGCAACAGCGCCGCTCCCGCGCTGAAGATGACGTACGAACTCGTCCAGAGGTTTTTGTTGATCGGCAGCACCAGGCCCCAGCCGAGGCCTCCCAAGGTCGCGAAAAGGCCGACAACGAGAAACCACTTTTGTCGTTGTCGGAGGTCGGCGTGGCTCTGGGAAAATCGGGCGGCCCCGATGCCAAGGAGAACGGTCGCCAGGGCTCCGATGGTCGACAGCGGGCCTTCCGGGTCCCACCGTCTGGTCACGGCCCAGAGATGGCCATCGAGCAGCAAGCGGTCGAGGTAGGCGGCGATGGTCCGATCCGGGATGTCGATGGTCGGCGAGTCCTGCCCCGGAGGAGTCACCAGGGTGAGGATGGCCCAGTAGCCCAGCAGCAGTGCGGCGACCACCACGGCGAGGGAGCGGGTTGGCCGCCGCCAGGCGATTAGCGCCGCGATCGCGTAGCAGACGCCAATCCGCTGGAGGACGCCTGGAATCCGAATCTCGGTGATTCGGGTCAGCGGCACGAAAGGGAACGCGTGGAGGGCGAGTCCGGCGCCGACGATGATCGCTGCCCGGATCAAAACGTGGCGGCGGATGGCGGCATCGCCGGCTCCACCATTCGCTCGGCGCTGGAGCGAGAGTTCAGTCGTGATTCCGACGACGAACAGGAAGAACGGGAAGATCAAGTCGGTCGGTGTCCATCCGTGCCAGGCGGCATGGCGAAGCGGGGGGTAGACCGCCTCCCAGGTCCCCGGGTTGTTGACCAAGAGCATCGCCGCGACCGTCGCGCCTCGAAACGCATCGAGGGCGACCCACCGGGTGGAGCGATCTGGCGGTGTCATCCGTGGGTGATATGTTACGCCACTCGTCAGAAAGCGCCAACGATCCGCATGCCGGCCTCCGTCGGACTCCTTTGATGCCCACCCGGCGGGATGCCCTGATGATCGGCGCCGGCCTGGCGCTGGGAAGCGGCGCGGTGGCTTGGTGGCAACGGCGCTCGACCTCTGGCCCGCCTGCCCTGCCTGACCGGGTAGCCAATCCGAATGCAGCTCTCCGGCGGTACGGGCACGGCGCAATGCCACCGGAATCGCTTGGCCCGCTGAGCCTCGATTCGGTGACCTACCTCCCGCCGGCGCCGCCGCCCAGCCGCGGTCCGCGGGTCTACACCTTGGACGTGCTCGAGTCGCGGCATCCGGTGTCGGTCGATCAGGCGATTGATGCCTGGACGTTCGGGGGTGGCCTGCCCGGTCCGGTGCTTCGCGGCTACGACGGTGATCGGCTGGAGATCACCCTGCGCAATCGGACCCGACGTCCCCACAACCTGCATTTTCACGGGCGCCACGACGTCGATGCCGACGGTTGGGAGCCAGTCGCGCCGGGCGGTGAGACGGTCTATCGCCTGGAGGCGGGGCCGCCCGGCCTTCACCCGTATCACTGCGACTTCACCCCCACCGAGGATCACATCGGCGCGGGGTTGTATGGCCTGCTCGTCGTCGACCCCGTTCGGCGACGTCCCAAGGCCCGCGAGATCGCGCTCGTCCTGGGCGGGTTCGACGTCGACGGCGATGGGCGGAGCGAGCTGTTCGGCTGGAACGGTGTCGCCGGCTACTACGCCAAGTTCCCGATCAAGGTCGGGGTCGGCGAATTGGTGCGGGTCTATCTCGCCAACATGGTCATGGACCGGCCCCTCGCGTCGTTTCATCTCCACGCCGAAACGTTCGACCTCTATCGATCGGGCACCTCGGCGGTGCCGCAGGAGCGGACCGATATCGTGACGTTGGGTCCGGCGGAGCGCGCCGTGCTCGAGTTCCGGTTGCCTCGGCGGGGCCGCTACATGTTTCATCCGCACCAGACCGATCTTGCGGAGGCCGGGGCGATGGGGTGGTTCGCGGCCATTTGACGGGGACCGAGCGACTCCGAGTCAGGCGGAGCCCGATCGATCTCTTGCCAGCCGTTATCGACCGGGCCGAGATTGCCGCAATGAGACGACTACTCCTGGTCGCGGCGATCGGGCTTGGGGCCGGATGTCAGGGGCCCGACCCGCTGCTCGCCCCCGCCCCAAAGCGGCTTGCCGCGGCAGCGCCCGACAGCTTCGACGTCTTGGTCCGGTCGAGCCGGGGACCCTTCGTGATACGAGCGCGCCGGCACTGGTCACCTCTGGGCGTCGATCGATTCCACTATCTGGTGAGCCACCGGTACTTCGACGAGAATCGGTTCTTTCGGGTGGTCGGCGGATTCGTCGCCCAGTGGGGCTTGTCGGGCGATCCCGCGGTGAACCGGGCATGGGAGGGCAAGTCGATCCCCGACGAACCGGTGCAAGCCTCGAACACCCGAGGACGGATCGCCTTCGCGCGGGGCGGCCCCAACACCCGCACGGTGCAACTCTACCTCAACTACGGCGACAACGGTCGTCTCGATACTCTCAACACCTTCGGGTTCCCGCCGATCGGCGAGGTGATCGAGGGGATGGCGGCGGTGGATTCGCTCAACTTCGAATACGGCGGTACCCGCACCGATCGGAAGCCAGGCCCTTCGCAGGACTCGATCCGGGTGGCGGGGAACGCTTACCTGGCTCGGCTCTATCCCCGCCTCGACTACATCAGCACCGCTCGCGTCACCCGGGCTTGGCGACGATGACTGGTCGCTTTCTCCGGGCGACGATGCCGGCGCCAGGGCAACCCCGCCCGGTGACGACGGGGTTGCCAGACGCTCAGCGAGCGAGGACTAGTAGCGGTAGTGGTCTGGTTTGTAGGGTCCTTCGGGCTTGACCCCGATGTACCCGGCCTGTTCCGCTGTCAGCTTGGTGAGCCTGACCCCGAGCTTGTCGAGATGGAGCCGAGCCACCTTCTCGTCGAGGCGCTTGGGCAGGACATAGACTTTGCGCTCGTAGGTGGCCGCGTTCTGGTGGAGTTCGATCTGGGCCATCACCTGGTTCGTGAAACTCGCCGACATCACGAAGCTCGGGTGGCCGGTGGCGCAGCCCAGGTTGAGGAGCCGGCCCTCGGCCAGGATCATCACGCTGTGGCCGTCGGGGAAGACCCATTCGTCGTACTGCGGCTTGATGTTGATCCGTTGGATCCCCTTGACTCGCTTGAGACCGGCCATGTCGATCTCGTTGTCGAAGTGGCCGATGTTGCCGACGATGGCTTTGTCCTTCATCCGGGCCATGTGGTCGGCGGTGATGATGTTGAAGTTGCCGGTGGCGGTGATGAAGATATCGGCCGTCGAAACGACGTCGTCGAGTGTCAGCACCTGATAGCCTTCCATCGCTGCCTGGAGAGCGCAAATCGGGTCGATCTCGGTGATCACCACTCGGGCCCCTTGTCCCTTGAGGGCCTGGGCGCACCCCTTGCCGACTTCCCCGAACCCGCAGACCACGGCGAGCTTGCCCGAGATCATCACGTCGCTGGCGCGATTGAGCCCATCGACGACCGAGTGCCGGCAGCCGTAGATGTTGTCGAACTTCGACTTGGTCACCGAGTCGTTGACGTTGATGGCGGGGAACAGCAGGGTTCCGGCCTTCATCATCTCGTACAAGCGGTGCACGCCCGTGGTGGTCTCCTCCGAGACCCCGCGCAAATCCGCCGCAACCTTGGTCCAGCGCCCCGGGTTTTTGGTGGCCTCGGCGCGGAGCAGATCGAGGATCACGCCCCACTCCTCCGGGTCGTTTGCCGGGTCGAACGCCGGGATCTTGCCGGACTTCTCGAACTCGGCCCCCTTGTGCACCAGCAGCGTGGCGTCGCCGCCGTCGTCGAGGAGGAGGTTGGGGCCCGAGCCGTCAGGCCACATCAGGGCCTGCTCGGTGCACCACCAGTATTCGCCGAGGGTCTCCCCTTTCCAGGCGAACACGGGAGTCCCGCGGGGCATGCTCTCCGAGCCGTCCCGGCCCACCACCACGGCGGCCGCGGCATGGTCCTGGGTCGAGAAGATGTTGCATGAGACCCAGCGGACGTCGGCTCCCAAATCGACCAGGGTCTCGATCAGCACGGCCGTCTGCACGGTCATGTGGAGCGAGCCCATGATCTTGGCACCGGCGAGGGGTTTCTTCCCCCGATACTCGGCACGGATCGCCATGAGCCCCGGCATTTCGTGCTCCGCCAGTCGGATTTCCTTCCGACCGAACTCGGCTTCGCTCAGGTCCTTCACCTTGAACGGCGCCCGGTTGGCCTCCCGGGCCGCGTCGAACGGATGCTTCAAAACGGCGGCGGTCGTCACGATCTCTCCTGGGACAGCGGTTTGGTAGCGGCCGCGACGAACAGCAGCGGGCCGCTGGCGTTAGGAACGGGAGCTATGGGCCGATAGGACGGCTCTCGCAGCCGGGCCCGGCGACAGAAATCGGCCAGCGAGGTTCGATCAAACCCGAGCCACTGGTGGCCCATCGTTTCACGGTATTCGGCCCGCTCATGGGGCATCATGTCGACGATGACGAGCCGTCCGCCCGGTTTGAGGATTCGTCCGGCCTCGTCGATTGCCCGATGCGGCTCAGCGAGGTGATGCAACACCAGCGCAATGAACGCGACGTCGACGGTGGCGTCGCCGATCGGCAGTGATTCGAGGACAGCTCGCCGAAGGTCGACGTTGGCGGCGGGATCGACTCGTCGGGCGGTTGCCTCGAGCATCGCCCCTGATTCGTCGATCGCGATCACTCTGGCCACGTGCGGCGCCAGGGTCGCGGCGAGATGGCCCGTGCCGGTACCGAGGTCGGCAACTGTCCAGGACGGATCGAGGAGGCCGGTGAAAGCGAACCACTCGACTCCCGAGCCAAACAACTCGAGGCGGAGGCGGTCCCACTGGCCAGCGCTGGTCGCGAAAAACTCCTGGCTCTTGGTGTGCCGATCCGCGAGCACCGATTTCAGGCGCTCGGCGTCGCGCCGCGCCGCGGGACTCGCGGCGAGTTCCTCCCGGACGGCCTGCCACAGGCGGCGAGCCGATGGGGCCAAGTCGCGGCCCGCCATCCGATACCAATTGCTCGGTCCGTGAGTTCGGCTGCTCAACCAGCCCTCGTCGCCAAGGACGCGGAGATGGCGACTGACCGTGGATTGAGGAAGCTGGAGCACCGTCTTGAGTTCGTTCACCGCCAGCTCCTGGCCCTCCAGCGCCAGGAGAACCCGGCACCGGGTCTGATCAGCCAAAGCGGCGAGATGGTCGTGAACGGCGGCAATCATCCGATTATCCGGATGGAAAGATCATACCATGGGGCCGCCAGGTCAATATGAAGTAGTTAAACTGTTGTACTTAAATAACTTATGCGATCAACACCAGAGGGAACCGCGATTCCCAACTACTTGCCGATTCCCGCGATCTTGGGCCGACGCTGGTGCCAATCGGTAGCCCGCTGATACGCCGCGCCGAGGCCAAGAACCGCGGCGTCGCGTCCGAGGCCGGCGACGAACTGGACCCCGATTGGCAGTCGCTCGCTGGTGAAACCGCAGGGGACCGACACGGCGGGCGCGCCGGTCATGTTGTGGGGTGCGGTGTAACGACAGTAGGCCTCGGAGATCGAGATCTCCCGGTCTTCGAGCGAGACGTGTTGGGTCCCGATCGGGACGGCGGCGAGAGGCAGAGTTGGCGCGACCAGGAAATCGACTTCGCGGAACAACTGATGATACCCGGCCATCAGGGCAATCCTGGCCTCCTCGGCTTTGACGTACTGGAGAGCGGAGAGCTGGTAGCCGCCCTCGAGGCGGGATCGAAGCAGGGGGCCGTAGCCGTCCGGGTTGCGCTTGAGGTGCGGATCGTGGAAGGCGATCGCTTCCGCCAGCACGATGACTCGGGACGCCTCCATCGCCGGCTCGAGCTCGGGGAGAGACGTTCTAACAATCTTATGGCCCTGCCGGCCGAGCAACCCGACGACCCCCGCCACCGCGTCGGCGACCTCGGGCACCGCCTGCTCGAAGAAGTAGTCGATCACCGCGATCGTGGCCCGAGGCGGCTTGCGTCCGACGGCGCGGGTGAAGTTTGCCGCGAGGCGAGACCGCCGCGTCATCGCCGCCAGGAGCCAGGCCGCGTCCTCGGCCGACCGGGTCAGGGGGCCCACGTGGTCGAGGGTCGCCGCCAGGGGGAGGACGCCTTCGGTCGAGACCAAGCCGTAGGACGGCTTGAACCCGGTCACGCCGCAACAGGCGGCCGGAATGCGAATCGAGCCCCGGGTGTCGGTCCCGATGGACCCCGGGCCGAGGCCGGCCGCGACCGCCACAGCCGATCCACCGCTCGAGCCGCCGGCGACACGATCCGGCGACCATGGGTTTCGGGCCGGGCCGAAGTGCTCGTTGACGGTGGTGACGCCCAGGGCGACTTCGTGCAGGTTGGCCTTTCCGAGGATGATCGCCCCCGCCCCGCGCACCGCCGCGACCACCGGGGCATCCGAGCCCGCCGGGAGGCCATCGCCGAAAACCCGGGAGCCGCAGGTAGTCAGGGCGTCGGCGGTCAAGATCAAGTCCTTGACGGAGATCGGCACACCCGCCAGGGGGCCGACTCGGCGTCGCTTGGCGAGCCGCTCTTCGATCAGCCGAGCCTGGGCTTCGGCTCCCTCGCCGGCAACGTCGATGAACGCTCCCAAATGGGAGCATTCCGCGATCCGGGCCCGCACCGCGGCGAGCAGCTCGGATGGGGAAAGCCGGCGACGGGCGATTGCCTGCGCTGCCTCTTTGAGTCCGAACGAGCAGGGGTCGGAGGTCATGCCGCCAAATGTAGCCCGTCGGCCGCTCCAGTCCCGGTGATCCCGCCGAGATGGTAACTTCGGGAGTCCGCCCTGCCGTAGGGGTCTTGGTAGGGCACCTTGTCTTTGGAGGCAGGTCGGGGCAGCGGTCAATCACTGGTGTGAGGTAGCGAACGTGAAACGTTTCTCGATGTGGATGATGGTGGCGGGGCTGGTTGCCCTCTCCGGGACCGGCTCGCTAGCGGCGCAGGCGACCGACTCGGCGGGCCCAGCCGCCAAGGATGGTGAGAAGCGCAAGAAATCCAGCTACAAGCTGGACGACAAGCTCAAGTTCATGGCGGGGTGCTGGCTCGGCCAACTCGATCGGGAGACCGAGGTCGAAGAGATCTGGAACACGCCGACCGAGAACCTGATGACCGCCACGACCCGGTACATCCGGAAGAACCGCGCGACGTCATTCGAGTTCAGCAAGATCGAGGTGCGGGACACCACCATCGTGTTCGCGGCGTCGAGCGAAGGCAAGCCGTTCGACGAGTACACCGTCAAGACATTGGTGGACGAGTACGTCGTCTTCGAGAACCTCAAGAAGACCTTCCCGCAGAGGATCATCTATCGACTTGCCTCGGACGGGGCCCTCATTCCCCGCAACGAGGGCGAAGGTCAGAACAGCGTGGAGGTGCGCTTCAAGAAGGTCAAATGCCCAGGCACCTGACCCCCGCTACTTAACCGCCTTCCGGTGGACCGACCACTTCCCGGTCCGCCGGACTCCCGAACGTTCCAGGTACGAGACGAAAGTCCCTTCGAGCTTGTCGCCCTTGATGATTCCGTCGAAGGTGGTGGCGGTGTTTTCCCCGGTGTCCGGGTCAGGATAAGGGTCCAACCACCCCGTCACCGCGTTGCCCTCGCACCTAACGAAGCTGATTTGTAAGACTCGAGGCGGCCGACTGGTCGGATCGGTTGAGCGGGCGGCGGCCGGGATATCGACGTTGGCCGGGACCATCAGCACGTCCCCGAAGGCGGTGTCGCGTCCGGCGGCCAGGGAGAAGACGATCGACCCACTCCGGCCGGTTTCCGGGCTGACGTATTCGCCTGCCCATTCTCCGACCAGCGGCTCGACCGTTCCGCGGACGGGAACCGGCAAAGTGGTGGCCTGGCAGCCGCCCAGCGCCGCCACGGCGATCCCGGCGGTGGTAAGGAAATGGATAACGGGTTTCATCGTCGCGCTCCGTCAACTGTCGCCCTAACGTTGGCCGGAAGACCGTGAAGGAGTCGTGAGGGGGCGGCGAAGAGTTACCGCCCTGGCCTATTGCCAGCGGAAGATCTTGAGCGCGATCGGGAAGGTGGCGAGGAGCCACGCCGCCATGATTCCCAGTTCCCCGGCAAGTTGAAGGAAGCCGGCCCCCTCCAACATGTTGGCGCGAAGGGCATCGTTGAGCGCCGTGAGCGGAAGAGCCTGGATGAACGGCTGAATCGCGTCGGGAAAATTGCTCGAGGAGAAGAACACCCCGGAGAGAACCCACATCGGCAGCATCGAGAAGTTCATCATCCCGGAGGCCGCCTCCACCGTCTTGGGCCGGGCCGCCACCAAGAGGCCGAGTCCGCCGAAGGCCAGGGTACCGAGGAGCGACACGACACCCAGAGCCAGGAGCGATCCCCGCACCGGGACATCGAAAACGAGAGCGCCCATCCCGACCAGGAAGGCGACCTCGATCACCAAGAGGCTCAGCCGGGCCAACACGAACGATGCGAGGTATTGGGGCCGCGACATCGGCGTGGCGACGAATCGCTTGAGAAGTCGTTTCCGACGCTGGTCGACGACCGAGAAACCGATGCCCCACATACTGCTCGACATCAGGTTCATGCCGAGCAGGCCGGGAACCAGGAAGTCGATGTAGCGAGAGCCCCGATCGGTGACGATATCCTCGCCAACGGCCACCGGATCGGTCCGGCCCCGTCCCCGTTGGAGGGCGTCGTCGACGATCCGCCGGGCGGTGACGGCTTCGGGCCGGGTGTTGTCGAATCGGAACTCAACCGCTTGCGAGTCGGTGGGCACCACGAGCAGGGCAACTTTGCCGGTGCGCAGCAAGCGCCGGCCGGTCGAATCCGACACTGTTCGGAGGTCGAGTTGCCGTTCCTTGCTCAGCGCGGTGGCGGCCGCGCTCGTTCCGGCGAGTTCTTGCACCAGCGCGATGGGGATGACTTCCGGGGGCCGGCTTCGGAACGCGACACCGAGGCCGGCGGCCATCAGGAGCGGGAAGACGAACGTCCAGAACATCGCTTCCGGCTCGCGGTAGAACTCCCGATAGCGAGCCAGTGTCAACTGGACGATCGGGTACTCGCGCCAGGTCCTCGGAGTATCCTCCCCGCGCGGTCTGGCGTCAGCCATCGCGGAGGTGCCGGCCGGTGAGGTGGACGAACACGTCTTCCAGGGTCGCCGTGTGGGTCGTCAACTCGGCGATGACGGACTGGCGCGCCTTCAAGTGGGCCAGCAATGCCGGAATGGTGCGATGGACGTGGGTCACGTCGAGCTGGTAGCGGTGGTCGCTCCGGCTGACCCCGGTGACGCCCGGGAGCCCGATCAATTCGGACTCGTCGACCAGGAGGCCGTCGAGCGCGAACTCGACGACGTGCTCGCTTCCCAACATCGCGATCAACTGGCGAGGGGTGCCCAGGGCGATCACCTTGCCGTGGTCGACGATCGCGACTCGATCGCAGAGATGTTCTGCCTCGTCCATGTAATGGGTGGTGATCACGATGGTTCGGCCCTCCGCCTTGAAGCCCGTGATCAGATCCCAGAGTTGTCGCCGGGACTGCGGATCGAGCCCGGTGGTCGGCTCGTCGAGGAAGAACAGATCCGGATCGCCCACCAAGGCACATGCCAGCGCCAAGCGCTGCTTCTGTCCGCCGGACAACTGGCCGACCCGGGCGGTGCGTTTCTCACCCAGCTGCACCGCCGCGATCACCTCGGCGATCGGGCGCCGGCGCCGATAGAAACTGTGAAACAAGGCGATGGTCTCTTCGACGGTCAACTTCTCGGTCAGTTGGGTTTCTTGGAGCGAGATTCCGATCCGCTCCCGGATCTCGGCGGCGTGCTCGCGGTGGGTCAGGCCAAGAATGCTGACCTCACCCGCGTCCGCCTCGGTGAGGCCCTCGCAGATCTCGATCGTGGTGGTTTTTCCGGCGCCATTGGGACCGAGAAGGCCAAAGCACTCGCCCCGAGCCACGGTGAGGTCGATGCCGGCCACGGCTTGCACCGGGCCGTATCGTTTCTGGAGCCCGCGAATCGCGAGCGCCGGGAGGGGAAGGGCGGGAGAAGCGGTCACAAAGCCGAGGTCGGGGGCCCAAAGGGTAACGCTAGCCGCGCGGTCTCGGAAGGCGAGTGGTCACGGAGTCTGGATCGGATCGGGTCGCCCTCTCGTTCCGTCCGGCTGGGTGAGCAGCCGCTCGGCGAAATCGAGACGGTTCTCGAGCTCCGAGACGCGGGCGGAGAGGAGATCGACTTCCGCCGCCTTGTCGTCGAGTTCGGCCCGCAGTGCCTCGAGTTCGCGGTGGGCCGGCTGGCCGTCGCGGCGGCTGAAAGGCCGGTGGTCCCACCAAGTGCCCCGGCCGCCCCATCGGACCTGACGGCCGATCGATGGCAGGATCACGAAAAGGAGCAGCAAGATCCCGATCCCGCTCCAGTCGGCCGCCTGGTATTCCATGCCCAGCCTCCGGTGACGTTAGGCCTTGTCCCATTCCCGTTCGATGTCGACGGCTGCCTGCCGCAGGATCTCGATCACCTTCGGCATCGCCGGGTGATCGGGTCCCCAGCGCCAAGCCCGTTTGAACGTGGCCAAGGCGACCTTCGCGAACGCATGGTTGAGATCGCCCATCCGCCCGCCGGCGAAGTCGCGGACGGTATCGCGCACCCGGTCGAAAATGTCGTCGAGGGTATCCCGGTTCTCGTCGAGGAACCGCTCACCCTCGGGGGTGATGTGGTAGACCTTCTTCCCCTCCTGCTCCTCGGCTCGGACGTAACCCTGGTCTACCAGGAGTTGGAGGGTCGGGTAAACGGTCCCGGCCGAAGGGGTGTAGCAGCCGGCGAGCCGTTCCTCGAGCGCCTTGATGATGTCGTAGCCATGGCGGGGCTTTTCTCTGAGGAGCCGGAGGATGACGAACTTGACTTCACCAGATTCGAACATCTGGCGTCGTCGTCGCCCCCATGGGCCGGGTCCTCTGTTGAACTTTGCTTCGAACTTGAATGGGTCGAACGCGAACCCGAGGATATCGCCTAAACCCCAGTCATCATTGTGTTTAGCCATAACGTGCTCGCTTCGTAGTTGGAGAGCGATATACAGTACGACATATCGTGCGACATGTTTCACGACCTATCAAGCGGCCGAATGTTCGCTGGTTGCATTCTGAAACGATAGCGGATTACTTCCGTACCAAAACAACACCAGTCAGCCGTCGTTGAGGACCCGTCGGCGTCCGCCGACGCTCCATTTCTTGGGGTCGGGGGTTGGGCTCCAGCACGGGTGGGCACATGGATTGGGTAATCGAAACTCGGGGGCTATCGAAGTCCTACCGCGGCGGGGTCGTGGCGTTGAAGGCCCTCGACCTGCAGGTTCGCCGCAATTCGATCTTCGGCTTTCTCGGGCCCAACGGCGCCGGAAAGACCACGACGATCAAACTGCTGCTGGGGGTTGGCCAAACCCACCGGCGGTTCGGCCACGTTGTTTGGTTTCGACGCCGAGCGAGACACCCTCGAAGTCCGGCGGCGGATCGGGTACCTGGCCCAGGATCCCCGTTACTACGACTACATGACCGCGCGGGAGACTCTGCGGTTCACCGCCCGGTTCTTTTTCCGGCCCGGTCAGGCGCTGGAGCGGCACCTCGACGAGACCCTGGAGTTGGTTGGCTTGGCGGGGAAGGCGGACCGACCGATCGGGGGGTTTTCCGGCGGTGAGCGGCAGCGGTTGGGAATCGCGCAGGCCCAGATCAGCAAGCCGGAGTTGCTGATTCTCGACGAGCCGGCAGCGTCGCTCGACCCAATGGGGCGTCGCGACGTGCTGGAAATCATGGCGCGGCTCCGATCCCATACCACCATCTTTTACTCGACCCACATTCTTGAGGATGTTCAGCGAGTCAGCGACACGGTTGCCATTCTCCACCACGGGGCGTTGGTCGCCCAGGCGCCGATTGGCGAGCTGCTGGTCGGTAGCGGGCACACCACTTACGTGATAGAGCTGGCCGGCTCCGCCGATGCGGCTCGGCGGCGGGTGGCTGGACTCCCGTGGGTGGTTCAGCTGGACGAACCCCGGCCCGGGGACAACGGGAAGGTGGAATGGCATGTGGCGGTCTCCGACGATCAGGCCGCCGAGTCGCGGCTGCTGCGCGAGATCCTGGCGGACGATTCGGTTCGGGTGACCGCCTTTGGCCGGCGCCGTTTCCAACTCGAGGACGTGTTCATGAATCTGATCGAAGGGAACTCCCGATGAGCCTTACGACCGTTGCGGCGCGCGGGGCCTTGACCGGGTTCGGCAACTTGCTGGACAAGGAACTGGGGTCGTGGTGGCGGACTCGACGGTGGCTGGTTCACCTGGTGCTGTGGCAGGTCGTCATCACCGGCTTCATCCTGCTGGTCAGCCTGGAGCAACGCGGCGACACCACGGCTCAGCGGGGGGTCAACGAGGCCATGCAGGTCTTTTTCCAGGCGGGCGGATTCTTCGGGCTCATCGGTGCGGTCTTGGTAACCCAGGGGGCCATCGTCGGCGAGAAGGCCTCTGGCACCGCGGCCTGGGTTCTCACCAAGCCGACCACCCGCAAGAGCATGGTTCTCGCCAAGATGGCCGGCATTTCAGGGAGCTTTCTCACCCTGGGGCTGGTCCTTCCAGCGATCGCGGTCCTGCTGGTGTGTCAGACGGTTTGGGGGCGCACTCCGGATCTGGTGCATTTTTCCGAGGCGGTTGCCATCGTCGGGCTGCACCACGTGTGCTACATCGCGATTACCCTGATGTTGGGTGCGTTTTTCCGGTCGAGGGGCCCGGTTGCCGGGATCGCGCTCGGCTTCTGGCTGGCCGGGAATATCCTCCCCAATTTCGTCCCACCATGGCTGCTACTCGGCACCCCTTGGCTGCTCGCCCCGGCCGCCGCCTCGATCGCGGTGTGGCAGCCGCTCGCCTTCCCGCTCTGGGTCCCCATGGTCGCCTCGTCGATCCTGACGGTCGTGGCGCTCGGGTTGGCTCTCTGGCGCTTCGATCGGGAGGAGTTCTAGCCCGCTTGCGGCGAGCGCGGCGGCCGGGGAGATTCGAGGGTCTCGCCGCCAGGGGCAGCTCGTGAAATCGACACTGATTCTCCTCCTCGCCGGCGCGGCCGTCGCAAAAGCCGCCGTCGGTCAGGAGATCCGGCCCGATTATCAGCGACGGGTCGAGCGGATCGTGATGCGGGACGGGGTGGCGCTCTACACCGAGATCTTCACCCCGGCCGCGCCTCGGGCTCGCCTTCCGATCATCATGGAACGAACCCCGTACAACGCGCAACTGATCGGCCCACGGCTCGCCAACCGATATCGGCTCCTGGCCGACGACGGCTACATCTTCGTCTTTCAGGATCTCCGCGGCAAATACCAGTCCGACGGCCAGTTCATGATGATCCGCCCGCCCCGCGACCCGAAGCGAGGCGAGGTCGTCGACGAGGGCACCGACACCCACGACACCATCGAGTGGCTCCTTCGGAACGTGGCGGGCCACAACGGCCGAGTCGGGATGGTCGGCATTTCCTACGGCGGTTGGACGACCATGATGGGTCTGGTCGAGCCCCACCCGGCGCTCAAGGCGGCCTCACCGCAGGCGTCGCCCGATGACATGTTCCTCGGCGACGATTTCCACCACAATGGCGCGTTCCGGCTGAGTTATGGCTTCGAGTACGTGGCCAACCTCGAGGCCGGCAGGGTGAGCGAGCCGTTTCGCTTCGACCGGGCCGACACCTACGAATGGTTCCTTCGGTTGGGCGGGCTTCGAAACGCCGATCGGCTCTATTTCAAAGGGGCCCGCCCGACCTGGACCGATTTTGTCGCTCACCCCAATTTTGACGACTTCTGGAAACGCCGGAAAGTGAGCCCGGTGTTCCGTGACAAGCCGGTGACCGTACCGACGCTGACCGTGGCTGGCTGGTGGGATCAGGAAGACTTCTACGGCCCCCTCACGCTCTACGAAACGCTCGAGCGTAACGACGGCAAAGGCATCAATCACCTCGTCATCGGGCCGTGGAATCATGGCGGCTGGGCCCGGGGTGAGGGCCAGTCGCTTGGGCCGATCCAGTTCGGATCCAATACCGCGGCCTGGTTCCGCGAGACGGTTGAGGCACCTTGGTTCCGCTACTGGCTCAAGGACGAGGGGCGACTCGATCTCCCGGAGGCATTGGTGTTTCGGCCGGGGTCAAACGGCTGGCAACGTCACGCTCACTGGCCGCCCCGCGAAGGGGTCACTCCCCGAAAGCTCTACTTTCACCCCGATGGCCGCCTCGACTGGACCCCACCACGGGCCGGGCAAGGATTCGACAGCTTCGTCTCCGACCCGGCCCGTCCGGTTCCTTACCGGGTCCGTCCGATCGCTCCGCTCTACGGTGGTAAGGTGCCGTCGACCTGGTCGGTTTGGCTGGTGGACGATCAGCGCCACGCCCACTTGCGACCCGACGTCTTGAGCTATGAATCCGAACCGCTGGAGAGCGAGGTGACGATTTCCGGGCGAGTTCTGGCGCAACTCTACACGGCGACGACCGGAACCGACGCCGACTGGATCGTGAAGCTGATCGACGTCTATTCCGAGGACACCGAGCCCGTAGCCATGCGTGGCTACCAGCTGATGGTGGCCAACGACGTGTTCCGGGCTCGGTTCCGCAACGGCTTCGAACGGCCGGTGCCGCTGGCTCCAAACCAACTCACCCCGATCAAGATCGACCTGCACGCCGCCGACTACACCTTCAAGAAAGGCCATCGCATCATGGTGCAGGTGCAGAGCACCTGGTTTCCTCTGATCGACCGGAATCCGCAGCGCTTCGTCCCGAACATCTATCGCGCGGCAGACGGCGACTTCAGGACGGCGACCCACCGAGTGTATCGGTCGGCAACCGCCGCGAGCCACCTCGATGTCTCGGTGGTGACCCGATGAGGCCGCGCCTCTGGCGGGCCGCGGCGATCGCGGCGATGCTCGGGAGCGGCTCGGGTCAGGCCTTCAGCCAGGATACCGTGGCTGGATACCTCAGGAGCACGACCGCGATCGCGATGCGGGACGGTGTCAAGCTCCACACCGTGATCTGGCGCCCCGTGGGAGGGCCAGCGTCGCTCCCGATCTTGTTGGAGCGCACCCCGTACGATGCCGAGTCGCTCTGCCGCGGGGTGCTGGAGGTGGACTCGCTCCTGGTCGCCGAGGGCTATCTCTTCGTCTGTCAGGACCTCCGCGGCAAGTATGGCTCCGAAGGTGTCTTCTCGATGATCCGGCCGACTCGTGACCCGAAGGACCGGCAGGCGATCGACGAGACCACGGACGCCTACGACACCATGGAGTGGTTGTCGGGTAACCTGGCTGGCGGCAGCGGGATGATCGGAATGCGGGGGATTTCGTACGGCGGTTGGACGACGATGATGGCGTTACTCGACCCCCACCCGGCATTCAAGGCCGCTTCGCCGCAGGCCTCGCCCGACGACATGTTCCTCGGGGACGACTTTCACCATAACGGTGCCCTGCGCTTGAGCTATGCCTTCGAGTACGTCGCCGCGGTCGACGGTCAACGGTTCACCCCGTTTCCGTTCGACCGCCTGGATACCTACGAGTGGTTCCTCGGACTGGGCGGACTGGCGAATGCGGACGCAAAATACCTCCACCGTCAGAAGCCCGCCTGGACCGACTTCGCCACCCACAACACCTTCGACGACTATTGGAAGGCCCGTAAGGTCACCCGGCACATCACCAAAGTGACCGTGCCGACCCTCACGGTGGCCGGCTGGTGGGATCAGGAGGACTTCTACGGACCGCTCACGATCTACGAGAAGATGGAGTCGCTCGACCGCCAGGGACTGAATTACCTCGTCGTCGGACCCTGGAATCACGGCGGCTGGGCCGGGTGGGACGGCCGTGCTCTCGGGCCGATTCAGTTCGGGGAGCCGACCAGCCGTCAGTTCAAGGAGGTCGAGGCTCGTTGGTTCGGGCATTGGCTCAAGAACAAGGGGCCGCTCGATCTACCGGAGGCGCTGACGTTCCGGCCCGGATCGAACGCGTGGCAACGCCACGACTCCTGGCCGCCGAAGACCGGTGTGGTGGAGCGCCAGCTGTACTTCCGGGAGGGTGGGCGGCTTTCCTGGACCAAGCCGACCGCTACCGCCGGGGTCGAATCGTTCGTTTCCGATCCGGCTCGCCCGGTCCCCTACCGAGCCCGCCCGATCGTGCCCCTGTACGGCGGGCGTCCGCCTTCGACGTGGTCGCGCTGGCAGGTTGACGACCAGCGCCACAGTCACCTTCGGCCCGACGTCCTGAGCTTCGAGACCGATCCCCTCGCCGAACCGGTGACCATTTCCGGGAAGGTCCTGGCCAACCTGTTCGCGACGACCACCGGAACCGACGCCGACTGGATCGTGAAGCTGATCGACGTGTATCCCGAGGATTATCCCGCCAATCCGACCATGGCAGGCTACCAGCTAATGGTCCTCGGCGATGTTTTTCGAGGCCGGTTCCTGAACGGGTTCGAACGAGCGGTTCCGCTGGTGCCCAATCGGGTCGACCGGTACCGGATCAACCTCCATGCGGCCGACTACACCTTTCTGCGGGGCCACCGGATCATGGTGCAAGTGCAGAGCACCTGGTTTCCGTTGATCGATCGAAACCCGCAGAAGTTCGTGCCCAACATCTTCAACGCCAGCGACGCCGACTACCGAGCCGCGACTCATCGGGTCTATCGCAGCGCGCGGTATCCGTCGCACCTCACCGTATCGGTAGCCGACCGGTCCGCGGCTTCGCGATGAGCGCCGTGCCGCCGGGCGCCTTCGAACAACTGGCCGCATTGCTCGGCGATCGGTTCACGACCAATCGATCGATCCGAGACCATCACGGGCAGGCCGAAGCGTACCCGATTCCGCATCCACCGGACGCGGTCGTCTATCCGGCCACCACGGCGGAGGTCAGCGCGATCGCGCGGATCTGCTTCGAGGCCTCGGTGCCGATGATCCCGTTCGGCGCGGGCAGTTCGCTCGAGGGGCACATCGCGGCCGTCCGCGGGGGCGTCTCGATCGACCTGTCGTCGATGAACCGGATTCTCCGGATCGGCCAGGACGACCTCGATGCGACGGTGGAGGCAGGGGTGACGCGGGGTCAGTTGAACGAGGCGCTCAAGGGAACGGGGCTGGCGTTCTACGTCGACCCGGGCGCGGACGCCACGATCGGCGGGATGGCCTCGACCCGGGCATCGGGTACCACCGCCGTTCGATACGGGACGATGCGGGAGAACGTCCTCGGGCTGACGGTGGTCTTGCCCCACGGGGAGGTGATCCGCACCGGTGGCCGCGCCAAGAAGTCATCGGCCGGATACGACCTCACCCGGCTGTTTGTCGGGGCCGAGGGAACCCTCGGGATCATCACCGAGGTGACCGTCCGGCTGAACGGGGTGCCTGCCGCGATCGCGGCCGCGGTGTGCCAGTTCCGCTCCCTCGAGGGCGCGGTGAACGCGGTCATTCAAACCATCCAGCTCGGCGTTCCGGTGGCCCGAATCGAACTGCTCGACGAGTTGTTCATGGATGCCGTTGCCCGGTTCGCCAACCTGAGCTACGCACCAATGCCGACCCTCTTCTTCGAGTTCCATGGCGGCTCGGAGCGGGCCGTGGGTGAGGATGCCGAGATCGTCAAGGAGATCGTCGAGCAACACGGCGGCTCGGCCTTCGAGTGGGCGACCGATGAGGCCTCCCGAGCCAAGCTCTGGAAGGCGCGTCACGAGGGGTATTTCGCGGGGCTGGCGCTCCGACCCGGTTCCCGTCCGCTGGTGACGGATGTCTGCGTCCCGATCTCGCGGCTGGCCGAGTCGATTCTCGAAACCAAGAAGGATGTCGCCGGCTCGCCGCTCTTGGGGGCGATTCTGGGGCACGTCGGCGACGGCAACTACCACGTCGCCTACCTGATCGATCCGGCGAAGCCCGAGGAGCAAACGGAGGCGAAGCGGCTCAACGACCGGATGGTCGAGCGGGCCATCGCGCTGGGAGGCACCTGCACCGGCGAGCACGGCGTCGGCATCGGGAAGCGGGACTCGTTGCTCAAGGAGCACCGCAACGGCGTTGCGGTGATGCGGGCGATCAAACGGGCCCTCGACCCCCGCGGCCTGATGAACCCCGGCAAGATCTTCTTCGACGAGAGCCCATGATCTGGCTTGCCGGGGTGCTGCTGGCCGTCACGATCGGGGCCGCGCTCGACGTTCTTGTGGGTCTCCGAACGCTGCGGCGGCTCGCCGATCAGGGCCCCAGATCCTCGGCCGATGCGCCACCGGTCTCGATCGTCGTGGCGGCCCGGGACGAAGCGCCGCACATCGGGGCCGCCCTCGGCACCATGTTGGGCCAAGACTATCCGCGGCTCGAGGTGATTGCCGTCGACGATCGGTCGACCGACGGTACCGGAGATGTGGTGGCGGCACTCGCAGCCGCCGACAATCGCCTCCGGCCGGTTACGGTGTCGGACCTCCCGGCGGGCTGGCTCGGCAAGAACCACGCACTCGATGTCGGCGCTCGGGCGGCGACCGGTGACTGGATCCTGTTCACCGACGCCGATATCGTGATGGCGCCCGACGCGCTCCGCCGAGCCGTCGGATACGCCGAGCGGGAGCAGCTGGATCACCTCGCGGTGGCCCCGCGGATCAGGATGCCAGGCGTGCTGCTCGAAGCGTTCACCGCCCACTTCCTCCTGTCGTTCCTATGCTTCACCCGGCCCTGGAGGGTCAAAGACGCCAAGAGCCGGTATTTTGTCGGGATCGGGGCGTTCAACCTGGTTCGGCGGACGACGTATCAGGAATTGGGTGGCCATAGCCGGATCGCGATGCGGCCCGACGACGACATGAAACTGGGGAAGATCATCAAAGCCGCCGGGTATCGATCCGACTGCCTGATGGGTGCCGGGCCCCTCGAGGTCGAGTGGTACCATTCGCTCGGGCAGATGATTCGCGGCTTGGAGAAGAACATGTTCGCCGGAATCGATTACAACGTGGCGCTATCGGTGGTGGGCGGGCTGACCCAGCTGTGCTTCGGGGTGGTTCCGGTGGCGGGCTTGGCGGTGACCGGCGGCGAGACCCGCTTGCTGTTCGGACTACAGATCGCGGTCTTGATCACCACCCTCTGGCGACTTGCCCGCGAGGCCGACATTCGGCCCTGGTCGGTGCTGCTGTTTCCGGTGGTGGTCCTGCTGTTCGTCTTCATCATGTGGCGAACGATGCTGCTCAACCTCGTCCACGGCGGCCTCCAATGGCGCGGGACGTTCTATTCCCTTCGCGAACTCAAGGCCAACCGAGTATGAGACAACTGTTGCTGCTGTTCTGGCTGGTGCCCACGGTGGTCGCCGCGCAGGCAAAGCGTCGCTTGGTGCCGGGGGATATCTACCGGCTGAAGGACGTCGGCGCGCCGGTGATCTCGCCCGACGGACAATGGGTTGCCTATACCGTGACGACGTCGGACTCCGCGAAGGACAAGCGGAACACCGACATCTACATGGTCAGCTGGGACGGCAGCAAGACCGTGCAGGTAACCTCGTCGCCGGACGCCGAGGGCAATCCGAAATGGAGTCCCGACAATCGGTTCCTCGCCTTCACCAGCAGCCGGGGCGAGGAGGAGAAGGGGGCCCAGATCTGGTTGCTCGATCGACTGGGTGGCGAGGCCCGGAAAGTGACCGACCTCAAGCAGGGAGTGGGCGACTACGAATGGTCGCCGGATGCGAAGCGATTCGTGCTGGTGGTAACCGACCCCGATCCGGACACGACTGCCGGGAAGGAGAAGAAGACACCCAAGCCCCTGGAGATCGACCGGTGGGATTTCAAGCGAGACTATGCCGGCTATCTCAACCGGCGGCGCGATCATCTCTATCTGTTCGACCTCGCCAGCCGGACGATCGAGCAACTGACCCGCGGAGACTACGACGACGGCGGGCCGGCCTGGTCGCCGGACGGGACCCAGATCGCGTTCGTCAGCAAACGGGCCCCCGGGAGTGATCGCAACGACAACTCCGACATCTATCTGATCGACGCCAAGCCTGGCTCCGAGCCGAGGGCCCTCACCAGCTTCCCGGGAGCCGATGGAGGGCGGGGTGGTAGGCCCACGTTCAGTCCAGACGGCAAATGGATCGCCTTCCTCCGAGGCGGCGATCCCAAGTACTGGGCCTACAACAACACTCGGGCGGCCGTGGTCCCGAGCGCTGGCGGCGAGACCCGGGTGTTGACGGAGCGTCTCGACCGGCCGGTGGCCGAATTGCGGTGGTCGGCGGACGGCGGTTCGCTCTACTTCCTGTACGACGACGACCGATCGGTACCGGTGGGCAGGGTGGCCCTGGCAAGCGGCGCGGTAGAGGTGATCGTCGACGCCAAACGGGGCATCACCGGGATGTCGGTGAGGGGGTCGAAGATCGCGGTGGCGACCAGCACCGACGGTGAGCCCACCGAGATCGCCGCGCTCGAGCAAGGCGGTTTCCGGCGGTTGTCGACCCACAATGATTCCCTGATGGCCACGATCGACTTGGGTCCGGCGTTGCGGCTCGACTCGAAGAGCAAGGATGGGACGGCCGTGGGGAGCATGCTCTATCTCCCTCCGGGGTATCGAGCGGGCCAGAGGTACCCGCTGGCGCTGCAGATCCATGGCGGACCGTTCGGCCAGGATGGTCACGATTTCGATCTTCTCCGGCGGGTGCTTGCGGCCCGGGGGTTTGCGGTGCTGGCGCCCAACTATCGAGGCAGCTCGGGACGGGGCGAAGCGTTCAGCCGGGCGATCTTCGCCGACTGGGGCAACAAGGAGGTCGTCGACCTCCTCGGGGCGGTCGATGAGGCCGTCGCGAAGGGGTACGCCGACCCCGACCGATTGGTCCTCGGAGGCTGGAGTTACGGCGGCATTCTGACCGACTACACGATCGCCACCGACACCCGGTTCAAGGCGGGGGTCAGCGGCGCGGGTAGCGCCCTCCAGTTGTCGATGTACGGATCCGATCAATACGTCTATCAGTACGAGCAGGAGCTCGGGGTGCCGTGGAAGAGCCCGGAGGCCTGGATGAAAGTCTCGTATCCGTTCTTCAAGGCCGATCGGATCACCACGCCTACCCTCTTCATGGGCGGCGAGAAAGACTTCAACGTCCCGATCATCGGTTCGGAGCAGATGTACCAGGCCCTCAAGTCCACTGGGGTGGAGACCAAGCTGGTGGTTTATCCCGGCATGTTCCACGGACCGAGCGCGCCCAGCCACCGATACGACATCATGACCAGGTATTACACCTGGTGGGAGCGGTTTGTCCAACCGGCGCCGGTGCCCTGAGGATCGGCGCCAGGGGGGTTGGCCGGACCGGGTGTCAAGAAACTGGTTGTTCGATCGCCGGTCGATGTTGACAGCGGTCTTCCCGGATACAAGAATTGTGCGGCGCGGTCGGTTCCTTCGCGGGATGGAGTCTCGATGACCTCTCGACAACTCGTACTTCTGGTTGGCCTGGGAACAGTGGTCGGGTGCGGCGGCAAGGACGAGGGGCCGGACGACACCGCCCGGGCGACCCAACTGCAACTGGTGACCGGCGATGGACAGACCGGCCCCGTCGGCTCGCCGCTTTCGGTCCCGCTGACCGTCAGAGCGGCGAACTCGGCTGGAGCCGGGGTGGCGGGCGTATCGGTTCGGTTCGAGGTTGCCCTGGGCGGCGGGGCGGTGACGGCCGCCACCGCCACGACGTTGGCCAATGGCGAGGCGAGCACCATCTGGACCTTGGGCCCAACCATCGGACCCAACGGCCAACGGGTAACCGCGACGGCGACCGGTTTGACCGGCTCGCCGGTTGGGTTCGTCGCGACCGGTCAGGTCGGCACTCCGGCGTCCGTCGAGCTTTCCGCTGGCGGGGGGCAGGCCGGTGCCTTGGGGGTGGCGTTGGCAGATTCAATCCGGGCGACTGTCAAGGACCAGTTCGGGAATCCGGTGGGCGGGATCAGGATGAATTTTCAGCCGATCGCCGGCGGTGGGCAGGCGTCGCCCACTTCCGCGGTGAGCAATGACCAGGGACGGGTGGCGACCCAGTTCACGCTCGGGCCGGCCAACGCGGTCGAGAATGGCAACCAACTGTTGATCGGGGTCGATGGATCGGGGGTGTCGACCGTGGCGTTCGCCACCGGTCGATTCACGGCGGGGACCTTGTCGATCGAATCGGGCAATCAGCAGACGGGGTCGCCTAACAGTCCGCTGCTGGCCCCGCTTCGGGTCGTTGCCCGCAGTCCGGGCGGCCAAGGGGTCCAGGGGGTGGCCGTCCAATGGAACGTTGTCGCTGGCGGCGGAACCGCCGACGCGGCATCCGCGACTACCGACGTCAACGGTCGGGCGTCGGTCCGGTGGACCCTCGGGCCGGTTGGTGGGGCGCAGGGGCTGAACGCGGTGGTCCCGACGTTGGCTGGCGCACCGGCCGCGTTCACCGCAACGGCCCTCGTTCCGCCGGCCGGCCAGATCGTCGGCCAGATCGCCGACCAGGCGGTTCCGGCGCCTCAGACAACGCTGGCCGCGGCCCTCGAGCGGCTGAATCAGCCCGTTCGTCTTCGGCTCGGATCCTTCGGTCCGGAATTGGTGCGGCTTCCCCGGACGAGCGGTAGCGTCGGTGGCATTCGTGCCTTGGTGATCCGGTTCCGGTCGGCGGCGGTCGGTGCGGCGGGAGCGACTCCCGCCTCGTTCCGCGGGGGGACCTCGTTCGCGGCGTCGGTATCGCGGTCGATCGGCCAGCGGCTGACGACCCACGTGCGGGCGGGAACCCGGCTAGCCGGTATCAGTCCGGTGATTCAGTCCGCCCGACTGGTGGTCGGACCCGGTGTCGATATCGATTCGGTGCGGCAGGCCATCGCCGCCGACCCCGCGGTGGAGTGGGTCGTACCCGACCAAGTGGCTTGGGCCCATAGGGCGTCGTTCGCGGCTCCGCCGGCGATCCCGAACGATCCGCTCTATCCCAATCAGTCCTGGCACTACGTGATGGTCGACCTGCCGCGTGCCTGGAGCATCACCACGGGCAGCGCGAACGTCATCGTCGCGGTCCTCGACACCGGCATCCGGTTCGATCACCCGGTGTTCACGGGCAATCTCACGGCGGACGGCTACGATTTCGTCGCCACCGATTCGCTGACGCTGTGTGCCGGGGGGAGATTCGACAACGCCGGCGATGGCGATGGGTTCGATCCGGACCCGACCCAACCGAGTGACCGTCCCTCGGACCCGGCCCGCAACCCGCCTTGCTGGGGCGAACCCGACCAAGCCGGAGGTCACGGGCTCCACGTCAGCGGCACGGTGGGTGCCGCGGGCAACGACGGTATCGGGGGAACGGGCGCGAGCTGGAGGGTCAAGATTCGTCCAATCCGGGTCCTGGGGGTCGGGGGGAGCGGGTCGTTCTTCGGGATCTCGCAAGGGGTGCTCTATGCCGCCGGTCTGCCGGCGTCGGACGGCGGAGCCGGAACGCTCGCGCCTCCGGCGGTGCCGGCCCGGATCATCAACATGAGCTTGGGGGGGGACTGCAATCCCAGCAACCCGAGTCCGCTCAAGGACGCGATCGCCGCGGCGACCGCGGCCGGGGCGCTGGTGGTGGTGTCGGCCGGGAACGAGAACTCGACGACCAGCCGCCATTGTCCGGCTGGCTACGACGAGCCGCTCACGGTGTCGGCGGTCGGCCCGTTAGGCACGATCGCGAGCTACTCCAACACCGGGCCGGCGGTCGACATCGCCGCGCCCGGCGGTGACATTCTCCCCGCCCAGCCCGACGGCACCTGGCTGGTGCACTCGGCGGTCTGCGATTTCCGTCAGACGCCCTGTATCCCAGGGTATGCCCGGTACGGTGGGACCTCGATGGCGTCGCCGCACGTGAGCGGGGTCGCGGCCCTGCTGCTGGCCCAGACGCCGGCGCTGACGGTGCAGGGGCTCCGCAATCGGCTGCTCAACTACGCGGTGGACGTCGGCGCGGCTGGGGTCGACCAAGTCTACGGCGCGGGGCTGCTCAACGCCCGCAACAGTCTCACCCAGACGCTGGGGCCCCCGCGGCGTTTGTTCGCCCGATTGTTCAACGCCGCCAGCGGCGCGACCGTGGCCACCGTGCCGACGACCGGCCAGAACTTCACCTTCAGTGGCGTGGCGCCCGGTGACTACTGGGTCTTCGGTGGCGACGACGAGGATAACGACGGTGTCGTCGGTGCTCCGGGACGGCGGTGGGGCGGGTTCGGTGGGGCCCACACGCCCACCACCGTCAGGGCCACGGCCCAAGCGGGTGGCTCGGCCTTCTTTGTGTTAGGCACGGCCGCGGAATCGGAGCCCAATAACACCATCGCGACGGCTGGACTTCTGCTGCCCGGCACGACGGTCCATGGCGAGATCCAGGCGGGGGACGCCGCGGACGTGTACCGGATTCTGATCCCGGTCAGCGGAACCTATACCTTCGAGACGTCGGGGTTCGGCGGCGCCTTCTGCCGATTCGCGCTCGAGCTGAATACCAAGATCACCCTCCAGGACGCCCAAGCGACGCCACTCGAGAGCCACGACGACATCGATCCCCAGGACGGAGGGTCGTTGGTAGGCAACCGCTGCTCACGGATCCGGCGCCAGCTCACCCCGGGAACCTATTACCTGGTGGTCGAGGCGAGTGGTGGCACCAACTCGCAGAATCCCGCGCCCCATACCGGTCGCTACCGTCTCGAGGCGCGGATCGGGCAATAGCGTCCTACCCCGCCACCCAGGGCGTGTCCGGAAGCGGGAACGGCCACGCCGCGCCTCGCTGGAGCGCGTCGAGCTGGAGATAGAACATCCCGACGCCGGCGGCGCCCTGCATGAATCCGGTCTGGGCGACGAGGTTGTCAGGTTGGGTTCGGTTCTCGGCCTGGATCCAGCGAAGGCCGGTATCGTCCTTGGTTGCCCGGCGCCTGGTGTCATCCACCACCCGCTCCAGCAACGCCTCGGTCCCCGCGGTCGGGCGCCACCGAATCAGGTCGATGCAATACTGGCCGATCCCGACGTTGCCACAGCACTGGGAGATGTTGTCCCAATAGCCGGCCGATCGCCGTTCCGGGGCCCCGCTGTCGAACACCGCGTTGGTGAGGCCATCGATCCAGGTCGACCAGCGAGCCTCGCCGGTGATCTGGGAGAGGCGATAGAACAACCGCGCCGTCCCCGGTGGGCCGTGGCACCAGCTCAGGTAGAAGCGGTTCTCGCCACCACCGTCCTGGTGGAACACCTTGATGCCGTTGCCGTCGCGGGCCGCCACGGCGTCGAGGTACCGGGCGGCTGCCAGCGCTCCCTCCAGAAAGGCTCGTTCCCTGGTCGCCCGATAGAGGCTGGCGAGGAAATAGCCAACCCCGGACGTCCCGTGCGAGAAGTTGGGGTAGTTCCGGTTGAAATGCTCAGCTGGGTACCACATCAGTCCGGACTCGCGGGGGCGGGCGGCGGCTAGGAGCGCGTGGCCGGCTTGGCCCGCGAGGTCGACGAGGGCGCGGTCTCCTCGGGCCCGTCCGGCCTCGAGCAGGTAGAGCCCGGTGCCAGCCGCGCCGCTGATGATGTCCCACGATTCACTCCAGCGCGCCCCGCTGGCATCGCGGCGCGCGGCGGCGGTGATCCGGGCGGTCAACCGGACCGCGGCCTCGTGGTGGCGGCGGGCACCTCCGGCGGCCGCCACACAGTCGCAGGTGTAGGCCAGGCCAGCCAGGCCGGTATAGAGTCCCGCGTCGATGCGGTCGGTTTGATCGACCAAGCGAACCAGCGAGTCGGCGCCGGCCTCGGCCGCGTCCAGCCAGGCGGGAGCGCCGGTGGCGTACGCCAGCGCGGCGTGGAAGGCCGTTACGCCTGGCATCCCGTTATAGAAGTCGAGCCCGACCGAAGTGGGGTCGAGCGGGTTGGCGGGGTACACCGGGCCTCGGTCGGTGGTTTGGCGGCTTCGCTCGATCCATCGGGCCGCGTCGAGGGCGAGATCCAGGTATGGGCGGGTGGAGGCCCGCCGGTCGACGGAATAGCCGAGTTTGGGGAGGCCGATGGTCGCGGAGGCGAGCGCCGCGTACTCGAGCCAATCTCGTCGCTGCATCCGACCTTCTCCGCCTAGGGCCGGTAGCCCGGGCCCCGGAGGACTCGACCCGGTTTGGCCCCGGTGTACTTCCCGTTCTCGAACACGACTTGGCCGTTCACCAAGACGAGGCTGATCCCCTCCGACGGGAGGCTCGGCTCCGCGAAGGTCGCCCGATCGCGGATGGTGAGTGGGTCGAACACCACCACGTCGGCGGCGAGTCCCGGAGCCAGCTTGCCCCGGTCATACGCGGCCACCTCATTAGCGGCGACGGCCGCTGCCTTGTGAACCGCCGCCTCGAGGGACAAGGCCCCGAGGTCGCGAACGTAGCGGGCGAACACCCGGGGGAACGCGCCGTAGCCACGGGGGTGCACCGCCCAGCCGAAGGCGGCGGGGCCGGCATCGGTGTCGAATGAGGTGAAGGGTGCCTGCATCGCTTTGATCTTGTTGGCCTCGGACATCGACTGCGGCATGGCGGCGGCGTCGGTCCGGCAGAGGTCAAAGAACACCTCCCAAGGGTCCTTGCCGGTCGCTTTGGCGATCGTGGCGACGGTTTGGCCATTGTAGCCATCGTAGGGCGCCTGCATCCTGGCCACGATGATACGATCCCAATCGCGGCCGGCGTGGGCAAACCAGTTCTCCCAGCCACCCACCGTCTCCATCTCCCGACGGATCTCGGCGCGGGCGGCCGGATCGCCGAGCTTCTTGAGCAAAGCCTCCTGGCCGGCCGCCGCGTGACGAGGGTGGATCAGCGCTCGGATGCCGAGGCCGTTGTTGACATAGGGGTAGACGTCGACGCCGACCTGTTGGCCGGCCGCGCGGGCCGCGTGAACCCGGGCGAGGGCCAGATCCATCTTGCCCCAGTTTCCCTGGCCGGCGGTCTTGAGGTGGTAGATATGCACCGGCGTCTTGGCGGCGGTTCCAATCCGAAGGGCTTCATCGATGGCCTCGAGGAGTCGGTCGCCTTCGTTGCGCATGTGGGTGAAGTACCGCCCGCCATATTCTCCGGCGACTTTCGCCAGCTCGGTGATCTCGGATTCCGAGGCGTAGATCGCGGGGGGGTAGATCAGCGAGGTCGACAGTCCGATCGCCCCGGCCTCCATGGCCTCGCGAACCATGGCCCGCATCCGGTCCAATTCGGCCGTCGTGGCCTGACGGTCGACATCGCCGATGACGATCTCGCGCACCTGGGTGTGGCCGATGGTCTGGACCATGTTCATCGGCAAGCCGGCCTGTTCCAGCTTGGCGAAGTACTCCCGCATGGTTCGCCAGCCTCGCTCGGCGGCCTCCTTGTCGGACAGGGGTGCGTCGCTGGCGCCCTCACCGGCGTTGAGTGTGGTGATACCCTGGCTCAAGAGATTGAACGCGGTGGCAGGGTCGCGGATGAACGGCGCCGCGGTTTGTCCCATCATATCGACGAACCCGGGTGCGACCACCTTGCCGGACGCGTCGAGGGCCCGGCGCCCAGCCGAGGACGGGATCCGCCCGATGGCGGCGATCTTCCCGTCCTGGATCGCCAGGTCGGCGGAGAACCAGGGCGCTCCGGTCCCGTCCACCACCCGACCGCCGTGGATGACGATGTCGTACCGGGCTTGGGCCGCGACGGGGGCCGACCAGACGAGTGCCGCGACCGTGACGATGCGGAGCATTGGAGTCAGTTCCATTTGAGGTTCCTGATCTGATCGAGATTGAGGTTCCCGCCGCTCAAGACCGCGACGACCCGGGCCCCCGGCGGAAGCCTGACCAGGCCGTGGAGCAGCGCCGCGACCGGAGCGGCCGCGGCACCCTCGAGCACCAGTTTACAGCGTTCCATGACCCAGATCATGGCGTCGAAGATCTCGCGGTCGGGGAGGGCAACCACCTCGTCGACGAATCGCTGGCAGACCGAGAAGGTGTTGACACCGACCCGCTTGACCCGGAGACCATCGATGATCGTGCGGCAGTCGATCGTCTTGAGCGCCCCGGCGGCGAGCGACTCCTGCATCGCGGGGCCGTCGGAGGATTCCACGCCGATGACACGGATCCGGGGATTATGGCTCTTGACGGCCATCGAGACCCCGGAGATCAGCCCGCCGCCGCCGATGGGAACCACGATGGCATCGAGTTCGGGCCAGTCTTGGGCGACCTCCAGGCCGAGGGTCCCTTGGCCCGCGATCAGGTCGGCGTCGTCGAACGGGCTGATGTAGGTGAGGCCCTCGGTCCGGACCAGTTCCATCGCCTTCTCGTTGGCCTCGTCCCAGATCTTTCCATGGAGGACGACCTCGGCGCCATACTCGCGGGTCGCCGCGATCTTGGCCGGGGTGGCGTTTTCGGCCATGCAGACGACGGCCCGAATTCCGTGGATCTTGGCTGCGAAGGCGACGCCTTGGGCGTGGTTGCCCGCGGAGGAACACACCACCCCCCGTCGTTTCTCCTCGGTGCTCAGGAAGTTGAACTTGTTGAGGGGGCCTCTGACCTTGTACGACCCGACCCGCTGAAACATCTCGGCCTTGAGGCGGATATCGAACCCGGTACGCTCGGAGAGCTGGCGGGAGCCCAGCAACGGGGTGCGGTGGATGTAGGGGGCGATCCGCTCGCGGGCGGCGACAAAATCGGCCTGGTTCAGGGTCAGCATGCCGTTCCGGGGTCTCGGGGTGTCGGCCGTCTCGCAATTGCCGCTGGGGCCGCCGTCACGTAGTATCCACCCCGAGCCGCGCTCGGGCAATGGTGCGGTAGCCGGCCTCCCCCCCCAACGCGAGAGATCGACGATGGAGACCACCAGTCCACGTTTGGTTCGCTGGGATGACCTTCCTTGGGAGATGGTGACGGACATGCTGTCGCGGAGAATCGTCACTGGTGAGAAGGTGATGGCCGCGCATATTCACCTCAAGAAGGGTTGTGTGGTCCCGCGCCACTCCCACGAGGCGGAGCAGTTCTCCTATACCTTCTCCGGGGCTCTCAAGTTCGTCATCGCGGGAGAGACCTTCGTGGCCAGGCCGGGACAACTGCTCATCATCCCGGCGTGGGAGCCCCACGAGGCCGTCGCGCTCGAGGACACCCACGAGATGGACGTGTTCAGCCCGATTCGGTACGACTGGCTTTCCAAGACCGACTCGTACTTCAAGGGCCCAGCCACCCAGCCCGCCGATCTCAACAACCCGGCGACCAGCGCCAACCCGGCCCGGCTGGTGAATTGGTCGGAGCAGCCGGTCGAGCGGATCAGCGAGCAGATCGATCGAGTCTACCAAAGTGGGGCGAACATCACCTTCTGCGACTTCACCTTACGGAAGGGCGCCGTGGTGCCGGCCCACCACCACGAGAGCGAGCAACTCACCTGGGTTCGCGGCGGTCGGCTCCGTTTCACGATCGCGGACGAGACCGTCGACGTCGCCGCGGGGACGACGATCCTCATCCCGTCCAACGTCCCTCACAGCGCGGTCGCCCTCGAGGACACCAAAGCGATCGACCTGTTCAGCCCGAGGCGGGAGGACTGGATCGCCAAGACCGATCACTACCTGCGCCAGGGGAACCGTTAGGCATGTACGCCGTTCGGGTTCACCAGTTCGGCGATCCGTCGGTACTCCGATACGAGGAAGTGCCGACGCCGGAGCCGGGGCCGGGTCAAGTCCTGGTCAAGATCGGCGCGATCGGCGTCAACCCGGTAGACACCTACATCCGCAGCGGCCGGTACGGCGCCCTGCCCGCGCTGCCCTATGTCCCGGGATCTGACGGCGCCGGTGTCGTCGCGGCCCTCGGGCCGGGCGCCAGCGCCTGGAAGGTCAACGATCGGGTCTTCTTTCACGGTACCGCGAGCGGCCGCCCGATCGGCGCCTATGCGGAATTCACGGTGTGCGACGAGTCGCGCCTGTACCGAATGCCCGCGAGCATCAGCTTCGGTCAAGGGGCCGCGATCGGGGTTCCCTACGCCACCGCTCATCGAGCCCTCTTCGCCAAAGCCGGAGCCAAGCCGCCGGACATCGTGCTGGTGCACGGCGCGAGCGGCGGGGTCGGGATCGCGGCCCTCCAATTGGCCCGGTGGCGTGGTCTGGGCGTCATCGGGACGGCCGGGTCCGAGGACGGTCTGGAGTTGGTCCGTGGCAACGGTGCCCACTTCGCCGTCAGCCACCGCGCGGCGCTATATCGAGACCAGATTCAGGCCGCGGCGAACAACGGCCGGGGGCCGGACGTAATTCTCGAGATGTTGGCGAACGAGAATCTCGACTACGACCTCGACATGCTGGCGCCCAGGGGCCGGGTGGTGGTGATCGGCAACCGAGGGCGGGTCGAGATCGACCCTCGAAAGACGATGTCGAAAGACGCCACGATCGTCGGCCTGTCGCTGTGGAACGCCAGCCTGGACGAGCTGGACGCGGTGTACCGGGAGATCGTTCAAGGGCTCGAGGAGGGTGTTCTCGTACCGGTCATTGGCCAGGAGATCCCGCTCGCGGAAGCGGCGCGGGCTCACGATGCGGTCTTGAGCCCCGGCGCGTACGGGAAAGCCGTCTTGGTTCCGTAAAATGGAAAACGTCGGATCGGGGGGGATCCGACGCCTTCCGAGGGGATAGATTCGGCCCTGGGGGGAGACAGGAAACCGGATCTGAGGTTTGGCCGTCGAGACCCAAGGGCTCCTCGGCCGACTGCGAAAAATGGCAAGCGGTGTGCCCGGGTTCCCGCGAGTTGGCGAATCTCGTCTAAGTCGTTCCACAACAACGATATACAGCTGAATCATCGAGCGACGGCCGGATGGAACTTCCGGCCCTCGTGTTCGCCGCCGCCACATCATTGTGTGGAGTTCGATCCACGAGCGCCCAGCATCTGCAGCGCTCTGCAGCGTTCAGCCGTTGCCGCCCAAACCAAGCTGGTCGCCGAGCGCCAAACCGGCCCCGGTGGCCAGGAGCCCCAGCAGTAAGCTGCCGCCGGCGTACCCGACCGCCTTGCCCCAAGCCCCGTCCTGGGCGAGAGCGATCGTCTCGAAGGTCAACGCCGAGAAGGTGGTGTATCCCCCACACACGCCAATGGTGAGGAAGGCTCGGATGGCGGGGCTGTGACCGCCGTGAAAAGACCAACGCATCAGAACGCCGATGGCAAGCGATCCCGACAGATTGATCAGCAGCGTTCCGATCGGGAAGGCGGTTCCGAAGACTCGTGCGGCCGCGGTCCCGGCGAGGTAGCGGGCAGCGCCGCCGACGGCGCTTCCCAGGGCAACGATCCAGAGCATGGCGGGAATGGTACTGCCTGGGCGGCCGGGGGACCAGCCGAAACGGGGGCCCTACAGCCTAACGGCGCGTGGTGGCGGCTCGGCGAGCATTTGGTGGATGGCGGCAACAACTACGTCGTCGTCGCTCAACAGGACCAGGTCGCCGCCTCGCGGGGTCGATCGGAACGTGCAACGAAGCCGCTCTCGTCTGTCGGCAAGAACCTGCACTGCCGGATGGCCCTGCGGAAAGATCCATACCGACCGAAAATCGCCTCGTCGAATCGCCGCGGTCAGTTCGATGAGCTGCAAGCGACGCCTTTCCAACAGGGTAGAATCGGCGCCAGGGAACGAGAGAGAGACCCGGCCGCCGCTTTCGTTCCGGGAGTACTGGATGACCGGCTCGGCCGGGGTCAGGTAGGCGACTGCAGGTGGCTGCGCGGTCGCGCTCGCCGCGGTGGCGGCGGCGAGGAGAATCGAGGTCAAGAGGCGTGGACGAATCGGCATGGGTCTCTGGCCAATCGCGAGGCGGGCAAGGAGGGTGCCATCTCGCCCGGCCAGTTTGGTGACGAGCGCTGGGGAGGGCGCTCGCACACTCGGCGGGTCTCAGTGACCGGCGAACTGGCTTGCTGCGGCCGCGAATTCGCGGAAAAGCTGCCGGGTCCTCGGGTCGCGTTCCTCGAGCATTTCGGGATGCCATTGGACCCCGACCACGAACCCGCGATCCGCCAATTCGATCGCTTCGACGAGACCGTCGGGAGCGAACGCGGTGGCCACGAGGTCGGTGCCGAGATCCTTGATCCCCTGGTGGTGCATGCTGTTGACCGTTACCCGCGGTGTCCGGAAAGTGGCGGCGAGTCGCGAACCAGAAACCAACTGGACTTCGTGGGCCAGATGGTCTCGTTCGTACCCAGCGTTAGGGAAGTAGTCGTGCTTGATGAAATCCGGGCACTCGGCCTCGAGATCTTGATGGAGCGACCCGCCCAACGCCACGTTGATGACCTGAAGGCCGCGGCAGAGACCCAGCAGCGGCTTGTCTTCTTCGAGGGCCCACCGGGCCAGCGCCAGCTCGACCGTGTCGCGCGCCGGATCGGTGTTGCCCAGCTTGGGATGCGGCTCCGCCCCGTATGTCGCCGGGTCGAGGTCGACCCCGCCGGCCAGGAAGACGCCGTCAAGCCGGTCGTAGATGGCCCGGAGGGTATCGAGATCGTCGTCGACCAGCGGGACCATCCAGGGGACCGCGCCGGCGCCGATGGCGGCGTAGTAGTACCGCTGGTTCATCACCCACGAGTGCGGCAGCCCCGGGGGGATCCCGTCGATCGCGTGAAGCGTCTGGGTCGGAATGCCGATTGTCGGGCGATAGCTCATGGCCGTAAAGATAACAGTTAGGCGCCAGGTACATGCGCAAACGCCATGCCCGGTCGGCCGGTTCCGGGCCCCCCGGGTCGGCCGGCCGCCCCGGGGTGACTCAAAGCACGCCCTCGGCGGTCTCCTTGATCAGCTCGTCGACCACGGCCTTGAGGTCGCCGGTCCGCTGGTAGGTTGCCAGCTGCCGGTCGGCACTGGTGCCACTCTTGAGAATGGTCAGGGCGTACTCCACCTCTTTGCGGCTGCCGAGGTCGTCGACCACGTCGTCGACGAACCAGCCGACCAGCTCTTCGATCAGCTGCCGAGCCGGGAGCTGGCGGCTCTTGCCGAAGTCGATCAATTGGCCATCGAGACCGTAGCGGCAGGCCCGCCACTTGTTCTCCTCGATGAACGCCGCCGAGTACTGCCGCCAGGACAGGTTGTCGCAGCGGAGTTTCCAGAGCTTGGCGATGATGGCCTGGAAGAGCGCGGCGACGCAGACCGCTTCGTCGACTCGGGTGCAGACGTCGCAGATCCGCATCTCGAGGGTGGGGTAGCTCCAACTCGGCCGGATATCCCACCAGATCTTCGAGGCGTTGGGGATGCTGCCGGTTTCCACCAGCGTGGTGATCATCTCTTCGAATTCGCTCCAGGAGCCCAGGCTCCGGGGGATCCCGGTGCGGGGGAAGCTCCGGAAGACGATGCTGCGGTACGATTTGAGGCCGGTCTTCCTCCCGAGCCAAAACGGTGAACTGGTCGACAGGGCCAGGAGGTGTGGCATCATGTAGCGGGCCGCGTTCATGGCGTCGATCAGGAAGCTCCGGTCCTCGATCCCCACGTGGACGTGGGTTCCGAAGATCAAGAGCCGCTGAACCAGGACAAGTCGGAGTCAGAGAGTAGATATCCATGTCCGGCGCGGGATTCATGAAATCGATGGCGTAGGGCACCCCATCCTTGATCGCCCACTCCATCGAGTTCATGTCGTAGCCGAGGGCGCGGACCAGGGTCAACGAGTCGTCGACCACCCGTTGGTGCAGGTCGGGAGGAAGGAAATCGAGCTCGGTGTGGTACTTCCGGGCCTTGGGGTCATACTTGATCGGGCGAACGGTCTCTTGACCGAGGCAGATACAGCGGACGAACTCATCCCAGTGGATGAACTCCTGGACGATCATGGTGAGAAGCCCGGACCGGTCGTAGTTGTAGAGCAGTTCCTCCAGGCTCTTGCAGACGTAGACTTCCTTCCAGCCGCCGCCGTGGGCGTCCTTGAGTATACAAGGGAGCCCGACGTAGTCGATCACCGCCTGCCAGTCCAACGGAAAGACCAGGTTCCGGAGACTCTCGGAGTGGACGATGCCGGGGACGTACTCCTTGTTGGGGAGCACCAGGGTCTTGGGGGCTGGCCAGTCCGAGCGAGGTAGCCAATGTTGCGCCGAAGAACTTGTCGTCGGCAGTCCACATGAAGGGGTTGTTAACGATCGTGGCGCCCTGGAGAGCCGCGTGCTTCAGGTAGGTGCGATAAAAGGGAACCTCGTGGGAGATCCGATCGATGATGACCCGATATCGTGCCGGGTCGTCCATGTGGGGGGCACCGAGTTTGATGTACTCGGCGACGACCCCCTGATCGCGGCTGTTGACTTCCTCGATGAAAGCGGGCGGAAAACTCCACTCGCGGCCCACGATGAGACCCACTCGAAGCGGTTCGGACGCCATGGGGACGGTCCTTAAGGGTAAGGGAATCGGGCGTGGCCCGAGAGCGCTGGGCCGAATGTATGGGGAAGGGAGGAAAGCCGGAAGGCTGTCGGCTGGACCACGAGCGGGGGGGGGAGGGGATCGGGTTCGGCTGCCGCTTAGGACCTAGCGGGCGACTCGAGTGGCGGCGTCAACCGCCTCGTCAAGCACGGTCAGGGCGCGGTCGATGGTCCGGCGGTGGGTCCGAAAGGCCAAGGCGACCAGGCGGAGGGTGAACCGATCCTCCAACATCGTCGATGACAAGAACACCCGGCCGTCACGACGGACGTGGTCGACGATCCGCTGGTTGACGCGATTGGCCTCCTCGGTGGTGGTACCCGCCGGGGCCCACCGAAAGGTGACGATCGACAGGTCGGGCGGCGGACCGACCTCGAACCCACGCTCGGCGATCTTGGCCCGGAAGTAACGAGCCAAGAGGAGTTTCTCGTCGAGCGCGGCCCGGAACGGGGCCACGCCGAGCAATTTGAGCGGGAGCCACATTCGAACCGCCCGGAAGTGCTTGGTCAGCTCGGGGGAGACGTCCGCCGGCGAGATTTCGGTCTCCCGGGCAGCGTCCTGCATGTAGTTCGCGAAATAGTGATGGGTCGCCATCACGGCGTGCGAGTCGCGAACCAAGACCACGCCGATGCCGTAGGGGAGAAACAGGCTCTTATGCGGATCCAGGACGATCGAATCGCTGGTCTCGATCCCCGCGAGCGCGTCCCGTCCGTACTCGGTCAGGGCGAAGAAACCGCCATACGCCGCATCGACGTGAAACCAGCATCGATGACGCTTGGCGATCTCGCCGATCGCGGCGAGGGGGTCAACCGCGCCGGTGTCGGTGGTGCCCGCCGCCGCGATGACGAGCCAAGGCGTGAGCCCGGCGCTTCGGTCGGCCTCGATCGCGGCCGCTAAGGCGTCCGGTCGCATTCGAAAGCTGTCATCCACCGGCACCTGGCGGACCTGCGCTGCGGCCAAACCGGCGATCCGAAGGGCTTTCTCGATGCAATGGTGAGCCTGGTTGGTGAGGTAGACCACCGCGCGGCGAACCGACTCGGCGCCGACGCCGTGGGCGTCGCGAGCGGTGCAGATCGCAATGAGATTCGCGATGCTGCCCCCGGAGGCCAAGTTGCCGGTCGCACCCGCCGGATAGCCGACCAGGTCGGCCACCCATCGGATCAGTTGATGTTCCATCCGCACCGGCCCTGGCCCGGTGAAGAAGATTCCGGCGTACTTGTTGGTTACGGCGGCGAGGTAGTCGCCTAACGCCGAATGATAGATGCCCCCGCCCGGCACATAGGCCAGGTGGCCCGCGGAGGCCGGGTTCAGTCCCGGCGTCACGACGTCCCGCTCGAAGGACTCGAGCACGGCCCCGATCGGCAGCCCCGACTCCGAGATCGGTGACTCGAGCAGGCGGGCGCCCTTGTCCTCGGTGTCCGCGAACGCCTTGAGGGTGTCGATTCGGCGGAGGAATTTTTCGGCGGACGCCACGACCGGGTCGCGCAGCCGGCGTCGGCGCGTCGCGCCCGGCTCGAGGGGGCGCGCGGCCCGCTCGAGCCGAGCCAGCCGGGTGAGGGTTTCGGCCAAATCGAATGGGGGGTCGTTGGCGGTCATCGCGCGGGGTCTTCGGGTTCGAGGTTGACGACCGCTCAGCCGGTCTGGCCGTCGCTCGAGCCGCTGGGCGCGCCGCTGACCAGGAACGGCATCGCCCGGCTGAATCGACGACCCCAAGTTTCTTCGTCGTGGGCGCCGGTCTCGTCCTCGAGGTACTGGAGACCGGAGCCACCAGTGTGCCCGACCTTCTCGAGCGTCTCCCTCAGGGCTCGGACGTCGGCGACGGCATGGCTCGGTTCGTGGAGGCCGATGTCGAGGTGCACCCGCGGGGAGACGATCCGGGGATGAGACCGAAGGTAGCGAAGGAACGCCCGCTCTCCAAACCAGAGCGAGGGGCTCAGGGCGCCGACCGCCCCGAACACGTCGGCTCGGTGGAACGCCGCGTACAGGCTGATCAGCCCTCCCATCGACGACCCCGCGATGGCGGTGTGGGCTCGGTCTCGGAGGGTCCGGAAGTCGCGATCGATGATGGGCTTGAGCGTGTCGATCACGAAGGCGACGTAGCGATCGCCGCCACCCCCGCCGTGACGGCGATCCGCGAACGGCGCGTACTCGTAGATCCGCCGCTTGCCGGCATTGGCAATCGCCACGACCAAGGCCTCGATCCCGTCGCCGGCCAGACGGGCTAGGATCGCCGTCAGGTTCCAGGCGCCCGCGTAGCTCGTGGTCGGATCGAAGAGATTCTGGCCGTCCTGCATGTAGACGACCGGATAACGCCTCTCCTGGTCGCCCCGGTATGACGGCGGCAACGCCACCATGACATTGCGAAAATTGTGAAACTGGGGGCTCAGCACTCGGCGGACGACGAGGTCGATACCCGGATTGGAGCCGACGGTCGGGTAGGGCCTCCAGCGCGGAGGGATCGGGTCAGTCATCGTGAGCCATCGCGGTCGCGGGAGGCGAGCGTGGCGCCCGCCTCCCGCGTTCGATCCTCATCGAGTGGGTCCAGCCCTAGAAGCGGGTCGTCAGTCCTCCGAGAATCCGACGGCCATTGACGGAGCCGCCGAAGATCGAGAACCGCTCCTGATCGAAGATGTTGTGCCCGGTCAAGTAGACCCGGAGGTTGTTGTTGACGGCGTAGCCAACGTTCGCGTCAAAGCTCGAAGCCGGCTCGATGAAGCCAGCGTAGACGCCGGCCGCCCAATCGTACCCTTTGGTGGCCCGGAAAGTGACTCCGGCATCGAAGCCGGAGCGACCGGCGTAAGACACCGAGAGGTTGCCCTTGGCTCGGGGCGTGTTGGGCAGGAGCTGATCACCTTGCTGCTGTTCCTTGATGTCGAACCGGAACAGCGTGAAGGACCCATCGGCGCGGAATTCGTTGCTGAGCTGGAGGCCGGCGCCGAATTCGACGCCATACTGGATGGCCTTACCGGCGTTGGTGTACGACAGCACGATCGCCGTGGCGCCGTCTTCGAGACGGGTGAGCCCGAGACCAGCGGTTCGGGTGGCCGGGCTACCGAGCAAGGCGCCCCGCACCGCGGCGGCGAGCGCTGCCCGGGCGGCCGCCTGGTTGGCCGCGGGTAGCGCGGTCGCGGCGGTCGCCGGCGCCGTCCATTGTCCAAAGCTCGGATTCACCCCGGGCAAGAGATCGGTGACGAAGTTGCTGAGCGAGTTGAGGTAGACGTCGGCCGAGAAATAGAACCTGTTGGTCAGGTCGCCCCGATAGCCCACCTCGAATCCCTGATTGGTCTCGACCTGGAGCGAGCCGTTGCCGCGGGCCCGAACCGCAACCGCGGCCGAGTTGGTGAAGAGGGTGCCGGCCGGCACGGTGGCCAGGATTGGGGCCAGGCTGGCGTTGGCACGCAACCCCGCCTCGAGCGCGCTCAGGTTGGCCGGAGCACCCGCCGCCACATCGAGGAAGAACTCGGAGTAGTTCGGGGTCTGGAAGGCGCGATTGTAGGTGAACCGAACCGAATGGCGATCGTTCGGGGTCACCACCAGCGCCGCCTTGGGCGAGAACTGGCCCTTGATCAGCGATCCGACGTCGTACCGGGCCGCCACCACGGCCTTCACCTTGTCGCTGACCTTGTATTCGAACTGGCTGAAGAGCGCATAGTAATAATCGCTGCGATCGTCCCTGGCGGCCCCCATCAGGGTCCGTTTGGTGTCGACCTGGATGTTGCGGATCGATCCACCCAGCACGAAGCGGCCCCGGCCGTCGTCGAACGAGTTGTTCTGCTGACCTTCGAGATGGAGAATGTTGGAGGTCTCCTCGAGCCCCGCCGTCGACGCCAGCGAGTATTGCGGCTTCTTGGTGTCTCGGCCACTCCAGTAGCCCATCACGTCGAAGTTCTTGCCGGCCCAGTTGAGTCGCCCGAACGGGCGGGCCGTCTGAGAGATCTGAACCCGGCCAATGCCCGTCACCGCGACCTCGTTCTCGGCCTGGGCGATCCCGAACTCGCCGGTGATTACCTCGCCATTGTCGGCGTAGTAGTCGAGCCGCGCCGAGCCGTAGATGTTCTTGACCGGGTCGGGGTCACCCGAGAGCGCGCCCGTGGCGAGATCGGCCGTCTGGCCGTTCAACGCCCGGAGTTCACGGCGGGCGCAGGCAGAACAGATTGCCCGGAAAGCGGAGTCGGTCGCCACTCGATATTCGTCGGCGAAGGCGCCGGTGGTGGTGCGGGAGCGGGTCCAGGAGTCACTCCGGTAATACCCGAGGTTGACCCGATACCCCACCCGGCCCTCCGCCCAGAGGCCGGCGTGGCGGAGGTCGGCCTTGAAGGTCGACAATTGTCCGCCACCCATCGAGAACTTGGTGCCGACCACTTCACGGGCCGAAGGCGTGGTGATGTTGATCACGCCGGAATACGCGTTCGCCCCATAAAGCGCCGAGCCAGGTCCCCGGACGAACTCGAGACTGCTGATGTCTTCCATCGGGACCGGTAGTGCATTCCACTCCTGGTTGCCGAGGAATCCGGTCGAAACGTCGCGACCGTCGACCAACACCAAGACCCGACGATTGAGCGAGGAGTTGAATCCTCGAGCGTTGACGTTGAAGTCGTTGACCCCGTTCTGAGCGATATCCACCCCCGGGACGGTCGCCAGGGCAAGGGGAAGCTGACCGGTCACCGAGGTCGATTGGAGCACCTGGGGGTCGACCACGGAGATCGCCGCTGGGGCCTCCACGGCCCGTTCCGGGACCTTGGACGCCGACTCGACGACGAGATCGTTCAGCGCGATCGGGGCCGGTTCCATCTTGGCGTCGGCGGTGGCGGTCCCGCCCGCCGTCACGGTCACCGCGACCTCGACCGGCCGATAGCCGAGCCACCGGAAAACCAGGGTCTGGCTGCCGGCCGGAACTCGCTCCAACACATAGCGACCGCTCGGCCCCGTGGAAGCGCCGCCACCGACACCCTTCACGGTCACGGTCACCCCGACCAGCGGTGCGCCGTCATCCGATCGGGTCACTGTACCGCGGACCGTCCCGATTCCCTGGGCGGTCACCAGAGAGGGGCCAGCTGCGGCGATAAGGGTCACGAGCCCAACGGCTCGACGAATGAGGCTGATCATCGGGGTCACCACCTGAGTTCCGAGGGCAAAATTCGCGGGAAAAGGTGCATCTTCGACCAAGGGGAGGCAAGGGTGTTCCTCCCAGACCGCCCTTGGCCGCTACTTGACTTGAGCGAGGGGGATTCGCTTGACCCGAATCCTCGATTCCACCTGGTTCGATCCTGGATCGGTCCAAGTAATGAAGATATCTTCATTAAGTATGGCTGTGCGGGCGAAACCGCCGTCCCGGGTCCGAGCGGTCTGGCCGACCAAGACTGGTCGACCAAGCTGCTGCCTTGCGATTCGGCGAGCGTACCATGCCGCCCCATCACCCGACGCTTCGAGCCAGGTGACAACCGCCGTGGCCGGCCCGGTCATCTGCAGGTGGACTCGCCCTAGGGTGTTGCCCAAGTCGACCCGAACTGGGGGATTGAAGGTGGCACCGCCGTTGGCGGAACCAGCGAACTTGACGGCGTTCTTCCCTCCAGCGGCGGTGAACCAGGCGACGCCGACGTCCTGGCCATTCGCGGCAATAGCGGGTCCGTTGACCGGACAGGCCTTCCAGACCCACCGATCATCGGCGACGATCTTCGGTTCGGTCCACCTGCCGCCGACCTCACGGACCACGGCGATATCCCGGACCTCCTCCAGGGAGCGGTCGCGGTAGGCGGCGATCAGACCGGTGCTGGTCCTGGCCATCGAGACCTGGCAGCATTCGCAAGTTCTGGGGTCGAGCATCGTCTCGGGCGCCAGGCCGCCGCCGGGCAGCCAGGCAGTGGTCCGCACCGACATCGCGCCCGCCGTATCCACCATCGCCCGGCCGTCGAGCCAGGTGATTTGAATGGAACCGTTGGCGCCGGGGACCATGGCAACGAAACCATGTTCCGTCGGAGTGGTGTCGCGATGGACAGTGATTGGAGCTGTCCAGGTCCGACCCTGGTCGGCCGAAGTGGTCAGCCTCACATGATAGGCGTAGGATTTCGCCGCGGTCTTCTCGAGCCAGTGAACCGCCCAGGTTCCGGTGCTGCTCTGGGCCACCGACGGGAAATCGGCCCAGTTGACGAAGAACCGATCCGATTCGGCCACGACTCGGGGCGTCGACCAACGACCGTCGCGGCGCTCCGCGATCATCAGGGCGTGGTGGTTGCCAACCCGGCGCTCGAACCAAGTCAGCAGCAGGGAGCCATGCCCGGTCGCGGTGAGAAACGATTTCGAGCTTCCCACGGGCCCGGACCAGTCGAACCGGTCAGGCTGTCCGGACGGGAGCCACCCGGGTACAGCCACCAGGCTGGCCAGGAGCAGGACGCGGATCATGGATCGCAATATACCGCGTTGCCGCCAGGGTCATGGTGGGGGCGCTTGGCGGGCGGCATCGGTGAACTGACGGACGATGGTGGCGACCGGCTCGATCGCCCTGATCGAGGCCACGCTCATGCCGGCCTGCCAGATGGCCCGGTCGGGGTCGTCCGCGAAGCGCCCGCGCCCCGTCGCCGAGCGCTTGAGCGCCCAGGCGGCCTTGAGCGCGTACCAGGTCCGGATCAGGCGCTTGGTCCGCCGGCCTCGAAAGAGCCAGCGCGCCAGCGGGCCCACCGAGGTGCCGACTCGGCGCACGTAGGGGGTCGCGATCACGGCGAGCGGGACACCGCTCAGTCGCTCGGTGTGCACGATGTCCCGTTCGGTGGCCGCGACGATGGCTTGCTGGTAGGCGGGACTGGCGGTGCACTCCGGAGTGGCGATGAACCGGGTTCCCATCTGGACCGCGGCGTAGCCGAGCCGGAGCGCCGCCACGAACTCGTCGGCCGACCCGACCCCTCCGGCGCAGACCAGCGGCAGCCCGAGCGGAGCGAGCTCTTGGTACAACGCCTCGGGGGACCGTGACCCGGAGTGGCCGCCCGCCCTCGCATTCACCGCGATCAGCCCGTGCACCCCGGCGTCGCGACCCTTGTCCGCCCATTTCCGCTCGGTGACATCGTGATAGACGACACCGCCATGCGGAGTCACGGCATCGACGACCCAGCGGGGATTGCCGAGGGAGGTGACGAAGAACCGGACCCCTTCTTCGAGGGCGATATTCACCCAGCGAACCATCCGCTGGTGATAGGTCGAGGAGGAAGCTTCGATCAACGCATTCATCCCGAAGGGGCGGCCGCCCGCCAATTGCTTGATCAGCCGGACACCGGCGCGGTACTCGTGGCCGTGGATGTACGTGAGGGAGATCGGTTGGAGAACGCCGAGGCCGCCGGCGGCCGACACCGCGCCCACCAACTCCGGGTTGCTGCATGGGAACATCGGCCCGCCGATGATCGGGACCGAAACGCCGGAGTGCCGGGTGAACGGCGTGTCGAGATTCATCGTTGCCGTTGGGCCCGCCGCTCGAGGCGCCAAACCGCTTCCACTCGACAGACCATCTCGCCGGAGGCATCGGTGATCACCGCGGCGACCGAGACGTCCGCCCCGGCCTCGCCAACGGCCGGAATGACGACGGTCGACTTGGCGGTCAGGGTGCCGCGCGCTTTCTTGTGGTAGGTCGCCCCGAGCGCCGTGACGATGCCCCGCACCTCGTCCGGCAGCGCCATGGTCATCGCCAGACCGCTGGTCAGTTCTCCAAGGTTGATCAGCGCGACGGCGTGAACGGAGTCGAGGTGATTCCGGACCCCGCGGCGGTCGCCCAGCGTGGCGCGGCAGAAACCGGGTTCGAGCTGCACCACCTGGGCGCCCAATGCTCCGCTGTAGGGAACGGCGAGCCGGAGTCCCAGGGCGAATATCCGCCGACCGAGGGCCGAGCCTCCCAGGCGTCTCCAGCGGCGAGCGAGGCGATCACGAGGGCTTGGCATGGCCTGCAAATTCCGCCCTCCGACGGCGAAGTCAATGGGACCTCGCGATCCGCCCGCCGTCGGGGTAGGATGGACAACGTTCTGGGACTCTCAATTCGGAGGCATCATGGTTCGACGGTTGGCGGGGATGGCGCTCGGTCTGACGTGCGGTCTGGGACTCGGAAAGGGCACCCTGGCGGCCCAGGTCACCAAGGAGGTGGTTTCGATCCCGGGGGCCACCAATCCGGTGCTGTCCGCCGCGATTCGGGTCGGCGACATGCTCTACCTCTCGGGACAACTCGGCTTCATCCCCGGCGGACGGGGATTGGCCCCTGGTGGGATCAAGCCGGAAACCCAGGCGACCCTGGAGAACATCAAGCGGGTTGTCGAAGCGGCTGGCAGCTCGATGGACCGGGTGGTGAAGTGCACCGTGTTCCTGGCGGACATCGCCGAGTTCGGCCAGATGAACGAAGTGTATCGCACCTTCTTCCCCAAGGACCCACCGACTCGGTCCACCGTGGCGGTCGCCGGTCTGGTGGCCAATGCCCGGGTGGAGATCGAGTGCCTGGCCCTGGCCCGTTAGGCCGCGATGCCTGACGGCTGCTGGAACGGTCCTTAGCCGCCCGGGCTTCCTGGCGCTCTCGCCCGAACGTCGACGACTCGAGGCCGATGGCCAGTTGCCTCGAGGAAGCGCTCGACGGCAGCCCGATCGATCACCAGGGTGGCGGTGTTCACCAAGGGATGACACCGCCAGGCCGGAGCGTCCCATACCTCACGATCCACGAGGAGTTCCACGGCCCGTTCGGCATCGTTGACGAGGCCGAGCACCGTCACTGCCCCAGGGGTGACACCCAAGTACCTCGCCAGCCGGTCCGGGGAAGCGAAGCCCAACTTGCCGCTGTCGAGCATCCCGGACAGCGCCGACAGGTCCACGGCTTTGGCACAACTGGTGACCAAGAGCCAGTGGCGCCGCCCTTTGGCGTCTCGAAGAAACAGGTTCTTGGTGTGGGCTCCGCCGACGGTGTCGGGAACCGCTCGATCCGCCTCGTCGCAGGTGAAGACCGCCGGATGTTCGAAGCGCCGATAGCTCACCCCGAGCCGGTCGAGCTCTCCGAGCAAGGCCGATTCGCCGATCATCGAGCCATGATAATCCAGGTAGATTGCCGTTGCCATGGAAATACCGCCGAATCCGCCCCTGCTGCCGGCCGGAGCCTTGGGCCCGCTGTCGGCAACGGCCGCCATCGGCTACGGCTTGGCCCTGGTGATCGGGCTGGCACTCGGCCTACTCGGTGGCGGCGGGTCGATTCTCACGGTGCCCGTGTTGGTCTACGTGCTGGGATACTCCATGAAGATCGCGGTTCCGCTCAGCTTGGTCGTGGTCGGCGTGACCAGCGGGTTCGGGGTGGCTGCCCACCATCGAGCCGGAACGGTCCAGTGGTCGGCGGCGGCCGCCTTCGGTCCGACGGCTCTCCTCGGTGCTTTCCTGGGGGCCAAGCTCGCCTTGCAGGTGTCGAGTCGCTTCCAGCTGATGGTCTTCGCGGTGCTGATGATCGCGGCTGCCGTCTCGATGTACCTGGGGCCGATTTGGGCCAGGGGGTCGGCCGAAATCGCTCGGCCAGCTCGTCCGCTGCCGGTGTTGGCGGCCTTGGGCGCGGCGGTCGGGACACTCACGGGTCTGGTCGGGGTCGGGGGCGGGTTTCTTTACGTCCCGGCCCTCGTTCTGCTCGGGGGGGTCACGATGAAACGGGCGGTGGGCACCAGTCTCGCCCTCATCGTGATGAGTTGCGCGGCGGGACTGGCGAGCTACCTCGGCCACCTCGAGCTCGACTGGGTAGCGGCGACCGTCTTCACCGGATTGGCCGTGGTCGGAGTTCAGCTCGGGAGTCGGCTGGTGGCCGTGGTACCGGCCGACAAGCTTCGCCGGGGCTTTGCGTTATTGCTGGTGGCGATGGGCGTTTTCGTCCTCCTCAAACCACGTTGAGTGTCTCATGTACTTTCGGCGATTCTACGATGAACGCTTGGCCCAGGCGAGTTACTTGATCGGATGCCAAGCCAACGGTGACGCGATCGTAATCGACCCGGCCCGCGAGGTGACACCGTACCTCGAGGTCGCGGCCGCCGAGGGGCTCCGCATTCGGGCGGTGACCGAGACCCACATTCACGCCGACTTCCTGTCCGGGCTTCGCGAGTTGGCTGCCGCAACAGGAGCGACTCAATACCTGTCGGCCTGCGGGCCCGCCGAATGGCAGTACGGGTTTCGCGGCGAGCCCTCCGTCGTGTTGCTCCAGGACGGAGATCGAATCGCTGTTGGCAACGTTCGGATCACCGCCGTTCACACCCCGGGCCATACTCCGGAGCACCTGGTCTTCCTGGTGACCGACGGTGCCGCCTCCGATGAACCGATGGGGGTCGTGACGGGCGACTTCGTGTTCGTCGGCGACGTGGGCCGACCCGACCTCCTCGAGAAGGCCGCGCGGGTGGCCGACACGGCGGAGATCGGGGCGCGACAACTGTGGCGCAGCCTGGCGTGGTTTCGGACCTTGCCCGATCACCTTCAGGTGTGGCCGGGTCACGGAGCTGGCTCGGCCTGCGGGAAGGGCCTCGGGGCGGTGCCGACCAGCACGGTGGGCTACGAAAAGCGGGTGAGTTGGGCCTTCGGGGCGACGTCGGAAGGGGAGTTCGTTAGGCAGGTGCTGGCTGGCCAGCCGGAACCGCCGAAGTATTTCGGCCGAATGAAGGTGGTAAACCGGGACGGCCCACCGATCCTGGGTCCGGTCGCCGCCCCGGCCCGGCTGGCGGCGGACCGGGTCGTCGGGCTGATCGATGGCGGTGCCCTGGTCGTCGATTGCCGCCCGACGGTCGAATACGCGACCGGGTTCATCCCCGGTACCGTCAACATCCCGTTCTCGAAGAACTTCGTGAGCTATGCCGGGTCGCTGCTGCCGTACGACACCGATCTGTGGTTCATCGCCCTCGACGGCGGGTCCGACTTCGCCCGCCAGCTGCAGATCGCGCTCGCGTCGATCGGCTTCGATCGGGTCGGTGGAGTGATCGCCCCGGAGGCCGCCACGGCGTGGACGCGGGCCGGCCGGGTCCTGGGGACCACCGCGCAGCTGGCCGTCGGCGATCTCCGGCGGGGGAATGGCGCCCCGATGCTCATCGATGTCCGCAACCGGTCTGAATGGGACACAGGCCACATCGCCGGTGCCTCGCTGATCCCGTTGCCCGAATTGATGGACCGCCTCGGCGAGGTTCCGAGAGATCGGGCGATCGTGGTGCACTGCCAGGGCGGGGGGCGCTCGGCGATCGCCGCGAGCGTACTCAAGCGGGCCGGACACCGAGACGTCTCCAACCTCGAGGGCGGCTTTTCTGCCTGGGTGGCGGCGGGTGGCCCGATCGCCCGTTGAGGGCATCGGCCAAATTGACCGACCCGCGACTGGGCCAGGTCGAAGGCCGGTCAAAGTGGCCGATGGCGACGGGCACGACGGATGCCTCCGGTGACGAGCAACGAGAACGGCGTTAGGTGGCCGTACTCGACACTCAAAACACCGTCAGCGGAGGAGAGGAAAATGTTGGTGCACTGGAATAGTCGTCCCGCGCAGATCGCCCGTTGGCTGGCTCAGGACCCTTGGTTCGGTGTCGCGCCGACCGCGGCGGCCCCGCTGGCCGATGTCTCGGAGGACGAAGCCGGCTACACCATCGAGTTGGAATTGCCGGGCGTCAAGGCCAGCGAGGTGCAGGTCGACCTCGACGGCGGACGTCTCGTCATCACCGGTGAGAAGAAGCAGGAGACGACCGATCAGACCGATCGGCTTCATCGCGTCGAGCGACGGTTCGGCGCCTTCCGGCGAGCCTTTACGGTCCCGGATACGGTCGATCGCGAGTCGATCGCGGCCAAGCTGGTCGATGGGGTGCTCTCGGTGCGGCTGCTCAAGAAGCCCGTCGCGAAGCCTCGGTCGATTCCGGTCGCGGGGTAACAGCGGCGCGGTTGGGAACCCGGAGGGGCCGAGCGATCGGCCCCTCTTCATTGCTGGCCTCCTTCCGCCGCCGTCGTTGGGAAGTAACTTCTCCCGGTGCCCCCGCGTCGAAGAGAATCCGCTCCGCTCGCTCGAGCTCTGTTGCCGCTGCTGGCACTGTATCTCCTGACCCAACTGTTCGTAATGATCATGCGGAGCCGGCCCTGACCTCCCGCCGCCGCGGGCTTCCGGCGTTGCTCGTCTTGAGCGCGGCGTGCGCCGGCGGGGGCAGCGACCAGTCGATTGCTCGGACGGCGGCCGTCAAGCAGGGTTGGGAGTGGTCGCTCGACTCGGTTCGTCAGGTGGTGGGCGCCGTTCGGGCGGGGAAGCGGCTCAAGCCGGCCTCCTGGCCCGGTGGGGCCAAGGTCGCTGTACTCCTCTCGTTCGATGTCGACAACGAGACCATTCCGCTTCGTTTCGGCGAGCCGACCGTCGGGGCACTGTCTCAGGGTCAGTACGGAGCCAGGGTCGGTCTCGGACGGGTCCTGGAGGTGCTGGATGGTCGGGGGATTCCGGCCACCTTCTTCATTCCGGCCGTGAGCCTCTTGCTGTCCCCGGAGATGGCCGGCCAGATCAAGGCGAGTGGCCGGCACGAGTTCGCCGTCCACGGCTGGATCCACGAGCTCAACACGGCGGTCCCGGCGGCCGTCGAGCGGGAACTGGTGCAGCGGGCCGTGGATACCTTGACCCGGCTCACCGGGAGCCGCCCGGTCGGGTACCGAGCGCCGTCGTGGAACATGAGCCCGGCGACGATGGCCATCGTCAAGGACCTCGGGTTTCTCTACGAGAGTTCGTTGATGGCCGACGACGTGCCCTACGAGCTCGAAGCCAACGGCGCCCCGACCGGGGTGATCGAGCTACCCGTCGAGTGGATTCTCGACGACGCCCCGCTGTTCAACCCCCAGGGCGATCGCTATAGCCCCCCGCGGGACGTGCTTCAGGTCTGGAAGGACGAGTTTGACGTCGCCTACCGCGAGGGCGGCATGTTTCTGCTCACCATGCATCCCCACGTAATCGGCCATCGCTCCCGGATCGTGGTGCTCGAGGCGTTGATCGATTACATCCGGGCCCGCCCCGGGGTTTGGTTCGGTACCCACCGGGCGGCCGCCGAGCACGTCCGGCCGCTCCTCCAGGCCGCGCCCTAGCGGATCGCGATCGGCCGTCCGGGCGATCCGGTCGCGCCTTTGAATCGGATCGGGGTGAACACGAAGAGGAACTGGTAGGCGCGCTCCGCGAGGAGTTCCTCGAATTGGAGGTTCTCCTGATTCCAGATCCCGTTCTTGGTAATCAGCTCCTGGTGAACGGGGTAGGCCAGCGTCCGGTTCGGATTGGGAGTCACCTCCAACCCGGGCGAGTCGGACCCGACCATCGCGGGTTTCCGTTCGACGATCCAGCGAGCCACTTCGAGGCCGATCCCGGGCTGAGAGGCGGCGTATTCCCGGGGCCGCCGCCACAGGGCGGACCACCCGTAGTTGAAGAACAGCGCGTCGCCGGGACGGAGGTCGGCCTCGCTTTGCCCCTGACGCGCCAGAGCCCCGCGGACGTCGGCGACAGTGACCTCGTAGTTGCCCGGCAGTGTCGGGACACCCTTGTACCCGGCGATGTCGATGAGAACGCCTCGGGTGATGATGGGCTTGATGTGCTCGACCCCCAGTTTGGCCAGGCCGTACCGGCCGGCCATCTCGCTCCACGGCACCCCGTTGTAGTAGATGTCCTGGGTGGTGCCGTCAGCCATCGTCAGCCGAGTGCCGATGTGGCCCGGACCGTCGAATTGAGTCCCTACCTGGCCCAGTTCGCCGACGATGAATTCGTCGTTGCCGACCAGCCGGTTGCTGCCGAAGGCGCCGGAATCGGCGGTGGGGATGGTCAGGCTGAAGGTCCGCTGCCCGAACAACGGCATCCCGGCCTCGTAGACCTGGCCGAGTTCGATGACCCGGCCGGTCTTCACCAGTTGGAGCGCCTGGAGGATCTTCTCCGGGGTGATCCAGTTCGATCCGCCGGCCTGGTCCGAGGCACCCCAGATCGGGTGAGGCCACCAGGGGCCTTGCTGGCGAGTCTGGCCAGCGACGGGGCAAGCGCAGACCACGAGAACGAGGGCGGCCACGGTCAGTCGCACGGGAGGGCTCCGAGTTCGAGGGATTGAACGTTAGAATTGTCCGGTCGAGCCAACCCTTGTCAAGCCATCGGAGACCGTCGTGCTGGGAATCATCGGTGGAAGCGGGATCTATCAGGTCGATGGACTCGAACGGGCCGAATGGCGCGAGGTGTCGACGCCGTGGGGCAGTCCGTCGGATGCGATCCTGGTCGGGGTCCTCGCTGGGGCGCAGGTCGCCTTCTTGCCCCGGCATGGCCGGGGCCACCGGATCCCTCCAACCGAGCTGAACTTTCGAGCCAACATCGCGGCGTTGAAGCAACTTGGAGTCACCGACATCGTCTCGCTGTCCGCCGTCGGCTCGCTCCGGGAGGATCTCCCCCCGGGTACCTTCGTGATCGTCGATCAGTTCGTCGACCGGACCTTCGCCCGGGTCAAGAGCTTCTTCGCCACCGGTCTGGTCGCCCACGTTTCGGTCGCGGACCCGGTTTGCGCCCGGCTCGGCGATGCGATCGAGGCGGAGGCCCGTTCCCTCCAGCTGCCGTTCGTCCGGGGGGGAGCCTACCTGGTGATGGAGGGGCCCCAATTCTCGACCAAGGCGGAGTCCGCTCTCTACCGTTCGTGGGGCATGAGCGTCATCGGGATGACCAACATGCCGGAAGCGAAGCTCGCCCGCGAAGCCGAACTGTGCTATGCCACCGTCGCCATGGTCACCGACTACGACTGTTGGCATCCGACCCATGGCCATGTCACCCTCGATGAGGTGGTCCGGGTGCTTCACCACAACGCCGAGTCCGCCCGCCGTCTGGTCCGAGCGCTGGCGCCTCGCCTCTCGAATCGGCCCGCGGCCTGTGGGCATGGCTGCGACCGGGCCCTCGATGCCGCCATCATGACCGCTCCCGAAGCCCGCGATCCCGCGGTGGTTGCGCGAGTCCGGAGCATTGCCGGAAGAGTGCTGTGATCGACTACAAACGGCTGATCCGAACGATTCCTGACCATCCCAAGCCGGGAATCCTGTTTCGCGACATCACGACCTTGCTGGGTGACCCAGTCGGTTTCCGGGCGGCGGTGGCGGATCTGGTGGACCGATACCGCGAGCAGGAAGTGGCCATGGTCGCGGGCATCGAGGCCCGAGGTTTCATTCTGGGCGGCGCGATGGCCGAGCGGCTGGGGGCGGGGTTCCTCCCGATTCGGAAGAAGGGGAAGTTGCCCTTCGAGACCATCGGCCACGACTACGAGTTGGAATACGGAACCGATCGGGTGGAAATCCACCGTGACGCGGTGAGTGCCGGGCAACGGGTGCTGCTGGTGGACGATCTGATCGCCACCGGCGGCACGGCGGTCGCCGGCCTCACCCTGCTCCGAAAGCTCGGCGCCCAAGTCCTGGAAGCCTGCTTCATCATCGAACTCCCGGAGTTGGGCGGCCGCCGCCGACTGCAGGACGCGGGCTGTCCGGTCCACACCCTGATCAGCTACGAGGGCCACTAGGTGCGAGTCGATGGCCGATGGCGGCGCACCATCTGGCTCGGCTCCGACGGCTGGTCGGTCGAGATCGTCGACCAAACGGCGTTGCCGGGCCGATTCGAGATCGTCCGGCTTGCGACGGTGGAGGACGCGGCCCGGGCGATAACGTCGATGCAGGTCCGCGGCGCCCCGCTGATCGGGGTGGCGGCGGGGTACGGTCTGGCGCTGGCACTGCGGACCGACGGCTCCGATCGAGTGCTCGAGTCGGCCCTCGCGATGCTCGGTTCGACTCGGCCTACCGCGGTCAATCTTCAGTGGGCCTTGGACCGCTGCAAGGCGGTCCTCGCCCCGCTGGCACCCGCCGAGCGCGGTCCGGCCAGCTATCGGCTCGCCGCCGCCATGGCGGACGAAGACGCCGAGACCTGCCACCGGATCGGCGAGACCGGCGCCGCGTTGCTGGCCGAGCGGCACGGTGCGTTAGGCGACCAGCGGCCTCTCCAGATCCTCACCCACTGCAACGCCGGTTGGCTCGCGACGGTCGATTGGGGCACCGCGCTGGCCCCGATCTACCTCGCCCACGACGCCGGGATCCCGGTCCACGTGTGGGTCGACGAAACTAGGCCCAGAAACCAGGGCCTGCTGACGGCCTGGGAGCTGGGACAACATGGGGTACCCCACACGGTCATCGTGGACAATGCCGGCGGCCTGCTGATGCGGAAGGGTCGGGTCGACCTCTGCATGGTCGGAACCGACCGGGTTGCCCGCAACGGCGACGTCGCCAACAAGATCGGCACCTACCTCAAGGCCCTGGCGGCGTTCGATAACGGGGTGCCGTTCTACGTCGCCGCGCCGTCATCGAGCATCGATTTCTCGGTGGCGACTGGTCACCTCATTCCGCTCGAAGAGCGCCGGCCCGATGAGCTGGGTCTCGGTCCGGGCGTGGCCGTCACCAATCCGGCGTTCGACGTGACCCCGGCCCGCCTCGTCACGGCCTTGATCACCGAACGGGGAGTCTGCCGCGCCGCCGAGGCGGATCTCGGGGCGTTGTTTCCGGAGCGGGTCCGGTGACCTGGCGAGCCGAAGAGCGGCGAGCCGTGATCGCCGCCGCCCGTCGAACGGTGGAGCGTGGCGTGACCCACGAATCGTCCGGCAACGTGAGCGTTCGGGTCGCTGGGGGGATGGCGATCACGCCGACCGGCTTGCCGTACGGGGAGCTCGAGCCGGACGACGTCGTGGTGATGGCGCTCGACGGAACCGTCGCGGCCGGCGAGCGCCGCGACCCGTCGAGCGAGTGGCGGATGCATGCGGCGATCTACCGCGCCCGGCCCGAGATCGCGGCGGTCATCCACGGCCACGCGACCTCCGCCACGGCGGTGTCCTGCCTCGGTCGAGATATCCCCGCCTTTCACTACATGGTGGCGGTGGCGGGCGGCGACTCGGTGCGGTGCGCTCCCTACGCCGTCTTTGGCTCCGACGCCATCGCCGCAACGGCAGTCAAGGCGCTGGACGGCCGTTCGGCCTGCCTCTTGGCCCATCACGGACTCGTCGCGATCGGCGCCGACTTGGACCGGGCGTTGGTGGTGGCGGAGGAGGTCGAGTTCCTCGCTCGGGTCTACCTCGCGGCAACCGCGGTCGCCACCCCGAAGAACCTCTCGGCGGGTCAAATGCGCGAGGTCCTCGACCGGTTTCGGACCTACGGTCAACAACACTAGGGAGTTCGCCGCGATGCCGATTTTCGCTCTCCGTGCTGGCCGGACCGTGTGGCGCCGCTCGTGGCTTCTGGCCGGGGTGGTCGGATGTGCCGCGCCGGATGGCCCCGCTGGGACGACGATCACCAACGTCCAGATCCTCGACGGGTCCGGCGACCCGGCCCGTTCCGGCGCGGTGCGACTCGTCGGAGACTCGATCGCGGCCGTCGGCGACTTGACCCCGGCTCCCGGCGATCAGATCGTCGACGGACAGAACCTGACCCTGGCCCCGGGCTTCATCGACACCCACAGCCACCACGATTGGGAGCTGCAGCGCCTTCCGGACGCTCTTGGCGCGGTGAGCCAGGGAATCACGACCATCGTCGCCGGCAACGACGGCGGCCATCGGATGCCGCTGGCCGCCACGTTCGACAGCCTGGAGCGGTCGCCGCCCGCGGTCAACGTGGCGGCCTACGCCGGCCACGGTACCATCCGGCGGGCGGTCATGGGCGACGACTTCCGCCGCGCGGCCACGCCGGCCGAGGTCGACTCGATGACGAGACTGCTCACGCGGGAACTCGCGGCGGGAGCGTTAGGCCTCTCGACCGGGTTGGAGTACGATCCCGGGATCAATTCCGATCCGAGCGAGGTCGTGGCGCTCGCCAAGGTGGCTGCCGGGGTCGGGGGACGATACATCTCGCACATTCGAAGCGAGGATCGTTGGTTCTGGGAGGCGATCGACGAGATCATCGCGATCGGGCGGGAAGCGAAACTGCCGGTGCAGATCAGCCATCTCAAACTCGCCATGGTGCCGATCAACGGCATGGCCGACAGCCTGATCCGCGTCCTCGACGCGGCTCGGGCCGGCGGCGTCGAGATCACCGCCGATCTGTATCCCTACCCGTACTGGCAGTCGACGCTGACGGTACTGTTCCCGAAACGAGATTTCGACAATCGTGCCGAAGCCGAGAAGATCCTCCGGGAGATCGCCAAACCGGAGGGGCTCCTGCTCGGGGCTTTCGCCGCCAACTCGAGCTACGTCGGTCGGACGGTCGCGGAGATCGCGGCGCTGAGGAACCAGGATCCGGCCAGCACCCTGATGGGGTTGATCCGCGAGGCCCTCGCCTTCGAACGGGCCAACCCTGACTACCCCGAATCGGTCGAGAGCGTGGTCGCGACCAGCATGATCGAGAGCGACATCGCCCGATTGCTGGCCTGGGAGCACACCAACGTCTGCTCCGACGGCGAACTCGACGGAGCCCACCCCCGCGGTTTCGGCGCCTTCCCGCGGGTGCTTGGCAAGTACGTTCGGGAGGGCAAGGTGCTTCCTCTCGAGGGAGCGATCAGGCGGATGACGAGCCTGGCGGCGGCCCACGTCGGTCTCTCGAAACGGGGGACCATCGCACCGGGCTTCTTCGCCGACTTGGTGCTGTTCGACCCGGCCACCGTCGCCGACCGGGCCACGCCCAAGGAGCCGCGGCTGACATCGACCGGCATCGCTCGGGTGTGGGTCAACGGCCAAATCGTCTATCAGGGCGGTCGGACGACGCCGGCCCGCCCGGGACGAGTGCTCCGACGCCAGGCCCAATGAAGCTGTTCCCCGAAATTCTCGAGGCCGCCGACCGGATCCGGCCCTACCTGCGGGAGACGCCACTGCTCCACTCCGCGGCTTTGAGCGAGCGGATCGGCACCTCGGTGTGGCTCAAGCTGGAGAATCTCCAGGTCACCGGGTCGTTCAAAGCCCGCGGGGCGCTCAACAAGGTCCTCGGACTGACCGAGGCGGAGCGACACCGTGGGGTGGTGACCGCGTCGAGCGGCAACCACGGCGCCGCGGTCGCGAACGCGGGCCGCCATGCCGGGGTGGTGCCGACCGTGTTCCTCCCGACCACCGCCGCGCCGATCAAGATCAGGAAGATCGAACAACTCGGGGCCCGGGTCGAATTCGCGGGCGACGATTCCGGGGTGACGGAGGTTCACGCCCGAGCCGTGGCCGAGCGGGCCGGTCAGGTGTACCTCTCACCGTACAACGATTGGGATGTCGTCGCCGGTCAAGGCACCATCGGGATCGAGCTCCTGGCCCAATGCCCCGACCTCGGCGGGGCGGTCATTTCGGTCGGCGGCGGCGGGCTGATCGGCGGGATCGCGAGCTACCTCAAGGCCGTTCGCCCCGAGCTGGTCGTCATAGGCTCGTCCCCGGCGAATTCCTGCGTCATGGTGGAATCGGTGAGGGCGGGGCGGGTGCTCGACCTGCCCTCGCTGCCGACGCTGTCGGACGGAACCGCGGGAGGAGTCGAGGCCGGAACGATCACCTACCCGCTCTGCCGGGACTTGGTCGACGACTACGATCTGCCATCGGAAGAAGAGATCGCGGCGGCGATGCGGTTGTTGTTCGACGAGGAACGGCTGATCTGCGAAGGTGCCGCGGCGGTCGCGGTCGCGACCGCGATCCGCCAGCGCGATCGGTTCGCCGGACGGGTGCGAGATCTCGCGATCGTATTGTGTGGAGGGAACGTCGACGCGGAAACCTGGTGCCAGGTGATGCGAGGGGACCGCCCTGGCGGCCCCCCCCAAGCGAAGGTTAGGAAGGCGGGATCCGAAGAGTGACCTCGTCGCCCGGGCTGACGGTGATCTCGTCCGAGATCGGGGCGCGGGCGCTGCCGATCGGGTCGGCCTGGAATCGAACGCTGGTCAGGCTTCGCACCAGGTACTTCGGGAGGGTGAATTTGGTCTGGCTAAGGCCACCGGCCAGCCCGAGCCGAACCCGGCGAGCCCCTTCGACGACGTAGATGGTCATGTCCGGAAAGGCCTGGTTGTCCACGACCAGCACCGTCGGGGCATCCGGATCGACGGCGGTCTCGACCCGATTGCGGCCGCACCCGAGTGTGACGGCGGCGGCCAACGCGAACGATAACACCCGAACCAGCGACGACATGACGGCCTCCTTATCTTGGTCGCTCCGACGCGACTCCAACTTTTTGACACCGAGTCCGGCACCTTCCCCCGATAGGACGGCGACCGACCCGACGAGGGCTCAGTGACTGACACGCCCCCGACCCTCCAACACATCAACGCCGCGACATCTCGATTGGCTCCCTTCGTCCGGCGAACGCCGGTCTGGGAGTGGCGAGACGATCTCCTCGGCGATCGCCTCGGTCCCGGCACCGAGGTTCACCTCAAACTAGAGCTGTTTCAGCAATCGGGCACCTTCAAGGCCCGAGGGGCGGTCATGAACATGCTGTCCCTCGATCCGGCGGCGCTGAAACGGGGCGTGACCGCGGTCAGCGCCGGAAACCACGCCGCCGCCGTCAGCTACGCCGCTCGGGCGCTCGGCACCAGCGCCAAGGTGGTGATGCCCAAGTCGGCCAGTTCGGCCCGAGTGGCGCTGTGCCGGCGCTTTGGCGCCGAGGTCGTTCTGGCGGAGGATGTCCACGAGGCCTTTTCCCTGGTCAAACACATCGAGCAGGCCGAAGGCCGCGCGTTGGTCCATCCCTTCGAGGGGTTCTACACCGCCACGGGGACCGCGACCCTCGGACTGGAGCTGATGCGCGACGTCGAGGACCTCGACGCCGTCCTGGTTCCGGTTGGCGGCGGTGGCTTGATCGCTGGAGTGGCGGCCGCGGTCAAACAGCTCCGGCCGGGCTGCGCGGTGTACGGGATCGAACCCGAAGGGAACGACGTCATCAAGCGGAGCGTGGCCTCGGGACGTCCGGAAGCGGCCGGGACCATTCGAACGATCGCCGACAGCTTGAGCCCCCCGTTCGCGATGCCGTACAGCCTTTCGCTGATCACCCGCTTCGTCGACGACATCGTGCTGATCAGCGACGACGCGATGCTCCAGGCGGCCTTTTGGCTGTTCGAGCGGACGAAACTCGCGGTCGAGCCGGCCGGGGCCGCCACGACGGCCGGTCTGCTCGGGCCGCTGGCCAGCCGACTCGGGGGCAAGCGGGTCGGACTGGTGGTCTGCGGCGCGAACATCGACGCGACCCGCTTCTCCGAATATCTCGAGCGAGGCCGGCTGCTGGCGGGGCAGAGTGCCTAACGTCGCGATCGTGTTCTCGCTCGCCTTCGTCGCCACCCTGCTGGGTTCGCTGAGCGGGGGAAGCTCCTCCCTGCTCACCACTCCCGCCTGGATCGCCCTCGGCTACCCGCTTCCCACCGCGGTCGGGTGCGACAAAGTCGCCGGCGCGCTGTGGACCGTCGCCGGCGCCCGGAACTACCTCAAGGGGCGCCTCGTCGAATGGCCCTTGGTGGGTGCCATGATGGTCATCGGCATGGCGGGCGCCTGGGTCGGGGTGCGGTTGACGATCGGCCTCGATCCCGCTCGGGTCCGCCCGCTCGTCGGCGGTTTCATCGTCGCGGCGGTCGCCTTGGCGTGGTGGCGTCCCGCCATCGGGGCGACGGAACGCCCGCCACGGTGGCCGGTGCCCTGCACCGCGGGCGTGGCGCTGCCGCTGGGCTGCTACGAAGGGCTTCTGGGATCCGGAAACTCGGTCGCCACTACCTTGCTGTTCGCGATGACCCGCGGTCATGGCTTTCTTCGAGCGCTGGGCCATTACTACCTCATCGCCGCGCCGTGGTGCGCCTTCGCGGCCCTCGGCTACTGGCTGGCGGGCGCCTTGGTCCCGGCCCTGGCCGTCCCGGCCACCCTGGGCGCGGTTCTCGGCGGCCACCTGGGCTCCCGACTCGGGGTGCGGGTCGGCGGGAGAGTGGTCCGGGGCCTCTTTCTCTCGGCCGGGCTGATCCTCGGCGGCAAACTCCTCCTCGGCTGGTAATCGCGCCATGCTCGCGATGCTCCTGTACCTGGTCATCCTCGGCGGCTTCGTCGTGCTGTTGGCGGCGTCGGTGAGCGCCCTCAGGGATGGGATTCGGCAGCGGGCCCGAATCCGCGGTATTCTCCTGGCGGTCGGCCTTGCCCTGTTGTCCCTGCTCGGGATCTGGGCGGTGCTGATATGACCGACTTGGCGGCCAGCCGCGCGACCCTCGTTGCCGGAGAAATCGGCCCCGAAGCGGGCGACTCCTTCCCCAACGGATACTCGCCCAGGTGAGTGGTTTTCAGGATCACTTCTCCGATCGGGCCGACGGCTACGCCAAGTATCGGCCCGGCTACCCCGACTCGCTGTTCGAATGGCTGGCCGGCCTGGTGCCTTCGCGAGGGTGCGCCTGGGATTGCGCGACCGGGAGCGGTCAGGCCGTCCCGGGGCTGGCCCACCGGTTCTCGCTCGTCATCGCCACCGACGCGAGTCCGGATCAGCTGCGCCACGCCCCTCGGCTCCCTAACGTCGACTACCGGATTGCTCGGGCCGAGGAGTGCGGCCTCGAGGATGGCTCGGTCGACCTGGTGACCGTGGCCCAGGCGCTCCATTGGCTCGACCACCCCCGGTTCTTCGCCGAGGTCGGTCGGGTGACTAAACCGGGCGGGGTGCTCGCGGCCTGGATGTACAACATGCTCGAAACCGATCCCCCGATCGACCAGGCCCTCCGGCGCTTCTATTCCGGCACCGTGGGGCCCTATTGGCCTGGCGATCGACGGTATGTCGACACCGAGTATCGGACGATTCCGATTCCCTTTCCCGCGATCGCCGCGCCCGCGTTTGCGATGGAAGCCGAGTGGTCCTTGGCCCACCTGATCGGCTACCTTCGCACCTGGTCGGCGGTCGCCCGGTGCCGCCAGGCCACCGGCGTCGACCCAGTGGTCGACTTCAGCGGGGAGCTGGCCGCGCTGTGGGGTTCCACCGGCCGCGTTCGGCTGGTTCGCTGGCCGTTGTCGCTTCGGGTGGCACGGGTCCGCCCCCCGGAAACGGGGTTCGGATCTCGCGCGTAAGTCGTAATGGCTCGCCATTCCAACTAGGGGATACGCCATGAACATGCTGCTGCTAGCCGTGAGCCTCCTGGAGGAGCCCACGACGGCATTCGTGAACGTCAACGTCGTTCCAATGGACCGAGATCGCGTCCTCTCGGACCAAACCGTCGTGATTCGCGGTGGCAAGATCGTCCAGCTCGGCGGGAGCGACCGGGTCAAGGCGCCGGCTGGCGCCACGGTGGTCAACGGCACCGGCAAGTTCCTGATGCCCGGCCTGGCCGAGATGCACGCCCACATTCCCCCCGGGCCGCAGGTCCCCGATTCGGTGATCGAACGGGTGCTCGGCCTCTTCGTCCTGAACGGGGTGACGACGGTGCGCGGGATGCTCGGCGATCCGCGCCACCTGCCGTATCGGGAGCGGGCCGCCCGCGGGGAAATCCTGAGCCCGTTGATCTACACCTCGAGCCCGTCGCTGAACGGCAACTCCATGACCAATGGCGCCAAGGCCGTCGACTCGGTTCGCAAGTACCGTCAGGTCGGCTACGACTTCATGAAGGTCCACCCGGGGATCCGACGGAGCGTCTTCGATTCGATCGTCACCGTGGCGGAGCAGGTCGGGATCCGGTTTGCGGGACACGTGCCGCTCGACGTGGGGATCGAACGGGCGCTCGAGGCCAAGTTCTGGTCGATCGATCATCTCGATGGGTTCATGGAGGGCCTCGACCCGGCTTCGAGCGGTCGGCGCTTCAGTGGCGAGGAGGCCGGCTTCTTCGGGCTGGGACGGGTGATGCAGGCCGACGAAAGCCGAATCGCGATGCTGGCCGCGAAGGCCAAGGCTTCTGGGGTGTGGATGGTCCCGACCGAAACCCTGATGCGTCACGTCGTCGGCGACTTCAACGTCGAGGAGATGCGGCAATGGCCCGAGATGCGGTATTGGTCCAAGGCCGGGATCGATGCCTGGGCGCAGCAAACCAATGGGATGCGAAGCGGGGGGCGTCGGCGGAACAACGAGCACGCTACCTCGACCTCCGCAAGAAACTCATCAAGGGACTTCACGCGGGCGGGGTCGGTTTCCTGCTCGGGTCGGATGCCCCCCAGGTCTGGAACGTTCCCGGCTTCTCGATCCGCCGCGAGCTGGCCTACCTCGTCGACGCCGGGCTGACGCCGTTCCAGGCGCTCGAAACGGGCACCCGTAACGTCGCGGCGCACTTCGGGACATCCGCCACCGCGGGCACGGTGGCGGAGGGCAAGCGGGCCGACCTGCTCTTGCTCGACGGAAATCCACTCGCCTCGGTCGCCAACGTCGGCAGGATCGCCGGCGTCATGATCGGTGGACGCTGGCTGTCGAAGGTCGAGATCGATCGCCGGCTGGAAGGATACGCCGCCAAATAGCCTCACCCGCCTCTCGTTCCGACCTCCCAATATGTTGGGATCCAGTTCCCAACATGTTGGGCACTGGGGCCTTTCACTGGCCTGGTGTCGGCCGACTCGAATCAACGTAAATCGATCGACAGCAAAGTCTTGGATGACCTATCGGCGAAACCGAAGGCTTTCGGCACGCGACCTGTCTTAGGGACTGGCCAGAAAGAGATGGCCGATTCAACCCCGGACAGGAACGCGAGCCGACAATGACCTCCCAAGCCGCCCGAGCCGAGACGCTGGACCTCAACGAACTGATCGCCCCGGTCCTGCCGGTTGCCTATCGGGTTGCTCTCAATCTGACCCGCGACCCTCACGAGGCCGAAGACGTCGTCCAGGAGGCAGCCCTCAACGCCTGCCGCGGATTCGGTGGTTTCGAGGCCGGCACCAACTTCAAAGCCTGGTTCCTCAGGATCGTCACCAACGCGTTCATCTCCCGCTATCGCCGGCGAAGCCGGAGCAACGCCACGATGTCGATCGACGAACTCGAGCGACCCGATGATCTCGACCTCGCCGCCAGCGCGTTCGGCGAGCCGGAACCCGATCCCCTGACACGCTTCGTGAGCAACATCGAAACCGACGAGATTCTCGCGGCGCTGGACAGACTACCGGTCGAATACCGTACCGTGGCGATGCTCTACTTCGTCGACGACATGTCCTATCAGGACATCGCGGCGGCGGTCGGTTGCCCGGTGGGCACCGTACGGTCCAGACTGCACCGGAGCCGGGAGCACCTCAAGCGCTCGCTCCGGCACCTGGCCGAGGAGCGGGGCTTCGGGCGGGCGCTGGCGGGGGTCGCCGGGGTGGCCTGACACCGCGCCGAACCATGCCACTTCGCGCCCCTCGAGTGTGCCGACCGGGGGGCGCCTTGTTCGATGGCGGACCGGGAACCATTTTCACGAATGCGGGGTTGCATCGACCGTACCCCAGCAGGGTCCGGTCGATGGTGTTGTTGCTTCCGGAGCGATCTCATGATCCCCGGGTCTGGCCCGGGCGCTCGAAGCGAGATCCGATGATCGGTTTGGTCAGTTCGCTGTCGCCAACGGACCTAGCGCAGGTCGAGCGGTTCCTCGATGTATTGCCGATCGCCATTGCCAGGCTCAGCCTCGAGACCCGGCTCCCCAGGTCGGCCCCTCCCGCCATCATCGCGGAAGAACTCCTGGGCAAGGGCCATCTGGTGTATTCCAACCCCGCTTTCGACCAGCTGCAAGGCGCCACCGCCGGGGCCCTCTTGGGCCGCCGACTCGGCCAGCTCGTCACCGGCGGGGTTCTGGCCCGAAGCGAGTCCGCCGAACGGTTCGTGCGGGACGGATTTCGGCTCGACCAAGCCGAGGTCAGGGTCGCCAATCCCGGTGCTCCCCGTTACCTGCGGGCGACGGTGATCGGTGTGGTCGAAGCCGACCTGGTGACCGGAATCTGGCTGGCGGTCAACGACGTTTCGGCCGAGCGAGATCTCGCCCGGCGGGTCGAGGTCCAGGAGCGCGAGACCGGCGAGATCGTCGGGTCGAGTCCCGGGATTCGCCGCGTCCTCGACAAGATCGGGCAAGTCGCCGCCACCGACACCACCGTGCTCATCACCGGCGAAACCGGCACCGGCAAGGAACTCATCGCCCGAGCCATCCATCAGCGAAGCCTTCGGGCCACCAGGCCGCTGGTGGCGGTCAACTGCGGCGCCTTCGCGTCGAGCCTGGTCGAAAGCGAGCTGTTCGGGCACGAGAAGGGCGCCTTTACCGGCGCGGTGGCCCGCAAGGTCGGCCGTTTCGAGCTGGCCGATGGTGGGACGCTGTTCCTCGACGAGATCGGCGATCTCCCCCTCGACCTTCAGGTGAAGCTCCTCCGGGTTCTCCAAGAGGGGGAATTCATCCGCGTCGGCGGAACGGAGACCATCAAGGTCGATGTCCGGGTGATCGCCGCGACCCACCGGGATCTCCCGGCTGCCGTCGCCGCTGGGGTGTTCCGCCAGGACCTGTACTACCGGTTGAACGTCTTTCCGATTCGCAATCCCCCGCTTCGGGAACGTCGCGAGGACATCCCGATCCTGGTGAGTCATTTCACCGCCGAGTACGCGAATCGCCTTGGCAAGCGGATCGAGGCGATCCCGCCTCGAGTCCTCGAGGCGTTGAGCGCCCACAGCTGGCCGGGCAACATTCGGGAGTTGGCCAATCTGATCGAACGGTCGGTGATCATCACCGCGGGGACGAGCCTTCAGCTGGGCGAGTGGGCCACCGGTCAGTACAACCCGGTGGCGCCGCCCGTGGCGCTGGCCGGATCGAAGACGCTCGAGGACCTCGAGCGGGATCACATCGCTCGAACCCTGGAACGGACCGGCTGGAAGGTGAGCGGGCCGGGCGGCGCCGCGGAGGTTCTGAACCTCAAGCCGACCACGCTGGAGGCCAGGATGAAGAAGCTCGGGATCGCCCGGCCCCGCTAGCGAGGCAGTCCCTCCTCGGCCACCAGATACCCCATCACGGCCATGGCGGCGACGTTCATGGCGACCTCCCTCGGATCGAGCTTGTCGACGTTGTCGGCCTCGCTGTGGTGATACCAGAAGTATCGGGTGCCATCGACGTTGTGGGACATTCCCGGCACCCCGAGTTGCATGATCGGGCCGATGTCCGCACCGCCTCCTTGGGGTCCGATCGAATCGGCCCCGACCGGCGCGAGGAGCGGCGCGATCCGGCGCAGCAATGCCCGGGCGGCGTCGGAGCCGGTGAAGCCGAAGCCGGTCGGGCGGAAGACCCCGCCGTCGGATTCGATGGCCAGGACGTGCTTGGCCAGCTCGTCGCGGTGGGTATCGCGATACCCGGTGCCCCCCCGAAGGCCGTTTTCCTCATTGGTCCAGCCCACGACCCGGATGGTTCGTCTCGGTCGGATCCCGAGCCGGTGCATCAGTCGAACCGCCTCCCACGCGATGACCACACCGCCGGCGTCGTCCATCGCGCCCGTTCCCACGTCCCAGGAATCGATATGCCCGCCCATCACCACGATCTGGTCGGGGTACTCTCTCCCCACGATCTCCCCGACCACATTGCGGGACGGAGCATCCGGGAGCGTGTGGGCACCCATCTCGAGGTGCACGACGATCCGTTCGCCGCGACGTTGCATTCGATGCATCATCGCCGCGTCTTCCGCGGTGATCGCCAACCCGGGGATCTTGGCCGTCGCGCTATCGTAGCCCATTCCACCGGTGTGCGGGGTTCGCATCCCAAAGGGTCCGACCGAGCGGATCATGCTCGCCACCGCGCCAACCTTGGCGGCGGCGATCGCCCCGCGGCCGCGGTACTGAACGGTGGCGCCATAGGTCGTGAACGGAACGTCGGACAGAACGATCCGGCCCCGGGCCTTGGCCGCGTTGGCTTCGAGATCCGCGAAGCTCGATACCACCAGGACCTCCGCGGTGATCCCACCAGGCGGGGTACCGATCGAACCGCCCAGTCCCAGCATCGGAAGCTTGCCGTAGCGTGGTTGGACCATCTCCGCCGACTCCCGGCCGCGGACCCATCGGGGCACCATCACGGGCTCCCCGCGGACTTGTTCCAACCCATCGGCTTTCATCCGATCGATGACCCAATCGATGGCGTGTTCGAGGGCGGCGGAGCCGGACAGCCGATGTCCGAAGCGATCGGTCAATTCGGCGATCCGATCCCATCCGGCGCTGTCGGCCAGGGCCGCGGCGATCAACCGCTCGGTCGTGGGCCGATGCTTGATCACCAGGGGATCTGGCTGCCCGGCTTGGGTCAGAACCAGTGCCGGGGCCGCCAAGGCCGCAAGCAAGGGAGCGATGGACATCGAAAGCCACCTCCAGACCGGTGAAATGGTCGAAAACCCTTCGGCCAGTCTAGCGCGCTCCGATCCGCTTCTCTAGTATCCCAGCGGCCCCGGCGCGCGCGAGCACCGTGCTCGATTCCCGGTCCGGTCAAGGAGTCGCGATGAACGAGGTCTTGGTGGCGCTGGCGGTGATGGGCTGTGGCGGAACGCCGATGAGTCAACAGGTGCCGGTCGCCAGGGATCGGCTGCATCCTCGGGCAATCGATACCTTGGGGGCCGAGGCGGTCGTGCCGGTCCCGCCGAATCAGGTCTGGAAGATCCTGGCCGCGGTCTACACCGACCTGGGCCTCGAGGTCAACTTTCGGGAGGCCGGCAACTTCCGTCTCGGCTCCTGCTACCAGCGGGTCCGGACCCGCCTCGGCAAGGAGCGCTTGTCGGCATTCGTGGACTGCGGCTCGACCAGATCGGTTCCCAACGCCGACCAATACGAGGTGGCGTTGACCGTGCTGACGACCGTGCGCCCCAACTCGTCCGGGACGACGTCGCTCTTCACGTTTGTCCTGGGTGTTGGACTCGACAACAGCGGAGCCGCCAGTGGGCGGATCTGGTGTTACTCCCAAGGCGCCTTGGAGGAACGGATCCGGACCGGGGTCGAGGAGAAGACCCGGCTCTGACGATCCTCGCCGCTCAGGCAATCGCCCGGAGAGCCGCGAAGGCGACGTCGACCTGGCGGTCTTCGATGACGATGGTGAACTCGGTGTAGGTGGAGACCACGTCGATCACGTTGACGTGATCCCACGCCAGTTGCTTGAGGATTCGGTAGTACGCCCCCGGTGTCCGGACGACGCTTGGCGCGAGCCGGAGCACGATCGCCGAGAGGCCCTTGACCGTCGCGACCCGGTGTTCCCCGTCGAAACACTCCTCCACTTGCCGCTCGAAGCGGTCGTTGACGATCAGCATGGCCTGCGAAACGCCTTGGGTGAAGGTGACGAAGGCATCCTGAAATCGGCCGAGCCGAGCGAGGAGCCGCCCCTGCTTGGTGCGGATGGTCGGGCTCGAGAGGAAGGCGAACTCCATCAGGTCAGACCGGACCGTGAGTTCGGTGACGGGTGCCGCCGCGTGGCGTGGGCCGACCAGGCGGCGGGTGACCCTGGGCTCGAGCCGGCGGAGGGCCATCATGATCGCGGAGTCGCTGACCGGCCGGCCGATGACCCGACGGATGCGGGGCTGCAGCTGGCGGGCGAGGGCGGACATGTTGAACAACCCGTCTCCCAGGGCCGCTTCGACGAACGGCAGTCGACGAACCTCCCGCTCCACGACGTCGGCGATTCTGGTCATTGGCAAATTTTAACACTTTGTGAGTTTTTTTGAAATATCCTCGGCAAACGGTGGCGAGCCGGCGCGAGGCACGGCAAGTTGGGCGGCCGTCCTGCCAGCGAGCCGCCGCGATGTCCGCCAATGCCGTCTGTCCCGTCTGTGACGCGACCGTCCCCCTCACCCCCGACGCCATGCCGTCGGAACTCGTCCGGTGCCGCGAATGCGGCAGCGAACTCGAGGTGGTCACGGTCGCCCCCCCAGTGGTTCGGGAAGCCCCGATGGAGGAGGAGGACTGGGGTCAGTGACTGTTCGGGTGGGGTTCCTCCATTCGCTGATTCGCCCCGAGGAGAAGCTCCTGCTCGCGGAGTTCGCGCAGCGGAAAGCCACGGTGGAGATGATCGACGACCGCGCCGTCCAGTTCACCCTCGGTGAACCGGCCGCCCAGGTCGACGTCATCGTCGAACGCTGCCTCAACCACTCGCGGGCCCTTCACGCCCTCCGCCTGTTCGAGAGCCAAGGGATCCCCTGTGTGAACTCCGCCGCCGTCGCCGCGACCTGCGGCGACAAGCTGATGACCTCGGTGGCGCTGGCGGAGCATGGCGTGCCGCAGCCCGAGGTGAGGGTGGCATTCACCCCGGAGTCCGCCCTGGTGGCTATCGAAGCCATGGGCTACCCCGTGGTGCTCAAGCCGGCCGTCGGGTCCTGGGGGCGGTTGCTCGCCAAGGTCAACGACCGCGATGCCGCCGAGGCCCTGCTCGAGCACAAGACCGTGCTGGGCAGCTACCACCACTCGATCTTCTACATCCAGCGATACGTCGATAAACCCGGCCGCGATATCCGAGCGTTCGTCATCGGCGACGAGTGCATCGCCGCCATCTATCGCGACTCCCCGCACTGGATCACCAACACCGCCCGAGGAGGCAGGGCCAGCGTCTGCCCAATCACCCCCGAGCTGGCTCACTTGGCGGCGGCGGGAGCGCGGGCGGTGGGGGGGCCAAAGGGGGCGGTCGTGGCGCTGGACATCTTCGAAACCCCGGATGGCCTCGTCGTCAACGAAATCAACTACACGATGGAGTATCGCAACAGCATCGCGCCCACCGGGGTCAACATTCCCGGCCGGATCGCCGACTACGTCCTGGCCCGGGCCCGCCGATGATCCGGGTTGGGATCGTCGGCGGCTCGGGGTACACCGGTGGGGAGCTCACCCGGCTCTTGCTCCAGCATCCCGGTGTCCGGGTGACCCAAGTCACCTCGGGGCGCCACGCCGGCAAACCGGTATCCTCCCGCCATCCCAATCTCCGAAAAGTCTGCCAGCTCGATTTCGTCTCTGCCGCTCGGCTGGAACCGGCCGACGTGCTGTTCCTTTGCCTGCCGCACGGCCAGGCCATCGAGCAGATCGACCGCTTTGCCGCGCTCGCGCCGCGTCTCATCGATCTTTCGGCCGACTTCCGGCTCGAGGACCCGGCTGGATACCCGCGCTGGTACGGCCGAGAACACTCCCGGCCCGACCTCCTGGGACGCTTCGTCTACGGGATTCCCGAACGGCATCGCGAAGCGATGCGGTCTGCCACCTGGGTCTCGAGCGCCGGGTGCAATGCCACCGCCACCATTCTGGCGCTGGCCCCGCTCTACGACGCCGGTTTGGTGGAGCCCCAGGCCACCGTGGTCGAGGCCAAGGTCGGTTCGAGCGAAGGCGGCGCCGAATTCTCGGAGGCGACCCACCATCCGGAGCGCGCCGGATGCGTGCGGTCGTACCAGCCGACCGGTCACCGACACGTCGGCGAGATGATCCAGGAGCTTTCGAACGGCCAGCCGATCTCGATCCACTTCTCCGCGACCGCCGTGGAAATGGTCCGAGGGGTCCTGGTAACCTGTCACGCCTTCCTCCGCGACGACCTCGACGAGCGCGAGATCTGGCGGACCTACCGCGCCGCCTACGGCACGGAGCCGTTCATCCGGCTGGTCAAGGCGCGGGACGGCATCCACCGGCTGCCGGAACCGAAGCTGGTCACCGGAACCAACTACTGCGACATCGGGTTCGACCGCGACCCGCACAGTCGCCGACTCGTCGTCGTCGCCGCGATCGACAACCTCATGAAAGGGGCTGCCGGCCAGGCCGTCCAGGCCTTCAATCTGATGCACGGCTTCGACGAAACCACGGGGCTCGGCTTCCCCGGGCTCCACCCGATCTAACCCGATGTGTCGCCTGGTCGCCGTCGCCTCCGCCAGCCCTCGAGATCCGGCCGACGCCATCGCCGCCCTGGCGGTCGTGGCGAAGAGGAGCAAGGAATATCAGGGAGACGGGTGGGGCTGTGCCTGGTGGAACGACGCCCAGGCCCGATGGGACTGTCACCACTCGATCGTGCCGTTGTGGGAGGACACTCCGCCTCCACTACCGGCGACCCGCCGGTTCGTGGCCCACGCTCGGAGCGCCTTCGGCAACGAGGGGATCGCCGTCGAGAACAACATGCCGTTCTGCGACGGCGGGTGGGCGTTCGCCTTCAACGGCGAGTTGCGCGGGGTCCGACTCTCGGTCGCCGGGCGGATTGGAGCGGAACGGCTCTTCCGGTTCATCCGCCGACTCGGGGGCGATCGCGATCACGCCGCCTTGGCCAGGGCGGTGGAGGTCGTCGCCCGACGGACGCGATATCTCCGCGCGATGAACCTGGTCCTGGCCTCCTCGGCGATCTTCAGGGTGGTCACCCGGTTCGGTGTAGACCACGAATACTTCACGATGCACCGGGCGACCGTCGACGATCGGGTGATCGTCAGCTCGGAGCCGTGGCCCGCCGAGTCCGCCGGCCTTCACCGGATGGCGCCGGCGCCACGCTGGGAGCCGATCCCCAACGGAACCATCCTCGAGCTGGCCCTCCCATGATCGCCGATCTCATCTTGATCAAGGTCGGCGGCGGCGCATCCATCAACCTCCTGGGAGTGGCCCGGGATCTCGGGTCCTTGGCGAACCCGGTGATCGTCGTGCAAGGAGCCAACGCGGTCCGCGACGCCCTGGCGATACGCCTCGGGGTCGAAAAACGGGTGATCACCTCGGTGTCCGGCTACAGCAGCGTCTTCTCGGACGACGAGGCGATCGATCTCCTCTCGATGGCCTACGCTGGGCTGGCCAACACCAGCTTGGTGTCGGCGCTCCAGCGGTTCGGGCGCAACGCCATTGGTCTCACCGGCCTGGACGGGCGGGTGGTGACGGCTCGGCGCAACGTCGGGATCCGAACCCGCCAAGGCGAGAAGACGATCCTGATTCGCGATCGCTCGGGTAAGCCGGCGGGCGTCAACGCGGCCTTGCTGGAGCTTCTCCTCACGGCCGGGTACACACCCGTGTTGACGGTGCCGCTGATCGACGAGCTCGGTTACCCGGTCAACGCGGAAAACGATGATGTCGTCGCGTTGATTCGCGAGGCGATGAACATCCCTCGGGTGGTCCAATTGGTCGAGGCCGCCGGCCTGCTCCGCGACCCGGATCGCCCCGATTCGGCCTTCGCCCATCTCAGCTCGGCCGAGCTGGAGCGCCTCGAGACCCAGGCGACGGGGCGCTTCAAGCGGAAGCTCTACGCCCTGCGCCGGTTGTTCCGCGGGGCCTCGCCTTGGGTGGTGCTGGCGGACGGTCGCCGCGACCATCCGGTGACTGACGCCCTCGCCGGGGTGGGCACGGTGATCGCCGATGGCTAGGGGCCCCCTGGCCGATCTCTATCCGAGTCGCGGCCTCAGCATCGTTCGCGGGGAGGGGGCCTACCTCTTCGCGAAGGATGGGACCCGCTACCTCGATCTGATGACCAACTACGGCGCGAATCTCCTGGGGCACGGCAATCCGGCGATTCTCGAGGCGATCGCGAGCCAGTCGCGGGCGCTGATCGGTCTCCACGGGAGCTTCACCAGCGAGGTGCGGCTCCGGGCATCGACGGCCGTGCTGCGCCGCCTCCCGATGTTCGCCGAGGGCGCCGCTTTGTACTGGGGCAATTCGGGGGCGGAGGCCATCGAGGCCGCCATCAAGTTCGCGGCGGCTACCCGTCAGCGGCCAACCTTCATCGCGGCGACCGGTGGGTTCCACGGCAAGACCATTGGCGCGCTGGCGCTGACCGAGGCCGGGAAGTACCGGGCGCTGTTCGATCGGATGCTGCTGCCGGTTCGCCACGTACTCTACGGCTCGCTCGACGCCCTCGCCGAGGCCATCGACGACAGCGTGGCCGCGGTGGTGCTGGAGCCGATTCAAGGCGAAGGCGGCGTGGTGGTACCGCCGGCCGGATACCTGCGCACCGTGCTCGAGCTCTGCCGAGCGCGGGGCGTGTTGGTGATCCTCGACGAAATCCAGACCGGCTGCGGCCGGACCGGCACCTTCACGGTCGCCGAGCGGGAGGGAATCGCGCCCGACCTGCTCTGCCTGGGTAAAGGGCTCGCCGGCGGGCTGCCGGTCGGGGTCGCGGCGATGAGTGCGGCCGTCGCGGATCGCCTAACGAACGGGCTTCATACCTCGACGTTCGGGGGGAATCCGCTGGTGGCGGCCGCCGTGCTCGCTACCCTGGCGACACTCGAAGCCGACCTGCTCGCCCGAGTGGCGGTGCTCGGCGCCTGGTTCGCCGACCGGCTGGCCGCGATGTCCGGGGACGAGGTGCGGGGAAGAGGCCTGATGATCGGCGCCGCCGTGGGCCCTTCGCGTGACCGAGTGCTCAAGGCGCTCCAAGAACGGCTCGTCCTGGCCATTCCGGCCGGGACGGATGTGGTTCGGTTCCTGCCTCCACTGTCGGTCACCGCGGAGCAGTTGGCCACGGCCGTCGAGGCGTGGGGGCTTGCGCGGTCGCGAAACGAGCGGTAGAGTTACCGGACAACCGTAGTCGTGGCGCTTTGCGGCGTATTGCTGGCCACGTTAATCCACAGCTAAAAAGCCACGCGCTCGCGTGTCTCTTTGGCACCGGGCGTTCGTCGTTTCCGGTCCCAACGAGTCGCTCGGGGTGGGGCGGGAGACAACCGCAGTGACTCTGGCAGCGATCGATTCATCCGTTAGGCCGGTACCGCTCAAGTGCGGGCACTGCGCCAGCCTCCACGAGCCCCTTCCCTCGGCCATCTGTCCCGATTGCTTCGGCCCGCTCGAGCCGGTGTATCGACCAGGGCGCCGATTGCCGACCCAGGCCGAGATCGCCAGGCGACCGCCGTCGCTGTGGCGTTATCGGGAATGGCTCCCGTTCGATGGCGAGCCGGTCCACTCGCTCGACACTGGGTTCACGCCGCTCCTCGAGGCTCCCCGCTTGGCGACGCGGCTGGGCGTTGCCCGGGCCTTCATCAAGAACGACACCGTCTCTCATCCGACGCTCTCGTTCAAGGATCGGGTGGTCGCGACCGCGATCAATGCCGCGCATGGCCTGGGGCTCGGCACGGTGGCGTGCGCCTCGACGGGGAATCTCGCGATCGCGGTGGCGGCCCACGCGGCGCGGGCGGGGATCCCGGCGTGGGTGCTGGTGCCCGAAGACCTCGAGCCTGCCAAGCTGCTCGCGGCCGCGGTGCACGGGGCGCGGCTGGTCAGGATTCGCGGCAGATACGATGACGTCAACCGGCTCTGTGCCCAACTGGCCGACCGGTTTGCCTGGGGCATCGTCAACGTCAACTTGCGGCCCTACTACGGGGAAGGCTCGAAAACGGTCGCGTTCGAGATCGCCGAGCAGCTGGGCTGGCGGCTGCCCTCCGCGGTGGTCACGCCGATGGCCGGCGGCTCGCTGATCTCGAAAATCGCCAAGGGGTTTGGCGAGGCGATCGACGCGGGACTGGTCGAAGGCGATCGGCCCCGGCTGTTCGGCGCTCAAGCGTCCGGGTGCGCCCCGATCGTCCGGGCGCTCGAGTCCGGCGAAGACCGGGTGACCCCGACGACACCCAATACGATTGCCCGCTCACTGGCGATCGGGGCTCCGGCCGACGGCGGCCGAGCGATCGAAGCAATACGGTCGTCCGGCGGCTTCGGGGCCCGGGTCGCCGACGCCGATCTGATCGCGGGGATTCGGACCCTCGCCGAAACCACCGGGGTCTTCGCCGAAACCGCCGGCGGGGTGACCTGCGCCGCCGCGCTCGCGCTGGCCAAGACCGGATGGTTCCGCCCTGACGACGAGGTAGTCCTCGTCGTCACCGCCCACGGACTCAAGACACCGGACGCGGTTCCCCTCGACGCGTTCGAGCTACCCCTTCTCTCGAGTCGGCTGAGCGAGGTCGCTCGGCACATCGAATCCGCCTAACACTCAGTCTGGAGCTTTCTCATGGCCGTCACCGTCGTCCTCCCCTCGGTCCTCGCCCGCTTCGCCGGTGGACAGCGAACCCACGCCTCGCCCGCCGGCACGATCGAGGAGGTCCTTGCTCGGGTGGCCCAACCCTATCCCGAACTGGGCAAGCGACTCGCTGACGCTACCCGGGACGGCAACGAATTCGTCACCGTATACCTCAACGATGAAGACACCCGCTTCAGCGGCGGGTTCGAGACCTATGCCGCCGACGGCGACGAGGTCACCATCGTGTCGGCCATCGCGGGGGGCTGAAGCCAATGTCACTGCTTTCCGGCCCCGAGTTGGCTCGCTACGACCGCCATATCATCCTGCCCGAGGTCGGGCTGGCCGGGCAGGAGCGCCTCAAACAATCCCGGGTCCTCATCGTCGGCTGCGGTGGCCTCGGGTCGCCAGTGGCGCTGTACCTGGCGGCCGCCGGCGTCGGCCACCTGGGACTGGTGGACTTCGACCAGGTCGATGCCTCGAACCTCCAACGCCAGATTCTCCATGGCACCAGCACCATTGGTCGCAGCAAGCTGGAATCGGCCGAGGCGCGGCTCCTGAATCTGAACCCGTACGTCCGGTTCGAGCGGTACGAGACTCGTCTATCGGCCCAAAACGCGCTCGAGATCATTCGGGGTTACGACGTGGTGGTCGACGGAACCGACAATTTCGCGACCCGGTATCTCGTCAACGACGCCTGCGTCCTGCTCGGCGTTCCGAACGCCTATGGCAGCATCTACCGATTCGAAGGCCAGGCCTCGGTGTTCGCGGCGGACGGAGGCCCGTGTTACCGCTGTCTCTTCCGTCAACCGCCCCCGGCCGGGGCGGTGCCCAATTGCGCCGAGGGCGGCGTGCTGGGCGTCCTGCCGGGATTGGTAGGGACGATCCAGGCCACCGAAGCGATCAAGCTCCTGCTCGGTATCGGTCGTCCGCTGGTGGGCGAGCTGCTTCTGGTGGATGCCCTCGAGATGCGGTTCCGCAGGGTGAAAGTCCGCAAGGATCCAGGCTGCCCCGCGTGCGGGACCCGGACCATTCAGTCGCTGGAGGAGATCGACGCCGTCTGCGAGCTACCGCCGCCCGAGGGCGCGCCGGGTCGGGACCTGAGCGTCGCCGCGCTGGCCGAGCGGCGGCGGTCGGGCTGGAATCCGTACCTGCTCGATGTCCGTGAGCCGCACGAATGGACGATTGGGCGAATCGATGGCGCGGTGTTGATTCCGCTGGGAGCGCTGCCGCGCCGCTTGGCCGAGATCCCGGCCGATCGCGATGTCGTGGTGTACTGCAAGGGCGGGGTACGAAGCCGCCAGGCGGTCGAGGCGTTGCTCGAGGCCGGATTCGGGCGGGTCGAGAACCTCGAGGGGGGGATTCTGGCCTGGAGTGCGGAGATCGATCCGTCGATCCCGCGCTATTAGGGCTGCCGGCGATTGCCGCGATCCGAGGCGGGCGCTACTGTCAGGGGACGGCACCACCCAGTGGCGGTGGTTGCCCCCCCGTCCGCAGTGGAGGTTCGATGAAGGGTCGTCTGGCAGCTGGGTCGGTTGTGGCGGTGCTCGTCGCGGGGCCGGCCCGGGCGCAAGATCGGTTCGCTCCGCCGGCACCGCAGAACGAGTACGGGATGGAGAACAACGTGCCCGTTCCGATGCGCGACGGCGTCACCCTCGCGGCCGACCTCTATCTGCCGAAGAGCGCCGCCGGGCGTTTCCCCGTCATCCTGTTACGGACGCCGTACAACAAAGACAGCTATCGTGGCTCGACCGGTCCGGCCGAGTTCTTCGCGGCCCGTGGGTTCGCGGTAGTGTCGCAGGACGTGCGCGGAAAGTGGTCGTCCGATGGCGAGTACCAGGTCCAGTCGCACGACCGCGACGACGGCTACGACACGATGGAGTGGATCGCGCGGCAACCGTGGTCGAACGGCAAGGTTGGCACCTACGGCTGCTCCTATCTCGGTGAGGTCCAGATCCTCCTCGCGGGGGCTCGGCATCCGAATCACGCGGCGGCCGTACCACAGGCCGCCGCCGGTGGCCTTGGGTCCGCCGGGGGCTATTGGTCGGGATTCGGGGCGTACGAGAACGGGGTGTTCAGCCTCAGTTCGGCCTTCGGTTGGTTCCTTGGCGCGGGCGCCAAAGACAAGAACCCAGCGCCGCCCGATCGCTTCGAGTTCGCCACCGTGCTTCGATCCCGTCCCTCGATCGAGATGGTCAAACGGGTCGGTGGGCCCCGAAGCGACTTCGAGGACTTCCTTCGCCATCGCCCGGGCGACCGGTATTGGGCGACCCAAGGGTACGCGACCGATAGCACCCGCTTCGACGTCCCGGCGATCCACGTCAATTCGTGGCTGGACTACGGGGCCGAGCAAACCCTGGCGCTGTTCAACCTGTTCAAGCGAAACGCGGTCTCGCCCAAGGCCCGCGACAACCAGTACGTCATCATCTCGCCCACGTCCCATTGCGCCTCCGAGCGGGCTACCGAGCATACGGTCGTCGGCGAGCGTGACATGGGCGATGCCCGTTTGGGGTACTGGTCCATCTACCTCGCCTGGTTCGACTACTGGCTCAAGGGCATCGGCGATGGCGTCGAGGCGATGCCTAAGGTGCAATACTACGTTACTGGCCTCAACGCCTGGCGGTCCTCCAACGTGTGGCCCGTGCCCGAGATGAAGCCGGTATCGTACTACCTGGCGAGCGGCAAAGCGGCCAACGGCGGCTCCGGCGACGGGCGGCTGAGCTTGGCCGCGGGAACTCGGGCTGGGAAGGATACGGTCTCGGTCGATCCAGCCAATCCGTTCCCGTCCCGGGGTGGTACCATCTGCTGCACTGGCAACCCCGCCGACCAACCCGGCGTCTTCGACCAGGCCGATCTGGAACAACGCACCGACCTGTTGGTCTACACGACCCCCCCGCTCGGGGCGCCGGTGACCGTCGCCGGGCCGGTACGGGCGAAGTTGTTCGTCTCGACGGAAACCCGGGATGCCGACATCGCCGCCAAACTGATCGACGTCACCCCGGATGGGAAGTCGTGGAACGTGGTGGACGGGATCGCCCGGCTGCGACTCCGCAACGGCGCCGACAAGCCAGAGCTGGTCGAACCGGGCCGCGTTTACGAGATCGAGGTCAATCTGAAATCGATCGCCCACCAGTTCAAAGCTGGGCATCGAATTCGACTCCACCTTGCCGGCAGCAACTTCCCGCAGTGGGAACTCAACTCCCACACCGGCGGCAACATCTACGACGAGACGGAGTACCTGCCAACCAGGACCACGATCCACTTCGGCCCGGCGCGGCCCTCGGCGTTGCTGCTTCCCGTCGTTCCGAAATGACTGGGGCGGAGACCTTGTGGGGCCTGGTTGGCCTGAACAGCGCCCTGTTTCGGAACTGTCTCGTGGGGCTGACCGAGGAGCAGGCCCGGACCCGCCCGAACGGGTCGACCAACAGCGTCGCCTTTGTCGCCGGCCACTTGGTCGAGTCTCGGGCCTGGACGGTTCGATACCTGGGCGGTATCTGCGCGTCGCCATTCGACGGCGTCCTCGAGCACGCGACGTCGATCGAGCAGGTCACCACCATCCCGTCGCTCGCCGCGATCGAGTCGGCGTGGGACCGGGTTACCGAGGCGATCGAAGCGCGGCGGGGGACGATGGGATCGGAGGATTGGAGCGCTCGGTCGTCGCAACGGTTCCCCGGAGTTGCCGAGACGCGGTTGGGCGGGTTTGGTTTTCTCGTGCACCATGAGGCCTACCACCTCGGGCAGCTCGCCCTCCTCCGCCGGTTCTTCGGGCACCCGGCAATGTCGTATCGGATTGGAGCCGGCCAGGAGCGGCCCGGGTGAAGTTTGCACCTCCCCGAAATCGGCGCCACTCTTGTCGGCTTCGGGCCACTGATCGAGGGGCTCGGTCGGGCTCCTCGGATCGACATCTCAGCGAGGCATTCCGCGTCATGAATCCGTTCTCCCGTTGGTTCAGTCTCTCGGCGTTGGTGTGGTTGACCTCGTGCGGCACCGAGGCTGTCCCAGGAGGTGGCGGCGACGCCGCTCGCCAGGCCCTGGTTGCCAAGATCGATTCCATCGTGAGCGCGCCGATTGCGGCGGGCAAGGTCGTTGGCGCCTCGATCGCGGTGGTGAAGGGCCGCGATACCATCGCCGTTCGGGGCTTCGGCAAGGCGAACGTCGAGCTGGATGTCCCGACCCCGCCTCGGGCGAGCTACGAGATCGGCTCGGTCACCAAGCAGTTCACCGGCGCCGCGATCATGCAGCTGGTTGAACAGGGCAAGCTGTCATTGGATGACGACTTCACCAAGTACGTGCCGTACAACACCCAGGGCCGTAAGGTCACCGTTCGGCAGCTGCTCGATCACACCTCCGGCATGAAGGGGTACACGGAGATCGCGGAGTTCCGGCAGTTGGGACCGTTCCGGCTCGCCGCCGACACCCTGCTCAAGATCGTCTCCAAGAAGCCGTTCGACTTCGAGCCGGGTGAAGAGGAGATCTACAACAACACGGCCTTCTTCCTCGCGGGGCTGGTGATCGAGAAGGTGAGCGGTCAGAGCTACGAGGAGTATGTCCAGAAGAATCTGTTCGACAAGGCTGGGATGAGGGAGGCCCATTACTGCAGCGAAGTGAAGATCCACAAGGGCAAAGCGACCGGCTACGACTCCGATTCGGCCGGTCCGGTTCTCAAGGGGCCGTTGAGTCACGTCTGGCCCTACGCGGCCGGTTCGTTGTGCGCCTCGGCGCTCGACTTGGTGGCCTGGAACGAGGCGCTTCACCAGAAGGGGCTGATTCTGGGTGCCGAGGCCTATCGTGAGTTCATCACGCCGAGCAAACTCAACGACGGTACTACGATCGGCTACGCGAAGGGTATCGCCGTCTACGATCGGCTCGGGCGACGCGCCCTCCACCACGGTGGTGGGATCAACGGCTTTCTGTCGCAGAACACCTACTTCCCCGACGATAGCCTGAGCGTCGTCGTGCTGTTCAACACCGCGGGGCCCGCGGGACCGGACGACGCGGCCGAGGCGATCGCGGAGGCCGTTCTCGGTAAGGCGCCAGACATCTCGAAACCCGTGGACGGCGATTTGGCGCGGTTCGGGGGTAGCTACGCGGGCAAGGGTCGCGGCCAGGCGACCGAACTGACCTTCGCGGTGGCCGGCAACGTCCTCACCGTCAAAGGCGGTGGCGGGCCGGCGGCCGACTCCGCTCGGACGTTGACCTACCTGGGCAACAACACCTTCGCGAGGGAGTACACCCGGTACATCTTCGCGGAGGCTGGCGGCAAGGTCACCGGCGTCCGAATCGACGCCGGCTACGCCAGCAACAAGCTGGCCCGCCGCTGAGTGAGGAACCACGGGAGCGATGCGATGGGAGCGTCCCCGATGAGGAGACATTGGCTGGTGGGTGGGATCATCGCCGCCTCGGCGGCGCTCCCGGTCCTGGCCCAGTCCCGACAGCCGGACGGGACCTTGCCGCAACCGCACGTCGCGTTCATCAACGCGAACGTGGTCGACGTCCGGGCGGGGACCATCAAGCGAAACGCTACAGTGGTGGTGCGGGGCGGGCGGATTGCGGCCGTGTCCACCGACCCCTCGCCGTCAGGCGCGACCATCATCGACCTCAAGGGCAAGTACCTCGCGCCAGGGTTGATGGACGCCCACACCCACCTCGACAACCTGGCGGCCGCCCGCAGGGCACTCGAGACCGGGGTGACGACGGTGCGGAGCGCCAGCGTCGGGTCGTTCCGCGACGTTGCCCTGCGCGAGATGGTTCGGGGCGGGTTTCTCGCCGGGCCGGACGTTCTCGCCGCCGGGTTGTTCGTGACCCCCCAGCTCGACGATGCCATTCTCGCTGATCCCGCGCTCGCCCAGCTCATCGTCGGAGTGACGACCATCGACCGACTCCGACAATTGGTCAGGGTCAACTTGGCCCACGGCGTCGACGTGATCAAGACCAGGGGAACCGAGCGCGCCGGCCGGCCCGAGACCGATCCCCGCCAGCAGACCTACTCCGAAGTCGAGCTCAAGGCCATCGTCGACGAGGCGGCGACCAAGAACGTCCCGATCCTGGCGCACGCTCACGGAGACGAGGGAGCCTACGCCGCGGTCAAGGCCGGCGTTCGGAGCATCGAGCATGGCACCTATCTCTCCGATTCGACCCTGGCGCTGATGAAGGCCAGGGGCACCTACCTGGTGCCGACCTATTCCACCCTCCTCGACCTGATCGAGCCTGGCGGCGACTACGACGATCCGGTCACCAAAGTCCGGGGAATGCACATGCTGCCGCGGATGCAGGAGACCCTCCGCAAGGCCCACCAGCTCGGGATTCCGATCGTGACCGGTGCCGATGTCGGCTACACCTCACAGAGCGTGACCCGGGTGGCCCACGAAGTCGCCAACTTCGCGGCGCTCGGGATGACGCCCGCCGACGCGCTCCGATCCGCCACGGTCACCGCGGCTGAACTGTTTCGGATCGCCGACCGCACCGGCGCGGTCGAACCCGGTCTGGAGGCGGACCTGATCGTGGTGGAGCACAACCCGCTCGAGCGGATCGGGACCCTGCAGGACGTGCTCTACGTCATAAGCAACGGCCGAGTGGCGGTGAATCGGTTGGGATTCGGGAAGACCTGAACGCGCTCAGGGCACCGCGGTGTAATGACCGTGAATGCACAGCCAGCGGCCTGCCTCCTTGACGAAGATCCTGGTCGACTTGCCGCGGCTGGAGAACCGCCTGCCGTCGCTGTACCCGCTGTCGGTCCAGTAGTAGGTGATCCACGCGACGTTCCCCCTGACCGTGACGTCCGGTTGGTGCATGTCGGTGTGCACCTCCTTGGCACGCCGCAGATAGGCACCCATCGCCCGAAGCTCGAGATCGCGCCCGCGGGCCAGATAGAGGTCGTTCTCCCCGAACTGAGTGAAATCGGGATGGACGAAGGCCGCGTAGGCCGCGGAGTCGCCCCGCTCGATGGCCGACCACATCGCAACCACGCCGGTATCGAGCGACGGCCAGCCCCATTGGCTCGGCGACCTGACCATCGGGCCAGCGGGCGAGGTGTTTCTTTCGGACAGCGAAAGCCCGGTGGTTTTCCGGGCTGCTCTTCGCAATGATCGCATCGTCATCGACGAATTCGTTCGCCACCGGTACTTCCGATCCCTGCAGGGCCTCGCGATCGACCCAGCGGCCCAGAGGCTCTACCTCGCAGACTACGCCCACGGCATCCTGTCGGTCGGGTTGGTCGATCGCCAGGTCCGCCACCTGCCTAGCCCGCCGGGGACCACCACGCTCGGCGTCGACGGCTTGAGCTGGCATCAGGGCGCCCTGATCGGGATCCAGAACGGGGTCGCGCCGCCTCGAGTGATCCGGATCGAGTTCGACCGAACGGGGGCGATCGGTACCGTCGCGGTTCTCGATCGACACCTGCCGCTCGCCGACGAGCCGACCATCGGCACGATCGCGGCTGGGCGGTTCGTCTACGTGGCGAACTCACAGTGGGAGAAGTACGACGACAGCGGTCGCCGGCTGCCCGGCACCACGTTGACTGTTCCGGTGCTCCTTTCGCTCCCTTTGGACAACCCTCGACGTTAGGATCGGATCATCGGCGATCGACGGGCTAGATTGGACCTGGTTCGGCGCCAATCTCGTTCCCCGCCACGGAGCCATCGATGGAGCCCTTCCGCACCCTCGCCGCTTTGGGCCACGAGCAGCTGGTTCTTTGTTCCGATCCGACCTGCGGCTATCGCGGCATCATCGCGGTCCATTCGACGGCGCTCGGGCCCGCGGTCGGCGGCACGAGGTGGTGGCACTACCCGTCGGACGAGGCCGCGATTGTCGATGCGCTACGACTCTCGCGCGGGATGTCGTTCAAGAACGCCCTCGCCGAACTGCCGCTCGGCGGGGGCAAGTCGGTCATTCTCGGGGGCCCGGAGGCGGTCGATCGGGCGGCCATTCTCCGCGCCCACGGTCGGTTCGTCGATCGGCTTGGCGGCAGCTACATCACGGCCGAGGATGTCGGTACCTCACCGGCGGACATGGAGTTCATCGCTGAAACGACCCGCTTCGTGGCGGGACTCGCCGGCGTGTCCGGCGACCCGTCGCCCCACACCGCCCGCGGGGTTCTCCGGGCAATGGAAGCCGCCGCGAGGCATCGCTGGGGTTCCAGTGACCTTCGGGGTCGGCGGGTCGCGGTGCAGGGACTCGGCAACGTCGGAATGAACCTGGCCAAGTTGCTCGCGGCCGCCGGGGCGCGGCTGGTAGTCAGCGATATCGACCGGGCCAAGGTCGAAAGGGCGGTTCGAGAACTCGATGCGACCGAGGCGGAGCCGGAACGGATCCACGCCGTCGAAGCCGAGATCTACGCGCCCTGCGCCCTTGGCGCGGTGCTCAACGACGACACCATTCCCGAACTCCGCGCCCAGCTCATCGTCGGCGGCGCCAACAACCAGCTCTCGGAGCCACGCCACGGACGCGAACTTGCCGCTCGGGGGGTCACTTATGTGCCCGACTACGTCGCCAATGCCGGCGGGGTCAGCTACGGCGGATCGATCGAGGTGTTGGCGCTGAAACCGGAGGAAGCCCTCGCCCGGGTGGACCGGATCTTCGAGACGACGATCATGGTTCTCGACCGCGCCGCCCAGGAAAAAATCCCGCCCTCCGACGCGGCCGACCGGATCGCGATCGACCGAATCGCCCGAGCGAGTCGCTAGTTCCCTTTGGTTCCGGCCTCAGCGGCCAGGGCGAGGAGCTGGCGCTGGGTCCCACCGCGCTTGAGGTAGTCCAGCGCGGTCCTCAGTTGCCGATCGTTCGGCATCGCCCGCCGGAACGAAGCCGAATCGCCGAAAGCCAGCCTCGCGGTGAATTGCTCGAGGCTGCGGGTTACCAACGTGGACCCCGCGTCGAACTGGGACCGGGTCACGGTGACCTTCGCCGCCTGGAGCCGTTTCCAGAAGGCCTCCCGCCACTCCGGCTGCACCGCGAAATCGCTCTTGACCTTGCTCTTGTACTCGAGCGCGGTGCCGTACAGCGCGACGTACCACTGCGAGCCCTGGGGCGAGTAGGCGCGGAACAACTCCCGTTCGGGCGTGCTCAACGTGTCCGGCGTGATCACGACATCCGGCGTGACGCCGCCGCCTCCCAGGATGGTCCGCCCGGCATCCGACTTGAAGATCGGTCGCTTCCGGCTGCCGGAATCGGCGGCTCGCTCGTCTTCCGCAAACTCGACGAAGCGCTCATCGCCGAGCCGATCGTGCTCCGCCTGGATCGACCGCCCGCTCGGGGTATACCACTTCCCGGTCGTGATCTTCATCGCCCAGCCCCCCTCCAGCGGGAACAGGGTTTGGACCAGCCCTTTGCCGAACGAGGTGGTGCCGATCACCAGGGCCCGATCGTGATCCTGGAGGCTCCCCGCTACGATCTCCGACGCCGACGCGCTCGCGCCGTCCACCAGGACGACGATGGGCATCGAGTCGACGACCGACTGGCGAGTTGCCCGGTAGACCTCCGGGTTGCGGCCTCGATGACGAACACTTGCCAACTCATGCCCAGGCCGGAAGAACAGGTTACTGATTTCGAGGGCCTGATCGAGGCTGCCGCCGCCGTTGCCGCGGACGTCGAGGACGAAAGCTTTGGCACCCTTGGCCTTGAGTGCCGCGAGGGACTGCTCGACGTCGCCGGAGGCCGACTCGTTGAAGCTCTGGAGCGGGATGTAGCCGACGCTACCGTCGAGCATCAGCGCGTAAGGGACCGCGGGAACCCGAATCACCGCCCGCTTGAAAGTGGTCTTGATCGGTTCAGTGACCCCGGGTCGTTGGAAGGTGACCTTCACCTCGGTGCCAGGCGTTCCCAGCAGCTTGGAGGACACTTCGTCGAGCCTGAGACCGGTAACCGCCGCCGAGTCGACAAAGAGAATCCGGTCACCCGCCAGCACCCCGCCCTGCTCTCCCGGCGTGTGCGGAAAGACCCGGGCCACGATGATGGCGCCCTCCTGGTTCTCGATCTGCATCCCGACGCCGCCATAATTGTTCCGCAACGTGTTTCGCTGAAAGGATGCCAGTTCCTCGGGCGAGTAGAGGTCGGCGTATGGGTCGTTGAGATTCTTGAGCAGGCCGCGGGCCGCCCGTTCGTAGATGGCCGCCCGGGCGAGCGAGTCGACGGCGCTTTCCTCGATCCGCTGCAAGACCTGAGAAAAGAGCCTGGCTCCGTCGCCGGATGGCTTGGCCTGGAGGAGGAACGCCCCGAGCAACAGGGGCAGGCCGATCACGATCGAACTGGCTAGGAAACGACGACGCGCCATGCGAACACTCCGATTCCGGTACCCTACGGCGCCCCCTGGAGACTGAGCAGGGATCAGGCCACCCCTACAGTCCCCCACCGAATATCTAACGCGAGCAGCGAAGATTCGCCAATCTTGGCCCGGGACAACGAGTTGGCGAACAACGAGCGGGGGCCGGCCACCGCTGCCAGCCCCCGCTCGGGATGCCCTACGAACCCGGACCGTTGCGGGTTCCGGACTACGGCCTCGAGAGGATCTCCTCGAACAGAGCGAGGGCCCGAGGGTCGTCCGATTGGCCAAGCCAGAACATCGCCTTCCTCCGAATCGCCGGATCTCGATTGGACCGGGCCTGGCGAACCAGAATCGGGACCCCCTCGTCCCTGGGGAGTTGAGACAAAGCGAACACCGCCTGCTCCCTCAGCTCGCGATCCTCGTCGTCGTCCCCGACGATCTCTTCGAGCCCAAGGGCGGCTCGATCGCCTGCGGCTTGGCTGACCCAGAACACGGCCTGTTTTCGAACCGATCGGTGGGCTTCCCGGTCCTTGGCGAGCCGAAGCAACGCTGGCCAGATCGTGATACTGTCGGCCAGGGTGGTGGGGAAGATCAGGTCGTCGTCGCCCCCGTCCTTGGCCAAGCGGAGGAGCAATTCCGCCGCTTGGGCGGCGCCAACCGTCCCCAGGTCGGTACCCGGCCGACCCCGGTCGGGCCAGTCACCGCCGACATAGGTTCTCGCGGAACTGACGCGTCCGCCGCGGACCCGCAAGGCCACCCGGACTGGCCCGTCGAGGCACTCGCGTTCCCGCCACCGCCTCGATCCGCTCCAATTATTCATGGTGATGTAGTTCCCCGGTCCGCTGCGGCGGTCGCGGATGAAGGTCTGCCCGATCTGCCCGCCGGCGTTCCGCAGGAGCTGCTCGACGAGATCTACGCCCTGAGGACCGAGGTCAACGAACTCCACGAGCGGCTCGATTTCGCCGAGCGGACGTTGTCGCTTCGGCCCGAGTCGCGCACGCTGCCACGCGCCGAGCCCTGACACCGATCAGGCCGTGGGCGGGATCTCCACGGTATCGCCCACCCGCAGCGTTCCGGCGGCTCGGTGGACCACGTTCATCCCGAACAGCACCGCGGAGCCCCGTTTTCGGAAGGTGGCCAAGGTCCGGAGCGGTTCTGGCCCGCGCTCCGCGGTGGCTTGATTGGTGGTTGGAACCGTGCATCGAGCGCACGGCTTGACCGCGTCGAAGACGATCGGGCCCATTCGGAAACGACGCCAGCCGTCCTCCGCGAACGGCTCGGCACCACGGACGACGACGTTCGGCCGGAACCGGTTCATGGGCAAGGGCGCCGCCAGTCTGCGGTTCAGGTCGGCGAGCGAGGCCTCCCCGATCACCAGGATCGGATAGCCGTCGGCGAAGCTGACGGGGCTGCCGATCGGGTCGTACTCCGGGCTGGTCCGCCGCGGGGAGTCGTCAGGGCAGTGGACCAGATGACACGATCGTCCCAACGCTTCGGAGGCCCAGGCGTCAGCCTCGGCGGAGGTGGGCGCGGCGGGTATGATGTCGTCCCAAACTCGGACTGGGCGCCTGGCGGCGCCCTCCGGCGGCGCCACCTCGATCGACTGGAGGTTGGGGGCCGACAATCGGATGCCCTTGGCCGAGGGCGTGGCCTCGATCAGGCACAACCGAGGCACATCGCGCTGGGTGATCTGGCAGCCGTCGGCGTCGACCAAGAGCCACCGCCGATCGCCCTGGGGGCCGAATCGATCGAGGGCGATCGAGTCGACCGAGATGCCCCGGGCACCCTTCAACGGGTAGAGATGCAGCGCGGTGACGGTGATCATGGGACCAAGGTAGCGGTGGGACGCCGACTCGGGAAGGCGTTAGGCCTCCCCGCGGTCGATGATCATGATCTTCTGCCAGATCTTGCGCGACAATCCGTTGGTCAGGTCCTCGACCTCGTTCACCGCGGCCAGGGTCACCGGGTCACTGAACGATTGGACGTAGAGCGCCGCGGATTTGCCCAGCAGCGAGAGCATCTCGCTGCAGTAGTCCAGGTAGCGAGACAGCTCGAACACGGTGAGTTCGCGGATCGGCGACGAGGCGGTGTCGATTGCGTCCGGCCGATTGACTCGCTCGGGATCCTTGGTGAGCTGGTGCATGTCGATGATGTGGGCCATGGATCGCAACGCGTGGAGCGCCTCGAGAGCGCGCCGGCGCTTGCGACGGGTTTCCAGCGTCGACACGAAGTAGATCGCGATGCCGAGGAAGACCACGTCGTTGACCCCGGCGTCGATGGCCTGGAGCATGTCGGTGAGGCTCGCTTGCGCCGGGAGTTGGATCAAGATCACCGACGTCGCGACGCCAACCGCCATCAGCGCCGTGACCGCCAGGATGACGACGGCGCGAAGCGGCCAAATCGGCCGCTGGATCCAGTCCTGGTCGCGACCCGCCTTTTCGACGACCAAGACGAGATCTCGGCTCACTCGAGCCAGTCCCGACTCCGGGAAACGTTCGGCGATCCGCCGGGCCAATCGCCGGGCGGTTTCGGCGATCCGATCCGAGTCGAGCCTGCGGTACGATTCGGTCACGAGGTGCGGCCGATGCGACCTCGGCGGCTAGAGCCCGAGGCGAACCGCGGTTCGGACGGTGACGGCGTCCCCGGGGGTGGCGTAGAGTTCGCCCGCGAGGCTCCAGGCCGGGGTGGCCTGCCAGCGAACACCCCCGAGCACGGCCAGGCGGTTGAGATCGACCTCGACTTTCCGGTCATCGAGGCTTCCTTGCGAGTTGACGAAGTGGACCTGAAACCGGGGCATCAGGCGGTTGTAACCGGCTCCCAGGTACGGCTGGACTCGACCCCTCCAATGTACTAGGGCCTCGAGACCGGCGACGTTGGGATGATACCGGTCGTCGGAGCGGGTGCCCTGGAAACACTCGCTCACCTGATTGGCAAGCTCCTGGTCCGGACAGGTGATGGGAGCGTTGATTCGTCCCAAGGTGGCGTGGGCCCGAACGACGATCCCCGCCGACCCGCCGATCCCCGTGCCGTAGCTCACCGCCACACCGAACAGGTTGGCCTCGACATCGTTCAACCGCGCCGGCGGAACCCAACTGCCTTCGATCGCGAAACCCGCCCCGAGGCCTACCGACACTCGCGGCCGCGGTACCGCAAAGAGCAAGTCGGTGTTCTCCGGTCCCTTGCCGGGCCGGCACACGGTGGGTGTCGCGGTCGCGGGGTCGACGTTGGGAAGGTAGGACAGCTCGAAGCCCAGCTCGACCCGGCCTGCCTCCGACCGGGCCGGTCCGATCGGGCCGAATGCCAAGGGCACGGCGAAGATCGCGAACGTCTTTGCTTCGTTGGAGTTGCCGGCTGGAAAGCAATCGCCCTGGGCCTGGAGGACCGAGGTGAACGAGCCCAACGCGGCGAGGATCGTGACGGGGCGGATCATGGAACGACAACCACCTTGCCCCACATCCCCGATCTGGCGCTCCCATGCACGCTGCAATGGTAGAAATACTCGCCGGCGGTCGGGAAGGTGACCGCGACCGAGAACGGCCCGTTTCGGATCACCGGGTCGTTGGGTCGGTCCTTGCCGTCGTCGGGAATGAGGTTGTGTTGGCTCGACCCCGTGGGCCAATCGAAGGTCACTCGGCCGCCGGCGCGGATCGCGATGGTCTGGGGCTCGTACCGGTTGTTGAGGACCTGGACGGAGGCGTTGGCCCCGGCGGCTAGCGCCGTGAAGGAGATCGGCCCGCCGCTGGTGCCGGTACTCGACGCGGAGATGGTCATGATGGGGGCGGTGCCCAAGGTGACCGTGGTCGTCGCGATGCCGTCGGCGCCGGTGTTGCTCGTCCCCGGTGAGACGCTGCCCCCGTTGGTTACCTGCCAACTGACCTCCCGGTTGGCGACCGGGGTGCCGTTTTGGGTGACGGCGACCCGCAGCGGCTGCGGCAGGGTGGCGTTGGCGGCGCCGACCTGCTCGTCGCCGCTGTTGGCCGCCTTGGCGATCTGGGCTGCCGGTGGCGGTGGGGGTGGCGGGGGCGAGACCGTTCCCCCGCCGCCGCACGCCGCGGCGACGAGGGGCACGGCCGCCACGATGAGGTTGCTCAACCGCTTCATGTGGACCTCGCTTGAACGGAAAGGTGGCTCGGGGGTTACTTTTGAGCCGGGCAACGCTGTCAGGCGCCCGAGCCCGCAGTCGACACCCTGAAGACTCCGTTACCCCGACGACCGATTACCCCGACTACCGATGCAAGATACGTCCCTAGCCTTCCTCCGCTCGCTGCTCGACGCTCCAGGACCGTCCGGTTTCGAAACGGGTCCGGCCCGGACCTGGCGCGATGAAGCAAAACGCGTCGCCGATTCCGTGTCACAGGACGTCAGTGGGAACTCCTATGCCACCGTCAAGGGCTCTGGAGATGGGCCCGCGATCATGTTCGCCGGCCATATCGACGAGATCGGACTGATGGTGGTGCACATCGACGACGAGGGGTACCTCTGGTTCGATCCGATCGGTGGCTGGGACGAACAAGTCTTCGTCGGCCAGCGAGTGGTGCTCCTCGGACGGAACGGTCCGGTCCGGGGGGTGCTGGGTAAGAAGGCGATCCACCTGATGGACAAAGACGATCGGGAGAAGACGACCAAGGCCAAGGACCTCTGGATCGACATCGGAGCCACCAGCAAGGCCGAAGCGGCCGCCCGGGTTCGAGTCGGCGACGCCGGCGTGATCGACACCGCGATTCTCGACATGCCGAACGGCCGGATCGTCAGTCGGAGCCTGGACAATCGGATCGGGGCATTCGTCGTGCTGGAGGCGCTGCGACGGTTGGCCAAGGATCGGCCCAAAGGAACGGTCACCGCCGTGGCGACGTCGCAGGAAGAGATCGCCTACACCGGCGGCGGAGCGCGCACCTCCGCGACGGCGTTGGCTCCCACGGTGGCGATCGTGGTCGACGTCACCCACGCCACCGACACGCCGGGGGTCGAGAAGAAGCGCCACGGTGACGTGCGCCTCGGCGGGGGACCGGTGTTGGCGCGGGGGGCCGCGACCCACCCGGTCGTGGTGGAGCTGCTGGTCGAGGCCGCCGAGGCCGAGAACATTCCGTACGCGTTCCAGGCGTCGCCGCGGTTCACCGCGACCGATGCCGATGCCATTTTCACCACGACCCGGGGAGTCGCCACCGGACTGGTGTCGGTCCCGAATCGCTACATGCACAGCCCCAACGAGATGGTGGCGCTGGACGACCTCGACCGAGCGGCCCAATTGCTGGCCGCCTTCGCGCGCCGGGTCAGCAAAGACACCGATTGGACGGCTCGATGAGACGCTCGACGAGGGAGTGGAAGGCCCGATGGTGGGGTGCGTTGGGGTTGGCGGCGGTCGGATGGACGTCCGAAGTATCGGCGCAAGCGGCCGCGGTCTCGACCGGCGAGGGTCGGGTGGCGGCCGCGGTTCGGCGCGACATCGGGGTATTGGCCCACGACAGCCTGGCGGGGAGGTTCACCGGGACCGCGGGGTCCGACCGGGCGGCGTCCTATTTGATCGGTCGGCTGGGCGAAACGGGCGTTCGGCCTGGCCCCGCGGGGTGGCGTCAGGTTTTCGGGATCGCCCCCGATCTGGTGGCGCTCCGGGAGGTGCCCGGGGCCGATCGGCCCGCCTCGGGCGTCAACGTGATCGGGATGATTCCGGGGAGCGACCCCGTCCTCCGGAGCGAGGCGGTGGTGGTGGGTGCCCACTACGACCATCTGGGCGTGGGACTGACCAGCTCGATGTCGCTAGGCAATCGAGGGGAGATTCATAACGGCGCCGACGACAACGCCTCCGGCTCCGTGGCGCTGATCGAGATTGCCCGCCAACTGGCGGCCCGTCCGGCCCGGCGGACCGTGATGGTGGTGGCCTTCTCCGGCGAGGAGTTGGGGCTGCTGGGATCGTCGGCCTACGTGAAATCGCCGCCGTTCCCGCTCGAGCGGACCGTCGCGATGATCAACCTGGACATGGTTGGTCGGCTTCGGAACGACCGGCTCCTGGCGTTTGGATCCGAGACGGCGGTCGAGTTCCCGGCGTTGCTCGACTCGTTGAGGCGCCGATTCCCGTTCGACTTGGCCTACTCCGGCGACGGGTATGGCCGAAGCGACCAGCAGTCCTTTTACCTGGCAGGCAAGCCGGTGCTGCACTTGTTCACCGACTTGCACGAAGACTATCACCGTCCCAGCGACGACGCCGAGAAGATCAACGTCGACGGGCTGATTCGGGTCGCGGAGTTCGCGGCCGAGCTGACCCGAGCCATCGCCGATCGGCCGGTTCCGCTGACCTTCGTCAACAAGCCTCCGCCGCCACCTCCCGTGGCGGGCCCCGTGGCGACCGGTGGCTATGGGGCGTACCTCGGCTCGATTCCCGACATGAGCGTCGGCGGCCCAGGGGTTCGGCTGTCCGGGGCCCGTCCGGAGAGCCCCGCGGCCCGGGCCGGGCTCATCGCCGGCGACGTGCTCCTGGGCATCGGTCGTCACGAGATTGGCGACTTGCAGGCGATGACCGACGCCCTGCGTCAGCATCGTCCCGGCGACACCGTCGTGGTTCGATATCGGCGCGGCGCGGCGGTGGATTCGGTCCGGGTCGTTCTTGGCCGCCGAGGAGGATGACGCCGTGACGATTCTCCAAGGGGACCGGCTGGTCGCCGCGCTGCGAGGTGCTTTCGCCCGTGACGTGGGCCGGATCGGGCTCCTGCAGCTGGCCGCCGATCGGATCAAGGAGGCGGGCGCTCCCTACACCTCGGTCTATCTGTACATGCTCCACGGCGAGGAACTCGTCCTCGAGGCGTTCGCCGGCCGGGTGACCGACCACACCCGGATTCCGGTGGGTAAAGGGGTTTGCGGGACCGCGGTCGCCACGGGCCGCGACCAGAACGTCGGGGACGTCTCGACCTTGACCAACTACCTGGCCTGCAACCTGGAGACCCGGTCGGAACTCGTCGTCCTGATCCGCCGCGGCGCGCTGATCCTCGGCCAGATCGACGTCGACAGTGACGTGCCGAATCCGTTCACCCCGGACGAAGAGGCCGAGGTCCGCAAGGTCGCTGACGCACTCGCGGTCCTGCTATGACCGACGCGCGAGTCGGCTCGCTGGCCGATCGGTTCGACCGTTAGATGCGGGCGTGGTCCACCGCGCGGTGGTCTCTTCCCCTTCCCGAGGGGCACCGGTTTCCAATGGGGAAGTACCGCCTCATTCGCGACGGCCTGGTGGCGGCCGGGGTCTTGCGGGCCGACGCGATCGAGGAGCCCGGTCCGGTCGCGCGAGACGCGCTCCACTTGGTGCACCACCCCGACTATGTCGAGGCGGTGATCGAGGGAACGTTAGGCGATGCCGCGATACGCCGGCTCGGGTTCCCGTGGCATCCGCTCCTTCCGGAGCGGTCCCTCCGAACCGTCCAAGGCACCCTCGAGGCGGCCCGGGACGCGTTGTCGAATGGAGCGGGAATCAACCTGGCGGGCGGTACCCACCATGCCTTTCCGGGCCATGGCGAAGGGTACTGCGTCTTCAACGACGTCGCCGTCGCGGTCCGAACGCTGCAACGAGACGGGGTGCTTGCCCGAGCCGTCGTCATCGATCTCGACGTCCATCAGGGCAATGGGACGGCTCGGATCTTCGAGAACGACGAAGCGGTGTTCACCTTCTCGATGCACGGCGCCAAGAACTATCCCTTCCGGCGAGAGCGGAGTGACCTCGACCTCGAGCTTCCCGACGGCACCGAGGACCAGGCCTACCTCGCCCTGCTCGAGCGCCACCTCGACGAGGTCCTCGAGCGGGCCCGGCCGGAACTCGTGGTCTACATCGCCGGTGCCGATCCGTATCGCGCCGATCGCCTCGGCCGCCTCGGCCTGTCGATCGACGGGTTGGCGCGACGAGACCGGACCGTGTTCGCGGCGTGTTGGCGCCGTCGGCTGCCGGTCGTGATGGTTCTTGGAGGAGGTTACGCCGCCGATCTCGGGGACGTGGTCACCATTCATGCCAACACGGTGACCGCCTTGCTCGACCAGTATGGATGAGATCGTCGCGGAGCGCCGCGTCGGGGAGGCGGTGTTGTTCGAGCGCCGGATCGGCGAAGGTCCGCCGACCGTGGTGCTTCATGGCGGCCCCGGGGCTCACCACGACTATCTCCTGCCGGGGTTCGATCGGCTGGCCGTGAGTCGGACGCTGATCTATTACGATCAACGTGGGGGTGGACGGTCGCCAGTGGACCGCGAGGTACCCTGCGGATGGCAGGAGCACGTCGCCGACCTGGAGGCGCTTCGGGTCCTCTGGGGCATCGAGCGCCTCAGCGTGGCGGGGTACTCGTGGGGCGGGTTGCTGGCCGTACTGTACGCCTTGGAGCATCCCGGTCGGGTCGCTTCGCTGGCGTTGGTGTCGCCGGCTCCGGTGTGGCGCGGTGCTCGAGATGCCTTCGAACGACGGCTCGCGGAGCGCAACCGAGCGCCCGAGGTGATGGCCGCCAGGCAAGCCGTGCAAGAAGGCGGGCTCAGGGAACGTGACGCCGAAACGTACCGTCGCCGAATGTTCGAGTTCTCGGTCGCGGGATACTTCTTCGATTGGCGCATGGCTCGCGACTTGACCCCGTTCCGGCTTACCGGCCGAACCCAGCAGGCGGTATGGGACAGCTTGGGCGACTTCGACTTGCGCCCCCGGTTTCCGGCCATTCGCGGGGTCTCGAGCTTGGTCATCCACGGCGAGGACGACCCGATCCCGATCGAGACGGCGGAGGTGCTCGCGGAAGCGGTTGGGGGGCGGCTGATTCGACTCGATCGGTGCGGCCACGTCCCCTACGTCGAAGCGCCGGAGCGGTTCGTGGCGGCACTCGATGGCTTTCTTCCCTCGGCGGCGCGATGACCGGCCGGCCAGGTCCCGTGGAGCTGGTATTCGGCGGCGATCTCGACGATCGGTTCGCGCCGATCGCCGAAGGGATCGCCGCCGCGGGTTACGACCCGAGGCATCGAGACGGGTTCGTCCTGGTCCGGGAAGTGGTCGAGTTGCTCCGTGAGCTGGCGCCGGCGGAGGCCGCGTCGTCGGTGGCGGTGAGCGAGCTGGTGGCCTTCCTGCACGCCGCCTACCTGTACTGGGCCGATGGCCGCTGCCGCGTCCGGGTCGACCGCGCCGTGCTCGATCGCTGCCTCGGCGCAGAGTCGGGGACGCCACCCGTCGCGCCGTCGGTATCTCGGAGCTACTATCTCGAGTTGCCGAGCCAGCGGGTCTGGGGCGAACCGATCCTCGATTGCCCTGTCGAGCCGCTCGATGGCTGTTTCGTCATTCCTCGTGACGGCCGGCTCGATCTGGTCGCCGTGTTCGGCCTCCACGCCCAACGGGATGGGTTCACGGTCGTGGATGCCAGTGGCGAGCGAATACCGAGGCTGTCCCGGTCCGACGGAAGCGGGCTGTTCTCGCCCCGACTTCCAGGGGGCGCGGCAGCGGGGCTCTTTCAACTCACTGGATCGCAGGAACTGATGGAACTCGGGTACCGAATGCATCAGTTGCTCGGCCCCGCCGGGGCCGTCCCTGGCGAGCAGCAGGTGAGCCTGCCATGACCGTCGACCGTGCCGCCGTGGTGCGGGTGCTCGACCAGATTGCCGCCCACCTCGAGCTCAAGGGCGAGAACAGCTTCAAGATCCGGGCGTTCCGGATGGGCGCTCGCACGATCAGTTCCCTTGGCGGGGAGCCGTCGGAGTGGGTTGCCCGGGGTACCTTGAACGAACTCCACGGCATCGGGCCGGCGATTCAAGGGGTGGTGCGAGATCTGGTGACCGCTGGGCGGTCGACCACGTTGGACGAGTTACGGGAACAGGTCCCGCCCGGTCTGGTCGAAATGCTGAGAATTTCGGGGCTCGGGGTGGCCAAGGTTCGCCAGATTCACGAGCGACTTCATGTCGAGTCGGTGCCGGAGCTGGAGGCCGCCGCCCGAGATGGCCGGCTGGCGCAGCTGCCCGGGTTCGGCGCCAGGACGGCGGAGAACGTGCTGCGGGGCATCGCGCGGCTCCGCCAGACGGCGACCTTTCGATTGCTCCACCACGCCATCGAGGAGTCGGAGTTACTCAAGGGCACTCTGGCCCGGCTCCCCGGGGTGACCGAGGCGATCGTCGCCGGAGAGGTTCGTCGTCGCCTCGAACTGGTCCGGGACCTCGCCGTGGTGCTGGTTGCCGATTCGCACCAGGAGGTTCTCAAGTCTCTCGGTGAGTTCCCGGGTGTCGAGGAGGTGGGGTATCAGGACGAGCGTCGGGCCGCGGTTCGATTCGCGGGTGGGGAGAGCTGCCAGGTGGTGGTCACCCCTCCGGCCAATCTCGGTGCGGTGCTGATCCACGCCACCGGGGGAGACGCCCACTTGGCCCAGCTGGTGGCCAGGGCGTCCTCTCGGGGATACACCTTGAGCGGCGCCGCGCTGTGGAAGGGAAGCGAGTTCGTTGCCACCCCGGACGAAGCCGCGGTTTATCGCGCCCTGGGACTCGACCTCGTTCCCCCGGAGCTCCGGGAGGGTACCGGAGAGATCGAGGTCGCCGAAACGGGGATCCCGCGACTGCTGACACGGGGGGATCTCCAAGGGTTGGTACACTGTCATACCAGTTATTCGGACGGCAGTTTCGCGGTGGCAGACCTCGCCCGGATCTGCCGAGCCGCAGGCTACCAGTATGTCGGGGTCACCGATCACAGCGGCACCGCGGCGTATGTCGGCGGTCTGTCGGAGGCGGACATTCGGGCTCAGTGGGCGGAGATCGACGCCACCAACGATCATGACGTCGGCGCCAGGGTGCTCAAGGGCATCGAGGCCGACATCCTGGCAGACGGTCGGCTGGGGTATCCCGACGAGCTGTTGGCGGGTTTCGATTTCGTGATCGCCTCGGTTCATAATCGGTTCGAGATGAACCGGGAGCAGATGACGGAGCGGATCCTCGCCGCCATGGATCATCCGGCGGTTACGATCCTCGGCCATCTCACCGGCCGGCTCTTGCTGTCGCGAGAGCCGTATCCGCTCGACGTCGAGCGGATTTTCGCACGGGCGGCGGAGCGCGGCGTCGCGATCGAGATCAACGCGGATCCGCAACGTTTGGACCTGGACTGGCGGCTGGTTCGCCAGGCCTCTCGCGCTGGCGTGATGATCTCGGTCGGGGCGGATGCCCATTCGCCGGCGGGCCTCGAGAACGTCGATTTCGGCGTCGCGATGGCCCGGAAGGGATGGCTCACGCCCGGCGACGTGCTCAACGCCAGGCCGGTTGGCGAGTTCCTGGCTTTTGCCCGGAAGCGGGGCAGTTGATGGCCCATCCCGCCACGGTGAAGCGGGCCCACCGGATCTGGGCCACCCTCGGCAAGACCTACCCCGATGCCAACTGCGCATTGGATCATCGGACCCCCTACGAACTCTTGGTCGCGACGATCCTGTCGGCGCAGTGCACCGATGCTCGGGTCAACATGGTCACTCCGGCGCTGTTCCGGAAGTATCCCACCCCCCACGATCTGGCCGCGGCGGACGCCGAGACGGTCGAGTCGATGATCAAGTCGACCGGGTTCTATCGAAACAAGACCAAGAGCCTGATCGGGATGGCCAAGGAATTGGTGGACCGGCACGGCGGGCTCGTGCCGGCGGACATGGAAGCGCTCCGGGTCCTTCCGGGGGTTGGCCGAAAGACCGCCAACGTGGTGTTAGGCAATGCCTTCGGGATCAACGAGGGGATCGTAGTGGACACCCATGTGACCCGGCTCGCCGGGTTGCTGCGACTCACCAAGCAGACCGATGCCGAGAAGATCGAGCGCGACCTGATGCCCCTGGTGCCACGACGGGATTGGACCGTGGTCTCGCATTGGCTGATCCACCATGGCCGCCAGGTCTGCATCGCGAGGCGGCCCCAATGCGACCGCTGTGTGCTCGCGGCTCTTTGTCCGTCGGCTCGGAAGGCCAAGCGCCGGAGCGGCTGAGGCCGGCACCCCGGTTGTCGGGAGGGCCGGTCAGTCGCCGGACCCGAGGAGGCGCCCCAAGAATCCCTGGGGCTTGCCGGCGGCGGTCGGGAATTTCTCCTTGACGTCGATGGATGCGAGCAGGGCCCTGCCAGCCAGTCGTACCAGCAGTCCGTTGGGGCGGGCACCCCGGGCGCCTCGAGTCGAATGGGTCGAGGAGGACAGGGTTTCGTCCACTTCGTTCTCGACCTGCGTTCCGGCCGGAACGATCAGCGTGAACGAGCCGAGCATCACGTCGACCTGGATGTCCACGACATCGGATCCGAAGACGGCGTCGCGGAGATCGAGGGTCAGCTCTCCCAACAGGGCTTTGCCCTCGATCAGTAGTGGCACGGTCCAGGAGCCGGCCCGCTTGGTCGACGCGAAGACACTGGAGACCCGGAGGAGATCGGCCGGGGCCACCGGGGCGGCCATACCGGTGTGATCGGCGACAGCGACCGGGTGGCCCCCACTGATGATCGGGGCCGGAAACGAGCTGGTTGGCTCGATGTCGGCGAGGATGGCGGCCAAGGTCGCTTCGTTGGGGGCCTGCTTGACCCGGGTCAACCGGCTTTCGAACGCCTCGACGGTGAGCCGGTCTTCGGCCTGGGCCAGGCAGAGCATCCGGATGGCCTCGTGGCGAGCGTGCTCGAGATCGGTCATTGGGGAAAGATATCGGCCGGGCCCCGCCGGCCAACCCTTGGCTGGCAGCGAGCTTGGGCGCTGCCGGAGCCAGCCTTACTTTCCATGGGAGCGACCCTCCCCAACTTCACCAGGACAACCGACTCGTGAAAACAGCGACCATCGACACCGAGCGAGGCATCATTACGGCCGAGCTGTTCGACTCGGAGACACCGAACACGGTGGCCAACTTCGAGAAGTTGGCGAACCAGGGCTTCTACGACGGGACTCGTTTCCACCGGGTCATTGCCGACTTCGTGATTCAAGGTGGCGACCCGTTGTCGAAGAACGCCAACGACCCCAAGGTGGGAACCGGGGGGCCGGGGTACAAGATCAAGTGCGAGTGCCACCTCAATACCCACCGGCACCAGGCTGGGAGCCTCTCGATGGCCCACGCGGGCAAAGACACCGGTGGCAGCCAGTTCTTCATCTGTCATTCGCCCCAACCGCACCTGGATGGCAAGCACACCGTCTTCGGCCAGGTCTCCTCGGGTCTCGATATCGTGTTGCAGATTCGTAAGAACGATCTGGTCAATTCCATTCGAGTCGCCTAGTGCAGGTCGATTTCGCGGTGTTGGCCGACTATGCCCTGATCGATCAGCAGGGCAAGCTCTCGGTGTTGGGGATCTTTCAGCATGTCTGGGTGGCCTCCTTTCCGGCGGTCCATCCACGGACCCACCTGGTGCTTCGGGTCCGTGGCCGCCGGACCGAGATCGGCGAACATCGGATTCGGATCCGGTTCGTCGACGACCGCGACGAAGAACTGATGGGGGGCGAGGGCACCGTCCAGTTCGGCGAGCCGCCGGCTGGGGTGACGGAAGTCGAGGCTGGCGCGGTACTGGTGTTCGACGTGCCGCTGCCACGCCCGGGCAGTTACGCCTTCGAGATCAACCTCAGCGACAGCACGCTGCGGGTTCCGCTGTCGGCGGCTCCGATTCCGGTCCATTCGACCTAACGACTGCGATGATGATGACACGAGACGAAGCGCTGGCCTTGATGCACCAGTACACCCCGTCCGAAGCGCTTCGGAGGCACATGTACGCGGTCGAGGTCGCGATGCGGGCGATGGCGGAGCGAGCGGGAGCCAATCCGGACTACTGGGGGCTGGTCGGGCTGCTCCACGATTTCGACTACGAACGCTATCCCAACCCCAATCGTCTGCCCGATGCCGAACATCCGAGCGAGGGGGTCCGCCTCCTCGCCAGCCTGGGGTTCCCCGAGGACGGGCAGCGGGCGATTCTCGGCCACGCGGCCTACACCGGGGTGCCGCGGGAGACGCCGCTGGCCAAGGCTTTGTTCGCCGTCGACGAGCTGTCCGGGTTCCTGGTGGCCTGCGCCCTGGTCCGCCCGTCGCGCTCCTTGGCGGACCTCGAGGTAGCCAGCGTGAAGAAGAAGCTCAAGGACAAGGCGTTCGCGCGCGGCGTCAGTCGGGACGACGTCTACACCAGCATCGCCGAGTTGGGGGTCCCGCTCGACGAGCACATCGGGTTCGTGCTCGCCGCCCTCCGACCTCACGAGCGGATGTTCGGGTTAGGATCGGCGTAGCCTGGCGCCGCTCGCGGATGCGATCCTGAGGTGACGATTCCCGGCCGGACCCATCCGATCGCGCGGGACACCGTGGAACGGGCCTTTGACCGTGCCGCCGGCGGCCGCCCGATTCCCGGCAATCGCGTTGGGCTGCTCTTCGACGGGCCGGAGACGTTCGACGCGATGATCGAGGTCATCTCCAGTGCCCGCACCTGGGTCCATTTCGACAACTACATCATCCGATCCGATCGCACCGGCGCCCGGTTCTCCGAGGCGCTCGCCGACATGGCCCGTGCCGATGTGGCCGTGCGGGTCTCGACGGATTGGCTGGGCTCGTTGGGAACCTCGGCTCGCTACTGGAACCGACTTCGAACGGCGGGCGTGGAGGTGCGGCTCTTCAACCGGCCTGGCTGGTTCGACCTCGGATCACTGTTTAGCCGCAATCACCGCAAGCTCGTCGTCGCGGACGGATCTCGCGCGGTGCTCGGCGGGATTTGCGTCGGCGACGAATGGGCCGGTGATCCCGTGAAGGGCCGGCTGCCCTGGCGCGATACCGCGATTCGGGTCGACGGACCGGCGGCGGTCGCCATCGATCAGGCGTTCGCCGAGACGTGGGCGGCGGTCGGATCGGCGGTTCCGGAGCAGCATCGGGCCGGTGACGTTCCGGCCTGCGGAGAGGCGTCGATCCGGGTGCTGCGCGGAGAGCCGGCGCGGGAGCGGGCCTATCGGGTGTCCGAGCTACTCCTGGCCGGCGCCGCTCAAAGGGTCTGGATCACCGATGCCTACCTGGTGGCACCGCGAAGGCTCTATCGCTACCTCGTCGATGCCGCGTCCGAGGGCGTCGACGTCCGGTTGCTGGTACCCGGGACCAGCGATCTCGTGTTGGTGCGCAATCTGACCCGGTTCGGTTATCGCGACTTGATCCGGGCGGGAGTGCGGATCTTCGAGTGGGCTGGCCCGATGCTCCACGCCAAGACCGTGGTGGCCGACTCCCGCTACGTTCGGGTGGGATCGAGCAACCTCAATCACTCGAGCCTCCTGGGTAACTACGAATTGGACCTGTTGGTCGACGACCCGGAGCTCGGCGCGGCGATGGAGGCGCAGTACCGGCGCGACCTCGATCAGAGCGCCGAGGTCGCCACCAGACCGGTCCGGGTGCCGCGCTCGCTCGGGAAGGTGCTCCCGCCCGCGCTGGCGATCGAGGCCCGCCCGGGTACCGGTGCTCGGCACCGACGCGGTATCAGAGAACGGCGAGGTCGTTCGATGTTGGCGGTGCGGACGCTGGTCGCCGGGGCCCGCCTGGCCCTCTTTGGCCCGCTGGCCCTGCTGCTCGCGGCGGTGGGTGTCCTGTTCTTCATCGTGCCGGGCGTCATGGCGCTCGTGTTTGGCACCGTGAGCGTCTGGCTGGCATTGGTAAGCGGGGCCGAGGCGCTTCGGCGCCGGCCGGTGGATTGAACGGGGCCCGCTGCCGCCCCTTGCCGGCTTCGTAAGTGATGTCGTTGCAAGCTGTTGACCGACAGGTACCTCGACTCAACGGAACCCTCCTGTGGTGCGTACTAGCAGCGTGAATGATCCGGGGCTGGCCCGAGCCGCTCAACGAGGGGACGCAGACGCGTTCGGCCGTCTCGTGATGAGCCACGCGGTACCCGCGCGCCAAGTGGCGTACGCCGTGGTGGGGAGCTGGGACGAGGCTGAGGATGTGGTGCAGGACGCGACCCTCGCCGCCTGGCAGGCGATTGCCCGGTTCGATTGCACTCGGCCGTTTCGGTCGTGGTTCCTTCGGATCGTATCGAACGCCGCCCTCGACCAACTGCGGCGCCGGAAGGTACGCGAGGCGGAGCCGCTGACCGAGACCGTCGCGACCCAGGAGGCGGGGCCGGATCGGTGGACCGACCGGGTGTTGTTGCGGGAACGGATCGGAAAGGCGGTCTCGGCGCTTCCGGAGCGGCAGCGCGTTGCCGTCCTGCTCTTCGACCTCGAGGGGTACAGCCATCTCGAGATCGCCCAGATTCTCGAGGTCCCGGAGGGGACCGTACGTTCATATGTATTTCACGCCCGGCGCGCGCTTCGGGCCGCGCTGGGGACACTGAAGGAGGAACCGGCATGACATCGCCGTTTCGCGGACCGGATCCGCGGGTCACTGAGGGACTTCGGCACTATTTCGACGGCCCGGATCCCGGCACGATGCTGTCACGGCTCGAGGTAGCTCTCGGCCGGCTTCCGGTTCGAGACAGCAGTTGGGACGTCCTGGCGGCGTGGGCCCGTCCCCGGGTGCTCGGGGCAGCGATGGCCGCGGCGGTTCTGCTCGGCCTGGCGCTCTGGCGCGGTTGGGGGCAGGAGGAGCGGACCCAGTCGCCGATCTCGGTCGCGATTCTGGAGGCGCCGCGACCCGGAGAGGTCAACCCGGTGATGCACACGGTGCTGGAGGAGGGACCATGACCAAATCTCGGTGGGTCGCGACCGGGCTGCTTTCCCTCGCGTTTGCGTTAGGCGGATTGGTCGGCGGTACCGCCACGATGCTGGCCGACAAGGATAGCCGTCCTCCGCGGCCCGGGAAGACCAACCGGGCGGCCTTCAAGGCCCAGATGCGGCTCGACTACATCGAGCGGCTCCGGACCGACGTGGGTCTGTCGCCCGCCGATGAGCAGGCGGTCAACGAGGTTCTCGACCGCCACGATCCGATCATGGACTCGCTGTGGCGCTCGGTCCGCACCCAGTTCGATGCCGAACGGGAGGCGGTACGTCGCGACATTCGGGTTCGCCTGTCGGCGGACCAGCAGCGAAAGTACGATGCGTTCAACGCCAGGCGCGATAGCCTTCATCGAGCTCGCGACGAGGCCCGTGACTAGGGTGCGAATTTTCCTCATTCTGGTTGCGGTCGTGGTGGCGCCGCAGGCCGTTGCCGGCCAGTCCAAGCCGACCCTCACGCTCGCCGAAGCGATCGAGCGGGCGGAACGAATCCAACCCCGCATGGTCCAAGCGGCGGGCCAGGTTCGGACGGCCGATGCCCGAGTCCGCTCGGCCAAGGGTGCCTACCTGCCGGACCTGAACTTCTCGACCTCGGCTCGCGAATCGTACACCGAGGGCGAACGGGCGGACGTGACAACCGGTCAGATCCTGGCAGCCAACTCGAGCACCACCAGCCTGAACACTTCGGTCAACACCTCGATCGAACTGTTCGACGGGTTTCGGCGCGGCGCCGAGTCACGGGCGGCCCGCGCGAATCGCGAATCCGCGGCCGAGGGCTTCGAGGACGCTCGCTACCAGCAGCAGCTCGCGACCACCAATCTCTACTTCGATGTGCTCGCCGCCACCCAGCTCGTCCGGGTGCGAGAGACGAGCGTCCGGCGGGCCGATGAGCAACTCAAGGCGTCGATTGCCCGGCTGCGAGCCGGTGCCGCGATCCGATCGGACTCGCTCCGGTCGCTCGTGACCCTGGGGAATGCCCGGGTCCAGCTGATAAACGCCCAGACGCAGCTCGCCACCGCCGAGGCCAACCTGGGTCGTCTGGTCGGCATGGAAGGCCCGGTCGGAGCGGTCGACGACTCGAGCTTCTATCGCCTGGTGACCGCGGTCGACTCGGCGGCGTTTCGGGTCGAGGCCCTCAACCGCGCACCGCAGGTGCGAGTGGCCGACGCCAGTGCCCGGGCGGCTCGGGCCGCCATCGGCGTGGCCCGCGCGGGATACTGGCCGACCCTGACGCTGGACGCCTCGAATACCCTGACCGGCGCGGACCAGATCCTCCGGCGTTCGGCGACGGTCTCCGACACGTCGTTCCGGTTCAACCAGCAACGGCAAGCCGCGATTCGGGTGTCGTGGCCGATCTTCAACCGGTTCACCCGAGAGCAGAACATCTCCAATCAGCGGGCCAACGCCGAAACCGCCGAGGCCAACGCCGGCGAGGCCCGGCGCCTGGTGGTCGCGAACCTGACCACGCGGCTGGCGGAACTCGACGCCGCCCGGACCCGTATTGGCATCGCCCAAACCAGCCTGGCCGCCGCGACCGAGGACCTCCGGGTCCAACAGGAGCGGTACCGGCTCGGCGTCGCCACGATCGTCGACGTGGTAACCTCGCAGGAGGCGCTGGCCCAAGCCGAGGTCGACGAAGTCACCGCTCGGTTCGACTATCTCCGGGCGAAAGCCCAGATCCAAGCCTTGATCGGACGGCAACTATGACGGCGGGAATCGACACGACCGCGGAACGGATGGCGATGCTGCCGCCCGAAGTTCCCCGAGATGCGGTGATCTTGGTGCGGCATCTCGAGCGCGACTACGAAATGGGCAGCGAGACCGTCCACGCGCTCAGGGGCGTCGACCTCACCATCCGGAAGAACGAGTTCGTCGCGATCATGGGGCCGTCGGGGTCCGGCAAGTCGACCCTGATGAACATGATCGGTTGCCTCGATACCCCCACGGCGGGGGAGTACTGGCTGAACGGCTACCGGGTTTCCGAACTCGGCGATGATGCCTTGGCCAGGATCCGGAACAAGGAAATCGGGTTCGTTTTCCAGACCTTCAACCTGCTGCCCCGAGCCACCGCGCTCCAGAATGTCGAGCTGCCGATGGTCTACGCCGGCACGGGCTCGAAGGAGCGCCGGGCCGCCGCGCAGGCGGCGCTCGGTCGGGTGGGTCTTGGTGAACGGATGCATCACCGCCCCAACGAACTCTCCGGCGGTCAGCGCCAGCGGGTCGCAATCGCGCGGGCGCTGGTCAACAACCCGAGCATCATCCTGGCGGACGAGCCCACCGGCAACCTCGACTCGAAGACCAGCGCCGAGATTCTCGCCCTGTTCGACCGGCTCCACGAAGAGGGACAGACCATCGTTCTGGTCACCCACGAACTCGACATTGCCGCGCACGCCCATCGCCAGGTTCACCTGCGGGATGGCCGGGTGGAGCGCGACTTCCTGACGGAGAAGTCCACATGACGTGGTACGCTCGGTTTCTGCGGCTCGGCGCGGTAGCGGGGTTGGCAGGCGCCTGTTCCAAGGAAGTTCCCCAAACGGTGGTGTATCAATCGGTCCCGGTGGAGCGAAAGAACATCGTCGTCGCCGCTCGGGCGACCGGCACCGTTCAGCCCGATACGGTGGTGGAAGTGAAGTCGAAGGCGTCCGGCGAGATTCTCGACATGAAGGTCGAGACCGGATCGATGGTGAACCGCGGCACCCTGCTCGTTCGGGTGGATCGACGGACGCCTCAGAACACCCTGAGTCAAGCGGAGGCCGATCTCGAGGTGGCCAAGGCACGGCTTCAGAACGCCGACGCCCAGCGGCGCCGCTCCGACGAGCTCTTCAAGTCGCAGTCGATCACCGAGCAGGAGCACGAGAACGCGGTGCTCCAGCTCGCGAACGCGAAGGCCGAGGTGGTCCGGGCCCAAGTGTCGGTGGAGAATGCCCGGATCGCGATGGAGGACACCGATGTCCTCGCGCCGATCACGGGAACCGTGATCGCCAAGAACGTCGAGCGCGGCCAGGTGATCTCCTCGCCGACTCGCGACGTGGGTGGCGGCACGGTGTTGCTCAAGATGGCCGATCTGAGCCTGGTCCAGGTCCGAACCCTGGTGGACGAAACCGATATCGGGAAGATCCGCCAGGGCCTTCGCGCCACGGTGACGGTGGATGCGTTTCCCAACCAGCCGTTCGAGGGGGAGGTGCTCAAGATCGAGCCCCAGGCGGAGACGCAACAGAACGTCACCATGTTCCCGGTGTTGGTCCGAATCGACAACCGGGGCGGTTTGCTCAAACCGGGCATGAACGCCGATGTCGAGCTTCATATCGGTCGGCGAGACAGCGTCCTGGCGATTCCGAATGCCGCCCTTCGAACCCAGCGGGACGTGAGTTCCGCGGCGCGGGTCCTGGGCATCCCGGACGATCAACTGCAGACTCTCCTTGCCGCCGCGCAATCCCGGGCCGATTCGCTCAGGGAGCAAGCGACGCGGCGAGCCGGCGGCGGCGACTCCGCCCGGGGTTCCCAGGCGGCTGGGGCGGCGGTGGCCGCCGCCAAGCCCGCCGGCAACACGATGACCACGCCGGACGGCCGGACCATTCAGCTCCCCGAGGGAGTGACCGAGAGCCAGGTCCGGGAGATCTTCCGGAAGCGATTCTCGGGCGGCACGCTGACCGCCCAGGAACAGCAGATCATGCAGCAGCTGATGCGGAACTTCGGCGGGCGCGGTGGCAGGCCGGGCGGCCGGCCGCCTGGTGCCGGCGGCAGCGATTTCCAGTTCGGCGGTAACTACATCGTGTTCGTCAACCGAGACGGCCAGCCGACCCCGGTGATGATCCGGACCGGCTTGACCGATCTCGACTACAGCGAGGTCGTCACCGGTCTCGAGGAGACCGACTCGGTACTGGTCCTTCCGAGCGCCAGCTTGGTGCAACAGCAGGAGGAGTTCCGAACCCGGATCACAAACATGACGGGCGGGGGCGGCCTCCCCGGGATGCGGTCCAACACCGCGACCGGCGCCGCCAGCACGACCCCGGGAGGCGCGGGCGGGCGGCCCGCGACCCGGCCATGATCATCGGCGAGACGATCAACGTCGCGCTCGCCAGCATCCGGGCGAACAAGCTTCGGGCCGCGCTCACGATGCTGGGCATCATCATCGGCGTGGGCGCGGTGATCGCGGTCGTTGCGCTCGGCGCCGGGGCCCAGAAGGCGGTCGAAGAGCGGATCGCCGCCTTGGGCGTCAACGTGCTCAGCGTCTACCCGGGCCAATCCTGGTTCGGTGGCCGATCGAGCGATGTTCGGGTCAGCCTCACGGTCGACGACGCCGATGCCCTCCGGCGAGATCTTACCCTGATCAGTGATGTGGTGCCGGAACTGTCACGGAACATGACGTTCGAACGAGGCACCTCGAATTTCAACGTCAGTATCGTGGGTACCACGCCGAACTTCCTGCCGGTCAAGAATTTCACCGTCGAATACGGGCGGATGTTCACACCGGGCGACGACGCGGCGAGGCAGCGATTCGCGGTCCTCGGGAATGCGATTCCCGATATGCTCGACGTCAACGCCGCCGCGCTGCTCGGAACGGCCGTGAACATCGGGGGTCAGGTGTTCGAGGTCATCGGGGTGCTGGCCAAGAAGGGCGCGGCAATGGCCTTCATGAACCCCGATGAGCAGGTGCTGATTCCGCTGGGTACCGCGCAGTATCGGCTGATGGGAACCGATCGGCTCCGGCAAATCAGCCTCAAGGTGAAGGAAGAGGTTCCCCTCGAGCAGGGCATGGTGGAGATCGAGCGGATCCTCCGCCGCGAGCACAAGATCCGCCCCGGTGGCGACAACGACTTCCAGATCCGCAATCAACAGGAATTCCTCGCGACCCAGCAACAAACCACCGAGATCTTCGGCCTGCTTCTGGCGAGCATCGCGGCGGTTTCGCTGATCGTCGGCGGGATCGGGATCATGAACATCATGCTGGTTTCGGTCACCGAACGGACTCGCGAAATCGGGGTTCGTCGGGCCTTGGGGGCGACCAAACTGAACATCATGAGCCAGTTCCTGGTCGAGGCCGTGGTGCTCTGTCTCATGGGAGGCGTGTTCGGGATTCTGGTCGGTGCCGGCAGTGCCCGGGCGATGTCGAAGTTCGCGGGGTGGAACACCTTGATCTCGCCGACCTCGATCGGTCTCGCCTTCGCGTTCAGCGTGTTGGTCGGCTTGTTCTTCGGGTTGTGGCCCGCCCGGCGCGCCGCGAATCTGAACACGATCGACGCCTTGCGTTACGAGTAGGCTCGAGGTGCTGTTCTTCCTGCTCCAGATCGCGGTCGATCCCGCCGCGGCGCGTCCGTCGGTCCAGGCGCCTCGGATCGACACGGCGATCGTCGTGGACGGCCGACTCGACGAACCGGTCTGGCAGAAGGCCGTCAGGCTCGAGGGCTTCCACCAGTATCGACCGGTCGATCAGCGCCCGGCGGATCAGGCCACCGAGGTGCTCCTCTGGTACAGTCCGAGCGCGCTGCACTTCGGGATCGTGGCGCGCGACCGGAACCCCGGCGCGATTCGGGCGACGCTGGCGGATCGGGACAAGATCGACGAAGACGACCGGGTCATCATCTACCTCGACACCTTCAACGACCGGCGCCGGGCGTTCGCGTTCGGGGTCAATCCGCTCGGAGTCCAGGAAGACGGGGTCCGGACCGAAGGAAGCGGCGGTGGTGGCGGCGGCGGCGGCCGCGGTGGTGGCGGTGGTGGCGGCGGTGGCGGTGGCTTCGGGCAGGCAACCAGCTTCGACCGGAGCCCCGATTACCTCTACGCCTCGAAGGGCCGGATCTCCGACAGCGGCTACGTCGTCGAGGTCCGGATCCCGTTCAAGAGTCTCCGGTATCCCGGTGGCAAGGAGCTGACCTGGGGTATCAACGTCGTCCGGACGACTCAGCGATCAGGGTTCGAGGACACCTGGACCAACGTCAAGCGCGGGAGCACCAGCTTCCTGGCGCAAAGCGCCCTGATCACTGGCCTGACCGGGATCCGTCGAGGCGTCGTGACCGAAGTGCAACCGTTCGTGACCGCGTCCGCGCCCGGCGCAATCGACACGCTCGGGGTTTTTTCGCGGGCCGGAGCGACCACCGACGTCGGCGCGAACTTCCGGCTCGGCCTGACGAGCCTCGCCATCGACGCAACCATCAACCCCGACTTCAGTCAAATCGAGGCCGACGCGGGCCAGGTCACCATCAACGAACGGTTCGCGCTGTTCTTCCCCGAGCGTCGCCCGTTTTTTCTCGAAGGGATCGAGTTGTTCCAGACGCCGGGTTCGCTGGTGTACACCAGGCGGGTGGCGAATCCGATTGCCGGCGGGAAGATCACCGGGAAGTTCGGACGGCTCGGTCTGGCCCACCTCACGGCCGTCGATGACGTCACCGACGACGAGGGCCATCGGGAACGGCCGCTGGTCAACATCACCAGGGTCCGCACCGACATCGGCCAGAATTCCCTCGCCGGCGCGACCTTCACCGATCGCTCGTCCGGCAGAGGCTATAGCCGGGTCCTCGGGGCCGACTCGCGTTTCGTGATCCGGTCGCTGTATTCGCTGAGCGCCTCGGTGGCCAGGTCGATCACCGACGACACCACCCACCGGACCGGCACCAACTGGTCGCTCAATCTTGGCCGGACCGGCCGGTCCTACGGCTTCAGCTACGCCATCGAGGGCCGCAGCGAGGACTTCGACGCCGCCCTGGGTTTCGTCCCCCGGGTCGGCGACGTCCACCTGCGGGTGTTCCAACGGCTGAGCATCTTCGGGAAGACCGGTGGGCTGTTCGAGGGGATCACGCTCTTCGCGGGCGGCAATCGGTTCTGGGACTACCGGGGGTTCGGCAGCGAGCGACCGACCGAGGGTGAGCAGAGCGTCAGCGGTTTCGGCCGACTGCGGGGCGGGTGGAGCTACGGCTTCAGCGCCCGGATCGGCTTCGTCGACTTCAATCCGGATTTCTACCAGGGAGCGCAGGTCCTCGATGGTGGGACGTTCCGGGACTACGTCGGGCCGGATCGGCTCCGCGGCGCGACCGAGTTTCAGTTCAACGTCAACACCCCGAACCTGTCCCGCGGCAGTGGGAGCCTCCGAGTCTCGACGAGGGAGGTCGCCTTGTTCTCCGAGGCGTCCGAGGGACGGGAGCTGGCGCTTTCGGGCGGAGCGGAGATCCGGCCTCACCCGTGGATCCGAGTCGAAGGGACCGGGACCTATTCCCGCCTAACGAGACTCCGTGACGGCAGCGAGTTCGGGCGAACGATCATCCCCCGACTCCGGCTCGAAGTCCAGCCGAACCGGGCCTTCTTCTTCCGGGTGATCGGCGAGTACCGTTCCCAACGCCGCGACTCGCTCCGCGACGCCACTTCGGGCCAGATCCTCCATTTCGACGGGTCGCCGTCCGGGGCCGTGGCCGATAACCATTTCCGGGTCGACGCGCTCTTGTCGTTTCAGCCCTCGCCGGGGACGGTCGCCTTTCTCGGGTATGGCGCTGGCTACGACGGCGATCGGACGCTAACCTTCCGTCGGTTGGTGCGTCGGGAAGACGGGTTCTTCCTCAAGCTCGCCTATCAGATCAGGACGTAATGCCAAACTCGATCGTCTTGGGGACGGGTCGCTCGGTGCCGGCGCGCTCGGTGCCAAATCGCGAATTCGAAGCGGTGATGGACACCACCGACGAGTGGATTCGGACCCGCACCGGCATCGAGTCGCGGCATTGGATCAGCCCCGGCGAAACTGGAGTGGAGCTCGGTCGCAGGGCAGCGGTTGCGGCCCTGGAAATGGCCGGAATCGGCGCAACCGACCTCGACGCAATCGTCTACGCCACGATCACCCCCGACCACTTCCTTCCTGGCAACGGCGTCTTCGTTCAACGGGCCCTGGGCGCCAACTCGATACCGGCGATCGACATCCGCCAGCAGTGCAGCGGGTTCGTGTACGCCCTGGCCATCGCCGATGGCTTCATCAAGGCGGGCGTGTATCGACGGGTGCTGGTGGTGGGACAGGAAGTCCAATCCACCCGGATGGACGTAAGCACCCGGGGGCGACATACCGCGGTCCTGTTCGCCGACGGCGCCGGCGCCGTGGTGTTGGGGCCCTGCGACGACCCCCAACGCGGGATCCTCGGCTACGATCTTCATACCGACGGAAGGTTGGCGGAGAAACTCTGGGTCGATGAACCTGGGGCGATCCGCATCCCCACGATCGATCAAGGTCGGTACCAGGAAGGGCGGTACTTTCTCGAGATGGACGGCAAGGAAGTGTACCGACACGCCACCCAACGGATGCCGGAATCAGTCCAGACCTGCTTGGGCAAGCTCAACCTCACTCCGGCGGACATCAGCCTGCTGATTCCGCACCAGGCCAACTTGAGAATTTCCGAGGCGGTGCAAAAGGGCCTCGGCCTCTCGGATGCCCAGGTGTACAACAATATTCAGCGGTACGGCAATACCACCGCGGCGACGATTCCGATCGCGCTCGATGAATGCGTCAGAGCCAGCCGAATCGAGCCGGGGGACCTGGTGGTGCTCACGGCCTTCGGCTCGGGATTCGCCTGGGGGACTGTAGCGCTGCGATGGTGAGCGCGGCTCAAATACCGACGAGGGGGTACTTGCGGGTGTAGTACTCACGGGTCCGAGTCGCGACGGCCCGGAAGAGGTGTTCGTCCGGCTCGGCGGTCGGCTGAATGAAGAGGTGAAGGGATCCGGGCCACAGGGTAGCCTGGAGGGTCCAGTCGTCTTCGGCAGCGACGTAGACCCATTGGAGCGCTCCCCCGCCGGCGTCGGTGAGGTGGACCCGACTGGCTCGCTCGAGCGTGACCCGTTCGGGCAGTCCGGCCGCGGCCGCGCCCCAGGGCTCGAGGTCGAGTTCCGCCTCCTTCCAACTGGTCACGTTCAATTTGCCGGGGATCGAGTCCTCATGAAACGGAAGCTCGAACTCGACCTCCCAATGCCCCAGGACGTCCCACGCGTGATCCATCGCTCCGACGTTCGGGATCTCGACTGTGGGGTGTTTCGGCATCCGGTTGGCTCCCTGCCGATCGAACGGTAAGTTCTTTCGGGGCATACGGTTGCAGTTTGCGCTCGCGGGGACGCCCCGAGCGGGCGACCGGGCTCGTCGCCGTGAGAGCTAGTATCGGCAGGAGGCCCCGCGGATTAACTGAAACTGACGACTTTTTCGCGTCGTACAGGGAAGCCCTAACGCCTGGGAATCCAGGACAGGAGGAGTTGTGTTCGAGATGCTATCGCTGGGCGATCGCGCTGACCGGGGCAGTCTTCGCATTCGGCTTTGCCCGCGGCTTCGTCAGGCGGCGGCTGCGCTTCGTCGACGCGATTCGCTCGCCGGTCGTACCGGTGCTCGCCGCCGTCGGTACCGCGATCGTGGCCCTCCCGCTGACCATTCTCCCGCTGATCACCGGGTTCACCGCCGCCATGCTCGGGCTTGGTGCCGGACTTGGCACGGCAAGTGGGGTCAAGGCCCTCCGAAGCGGAGACTAGCCGCGACCCGGCTACATTTTGGGTATGGCCGATGTCACCTGCGTTCGCTGCAAACAGACCCGCGCGCCAATTCCCTTCAAACCGTTCCCCAACGAGCGAGGGGACCGGCTCCTTGCCGAGGTCTGCAACATCTGCTGGGGGGAATGGCTCAAGCTCCAGCAACAACTGATCAACCACTACGGGCTCAACCTGCGGGAGCAACGGGCAAAGGACATGTTGTACGCCCAGCTGGACCAGTTCCTGGCTACCAGCGCGCCCCAATCCTGAGCGAGAGGTCGCTGGCGGGGCCCTTGGGCTCGAGGTCCTCGGTCATCCCGAGGAACCACTCCGGTCCCTTCTTCGCTTTCAGCAGGAAGCCATAGTCCAGCGTCAGTTCACGCTGGTCCATGGTTCGCATCGTGGTGCCCTGGTAGCTCGCCGACTGGTAGAACAGGTTCACGAACGCCGCCTGTCTCCCCCAGAAACGATATCTGAGCCCCCCGCTCAGGTGATGAAAGTCGGTTTCCTGAAACTGCCTGAGCCGGCCCTTGGCGGGGGTGTACCCCACCCCCGCCGAAAACTCGGCCACCAGCGGGCGGGTGGGAGTGCTCCGCACCGTCGTGACGGCGCTCACCGAAGGTGCTTCTCGTCCGAATCCGGCAGGCCCGGTGGGCAAGGTCACCGAAAGCGCGGTTTGCCAATGACGGGTGTGGCGGTGTCCCGCGGTCATCCGGAGGTCACCGACAAAGCCGGATGACGCCGGTCGGCTGACGCTGTCGCCGGTCGGCAGGGCGATGGTGTAATCGTACTCGTTCTTCGGCAAGACCTCACGGGCCTTGACTCTGAGCCCGGTGATCCGGTGGTACCAATCGAGAAAGCCATCCATGAATCCGTCGTAGGCGCCGTTGAAGCTGCCGGATATCGCGACAAAGGCGTCGCCGAAGTTGCCGGTGATCGTGGTTTCGACCCGAAGCAGCTCGGCATCGATCACCATCGAAGCCCGTTCCACCTCGGCGAATTCGACCAGGCTGGCGTAGTCGGTCAAGACACGAAGCTCCCAGCGCTTGGTGGCATCGACGTACGGCTGGAAGAAGAGGGGACTCCGGGACAGCAAGAGCGGATTCGTGGGCAGGTAAGGCGGCAATCCTTGGGCGGCGAGCGCACAGGGGAAGGCCGCGAGCAGAGCCAGGATGACTCGGATCACCACGCGTCCGGTGGCAGGGGGCCGGTGGTCCGAGCGGGCTCCGGTGCGGCCGGATGGCGCGGTGGCGGTAGCGGGCGAAAACTGCCAAGCAGAAGCGGGATGGTATCCGTCGTTGGGCTGAGCTGGGGGACCAGGGGTTCTCGCTGGTCGGCGAGGAGGCTCGCGCCGAGAAGACCGCCGAGGAGGGCCCGGGCCGCCAGCAACGGATCGCCGGCCTGTTCGGAGCCGCTAATGAGCTGGGCCAACTCTCGCTCCACGGGTTCAATGGCCCGAGTCCGGTACCGCGCCAGCAGCGTCGGGACGTTTCGGCTCTCGGCAATCATCAACCGCAGCAAAAAGCAATGCGGTTCGGTCCGCGATGCCGACCAGACCGCTTCGGCCAGGGCGGCAACGGTCTGGTACCGGCCGACCGCGACCAGTGGAACGGCGAGCTCGTCGACGATGTTCGCGAGGAGGGCGTCCTTGTCTCGGAAATAGCGGTACACGGTACCGACGGTCACGCCCGCCGCCTTGGCCAGATCCTCGATTCGAGTCGCCCCGAAACCTCGGCTGGCGAACAGTCGGAGGGCGGCGAGTCGGAGCTCTCCTGGCCGTTCGTCGCTTCGCCGAATCCACGATCGGCGCGGTTTCGCCGGGACAGGTGTCATCCTCAGGCCCGCTTGATGGCGACGAAGCCGAGACGACCGGGCGCCAGCGGGTATCGGCCATAGCCGGTGACGGTTCGGCAACGGAAACCGGTCGCGCGCAACCCGGCACGCACGTCCCTGGGGTTGGCCAAGCGCAAGCGGTGGATCTCCCGGCGGCGCCGGTATCCGCGCCCTTCTCGCCAGAACGTGTCGATCTGGCGGACCAGTCTGGTTCGGGCCGGGTTCTCCCTAACGGCGACGCCCACCGCCCACCGCCCGGAGGCGATCCAATTGCGATAGTTGGCGGGGTGAGGCTGCCCGATCATGATGTCGAACACGAACACGCCACCGGGTGTGAGGGCGCGGGCGACCCGCCGGAAGGTCGCCCCAAAGAGCGGCGCGGGCAGGTAGCTCAGTACCTCGCCCAGGGCAGTCACGGCTTGGCAGCGAGGCAGCGCCACTCGATGGACCGAGCCGACTCGCAGTTGGCATCGAGGCGCCACCGTTCGGGCGAGACGGACGAAGGCACGGGACTGGTCGATGCCGATGGCCCGGTAGCCGGCTAGGTCGAGGCGTGCCGGCCAGATTCCCGAGCCGCACCCGAGATCGACGACCAGCGAGCCGGGACGGATGTTGCTGGTTCGCAGGATCGCGAGCAGGCCGGGCGCGGCCCGTCGAGCGAAGCCCCCGAACCCCTCGTGGTGAATGCGAGCCAGATCAGTGCGGTACACGGCGGCAATCTAAACGACAGAGGGACCGGATGGGCCGGTCCCTCTGCAGCGGCACGGGACGATCAGGCGTCGGACCTACTCGTCCTCTCGCTTGTCGAGCTTGGAGCTGATCGTCTGGCGCGCCTTGTTACGCATGATCTCGAGCTTGACCACGTCGCCGTCGTCGTAGGTTTGCAGGATCCGAAGGAGACTCGAGGGGCCGCGGGCCTGCCGGCCGTCGACGCTCATGATGACGTCGCCACCCTTGAGCCCGAAGCTGTTCTCGGCGGGGGCATCGATCACCAGAACACCCTGGTTCGTTCCGAAGTAGCTGCCGAGGTTTTCGTTCATCGGGGCCAATTCGAGGTCAGCCAACGGCCCGCCGAAGCTGAAAGCAAAACCGGAGCGTCCTCCCGGCCCGGCGAGAAGACGCGGCGCCCTGACTCGGGGCATCGAGACCCGGCCTTCGATTTCCGGGACGGTGAAGACAAAATTGCCGTCGCCGAAGCTCCGGGCAGCCAGCTGGCGCTCGGACGAAGTGACCACCGACGCGGTCCGGGTCTCCCGACCACGGCGGTACTCTACGGCAACCGTATCCCCGGGCTCGAGCTTCGATACCGTCTCGATCAGCCGAAGCGCCGGGAGCGACTCGTCGTCGAGGTCCTCGTCGTCGTCGCGATTGCGGCGGACCTGCTCGCGTTCGCCGCGGACCATCGATTTGCCGTCGAGCTTGGTGACGATGTCGCCCGAGCGAAGACCGGCCTTGGAGGCGGGCCCGCCCGGAGTGACCGACGAGATCGTGGCGCCGATCGAGTCGTTCTCCGAGGCTCGCATGTCGACGGTGATTCCGAGCCGAGCCCGGCGACTGGCGACCCATTGCATCGGATCGACCTCTTCGCCATTGATCCAGACGCGGGCCTGAGGTTCGGCGGATCGAACCCGAACCCGCTCCCGATCCTGCGCCACCAGCGGCAGCGCCACGGCCAGTCCGCTGGCCACCAAAAGAATGGTACGGAACATCCTGCTATCACTCCTTGGGGTCGTTAGAACCCCACGTAACGGGCACCTGTGAGGTGGACATCCACCAATGCGTCGAGCAGCCCGACCCGCTCGCGCCACAATCTCACCGCCTGTCGCTGCCGGACCGACGACTCCATCAGGTCGACGACCTCGATCTGCCGATCCAAGTCCGCGAGCCTGCTCTCCAACGTGGCCGTGATGCCAACCATTCGGCCGTTGACCACCGACCGATCCGGATCGAATCGCTCCAGCGCCCGCTCCAGCTCCCGGGAGCGGCTCATCATCTCGGCCAACTCGGGGTCCGCGGCGATCAGTTGGCGTTCGGCGGGCTGGGAAGGCCGGCTCGAGGCGACCGCCAGCAGGACCGACGCCGCGAGGGCCAACCCGACTGAGCCAAGACGTTTCGCTTGGCGAGTCCGGCGCTCGCGGGCCGTCCGGAACCGGACGGCACCGAAATGATCGCGGGCGGGACGGAGGGTCGGAAGCGCCTTGAGGCGAGCGATCCGTTGATCGATGCGATCGGCCTCGGCACGGCAGTGGTCGCAGCCGGCCAAGTGGTCCCGAACCGCCTGGACACCGGGCTCGAGCCCGGGCTCTCGGGCGGCCAGCAATTGCTCCATGCTCAAGTGAGTCATACGCTCGCTCCTTCGCCCAGCCAGCGGCGCAGCCGGGCGTGAGCCCGAGCCAACTGCGATTTCGAAAAGCTGACGGTTCGATCCATCATCGCGGCGATTTCTTCGTGGGTGTAGCCCTCGACGTCGTGGAGCCAGACCACGGCGCGCGAGGTATCCGAGAGGCGCTCGAGGGCTGCTTCGAGGTCCATGATGAGCGCGGTGTCCTCGCCTCGAGCCGGTCCAACCTCGTCGTGCAGCTCGTCGGTGTCGCGGTACTTGTTACGGCGAAGCCGCATCAGGGCTTTGCTCGATGCCACGGTGCGAACCCAACCCCAGAGACTGCCGTCACCGCGGAACTGACCGATGCTGCGGAAGACCTCGAAGAAGGTCTCTTGGAGGACATCCTCGGCGTCCTCGGTGGTTCGGCAGATGCGACGGGCCAAGTTATAGACGGGAGACTCGAAGGCCCGGTAAAGCGCCTCCTGAGCCGCCGGGTCGCCGGCTCGGAGCCGGGGCAGCACGACCTCAGCGTCCGCCAGCCGGTACGCTTCCATTGTCAGGGTTCCTGTCGGCACGACCGTAAAGATGCCCAAATCCAAATCAGGGTTGCAGATGGGGTTCGAATCGCGCCCGGGAAGGTAATCCCCGGGCAGCCCGGTTGATTCTGGTCCGATGCCATGCCGGAAGTCTTTGATTATCAAGAGGATAGGGACATCCGGGCCGAGCGTGAAGGGCTGGCCGAGCTCAAGAAGTACCTCGAGGCCTTCTGGGAGCGCGATTCCACCGCCGGTTTCTAAGGGGCCGTTAGCGAGCCGGCTTGGGCCAGAGAGGTTCCGGCAGCCGAATCAGCCAGAGGCGGTTCTGATCGACTGGGCCGGTGTTGCCGAGAACCTTCTTGGGCACAGCCTGACCCGAGGGTCCCGCCGCGATCCCGAAGTCATCGTCGTTGATGATGGCGATTTCGGTTGGGCTCAGGGCGACAATTCCCTCGGGTTTGTCGTGACGATATCCCAGGGTCGCGAGGTCCACCACGAGGGTCTTCGCCACGGGGATCACGCGCCGCTTCGCCAACCCGGCTGAGTCCAGCGTCTCGACCGGTGGCTCGGGCTGCCGCCCAATGTCGGTAGCTCCCTCGAGGCGGGCCCGGAGAATCCGGCGATGACTCCTCGGGGATGGCGGAGAGCCATCGTTCTCGATCACCAGCAGGGACCCGTCCGGCAACAGGGTGAGATCGCCGACAAAGTGGTCAGGGTGGTCGAGCGGATAGAGGAACTGCTCGGTCGTCTTGGCATGAGGGTGATAGACGACTATACGGGTCCAGCGGGAGGTCCGACCCGCGGCTGTGGGGTTGTCGAGCGGCGACTGAAGGATGGCGATCAATCGGTTACCCCCGAGGTCGCCGGTCAGTCCCTCGAATCCCCGATTGGGGCGCCGGTTGGCCAGCACCCCGGGCAAGCCGCCGCCGATCGGGTCGACCCGGCTCTGTTCCCGACCGTCGACCCCGAAGTGGATCAGACTCGGCCCGTATTCCTCGGCGACCCAGAAGGTCCCGTCCCCCAAGGCGTGAATGCCCTCGGGGTCGATGCCGGCCTCGTCAGCGGTGAGCGGGCCGCCACTGGCCGAGACGGCCCGTTCGCCGGTAGCGCCGGGTCCGGCCGGTCGGGGGAGGCCACTCAACGGCACTCCGTTCTGCCGCCGAAGCCGAATTCGGCCGATCAGGTCCAGGCGCCGGCTGGTTCCCGAACCGACGAGTCTGAACCGGCCGACCATCGGGGCAAAATCGGGCACCGGGAACACCTTGGCATCCGGGCCGACCTCGTAATTGGGGCCTCGGTCGGTGAGGAGGAGCCAGTCGCCGGTGCGAGGGTCGAGCGCCAGGCCGGAACCGAAGCCCCCCGCGATCCGAACCGGCTCCTTGACCAGCTCGCGGAAACTGCGGACCGGGATCTGCACCGCGGTTTGGGCGGAGGCCACGGTGCCAAGTCCGAGGACGGTGGCGGCCAATGCGGGGCCCAGCTTCGGCAGAAGCCGCCGGCCCAGACGCGGCCGCGGGCGCAGAGCGGAGCCGGGGCGGTCCGGGCGGCGGATTCGGCAAGCGGAAACTGGCACGGCGATGAACTCCTCGAGAGGGGTCTGCGGCGGGACCCGGCCCGGGCTAAATTAGCCCCTCGGAAGAGCAATCTGGAGGTTTGGCATGGTGACACCGTCGATCCCGGCCGCGGAGCTGGGCGCTGGGATTCACGTTCTGCGTAACAGCGCGATCTGTCGGGCCTGGAACGGGATTCAGTACCGGGCCGGTCTCTCGGCGGGCAACGTCGGGGCCAAGCAGCTGTCGATGAACGTCGCCACGGTGCCACCGGGGGCCATCGCCTTCGCCCACATCCATGTCGACTTCGAGGTGATGCTGTACATCCTGGCGGGGCGGGTCCGCCACGCCTACGGCGAAGGACTGGCCCAGGTGGTCGACAACGAAGCGGGGGATTTCATCTTCATCGAGCCCGGGGTCCCCCACGAGGTTTACAATCGCAGCGACACCGAGCCGGTCGTGGCCGTGGTGGCCCGGTCGGACGCGGGCGAGTGGGAGCACATCGTCGATTACCCCAGCACCCATCGGCCGACCACGTGACGCCCTGGGTCCTCCGCATCGTCATCGCCACCGGCGCGGTTTATCTAATCCAGATCTCGATTCCTAACCTACTTGAGACCCTGTTTGCGCTGTACGGTCCCAACGCCTGGTTTCGGCCCTGGTCGTTCGCCAGCTACATGTTCCTCCACGCCCCCGGCAATTTCGGGCACATCTTCTGGAACATGCTGGGGTTGTTCTTCTTCGGACCGATCCTCGAGAGCCGGCTGGGGGGCCGCCACTTTCTTCAGCTCTATCTGATCAGCGGCATCGTCGGAGGCCTCTGCTGGCTGATTTTTTCGGCGATGCCGATGGGTGGCGTCGGGGTGTTGGTCGGGGCTTCCGGCGGAGTCTTCGGGGTGCAGCTGGGGTTCGCCTATTTCTGGCCCCGCCAGCCGATTCACATTTGGGGGATCATCCCGATCGAGGCGCGGTGGCTGGTGTTGATCATGACGGTGGTGTCGCTGTGGATGGGGGTGCGTGGGGGCGGGAACGTGGCCCACTTCGCCCATCTGGGTGGTTTCCTCGGGGGGTTCTTGTTCCTTCGTTGGCTCGAGGCGCGCCAGCAGGCTCCGCTGCGCGAGTGGCAGCGCAAGGCACGGCCCTCGGTGCCCCGGATGGAGACCGCTTCCAAGGCGATGGAGCGCTGGTCGCGAATCCGCCGGGAGGAACTGCACGAGGTCAACCGGGCCGAGCTGGACCGGATCCTCGACAAGATCGGGGCGACCGGTGTGGCCAGCCTGACGGCGTCGGAGCGCGAGTTCCTCGAACGGTTCAGTGCCCGGCTCCAGTGAGTCCGGCCCGCTCAACCTCAGGGTTTGTTTCGACCGCTTCGCAGATCGGCTCGATCGTCGGCGGCTCGACCTTCAGGGGTGTTGCCTGGGCCGGTTTCTTGTCTTCGAGAGGTGGACGGGGTAGACTGACCGTCCCATGAACATGCCCCGACCAGGATTCCGATCCCGATTCGTCCCGGTTGCCCTGTCGCTGCTCGCGGCGGCCGGGTGGCGCGCCGAGGCTCAGATTCCCGGGAGCGAGCTGCCTAACGGGTCGCGGGCCCGCAGCGAGTATCTCGAGGCGACTTACACCGACGTGAAGGCGGTGTTGGCGGAGTGGCACGATCACCTCCGCGGCGGCGACGTCAAGAAATTGACCCGCCTGTTCACCGCGGATGGGCTCTACGCCCCGATCGAGGGCTACTACGTCCAGGGCCGCGACGCGGTCGCCGACAGCCTCACCAGCCGGCTGAGCCGGATTCGGGGCTACCATGCGAGTTTGCTCGACTTCACCGCGAGCGGCGGACTGGCTTATTACCTCGGCCGGATGGGATATCGGCTCGACGGTCCCGGCGAGGCCGGCCGCGACGTCAGCGGGACCTTCGTGATGGTGCTCTACCAAGAAGGTCGCCGCTGGCGGGTTCGAAGCTACCTGGAGCGGCCGGCCGCCGACTGACCGGTCGCGACCGGAAGGTCGGCCCTCCGGCTCCAGTCGATCATCGACCCATCATACATCACGGTTCGATACCCCGCGACGCGGGCCGCGAGGTACAGCGCGCTGGCTCGGGTCCCCACCCGGCATAGGGTCACGATCGTCTGGCCAGGCTTCACCCCGGCCGCCCGCAAGATCGCGTCGATCTCGGCGGCTGGCTTGAGCGAATAGCCGTCCCACAACCTAGTCCAATCGACGTTGATACTGCCGGGGATGTGACCGGGGCGCTCGACGCCTTCCTCCTTGGCGGTCCCGGCGAACTCCTCCGGCTTGCGGGCGTCGACCACGGCATACCCAGGGTCCCGGACCAACCGGGCCACCTGATCCGCGGTGACCACCAACTCGGGCCGGGGCACCGCCGACAGCGAGCCTCGCGCACCCGGCGACGCCGTGGAACTGACCGGATGCCCTCCCGCGCTCCACGCCTTGACGCCGCCGTCGAGCCACCGGACCCGATCGCTCAGGCCGAGATAGTCGAGGGTGAAGAAGAGCCGCGAGGCGGCGAGCACCTCGCCGGTGAGCACGATGTGTCGGGTGTCATCGCCGATCCCGAGCGACTCGAGCAGCGAGTCGAGCCGGTCCGGCGGGGGAAGCTCGGTCGGCACGCCGTCCTTCTCCACCACGAAGGCGCTCATGGGAACGAAGCGGGACTGAGCGACGTGAACCGAGTCGTAGCCGGCGCGAGCGCGATCGACGTGGAGCACCACCACGCCGGGGTCGTCGCCGTGCTGATGGAGCCAGTCGACCGATGCCTGGAATGGGCGGCGCTCGTCGGATGCCTGGAATGGGCGGCGCTCGTCGGAGGCCGGCGGCTTCGCCGGAGGGCCAACCATCGGCAGGTCGGGCTGGGCGCTCCAGTCGCGCATCGACCCGTCGTAGATCTTCGGGCGGTGGCCGAGCAGTCGGGCGACGAAGTAGAGGTGGCTGGCTCGTAACCCGACAGTGCAGTAGGTGACGATCTGCTTGGTGCCGGTTCCCCCAGCCTGGGCGAAGAGCGCGATCAACGCCGGGATGTCGAGGAGTTCCGTGGCTCGGCCGCTGTCGGCCGCGCTCGGCGCCCGAAAGGTCTCGGTCCAGGCCAGGTGGCCCGCGCGGGGAATGTGTCCGTAGCGGGGAAGCCGCTCCGCCTCGGTGGTGCCGTCGTATTCCGGTTTGGTGCGTCCGTCGATCAGGGCGACGGTGGGGTCGTCCAAGCGAGCCTTGATCCAGGCGGCATCGGCGACGACGTCGGGCCGGAGGGTCGGGGTAATCGAGCCGGTTCGTTCGGCCCGGTGACCTTCGTCGGACTCGGCGGCTCGGCCGCCGGCCATCCAGGCGCCGAGGCCGCCGTTCAGGATGGCGGCGCGGTCGCCCAGGCCGATGTAGTCCAGGGCCAGAAAGGCCCGGGGCGTGGTCCAGGTGTCGCCGTAGAGGATGACCCGCGACCGGTCGGAGACACCCAAGGACTCGAACAAGGAGTCGATCTGCGCCGCCGGGGGCAATTCGACTCCGGGGCCGGTCGTGATCCAAAGCGCGCGCGCCGGGAGGTATCTCGCGCCCGGGATGTGGGCCCGCCGGTATTCGGCTTCGTCGCGGGTCACGTGCAGCACGACGACGTTAGGTGCGCTGCGGTTGCTGGCCAACCAGTCGGCCGAGACCAGCAGGTCGGGATTCGGCGCGGTCAGGAACAGGGCGGTCATGAAAGTGAGCATCGATGCCTCAGCGAGTCGTTGGACGGTGGGGGCAGGCGGCGCCGAGTCGAAGCCGCTCTTCCAGCGCCGTGGCGGCGACGAACCGGTGGCGAGGGGTGGGCCGGCGGCCAGGGGTGCTGGTCATCGGAGGGAAAATAGGTGGGGCTCGGCCTCTCCGGGTCCATGGCAGCCAACCGTGACCGGGCCGCGGCGAGGAGCCGATTCCCGCTGCCGGCCCGGCGGCGGCCATCGACGGTCTGGGCAGACGCCGACCGGTGGGCTGTTGTACCACCACCGGGCGAGGTGCCGGGTCGAGCTCCCGGTCGTCACTCGTTAGGCGAACCGAGCCGCCTCCACCACCACCCGGCCGGCCGCCGTTCGCCGCGGCCGAACCGGTGCTCGACCCACGGCAGGATCCCGCGCATCCAGGTGGCCGCGGTCGCCGGCCAGAGGCGGTGATACCACCGCGATAGGATTCCTTCGCCCACAACCCATCCAGGCAACAACCCCTTGAAGGTCGAGCCGCCGCCGATCGAGCCGATCTCCAAAGGGGTCGAGGCGGCGCTGAGCGCGTCAGCGGACCAGTGCCGTGACGAGGGAGCCGATTACGGCGCCGATCATGCCACCAACGGCCAGAATAGCATAGGCCCGTTTACGAGCGGAAGCCCCATCTGCCTTGCGCGGAGCGAGCCAGACCTCGCTGATCGGGAAGGTTCGGGTCTCCCCCCAACCGTCGTTGACGGTGACGATTCCGCTCTCGGCGCTGTAGGAGATAACCGAGCAGGTCCATTCTCCCCACATGGGCCAGTCGACGATGACGCGCTCGCCGGGAATGAAGGAGCATCGGCGGAGCTCGTGTGGTCCCACGGAGTGCTCGCTCCCGCGCAAGAATCGCACGTGCGTCCCATCTTCGGACCCTGATATCACCTTGGCCACGTAGTACTTCTCGTCGGCGGAGCGCGCCCAAACCAGCGAGCCTGGCTCGAGGGGGGCGGTCGGGAGGTCGAGCTGTTCCGTGAGGGCGCGCTCGACCGCCTGGCGCGAGAAGCCGACCTCTTGGGCCGCACTGACGACCGCCGCGACCTCGGCTTTCCACTCCGCGCCGGTCCGAGATGCGCGGTCGATCTCCTCCGCGCGCGCGAGCACGGCGCGTAGCTCCTCATCGGTCAGCGGCATTTGCGGTCACTCCCAGGCGAAGTCATCAAGATAAGACTGCAACCGAGGACCGTGGAGGAAGCCACGGTGGCGGGCATGGATCGCCGGGGCAGGCCTGGTCGGTCCCCTCGAGGCCCAGCCCGCCCGTTCGATCGCCATCCCCCCGGCGGCGCTGGTCCCGGGTCGAGTTCCCGGTCGTCACTCGTTAGGCGAACCGAGCCGCTTCCACCACCACCCGGCCGGCCGCCGTTCGCCGCGGCCGAGCCGGCGCTCGACCCACAGCAGGATCCCGCGCATCCAGGTGGCCGCGGTCGCCCGCCAGAGCCGGTGATACCACCGCGAGTAGTCTCGATTGTAAGGGCAGACCCGGATGCAGATCGAGCAGTCCGAGTTCTGATTGACCCAGAACCCGAAGCACTTCGCGGCGTGCACGGTCCACTTGGTGACACCGATCAGGTTCGAGCGATCGTGGACCGTGGCGGCGGGGGCGTCGAAGGGAATGGCCTTGACGGGACAGGCCTCCGCGCATCGGCGGCACCGGTCGCAGAACTGCTTGACGCCGAAACGCTTCGGTCGGTCCGGCTCCAGCGGCAAGTCGGTGAACACTTTCCCGAGCCGAAGCCGAGGACCGAACTCGGGTGTGATCAGCAGGCCGTTCCTCCCATACTCTCCCAGCCCAGCCTGAATGGCCAGGGGTATCGCCAGCGCGGAGTCGTTCATGCTGGCCTCGGCTCGGTACCCGAGATTCCGGATGTACTGGGCCAAGGCGACCAGGGTCGTTGCGTCGCGGGAGTAAGCCAGGCCGGTCGCAGCGCCGGCCAGGGCGGAGGGCACCGTCTCGGTGAGGCTCCAATCCATGCCCTTGCCGATGACGATCGCATAGGGCAGGTCCTCGGGGAGAGCGTTGGGGACGGCCGAGTGCGAGGCGCGGCGATAGCTCTCGCGGTAGATCCAGCGAGGATCGGAGCGGGCAATCCCCACCAGATCGGCCCCGAACAACCTGGCGATTTGCTTGATCTCGGCCGTCAGTCGAGCGGGCGCCGGCAGATCGGCCAGCGCCGCCGAGCCGGGACGGTGGGCGGTGAAGAGGTCGGTGAACCCTTCATGCCGGCCGTCGCCGCGCCGGAGGTCGGAAAAGACGTCCGCGATGTGCCAGGAGGCGTTTCGAAGGGCGTAGTCGCGAAGGGTGAACCCCTCGACTGGCCGCGCTTTCGCGCCCGCCATGAAATAGCCCTGGTAGAACGCGTCCGCCTTCGGGCCGGCGACCTCGGGATCCCAATCCGCGCGGCTGAAGATGTCGTCCCGCTGGCTGAACCGAACGAAGTCGGGTCCGATCTCGATCCCGTCGGCGAACTCGGTCATGCGAACAGGGCGACCTGTCCGCCGGTATGCCAGAACAGCACCGTGGCATCCGCCCCGATCCTGCGGCTCCGGCAATAGTCCAGCAATCCCGCCGTGGCCTTGGCGGTGTAACTGTGGTCGACCACGATTGCCTCGGCGCGGGCCATCAACTCGGCCGCTTCGCGGGATGCCGGGGTCGGTTCGCCGTAGCCCGGCCCCACGAAGGCGTCGTCGACCTGGACCCGGATGGAGGACTCGAGCGCGGGACCGATCTCCAGCAACTCGCCGAGGCCGCGGAGAATGCTTCGGACAGCCGTTTCGACGGCCGCGGGCGGATCATCGGCGCTGATCCCGATCACCGCCGCGTCGAGACCATGGACCGCGCAGCCGGCGAGGAGTCCGGCCGAGGTCCCGCCCGAGGAGCAGGCGTGCACGATGAGGTCCGGTCGGAGTCCTTGGTCGAGCATCTCGCCGATCGCCGCGACGTAGCCGAGGGCACCGTGTGGGGTGGAGGCTCCCAACGGGACGATCGCGGGTCGTCTGCCCTCGGCTCGAAGCCGCGCCGCGGCCCGTTCCATCGCGGGGGCGCGCTCCTCGCGAGCCGAGACATACTCGAAGGTGGCGCCATAGAGCCGATCGAGCAGGGCGTTTCCGGTCGGCGGAGTGGGCGCGGTTCCGTTGACGACGACGTGGCAATCGAGACCCGCCGCGGTGGCGGCGGCGGCGGTTGCCCTGACGTGGTTCGACTGGACGCCGCCGCAGGTGATCACCGTGTCGGCGCCACTGGCGACGATCGAGGGAAGGACGTACTGGAGCTTGCGGACCTTGTTGCCGCCGAACCCAAAGCTGATGGCATCGTCCCGTTTGACGAACAGCCGTTGAGGGATGCCGGCCCGGCGCCCGAAACGATCGAGCGGGTCGATCGGCGTCGGATAGCGCCCGAGTGTCCGACAGGGGAACCGGCGCAAGGCCGCCAGAGCGCGCCGGGCGCGATCGTCGGACAGCATCTAGTGTCCCCTGATGTCGACCGCGATCGTCCGCCACCGACCTTGGCGGAAGCGGGTGATGCTGAGGGCCGCCCGGGTGATGTGGCCGAGCAAGATCGCGAGCCAGACGTCGAGCGGCACCAAGGGGCGGATGGTGGCGACCACGGCAAGGCCGCCTAACGGCACCAGGATCTGCGACAAAAGCGAAATGTAGAATGGGCTCTTGGTGTCACCGGCTCCCTGAAGCCCGCCAGTATAGACCAACGCCAGTGAGATGAAGAACCCGGATACCGCGAGGACCTGGAGAAGACGAACGGCCAGGCCGACGGCGGTCGGGTCGGTCATCCCGAAGACCTCGAGCAGGAGGCGGGGGATGACCAGGAAGAGCAGGCCGATCACGGCGGCGACCATCAGCCCCACCCGGGCCGAAACCGACACCGCTTCGATGGCTCGTTCGGGGTGCCTGGCTCCGAGGTTCTGGCCGACGACGGCACCGGTCGCTCCCATCAGCCCGACCGAAGTCCAGATGATCAGCGAGAAGAGCTGACCGTATCCCACCGAATAGGCCGCTTGCGCTTCGGCGCTCTGCTCCAGCGATCCGATGTACCGGAGGAGGAGCACCCCGCCGACGTTCATGGCCACCCCCTGGAGTCCGGTGGGCAGCCCGAATCGGAACAGCGACCGGATCACGTCCCAATCGGGCCTCCAGCTCTCGTGCTTCGGGAACCCGACCACCCATTTGCCGGTCACCAGTCGGTGAAAGGCCACCACCGAGAGAATCCCGCCCGCGAGCACCGTGCCGACGGCGGCGCCAGCGGTTCCGAGGGCGGGGATCGGGCCCAGGCCGGCGATGAAGATCACGTTGAGCACGATGTTGAGCACGGTGAGGGCGATGCCATACCGGAGCGGCGTCTTGGCATCGCCCGCGGACCGCAGGGCGCCTCCCAACATGAAGAAGGTCAGCATCCCGAAACTGAACACGAACATCGTTCGGAGGTACGGGAGCGCCTCGGCCCGGACCTCCGGCGTGGCTTTGACGAATTGGAGCAAGGTGGGTGAGAGGAGATAGCCGACCGGGGCGAGAATCAGCAACGAGATCGCTGTCGAGGTCAGGAACGCCTGGTACACCGTTCGGTTGGCCTTGGCAGCGTCTCCGGCGCCCGCGAACCGAGCCACCAGTACCCCCATCCCGGTGAACAGCGAGCTGATGAACACCATGACCACGAGGAAGATCTGCCAGGAGACCCCGATGGCGGCGTTGCCGGTGAAGCCGACGTAGTGGCCGACCATGGCGTGGTCGACCATGCCCTGGAGGCCCCCGAAGATGTTCTGGAGCATCGTGGGCCAGGCCAGCTTCCAGACCGCCGGACCGATCGGCCCCTCGACCAGCGACCGGTCGAAACCCGTCGCGCCGATCGGCTTGCTTGCCATGGTGTTGGTCGGCGAGCGCTGCGGCTAGCGCCGTCCGATTGGCTCGAGCCGGAGAATCGCGGTTGCCTTCTGGGTGTCGTCGATCGCGAGGTAGAGGAAGCCGTCAGGTCCTTGGCGCACGTCACGGATCCGGCCCTGATGCCGGAAGATCGTCTCGGCCAACTCGGCTTTCTGCCCGTCGAGGGTGAGCCGGCCGAGTTGCTCGCCGCTCAGCCCCCCGACGAAGACACTCCCCTTCCACGCCGGGAACTTGTCGCCGGTGTAGATGGTGATGCCGGAGATCCCGATCGACGGCACCCAGAAGACCACCGGCTGTTCCATCCCCGTCTGATGGGTGCCTTTGTGGATCGCGCTGCCGCTGCCGTAGTTGACCCCATAGCCGATCACCGGCCACCCGTAGTTGAGTCCCGGCCGGATCAGGTTCAGCTCGTCGCCGCCCTGGGGACCGTGTTCGGTGGCCCAGACGTCGCCGGTTTCCGGGTGCACCGCGAGGGCCTGCGGGTTGCGATGGCCGTAGCTGAAGATCTCCGGCTTCGCTCCGTCCTTGCCGACGAATGGGTTATCCGCCGGCGCCCGCCCGTCGTCGTGGATTCTGAGGATCTTCCCTTGGTGGTTGGCGAGGCTCTGGGCGGGATGGGCGGCCAGGTCGCCCGTGGGCGCGACCATCCGGTCGCCGATCGAGAAGTAGAGCAGTCCGTTCTTGTCGAAGGCGATCCGGGAGCCATAGTGGCCCGGCGCCCCGCGGGTTTGCCCGACGAAGATGTCCTTGAAGTCGGCGAGCCGGTCGCCCTCGAGCCGGCCTCGGCCGATGGCGGTGGTCGCGGTAGTGCTATCGCCGATGGGCTTGGAATAGCTCAGATAGACCAGCCGATTGCTGGCGAAGTTGGGATGTAGCACCACGTCGAGCAGGCCCCCCTGGCCGCGAGCCAGGACGGCTGGCACGCCCGCGATCGGGGTCGGCAGCAGCTTGCCACCTCGGACCATCCTGAGCTGGCCGCCTTTTTCGGTCACCAGCATGTCGCCGCCCGGCAGGAAGGCCATCGACCAGGGTTGGCGGAACCCTTCGACCACCGGCACGGCTCGGAAGTCGTAGAGCACGGACCGGTGGACCTGGGACTGGGCCGAGGCGGTGGTGGACCATATCAGGGCGAAGCCCATCAGTGGGCGGGCGGAAGGCATCGTGATCTCTCCCTCGTGGTTCGTCGCGGCGACTTCCCGGATTGAGCAGGCCGGCGACCTCCAAGAATAGCCGCCGCCTTCGCCGGTGTCATTGGCAGCCGTCCCCGCCGCCCCGGGGCGACCCTTCCCGACGAGGTATCGAGCGGGTAGCCTTGGAATATCCTCGGGAATCGAACGGGCGCGGATGCGAACCTGGCTTGCAGCTGTGGCGACTTTGACTCTGCTGGGATGTCGTCGACCCCAGGCCGGCAACATCGACCTGGCGCGCTGGCGGGCGGCCGATCGGGAGCCGGGCCAATGGCTGGCTTTGGGGAGGACGTTCAAGGGCGATCGCTACTCGCCGTTGACCCAGATCGATACCGGGACCGTGACCCGGCTGGGGTACGCCTGGGGCTACGATGCCAAGTCGCGCCGAGGCCGGGTCGAGCATGGCCAGGAGGCGACCCCGATCGTCGTCGACGGGGTCCTCTATGTATCCGGCCCGTGGGGGTCGGTCTTCGCGGTCGATGCCAAGACCGGCGCCGAGCGGTGGCGTTACGATCCGCCGGTCGACGGGAGTTATGGTCGCCGAGCCTGCTGTGACGTGGTCAACCGCGGCCTTCAGGTGTGGGAAGGCCGGGTTTACGTCGGAACGCTGGATGGGTATCTGGTGTCATTGGACGCGGCCACCGGGCGGGAGATCTGGCGGCAGGACACCTTCGTCGATCGAGACACTCGGTTCTACACCATCACCAGTCCGCCGCAGGTCGCCAAGGACGTCGTGGTGATCGGCAACAGCGGCGGCGAATTCGGGGTCCGGGGGTATATCACCGGCTACGATCGGCTGAGCGGCGAGCAGCGGTGGCGGTTCTTCATCGTGCCGGGCGACCCGGCCAAGGGGGGGCCGGAGCATCCCGAGATGGCGATGGCGCTCGAGACCTGGGGCCCTAACACAAACTGGGAGTCAGGGCTCGGCGGGACGGTCTGGGGTGAGATGAACTACGACCCGGAACTGAATCTGCTCTACGTCGGCACCGGCAACAGCACGCCCTACGCGGGATGGCACCGGGATCCATCCGGCGGCGACAACCTCTTCTTGGTCTCGATCCTGGCGATCAACCCGGACGACGGGCGGCTCAAGTGGCACTACCAGCAGGTGCCCTGGGAGATCTGGGATTACACCGCCACGATGAACATGATCCTCGCCGATATCGAGTACCAAGGGGCGCCGCGCAAGGTGCTGATGCAGGCGCCCAAGAACGGGTTTTTCTACCTGCTCGACCGGGCCACCGGCGAGGTGCTATCGGCGAAACCGTACGTGTACGTGAACTGGGCCACCGGCGTCGACTCGACCGGTCGGCCGATTCTCACCGGGAAGGGCAACTACCAGAACCGGGCAGCCGCGGTCTTTCCGACCCAGTCGGGCGGCCACAACTGGCAGCCGATGGCTTACAGTCGGCAGACCGGTCTGGTCTACATCCCGGCTCGGGAAGAGGGGATGGTGATGATCTCCGACCCCCGGTATCGGTGGCGTCGGGGCGACCTCAACATGGGTTCGGCGGCGGTGTTCGGCGATTTGCCCGAGGAGTTCACGGCGAGCCAGGAGCTCCCGATGGAGGTCCCGCCGGAGTTGGCGGCTCAGTTCCGGGCCGCGACCGAGGGTGAGCCGTCGATGGCGACTCGGGAATTTCTCCTCGCCTGGGATCCGATCGAGCAGCGAGAGCGCTGGCGGGTGCCGTTAGGCAAGGCCTGGTTTTCCGGCGGCGGCGTCCTCACCACGGCGGGCGGCCTGGTGGTGCAGGGGACCGCCGATGGGATGCTGGTGATCTATCACGCGGCCACCGGTCAGAAGCTCCACCAGATCGAGGTCGGCACCGGGATCATGGCCGCTCCGGTGAGTTACCAGATCGACGGGGTGCAGTACCTCGCGGTGTTCGCCGGGTTTGGCGGCGCGGTGAACCCGGTGTTGGCCGCCGGCATCGCCGCGACTCGGTACCAGAACTACGGCCGGATCCTGGCGTTCAAACTCGACGGTGGTCCCACTCCGCTCCCGCCGGCCCGGAGCCCCGCCCCCACGCCGCCCGCCCCCTCGGTCGACTGGTACAGCGATACCGCGGCCGCGCGGGGCGGACCCTTGTTTGCCCAGCACTGCGGACGATGCCACGGCGGCAAGGGTGAGGAGCGGCTCTCGGCCTATCCCGACCTCTTCCGGATGGCCGAGGGCACCCACGCCGTTTTCGATTCCATCGTGCTCGGTGGCTCACTCTCCGCCAACGGGATGGCGAGTTTCGCCGACTTGCTCAGCCCGGCCGATTCGCGGGCCATTCATTCGTACCTGATCCGCGAGCAGCGGGTGCTGTCGGCCGCGGCGGCGGGGAGGGCTCGATGAAAATCGTCAGCGTCGGGTTGGGTCTCCTCGTCGCGGTCGGCCCGACCGGGGCCGCGGCCCAGTCGCTGCTGGATTCGGCTCGTAGCCGCCTCGCGGTGATCGACGGCCGGGTCGTCGTGGCCGGCCTCGACTCGGCGGTCGAGGTGCGGCGGGACCGGTGGGGCGTGCCGCACATCTATGCCAAGACGGTCCACGATCTCTTCTTCGCCCAGGGCTACGTCGCGGCCCAGGACCGGCTCTGGCAGATGGAGATGTGGCGCCGTCAGGGGGAGGGGCTGCTCTCCGAGGTACTCGGTCCCGGCACCTTCGAACGCGATCGCTTCGCCCGGCTCTTCAAGTACCGGGGCGACATGGACCGGGAGTGGACCAGCTACGCCCCGGACGCCAAGGCGATCGTCTCGGCGTTCGTCGGAGGGATCAACGCCTACGTCCGCCAGGTGCGAGCCCGGCCCCCGATCGAGTTCGACCTGATGGGGTTTCGGCCGGGGTTGTGGTCGCCCACGGCGCCGCTCCAGCGGATGGCCGCCCTGTCGATGACGGGCAATGCCTTGAACGAGGTCGATCGGGCCAACCTTGTGCGGATTTACGGGAAGGCCAAAGTCGAGGCCCTGTTCCCCCTTGATCCGGCTCGCTCCCTGGACCCGGCACCCGGTCTCGACCTCGAGGGAATCGACCTCAGTTCGTTAGGCGCCGCCGCCCAGATGTACGGCGGGATTCCGTATCAGCGGCTCGACGGCTCCAACAACTGGGTGGTGAGCGGTCGGCGCACCAAGTCGGGCAAGCCGCTCCTGGCGAACGACCCCCATCGCGCCATTACCCTGCCGTCGCTCCGCTACCTCACCCATCTGGTCGGCCCGGGGTGGAACGTGATCGGCGCCGGCGAGCCGGCGTTGCCCGGTGTCGCGGGAGGCCACAACGAACGGATCGCCTTCGGGTTCACCATCGTCGGGATGGATCAGCAGGATGTCTACGTCGAGCGGTTGGGTCCCTGCCCGAACGCGGCCACTCGGCGGTGCTATTTCCATCAGAACGCCTGGAAACCGTTGATCGTCTTCAGGGACACCATCCCGGTGAAGGGCGAAGCGCCACGAATCGTCGATCTGGAGTTCACCGAGCATGGTCCGATCGTTCAGATCGACTCGACGGGCGCCCGGGCATTCGTGATCCGCTTCGTCGGAACCGAGCCGGGGACGGCCGGGTATCTGGCCCAGATCTCGATCAACCGGGCCCGGGATTGGCGGACCTTCAAGGAGGCGTCGTACCGGTGGCGGCTGCCGACCGAGAACATGGTCTACGCCGACGCTGACGGGAACATCGGCTGGATCGCGGCCGGGCTCAATCCGATCCGGTCGTGGAGCGGTCTCCTCCCGGTGCCGGGCGACGGTCGGTTCGAGTGGCGGGGGTTCCTTCCGTTCTCCAGGCTGCCGCAGACGCTGAACCCCGCATCCGGGATCATCGCCACGGCCAACCACAACATCCTGCCGCCCGGGTACCGGCATCAACTCAACTACGAGTGGGCCACCCCCTATCGCGCCGACCGGATCAAGGAGGTCCTGTCCCGCCGGCGAGACTGGAGCCGGGCCGACTTCGAGGGGCTTCAGCACGACGAGTTCTCTCGCCCGGCCGCGGCGCTGGTGCCGCAGCTCCTCGGCGCGGCCCGTCGCCGCAACGCGTCCAATCCGGCCCTGACGCTGCTCGGCAACTGGGATTTCGTGATGCGAAAAGACGGCGCCGAGCCGCTGGTCTACACCGCATGGCTTCGGGCCTTGATGCCGATGGTGTTCCAGTCTCGGCTGGGGGACGGGGGCGGCCGCCAACGAGGGAGGGAGTGGGACCTGCCGCTGTTGATCAAACTGATCCAGCAGCCCGACGCCGGCTTCGGTCCTCGGCCGCAGGCGGGCCGGGATTCGCTCCTGATCGCGGCCCTCGACCGGGGCCTCGCGGCCCTGACGACCGAATTCGGCGGCGAGGTATCGACCTGGCGGTGGGGCCTCGCCCACGTCGCCCGGTTCCGCCATCCGTTGGCCGCCGCCTTCGACCTCGCGTCGCCGAGCCGCGGCGGGGACGACAACACGGTGAACATGACCGGCGGGTCAGGGTGGCTCCAAACGAGCGGGGCGTCGTATCGGGGCATTTTCGACACCGCGAACTGGGACAACTCGGTGGCGACGAGCGTGCCGGGTCAGTCGGGGCAACCGGGGAGTCCGTTCTACGACAACCTGTTGCCGCTGTGGGGCCAGCAGCGGTACTTCCCGCTGGTCTATTCGCGCCAGGCGGTGGAAGACGCCACGGCGCACACGCTCTGGCTCGATCCTCGTTAGGCACGCCGAGCAAGGGGAGATCGGTATGGTTGGCAGCGTGGTGATGACGGCGGTGGTCCTGGCGGCGTTCGCCCAGGCCGGACCGATCGCGCCGCCGGCGGCCCGCTATCAGGTCCGGCTCGACCGAAGCCACCCGGTGCCGATGCGCGACGGGGTGAAACTGTCGACCGACTTGTACTGGCCGGTGGGCGCCGGCGGCAAACTGCCCACGGTCCTGATGCGGACGCCCTACAACAAGAACAGCTACCATGGCCGGGCGGGGAGCTTTGCCCAGATCTTCGCGAGTCAGGGCTTCCTGGTCGCGATCCAGGACACCAGGGGCCGGTTCGAGTCCGAAGGGAGTTTCGTGGTCCAGGGCCGGGATGAGGAAGACGGCCACGACACGGTGGAGTGGATCGCGGCGCAGGAGTGGTCCAACGGCAAGATCGGCACCTACGGCTGTTCGTATGGCGGCGACACCCAGATCATGATGGCGCGGGCGCGGCCCCGTCACCTCGCGGCGCAAATCCCCCAAGCGGCCGGGAGCTCGGTCGGTCCGATCGGCGGCCGGTATCACAACTTCGGCACCTATTTCGGCGGTGCCTGGGAGCTCGCGGCGGCCGCTGGTTGGTTCTGGGGCAACGGCAGCCGGCACTACTGGCGGCCGCCGCCTCAGATGACTCGGGCCGAGTATCTCGAGGCGGTGCGGTATTACGACCCGGAACGGAAGCTGCCCGAGTTCGACATGGCCAAGTGGATCTGGCACCTGCCGACCAGGGACATCCTCCGGGCGGCCGGGGCCCCCGCGAGCGATTACGAAGATCTCATCGCGCGGAGTCCCGCCGACCCTTGGTGGGATCAATTCGGCTACCTGCGCGATGGCGACCGGTTCGACGTTCCGGCGCTGCACATCAACAGTTGGTACGACTTCGGCGCCCAGGATACCTTCGTCGAGTTCAACGCCTACCGCGCCGGGGCGGTCAGCGACCAGGCTCGCGACCATCAATACGTGATCATGTCGCCGGTCACCCATTGTCGGTCGGAGTCGGTGAGCGAGAAGACCATGGTCGGCCAGCTCGATTTCGGCGACGCCCGGTTCGACTATTGGGGCAGCTATCTCCAGTGGTACGACCGCTGGCTCAACGGCAATACGGCCGCCCTGGCCTCGTGGCCGCGGATCCGGATCTTCGTGATGGGCAGGAACGCCTGGCGGAGCGAAGACGAGTGGCCGCTGGCCCGGACCAAGTGGACCCCGTACTACCTTCGCAGCGGCGGTCGAGCCAACAGTCGGGACGGCGACGGCGCCTTGTCGCCCGTCGCGCCGAAGGCGGAGCCGGCCGACCGGTTCAGCTTCGATCCCGCGACGCCGGTATGGACCGTTGGCGGCAGCGTCTGCGCCGCTTGCGCCAGGGGGCAACGGGTCTTCGATGGGCCGGCCGACCAAGCCGAGGTCGAGGTGCGGAATGACGTTCTCGTGTATACCTCGCCGACCCTGACCGACGGTGTCGAGGTCACCGGGCCGATCAAGGCGGTCCTCTACGTGTCATCGAGCGCCAAGGATACCGACTTCACGGTCAAGCTGGTCGACGTCCATCCTGACGGTCGGGCGTTCAACGTCCAGGAAGGCATCCAACGGATGCGGTTCCGGGAAGGATATCAAAAGAAGGTGTGGATCGAGCCGGGTCAGGTCTACAAGGTGGAGATCGACCTCGAGGCCACCAGCATGTACTTCAAGGCAGGCCACCGGATCCGGGTCCAGGTGTCGAGCAGCAACTTTCCTCGCTGGGACCGGAACCTCGGCACCGGCGGCAACAACTACGACGAGACGACCTGGGTGCTCCAGCACAATACCGTGCACCACAGCGCCAGGTATCCGTCGCACCTGTTGCTGCCGGTGATTCCGTAACCGCGGGGTCGATCGGTGCTTGGTTCGCTGGTCGTCTATCTTGGCCTCGTGTTGCTCGGCGCGAAGGCGGCCGGCTGGGTCGTTCGGAAGGTTCGGGGTGGGGTCGCGCGGCCGGGCGCTCCGTTAGGCACGGTCGGCGCCGCGTTGACGATCGTTGGGTTCGCCCTCCCGGCGCCGGAATTCCGGGTCGCAGCATTGGTCTCGCACCTCGACTCGATCGCTCCGGCCTGGCAGTTCAACGAGCGTCACCAGCGCACCGTGGCCGCGCCGCCGGAGGTCGTCTACCGGGCCGCGACCCAGGTTCGTGCCGACGAGATCTTCCTGTTCCGCGCTCTGACGTGGATCCGGCGAGGCGGGCGCGATCTCCAGCCCGGTGTTCTGAATCCCGGGGTCGAGGATCCGCTGCTCGACGTGGCGGTTCGAGGTGGCTTCGTTCGGGTGGTCGATGCGCCGCCGCGGGAGCTGGTATTCGGGTCGGCGGTCGTCATGCCGCGCGGCCAGGCCCGGCCACGCACCCCGGCGGAATACCGGGCCGAGCAGATCCCGGGGACCGTGATGGCCACGATGAACTTCCTGATCGTAGCCCATGGCACGGGCTCGCGGATCGCCACGGAAACGAGGGTCCACGCCAATGATCCGGCCACCCGGCGCCGGTTCGCCGTGTATTGGCGCCTGATCTACCCGGGCAGCGCGTTGATTCGGCGCAATTGGCTTGCGGCAATCGAGCGCCGCGCCGTCGCCACGCTGGCGGCCGAGGGAGCGCGGCCCTAATCCGCGATCCGGCGGGCCAACCGTCCGCCGGCATAAACCAGTCGGTACCGACCCCGCTCGTCAGGCTCAAGAAAGGTCCAGGCCCCCGCCCGGCTCCCCGCCGGGGCGGCGGCCGACACGAGGGCGTTCGGCGTGGCCGGCCGCATCGGGAATTCGACCTGCCGGCCGATCACGTACGCTTCGGTCCCCGGCGCTTCCTCGGGGACCCAGGCACTCTCCACCATCAGCTGACCACCCTGCTGTCGGATCGTCACTTTGCTGGTCATCCGCCGGTACACCCCGACGAAGCGGGCCGGGTCGATCGGTCCCTCGGGCGCGGGGGGTGGCGGCGGCTCGGTCCAACCCGGCTGGTAGCCGGTTCGGATCCACCGGTCGAGTTCGGCCTGGAATCCGTCGCTGGCGTTGGAGTTCACGAACGTCGCGTAGGCGAAGTCCGCCTCGGGGACCACGACCAACATTGCCCGCCCTCCGTTCGAGCCGCCGCCATGCGACAAAGTGACCTGACCGTTGGGTGTCGCGTGGAACCAGCCCAAGCCGTAGCCGCTTGCCGGGCCGCTCGGGTGGTCGATTGTCCGGGTCGCCATGGCCACCGCGGAGCGCTCGCTGATGATTCGAGTGCCATTCGGCGCGACGCCGCGGCCGAGGTGCATTCTCGCGAAGAGCAGGTTGTCGTGAATCGTGGGGAGCAGGGTCGCCCCCGCCGGCGCGAAGGTCTTCGGCAGGAGGAATTTCGGGGTGGCCATGTGCTCACCGGGGCGCTTGGGATCCGGTACGCTGCCGACCACGGCGCCGAAGAGCACCGCATCCTCGGCATCGGTGAAGGTGCGGGTTGCGCCCAGGGGTCGGATGACTCGTTCCTCGAGCAGTCGGTGCCAGCTCTTTCCGGACAGGTGCTCGAGGAGATGGCCGGCGAGAACCCAGCCGCCGTTGCAGTAGGACGAGTAGGCACCGAGCGGATGCAGCTGCCCCACCTTGCCGAGCGCTCCCACGAAAAGGCGGTTCGCGGCCGGTCCTTCGCCGAGATCGAGAATGTAGTCGCCGGCGTCGAGGCCGCTCGTGTGGTTGAGGAGGTGGCGAGTGGTGATCTGTCGAGTGACCTCGGGGTCGGCCAAGCGGAGGTGCGGGAGATAGGCGATCAGCGGAGCGTCGAGATCGAGTTTCCCCTCGTCCACGAAGGTCATCACCAGCGTCGCGCTCCAGACTTTGGTGATCGACCCGGTCAGGTACCCCAGCTCCGAGGTCATCGGTGCGCCGGTGTTGAGATTGGCGATCCCGGCCGCGGCCGTTCGGACTTGGCCTGCTCGATACACCCCGACCAGCGCGCCTGGCATCCGATGCTTCTTGACCAATGCCGTGAGGCCGTCGGTCAGGTCGTCGCGCGATCCCGATCGGGCAGCGGATGCCCTGGGTTGGAGCACCGCCGCCCCGCTCAAGGCTACGGCTCCCGCGCGGAGGGCGTCGCGTCGGCTGAGACCCGTCCGATCCGTCATCGAACCACCCATTGTTGTCCGTTGCAGCAAGGATCGGTCGTGATTGCCGTCGTGGCAAGTATGCCGACTCCACCGATCCGCGGTATCTTCCCCCCATGACGACTCCACTACTGGTTGTTCTGACTCTCGGACTGGCCTCGATGCTCCTCGGGCAGTCCGCCCCGACCGCGGTTGCCGACGGCGAGACCCTCCAGGGCGCGGCCCTTCCCGGAGGGGTGTCGGTGTTCCGCGGGGTTCCGTACGCAGAGCCACCGATCGGCGACCTCCGCTGGAAACCCCCGGTTCCGCGGCCCGTTGGTTCCGGAACGCGACCGGCCACCGAGTTCGCCGCCGGGTGCATGCAGACCGACCGACTCACCCTCTGGACCAAGGGCATTGCCACCGTCTTCGGCACCGCCGATCAGGTGGATACCAGGCCGCTCGTGGTGAGCGAGGACTGCCTCTATCTCAACGTCTGGTCCGCCAACGTCGGGGGCCGGGACCGCCGGCCGGTCATGGTGTGGATTCACGGCGGCTCCAACCTCAACGGCGAGGGCCACTCGTCGTGGTACGACGGTGCCGTCCTGGCGCGGCGGGGGGTGGTGGTCGTCACGATCAACTACCGGCTGGGGGTGTTCGGCTTCTACGCCCATCCGGCGTTGACCGCGGAGTCGCCGGTCAAAGCGTCGGGCAACCAGGGCCTGCTCGATCAGGTCGAGGCGCTCCGGTGGGTTCGCCGCAACATCGCGGCGTTCGGTGGTGATCCGAACCGGGTCACGATCTTCGGCGAGTCGGCCGGTTCGATCGACGTGATGCACCTGATGGCCATCCCCGCGGCCAAGGGGCTTTTCCACCGGGCCATTGCCCAAAGCGGCGCTCCGATGGCGGCGATGGTGCCGCTCGGGTTGGCGGAGCGCCAGGGCGCCAATGCCCTCAAATCGCTGGTCGCCGACAGTTCGGCGCCGCTGCAGTCGCTCCGCGCGGCCCCGGCGGCGGCGATACTCGATGCCGGCACCAAGGCCATGGCCGGCGGGCAACTGATGGGTCCGATCGTCGACGGCGCGGCGCTGCCCGAAATGACGGTCCGAGTCTTCGAGGCGGGCAAGCAACATCCGGTCCCGTTGCTGGCGGGCTCCAACGCGCTCGAGATGAGCACCTTGCGAACCTACATGCCGAGGGTCGAGCAGACGCCGGAAGGGTACCAGCGCTGGGTCAGCCAACTACTCGGTCCGCATGCCGAGCCGGTCCTGGCGCGGTTCCCGGTGACCGCCGCGGAACAAGTCGACCGGGTGTCGCTCGAGGTCTTCAGCGATGTCTTCTTCACCTGTCCCACCCGCCTCGCGGCTCGGGCCACGGCGACGTTGGGGCAACCGGTGTACCTCTACTACTTCACCCGCGTCCTGCCGGGCGGCGAGAAGCTCGGGGCGTACCACGCGCTGGAAATCAGCTACGCGTTCGGCAATCGGATCGGGTGGATGCCGCGCGAGCCGGTCGACGATCGGCTGAGCGAGGCGATGGTGGGCTACTGGACCCGTTTCGCCGCGACCGGAGATCCGAACGGCGGGGGCGCGGTCGCGTGGCCTCGTTACGACCAGGCGGCGAAGTACCTCGAGCTGGGTTCGACCATCTCGGCCGGGGCGCGCCTCAAGCACGACGTCTGCGACGCGGTGGAGGCCCGGATCCGCCCGACCTGGGCTCGGGCCGGATAGCGCCGACCGTGACCGCCGTCCAGCTTGCGGCCGCGGTGGGCATCGCTGGTTCGGCCATGTACGCGGTGGGCGACGTGTTCATGTTGGCCGCCCGGGTGGGGCCCCGATTGGCTCGGTCGAGGCGGTTCGACTGGACGACGCTGCCGGGACTGGCCCGGCGGGCCGCGCTCTTCGACACGCTCGCCGGAATGCCGCCCAAGCGGCTGGCGGCGGGGGCGCTGCTCGGGGTATTCGCGACGCCCTTGGTGCTGGCTGGCGTTTGGCTCGTCTACCGGGCCCTGGCGCCGGCCGGTCCGTGGTTCGCGATGCCGGCTGGTCTGCTCCTCGCGGGGGCCACGATCCTCGGGGGCTATGTCCATGGATCGTTCTTGCACCTGGCCGAATTTGCCGCGCTGGTCGACGAAGCCGAGGACGGCGCCAGGCCCGCGGTGCTGGCCCGGCTGCTTCGCCAAGTCGAGGTCCTCAAGTTGAGTTACGGTGTCGCGCTGGTCCTGGCCTTGGCGGGGACCCTCTGGTACGCGGTCGCCGTGGCGATCGGGGCCACCGCCTTGCCCGCCTGGATGGCGGCGGTCAACCCGGTGAGTCTCACGGCGGCCTGGCTGCTCCCGCAGCGGTGGCTGCCCGAAGTCGTGGTCCGCTACACCGAGGGTGCCGGTTTCAACATCGCCTACCTGGCGTTCTTCACGGCGGTCGCGGTCTACCTCTGGTAGCCGGGCCTAGTGGGCCCGGGCCTGCTCCATCCCGAACCGCCGGTTGAAGAACTCCACCGTCGCGTCGCCCACCCTGAGGAAATTGGCGTGCCGCATGAAGTGGTGGGTGTCGTCCACGATCACCAGCGTCTCGACGGACACTCCCTTCTCTTCGAGGCGACGAACCAGGTCGGTGCTCTGGCTGAATCGGACGTTTCGGTCGTCGTCGCCGTGAATCACCAGCACCGGGGAGGTCCAGGTGTTCACCGACGACACTGGCGACGACCGCCAGGCCACCCGGGCGGCGAGATCGGCATCCGGGGCCCGCTCGAACCGATCCGGGCTCACCAGATTGCGCGTCCGCTCGATGGTGCGGTCGTGGACGCCATGGATATCCACCCCGGCCGCGAAGAGGCGGGAGTCGCGCCCCAGCGCGAGCGCCACCAGGTAGCCGCCGTAGGACCCCCCATAGATCCCGATGCGCCGCGGATCGACGTTAGGCTGCCGAGCCAGCCAGAGCGCGGCCGCTTTGACGTCCAGATACTCCGAGGCGCCGGCGGTACCGGCCCGGGCCGGCTGGTGGAACTCGTAGCCGTAGCCGATCCCCAACCGGTAGTTCACCGAGAGCACCAGGTACCCCTGGCTCGCCAGGTACTGGTTGGTGGCGTAGGCGTTCGAGTAATAGTCGGAGTAATGCCAACCCAGGAGCATCTGCCGAGGCGGTCCGCCGTGGACGTAGATGATCGCCGGCTTCCGGGCCAATCCGCCAGGCGCCACGAATAGCTGGTTGTGCACGGTCACGCCGTCGGGGGCCTTGAAGACGACCTGTTTCGGCACCACCAAGGACCCGGTGGGATAATCGGCCGGGATCCGATCCGCGGCGAGCAGTCTCGGCGTTCCGCCGGACAGCGGCATCACCGCCGGCAGCGGCGGCCGCTCGGTCGTGGCGCTGATCATCGCGAGGGTTCCGTCGCCGGTGACGACCGGCGACCACTCGAGGCCGGACCCTGGCGTCATGACTTCGGGCGCGGCCCGGTCGACTGGGACCTTCACGACGTGCCGGCGGTCGATGTCGAGGGAGTCGCTCCCGGCGTTGGCCGCGAACACCATCCAGCGGCGGTCCGGTGACATGCTGATGTGCTCGGCCATGAACCGACCCGGGGTGAGCAGCAATGCCTCGCCGCCCGTCTCCGGCAGCGAGTAGAGATGAGGCCAGCCGTCCTGATAGGACAGGAAAACGATTCGCCCCGCGGCCCAGTGGAGATTGGTCCCTCCGTCGGTCGTCGAAACCGAACCCCGGAGGGTTTTCGGCGCCGTCCAGAGCTTGGTGGCCGCGCCGGTGGCCGCGTCGGCCCGGTATATCGACCAGGGTGAGTGACGGCGGGCGAGCACGGAGTCCGGGGCGCCGCCAGCACCGGGCAGCCGCACGAACGCCAAGCTCCGGCCGTCCGGCGACCAGCGGGGCGAGCGGTCTCGGGAGTACGACGGCGCGATCCACTGGAGGGGGCCGCTCGGCTCGGCGACCCGATAGACCCCGACGAACGCGCGATCGCCGCGGTTGGAGACGAACGCGATCCGGGTGCCGTCCGGGGACCAGACTGGCGAACCCTGAACGCCCCGCGCGGTGAAGAGCTGCTTGGCCGGCGTGGCCCCATCGACTGGCACCGACCAGAACTGACCACCCCGCTCGAAGACGACCACGTCGTTCTTGGGTGAAATCACCGGCGCCTCACCGTCGGCAAGGAGTCTGGGCTCGCCGCCGGAGAAGGGGACCGCCCAGATCTGCACTTTGGGCGGGCTGGGCAGAAACTCGGGGTTCACCGGCAGGCCGTCATCCCAGTTGGATCCATGATCCCCGCCGCGCAGGTACACCACCCACTGGCCGTTGGCCGAGAGCGCTACGCTGGTCAGCTCTTGGCCGTCATCGGTGGTGTACGAAGTCAGCCGTCGAGCGGCGTACCCCGGTCCCTCGGCCACATAGATGTTCCTGAGTCCGCGCTCGTTGAATGCCCAAGCGATCCGCGATCCGGTCGCGGCGGCGACCATCTCGTTCGGGAACGGATACGAGCGGATCTGTTCGAGGGTGTAGCTTCGCTGGGCCACGAGGGCGGCGGGGGACAGCGCCGTCAGGGCTGCCAGGGTCAACGCGCGGTTCATCTTCTTGCCTCGGGACGAAGTCGGGGTTCACCCGCGAATCTATCGCAAAGGGCCCGAGGGCAATACTGTTGGGGTACCGCCCGACATCCGGAGAGAGGCCGTGAGCGACTCCCGCCGTGCTTTCCTCGAGCGCGTCCTTGGCGCTTCGACCGTTCTCGGCCTCCCGCTCGTCGCCGAACGACCGGCAGCCAGGCCGCCATGGCCCGCCGCCGGCCCGGTCGACGAACGGTTCTGGCGCGACCTCAAGAGCCAATTCGTCTTTCCCGCCAGTCAGTTGCCGATGAACTCGGCCAACATGTGCCCGGCGCCCCGCGCCGTGGTGGAGGCGGTCGAGCGTGCCACCCGCGACGTCGACGCCGACGTGTCGTACCAGAACCGCGCCAAATACAACGAGCTTCGGGAGGCGGTGCGGAGTCGGATCGCCCGGCTGCTCGGGGTGACGCCCGAGGAGATCGCCATCGTCCGGAATGCTTCCGAGGCCAACAACATCGTGGTGGGCGGGATGCCGCTCCAGGCCGGCGACGAGGTGGTCCTCCTCGACCAGAATCACCCGACCAACAACGTGGCCTGGGACGTCCGGGCCGCCCGATTCGGCTTCCTGGTCAAGCGGGTCGGTTTTCCGACCCCGCCGAGCAACGCCGCCGAGGTGATCGATCGGATGGCCGCGCCGATCACCGCCCGTACCAAGGTCCTGGCGTTCTCCGACGTCTCCAACTCGTCGGGCCTCGCGATGCCGACCGCCGAGCTTTGCCGGCTCGGTCGGGCCCGCGGGATTCACGTCCATGTCGATGGGGCCCAGACCTTCGGGGCCGCGCGGCGCAACCTGGCCGAGCTGGGATGCGACTCATACTCGGCGAGCGGGCAGAAATGGGTGCTGGGTCCCCGCGAGATCGGAATCCTCTACGTCCGGGCGGAGCGGATCGCGTCGATGTGGCCAGGGGTGATCGGGGTGGGCTGGGGGGCGGGTGCCGAGCCGTCGGTGAAAGGCGCGGGCAAGTTCGAGACCTTGGGACAGCGCAACGACGCCAGTACCGCCGGGCTGGCAGCCGCGATCGAATTCCACGAGCGACTCGGGCCCGCGGTGGTCGAGGCTCGGGTTCGGGAACTGGGCACTCGCCTGTATCGCGGCCTGGCCGAGGCCGGCTTCGAGTTACAGACGCCTCGCGATCCGGCGCTCCGACTCGGTGTGGTGGTCGTCGCGGCGGACCCGGCCAAGGCACGCGACTGGCACGAGCGACTCTACCGAACCCACGGGGTCATCGGCTCCAACACCGGGGGCCTCCGGTTGAGTCCCACCATCTGCAGCACGCTGGAAGACGTCGATCGCGCCGTCGAGGCGCTCCGGTCGCTGGGGTAACCGCCACCTGCCGCCCGGCTCACGGCGGCGCGTCGGGCGCGGCGTCAGGGAAGGCTGAAGACCTTGAGCACCGCGTCCGCTCCGGTCCCCGTGGCGATCGCAACGAACTGGCGCCCGTCACGAGTGGCGTAGGTCATCGGGTTGGCGTAGCCGTTGGCGCCAAGGTCGGCGCTCCAGAGCAATTCTCCCGAGTCGCTTCGATATGCTTCCAGCGCCTGGCCGCCCCCGGTCAGGAAGATCAACCCGCTCGCGGTGACGATGGGGCCCGGCGCGCCGGTGGCGCCTAACCGCGGCAACGCCAGCCCCTCGAGCGCCGGGTGGTTTCGAATCGGGGGACTGTCGCCGGCGGTGACGGTCCAACGATGCTCTCCCGACTTCATGTCGATGGCGGTCATGGTGCCGTAGGGCGGTTTGTGGAGCGGCAACCCGGCGAGCGACCCGCCCAGGGCCCGTCGCTCGGCCAAGGAGAGGTCGGGGTAGCGAAGCTCGGCGGAGAGGTCCGCGGTGATGTCGGCGATGACGGTCGGCGACTTGGCCGGTCGAGTCAGCTTGACCAGCGCCGGGTTGTTGGTCGCCTTGACGAACAGGGTGCCGGTCGTCGGGTCATAGGCGCCTCCTCCCCAGCCAGCCCCGCCGATCAGCCCCGGGCGCATGATCAGCCCGCGAAAACTCGGGGCCGAGTAGATCGGGCCGAGGTCGAAGCCGCGGATTGCTTTGAGCGCGAGGCGTTTGAGAGCGGGCGTAAAGTCGGCCGCGTCGGCCTCCGAGAAACCCTGGGGCGAAAATGGCGCTGGCCTAGTCGGGAAGGGTTGTGTCTTCGCCAGCCGCTCGCCGGGCACTCTGCTCTCGGGTACCGGTCGGTCCTCGATCGGCCAGATTGGGGCTCCGCTCACCCGGTGGAACGCGAACGCCATGCCCTGCTTGGTGAGCTGCACGACCGCGTCGACCGCGGTGGCGCCTTCGCCGATCGTGATCAGGGTGGGGCCGGATGGCAGGTCGTAATCCCAGACACCGTGCCGGACGATCTGATAGTGCCACTTGCGCTGGCCGGTTGCGGCGTCGAGGCAGACGACCGACTCCGCGAACAGGTTATCGCCCTTTCGGTTCCCGCCGTAGAAGTCGTTGCTCGGGGTCGAGACCGGCAGATAGAGAAGGCCCCGGCGTTCGTCGAGCGACATCGGGGCCCAGACGTTGGTGTGGCCGGTGGTGCGCCAGGAGCCGTCTTCCCAGGTCTCGTTCCCCAGTTCGCCCGGTCCCGGGATCGGATCGAAGACCCAGACCCGCCTCCCGGTCCTGACGTCGAAGGCCTGCACTTCGCCGCGCGGGTCGCCCGAGTAGACCAGTCGATCGGCCACCCCATTGCCCACGATGACGAGGTCGCGATAGACCACCGGTGGCGAGGTATTGGTGTAGTGGAGCTTGTTGACCGGCTTGAGCAGGCCTTCGGTGAGATCGATCTCGCCATTGGCCCCGAACCCGAGGATCGGCTTGCCGGTCGCGGCATCGAGGGCGATCAGCCGCCACCTGGTGTTGAGGAAGATCCGGCGAGATTGGTCGTCGCTCCAGGCCGCGACGCCGCGGTGGACGAACCCGGTGCCGTTAGGCGGCTGGCCGTACCTGGCCGAGCCAGGGTCATACCGCCAGAGCTGCCGGCCGGTGGCGCCGTCGAGCGCGACGAGCTGATTGTAGGGCGTGGTGAGGTAGACGGTATCGTTGATCGCGATCGGGGTCGCTTGGAACATCCCTGGCCGGGCGGGCGTGGCGCCATCGAGCGCGATCTCCATCGGCACTTCGCCGGTCCGCCAGGTCCAGGCCAGGCGGAGTCGGTCGACGTTCTCCGGTCTGATCTGGGTCAGCGGTGAGTACTTGCCGTTGCCCGGGTCCCGGCCCCAGGTGGGCCAATCGGCGGGACGGGCTTGGGCGGCGAGGGAAGTCGCCAGGAGCCCGGCGACGAGGCCTAACGTTCCCTGACGGGTAGGGAGATCCATGACGGGTAGCTCGCGTTGCGTTCGACCAGGAAAGCCGGCTCGCCCTCGGCCGGGACTCGGGCGAAGGTGTCCTTGTCCGCGCCGCCGATCGCGACCCGGATTCGGTGACCCCGCTTGATCAGGACCGAAGTCGGGAGAAGGCCGAAGACCATCTCGTTGATTCGTTGCGGTCGCATCGGCTGGGCGTCGCGCCGGTGAAAGCTGTGATAGGGCGCGAAGACTCGATAGGGCGGTTCGAGGGCGATCTTTCGGTGGATGCCGCGGAGCTGACCCTCGGTGAGGTAGGTAACCCGGCCATCGGGCGCCACGTCCTCGAGGTAAACGAAGAAGGCGCCGTCCTCGTGGGTCGGGCGGATCAGGAGCCCCGCGACTGGTGTGCCGGTGATCTCGAGGTCCCGGGTCAGCGGCTCGCTGTCGTAAACCAGCAGCCGGCGGTCGGGGTAGATCACGTCACCGCCACCCCGCTGGGTGTGCCACCGGTTGGCGGTGCCGGTGGTGGCCTCGAAATCCACCTGATATCGATCGGCGCCGACTGAGATCGTGGGCGACTGGCGGCTCAGGGTCCGATCGGCGCCGAGAAAAAACCGGGTATCGCGGAACCCGGCGGGGGGCCAGACCGGGGTGGTCTTCCAAACCTCCTCGCCGAGGGTGTAGTAGATCACCAGCCGCTGCCGCATACCGTTGTCGCGCTTCTTGACCCACTGATCGAGGAAGCACAGCTGCTCCAGTTGCTGCTCCTCCAGAGACGGCGTGAGAGGGGTATCGGCCGATTGGTAGGGGCTCGCCGAATAACGCGCCGCGTGGCTCCACGGCCCGATGACGACGCGTTGGTTGCCGCGGACGGTGGCGAACCGATGGAGCGCGCCGTTGGCTGTGCCGGCATCGAGCCAGCTGGCCCAGGTGTAGGTCGCCGCGCCGGAGCTTTCCAGGGCGCGAAAGTGGGCGTGGGTGCTCCGGCGGTCGAGCGAGCCGTCCCAGCCTCGCGGGTTGTCGTCCTTGTACCGGATCACCCGATACCCTTCGTAGATCCCGGGCACCGTGTCGCGGAGGGCGAGATAGCGGCCCAACTCGGCCTCGCCGCGGTCGCCCATCACTGGGCGGACTCCCCGGAGGGCGCCGTTGGGTCCCGGCCGCGGCTCGTTCCGATCCTGGGCCTTGACGCCTTCGCTCCAGAGCCGGCCGAAGGCTTCGTGGAAGATTCCGCCCGGCTGGATCAGGTCGTTGTAGACGTCGAAATCGGGGAACAGCGGAATGGTGGCCTTCACTCGCCGGCCGGCTTCGATGGCGAGGAAGTCCGCGGTGTTCGCCCCGTAGGAGATTCCCCAACCGATGACCGCGCCGTCGGACCACGGTTGCTTGGCGATCCAGGCCGCCACCTCGGCATAGTCGCGGGTCTCCATCGAGGAGCGACTCCGGCGCCAGATCCCGCCGGAGGCCCCGGTGCCGCGGACATCCATCCAGACGGTGGCGTAGCCGCGCTCGGTGAAGAATCGCTGGGTAGCGTTAGGCGGGTCGCCGTCGCCGGCCCGCCAGTAGCGGGTACTCTGGAGCACGGTGGGGAACCGGCTTCCCGCCGGGGCGCCCTCGGGGAGGATCAGGTCGAGCGCGATCCGGACCCCATCGCGCATCGAGAGGTAGAGCGACTGGATCGGTCCGGTTCGCCACTGCGCCCGGCTCGGCTCGGCGCAGGCGCCGAACTGGTAGCCCGGCGCGGGCTGGGCGAGGCTGGTTTCCCAGTCGGCCGTCCCGACGGCGACTGCCAGACCAAGGGCGCCGCACCGGCGCCAAGTCGCCGGCGCCCGAGTGCCTGTCGGGGCCGTCATGGACCGACTCGGACGACCATCTTACCGAGGTTGGCGCCGGAAAAGAGGCCGAGAAACGCTTCCGGCATCCGCTCGAAGCCGTCCACGATGGTCTCGGTCCACCGCATCGCGCCCGCCCCGATCATCTCACGCATCTCGGCGAGAAAGGCATCACGCCGCGCCCCGTGGTCGGACACGATGAACCCTCGGACGGTGAGCCGCCGGGTGAGGATGTCCCGGACGTTGCGAAGGCCGTGGCCGGGATCGGTGGCATTGTATTGCGAGATCAGTCCGCAAATGGCCACCCGGCCGAAGGTCTTGGCGTTGGCCAGGGCGGCCTCGAGGTGATCACCGCCGACGTTTTCGAAGGTGAGGTCGATGCCGTCCGGGGCCGCGGCGGCGAACGCCTTCCGGAGGTTCCCGGCGCTTCGGTAGTTGATCGCGTGGTCGACCCCGGCCTGGCTGCGGAGCCAGGCGGCCTTCTCGTCGGTACCGGCGGTCCCGATGACCCGACAGCCTCGGGCCTTGGCGATCTGGCAGGCGACCGATCCCACCGCGCCCGCCGCTCCGGTCACCAGGACCGTCTCGCCGGCGGCGAGCCGCCCGATCTCGGTCAGCCCGACGTAGGCGGTGAGCCCGGGCATGCCTAACGTTCCGAGATGGGCTTGGGGGGGGCCGTCGGCCGGGTCGATGGTCGCAAGTCCCTTGGCGCCGCTCACGAAGCCGTCGCACCAGCCGTGGGCGCTCAGCACCAGGGTCCCGATCGGCAGGGCGGGGTGGCGCGACTCCTCGACCCGCCCGACCGCGCCGCCGGACATCGGCGCGTTCAAGTCGTACGGTGTCGCGTAGCTCTTGGCTTCCGACATCCGGCCCCGCATGTACGGGTCGACCGACAAGAAGAGGTTCCGGACCCGCACCTCGCCTTCGGCGAGCGGGGCGGCCGGCCGCTCCGCGATCCTGAAGTCGTCCACCGATGGCAGCCCCACGGGGCGCCGAATCAGGTGAAACTCGCGAAACATCGTCATTGTCACCGTCCGAGCACGATTGGGACGAGGAACGTCAACACGGCAACCACCACGAGCACCGAAACAATGTCGAGCAAGAAGCCCGCTTTCGCCATCTGACGGACCGAGATGAGACCGGTTCCAAACAGAATCGCATTCGGCGGGGTGGCCACCGGCAGCATGAAGCCTGTCGACGCCGCGAACCCGGCGACCAGCATCAACACCATCGGCGGCTGGTCCAGTGTCTTGGCGAGGGCCACGCACAGCGGCATCATCATCGCGGCCACGGCGAGGTTCGAGGCCAGTTCGCTCAAAACCAAGACGGTGATCGCGAGCCCCAAGTAGAGCACCACCGGTGGCATCCCGGCCAGCCCGGTGAGGTGTCCGGCCAGCCAGGTGGTGAGCCCGTGCTTCTCGATGGCGTCGGCCAGGGAGAGTCCACCCCCGAAGAAGAGCAGCACGTCCCAGGGGATTTTACGAGCCTCAGGCCAGGTGAGGAGCGGTCTCGATTCGCCCGACTTGGTGGTGCCGGAGACCAGGAACAGGAGCACGGCGGCGATCACCGCGATCGCCGAGTCCGAAACCCGAGGGAACAGGTCGACCAGGCCAGGCAATGAGAAGGTCCCGAATTCCTTCCGCTCCCGGAGGAACCACGCCAGGGCCGTGACCGAGAAGATCGCCAGCACCCGGGCCTCGCCGCCCCTGATCGGGCCAAGGCCGTCGAGCCGCGCTCGCAACATGTCGCGGGCATTGTCCCCCAGTCCGGCCGTCGCTTTGAACGCCACGAAGACGAGCAGGAACCAGCACGTCGGGACCAGGATCAGGGTGATTGGTAGCCCGAGCGCCATGAATTGGGCGAAGCTCACCGATTCGCCGGCCAGCTCCTTGATCCCGCTCACCACCACCAGGTTGGGCGGGCTGCCGATCATCGTGGCCATCCCGCCGAGCGTGGCGGCGTACGCCACCCCGAGCATCAGGGCCGTCCGGGTATCGTCACCGGCTCGACCGGCCGGGAACAGCGCGGCCATCGCCATCGCGATCGGATACATCATCGCGGCGGTCGCGGTGTTGGAGATCCAGGCCGAGATGAACGCGGTGGCCAGCATGATGCCTAACACCGCGCGCCGACCGGTGATTCCCACCGCCAGGACCAGCCGGTAGGCCACCCTGACGTGGCTCTGCCAAGTCTCCAGCGCGGCGGCGAGCAGGAATCCACCGAGGAAGAGAAAGACCAGCTCGTTGCCGTAGGGGGCCGCCGCGTCCCGGGAGCTCGCGATGCCCAGGAGCGGGAAGAGGGCCAGCGGAAGGAGCGAGGTCGCGATGATCGGTACGGCTTCGGTGATCAGCCAGAGGATCATCCAGGCGGTGACCGCCAGAGTCCTCAGACCGACCGGGGTCAGTTCGCTCGGGCCAAACGCCAGGATCAGGGCGAAGAGGACCGGACCGGCGGCTCGGGCCAACTGCTTCGGGGTGGGAGGAGTCATGGGGTGGCTCGGCAAATATGAACCCAGTTTCAGCCCAAAGCCATCGAAGCCCTCGCCAAACGGCTGCCAAGATGCCAGTATCAAAGGAGATTGCGGTCTGCCCCTGGGTGGGCGTTTTGGCACTCAATCTGCACGAAGGCGGCTCATGAAGCGGTTCGTCCGGCCCTGGGTACTGCTCGGTCTCGGCCTCGTTCTGGGGCTCGGGATCGGCCTGCGGCTGGGCCGGGAAGCGAGCCGTCCCGGGCGGCCGGAGACCACCGCCCAAGTCTTCCAAGACGTGATGGCGGCGATTCGGGAACGGTACGTCGACTCGCTCACCGACCAGGAACTCTATGCCAAGGCGGCTCAGGGCGTGGTGGCCACCCTTGGCGACCCCTATTCCGCGGTGTTGAGCCCCGGCGACTACGCCAGGTATCGCGGCCTGTTGACCGGGCGGGGGAGCACGGTGGGGATTGCACTCGAATCGGGACTGGCGGGGCTCAGAGTGCGTGCGGTGGCGCCCGGCTCCGAGGCGGATCGCCGCGATGTTCGGCCGGGTGATTATCTGATCGCCATCAACGACTCGGCGACGGCGGGGCTACCGCCGAGTCGCGCCGCCCGATTGCTCGAGGGCGAAACCGACGAGCCGATCACGGTTCGGATCCGGCGCCCTGGCGACTCGGTTCCGATCGACTTGACCCTGAAGCCGACCATCGGCGGCCTTCCCGCGGCCCTCGCCCCGATCCGGTTGGCCGATTCGACCGTGTATCTCGCCCTTGGCAGCGTCGCCCGGGATGCCAGCGAGCAACTGCGGCGGACGCTCGCCGGGGCGCGGCTCGGACCGGGTTCTAGGCTGCTATTGGATCTCCGCGGCAACGCGGGTGGGCCGCTCGAAGAGGCGCTCGCGGTTGCCGACCTCTTCCTCGAGCCGGGACGACGCATCGGGGCGGTCGCCAAGCGACGGGGTCTCTGGGCCACTTACGCGGCGCGGGGTCCCAACTCCTTCCCCGATCTCGATCTGGTCATCCTGGTGGACCGCCGGACGGCGAGTTCAGCCGAGATCATCGCGGCGGCGCTCCGGGACAACGGCCGGGCTCGATTGGTGGGTGAACGCACCTTCGGCAAGGGGCTGATCCAGACCACGGTGCCGCTTCGCGAGGGCGGCGCGCTCCGCCTAACGACCGGTCGCTGGCAGGGTCCGGGCGGCCGCCTCATCGCCGGCGGCATTCAACCCGACTCGGTGGTGGTGGTTCCCCCGGCGGAGGCGATGGTGCGTCGAGTCCTCGGACGCGAGCCGGAGCTGGTGGCTCGGGCGCTGGACCGCTCGGCGGCCGCGGTGGACAGCGGCGTGGCGCTCGACTCGGTGCGTTTCGAGTCGGCGATCGCCGATCGGTTCCGCGAGGCGGTCCGCCCCGGCGGCATCACCCTCTCCCGGCGGCTCGTCGACCGACACCGCCGCCTCTTCGATCTCGAGTTGCGGCGGGTCGTCGCCGCCTCGCGAGGAGTCGGGCCGAAGTCGCCCGGCAGAGCCTCCTCGCCGATCCGGTCGTCGCGGCCGGCATGGTTCAGGCGGCCGCCCGCCGGCCCTAGTGTCCTACAAACGGCGTCCCGCCGTCACATACTTACGAACCCAGAGCGCTGGCGCGAAGGACGGCGATCGGCATGGACCTGCGGGACCTCGAGGCCCAGTTGGAAGTCCTTCACCCGCTTGGGTTTGCGTGGGCAGTGCGCTGCTGCCGCGGCGACCGGATGGCCGCCGAAGACGTCCTCCACCGGAGTTACCTGAAGGTTCTCGACGGGCGGGCCCGGTTCCAGGGTAAGGCGGCATTCAAGACCTGGTTGTTTTCGGTGATCCGCCGAACCGCGTGGGAGGAGCAGCGCTGGGATTGGTCGCAAGCGGTTCGTTTGGGTCAGTGGTGGCGGGAACGGCCCGATCCGGTTCCCGAGCAGGATGAGGTGGACCGGGCCAAGCAGGCGACCCGGGTCGAGATGGCGCTCAAAGCGCTGTCCCCCAAACAAGCTCTGGTCCTCCACTTGGTGTTCTATCAGGACCTTAGTTTGGTCGAGGCGGCGGAGGTGTTGGGGATGCGGGCGGGAACCGTGCGAACCCACTACGAACGGGGCAAAGCGAGGCTGCGATCGCTGCTGGGACGAAAGGAGTTGGTGGGATGACCGACATCGAACGTGACGACGAGATCCGGGCATGGTTCGCCGAGGCCCGGCGGGCGGAATCGGCCTGGGTGCCTTCGTTTGAGCGGGTCCTCGGCGGGCGACCGGCGCCGCGCCGCCGGCGCGGGATCCCCTGGCTCCTGGCGACGATGGGCGCCGCCACCGTTGTCGCGATTGCCTTGCTCCGAGATCCAACGCCGAGTGGTCAGGAGTTGGCGATGCCGCCGGTCGAGCTTCGGAGCGCGACGGACTTCCTGCTCGACATGGCGAGCGCTCATTCGGCCGGCGCGGTGCCGCGGATCGGCGACAGCCGCGATTGGTTCGACCTACCGGGAATCGACGAGGATACCCCCTCATGAAATCGATGGCATGGTTAGTATTGGTGGCGACGTTAGGTGGCAGCAACCTGGCGGCCCAAGAAAAGAAGGACGATCGGTTCGAGAAGGCGTTCTTCGATCCGCAACTGGTGCTGCGACATGCCCGAGAGATCGGGCTCTCCGCCCAGCAGCGAGCGACGATGATGGACGCCATCAAGAAGATCCAGGCCGAACTGGTTCCTCTCCAGCTCGACATGGCGGAACCCGCCCTCGAGATGGCGGAGCTGATCGAGCAACCGGTCGTCGACGAGGCGGCGGCGGTCGCCAAGGCGGAGCAGGTGCTCAAGCTCGAAAACGAAGTCAAGAAGAAGCAGATGGCACTCCTGATCAAGATCAAGAACGTCTTGACCAAGGATCAGCAGGCGAGGTTACGAGCCATTCGAGACGGGGGTCGAGGAGACGACTCAGACGACGGCAGCGATGCCGCTAACGAGGAGGCGGGACGATGATGGGCACGATGCGAAAACTCGCGTGGGTTGTACCGGTGGCGGTCGTGGCGGCGTGCTCCGACGGAACCGGACCCGGGGGCGATCAGGGAGAATTCAACGCCCGCCAAATGACCGATGGGGTTGCCACCATCGAACGGGTGAGCGCGGCGCCGGTGCTGGCCAGCTTTCGGAACCTGGCTGGTCAGATCCCCGGCTCGGTTCCCGCCGGGGCCTCGGCCGCGGGGCGGCTGATCGCGGCGGTGCAGGACATCGCGACGCTCACCCGGCCCGCTCTGGGCGGCCCGAACGCCATTCCGGTGATTCGCCCGAGCGTTTTCGGCAAGACCTTCGTGTACGATCCGGCAACCAAGGAATACGTCGTGTCGAGCCGCGCCGGAGCGCCGGCGAACGGGGTGCGGTTCATTCTCTATCGCGAGGGCGAGCAGGGCCGGCCGAACCCGGCCCAGGAGATTGGCTATGCGGATCTCACCGACGAGAAGGCATCGTCGGCCACCAGTGCCGGGCTCAAGCTCAAGGTGGTATCGGGGTCGATAACCCACCTCGAGTACAGCTTCGATCTCAGTGGCTCGATCTCGAACGCCACGGTGAAGGTCGTTGGCTACCTGAGCGACGGTACCGAGCGGATCAACTTCGATCTGTCGACCAACGGTCAGCTGTTCGGCAGGGGTGGCACCGCCACCATCGAGGGCAAGATCGAGGTTCCCAGCCAGCGATTCTCCGTCGAAGCCAAGCTGGTGGGCCAGGCCGGCGAATCGGGCGGGGCGGGGCAGATCGACTTGAGGGTCAAGGCCGGTGACGACGTGCTGGTCATCAAAGTCACCGGTTCGGCCGGCGCGATCAACGCCACGATCACCGCCAACGGCAAGCTGTTCGCGACGGTGACGGGGACCGCGGAGAAGCCGGTGATCAAGGGCGAGGGCGGTCGAGATCTGACCGCTGAAGAACTCGAGGCGTTGGGCGCGGTGGTGAAGTTCGCCGAGGGCGTCTTCGAACTGATCGGCGGGCTGTTGGCGCCGGCTGGGGTGCTGCTCCTGATAGGGTTGGGCATCTGAACGTGGAATCGGTGCCGAGTGCCGGCGACATAAGGGTCGCCGGCTTCGGCTCCGGAGCGGCCGCGGTGATTTTGGGCTGAGGGACCGGCTCGTTCCTGCGGTCTCACCGGGTCCAGCCCCGGAGATGCTGGGCCCGCTGCCGGCTCACCGGCAGTTCCTGGCCGGAGCTAAGCACCGCGACGAACCGGTCCTTGCCCGCGCGCCGGAACTCCCGGACGGCCGCGAGGTTGACAAGATAGGCCCGGTGAATCCTGGCGAATCGAGTCGAGTCGGGCCTCGAGGGTCGCGAGCGACCCCGGGAGAAGATGCCTCCCCTTGGCAAGGTGCGCGGCGACATAGTCTCCCCGGGCCTCGAACCATAGTATCTCGTCGACCGCGATCGGCACCACCGCGGTTGCGGTCCGAGCGTACAGCCGCGCGAGCGGCGCCCCCCCGGTCATCTCACGGTAGCGGCCGACGTCGCTGTCCGATTGCCCCGAGCCGAGGGTGCCGCGCACCCGCTCGATCGTCGTCGCCAACCGATCGCGCCCGAAGGGCTTGAGCAAGTAGTCGAGCGCCCCCAACTCGAACGCGGCCACCGCGTGTTGCGCGTACGCCGTGGTGAACACCACGTGGGGTCGCTCGGTCGTCGCGGCGAGCACCTCGATTCCAGACTTGCCGGGCATCTGGATGTCGAGAAACACCAGGTCAGGGCGGAGCCGGTCGATCAGCTCGGCGGCCTCGTCGCCGTTGGCCGCCTCGCCCACCACCGCAATCCAATCAAACTCGCCGAGCAGCCTCGCGAGGCCGCGACGGGCCACCGGCTCGTCGTCGGCGATCAGGGCTCGAACAATGTTAGTCATCCGCGATCGGCACCCTGAGGATCGCCCGGTAGCCATCGGGCGATCCGCTCGTCACCAGCGACGCCAGAGACCCATAGCGGGCCTGAAGCCGATCGCGGAGCCGCTTGAGTCCGGTGCCCACCGAAGCGGCCGACGAGACCGTCGATCCGGTAGTGGGTCGGATCCCCGCCCCGTCGTCGGCGACTTCCACCGTGAGCGACGTCCCGTCGCGTCGGGCCCGGAGCCAAACGGTCGTCGAGCCCACCTTGGGTCCGGCGCCATGACGGACCGCGTTCTCGACCAGGGTCTGGACGGCGAACGACGGCACCTCGAGGTCGAGAAGGGCGTCCGGGACGTCACGACGCACCGCCAGCCGATCGCCGAAGCGAATCCGTTCGATCGCGAGGTACCCCTCGACGAATGCCAGCTCCTCGGTCAGTCGGACCACGTCGCGGTCCCGCCCCAGAACGGTTCGGAGCAGCCCCGCCAACTGCTCGGCGGCTTTCCCCGCGAGCACGGGGTCGGTGGGAATCAGCTGGACCACGGTGTGCAGGGTGTTGAACAGGAAATGCGGGTTGAGTTGGGAGCGAAGGGCCGCCAGCTCGGCCTCCACCGCGGCCGCTTCCGCCCGGGCGGCCCGCTCGGTGGCTCGGGCCGCGTACGAGACCCCGGCCACCATCACGTAGAGCCAGATGCCGAGAATGAAGAATGGCGATACCCCGTTCGGCGTCGACACCACGCCCAACCGCCCCCGGAGGGCGCTTTCCACCGCGCTCACGATGACGATCCAGGCGGCCGCGAACCCAGCCGCCGCGACGATGTGGCGGAGGACGAACCCCGGGCGGACCGGACGGGGCCAGGGCCAACGAACAGTTAGTCGGTCGACGGCGAATCCCAGGACCGCCGCCGCCGCGATGGCCCGAGCCCCCGCGAGCGGCGCCCGCCACCCGTGCGACCCCGGGTGAGCGGTGATGACGAGCAGGGTGTAGAGGGCCCAGACCGGGAGCCACCCGATGACGATCTGGAGCCACACCCACGGTCGGCGCATCGGCGAAGGATCGGTCACCGGCCCTGCCCCCGGCAAGGGTCCATGGAGGCGTCCGAGCCTACCGAGGGGCGGTCGCCGCCACTCGCTTCGCCTCGATCGACAGCACCGCCGCCTCCCAGTTCTTCCCGTCGTCCGCCGATCGGTCCTGAACCATCCGGAATCCATCTTTGGTGATGGCGGTGAACCGGGTCCGAGTCTGGATCGGGCGACCTTCGGGGTCGGTTCCGGTGCCGGTCGTCACCATCTCGGTCCCGTTCCACTGCGCGGTGGCGGTCGAGAACCGGGCCCGATAGACGTCGAGGGTCGTGATCTGCCACCGCCCGCTGGCGAGGTCGTAGACCCGAAGGGCGTGCGAGTACGCCGTCGGGTTGCCGGACCCGTCGACGACCCGGAGTTCGTCCTCCACCCCGAAGCCATCGAAGGCGCGCCAGGCCTTGAGGGTTCCCGCCAGTTTCGGCGCCCCGTGGATTCGGGCCGCCAGGCTGCTGACCTTGGGCCGCACCACCAGCTGCCACTGGCCGATCAGGAAATCGAATTGCTTGGCCTCGGGCCCGGGTAGCGAAGCCCGCTGGCCGCCCCCGCGGGTGGGGTGCTGCGCCATCGCCGGCAGCGCCACCAGCGCGGCGACCAGGGTGAGCCGGACGGGTATCGGCATGACGACCTCCTCGGATGACAGGGATTCTCCGCGCGGATGCCGGTCGAGGCAATCGGATCGCGCCGACCAATCGCTCGATGGGGAATGGCGTCGCCCAATGACGCCGCGTCCCATGGCTTCCGCCAGGGCCAGCCTGGTATCGTGTCGCCACCGCCAAAACGACCGGGAGGCATCATGGCGCTGGTGGAAGTCCACGCGGTGACCAAGGAATATCCTGGCGGCGAGCGGCCGTTCACCGCCCTCTCCGAGGTGTCGCTCTCGGTGGACGCGGGCGAGTTCGTCACCGTGGTCGGCCCGTCCGGCAGCGGGAAGTCCACCCTGCTGAGTATGCTGGCCGGCATCGACCGGCCCAGTTCCGGCGCGGTCCAAGTCGGCGGGGTCGCCGTCCACGCGTTAGGCGAAGCCGCCCTGTCCGCCTGGCGGGGCCGCGCCGTCGGTATCGTGTTCCAGTTCTTCCAGCTGCTGCCGACCCTCACCGTCGCCGAAAACGTGATGCTCCCGATGGACTTCGCCGACCGGTGGCCCGCCGCCGAGCGGCGCCCTCGAGCCGAGGCCTTGCTGGCACGGCTCGGCATCGCTGACCAGGCCGAGAAGTTCCCTGGTGCGCTCTCGGGCGGCCAGCAACAGCGGGTTGCCGTCGCCCGGGCGCTCGCCAATGAGCCGCCGGTCATCCTCGCCGACGAACCCACCGGCAACCTCGACAGTGCCAGCGCCCGCGGTCTGCTCACGGCGCTGGCGGAGCTGCGGGCCGACGGCCATGCCGTCATCATGGCAACCCACGAACCGAGCGCCGAGCGGTTCGCGACCAGAACGGTGAGGTTGAGCGACGGGCGGATGGTCCGGTGACACCTTCATCCATGGTTAGGCCCCGCTGGCGAAAAGTCTGGCGCGACCTCTGGCTCCATCGGGGCCGAAGCGCGCTGGTCGTCGTGGCAATCGCGGCGGGCCTGGCCGGGGCGGGAACGGTGCTCATTACCTGGGCCCTGGTTCAACGGGTCACCCGAGTCCAGTACCTGGCGAGCGACCCGGCGTCCGCGACGATCCGGACCGGCGCGGTCGATAGCGCCCTGCTCGCGACCATCCGGGCGGTCCCCGGCGTCGGTGCCGCCGAGGCGCGCCGGACCGTCGTCGGCACGGTGCACGGCGGCGGGCGCTGGCGTCCGGCCTGGTTGTTCGTGGCCCCCGAATTCGCCGAGGTCCGGATCGGTGCGCTCCGGTTGCTGTCGGGGACCTGGCCCGACGACACGACCATCGTGATCGAACGATCGTCCCTGGCGTTCGCGGGGCTCGGGGTGGGTGACCAGGCCCTGGTCGCGGCCGGCGACCGCGACCCCCAGCCGTTTACGGTCAGCGGCACCGCCCGAGACGTGGGGCTCGCGCCAGGCTGGATGGAGAACGTGGTCTACGGTTTCGTGTCGCCCGAGGCGGTGGTTCGGCTCGGCCTCGCCCCGGGCTTCGATGAGATCAAGCTGCTGGTGGCGGATCGATCGCTCCCGCGGGACGAGGTGCGCCGGATCGCCTACCGAGCCAAGGCGGCGATCGAGGCGACGGGTCGAGTGGTGGACGACGTCGAGGTGCCGGAGCCCGGCGAGCACGTCCACGCCGGTCAGATGAACTCGCTCCTCTACACCCAGGGCGCCTTCGGTGCGATGGCCCTGGTCTTGTGCGGGTTCCTGGTCGTCAACTTGATCGCGGCGGTACTGGCCGGGGAGAGGCGTCAGATCGGGGTGCTCAAGGCGATCGGCGCCCGGTGGGATCAGCTCGCGGCGATCTACCTGCTCTTCGCGTTGGCGTTAGGCGCCGCCGCCGCCCTGCTCGGGATTCCGGTCGCCCTGTGGCTCGGTCGCTGGTACGGTACCCTCAAGGCGGAGTTGCTCAACTTCGATGCCGCGGGAATTCCGGTCCCGGTCGGCGTGGTCGTGCTCCAGGCGGCGATCGGCTTGCTGGTGCCGCTGGTGGCTGCCTGGGTGCCGGTCCGGCGGGCCACCCGGATGCCGGTCGCCGAACTCCTCAGGGGACCGGGGCCGGCCCGCGGCGAGACGGTCGTCGCCGTCGGCGGCCCGGGATGGTCCCGCCTGACGCTGCTGGGATTTCGCAACGCCGCCCGCCGGCGCGTTCGGGTCGCGATGACGCTCGGGGTTCTGGCCGCCGGTGGCGGGGTGTATCTCGGCGCGGCCAATCTCGAGTTCGCCATCGGCCAGTCGGTCGACCTGATGTACGCCCGTCAGGGCTACAACGTGAGCTTGCGGTTGGCCGACCCGGCTCCCGCCGAATCGATCGAGGCCGTCGCGAGGCGGGTCGAGGGGGCTGGGCGGGTCGAGGCCTGGGGTACCGCCCGCGCCGAAGTGCCCCACGCCGACGGGACCGCGAGCGATGGCTTCCCGGTCATGGCCCCGCCGATCCCGAGCGCCATCGTCGCCCAGGTTCCCATCGCCGGACGCTGGCTGGCCGCCGGCGACACCGCCAACATCGTCGTGAGTCGGGCCTGGCAGCGACTCGAGCCGGGCGTCGAGGTCGGCGACAGCGTGACGGTGCTCCTCGGAGGCGACCGGCGTCGGTTCGAAGTCATGGGTCTGGTCGATGCCGGGCCGGCGCCGGTCGCGTACCTCCCCCGAGCGACGTTCACTCGCGGCGGGCACTCGGTCGGCAGCCTGATGGTCGCGACCCCGCTCACCGACTTCGCCACTCAGATCGACCTGATCCAACGCCTCCGGACCGCGTTCGTCGAGGCCGGCTTGCCGGTCGCGACGAGCCTCAGGGTCGAGGAGGGTCGTCGGGCCATGGAGGATCACCTGGTGATGGTGGCGGAGTTCCTCGGGCTGATGGGGTGGGTCATGATGGTCGTGGGCGGGATGGGCCTCGCGGCCACGATGAGTCTCGCGGTGCTGGAACGGACCCGTGAGATCGGCGTGTTGAAAGCGATCGGGGCTCGCCACCCGACCATTTTCCGGCTGGTTCTCATCGAAGGCCTGGTGATCGGGTTGGCGAGTTGGCTCGTGGCGCTGCCGTTGTCGGTCCCGATGAGCGTGACGCTGGCCAAGGCGTTCAGCCGGATCATGATCGCGGTGCCGATTCACTATCTGCCAACCCCGGGCGGGGTGGCGACGTGGCTCGGGATCGTCGTCGTCGTCGCCAGCGCGGCGTCGGCCTGGCCCGCGTGGCAGGCGATGCGGGTGGAGACCCGGCGGGCGTTGGGGTACGAATAGGACCCGGCCCGCCGGGTCCGGGGAGCTACCGGCCGGCGTCCGCCGACGGGTCCTTGAGGTAGCGGTCGAAGAACTCGAGCATGTCGCCCAACATCTGCTTGGTGTTCTCCCGCCCGTAGACGTAGTAGGTCTCGCCGGGGTACGACTTGTACTCGACGATCTTGGAGTGCTTGGCCAGCTCCCGGGAATACTTCCAGGCAGCATACTCGGTGTCGAGGACGTCGAGCCCATAACCATGAATGATCATGGCGGGGGCGGTGGCGTCCTTGGCCTTGAGGATCGCCGAGCTCCGCCGGTAGATGGCTTCGACCGCGGGCGTCGAGGGCCACTTGCCCAGCTCGTAGTGGAGCAGCTGACTGTGCTGGAGGACCGGTACCACGGTGTGGAAGTCCTTGACGTCGCCGTAGCCGGACCCCGAGATGGCGGCCTGGAATACTCCGGGCGCGAAGGAGATGGCGTACATCGTGAGCATCCCGCCGTAGCTGATCCCGGTGATCCCGATCTTGGCGGGATTGACGTACGGTTGGCGCTTGGCCCAGGCCACGCCGGCGAGCACGTCGCGAAGGTCGCCGTGGCCCCAGTCGCGGTTGTTGAGGTCCTCGAAGACCTTGCCGTACCCGGAGCTGCCCCGCACGTTAGGCGCGATCACCAGGTATCCTCGGCTCGCGAAGAACTGGGCCTGGAGCTGGTAGTTATCGCTGAACTGCGAGGTCGGTCCCCCGTGCACCAGCATGATCACCGGGACCTTGTCCCCGGGGCGAAGTCCCTTGGGTTTGTAGAGGTAGGCGTTGATGGTCAGCCCCTCGTTGACCCAAGCGATCTTCTCCGGCTCGATCAACAACGAGGGTGCCGGGCAGTCGGCGCCGGGGAAGGTGAGCTGGGTTGGTGCGCCGCCGCCGGCCGCGACGAGGTAGAGGTCCTGACCTTTGGTCGGGTTGCCGAAGCCGTAGGAGATCGACCGTCCATCGGGGGACCACTCGGCCCGGGTGACCATCCCGACCGCCGGCGCGACCACCGTCCGCGCCGCCCCGCCGCTCGACCGGGCGACCTTGAGGCTCTGGGTCCCGTTGGTGATGGAAAGGAACAGCACCTCCGAGCCGTCCGGAGACCACCGAGCCTCGCTCTGGTCGGCGGGTTCCGCCGACAGCGGCCTGGCCGGGCCGCCGGAGAGCGGGGCCAACCAGTAATTGGCCCATCCGCTTCGCTGCGACCGGAACAAGATCGACTTGCCGTCGGGCGAGACCCTGGTAAAGCCGAACGAGGCCCCCTGGCGATAGTCGAAGTAGTCCTTGTCGGCCAGCACTAGGCGCGAGGGGCCCCCGGCCGCCGGGACCGCGAACACGTCGTGATCGACCCAGCGCGAGTCGAGCCGAGTGTAGAGGACCGTGTTGCCGTCCGGCGTGAACGATGGAAAGACCTCGTAGAGCGGGCTCGAGGTAATCCGGGTCGCGGCACCGGTCGCGGTGGTCACCAGGTAGATGTCCTCGCTCCCCTGCCGATCGTTGGCCAGCGCGATCCGCTGCCCGTCCGGCGAGAACGAATAGGAGCGAACATGACCGGACAAGTGCGAGATCCGTCGCTCGGTCTGGGCCGCGATGTCCCAGCCGTGGATGTCGTTGCCGCCCGGGACCGCTTTGACGTAGCTGACGAGGGCGCCGTCGGGCGACCGTCTGAGCTGACTGGCCCCGCCCAGCGCCAGGTGGCGCACCGAATTCCCCCCGCTCGCGGCGACCGACCAGAGCGCCCCGTCGGTGCCGAGGTAAAAGAGGCGGGAGCCGTCCTTGGTCCAAACGGGGGCTTCATTGGCGCCGATCGAGGGCAGCACCGACTGGAGCTGATCGATCGTTGGCCTGTCGCCCTGGGCGCTGGCGCTGGCGGCCGCGAGGCCCAGCGCCGCGAACGTCAATCGGGCCGCACGGGTCATTTGAGGGTGGCCTTGAGCGAGATGGTTGCCGAGATGGCCCGGGAGAGGATGCAATCCCGCTTGGCGGTCTGGGCGTGACGCTCGAACTCTTCGACGCTCAGCCCGGGCACGTGACCCTCGGTGATCAGCTCGATGGTGGTGATGGTGAGTTTCTCGGCGACTTTGCCGAGGTGGACCTTGGCGGTGGTGTGCAGTGAGGCCGGCGGGTGGCCGGCGTTCGACAGCATCATCGAGAGCGCCATGGTAAAGCAGCCGGCGTGGGCCGCGCCGAGCAGCTCCTCCGGATTGGTGCCGGTCCCGGTTTCGAAGCGCGAATTGAAGGAGTATGGCCCTTGGTAGGCCCCGCTGCCGAGTTTGAGGGAGCCGTTGCCGGTCTTGAGGTCACCGGTCCAACGGGCTTCGGCAGAGCGAATGATCATGGCGTCCTCCTGCGGATCCGAGTTGCTGGGTCGAGGTTCCTCCGGCCTGTGGTGGAACCAGGCCACGTTGACGAGTGCCGCTCAGTGTTGCTGATGCGCCTGATCGTTGACCCGAGTGCGGTAGTCCCCAGCCGGTTCGCGGGCCACCCCGCCGCGGAAGTCGAAGTGCGATTCGTCGAGGAGCCGCTCCCCGAGCGACGGGGCGCGCTCCGATCGGAGTTGGGCGAGCAGAATCGTCGCGCCGATCTGGGACGCGGGCATCCAGTGTCCCGCGACGAGCTCGGGGTACAAGTGGGCGAACTCGGGGCGCAAGCGGGCTTCGCGGATGAGTGTCATCACGGCGGTAGTGTATCGCGGTCCGCGCGTTTCGGAAAGGCGGCCCTCGCGTGGCGCCGTCCCCGGTCCCGTCACGGCCGCGGTGTTCACTGCCTGTGGGCCTCTCCTACACCAGGCACTTCAGGTTGGTCGATCAGTCCGGCCCCCAGGTCCGCTCCCGGCCGTTCGCCCCCCGGTGCCGCTGCCGCACCCGCGAGCCATCGTATTCCGTGATCCATAACCCGTCCGGGGCCTCGAGCACCGCCGCCGGCTGCCACGGCGCCGCGGTCCGGTACACCACCACCGGCTGCCGGCCCGGCGCGATCCGAATCACCGTCCGATCCTCGAACGCCGCCGCCAGCACCTCGCCGCTCGCCAACGGCTGAAACCCCATCAACGCGAATCGATCGTTCGCCGAGGCCGGCCCCCGGTACACCACCGAAAAACTGTCGCCCTCTGTCAGGCGCAAAATGGAACGCCCGTCCGCGAGGAACACCCGGCCCGCCGGGTCCGAGGCGAGAAAGTTGAGCGGGCGAGCGAAGGTCTTTCCGCCCGCGACATCGCCGACCACGCCGGGGCCTCGCCGGCGGCGCACCACGCAGGCATCCCGCTCGGTGGAGCACTTCGCCCAGTAGAGCGCCTCGTTCCGATCCGCCACGAAGCCGTAATCGTCACGGAAACCGCTCCGCCAGGGCAAGATGTCGGCGACCCGCCCGTCCGGCGTCATCCGCCAAACACGGTTGCGCCAACCCGTCCCGACGCCCGCGAGGTCCTCGCCGTACAGGTTGCCAGCGGCGTCGATCCGCAGCTCATGAGTATGCACGTCCGGCACCGCCACGCTCCGCCGGCCGTCGCGATCGATCTTCCAGACCCGCGCCAGATCGGTGTAGTAAACGATTCCGCGCGTCGGATCTCGGACCAACCCCCAGCCCGGGTGCGCCTCGGCTCGATCCGCGGCGGCCGTCATCAGGACGGCCGCCGCAACAAACCTCCGAATCATCCCGCTACGACAATGTTGATCAGCCGGTCCTTGACGTAGATCACCTTCTTCCGCTCCTTGCCCTCGACGAACCGCTTCACCGTCGGGTCGCGGAGCGCCCGCTCGAGCGCCCCGCTCTCGCTGGCCCCCCGCGGTATCCTGACCGTCGCGCGGGTCTTGCCGTTGACCTGCACCGCGATTTCGACCACCGAGTCGATGGTGAGGGCCTCGTCCCAGGTGGGCCAGGCGGCGTCGAACACCGACGACTGACCGCCTAACCGCTCCCAGCATTCCTCGGCGAAGTGGGGCGCGAACGGCGCCACCATGATCACCAGATCCTTGACGATGCTCCGCTCCGAGCAATTCGAGTCCCGCATCGCGTTCAGGAACTCCATCATCGCCGCGATTGCGGTGTTGTAGCCCAAGGCCTCGATGTCGCCGGTGACTTTCTTCTTGGTGGCATGCCACTTCACCACGATGCTCCGGTGCAGCTCCTCGCCCGTGAGGGTACGCCGCTCGCATTGCTCGACCAGATCCCAGAGCCGTTCCAGGAACCGACGCGGCCCCGACAATCCGGCGTCCCGGAAGTCGCCACCCTCCTCGAACGGTCCCAAGAACATCAGGAAGAGCCGGAAGCTGTCGGCACCCCACTTGGCGATGTACTCGTCGGGGATGACCACGTTGCCCCGCGACTTGGACATCTTGGCGCCGTCCTTGACGATCAGCCCGTGCGCCCGGAAGCGGCGATACGGCTCGTCGAAATGGAGCAGGCCTTGGTCGTGCAACACCATGGTCACGAACCTGGCATACAGGAGATGGAGCACCGCGTGCTCGTTGCCGCCGATGTAGCTTGCCACCGGCAGCCACCGCTTGACCCGCGCCGAGTCGAACGGCCGGTCGGCAAGCTCGGTCGAAAGGTATCGGAGGTGATACCACGCCGAGTCGAGAAACGTGTCGGAGACGTCGGTCTCGCGTCGGGCCGGTTTGCCGCACTCGGGGCAGCCGACGTGATACCACTCCTTGTGGCGGGCCAGCGGCGAGATCCCCGAGTCGTCGGGCCGGAAGTCGTCGATCAGCGGCAGTTCCACCGGCAGGTCCCGTTCCGGTACCGCCACCGGACCGCAGCCGTCGCAGTAGATGATCGGGATCGGGGGACCCCAGTACCGCTGCCGGGAAATACACCAATCGTAGAGCCGGTATTTGACCATCCCCTGGCCGATCCCCGCGGCCTCGAGCGCGGCCACGATGGCCTTGCTGCCGTCCGAAACCGACTGCCCGGAGTATTGCCCCGAGTTGACCAGCCGGCACCCGTCGATCTCGACCATCGCCTCGGCGAGCGGCGCCGAGTCCGGCTCCTCGGCCCCGGCGATCACTCGGACGATCTCGAGCCCGTACCGGGTGGCAAAGGCGAAGTCCCGCTCGTCGTGCCCCGGCACCGCCATGATGGCCCCGGTGCCGTACTCCATCAGGACGTAATCGGCGATCCAGATCGGGACCGGCTTCTTGGTCATCGGGTTGGTGGCATAGCCACCGGTGAACACGCCGGTCTTCTCCTTGTCGCCGACCCTCCGGGAGACCACGTCCTTGGCCGCCGCCGCCCGTCGATACCGGTCGACCGCGGCACCCTGTTCGGCCGTGGTTACCGCCTCGACCAGCGAATGCTCCGGCGCCAGCACCATGAAGGTGGCCCCGAAGATGGTGTCCGGCCTGGTGGTGAAGACCCGGATCGCCGAGCCCGCCGCCGTCGGGAAGTCGATCTGGGCGCCGGCCGACCGGCCGATCCAGTTGCGCTGGGCCGCCGCGGTGCTCGCCGACCAATCCATCTTGTCGCTATCGTCGAGGTTGGCGAGCAACCGTTCGGCGTAACCGGTGATCCGGAAGAACCACTGCTCCAGATTGCGCTGCTCCACCGGACTCTTGCACCGCTCACAGACGCCGGCCTCGACTTGTTCGTTGGCTAACACGGTCTTGCAGCTCGGGCACCAGTTGACCGCCGCCTTCTTCTTGTAGGCGATCCCGGCCTTGAACAGCTGGAGGAAGATCCACTGGGTCCACTTGTAGTAGGCCGGATCGGTGGTGGCCAGGGTGTGCTTCCAGTCGAACATCCCGCCCAGCGCGGTGAGCTGGCGGGTGAAATTCTTGATGTTCTTCGGGATCAGCTCGGCGGGGTTGACGCCGACCTTGAGGGCGTAGTTCTCGCTGTGGATCCCGAAGGCGTCGAACCCCATCGGCTCGAACACCTGGTACCCCCGCAGCCGCTGGAACCGGCCAAAGACGTCGGCCCCGGTGAAGGCGTAGAAGTTCCCGACGTGAAGCCCCTCGGCCGAGGGGTAAGGGAACATCATCAGGTTGTAGAAGGGTTTGGGAGCCCCATCGAGGTCCGGCTCGTTGGTCCGGCGCTCGGCCCAGCGCCGCTGCCATTTGGGCTCGATCGTTTCGGGCGTGTAAGTCATCCCGACAATATAGATTCCTACCATGGCCTCCATTCACCCCCTGGTCCGCCGGCTCCAGTTCGCCGGGGTCGGGATCGTGATCGTCTTGACCGGGACCGTATCGGTGATCCTCGAATTCGGCGAAGGGTGGCCGCTCGCGGTCCGGATCGGCGTCTTCGCGTTGGTGGCCCTGGTCACGGTGAGCCTGGTCGACGGCTGGTTCGCCCGGGTCATCCTGCGGCCCCTGGAGGTGACCGAGCAGATCGCCACCCGGGTCGGCAAAGGCGACGTTCGGGTGACCGAGGCGCAGTTCCAGGCGGTGGGCGGCGGGCCGGTCACCGAGTCGATGCGGGTGATGGTCTACGAACTTCGCCGGCTGGTCGAGGCGGTGCGCCAGGCGGCGTTGGAGTCGTCCTCGCTGTCAGCCGAAATCGCCCAAGCGTCCCAGCAGGTCATGGCGTCGACCGAAGACGTGGCCCACGCCACCTCGGACCTCACCGACCGGGCGATCGGCCAGGCCGCCTTGGTCCGCAACGTGGCCGATGACGCCGCCCGGATTCTCTCGATCGCGCAGGAGGTGGCTGGCGGGGCCCAGCGCACCGCCGAACGGAACGCCGAGTTGGCGGCACTGGCCCGCAATCACGAAGCGCGTCTGGGGCAGAGCGCGGCGACCCTGGAGAGCCTGAGCGACGAGGTGGTTCGAGGGGCCGAGGAAGCCGAGGCGCTCGCCACGGCGTCGGCGGAGATCGAGCGATTCCTGGTGCAGTCGCGAACGATCGCCAAGCAAACCAGGGTGCTGGCCCTGAATGCCTCGATCGAAGCCGCCCGGGCTGGCGAGGAAGGCGAGGGATTCTCGGTGGTGGCGGGTGAGATGCAGAAGCTCGCGACCCAAGCCGCCCAGACCGCCAACGCCACCAGCGAAACCGCCCGCCGGATCGTGGAGCGGGTCGAGTCGGCCCGGGAGCGGCTGCTCCGGTTAGGCCGGAGCGGGCTGCAGGCCCGCGAGGCGACCATGGCCGCGGTCGACGGGCTTCAGCAGGTCGCCAAGGAGGCGGCCCAGATCGACGAATGGACCCGGGGCGTCTCCCGGGCCGCGGGCGAGGTCCGCACCTTGGTGGAGGGGATCGCCCGGCGGTCGAGAGAGCTGGCGGCCGGAGTGGAGTCCCACGCCGCCTCGGCCGAGGAAATCGCGGCGGCCGCCCAGGAGTTGAACGCCGCCACCGAGGAAATCACCGCCTCCGGAACCCAACTCGCCGCGGCCAGCGCACGGCTCGACTCGGCGGTCGGCAACTTCAAGGTCTGAGCCGCCGCGCCACGGCCCGCCCGATGAACCGGAGCCGGTCCCTGAGCGGCAGCCGGCCGAGGTTGGTCCGGACCACGCCCCGGGTGAAATAAGTCGGCCGGCTGTAGTCGATCGCCACGTCGACGAGTACCGGCCTGCCGTCCTGGGTGACCTCTCGCGCGAAGCGAACCGCATCGGGCACGCCGGCGTCGCGATCCACCCGAACCCACTCGATTCCCATTGCCTCCGCCAAGCTGGCCACGTCGTAGTCGGGCAGGGTGCTCTGCGCCTTGCGTCCGAACGCGGTGGCCTGGAACTGGGCGATCTGGGCCAACTCCCGGTCGCGCAGCACGAAGACCGCGATCGGGGCGCCTTGATTGGCCGCGGTGAGCAGCTCGAGTCCGGTCATCAGGAACGCGCCATCGCCGGGGATCGCGACCACCGGCAGGTCGGGCCGAGCCAACTTGGCACCGATCGCGGCTGGCACCGCATACCCCATACAGGAATAGTCGACCGGCGCGAGGAGCTGGCCGGGCCGGCGAAGCACCAGGTGCTCCATTGCCAGGAAGGTGCCGTTGCCGCTGTCGGTGGCGTAGACGGAGTCCGGGCCAAAACACTCGGCGAGGGTATCGAACAGCCGGGCCGGTGAGACTCGGTCGGGGCTGGGTTCGCTTCGTTGGGCGGCGGCCACCTCGAGACAGCCGCGACCGATGTCCTGAGCCAGGGCGGCGTGGTCGCCGGCGGGCCCGCCTAACGCAGCGATCAGCCGCGCCACGGTGTCGCGGGCGTCACCCGGCAGGGCGACGGCGGCGGGGTAGTTCCGGCCGATGACGGCGGGATCGATGTCGGCGTGGATCAGGGGGCCCTTGGGTTGGCACGAGTAGCTGCCGGTCGCCACCTCGCTGAACCGGCATCCGATCGCCAAGGTGACCGTGCACCGATCCGCGATGGTCCGGACGAACGGCGGCGCCGCGTGCCCGAAACCGTTCCAGAGAAAGAGCGGGTGGTCCTCGGGGAACACGCCCTTGCCGGTGATCGTGGTGGCCACCGGCGCGCCCAGCGTTTCGGCCAGCCGCACCAGGTCGGCTCCGGCCGCGGCAGCGCCCCACCCGAGGTAGAGGAGCGGGTTGGCTCCCGGTTGCCGAAGCAAGGCGACGGCCCGGTCGATCGCGTTGCCATCCGCGGCGGCCACCGGGATCGGCGCCGGCGCCTCGAACCCGGCGACCTGGTGCTTGAAGAGGTAGTGGTCGACCGGGACTTCGACCATGACCGGGCCCGGGGTTCCCGAGCGGGCGAGTGCCGCGGCCCGCCGAATGGTGGGATAGAGGTCGCCACCATGCTCCGGCCGGAACACCGCCTTGCAGACCGGTGCCGCGATTGCGAGCTGATCGACGTCGTGGAGCTGATAGCCGTGCCCGGTGTCTCGCCGGATCCCGCATCCCAGCACCAGGACCGCCATCCCGTCGAGGGAGGCCTCGGCGATGCCGGACAAGGCGTGGGTGAGCCCGGCACCCGGGACCACGTTGACGCAAGCCAGCTCGCGATTGGCCCGCCACACCGCGTCGGCCATGAAGCCGGCGCTCTGTTCGTCGGTCACCAGGATGGGCCGCACCGAGGCGGACTCCGCCAGGGCGTCGTAGAGCTCGATGTTGTGGGTGCCAGGGATGCCGAAGGCAAACCGGATCCCTTCGTCCTCCAGGGCCCTGACCACCAGCTCGGCGCCGGTGCGGGCGGTCACGGGATGGCTCCGAGGTCCCCCAAGACGCCATCGGCGACCCGGTCGGCCAGGGCCATCACGGTGAGATAGGGGTTGATCTCCAACGAATCGGGGAAAAGGCTCGCGTCCGCCACCCGGAGCCACGGTCGACCATGAAGGCGACCCCAGCTGTCGGTCACCGAGTCGGTCTCGTCGTGTCCCATCGCCGCCCCCCCCATCAGGTGCGCTGCCGAGACCGAGACCCGACCCGGGCGGAAGTGCCGGTCGTCGATCAGCTGATCGATCCGATCGCGGTCGGCCCGGTCGAGCAGGGGCGGATCCGCCAACGGCGCGTGCACTCTGACGGCCCCCGCGCCGAAGAAGATTCGCGCGGACGCTCGAGTCGCCCGGGTGAGCGACCGGACGACCTCGGGCGTAAACCGGTAGTGCACCACCGGCCGGCCCTGCCGATCCACCGTGACCCGGTTCTCCCCGATCGCCTTGTCGCAGGCCAGGACGAGGATCATCTGGAGCCGCGGAAAGGCTCGCATCAACAGGCTGTGTTCCGGGCCGAATCCGGTCAGGTTCTTGGCGGTGACGAACGGGAAATACATGCAGGTCTCGAGGACGAACCCTTCCTCGGCCGCGCGGTCGACGAAGAAGCTCTTGGGGTGGCCGACGTCGTTGGAGATGGGGGTCGGATGCTCCCCGACCAGGATCAGGGCCGGATGCACGGTCAGTCCCCGGCCTGTTCCGGAGGGAAGCCCCGCCAGCCCGGACCGAAGCAGCAGCGCCGGGGTGCCGATGGCTCCGGCGGCGAGGATGACGGTATCGGCGTCGATCAGGTACTCGCCCGGGGCCCAGGACGAAGGCCGGCCTCTGGCGCCCGGCGGGACGTCGCTAACTAATACTTGTATCTGACGCTCTTCGAGCCGAACCACTTCGGCTCGGGTCACCACCTCGACTCCGAGGCGCTCGGCCGCCGGGAGCTGCACCCGGTTGGTCCCCTGCTTGGCGGCGTTGGGGCACCCCAGGTTGCAGAGGCTCGACCCCCGGCAGCCCCGAAGATTGAGCGGGAACTGCTCGGCCGTGAATCCAGCGGCCCGGGCCCCGGTGACGAACAGGCGATTGTTGTCGTTGAGGAGGTTCTCCGGGAGCAGGGCCACGTTGTTCTCGGCTTGATACTTGGCCGATCGGCGGACGACTTCGTCGTGGCCGAGGCCGGGCACCTTCCAGTGCTCGATCACCCGGCGGGGCGCCACCAGCGAGGTGCCGGTGTAGACCACGGTCGAGCCCCCGTAGCCACGCCCGAACGCCAGGGTCATGGTCCCGTCCGCGGTGAGAAAGCCGCCGCCGTCGGCATAGAGCGCGTTGGCCATCTCGGCCTCTTTGCCGGTGAACTCGTGGTCGTCGAGTCGAGGGCCCTGTTCCAGCACCAGCACCGACTTGCCGGCGGCCACCAGCGGCGCCAGCCGGGCAGCCACGGTGCCGCCGCCCGCCCCGGACCCGACGATCACCACGTCGGCGCGGCGCCGGTTCATCGACTCCACCCGGCGGGCGTTGCCTGGTACCCTAACGATTCGATCACCGATGGCTGGGTGTAGTAGCCCATGAACACCAGGGTCCGAAGTCCCCAGACCCCCCGCCGAAACGCCAGCACCGGCGATCGCTCGAAGCTCCGCAGCAGTCGGAGCCGTCGGTCGGGAGGCAGGGCCGGGAGCGAACGCCAATATCGGAGGCGGGACACCAGATCGAGCGCTCGGATGAACGCGACCAGCTGCCCGGTGAGGGCGGCCGGGCGGCTCTCGAGCGCCGAATCGATGGTCCGGCCCAGCGCCGACCATTCCGCCGGCCCGGCGGCGGCCAGTTCGGGCACGAACGTCGTCGCGATGGCCCGAAAGGCGGCGTCGACCGGGGCGAGGGCTTTGGCGGGCACCGGGGAAAGAAACCTCCTGGTTGACCGGGTTGGAAGCGGCTCTTAGTGTTGGCCTGGATTATCGAGAGGGAGACGAGTGAGTACCTCCGTTCTGGAGCGGTCGACCGCGACCCGCGCGGCAGTGCCTGCCTGGGCCCGGACGCTGGCGCTCGACGCCACGGTGCCCGCGGTGTTGTTCGCTTCCGCCGCGATCGTGATCGGGCTCCATTGGGACATCGCCTGGCACCGGGCGATCGGTCGGGACACCTTCTGGAGTCCGCCCCACGTACTCGAGCAGGTCGCGGCGGCGGTGGCGGGTCTGTTCTGCGGCTGGCGGGTCATCTACACCTCGTTCTTCGCTCCCCAGGCCGAGCGGGACGGGGCGGTTCGGTGGTGGAAGCTGTTCCATGGCCCCCTGGGCGGCTGGGTTTGCATCTGGGGCACCATCGCGATGATCACCTCGGCGCCGTTCGACGACTGGTGGCACAACGCCTACGGACTCGACGTCGAGATCCTCACCCCCCCGCACGTATTCCTTCTTCTTGGCATGGTCTCGGTCCAGCTCGGGGCGATGCTGATGATGCTGGCCGAGCAGAACCGGGGCGCCGCGTCTCGGCGCTCGGCGGTGGTCTTCGCGACGTCGATGGGCCTTATCGTGCTGATGGTCGCCACGATGGTGTACGCCGAGACCGGTGTGGCCAACCTGCAGCACCGACCCGCCTTCTATCAGATCTCGGCGGCGCTGTTTCCGCTCTTCTTGTTGGCGGTCGCGCGGTCGGGTCGGGTACCTTGGCCCGCGACGATCGCCGCGGCGACCTACTCGGTGATCATGATCCTCCTCAACTGGGTGCTGGCCCTGGTCCCGGCGACCCCGATGCTGGCCCCCATCTATAACCCAGTCACCACCCTGGTGCCGCCCGGGTTCCCGATCCTGATCATCGTGCCCGCGCTCGCCATCGACTTGATTCTCGCCCGGGTCAAGACCAGCGACTGGGTGGTGGGACCGCTCGCGGGCGTGGTGTTCCTCGTGGTCCTCCTCGCGGTCCAGTGGCCGTTCGCCTCGTTCCTCCTCTCGCTCGAGCAGCCGAACTACCTCTTCGGGCAGGGGTACTGGGACTACACCGCCCGACTCGGGCCGTGGACCACCCAGTTCATGGACGTGCCGGGGTATCAGTACATCCGGGGTCAAGGCTGGGTTGGCAGTCTCGACTCGGCCGCGATGGCTCGCGGCCTCGCCATCGCCGCGGTGCTCGCCGTCCTGTCGAGTCGGCTCGGGTTGGCGTGGGGCAACTGGATGGCGCAGGTGCGACGGTAGCCATGCTTCGGAGTCTGGTCGCGAGCGGGCTGCTCGCCGCGGTGGTGGTGGTCACCTCCGCTCACGTCGGCAGCCCGGACACCTGGTTCCAGGGACAGGCGGGCCCCTACCCGGTCCGGGTGGTCATCCGGCTCCCTGGGGTGGTGCCGGGCCTGGCCCAGATCGACATCAGCGTCACCGGGGACGGGGTTCGCGAAGTGACCGCCCAGCCGGTGATCTTCGACGCGGGCAAGGAAGGAGCGCCGCCGCCCGACGTCGCCAAGCCGGTTCATGGGCGGCCGGGCAGCTATCACGCCGAGTTATGGTTCATGACCGTGGGGTCGTTCAGCGTCAACGTGGCGGTGGACGGCAGCCAGGGGTCGGGGTCAGTGGTGGTTCCGGTGGCGGCGGTCGCGGTCCGGCAGATCGCGCTGTACCCGTGGTTAGGCAAGCTCCTCGCGGTCTTGGGGCTTTTTCTCTTCGTCGGCGCGGTGACGATCTTCCGCGCCGCCGCGACGGACGGGGTCACCCCGCCCGGGCTGAGCGTCGAGCGGCGGCAGGCGCGGCGCGGACTGGTGGTGGCGTCGGTGGGCGCCGGGTTGCTGAGCGCCGGTCTGTGGGGCGGCCGAAGCTGGTGGAACAGCGTGGCGGCGGACTACCGGAGCGCATTGTACCGGCCCTTTGCCGCGGCGGCAGCCGTCGAGACCCGTGACGGCGCTCCGTCCCTCCGATTCACCATCACCGACAGTATCTGGACCGGCGGGCGGGCGGCCAATCGATGGCAGCGCTTTTCGACCACGCCGTTGGTGCCGGACCACGGCAAGCTGATGCACCTGTTCATGATCCGGAAGGGCGATCAGGGGGCGTTTGCCCATCTCCACCCGGTGTCCACCGACTCGGCTAACTTCTACGCATCGGTCGCCGGTCTCCCGGCTGGTCGGTATGACGTCTACGCGGACGTGGTGCACGAGACCGGTTTTCCGCAGACGATGGTGGCCGAGGTCGAGTTGCCGGCCGCGGTGCCGGGAGCGCCGGGTGACCCCGATGACGCGGTCTTCGTCGGGGACCCTGCCGAGGACAGTTACCGGCTGCCCGATGGCGCCACCATTACCTGGGTGAACAGGCCGGCCGAGCTGGTGGCCAATCAGGAAGCCGGGCTCGACTTCGTGGTGCGGGAGATCGACGGCAGCGAGGCCCGGCTGGCTCCGTTCCTCGGGATGCCGGCGCACGCGGTGGTCCATCGGGACGATGGGTCGGTCTACATCCATCTTCACCCTAACGGTACCATCTCGATGGCGGCTCAGGCCGCTCTCCTGTCTCGCCAAGTCTCGGCCGCCGCGCCGGTCGGGGCAGCGGATCCCCACGCGGCCCATGGCGGGGAGCCGATGTTCGCGGGCCGGGTCGGCTTTCCATACGCCTTTCCCAAGGGCGGCAACTACCGGGTCTGGGTTCAGATTCGCCGTGGCGGCGTGATCCTCACCGCGCCGTTCGCGGTGACGGTCCGAGACTGATCGACCGACCCTCTCACCCAACCGGGTCGGTGGCGGTATCGTTACCGATGCTCAACAACGATTCAGCCCCCGAAGCCCGGAGCGGTCTCGACCCGTATCGTCCCGCCGAGATGCCGATTGCGCCCAACCCGAAAGGGCTGGGATGGGTTCCGGTGGTGGGTCCGGGCGTCATTCTGCTCGGTCTGTCGATCGGCAGCGGCGAGTTCCTTCTCGGCCCCGCGATCATCGTCAAGCACGGCGCCACGATCCTGTGGGTGGCGCTGGCCGCGGTGATCCTCCAGACCCTTTTCAACCTCGAGGTGATGCGGTACACCCTGGCGACCGGCGAGCCGGTGTTCACCGGTTTCATGCGGACCCGCCCTCGCGCGGGATTCTGGGCTTGGTTCTACGCCGCGTTGTACTTCCTCCAGAACGGCTGGCCCGCCTGGGCAGCCAACGCCGCCGGCGCCGTCTTCTTCCTGTCGGCTGGGCGCCTGGCCGGCCCGGCCGACGCGTCGTCCGTCTATCTGTTCGGCCTGGCGACCTTCGGGGTCTGCTTCGCGGTGCTCTTGCTCGGGCGCCGGATCGAGCGAACGCTGGAGATCCTCAACTGGGTCCTGGTCGCCGGGGTATTGCTCGCCTTCGTGGTGCTGGCGGTGCGGTACGTCCCCGCGTCGGTGTGGGCCGCGACCGCGGTGGGTTTCGTCGGGTACGACCCGGCCTCGGCCTCGTTCCGGCCGATTCCTCCTAACATGGACTTAATGCTGCTTGGCGCTTTTGCGGCGTTCAGCGGGGCGGGCGGGATGGCCAACCTCACCCTCTCCAACTGGGCCCGCGACAAGGGCTACGGCATGGCCGGTAACGCGGGCTACATCGCCGCGGCGACGGGCGAGAAATCGACCCTGGCCCACAGTGGCTTCCGGTTCGAGCCGACGGCCGAGGCGATGACCCGATGGCGCGGTTGGCTTCGGATCGTTCGGGTCGACCAGATCGGAGTGTTCTTCGTCGGCGCGGTCCTGGGCATGGCGCTGCCAGCCATGCTCTACCTCACCTTCATCCCACCGGGCACCACGATCGGCGGCCTCGGAGCGGCGGCCGCTCTCGCCAATGCCATGGCTCAGGCCGCGGGGCCCGCGCTCGGCACCGTCGTCGCCGTGATCGCCGTGTGGATCCTGTTCAAGACCCAGCTCGACCAGATGGAAGGCCTGACCCGAGCCATCACCGACATCCTCTGGAGCGGGTCGAAACGACTCCGGGAATGGCGCGGGGGCGACGTCCGGTTGGTGTATTACGGTGTCATGATTCTCGGCGTCAGTTGGGGTGCCATCGCCCTCAAGTTGGTCCAGCCGTTCCTTCTGCTGCAACTCACCGCCAACATGGCCGGGATCGTCTTCGTGATCGCCTCGCTCCACCTCCTTTACATCAACTGCACCTTGCTGCCACCCGCCCTCCGGCCATCGCGCTGGCGGCGAGCGGGGCTGATCGTTTTTGCGGCATTCTACGGCGTCTTCGTCACGCTCTGGTTGGGATCGCTGATTTGACGACCGGGCGTTGATCCCATGTCGAGATGCGCCCTGAAACGTCGGGTCCCTGGCGGGGTATTGGGACCGGGAGTTACGTTGCTGCCACCCCCCGAGCCAGGTGCGGACGGATGAAGTGGAAACCTGGCCAGGTCAGTCGCGACATCGAAGATCGCCGAGGGATGCGGACCAGAATGACCGGTGGCCGCGGCCTGGGATTGGGCGGGCTCGCGATTCTCCTCGTGCTGAGCATCGTGTTCCGGCAGGATTTCTTTTCCTTGGTCGGCGGAGGGGCCTTGGGCGGCGGGGCAGGGCAGGTCACCCAAGAAGCGGGGCCCCTTCAAACGACGCCCGAAGAGGAGACCCTGGTTCGATTCGTGTCCTTTGTCCTCGACAGCACCCAGAATTTCTGGGAGCGCGAATTTGCCGAGATGGGGGCGCAGTATCGACGGGCTCCCCTGGTGCTCTTCCGCGACGCCACCCAGTCGACCTGCGGGTTTGCCCAAGCGGCCATGGGGCCGTTCTATTGCCCGGGAGACAACAAGGTCTACATCGACTTGTCGTTCTACGACGACCTCGACCGTCGCTTCGGCGCGCCCGGCGACTTTGCTCAGGCCTATGTGTTGGCCCACGAGGTCGGCCACCACGTCCAGACGCTGCTCGGGATCGAGGCCAAGGTGCGGCAGCTGCAGCAGTCGAATCCCGACCAGTCGAACCAGGTTCAGGTCCGGATGGAGCTCCAAGCGGACTGCCTGGCGGGGATCTGGGGCCACGATGCCGCCCGCAAGGGCCTGCTGGTAGAGGGCGACGTCGAGGAAGGGCTGGCGGCGGCCGCCGCGGTTGGCGACGATCGGATTCAGAAGAATTCCCAGGGCTACGTCAACCCAGACGCCTTCACGCACGGGTCATCGGAGCAGCGGATGCAGTGGTTCATGCGGGGAATGCGATCGGGAAGGGTCGAGGATTGCGATACCTTCCGGTAGCCGCGCTCGCGCTGGCGATCGGCTGCGACACCGCCACCGAACCGCTCACGCCCCGGTTCGAGTTCACCAGCTCGGTGGTCTTCGGAGTCCGCCGATCGCCGCCGACGATCACGGCCGGCGAGGGTGCCATCGAGTTGGCCGGCCTGTTCGAGGTACCGCACTCGGCGTTCGGGGTCACCGGCTGGCTCGATGTCCCCGATGCCCGCCGGATCCAACTGCGGATTCGTGGGACACCCAGCGGAGGGGGAGTTCAGTTCCCGACCCTCCACTTCTACCGTAGCCGGGTCAGCCGGTTGCCCAGGGGAACCTACGACGTCGCGATCACCCACGTGGTCCTGCGGGGCGCCCTCCGAGACTCGACGGTCATCTGGACGGGCGCGGTCACCGTCCGTTGAGCCCAACCTTCACGACGAGCAGCTGATCACCAGATCCTTGGCCCACGGCGGCGCGGGATCCGCGTACCGCTCGAATTCGGGATGCTCGGCGAAGGGATCCGCCAGCAGCCTCCTGAGCCGTTCGATTTCGGAGTAATCCCGCTCGAGGGCCCGGTCGATCGCCTGCTGGGCGAGGTGATTCCGTAACACGAACTTGGGGTTGATTGCCCGCATCTCGGCTGCCCGCGCCGGCTCGGGCCGGCCCTCGTCTCGGATCCGGGCCGCGTAGCGAGTCGTCCACCCGGCGAGGCGTTCGAGGTCGTGAACCGATGCCAGCAGCTCCGCCGGGGGGGCCTCGGTCGTCGCGGTCACCCCGCCGAGGGCGCGGAACCAACGGGTGTGGTCGGCGCGGTTGGCCGCCATGATCGAGTACATCTCTTCGACCAGGCCCCCGTCTTCCGGCCGCTCGGTCGCGAGGCCCATCTTGGCGCGGACCAGTCGGCCGTAGCTCTCGTTGAATCGGGCGGGGTAACGCTCCAAGGCCAGGTTGGCTTCCTCCAACGTCACGAGGGGGAGGAGCGCCTCGGCGAATCGGGCCAGGTTCCACAAACCCACCGCCGGCTGCTGATCGAAGGCGTAGCGGCCATCGTGGTCGCTGTGATTGCAGACCAACCGGGGGTCGTATTCATCCATGAACGCGAACGGGCCGTAATCGAGCGTCAGCCCGAGCACCGACATGTTGTCGGTGTTGAGCACCCCGTGCGCGAACCCGACCGCCGTCCACTGAGCCACCAAGTCGGCGGTTCGCTCGACGATGACCTCGAGCCACGCGCGGTACCGGTCCGGTGCTCCCACCAGCTCGGGGAGATGCTCGCCGATCAGGTAATCGGCGAGTTCGCGGGCCCGGTCCTCGAGGCCCCGCGACGCGAGGACCTGGAAGCTGCCGAACCGGACGTGAGTGGGTGCCAGCCGGATCAGGGTCGCGGCGGTCTCCGGGGTTTCCCGATAGACCAGGGCATCGCTGCCCACGATCGCGAGGGCGCGGGTCGTCGGGATTCCGAGCCCGTGCATTGCCTCCGAGCCGAGGTACTCGCGGATGGTCGACCGGAGCACGGCGCGGCCATCGCCCATCCGAGAGAATTGGGTTTGGCCGCCGCCCTTCAGATGGAGGTCCCAGGTCTCGCTCCGCGCGTTACGGACCTGGCCAAGGAGAATGGCCCGGCCGTCGCCCAGTTGCGGAACCCAGATCCCGAACTGGTGACCGGCGTAGAGCATGGCAATGGGCTCGGCGCCGGGAAGCCGGATCGCGCCGGAGAGATAGCCCGCCGCCTCCGGCTCGAGCGCCGCGGCCGGATCGAGGTCGAGCAGGGCGGCAGCGTCCGAATTGAATGCCACCAGATAGGGTGCGGGGAGTGGGGTCGGATCGACGACTTGGTAGAGGCTCGGGTGGAGCCGAGCGAACCGGTTGTCGAACCGGAGCGAGGTCAGGGTCGTGGCCACCCCCAAAAGATAGCGCGGGAGGGAGATTTCCCCTCCCGCGCCTCTCGGGGTCCCGGGCGGCCCGATCAGCCGTTGTCGCGAACGATCCGGCGAATCCTGAGGTCGAAGGTGAAGGTGTCGCCGTTGACCGTGATCGGAACGAACTGGGTGCCGTTGAAGGTGATGGTCACGGTGCGGGTCACCGTCTGGCCGTCGCGCGGTCCGCCGGTGATCTTGATGGTGACATTCTTGGTTATCGTCCCTGAGAGCGGCCAGACGTTGGCTGACCGGGGCACGCCGACCACCACGTTGGTCATGACGCCGTTCGCGGAGACGTCATATTGGCGGGTTTCGGTCCCCTCGCGATGGCGCGACCGGGTCGAGGTGCTGGTGCCGGTGCCGTTCCAGGTACGCCGGGTTTCGTTCCCCGCCAAGCCGCTCACCACCAGGTCCCGAACCCGTTCGATCGTGGCGCTCCAATTGTCCCGCGAGAGGTTGCCGTCGATCTCGGCGTGAATCGAGACCGATGCCGTCGTTTGGGGGTCGTAGCTCGACTGAGTCTCGCCCGCGGCGTTCTTGAAGGTGCAGGTGCGGACCACGCTCAGACCATCGCGGGTATGGGTTCCGCAGCGGAACGGGGCATGTTCGTCATCGGCCGCGGCCAGTGACGGCGCCAACCCGATACCGAAGCTCCCTCCCGGGCCGCCGATCAACTCCACGTCCTGGGCGGCGGCATCGGCAGCCACCAGGGCGACGTCACGATTGAGAACGAGGGACTGTAGTGGCGAGAGATCGGGGCCGGTACCGTCCGTGCTGCAGGCGGCGAACCCGACGACGAGGGCTAAAGCCCCATGGCGCAACGACTTAATGACGCGTTCCTCCAGGCGGTTTCGGTTCGGTTCAGGGCTCGGCAAACCGTTGCACTTGGGTCCAGCGAGCCGCTCGTCCTGAAAGACGGGTGGGCGGCCGATTCGTTAACCGGTCGCTCGTCGACCGGCGCTCAGGCGGGGGGCGCCGGACTCCGGGCCGGCCGGGCCGATCGGCCGACGCCACCCGAGACGATGAACGCCATGGTGTCGGCCGCGTCGGCGGCGAGCACCTCGACTCGCTCACTCGGCAGAATCAGGATGTGACCGGCGACGCTGTACGAAAACGGAACGTAGACCGCCACTTCGCCAGGCCGGCCGAGGTTACCTAACGTCTCGGCGGTGACGAAGCCGAGCAGATACACCTCGGCGTCGCCCTGTCAGATTCTAGCCCGGACCGGACGGTTGAACCGCCGCTGTTCTCCGACGAAGGCGCCGAGCAGGTCCTTGACGCTGGTGTAGAGCAGCCGAACGAACGGGAGCTTGGCGAGCAGTTCGTCGAAACTGCCGATCAGGGAGCGGGTCACCAGGTTCGAGCCCAACCAGCCGATCAGCGTGATCGCCACCAGCGCGATGATCAAGCCGACCCCCGGGATGGTGATCCCGAAGAGGTCGTCGAACCACCGAATCGCGTACCAGCAGAGATAGAACGTGACCAGCGCGGGGACCGTGATCAGCATCCCTCGAAGGAAGTAGTTCGCGATCCGCCGCATGACCTAACGGCCGAGTCGGAGCCCCAAGCCCGCGGTGAGCAGGAAATCGGCCTGGGTCTTCGACGAGACGATCCGGAACTGGCTCCATTTGTAGACGTTGAGGTCGCCTTCGACCCGCAGGGTGACCTGGGGCGACAACTGGACGTGGAGCCCGGCGCCGACCGCCCCGCCGACATCGAACTGATCCTGAGCCTGGGTCGCATCGAACAGATCGCCGCCGTGGTTGGTCCCGCTGAGGCCGGCGCTCAGAAAGAAGTCGGTGTCGGTGGTGCCGTCGGTCAGCCGGTAGCTTCCCTTGAGCGAACCGCCCTGGACCTCTCCGTCATCCTCCCGTCCCGAGGCGCCGACCGAGATCCGGGATTTCGGACTCGAGAAGAAGTAGCCCACCTCGAGGCCGAATCGACCCCGAGGGTAGTAACCAAACTTGGCACCGAAGAGCGGGGCCGCCTGCATCTTCGCCGAGGCGGTGACATTCTGGCCGCCGATGCTGACCGAAGCCGACCCCAAATCGGTCAGAGGAACGTAGCCGCCGACCAGGGGTGTGAGCACCACTTTCGCCCGCTGGGCCGGCAGGACGTCCGGACCCCCCAGGGCCAGGACCGCGACCATGCCGACGACCGAGCCAAACAGCCTACCCATGAGCGACTCCCGAGACATTGAGGCGCGAATGATCGTCGGGCCCTCGGCCCGATAGCAAGGGCCCGAGCACCCCGAGAAAGGTCTCGAGATGACCGGGCTCCAAGTCGCCCATGTGGCCGATTCGGAGGATTCGGCGGTCGGTCGGTTGGTCGACGGCCCAGGCCGCGGCGTAACCCGCGGCGTCGAGCTGCGCGATCAGCTCACGGGCGTCGCGATGCGGCCCGACATCGAGTACCGAGACGGTCGGGGTCCGCTGGCCGGCTGGCGTGAAATAGCGCACCTCCTCCTGCCGGTCGACCCATTGCCACATCGACTCGGCGAGCGCGCGCTGGTTGGCCCACCGCGCCGGCCAGCCACCCCGCTCGGCGATCCGCCGGAGTTGGCAGACCAGGGCAAGGTAGAGCGAGAGCGCCGGGGTCTCGAACAGTTGCATCTCCACGGCCATCCTGACCCAGCGAGTCACGCTGAAGTAGCGTCCTACGTCGAGTACCTCGCGGGCCCGAGCCTCGAGCCGTTCGCTCACCGCGCCGAAGGCAAGTCCCGGTGGCAGCGACAGCGCTTTCTGGGATCCGGTGATCATGAAATCGATGCCGAGCCGGTCCATCTCGATCGGGATCCCGGCGGCGGAGCTGATCCCGTCGACGAGGAGCATCACGTCGTCGTGGCGCCGGACTACCCCGGCAATCGCGTCCAGCGGCGCCAGGGCTCCGCTCGAGGACTCGGAGTGGACCAACGCCACCGCGTCGACCCGGGGGCCGTCGAGGAACATCTCCAGTGTCTCGCCGCTGATGACCTGACCGAACGGGACGTGGACCCGGACCACCTCTTTCCCGCACTCCTCGGCGATCCGGGCGAAGTACTCGCCGAAGAAACCGCTCACGACGACCAGGACCCGGTCTCGCACCGAGTTGCGGATCGCCATCTCCATCATCCCGGTGCCCGAGCAGGTGACCGTGAAGACCGGACGCGAGGTCCCAAACATTTCGCGAAGCGCCGGTTGGATCTCCTCCAGGAATGGGCGCATCTTCGGGCCGTAGTGAGCGAACATCGGCGCCGTGAGCGAAGCGAGGACCTCTGGGTGGACCCCGGTGGGGCCCGGCAGGAAGTTCCGGCCAAATTCCATCATGGCGGGAACCTACCGCAACCGTGCGTCGTGGCAAGTTGAGGGTTGGGCGTGAGGGGTGCACATTCCGGGCAACCTGAACCCGCCTTTCGACCCGGAGCGGTTGATGACCGAGACCCTGTCCCGTCGTTCCTTCCTGGGCGCGGCCGCCGCCGCCCCGCTGGTCGGTCATACCGTTGACCGGACCGGTTTCCCCGCGCCAGCCGTCATCATTCCGGGAGCCGCCCGTTTCGCGGCGGTGGCGAGTTCCAACGGTCTGCGGGGCGTCGCCAAGGCGATGGAGTTGATGACCCGCGGTGTCGATACCCTCGACGCGGCGGTCGAAGGAGTCAAGATCCAAGAACTCGATCCCGAGGACACCTCGGTGGGGTACGGCGGGCTGCCCAACGAAGAGGGCGTGGTGCAACTCGACGCGAGTTGCATGCACGGACCGTCGAAACGGGCCGGAGCAGTCGCCTGTCTCGAGGGCATCAAGACGCCGAGCGAAGTGGCTCGTCTGGTACTCAAGTATACCAATCACATCCTCCTGGTCGGGGCGGGGGCCAAGCGGTTCGCGTTGTCGTTCGGGTTCCGGGAGGAAGACCTCCTGACTTCGAAGTCGCGGGAGATCTGGCTTCGGTGGCGGGCCAACCGGGGGAAGGAAGACGATTGGGTGGACGTCGGGGAGCAGGAGCCGATCGGCCCGCGGCCGACCGGGACCATCAACCTCAACACCATCAACGATCGCGGCGACCTGAGTTCGGTGACGACGACCAGCGGCTTGGCGTTCAAGATCCCGGGCCGCTCGGGGGATTCGCCGATCGTCGGGGCGGGTCAGTACACCGACAACGCGGTCGGCTCGGCGGGGTCGACCGGGTTGGGCGAGGCGAACATCATGGCTTGCGGCGGCTTCCTGACGGTGGAGTACATGCGGCAGGGGATGTCGCCCACCGACGCCGGGCTGGCCGCGTTGAAGCGGGTGGTGTCGCTCACCCCGCCTCGACTGCTCGACCCGTCGGGACGGCCGCGGTATCAGCTCAATTTCTATGCGGTCAACAAACGGGGCGACGTCGGTGGGGCCTCGTTGTTCCCCTCGGACTACGCGGCCCACGACGGCCGAGACGCCACCGTGCGCGACACCGCGTACCTGTTCCCCAAATGATCCGAATCCTGCGATTGACGTTAGGCATCCTCGTCGTGGCCGCCGGCTCGGTCGCGGCGCAGGAGCCCTGGCGGTCGAGCTATTTCCCCTACCTGCTGGGCACCCCGACCGATGGTCTGGTCGGCGTGATCCGCTGGCAGCGAACCCAGAACGCCCCGTACTTCCTCTCCCAATCCGACGAACGGGACGTGATCAACCCGATCACCTTCCGAGGAGCCTTCTCCGCCGAGGCCGGTGCCGGAACGCGCGGAAGCCGGTTCGTCCGCTTGGAAATGCGGGCCCCCGGACTGGTACCAGGCTGGCGATTCCAGGGAGCCCTGAGCGCCGAACGGCAAGGCAGGTTCGCTTACTCGGGAGTCGGTTCCGATCTCGAATCGATCGACCGGGATCGGGCCAACGTCGATGCCAACCGGCTGGTCCGCGAGCGATTCGGCCTTCGTCTCGACGTCACCCGGACGATTGTGGGCCCGGTCCGGATCGCCTTGGGTGCCAGGATCGATCGGACCAGCCTGATTCCTCGATCCGACAGCAGTTTGTTCGGGGATCGGTTTTCGGCCCCGGTTCGCCGTACCACCCTGGTGGTCCGGCCCGCCCTGGTGCTCGACACCCGCGACCGGGAATTCACTCCCTCCACCGGCGTGCTGCTCGAGGCGGGCGCCGGCTTCGGGACCGGCCGAGACGATTCGCTCGGGGCCCCGGACGACGACGGGGGCGTGCACGGCTTCGGGTACCTCCACTTTCGGGGTTACCTCTCACCGCGTGAGGGGACCGTGGTGGCCGGCCGGGCCCTGATCCGGCGCCAGAGCGCCCGGGCGCCGCTGGCCGCTCGGTTCGGCCATTTCGGCTGGGAGCGGGAGACGACCTTCGCGGGGCCGGACGGTCATCGGAGCTTCCCGGCGGGGGCCGTGGCGGCGAGCGACGTGGACCTCACCTCGGTGGAGGTTCGCCACGACCTGCTCAACGCCGGCGATCTCGGCGCGGTGACCCTGGTGGGGTTCGCCGATCGGGTCCGGATCGAGGACGACTTCTCGGTCCGGCCCGGCTCGACCACATCTTTTGGTGGCGGCGGCGGGATCGCCCTGCGGGTGCTCCGTTCGGCGATTCTCACGACCAGTTTTGCCACCGGCCGCCACGGCTTCAACTTTTCGATGGGTACCAACTGGAGCTTCTGACTAACCTCGCCCGATTGCTGCCATGAGTTCCCGGAGCGTGGATTCTCCTCGGTCCTTGAGGTACCAGCGCCGCATCTCCTGGTAGCGCTGCTCCTTGGGGAGCGTGTGCCGGTGCTGGTAGAACCAGGCCTGCAGCGCGGCCGGCCGCGGCCCCCAATGTCCCAGCAAAGTGAAATCGCCGCCGAGCCCGAAGATGATCGGGATCGAACGGGTGCCCCGGGTCAGGAATCGATCCATGACCTCGGGGTGCTCGTCGCGGAGCAGCGTCTTGAACTCGGTGCCGGGGACCGCTTCGGCGAGCCGGGCGATCCACGGAACCGTGTTGGCCGCGTCCCAGCACCAATCGTGGTTCAGGGCCAGCAGCTGGACCGGCGGGCCGGCCTTGAGCCGGTCCACCGCCCAGCCCGGGGCCGAGGCCTGTCGCCAGACTCCCTGCCAGAGTGGGGCGAGGTCCATGGCGGGCGAAAAGAACTCGGACCACGGTTGCGCCAAGGCCCAGAGAGCCGCCCAGTTCAACTCCGGCGCGGCATCGAGACTCCGCGGCGCGGCGGTCATTGCTCCTGGATCCGGACCCCGAAACGGGCCAACCCGTCGACGTACGGCTGGAACGGCACCGCTTCGTCCGGGGTGTGGACGCCGTGAGCCGTGATGGTGCCGCGGGCCTGCATCAGACCGGTGAGCGAGAGCGAATAGCCGGTGGTCTGCATCATCGCGCTGATACCCAACGCCGTGTCGTAGTACGCCAACAGTTCGAACTGGACCGACCGGTCCCGGCCGGCCGCGGCACCGGTGACGATGACTCGGAGGGCGACCAGGTCGCGCCCTTCCGGCTTGAGCAACTTGGGCTGGACGGCCGCGATGAACAGGTCGCGCGGCGACACCATGGCGCCCTTGACCGGGATGGGAGTATTCGAGATCAACCCCAAGTCGCGGATCGGTCGCATGATCGCCACGTGGCCGGGGTATCGAAGGGTCTTGTACTCCATGGTGTCGATCTTGCCCTGGTAGGCGAACGGCATCGTGCTGATCCCGCCGCCGGTGTGAAAGGCCTCGAGGGTCCCGACCGGCTCCGGAAATTGCTGGGACTCGAGTTCGCTCAAGGCGTCCACTTGGATTGGCTGGCCGGCCCGCAATACCCACGAGGGCGTCGTGTAGTAATCGAGCGCGCCTTCGAGCGAGTAGACGATCTGGTAGTTGAGCGGCGGCTCGGGATGCTGGGGCAGTCCGCCGACGTAGATCTTGACCGACCGAGCCCGATCGAGCCTCCGGATCCCCTCGGCGGCCAGGATATTGACCATTCCCGGGGCCAAGCCGCAGTCCGGAACCACGGACAGTCCCTTGACCAGGGCGTGTTCATGGAGCTTCTTCTGCCTGACGACGATCTCGGTGTTACCGCCCAGATCGGAGAAGTGGGCCCCTCCGTCGATCGCGGCGCGGGTCATCGCCTCGTTGAAGTAGTAGGGGAGGGCGCACATCGCGGAGTCGTGGCCCCGCATCAGCTCGACGACCGAGGGATAGTCGCCGGCGTCGAACGGCACCGGTTTGAGCCGCTTGCCGACCAAGGGGGCGAGGAACTTGGGCAGCCGATGGGGGTTCAGGTCGGCGATGGTGACCGATTCGACGTCGTCGTGCTGCAACAGGTTATGAGCGCAGGCGCAGCCCTGGAGCCCGGCTCCGAGAACGAGCATTTTCATCCGAATACATCCCGAAATAGAGGGTCAACGAAGGGCCCCAAGATAACCGGGCCGTAACCCTCGCCTCCACCCCGCGATCCTAACGAGGGACCCTGGCGTCCGCCGGGGGCGCCGGATCGACTCTCCGGGTTCCGGGGTGGTGGGTGAGCTGGCGGAGGCCCCGGGGCGCCTCGGCGAGGTTGGGGTGAGTCGGCCGGCCGCCGCCTAACGGTCGAACCTCGATTCGTCCGTCGCGAACGTAGCCCACCGCCTCCGGCCCCCAACGCACCGGTTCGAGGTCGACGGGGCCGAGCAAGGTCTCGACGCTGTCGCTGACCAGGGCGCAGACCCCCTCGCGATGGCGGCAGGGGCCGACCACCGCGAATCCGCTCGGACCGAGCCACTCGCCGATGGCTCGCGCCGCGCCACCACGGAGCCCGGGCGGGACCGGCGTCAGCGAGAACTCCGGGGCGGCCAGCGCCGCCATCAGGGTGTCGGCCGCCGCCGCCACGAACACCGTGTCGCCGGCCTCGCTCCACCCGATTCGGCTGGCGGTACCCGGGAGCCGGGCGCGGCGCTCGGCCATGGAGGTGAGGTCGAGCAGGACCAGCTCGGTGGCGGTGGGCAGGCGGCGGAAGAACCCGACGACGGTCCCCGAGGGCGACAACCGGGGCCGGTCCTCGACCACCCGGCTGAAGGTCAGTCGATAGTACTTCCCGGCGGTGGCCGGCGCCGCGAACAGATCGGTCGCGCCATCGGTCCCCTCGCCAACCGCGATCACGAAGGCCTCGTCGCCGGCGGCGATTTTCCCGGTTATCGGCGTCACGGCGCACCCCGACGCGGCCAGCCCGAGCCCCACCCACCACCGACTCACCGGGCCACTCCAGGAGCCACCATCAGAGAATCCTGCCGAGCGCTTCGGCGAACTCGGTCATCGAACGGTACCGATCGACTGGGTCGGCCCTGAGGGCCCGGTCGAGGACGTGCTCCAGCGATTCCGACAGATCGCTCCGAACCGCCCGGAGCCGCTTGGGCCGGCCTTGGAGGTGATTGAGCATGGTCTCCTGGGCGTTCTTGCCCTCGAACGGCAAGGTTCCGGTCAACAGCTCGAACGCCAGAACGCCGAGCGCGTAGACGTCGCTCCGCTGGTCGATTTGCTTGCCGCGAATCTGTTCCGGGCTCATGAACTCGGGCGTCCCGAGGACGATGCCGGTGGCCGTCAGCTTGCCCGGATCGCTGCCGAAGAGGCTTTCCTTGGCCAAGCCGAAGTCCATCACCACCGCGCGCTCCACTCCGCGGTCGGGGACCAGCATGATGTTCTCCGGCTTGAGATCGCGATGGAGGATCCCGGCGTCGTGGGCGTGCTGGAGCCCTCGGCAGAGCTGGATGACGATCGGAACGGCCAGCTCGGCGGCCATCGGTCCGACCCGGTTTTCCCGGGTCGCCAAGGTTTCGCCCTCGAGGAAGGGCATTACCAGGTACGGCAAGCCGTTGGCTTCGCCGTAGCCGAGCAGCCCGCAGCAATTGGGATGGTTGAGCTTGGTCGCGAGTTGCGCTTCGCGGCGGAGCCGGGCAACCGATTCCGCGTCACCGGCCAGACGCGACATCAGCACCTTGATCGCCACGATGCCGCCGGTCTGGCGGTCCGCGGCCCGGTAGACGTACGCCATCCCACCCTCGCCGACCCGCTTCTCGAGGGCGTAGCGACCGTCGATGACTCGACCCACCAGGCCCGAGGCGAGGTCGCGACCCGCGCCCGGCTTGGCGAAATCGCCGGTCCGGTGCAATCCGGGTGGGTCCGGCTGGCCGGCGATCACCAGCGGGAAGCCATCCTTGATGCAAAACCGCGCCGGAGGCTGATAGATCGCCCCGCACCGCGGACAACGCATGTTGCTCAATCGCGGTACCGGTTGCGCCCGTCGGCTTTCGCCCTGAGGAGGTTGAGGTCGGCCAAGCGGAGCAGGGAATCGGGATCGGTCACCCGTTCGTCGGGAAAGGTAGCGAGACCGATGCTGACCGTAATCTGAACCGGATTCTCCGCGGTGCCCATCATGGCGCCGTTGACCTTCCTGAGGATCCGCTCGGCGTAGATTCGAGCACCCCGAACGCCGGTTTCCGGCAGGAGAACGACGAACTCCTCGCCGCCGAGCCGGGCCAGGATGTCCATGGCGCGCTGTTCCCGTCGGAGCAGGTCGGCGAGCTGGGTCAGGACCCGATCGCCGAGGCTGTGGCCGTAGGTGTCGTTGAGCGACTTGAAGTGATCGATGTCGAGCATCAAGCACGACAACACCGTGTTGGAACGACTGGCACTGGCCAGGTCACGCTCGAGCCGCTCCCCGAAGGCCCGCCGGTTGAACAACCCGGTCAGCGGATCGGTTTCGGCCAACTGTCGCATCTCGTCCTGGCGCCGGATCGCGGTCTCGTAGTCGTAGGTTCGATCCAGCGCGGGTGTCGCGGCCCTGATGACCCGTTCGACCAACTCGAGATCGGCTGGGGTGAGCACCGGATCGTTACCCGCCGTGCGGATGAAACACGCTCCGGCTCGACCGGTCTGGATCCGAAACGGGACCGTGCCGACCGAGGTCGTCGGCACCAGCCGACCCTCGATCCGCCACAGCTCCCGCACCGACGCGAAGAGCGGGTCGTTGCCGACGTCGGTGATCAGGAGGCGGGACTGAGTGACCATGGGCCCCAACAGCTCCGGGTAACGGCGCAGCTCGATGGTCAGGTGCCGCAAGGCCGGGCTCTCCGAAGCGGCGACCACCGTTCCGGTCTCGCCGTTCTCGTCGTCGAGCACGATCGAGCAGCGACTGATCCGCAGGCCGGCGGAGAGCCGCCGCACCAGAGCTTGGTAGACCTCCGCCGGCGAGGTGGCGGCGGCGAGCGACTCGAGGATCTCGTTCAGGGTTCCTTCGGTGGAGGCGCGTTCGCGGGCCTCCACCAAAGCCCGTCCGGTCTTGAGATGCGAATCGATCCTGGCGAGCAGGTCCTTGAGGCGAAACGGCTTGGCCACGAAGTCCGCGGCGCCCAAGCCAATGGCCTCGGCGGAGGCGTCGCTGGCTGGCGCCCCCGAGAGCACCAAGATCGGGATGTCGCAGTGAGCCGGGTGGCGTTTGACCCGTTCGAGCGCGGAGAGTCCATCCATGTCGGGGAGTCCGAGATCGAGGATCAAGAGATCGACCCGATCGCGGTCGAGAGTCTCGATGAGGTCGGCCGCGCTGGTCCGACTGGAGAGGCGGTAGCCCTCGTATCCGAGGATGGAGACGAGCGAGCGGTTGAGCGTCTCGTCGTCATCGACGACCAGAATATGCGGCGCCGATGTCATCCGACCGACCCCACCAGGCGGCGGAACACGGCGGGGTCCATGTTACCGCCGGTCAGTACGCAAGCCACCGGGCCGCTCGGGGCGATCTTGCCCGCGATCAAGGCCGCGACCGGTGTGGCGCCCGAGGGCTCGACCTTGAGACCCATGGACCGATAGAGGAACCGCACCCCGGCGGCGATCTCGTCCTCGGTGAGCGTGATGGCCTGGCGAATCACCGGAGCGATGTAGGCCAGGGTGATCTCGCCGGTTGCCGTGGGGACGAGCCCGTCGGCCAGGGTCTCGACGGGGTCGAACGGAACCGGGTGGCCCGCCGCGAGCGCCGCGGTGAGCTTCGGCGAAAGAGCCGGTTCGACGCCGTAGACGGCGACCTCGGGCTTGATCGCCGCCACCGCGGCGCAGGTCCCCGCCAACATCCCGCCGCCGCCGATCGGGGTGATGATGGTGCCGGTTTCCGGTTGGTCCTGGAGGATCTCGAGGGCGCAGGTACCCTGGCCCATGACGACGTCGACGTTGTCGTACGGGGCCACCAGGACCAGTCCCTCCCGATCGATCAGGGCGTGGGCCCGGCGCTCCCGGTCCTTCCTGGAGACCAAGACGATCTCGGCGCCATGGCGCCGCATCCCCTCGATCTTGATGGCGGGGGCGGTATCGTTGACCACGATGACCGCGCGGGCCCCGAATTCCTTCGCCACGTAGGCCACGGCTTGGCCGTGATTGCCGCTGGAATAGGTGATGATCCCGCGAGCGCGTTGCTCCGGGGTGAGCCGAGCGATGGCGGTGTACGCCCCTCGCTGCTTGAAGGCGCCGACCGGCTGGAGAAACTCGCACTTGACCCTGACGGGGACCCCGAAGCGGCGGGACAGTTCGGCCGACTCGACCAGCGGCGTGCGTTCGGCGTGACCCGCCAGCGCCGCCGCCGTGCGTTCGAGGTCCTCCCGGGTGATTTTCGGCGGCTGCCCCATCGCCGCGGTCCTCCGCTGGTTGATCGGTATCCCAGTGCTCGTTCGCCTACTCGCCCGCGGCACCCTCCACCTCGTCGCCCTCGCTCTCTTCTTCCTTGACCACCCGAGCCACCCCCACCACGGTATCGCCCTCGTCGAGGTTCATGACCCGGACGCCCTGGGTGTTTCGCCCGATGACCCGGATTCCGTCGACCGGCACCCGGATCAAGACCCCGCTCTTCGTGATCATCATCAGCTCGTCCTGCGGCTGGACTTCCTTGAGGGCCACGCAATCGCCGGTCTTGTCGGTGTTGTGGAAGGTGATGATTCCCTTGCCGCCGCGCTTCTGGACCCGGTAGTCGGCCAGCTCCGATCGCTTTCCGAAACCCTTGTCGCTGACGACGAGCAGGGTGGCGTCGCGGCGGATCACCACCATCCCGATCAGGCGGTCCTGGGCGTCGAGCTCGATGCCCTTGACCCCCGTGGTGGCCCGGCCCATCTCGCGGACGTCGCTCTCCTGGAACCGAATGCTCATTCCACCCCGGGTCGCCAACACGATGTCGTTGTTGCCGTCGGTGAGCTGAACGTCGATCAACTCGTCGCCTTTTTCGACGTTGATGGCGATGATCCCATTGGCTCGGGGGTTGCCGTAGTCGGAGAGGACCGACTTCTTCACGGTTCCCTGGCGGGTCGCGAAGATGAGCCAGCGGTTGTCGACGAACTCGCGCACCGGCACCAGGGCGGTGATGTGCTCGTCGGGCCGGACCGCGATGCACTGAATGATCGGTTTGCCGCGGGTGGCTCGGCCGCCTTGCGGGATCTCGTGGACCTTGAGCCAGTAGACCTGCCCCTTGTTCGAGAAGAACATCACGTAGTCGTGAGTGCTCGCGATGAACAGGTGCTCGATCCAGTCGTCTTCTTTGGTCGTGGCGCCGGTCAGGCCCTTGCCGCCGCGCCGCTGCCGGCGATAAGTCGAAACCGGGGTCCGCTTGATGTAGCCCGAGTGGGAGATGGTGATCACCATGTCTTCTTCGGCGATCAGATCCTCGACCGAGAATTCGGTCTGGTCGGGGATGATCTCGGTCCGCCGATCGTCGCCGTAGGTCTTGGCGACCTCCTGCATCTCGCCCTTCAAGATCTTCATCCGCCGATCCTTCGAGGCGAGGATCCCCTTCAGGTCGGCGATGATGGCCCGCACCTCCTTGAGCTCGGCCTCGAGTTTCTCGATCTCGAGCCCGGTGAGCTTGGCGAGTCGCATGTTGAGGATCGCTTCGCTCTGCTTCTCGGACAACTTGAAGCGCTTCCGGAGTCGCTCGTCGGCTTCTTCGACGTCCTTCGATTTCCGGATGATGTCGACCACTTCGTCGATGTTGTCGACCGCGATCTTCAGGCCCTCGAGAATGTGCTCCCTGGCCTGGGCATGATCGAGATCGAACTGGGTCCGCCGGACGATGATGTTGTGGCGGTGCTCGATGAAGTGCTCCAGCAGCTCCTTCAGGTTCATCACCTTGGGCTGGCCCTTCACCAGCGCCAGGTTGATGACCCCGAAGGTCGACTGCATCGCGGTGTGCTTGTAGAGCTGGTTCAGGACCACGTGGGCGATCGCATCGCGCTTGAGCTCGATGACCAGCCGCATCCCGTCGCGGTCGGACTCGTCGCGGACCGCCGAGATCCCTTCCAGCTTCTTGTCGATGACCAAGTCGGCGATGTCGCGGGCCAAATTGGCTTTGTTGACCTGGTAGGGCAGCTCGGTCACGACGATCGAGGTGCGGCCCGACGACTCCTTCTCCTCGATCTGGGCCCGGGCCCGCATCACCACCTTGCCGCGGCCCGTCTCGAACGCCTCCTTGAGCCCCTGGACCCCGTAGATGTAGCCGCCGGTCGGGAAATCGGGACCCTTGACGTGGGTCATCAGGTCCTGGACCGTGGTCTTGGGGTTGTCGACCAGCATCTCGACCGCGGTGCAGATCTCCCGGAGGTTGTGGGGCGGAATGTTGGTGGCCATCCCGACCGCGATGCCGCTCGAGCCGTTGACCAGGAGATTGGGGATCTTCGACGGCAGGACGGTGGGTTCCTGGAGTCGATCGTCGAAATTGGGCTGGTAGTCGACGGTGTTCTTGTCGATGTCCTCGAGCATCGCCACCGCGACCCGGGTGAGCCGGGCTTCGGTGTAGCGATAGGCCGCCGGGGGATCGCCGTCGACCGAGCCGAAGTTGCCCTGCCCGTCGATCAAGGGGTAGCGGAGCGAGAAATCCTGGACCATCCGGACCAAGGCGTCGTAGACCGGAGCGTCGCCGTGGGGGTGGTACTTGCCTAACACTTCGCCGACGACGGTGGCGGACTTCTTGTACGGCCGGCCGGGCACCAGGCCCAACTCGTTCATCGCGTTGAGGATCCTGCGGTGCACCGGCTTCAGCCCGTCGCGCACGTCCGGCAACGCGCGCGACACGATCACGCTCATCGAATAGTTGATGAAGCTCTGGCGAAGCTCGTCCTCGATCGGCCGAGGCAGCACGCGCTCGCGCGCATTGGGTCCGGTCATGGCCACTCAGGCTGCTTAAGGGCGGAAACCCGGCCGGAAACCCGGCCGAAAAGGAGCGCCGCAATATAGCCTGGACCGGCCCCGCGGATCAAGCAGGCATCGTGACTTCAACCCATTTTGGGACAACGACTTAGGCGGCGGCCGACCGAACCGTCGCCCGGGCCGTTTCGGGCTCGGTGACAAGGGCGGAAAAACCGGTCGAACGCCGGGCCCCGAACCGCCGCTTGCCGCGACGGCGGTGTGGTCGGCCGATTGACTATTGGTTTTTTCTCCGGCAGCTTCTCGCATGCTACGGTTCGTCTACTTCGCCGGACTCCTCAGTCTGGGCTGCCGCGAGCCGCGGCCTCCCGCTGCTCAGGCGGAGATCGTTGCCGACACCCGGCAGCTCATGACCGCCCTGGTCGAGCCGGCGGCCGACCTCTACTGGGCGGCGGTCGGCACCGTGATCGATTCCACCGGCACCCACGAATCGGTGCCCACCACGAACGAAGAGTGGACTGAGCTATGGCGGGCCGCGCTGGTGGTCGGCGAGTCCGGTAACCTGCTGACGATGCCAGGACGCTCGCGCGACCAGGACCAGTGGCTCAAGCTGTCGCGGGCGATGACCCGAGTCGCCAAGGAGGCCGCCGCGGCGGCGCTGGCCCGCGACACCGCGGCGGTCTTCGAGGTGGGTGGCCGGCTCTACGAAACCTGCACGGCCTGCCACGTCGCCTACTCGGTCGGGATCCCCAGGCCGGGCGATTCGGCCCAGGCCAAGTAGGAGGCCTCGATCCGCGACTTCCTGGTATGGCTCCGGAGCACCCCGTGGAGCGCCGCCCTGCAGGAATCGCTCTACCTGTGGCCTCTGATCGAGACAGCCCACGTCCTCACCTTGGCCCTCTTTCTCGGGACCGCGGTGATCAACGATCTCCGACTACTCGGGGTCGGGTTTCGAAGCGTGCCGGCTGGCGAGATCACCATCCGGTTGCTTCGGATCACCCGGTTCGCCTTCGTGGTGATGGTGGTCACCGGCGTCCTGCTGTTCTACTCCAATCCGCTCCGATACTACCACAACATTTTCTTCCGGATCAAGCTGGTGCTGCTGGTCGTTTCCGCGGTCAATATCTGGCTCTTCCACGGCCGGATTCACCGCCGGGTCGCCGAGTGGCAACACGACGCGGTTCCGCCCAGGCAGGCGCGGCTGGCCGGCCTGGTCTCCTTGCTGGCGTGGAGCGGGATCGTGGTCGCGGGGCGGCTGGTCGCCTACGATTGGTTCGACTGCGATCGGAACGTCCAGACCGCCTTCATGATGTGGCTCCAGGGGTGCGCCACCAGCGGGGTGGCCGAGTAGATGCTCTGGTTCTTCGAGTGGTGCGAGGCGACCTGGCTGGGCACCGCGGTGCGAACCTCGGTCGGAGCCTTTCCGCTGATCGAGTCGATTCACCTGCTCGGGCTCGGGCTCCTCGGCGGGGCGATTCTGGTGGTGGACCTTCGGATGCTGGGTGTCGGTCTCACCGGCCAGCGCGTCGCGGCCGTCGCCAGGGAAGCGAGACCCTGGCTCGTGCTGGGGTTGGGGACGATGGTCCTGACCGGCACGCTGCTCTTCCTGTCGGAAGCGGTCAAGTGCTACTACAACACCTCGTTCTGGGTGAAGATGACCGCCTTGGTGATCGCCCTCTGCCATACCTTCCTGATTCGGCAGCCGGTCGCGCTCGATCCCGAACTCGAGTCCTCGACGAGGAGCCGGTTCGTCGCCATCGGTTCGATGGCGCTCTGGTTCACCGTCGCGGCGGCGGGGCGGTGGATCGGCTACTCCTGAGGCTCAGCAGCGACCGGGTTCCTTCGATCGGTTGAGCTCGGCTTCGTAGGGGGCCCCGGTTCCCGACGATCCGAGGAAGATCTTGGTCCCGTCGGTGAAGGTGACGTCCTTGCCGTTGGCCCGCTTGAGCGAGTGATCGCGGGCGTGGTAGCCGTCGACGATGATCTCGGTTCCCGGGACCAGGCAATCGCGTCGGAGGCCGCGCCGGAGCAGGACGTTAGGTGTTCCGCCCTCGACCGCCCAGACCTCCCGCTCGCCCTTGGCGTTCTTGACCTCGAGGTGGATCCAGGTGTGGGGATTGACCCACTCCAGCTTCACGATTTTTCCCTGAAGCTTCACCGGGGCGTCCTTGTCGAACTCGGCGCCAAAGGCGTGATGGGCGGCCAGCGTTCCGGTGCCCGCCGCGAGGGCGGCGATCGCCCCCAGCACGGCAACCCCGCGTGACTTCGTCATGGCTTCTTCTCCTCGGTGGCCTTCCGTCGTTCCTCGTCGCGTGCCCCGCTCAACACGTTCGCCAAGGCGTAATTGCCCTCGTGGCAGGCGTACTCGTAGACCCGAGCGTCGAGCCGGTTGAACGGAACCTCGCCTCCCCAGGGCTCGGTGAACGTCTCCGGGTCGTCGATGGTGAACGAGTAGAGGATGGTCCGCTCGTCGGTCCGGACCAACCGCTCGGTGACCCGTGCCTTCGACGACATGCCGTAGAGCCCCACCGCCTGGGCCGGGTGGATGTTGCTGGTCTCGATCACCAGGGTGTCGCCGACCCATCGTCCCCAGGAGTCTCCCATGTAGGGCGTGATGCCCTGGGGAAGCCGCGGCCCGTCACCGATTCGGATCATCCGGGCGTCGTGCACCATCTCGGTCAGGATCACCACCATTCCAGGGGTCTGCACGATGGTGTAGTTGTTGTTGTAGAAATAATTCGGCAGCATCGGCGGACCGGCGTTCGAGCCGAACGAGAGGATGCAGCGCTCGGCGAGCGGCCGATTCTCCGGGTTGTCATAGGGGCCGAACTGCGACGTTCTCATCGCCGCCAGCCGTTCTCGGGCTTGCCCGGTCCGGGGCGGTACCCGGCCGTTGGCGGGGCGGGTGATGAGCGACGAACGGGCCTCGCCGTTGACCACCGCGATCCGGTCGCCGCCGTCGATAAAGAAGACGTTGTACCCGCCGGTGCCGCCGGAGGCCGCGTCCAAGCGGGGATCTCCCAGCGAAACGCCACCCTTGGCCGGGGCGCCCCGATTGGGATCGCTCGGCCGGGAGAGGCTGTCAGTCCGCGCCTTGGTTCGCCCTTCGGCGATCGCCGCCTCTTGGGCGGTGAGGGTCGGCCCTCGACCGGCGGGGCGTTCGATCGGGGTCAGGGTGGCGTTCGACCAGTTCCCCTGGAGGTCCGGTTTGCCGTCCGGGGTGCGAGGGACCCGGCCCGACTGTGCCGCGAGGGACCCGGCCGCCGCCAGTGCGGCGGCCATCAGCATGGAAAATCTCGGCATGGTGTCCTCCTACTGGATCGGCTTCTTCCGCAAATGCCCGTACATCAACTCCTCCACGAACTCGACGCACTTGAACTGCCCGAGCCGTGCGTTAGGGTCGATGTGGCGGTAGAGCGGCATTCGGATGGTCCACGGACGGGTGAAGGTTTCCGGGTCCGTCATGGTGGCTTGGTACCAAATGTGGTCGCGACCCGCCGGACTGAAGCGCTCGACCACCCTGAGCGACGAGCCGTGGAAGTTGCCGGCCCGGTCGAACCAGGCACTTCCGTTGAAGCCGGTCGACTCCACCACGAAGGTGTCCGCCACCCAGCGGCCCACCGACTGTCCCATCCAGGAGTCGACCTCGGCGGGACCCGGGTCGGCGAGGTAGATCTCCCGGACCGCCCCGGCATACTCGTAGACCATCATCACGTGCTTGTCGCTCTGGACGATCTGGAACGGGAACGGCTGATAGGTGGCCCGGGGAACGCCCGGCAGATAGCACTTGATCTCGGGGTCGCGTTCCAGGTACTTGGCGCGATTCTCGTCTCGTTGGGCTCTGGCGGTCGCGGTGTACGGGATCTCGCCGCCCACCACCACTCCCCACCCCGAGGGGACGGCACCCACCGCGCCCAGGGCCCTCACCGGTGAAGCGGGCACTGGGATCACCTGGCCCGGCTGCAGCTGCAACGCGGCCCGGGCTTCGTGGGCCTCGAGGTCCCAGTGAGCGTTACCCAGGGCCTGCCACAACCCGTTGAAGTCCGGCTTGCCGGACGCCAGTCGGGGGACGGGAGCCTGGCCGTGCCCCCGGCCGGCCGCGGCGACCAGGAGCAGCACCAACGCGAGTGATCGTGGGCGGTGGCTTTTCATGAGGTTAGAAGATGGACCGCGGACCGGGCTGCGTCCAGTCGTTCCGCCCGGACCAGGGCGACGCTAAGTTGAGCCGGTCCGACCCACCCACGCGAGGTCGAATCGTATGCGAAGAATCGGCTGGCAACCGGTCGTCGCGCTGGTCGGCGTCGCGGTCGCGACGGCGACGAGCCCGGTTGCCGCACCGGCCCAGTCGGATGGCCCAGCCATCTATCGGGCCAAGTGCGCCACCTGCCATGACGGCGACGGATCCGCTCGGGCGCCTCGAATCGCCTCGCTGTCGTCGATGTCGACCAGAGCGATCCATCACGCCTTGACCGCCGGGTCGATGCGCCAAGTCGTCGAGCTGTCCGAGGCCGACCGGGTGACCGTGGCCGAGTACCTCGGTCGCCGAAAACTCGCGGCCGCCTCGATCGCCGAAGGGACCCGGTGTCGTCAGGGAGCCACGCCGCCGCCGCCAAGCGGCCGGGATTGGACCGCATGGGGCGGGTCACCGTCAGGGACCGGCGGCCGAACCGCCGAGCAGGCTGGCCTCACCGCGGCCGAGCTGCCTCGGCTGGTGCTCAAGTGGGCCTTCGGCTTTCCGGATGGTACCGTGACCCGCTCGCAACCCAGCGTGGTGGGCGATCAGGTGGTGGTCGGCGGCCAGTTCGGCGAGGTGCTCTCGCTCGACGCCAAGTCGGGTTGCGTCCAGTGGCACCATGAAGGGTCGGCCGCGATCAAGGGGGTGGTGGCGATTTCCCCGCCCCGCTCCGACGGCCGCCGGGTGGCGGTGGCCGCCGACTTCCGGACGGTGGTGGTGGCGCTCGACCTCGAAACCGGTGCGCTCCGCTGGCGGACCACTGTCGGGACTCACCCCGCCTCAAACATCACCGGATCACCGGTGGTTCACGGAGGGGTGGTGATCGTCCCGATCTCGTCGATGGAAGTGGCCGCCGCCCAGAGCCCCGCCTATCACTGCTGCACCTCCTCGGGCGAAGTGGTGGCGCTCGACCTCGAGACCGGGGCCGTCCGCTGGCGACATCGGATCATCGCCGACAGCGCCCGGCAGATCGGGACGACCCGCGCCGGCACCCCGATCTTCGGCCCGGCGGGGGCACCCGTCTGGTCGAGCCCCACGGTCGACCCGGACCGCAACCTGGTATATGTCGGCACCGGCGAGCACTACACCAGCGCCGCGGTGCCCCACAGCGACGCCCTGCTCGCCCTCGACCTGGCCACCGGCGCGGTCCGGTGGGCGTTCCAGGCCACCGCCGACGACGCCTTCAACATGGCCTGTGGAGTCACCAAGGGGGTCAACTGCCCGACGCCGCACGGACCCGACGTCGACTTCGGGCAGGCGCCGGCGTTGGTTAGCCTGCCGAACGGTCGCCAACTGCTGATCGCCGGCCAGAAGCTGGGGGTCGTCTACGCTCTCGATCCCGACCGGCTCGGCGCGGTCGTCTGGCAACGCCGGGTCGGCCGAGGCGGAGCGTTAGGTGGTGTCCATTGGGGGGTTGGGGTCGGCGAAGGGATGGTCTTCGCGCCGATCTCCGACCGGATCACCGGGATCGACCCGGCGGGCGACGCCGCCCCGGGGCTCCACACCCTGGACCTCGCGACCGGTGAACACCGCTGGTCCGCTCCCGCGCCTGGGTGTCCACCCCGACCCCGCTGCTTCAGCGCTTATTCGGCCGCTCCGGTGGTGATTCCCGGGGCCGTGCTGGTGGGCGGGCTCGATGGCATCGTCAGGGGGTATTCGGCCGGAGATGGGCAGCTGCTCTGGCAGTTCGACACGGTGGGTGACTTCACCACCGTCAACGGCGTGGCGGCTCGGGGCGGGGCCATCGACGGTCCCTCGCCAACGGTTGCCAACGGGATGGTGTTCGTCAGCTCGGGCTACGGGTTGTTCGGCCAGATGCCGGGGAACGTGCTTCTGGCGTTTGGGGTGCAATGAGGCGTCGTGCTACCGGCCGTCCAGCCGGTAGAGCCGCATCCCGTTGTCTCGCATCACCGCGCGGGCAATCTCCTCCGCTCGCGCTCGACTGATCTCCCCGTCGAGCATCATTCCGGTGAGTGCCACCGCGAGGCCCCGGCGGCCGGCCGTCGTTCCGAGCCAGCCCCATTCCTCCCACCCGACCAGCTCGTTGTCCGGATAGGCATCGGAGCCGAAGAGGATCCGCTCGGGATAGGCGGACAGCCACTCCCGCAGCACCGAACCGATCGTCGCGGCCGACAACAAGTTGCCGAGGAACGAGAAGTCGGCATAGACGTTGGGCCGTGCCATCAGCGACATGGTGCCCCGAGTGTTGGGCCAGCCGCCGTGAACGATGACGAAGGTGGTCTGGCGCAACTTGGGGTTGTTGAGGGCCGGCTCCAGCTGAAGGGGGTCGCTCCCGCGAATCTGGAAGTAGCCTCCCGCGCCGTCCGAGGAGTGAATGTGCACCGGCAGGCCGAGACGGCCAGCCTCGATCCCGATGTACTCGAACAGGAAGTCCTGGAGCGTCTTGTAGGTGGCGAAGGACGGCGCGCCGCCGCTCGCGTACACCCGGGCGGCCGCCGCCCTCGAGGCTGGCTCGAACGACAGCGGCCGGAGGTATGCCGCCTCGTATTTGACCGCCACCGCACCCTGGGCTTTCATCCGTTCGAGCGTCGGGGTCACGACCTTGGCGAGGTAGCCGTCGAGCGTCGCCGGAATCGCGGCGAGCCCCAGGTCGGCCAGGTATCGGCGAAGATGCCCGGTCTGTCGGGGATAGAGGTCCAGCCGGTCGGGCGTTTCCCGCTTCACGGTTTCGACGCTCAACGGCAACATCAGCGGGTCGACGAACCCGACCCACCGAAATCGCGGCGGCGCCAGCCCGGGACCAACCGACATCCGGTTGGCAATCTGGACCTCGATCCCGAGTCGGTCGAGCACCCACTCCGCGTAACGGCTTCCCTGTTCGGTCTTGATCCGCGCCTTCAACGACTTCAGTTCGGCCAGGTGTGCCTCGGTCCGGTCGGAATGGGGATAGCCATAGAGGTCGCGCCAGGCCTCGATCAGCTCGGGATTGTCGCCCCGGAGCCGGGTCGGGAAATCGAAGGGCGGAATCCCGCCGATCGGGAGGGCATCGAAGTCGGTGTCGGGGGGTTCGTCGGGTCGAGTCGGCCGGATCGGATGGGCATGGTTGTCGAACGCCCGGATCGAGCGGATGTGGCGAAAGAGCATGGAGTCGATCGGCGTCTGAGCGAGGACCGGTCCGGCACCCGCGCCAAAGCCAAACAGACACGCCAGGGCGGCGGGGCGAAGGGACCTCATTCGTCGATTTCTGGTCCGAGGGTTGGGATAACATAGGCCCCCGTGGCAAGGCCGTCAACGAGATCGGGGCGCCCGCTATCTTTGTGGCATGAAACGCAACGACGCCCCACGGTCCACCGGCCGGCTCGCCACAGCGCTGTTCGGCGCGGTTGCCGCCTGTTCGACGCCCAAGACCCCGGCGCCGGCGATCGGCCTCGAGGCGGTCGACGGCCCAGCGATCTCGCTTCGCGATCCCACCGATCCGATCGGGGTGTCGGCGGCGGGTACCGTGGTGGCTCGCCTCGCCGGCACCGATTCGTCGTACCGGATAATCGACTCGACCGGCGCGGTCACGGTGGTGGGCGGGGGGGCGGGCGTCGGGGTGTGGCTGGCCAGGCCTGACGGCGGCTTTCACACCATGGCGCCGGGTGCCGTCGGCGTGGTGCCGGTGGCCGCCGACGGGACGGTGGAGCCGACCGTTGCTCTGCGGGAACCGGGGGTCGTCCGCGGCGTCTTTGGCGACTCGGTCGACCTGATGCGGCTTGGCGCCGACGGCTTCCGGGTGATGCGGGTCGCCGCCGACGGCTCCGGCGAACGGGAGATCGTGGGCACCAGCGCCGCCGCGGTGCGTGAGCTGATCGGCGTCAAGGCGACCGGCTCGGCGGCGATTCCGCCGGATGCCGCGCTCCCCTCGGTGACGACCGGGCCGAGCCGAGTGGTGATCGGCAACGGCAACACCTATCAGCTGATCGTGTTCGACGCGGCGGGGCAGGTGGTCGGACGGATCGCCCGGCAGTTGCCCCGGCAAGGCCCGACCGAGCGGCAGATCGATCGCGAGTTGGAGCAGCTCCGGCGGGCCCAGCAGCTCACCGAGAGCTATCTCCGCTCGTTGCGAGGCCAGCTGGCCCAGAGCCGGGTCCCGTTCTTCGCCCCGCAGCAGGGCGCCCGCTACGACGGCGCGGGCCGGCTCTGGGTCGTCGGCTACCAGGCCGACTCGGCGTTCGCGGACGTCTTCAGCGACACCACCTTCGTGGCGCGGTTCCCGCTGGCGTGTCCTGGTTTCGACGGGGTCTGGGATCTCACCGGCGGCTGGCTGGCGGTGGCGTGCGGCCAGGGGGAAACTGGTGCCGGCGGTGGGGTGGTGAAGCGATACCGAATCACCGAGCGACGCTGAACCGGATCGGCTGGGCGCCGGCCCACATGACCCGGCGCCCCAGCTCCTCGAGCCGCTCGACACCCTCGATCACCGTGAGAAACGGATTGCCGGCCAGCGGGCCGAATTTGCTGGCGAAGGTGGTCTGCCCGTATGGGAACAGGATCTCGGTTTCGCTGATCCCTTTGGGGTAGAGCAAGAGCTGGCCCGGCGCGGGCCGCGAGATCGGGTTCTCGGCCCCAACGCCGAACTCGAAGTCGCCCAGCGGGACCCAGGCCGCCTCGCCGCTCCAGCGGGCCTGGAGCAGCTGGCCGGCGAGCGGAAGGTGGCGCAGGAACGCGGCGACGGTGGCCGGACAGCGCCCGCTCTCGAGCCGCCCCACGAACCCGAGGTCGCCGACCTCGATGACGATCGCGGGATCGGTCATGCCGCCGCCGGTCGCGTCCGCGTCGTCCGCCACCCGACCAAGAACACGGGAACGATCCACAGCGCGGCGACGGTGCCGGCGACGGTGCCGCCCGAGGTGGCCAGCGCGATCGACCCGAAGAGACTGTCCACCTCGGTGCCGATCGCGAGCGGAATCAGGCTCGCGATGGTCGTCAGGGTCACCAAGACGATCATCCCGGCCCGGTCGCGGGCGGCGTGAATCACGTCGGCGGCGGTGAGCCGGTGGGTTGGTCGAGCCCGTCGATAGGCCAGGGCGGCATCGACCAGGAGGATGGTCTGGTTCACCGCGAGGCCGACGACCAGGATGACGCCCACGGCCGCTTCGCGGCTGAACGCGGTGCCGGTGGCCCAGAAGATCCCGGCCACGCCCGCCAGAGCGAGCGGGAGGCTCAAGAACACCATTGCCGCCGCCCAGGCCGAATCGAAGACGACGGCCACCGAGAGAATCACCAGCGCCACGCCGATCGCGAAGACCAGCCAGAGTCCCTTGGTGCTGTCGTCATCGAAGAACGCGAATCGGTCGTCGTCCACCGTGTAGCCCGCCGGCACCGTGATCGCGTCCATGAAGGCGTCGTGGGTCCTGGTGGCGAGCTTCTGGGGACCCCGGAAGTCGTAGCTCACGATCCGGACGTACTGCTGATCCTCCCGGGTGATCTGGCTCAAGCCCTCGCGCTCGGCGACGGCGGCGAGGTCGCCGACCCGGACCGGGGCATCGGAAGTGTTAGGCACCAACGCGTTTCTGAGATCGTCGAGGTCGCGGTCCTGGGCGCCTTTGGCCTTGACGCTCACCGTCACCTCGTCGCCCTCGAGCTCGAGTCGCTGGCCGCCGGTCGGGCCCCGGACCTCGCGTTGCACCGCTCGGGCGAAGTCGCTCGCCGTCATCCCCGCTCGGGCCAGCGCGGGTCGGATCGGCTCCAGCGTCACGCTGACCGCTCGCTCGTTGCCCCAGAAGCTGCCGGCATTGATGTTGACGTCTCGAACCCGGGGAATGCGCTCCAGTCGCCCCTTCAGATCCCTGGCGAGCGCCTCGACCCCCGAGAACGAATAGCCGAGGATCTTGATCCGGAACGAGACCGAGGCCCCGCCGCCACCGCCGCTGTAGAACCCGGGGCCACGTCCCTGCACTCCGATCGATGCCCCGCCGATGAACACGGCCCGTTGGGTCAGCTCTTCCTGCATCAGGGCCGGCAGGGCCCCGATGCTCTCGTCTTTGGTGAAAGTGACCCGCATCAATCCCCGTCCACCGCCCATGCTGAAGGACTCGACTCGATCGACCCCGGCACCGCCGACGGCGAGCCGCTCGAACTCCCGCATCGCGCCGTCGACGCTCTTGGGATCCGAGCCCCTCGGAAAGCTGATCGAGACGAACACCTCGGATCGCTGCCCGCCCCAGTTTCCCCACGAGGCCCGGGGGACCTTGGTGAAAAACTTCCAGGTCACCAGCCCGAGCAGCGCGGTGACCGCGACCAGGGTGACCCAACGCCACCGGACCAGGGCCAGCACCGACTTGCCGTACCAGCGGTGGAGCCGCTTCCAGCCCGCCCGCGCCATCCCGTGGCCGGCACCGACCGCCGGGATCATCACCACCGAGCTCACCACCGACCAGGCCAGGGCGAAGAGAAAGGCCGCCGCGAACGGCATGAAGGCGGCCCGGGCGTTTCCTTGCAGATATAGGAAGGGGAACAGGACCACCGCGGTCGTGAGGGTCGAGCCAACGACGGCCGGGGCGATCCGCCGGCCGGTTTCGGCTCGCCCATCCGGGGTGTCCGGCGCGTGACGGAGCCGCTCGACGACGACGAGGCCGTTTTGCACCAGGATTCCGATCCCCATCCCGAGTCCGGCGAGGGTGAGCAGGTTGGCCGGAATGTCGAGCAGGTACAAGCCGAGCGCCGTGCCGGCGATCGACACGGCCGCGCTGCCCATCACCAACCAGATCGACGGCAGGTTCCGGAGCCAGAGGGCCAGCACCAGCATCACCGCCAGGAAAGCGATCCCGCCACGGATCATCAGTTCGTTGAGCTGTTCCTTGAGTTCCTTGCTCTCGTCCTGTTCGAGCTTGAAGCGGATCCCGGGCGGGAGAATCCGCTCGACTTCCGCCATCGTCGCCTTGATCCGGTCGGCGGTCTTGATGGCGTCGGCCCCGGCCAGGCGGGTGACTTGGAGCGACACCGCGGGCACCCCGTCGATCCGCCGGAACCGTCCCCGGTTGTCCTCGTCCGGCCGGACGGAGGCCAGCTCGTGGAGCCGGAACAGCCGCCCGGAGGGAGCTCGGATCACCAGCTGCTCGAGGTCGGCGAGTACCTTGGGCTGGTCACGAACCGCCACCGTGAGGACGTTGGCGCCCCGTCGTTCCTCGCCTAACGCCTCGACGACGCGAGCGTCCCGGATTGCCGAGCGGAGCAGGTCGGGGTCGACACCCAGCTGCCGGAGTCGGGCGGGCTCGTAAGTCACCGCCACGCTCGGTTCGGCGGAGCCGTAGAGGCCCACCCCGCTGACGCCCTCGACCGCCGAGATTCGCGGCTCCACCTGTTCCCGACTCAGCCGAGTCAGCGTGCCCGGCGTGTACGGCCCGATGACGGAGTAGGTGAGCAAGGGCTGTTGCCGGAGCTCCTCGGGGGTGTAGTTCGCCACCCGTGGCGGGGACATCCCGATCGGCCACTTGTCCCGCAGCAACTCGAGCCGCTCGTTGATCTCGAGCCGTGCCATGGTGACATCGGTCCCGGTGTCGAGCTCGATGGTGACGTCGGCGTCGCCGTCGCCCGATTCGCTGGAGACCTTCTTGACTCCCCTGACCCCCTGAATCACCTCCTCCATCGGCGAAGTGACGTAGGTCTCCATCAGCTCGGGCGAGGCGCCGAACCATTCGGCGGTGACCGAGAGCCGAGGCAGCTCGACCTGGGTCTTGGTGGCCAGCGGCAATTTGGTGAACGCCACGCCCCCGGCGAGAATCAACGCCACGCCCGCGGACCAGACCACCGCCGGCCGCCCCGCCGCCCACCGGATCATGCCCCGGCCCTCCGTGCCTTCCGGTTCTCGACCCAGGCATACACCGTGGGCAGCAGGAAGAACGTCACCAGGAGCGCGGTGATCGAGCCCCCGATGACGCCGGCGGCGAGTGGCTGGTACAACTCGCCGCCACTGCCCCACCCGAAGACCAGCGGGAGTACCCCGGTGATGGTGGTGATCGAGGTCATCGCGATGGCCCGAAGCCGCTGGTGGCCGCCTTTGACCACCGCCTCCTCGACCGAGTACCCCTGCTCCCGAAATTTTTGGATGGCGTCGAGTTTGACGACGGCCTCGTTGTCGGCCATCCCGATCATCACGACGATGCCGATCAGCGCCACCGCGTTGATGCTCTGGCCGGTGAGCCACAGAAAGATGACACCGCCCGCGCCGGCCAGCGGCACCGTCAGCATTACCAAGAGCGGCGTGGTGAAGGAGGCGAACTCGCCGGCCAGGACCAGGAAGACCAACGCCACCGACAGCAACGCCACCAGCATCAGCTCCCGGGTGGTCCGGCGCTGCTCGACGTCGGCGCCGCTGACGGCGACCTCGATGCCGGGCGGCAGGTCGAGTGATTCCAGGGCCGCTTCCACGTCGGCATTGGCGCGGGTCAAGCCGCCGCGTTCGGCCACCGCCTCGACCACGCTGACCGGCCGCTGGTTGATCCGAACCACCTCGATCGGCGCCCGGATGTCCTTGACCTGAACCAGCTGGCCGAGCGGGACGCCCCGGATCGGGGTGGCGAGGGTGGTGGCGAGGTCTTCATTGGAGGTGCCCGAGAACCGGACCCGGATCGGGGTCCGCCGGTCGGTCTCCCGAAAATCTCCCGACGCCACCCCGCCCAAACCGCCGGCGAGGGCGTTGGAGATCTGGGTCGCGGTGACGCCTAGCCGCGCGATCTGTTCCCGATCGATGCCGATTTCGACGGTGGGCTGGGTGCTGGCGAAGGCGTCCCGCACGTCGGTGAGGCTCGGGACCGCGGCCAGCTTGCCGCGGATGGTGTTGGCCCAGCTCGCGGCCTCGGCGAGCCGAGGGGCGGCGACCTCGACCCGCACCAACCGGCCCTCCCGTCCGATCAGGCTGCCGAACTCGGTCTGGCCGGCCAGGTCGATGGCCAGGGCGCCCTGCGTCAGGTCGGGCACCGCCTGGCGGAGCCGTTCGGCGAAGTCCGCGGCGGCGATGCCGTCGGGCACCGGCAGGAGGAGCTGCCCGGTCGCCGAGGTCCCGGGGTCGGCTCCGGCGAGGACCTCCTCGTCGGTGGCAACTCCAATCCTACTGTAGGCCCCCCGGGTCCCCATGGCCTCCGCGGCGCGTTCGATCCGCCGGGCTTGACGGGCGGTCTCCTCGATCGCGGTTCCCTCCGGCAACTTGAGGTAGGCCACCGCGATCCCCTCGTCCACCCGAGGGAGGATCTCCCGCGGCAACCGGGCCGCGATGACGACGGTGGCGGCGGTGAGCCCGGTCGCCATCAGCACCACCAGTCCGGGATGGGCCAGCGACCACCGCATTCCCCGCTCGTACCACTCGACCAGGACCCCTCCGAGCCGATCGAAGGGTCCGGTGGGCCGGGGTGCGGGCGGCACCACCTCGTGGGCTCGCTTGCCCCAAGCCAGCATCACCGGCATCAAGGTCACGGCGAGGACGAGCGAGGCGCCCACCGACATCACCACGCTCAAGCTCAGGTCCCGGAACAACGCGGCGGCCAACCCTTGCACGAAGACGATCGGCCCGAACACCAGGATCGTGGTGAGGGTTCCCGCGGTGAGCGGGCCGGCCACGTCCTCGGTCCCGCGCTTGGCCGCCTCCCAGCGCGACAGCCCTTCGTCGCGATAACGGCCGGCCGCCTCCGCCACGACGATGGCGTTGTCGACCAGCAACCCGACGCCGAGCGCCAATCCTCCGAGGGAGAGAATGTTGATGGTGACACCCATCACCTGGAGCAGGGTCAACGCCACCAGCACCGACAGCGGCACCATCATCCCGATGACGAGCGACCCCTTCCAGTCCTTGAGGAAGATCAGAATCACGACCAGCGAGAGCGCCCCACCGACGACGATCTCCTGGATCAGGTTGGAGAGCGCGTCGGTGACGAACTCGGCCTGGGCCGCCACCACGGTGACCCCGACCTCGGTGAATTCGGTTCGCAGCTGGTCCAGGGTCCGGTAGATCTCGCGGGTCACCGCGACCGTGTTGGCGCCGGCGTCCTTGTAAACCACGAGCCCCACCGCCGGCTCGCCATCGAGCGTCGTGATCGTCTTGGGATCTTCCACCGTGAGGCTCACCGCTCCGACGTCGGCCAAGGTGATGCCGCTCCTGGCGGGCCCCACCGGGGTCTTGGCGATCTCGGCGACGGTCTGGAACTCGGTCAGGGCCCGGAGCGCGAAGCGGAACTGGCCTCGGCGGATCGTCCCGCCGGCCGCCGCGGCGTTGGCCGATCGCACGGCGGTGGCCACGTCGTCGGGGGTCATCCCGAGCGCGCGGAGCCGTTCTGGATCGACCTCGACTCGGACCTCGTCCTTGGGCTCGCCGACCACCGCCACGCTGGCGACGCCCGCCAGCTGCTCGAGCCGCCGGGCGTGGACGTCCCGGGCGGTCCTGGCAATGCTCCGGAGGTCGCCCTTGCTGGTGAGGCCGAGCACCGCGATCGGCCGCTCGCCAGGGTCGCTGGTCAGCAGGGTCGGGCGTTCGGCCCGCTCGGGGAGCGAGCCCCGGGCATTGTCGAGCCGTTCCCGGACCTGGAGCACCGTCGCGGCCATGTCGGTGCCCCAGGCGAACCTGACCGTGGTGGTCACCTCGCCGTTTCGGCTCACCGAGCGGAGATCGACCAGGCCGGGGGTCGCCGCGATCGCCTCCTCGATCCGCTCGGCCACGAAGTCGGAGACCTCTTCCGCCGCCGCCCCGGGGTAACCGGTCCGGATGGTCAAGACCGGCAGTTGGATGTCGGGGAGGAGGGAGACCGGAAGCTTGCCTAACGATACGCTGCCCAAGAGCACCAGGGCCATGGTGGCGGACACGGTGGTGATGGGCCGCCTGAGGGCCCCGCTCGCTATCGACATGGAGCCGCCATCGCGCCTATCGACGTTCCTGCTTGGCGATCAACCGCACCGGGGCGTCGTGGGTCAGGGTCAGGTGCCCCTCGATCAGCACCGTGTCTCCCGGGGTCACCGGGATCTGGCCCGAGGTGCTGTCGGCGAGCACCTCGGTCTCGAAGCCGTTGGTCCGACCCGGAAAGATGTAGACCCACTGGGCCCGGCCGTTCTTGACCACGAACACCAGCGGCCGCCCGTCGCGCTCGATGACGGCGGCGGCGGGGACGATGGTCCGGTTGGGAAGCCGGGTGGCCTCGAGCCGGACATCGGCGTACATCCCGGGCCGGAGCGAGCCGTTGCCGGTGGCCCGGATCACCGCTCGGCCGGCTCGGGTCGCGCTGTCGACCAGCGGCAGGATGGCGGCAACTCGGCCCCGGATGGCCTGGTCCGGGACGGCGGCGGCGGTAATCGTGGCTTCACCTCCTACCTTGATGTAGGGAAGGTCGTGCTCCAAGACGGCCGCCTCGATCCGAAGGTTCCGTAAGTCGACGATGGTGCCGATCTCCTGGCCCTGGGAGAGCCGCTCGCCGAGGGCCACCTTCACCTGGTCCATCACGCCATCGAACGGGGCCACGATGGTGGCCCGTTCCCGCTGCAGCTTGGCCTTCTCCAACTCGGCGCGGGCCCGGTCGAGCCCGGCCCGAATCTCGGCGCTCCGGAGCCGCTCGCCGGTCACGGCCTTGCCGGTGACGATCGAGTCGCCCACGATGTTGTCGAGCAGCTTGAGCTTGGCGTCCTCCAGGGCGGCTTCCTGCTGCTCGACCGCGAGGTCGAGTTCACGGGGATCGACCCGCACCAGGGCGTCGCCCTTGGCCACCCGCTGTCCCGGTCTGGCCAGCACCGCGACGATCGGGCCGGTGGTTTCGCTCTTGAGCACCGCCACGCCATCGGACCGGACCTGAGCGGTCGTCACCACCGAGAGCACCAGGTCGCCCTGTCTCACGGCCTGGCCCACCACCGGGAGCGACACGTTGCCGGCGGCCGCGGCCTGGGCGGTCGAGTCGGCGGCGTTGGGGTCGCCGGCCGCCTCGCCATCACCGCTGTCGGCGTTCTTTCCGCAGGCCCCGAGGGCGAGCACCACGATCGTCGCGGTAAGCCGGACTCCCCATCGCCGCGCCGGCCCCGGGGTAAGCCGCCACCCTGTCACCTTCGTTACCCATCCGATCACAGCGGCCTCCCGATCAGCGCCTCGATCTCGGCTTTCGCCAGCACGTAGTCGAACCGTGCCCGTACCGCGTCGGACTCGGCGTTGTTGAGTTGTTCCTGGGCCCGACTCAAGACGTCGTTCTCGAGCGACCCGATCCGATACCGCTCCAGGTGGACCCGGACCAGCATCCGGAGGGTTTCCACGTTGGCCCGGGCGATCCGAATCCGGTTTTCCGCCGCCTTGAGGCTCGCGATCCTGCCTAACATCTCGGCCGCGAGTCGCCGGCGAGTGTCGGCGGTCTGGCTTTCCGCGGTTTCGAGATCCGACCGGCCCCGGGCCACCTGCTGTTCCCGCTGGAACCGATTGAAGAGCTGCCAGCTCAGCCCGAGCCCGACGCTCCTGGTGTTGAAGAGCTGATAGTCGTTGCCGCGGCTCCCGGCGAACTGGGTCGAGGCCTGGAGATTGAGGGCCGGGAAGTACTGGGCCTTGGTGGCGCCGAGCGAGGCGCGGGCCGAGCGTTCCGCCGCCTCGACCCGAAGCACCTCGGGAGCGCGGTTGGCGGCCTCGACGATCAGGGCGCCGGTGTCCGCGACCGTCACGATCCGTCCGATCAGACTGTCATCGGCCGCGGCGACCCGGCCGGTCCCGCCGATGGCCCGCGCCAACGAGGCCTCCGCGGTGGCCAGTTGGCGCTCGTCGGCGATCAGTTGGAGCCGCGCCTGGGACACGTTGACGGCCGCCTGGAGCGAGTCGGCGATCGAGACGGCCCGGGTGGCGAGTTTGGCGGCCGCGATTCTGAACTGCTCCTCGGCTCGCCGGATGCTCTCGCGGCGGACCGAAACCAGGGCGGCCGACTGGAGCGCGTCGACGAACGTCCGGGTGGTGCGGAGCCGGTTCTGGGCCAGCTCGTAGTCGTAGGCCGCGTCGGCCGCGGTGCGCTGGGCTTTTGCGGCCGTCAGGTCCTTGCCGCGGCGAAACCCGGTGAAGAGGTCGTAGGAGGTGGTGGCGCTGAAGTTGAGGCCGGTGCTGCTGGCATTGCCGCTGATGATCTCGCCGGTGGCGGGATCGAGCCGTGATTCGCCCTCGGAGAAGCTGTTGGAGAAGTTGGCGCCAGTGGACAAGGACGGGAGGAAGCCGCCATAGGCCGTGCGGACGGCCGCGCCGGTGTTCCGGACCGTGCCGCGGGCCTGGGTGACCTGGGGGTCGACGGTTTCCGCCCGCCGGAGTGCCTCCGCCAGGGTGATGGAATGGGGTTGGGCGGTGACCGGTGCCGGCGCCAGTCCGATTCCCAAACCGATACCGACCGCCGCGATCCGCCGTGTCGAGAGCATGACCTCATTCTAGTGGTTGGGGTCCACGGCCGTAAGTTCGCGTGGGGCAACGTGTCAGCTAGGATGCGCCCGAAGCGAAAAAGGATGCACCGAGCAGCCACACTGGTTCGCCGCTGGTAACCCCAAGGGCTGATCCGGCGCGATCTCGACGTCGACATCTCCACTATCTTCCAGCCGATCCTCGCGAGTCGCCCGGGCACGCAGTTCTTCCTCGAAAGGAATGCGCCGATGCTCCAGTCCCTGGTCGCCCTGACCTCGCTGGTCGCCGCCGAGCGCCCCGTCGCCGCGCTCGCCGCCACCCCGCTCCCTGGCCCGGCCGACCAGCCGGCGGCCGTCGTCAGCGCCACTGGCCGCCGTTCTCACTGGCTCCTCGGGGCCGCGATCGGGTTCGGTGCCGGGGCCGTCGTGACATACCTCGTCCTCCACTCAGGGGGCTCGACCGCGCCGTGCAACCGATCGGCCAACCAGGACGCGATGAGTGGCGGCGAATGCCTCGGTCTCACCGCCCTGGGCGGGGTGGCCGGCGCGGGGCTGGGCGCCCTGGTGGGTGGGCTCGTCAAGAGGGCCGTTCCCGAGACACCGGTCGAGCGGATCCGGATCACCCCGGTCGGCGACCGGGGACTGCAGGTATCGCTGGCGGTCCGATTTTGAACCAAGCATTCGGCGCGCCGCGCGGCCATGGCGATCCCTGACCACCCCACACCTGGAAGCCGTCTCCAATGGACATCCTGCACGCCATCGCGACCCGTCGCTCGATCGGTCAGTTTCTCGACCGCGCGGTGCCCCCAGAGGCTCTCCGCCAGCTGCTCGAGGCCGCGCTGCAGGCCCCTAACCATCGTATGACCCAGCCGGTCCGTTTCCGGGTTCTCGGCCCGGCCGCTCGGCACGGCTACGGTGCCGCCCTCGGCGCCCGCAAGGCCAAGAAGCTGGCAGACCCGGCGGCCGCCCGAGCGGTCATCGACAAGACGAGCGCCGCCGAGGTGGCGGTGCCGGCGGCGATCGCCGTGAGCGTGGTGCTCGATCCCAACCCGGAGATTCGCGAAGAGGACTACGCCACCGCGCTGATGGGGGTCCAGAATCTGATGCTCGCCGCCGTGGCCCTCGGGCTCGGCACCCGGCTCAGGACCGGGGCGATCATGGACGATCCACACGCCCGCGCGGCGCTCGAGGTACCCGATGGGGAGCGGATCGTGGGGATCGTCCAGGTGGGCCACCCCGCCAGCACCCCCGACGCCAAGCCGCGAAGGAGCGTCGACGAAGTGACCCGGTGGCTTGCCTAACGTGCGAGCATGAATCCCGCGTAGACCACCAGCTGGAGCGCCGCCAGGATCACCAACGCCGTCAACCCGGCGTAGAGCCGCCCCAGGGCCCGGTACTTCGCGGCGATCAAGAGCGAGAGATGGTGGCTGATCACCGCCGCTTCGTCGGCGATTTGCTCCATCGTGACCGCCGACCAAGCCCGCCGATACTCCTCGACACTCCGCCCCGCGATCGACTCCCAGTACAGCAAGCCCAGCGGTCCGCCGGGTCCCGGTTGGCCCGCCACTCCTTCCCGCCCCAGGAACCCGGTATTTCGAAGGAGCCGCGGCCGTAACGAGTTGATCGCGTGGAACACGAAGAGAAACGTCAGAGCCGCGTACATGATCAGGAAACCGATCAGCCACGGCCTGGCGGCGGCGGGCAGCTCGGCCATGAAATGGCCCCGGGCGAGCAGAAAGAAGACCCCGGCGTTGAGGACCCCAATCACCACCAACGCGTACCGGGCCTTGTGATCGACCAACTCGACCACTCGTCTACCCTCGTCGACCGAATCCTTGAGGATCCGATAGCGCTCGAGGCTCTTCGGCTGCCGTTCGGCGTCCCGCGCCAACTTGGCGAGGACCTTGCGCCGCTTCCGGGCGCCCTTCTCATCGTCGCCTGGCCCGGCGACAGGCCCGCGCTCGCCGTGGTGGACTTGGGCCTCGAGGAGCGACTCGTTGGACATGACCGCCTCCGACCAGGAACCCGTCGAGAAAGAAGCGCCCGGTGCCGTGAGTGCCGCCACAAGGCGAGGTGAAGAAGCGTTCATTCGGGCTTCGGGCTCGCCTCAGCGGACGCGGGCTAATTCCCGGGGGTGCGCATGCCGTCCGCTTTCACGGGCGAACCCCATTCGCCCCGAGCCGCCCTCTCCCGAGCGATGTGGTTGTCGTTGGTGGCACTCGCCGCGGCGGCCGGGCTCATGGTCGCGGTCGATCGCGGCGCCACCCTGCTCGGCCCGGTGCTTTTGGTGGTCGGCGGCTGGGCCGGCACCCGTACCTTGCGCACTTGGTGGCGGCACCTCAACGAGGAGTGGTTCCTGGCGGAGCTGGTGCTGGTCACCGCGAGCTGGGCGCTCTTCGGCACCGCTTTCGCCGCGCTCCAATACCTGGTCTTGAGCTTCGCGCCGAGCGCGTTTCATGTGGACGTCGATTACGCCCGTGCCGCGGCGCCGCGGTACCGGGTCCACTGGCTCCGCGATTCGGTCAGGATCGGCCGGGTGGTGGCCGACTACGACCGGGCGGCCGTCCTGGTCGCGGGCGGCCCGGAGGTCTGGTCGACCGACTCCGTGACGCCGCTGCTCGGCGGCGAACGGATCGCGCTCCGGGCGTCGTGCGAGGAGCTGGTAGTGGACCGGGAGTGCACCTGGCGGCTCGACCTGACGCGAGGGGTGGGCGCCGACTGGCAATCGATCCCGGTGACGGCGCCGATCGCGGCCGATAAACGGGTGACCCGAGCCGCCTTGGGCAGAGCGATCGAGGCGACCGCGGCCGAGCATCGCATGGCGTTGGCCGATGTCACGGCCAAACTCGCCAACGCCGCGGGAAGCATTCAACCGCGGATCGGCGACCTGTTCTACGAAACCGCGATCGCGTTCTCGGGTCGCGACTCGGGGATCTTCGCGCCGGTGGGCGCGGCTGCCCGGTTGTTCAAGATGCTGGAGTCGCTGGCGAGCTATCTGTTGTTCGGGATCGTCGTTTCCAGGGTTGCGGCCGCGGGCATGGCGGCCCGACGAACGACCTCGCAATGAGGGTCGCGCCCCGGTCCTCGACTGGGCGAATGCGATCCGAGGTCACCACCCTGCGAAGATCATGGTCCGGCCGTGCCGACGCACCAGTTGTCACCCATCGCAAACAACGAGTCGGGTGGCACCACCAGTGGCCCCCGCCGGTGGACCTCGCGATGCATGATCGTGGAGGGAGCTCCGGAAGCGGCGACCCATTCCGCCGGAGCTTCCCCTAGCGCATCGCGATGGGTATCGCCGGCAAGGCCGACGAGCCGTTTCAGCAAGATCGTCTCAGCGGCCCGAGGCGCAGTCAGCTGCGTCGCGCGTTGGGGCCGGACTCGCAACCCGGCCACGGTCGGGGGATCGTACCGGCTATCTTGATTTCCCGTCCACGGAGAGGTCCCGATGTCGTTCGCCACCCCGCCGGCCCCGCCGTATCTCGCGGTAATCTTCGCGAGCCAGCGAACACCCGGAGACGACGGTTATGGCGCCACCGCCGACCGGATGGTCGAGTTGGCCCGGGAGCAACCCGGATTTCTCGGCGTCGAGTCGGCTCGCGGTCCGGATGGCTTCGGGATCACCGTGTCGTATTGGGAGAGCGAGGCGGCGGTCGGGGCCTGGAAAGCGGTCGCCGAGCATCGGATGGCGCAACATGCCGGCAAGGATCGCTGGTATCAACGGTATGAGCTCAAGGTCGCCACCGTGGTTCGCGGCTACGGGTTCGAGCGCCCCGCCGCCACGACGCGATGATCAGCCGACTCGCCGTTGCTGGTGACCTTGGTGGACGAAGGGTTACCGCTCGCACGCACGCATCGCGGCGGTGGGCAGCCGCGGATCCTGGCCAGGACCTTCAGCTGGCAGACCACGCCTCGATAGGCGTCGCCGGGGCATGGGTCGGTCCGGCGCGCGATGGGCGCCGGCTCACTTGCCCCTCGAACCACAACCACATTGGGAGGAGCCGATGCGCTATGTCGATGGATTCGTGATCCCCGTTCCAAAACGGAAGCTCGATCTCTACCGGAAGATGGCCCGCCTTGGCCGAAGGGTCTGGCTCGACCATGGGGCGCTCGAGTATCGGGAGTGCGTCGGCGAGGATCTCGAGGTCAAAGGTGTCACCTCGTTCCAACGGCTGCTTCGGCTCAAGCCGGGCGAGACCGCCATGTTCGCTTGGATCGTGTTCAAGTCGCGGGCCCACCGCGATCGGGTCAACGCCCGGGTGATGAAGGACGCCCGAATGCGACCGCCCGCCAACCGGGCCGCGATGCCGTTCGATCCGCGCCGGATGGCCTACGGCGGGTTTCAGATCATCGTGGCGGAGTGACGCGGGCCGCCGGCCGGCCCGATCCGGGTCACTGTCCGATGGCGCGGACCGGCTCGATCCGAGCGGCCCGCCGAGCCGGGATATAGGCCGAACCTAACGCCGCCAACCCGAGCCCGAGGGCGGTAGCGATCACCACCATCCAGTCCGCCCCTCGGGCTCCGACCAGCAGGCCGCTCACCGCGCGGAGCACCGCCACCGCGCCGACCATCCCGACGGCGATCCCGATCAGTGCCAGGCGGCCGCCGTCGGCGAGGATCGATCGGATTACGGCCTCGCGGCTCGCGCCCAACGCCATCCGGAGGCCGATTTCGCCGGTGCGCTGGGTCACCGAATAGGAGACGACGCCGTAGAGCCCGACCAGGGTGAGCACGATGGCGAGGAGTCCGAGAGCGGTGCCGAATCCGGCCACGATTCGCAGGGTCAGCAATCCGTTAGGGCTCGTGGTCACGGTCTCCGCCAAGGGCTTGACATCGAACGGCATCAAATCGCGATCCGCGGCGCCGATCGCCGTCTGGACCGCCTCGGCCAGGCCGGAGGGTGGGCCGTCCGTTGCCAGAGTGAGGTAGAAGTTCGGGGCATACCGCTGCGCCAGGGGGAAATAGACGAACGGCCTGGTGGCCTCGCCGATGATGAAGTACTTCCCGTTGTCCACCACACCGACGACCTCGGCGGGCGGGGCGCCGCCGACGAACCGGACCACCTTTCCGAGCGCCGATTGTCCGGGCCAGAGGGTCTCGGCCGCTCTTCGATTGACGACCGCCACTCTCCGCCCGGCTGAGTCGTCGGAGGCAAGCAGCTCCCGCCCCTCCAGTATCGGTGTTCCGAGGGTTTCGAAGTAACCTGGCCCGACCGCCGCGCCGAACATGGTCAGGCCGGCCGCGCCGCGCTCTTGCCGGACGGCCTCGGTCTCCACTTCGACCATCGCGCCGGCCCCCTTCTTGATCGGGACGGCGGTCGACCAGGCCAGTGAACGCACCCCCGGCACGGCGAGGACCGCGGTCTCGATCCGGGCCTGGGCTGCTCGGGTCGCGGCCGAGTCGTACTGCGCCAGCGATGCGTCGAACTCCATCGAGAGCAGACGCTCCGTTCGGGCGCCGATGTCGACCCGCTCGCCTTGCTTGGCGCTCCGGACGAAGAGCCCGGCGGCCACCAACACGATCATCGACGCCGCGACTTGGGCGACCACCAGGGCGCTTCGCATCCGCCGGCCCCGCCGGCCGACTCCGCTTCGTCCTCCTTCGCGGAGCCGGCTGGCGAGGGCGAATCGGGAGGCGGCGACGGCCGGACCCATCCCCGCGACCAGTCCGGTCATCAGGGCCACGGCCGCCGCCATCGCGAAGACCCGGGCGTCGAGGGTCAGGCCCCACGTCAATCGCATCCCCCCGAAGCTGAGCGGAATCGACTCCACGACGCTCAAGCCGAACCTCGCCATCGCCCAGCCGCCGGCGAGGGCGCCCCCGGCGAGGAGCAGGGTCTCGGTCACCATTTGGATGACCAGCCGGCCCCGCGACGCCCCCAGCGCCTGGCGCACCGCCAGCTCGGTCTGGCGGGTGCTGGCCCGAGCGAGGATCAGGTTGGTCGAGTTGATCGCGGCGGCCAGGAGGACCGAGAGCGCCAGCAAGCCGAAGACGACCGCGACCACCACCGACCCGTTGGTCGTCGTCATGACGGGGCGGGCCCGGGTCTCCCGAAACGCCAGCATCCGAAACTCGGCGCCCAGTTCGGGGAAACTCCCGACCAACTGGGTGGCCATCGCGTCCAGGGCGGCCTGAATCGATCGGGCCGACTGGTCGAGGCGGGGGCGGGCGACCACGCTGAACCGCCTCTCGCCCCGGCGATCCTCGATGCCGAGGGCGGTGGGGTCGACCGCGCCTAACGCGCCGGCCGGGATGAAGCCCTCGACCTGGAAAAGGTACTCGGTGCCCCGAAACCCCTCGGGCGCCACGCCGATGACCTCGAATGGGACGGTGTTGAGGTGCACGGTCCGTCCGATCACGCCGGGATCGCCCTGAAAGCGGGATTGCCAGGTCCGATAGCTCAGCACCACTACCTGGCGGCGCTCCCGATCGTCCTCGGGGCCCAATAGCCGCCCCCGACCGGCGGCGAGACCGAGGGTCGAGAAGTAGCCGCCGGTCACCGATTGCATCATCACCCGCTCGGGACGGTCGGTTTGGCGCTCCTTCAACGCGAGCGCCGTGATACTCACGCCGGCCACTTCATCGAACAGATCGGTCCGAGCCGCCAGGTCCCGGACGGTCGGGATGCCGAGCGTTGGCGTGACGATGACGCCCATGGATTTGTTGGACACCCCGATCACCATCAGCCGATCGCCGTACCGCCCCGGAAGGGGCCGGAGCAGGAAGGAGTCGATCACGCTGAGCGCGATGGTGACCGCGGCGACGCCCAACGCGAGGGAGCCGGCCGTCATCACCGCGTACCCAGGGCGTTTGAGAAGCGCCCGCAGCCCGTAGCGGAGGTCCGCCCAGACCTCGGTAACCCAATAGCGGAAGGTCATCTGCCGCCCCCTCCTTTGCTCGATTCGTTGGAGCGTGGTGCGAATCCGGTCCCGATCCCCGAACCGAGTCATCGCCTCCCGGCGGGCCTCGTCCGCCGGGAGGCCGAGCCGAATCAGCTCACGGGTCCGCATCTCGAGATGGAAATCCAATTCCTCATCGACGTCGCCGCGGAACCGGGCCGTCAGGTAGCCCCAGTAGCGGCCCCACTCGCGGTCGCGAGCCATCGACTAGCTCCGCGCTACCTGGAGCGCCTGCGACATCGCGGCGGCGAAGCGAAGAAAATCCCGCGACTCCGCCTTGAGCTGAGCTCGACCCGCCGTGGTGAGTGAGTAGAATCGAGCCCGCCGGTTGTTCTCGGAGACGCCCCAATCGGAGGTGACCCAGCCGCGGTCCTCGAGCCGGTACAACGCGGGGTAGAGCGATCCTTCGTCGACCTGGATTACCGCGCCGGTGGCCTCCTCGATCCAGCGCATCACCCCATAGCCATGGGTGGCCGCCGCAGCCAAGGCGCGGAGGATGAGGAGGTCGACCGTCCCCTTGAGCACCGGTACCGTTTCCCCCATAATTGCCCTTCCCTCTGTAGTTCTAGGGGAGCATACCGCGCTACCCCTAGAACCGCAAGGGGAGGCCGGTCGCGGGGCCGGGGCGCTGAGCATCACACCCAGTCGCCCCAGGGACGGCAGCACACCGGCCCTGGCGAGCCAACCCCCCTACCGGCATGATTGTCCAATGCCCGCCCCGGCCGAACGAGATGCCGTACCGCCCGCCACCGGCTACCAGATCCGTCGACTGGTCGAAACCGACGCCGCCGAGTTCCAGGCCCTCCGACTACTCGGGCTCCAGGAATCGTCGCAAGCATTCGCCGCTTCCTATGAGGAGGAGGCCGACACCCCCATGTCGGCGATCGCCGAGCGGCTCGCCGACCCCGAGGCGGCGGTGTTCGGTGCGTTCGACCCGGCCCTGATCGGCGTCGTCGGCGTCTACCGCCAGGCCAAAGCCAAGATGCGGCATCATGGACACATCTGGGGGATGTATGTGCACCCCGCGGCACGGCGCCGCGGGGTCGGCAGGGCGCTGGTGCTCGAGGCCGTCGATTTCGCCGCGACGGCACTCCGGCTCCGATACCTGACCCTCGGCGTCAACGTCGCCAACCGAGCCGCCATCGACCTCTATCGGTCGATCGGGTTCGTCCCGATCGGCGTGGAGCGGGACTTTCTCGTCGTCGACGGACTGTTCCAGGACGAACTCCACATGCGCTGCGACCTGCCCCAGGGTCCCGGTCCGTCGCGGTGAGGCCACCTCCGCCCGCCGCGCTCCGACTCGACCCGGCCGAGTGCCGGCGGCTGCTCGACCCGACGACCTATCTAGAGGGAGTGCCGTTCGAGCTGTTCGCGAAGCTCCGGCGGGAGCGGCCGGTGATCTGGGTCGAGGAACCCGCGATCGGCGACCTGTCCGCCGGTCCGGGGTTCTGGTTCGTCACCGGGCATCGCGACGTCCAGACCGTGCTGGGCGACCCCGGCAGCTACTCGTCATCGTTAGGGGGGACCCAGACTCGGGACCCTAGCACCCCGGAAGCGCTCCGGTACGTCCGCCGGATGATGCTCAACATGGATCCGCCCGAGCACACCCGACTCCGCCGCCTGTTGACGCGGTCGTTCACGCCCCGGGCGGTGGCGCAGCTCGAAGACCGGATCCGGGGCCACGCTCGGGCGCTCGTGGCCCGAGCCACCGGTGGCCGTTCGGCCGGCCGGCTCGACTTCGTGAAAGACCTGGCCGCCGATCTGCCGCTGCTCACCCTCGCCGAAATCCTCGGCGTTCCAACCGAGGATCGGCTGCTGCTGTTCGACTGGTCCAATCGGGTGATCGGCTTTCAGGACGCCGAGTATGCCACCTCCGCGGTCTTCGACGGTGGCTCGGGAACCGCGATGGCCCGCGAGGCGCTCCGGCGCCGGCCCCGGCCCGACCCGAGCGGCCGGATGCCCGATCCTCGGACCCGTGAGGGGATGCCCGACCTCTACCATTACGCTCATCTCCTCGCCGAATCGAAGCGCCGAACCCCGGGCGACGACGTCATGTCGATCCTCCTCGCCGAGCGGGACGACGAAGGCGGCAGTCTCTCGGTCGAGGAGTTCGAGAACATGTTCTGGCTCTTCGCGGTGGCCGGCAACGAGACTCTCCGCAACGGCCTGCCGGGCGCCGCCATTGGCCTGATGGAGTATCCGGCGGAGCAGCGAAGGTTGCGAGGGCAGCCCGAGCTGCTGGCCTCGGCGATGGACGAACTGCTTCGCTGGTGGACTCCGGTGATGACCTTTCGGCGGACGGCCGCCGGGGACGCGACCCTGGCCGGTACCTCGATCCGCGCCGGCGACAAAATGGTGGTGTCGTTCAGCTCGGCCAATCGCGACGAGACCGTGTTCGAGCGGCCGGATGCCCTTCGCCTCGACCGCCAGCCGAATCCCCACCTGGCCTTCGGGTATGGGCCGCACTACTGTCTCGGGGCGCATCTCGCCCGGGTTCAGATGCGGGCGCTCTTCGCGGAGGTGTTCGAGCGAATGGGGACCATCGAACCGGACGGACCGCCGGCGCTGCTGCGCTCCAACTTCCAGCGAGGAGTCAAGCGGCTCCCGATACGGTGGAGCCGGGGCCGATGAAGGGACTGCGAGTTCAGCGCGGTGGGTCGGGAGACTCGGTCCTCCTTCTCCTCCACGGCATGGGCGCCACCGGCGAGGTCTGGGCCGGAATCCAGGAGCTGCTGCCGTCCCGGTGGCCGGGGCGGTGGATCGTGCCCGACTTGCCGGGCCACGGTGGGAGTCCGTCACTGGCGAGGTATTCGTTCGGTCAGCTCGCGGCGGCGGTCGCGGCCGAGGTGCCGAGCGGCGCTCGGGTGACGGCGGTGGGCCATTCGTTAGGCGGAGTGGTCGCCCTCGCGTTGGCGAGCGGCTGGTTCGGGGTGACGGTCGAGCTGGTCGTGGGCGTCGGGATCAAGGTGGTATGGACCGACGACGAGCTGGCCAAGGCTGCCGCGCTCGCCGCCAGGCCGCAGCCGGAGTACCCGACCAGGGAGGGCGCCGCCGAGCGGCATCTCAAGCTCGCCGGCCTGGCCGGGTTGCTTCCGACCGATCAGGTTCCCGACGCGGCGCTCGCCGAGACGGCCACCGGGTGGACGGTCCGGTTCGATCCGGCGGCGTTCGGGATGGGCGCTCCCCCGATGGCCCAACTGCTGGCGGCGGCTCGGGCCCGGGTGGTGCTCGCCGCCGGCGAGCGCGACCCGATGTCGCCCAAGGCCCACTTGGAGCAGCTCGTGGCGGCGCCGGTCATCCTGACGGGCCTGGGTCACAACGCGCCAGTGGAGGACCCGGTTGCGGTCTGGTCGGTGGTCGAGCGCTCGGTCGCCGGATGAGCGACTACCGAGGGCTTTCGCTTTGGCACGAGACGGCCAACGACGATTTCGCGCCGAGAGCGCCGCTTACGGAGGACCTCGCGGTCGACGTGGCGATCGTCGGTGCGGGCTACACCGGCCTGTGGACCGCCTACTACCTGCTCCAGCGGCGGCCTGGTCTTCGCGTCGCGGTGGTCGACCGGGAAGTCGCCGGCTTCGGTGCCTCGGGCCGCAACGGCGGGTGGTGCTCGGCCCTGTTTCCGGCGAGCTATCGCCGGGTGGCTCGCGATGCCGGCCCCGCCGCGGTGCCCCGGCTCCAGGCGATACTCGACGACACGGTCGACGAGGTCGGTCGGGTGGCCGCTCGAGAGGGCATCGGGTGCGACTTTCACAAGGGCGGCTACCTCTCGGTCGCCCGTAACCAGGCCCAGTTGCTGCGGGCGCGGGACGAGGTTGCCTTGGCTCGCCGGTTCGGGGTCGGGGAGGAGAGCATTCGGTGGCTCGATCGCGATCAGGCGATGGCCCGGATCGGGGCGTCCGGGGTGCTCGGGGCCACCTTCGTCGCGCCGTGCGCGGCTCTTCACCCGGCCCTGCTGGTCCGCGGGCTTGCCAGGACGGTGGAGGCCAAGGGTGCCGCCATCTACGAGCGCACCCCGGCGCTCGCCGTCGAGCCCGGCCGGGTCCTGACCGCCACCGGGACCATCGCCGCCGGCGCGGTGATCCTCGCCATCGAGGGGTACCGCCCCGCGATGCTGGGACATCGCCGCGAGGTGATTCCGCTCTACTCCCTGATGGTGGCGACCGAGCCTCTCGCGGCGGCGGTGTGGGACCGAATCGGGCTCCGCGATCGGGAAACCTTCAGCGACAAACGCCATCTCAGGATCTACGGGCAGCGCACCGGCGACGGCCGACTCGCCTTCGGCGGCCGGGGCGCGCCCTATCGGTTCGGATCGACCATTCGGCCCGCCTTCGATCGCCACGACGGCATCCACGTGATGCTCCGGCGGGTGCTGAACGAACTGTTCCCGGGTCTGCCTAACGACACCCGATTCACCCACGCCTGGGGCGGCAACCTCGGCGTGTCCCGCGACTGGTTCCCCTCGGTTCGCTTCGACCCCGTCACCCGGATCGGGGTCGCGGGCGGCTACGCCGGCGATGGGGTGGCTCTCGCCAACCTCGCGGGGCGGATCCTGGCGGAGCAGGTTCTCGACCAGCCGACTGGGTTGTCCGAGTTGCCGTTCGTGGGGCACCGCTCGCCGCTCTGGGAAACGGAACCGTTCCGGTGGCTCGGAGTTCGGGGCGTGATGGCGCTCTTCCGAGGCGCCGATCGAGCCGAGGCCAGGACCGGACGGCCGGCTCGGCGGACAGCGTGGTTCTGGGGCTGGTTGGGCCACTGACTGGATGCCTCGGGGCTCCGGCGGTACGATTCCGCTATGACCGCCCCGCTGATGGAGCGTCTCGGCATCTCGGTGCCGATCATCCAGGCGCCAATGGCCGGATCCCAGGACAGCCGGCTCGCCGCGGCGGTCTCCAACGCTGGGGGTCTCGGTTCGTTGCCAGCCGCAATGCTCTCTCTGGAGCAGCTCGCCACGGAGCTCGAGACCATCCACGCCGCGACCGATCGGCCCTACAACGTCAACTTCTTCTGCCACCGCGAGCCCGACCCCGACCCCGCCCGCGAGGTCGGGTGGCGCTCGGCCCTGGCTCCGTACTATGCCGAGTTCGGGGTCGATGCCGATGCGGCCATAGCGGCCCCGGCACGGGTCCCGTTCGACACCCGCCGGGCTGAACTGCTAGCCCGGTTCCGTCCCCCGGTGGTGAGCTTCCACTTCGGGCTGCCCGACGAAGACGCCTTGGCTCGGGTGAAGACCTGGAACCCGGTGGTGATCTCGAGCGCCACCACGGTCGAGGAGGCCCGTTGGCTCGAGCGCCGCGGGGTGGACCTGATCGTGGCGCAGGGGCTCGAGGCGGGCGGTCACCGGGGAATATTCCTGAGCGAGGACCTCACCACCCAGACCGGCACGATGGCCCTGGTCCCGCAGATCGTCAGGGCGGTCAGAGTTCCGGTGGTGGCGGCCGGCGGAATCACCGATCGGGCTCAGGTGGCGGCCGCGCTGGCGTTAGGCGCGGCCGGGGTCCAGGTCGGGACGGCCTTCCTTCGAGCACCCGAGGCGACCACGACGGCGTTGCATCGCGCCGCGCTCGCCGGCGACGGAGCCGGGCACACCGCCCTGACGAATCTCTTCACCGGCAGGCCGGCGCGGGGCATCGTCAACCGGCTGATCCGCGAGCTGGGGCCGCTTTCACCGCTGGCGCCCGCGTTTCCACTCGCGGTCGGTGCCCTGATCCCGATTCGGGCCAAGGCGGAGGCGGCCGGCCGCGACGACTTTTCGCCGCTGTGGGCCGGGCAAGCGGCCCGACTCTGCCGAGCGGCTCCGGCCGCCGACATTCTGGCCGACCTTGCCGGCTCGGCTGTCGTGACCCTCTCGCCAAGATGAGGAAACACTCGATGCGCTGCTTCCGGCCTTGGGTATCGCGATGGCTCGCCTTCTGGCTGGTGGCGGGGTCCGCGGACGCCGTCTCCGGCCAAACCCCTGGGCAACGATTCGATCTCGTGATCCGAGGCGGTCGGGTCCTCGACGGTACCGGCAACCCCTGGTTCCGGGCCGACATCGGCGTCCGCGGCGACCGGATCGCGGCGGTCGGCGACCTCCGGGCCGCCGCCGCCGACCGGGTGATCGATGCCACCGGCAAGGTGGTGACCCCTGGATTCATCGGGCTCCACGAGCACGTCGATCGCGGCATTCTCTCGGGCCGGCGGGTCGTCCCGAACTACCTGCTCCAGGGTTTTACCACGGCGGTGATCAACGCCGACGGCACCGAGGGCGGGATCTGGCCGCTCGCCGCCCAGCGCGACTCTCTCCGCCGACTCGGCCACAGCATCAACCTCGTGCCAATGGTGCCGCACGGCGCGGTCCGCCGTCTGGCGATGGGTACCAGCCCGGCGGAGGTCATGCGTCCCGCCACCGCCGAGGAACTGGAGCGGATGCGGGTGCTGGTGCGGCAGGGAATGGCGGAGGGCGGCTTCGGGTTGTCGACCGGCCTCGAGTACAACCCGATGCGCTACTCGACGACCGACGAGCTGGTGGCCCTGGCCCAGGTCGTCGCCGAGTTCGGCGGCCACGTTCAAGCGCACATGCGGTCGCAGGGGCGTTACCCGAAGTGGCAGCTGCCCAGCCATCTCGACCATCCCACCCAGCGACAGGTCGACTGGATGGACGCGATCCTGGAGGGCATCGAGGTCGCCCGGCGGGCGAAGGTCCCCTTCTGGTTCGATCACATCCATCCCAAGGGACCGCGGGAGTGGGGCGTCTCGAAGGTCACCACCGAAACGATCAAGCGGGCCTGGGCCGAGGGGCTCGAGATCTACACCAACATGCATTCCTATGAAGGGTACGCCGAGACCGTCACGTTGATCCCTCGCTGGGCGTACGCCAAGCAAGAAGTGCCGGGCATGAGCATGAGCGACAACTTCCCGCCGGTCGACTACAGCGACGCTCGAGCAACCCTGGCTCGCAACCTCGTCGATCCGGCCCGCCGGGCCCAGATGCGATCCGACGCCGAGTACGAGATCGACCGGCAGGGTGGCCCCGACGGCCTCTTGATTCGGGATTATCCGGTCAAGGATCTCGTGGGGCGGACGTTAGGCCAGGTGGCCAAGGCCCGCGGGCTGCCTCTCTTCGAGACCGCCCTGTGGCTCGCCGAACATGGCTTTCCGGAGCGCCTCGGCGGTGTGGTCTGGACGATGCGGGCGGTCGGGATGGTGGACATCGAGGAGTGGATGCGCCACGACTGGAACGGGGTCTCGCTCGATCGGGGTGTGGACGATCTGGCCGACTGCCAGCCCTACACCCACCCCGGCACCTGGGGAACCTCGGGTCGGCTGATCCGGACCTTCGCGATGGAGCGGGGGACCATCACGGTGCCCTACGCGATCCGCTCGCTCACCTCCGTAGGCGCCCAAGCCCTCGGCCTCGTCGACCGCGGGTTGATCCGGCCCGGCATGGCGGCCGACCTGGTGGTGTTGGATCTCGAGAACGTGAGGACCGATGCGAGCTATCTCGACCCCTGTCGAGCCCAGCGCGGCACCGAGGCGGTGGTGATCAACGGCACCCTGGTGGTGCTCGATGGGAGGGTCACCGGCGCTCTGCCGGGTCGGGTGCTCGAGCGTCCCCGGACCGGTTGATGGGTTGCGAGCGGCGGGCGGATTACCGGTGCCCTCGCCCCGGGACCGCGGGTCTCGAGTACCGCGTCCACCTTGCTCGGCCCGAACGTCGTGGCGCCCGCGTAGACCTGATCTCGAATCCGCCAGGGCCGATACTCACGGGCGGGTGTTTGGGGTAGATTTTCTGCCGAACGCGTCACCCGATCCCATCACGCTCTGGGAGTCACCGATGCCCGTCGTTCCGCGCTTCTTCGGGGCCCTCGCCTTCGTCACCGCTACCGTCGTCGGCTCCACCGCTCCGGCTCGCCTCGCGGCCCAGGACGCCGCCCGTCCCGCGATCGATTCGAGCCTGTTCCGTGGTCTCGCCTGGCGCAGCGTGGGTCCCCTCCGCGGTGGGCGCTCGATCGCCGTGACCGGGACCACGGCGCGTCCGCTGGAGTACTACTTCGGGGCGACCGGTGGCGGAGTCTGGAAGACCACCGACGCGGGCGCGACCTGGGATCCGGTCGGCGACGGCCAGTTCGCCACCTCGTCCGCGGGGGCTGTGGCCCAATGCGAGGCGAACCCCGAGGTGGTTTGGGCGGGGTTTGGCGAAGTCCAATTCCGCGGCAACGTGATTCCCGGCGACGGCGTGTATCGCAGTACCGACGCGGGCAAGACCTGGGTTCACCGGGGCCTCGCCTCCTCGACCGGGCAACAGATGGTGGGCCGAATCCGGATCGATCCCCGCGACTGCCAGCGCGTCTATGTCGCGGTCCTTGGCGATCCGTACGGCCCTAACCAGGAGCGAGGGGTGTTCCGGAGCCTCGACGGCGGGGCGAGCTGGCGCAAGGTCCTCTTTCGCGACGACCGAGCCGGCGCGGTCGACCTGGCGATCGATCCCTCCGACCCCCGGACCCTCTACGCCGGTTTCTGGCAGGCGTTCCGGAAAGAGTGGAAACTCGAGAGTGGCGGCCCGGGCAGCGGGCTCTTCAAGAGCACCGACGGCGGCGACACCTGGACCGAGCTCACCCGGCGGCCCGGCCTCCCGACCACGACGTGGGGCAAGGTCGGCGTCACCGTCTCCGGCGCCGACCCCAGGCGAGTCTACGCCCTGGTCGAGGCCGACCAGGGTGGCGTGTTCGTCTCCAACGACGGGGGCGAGAGTTGGGAGCGGGTCAGCGACAACCGGAACCTGCGGCAGCGGGCTTTCTACTACACCCGGATCTACGCGGATCCCAAGGAACGGGAGACCGTTTACGTGGTCAACGTCCAGTTCTGGCGATCCCGCGACGGCGGCAAGACCTGGAGCAGCATCGATGTCCCCCACGGCGACAACCACGATCTCTGGATCGATCCGGCGAACAATCAGCGGATGATCCAATCCAACGACGGCGGCGCCAACGTCTCCTGGAACGCCGGCCGAACCTGGACCGGTCAGGCCTATTCGACCGCCCAGATGTACGACGTCCGGGTCACCGACCACTTCCCGTACCACGTCTGCGGCGGCCAGCAGGACAACAGCACCGCCTGCGTGCCCATGGACGGCGATGGGAGCTACTGGTACGCGCCTGGCGGTTGCGAGACCGGGCCCGTCACCCCGCACCCGGGCGACGTCAACCTGTTCTACGCGGCGTGCTACGGGGGCTCGATGAGCTTCATGAGCCGGATCACCGGACAGAACCGGGCCGTCGACGTCTGGCCCATCAACCCGATGGGGAACTCCGCCCGCGACCTCCGGGAGCGGTTCCAGTGGAACCACCCGATCACCGCGTCGCGTCACGATCGGCGGGTCGTCTACGTCGGCTCGCAACACGTCTGGCGCTCCGAAAACGCCGGCCAGAGCTGGACTCGGATCAGCGGCGATCTGACCTGGGCCGACCCCGAAACGTTAGGCCCGTCTGGCGGCGACATCACCCGCGATCAGACCAGCGTGGAGTACTACGGGACCGTCTGGCGAATCACCGAGTCGCCCCACGCACGCGGCGAGATCTGGGTCGGATCCGACGACGGCAAGGTGCACCTGACTCGCGACGACGGCGCCCGCTGGACCGACATCACCCCACGGGACCTGCCCAAGTTCAGCCGAGTCCACGAGATCGACGTCTCGCCTCACACCCCGGGCAAGGCCTACCTCGCCGCGGTGCGCTATCGGAGCCAGGACGTGGCGCCGTATCTCTACCGGACCACCGACTACGGCCGTACCTGGACCAAGATCGTCGACGGGATCCCGCCCGGTCACTACGTCCGCACCGTCCGGGAGGATCTGGTTCGGCCCGGGCTGCTCTACGCCGGGACCGAGCGGGGCGTCCAGGTCTCGTTCGATGACGGTGCCCGCTGGCAGTCGCTCCAGCTCAACCTGCCTGCGGTCCAAGTCCCGGGCCTGGTTCTCAAGGGCGATGATGTCGTCATCGCGACCCACGGCCGATCCTATTACCTGCTCGACAACGTCACTCCGCTTCGCCAGGCGACCGCCCAACTGAGCGTCGCCGCCGCCCACCTCTATCGCCCCGCGACCGCGACTCGGACCCTCTCCCGCCCCGTCGAAGATTACAGCCGCCGGCGGAGCTTCCTGCCGGAGATCGACTATGTGCTCCGGGAGCCGGCCGATACCATCACCTTGGAGATCCTCGACGCCAGCGGCGCGGTGATCCGGACCTTGGCGGCCAAACGACCAGCCACCACGCGACCCGACACGCTGCGACGTTGGCCGGACAGTCTCTCGATTGCCGCCGGCCACCATCGCGTCCGCTGGGACTTGCGCTATCCGGGCCCCCGGGACTTCAAGGGGCTGATCTTCTGGGGGGCCAATACCCAGGGGCCGTTGGCGCCGCCTGGTCGCTATCAGGCCCGCCTGACGGTGCACGGGAAGGTGTTCACGGAGCCGTTCGAGGTCGTCAAGGACCCGCGCCTGACCACGGTGACCCAAGCCGACTTCGAGGCCCAGTTCCGGCTCTCCTCCGAGATCACCGCTCGGGTCGACGACGCCCACCGTGCGGTGATCCAGGTCCGCAGCGTGCGCGACCAGGTGGACGATCGGGTCAAGCAGCGAACCGACGCCGAGTTGACTCAGGTCGCCACCCGATTCAAGAGCGCCATCGGCGCCGTCGAAGAGGAGATCTACCAGGTCAGGATGCAGGCACGACAGGACCCGCTCAACTTCCCGATCAGACTCAACAACCAGATCGCCGCTCTCAAGGGCGTGGTCGAGAGCGCCGACGGCCGGCCGACCAATCAGTCACGGGAGGCGTTTTCGTTCCTCTCCGCCGAGCTGACCGTGCGGCTCCGGCGCCTCGAGGTGCTCTTCACGGAGGAGCTGGCCAAGCTCAACGAGCAGCTGCGCCGGTTGGGCCTCGACCCCATCGTGGTGCCGGATCGGCGGGATCCCCGCCTCGCCACCTGAGCCCCGGATGGGCCTCCGAGGCCTAACGATCGAACTGGGGGGTCGGCAGCCGAGCGATCCCCCGGTCCCGTTTCTGCTTGGCCACCATCGCGGCCACGTCGGCCAGGAGCTTCTTGGCGTCGTAGACGATCCCATCCTTGATGGTGTACTTGACCCCGCCGGCCCGCTCCACCTTCCCGGTGTGGTCGTTGAGCCGGACCACCCCCGAGCCGTAGAGCACCTTGAGGTTGGCGACCGGGTTCTCCGGGACGACCACCAGGTCGGCCAGCATGCCCGGTCGGATCACCCCGAAATCGGGCGATCTGCCTAACGGCTTGGTGATCGTCTCGGCGGCGTGCAGGGTGGCGGCCCGGATCACCTCGAGCGGGTGGAACCCGGCCTCCTGGAGCAATTCCATCTCCTGAATGGTCGAGAATCCGTAGGTGTTGTAGATGAACCCCGCGTCGGAGCTGGCGGTGACTCGGCCGCCCAGGTTCTTGTAGTCGACCAGCAGCTCGTGCCAGACCCGGTAGAAGTTCCGCCAGGCGACCTCGTCCCAGGTGGTCCAGTTGTAGAAATAGGCGCCGTGGTTGACCCGGTTGGGGGTGTAGAAATCCCAGAGGGAGGGCAGGGTGTAGGTCTCGTGCCAGTCGGCGTTCCGTCGAGCCATCACGTCGCGGCCGGAGAGATACGCCGTCATGGTGGGGTCGAGGGTGACGTCGTGCTCTTTGAGCGTCTTGAGCAGGGCCCACCACTTCTCGCTCTTCGGCTTGACCAGGGTCCACTGCCTCGCCACCTGCCCGAACCGCCATTGCTCGTCGTTGTAGTTGTAGTTCTCGGGGTAGGGCTGGACGTCGGCCGATTCGTACATCGCCTCGAAAAGGCCGTAGAAGTGGGTGATGGTGCCGAGGCCCATCCGGGCGGCATCGGCGGCGTTGACCTGGTTGACGCCGGTCTGGGCCAGGTGCGCCACGGTGCCGAGGCCGAGTTTGGCCGCTTCGCTGGTGATGGCCTGGAAGATCTCGGGGCGGAACGAGGTGAGCTTGAAGCCGTCGACGCCGCGCTGCTTGGCCTCGCGGACCCAGGTCCGGGCTTCATCCGCCGTCTGGAAGGCGCTGAAGAAATCCCAGACCCCGCCGGGGACTTCGTACTCCCACATCCGGGGCGCGGTGATCTCGTTGCGGGCGCTCCGGGCCTTTTCGCTCAAGGCAAACTTGGTATCGGTGCTGAAACCGACGCCCCGTCCGGTTGTCACGCCATGCCCCATCCAGAGCTTGTAGACGTACTCCGCTTCTGGGTTCTTGGGCGACTCGCCGGTGTGGAGGTGGAGGTCGACCAGGCCGGGCAGCACGTACATCCCGGTGACGTCGATCTCCTTGGCCGGGCCTTTCGGCCGTTTGGTCGGGTCGATCGGGCTGTTGGGGAACCCGACGTCGGCGACCCGCACGATCCGATTGTTCTCGATCACGATGTCGATCGGGCCGCGGACTGGCCCGCCGGTGCCGTCGATCAGGTTGGCGCCGCGAAGGATGAGCTTGGGCCAGGGACCTTCGCCTTCGGCCCGGCGGGGGGCCGCCTTCATGCCGTCCGAGGCGGTGAGGACGGGTTGGGCGTGGATGGCCGGGGCGGCCGTCGCGGCGGCGAGGGCGGTGACGAACACCGCGGAGAGGAGTCGGGTCATCCCTCAACATAGAGCGCGCTGCCCGGTTTCCGCCACTCACGATCGGGTGGCCGGGTGCCAGAGGCCGGGCTAGGTTGCTCGGATGCCCGAGCTTCCCGACATCACGGTCTACGGCAACGCTCTCCGGGAACGGCTGGTCGGGCACCGCCTCGTCGAGACGCGGCTCCGTACCCCCTTCCTCCTCCGGTCGGTCGTTCCGCCGCTAGCCGAGGCCCACGGTCGGCTGGCGACGAAGGTCGGGCGGATCGGGAAACGGATCGTGGTATCGCTCGAGGGCGACTACCACCTGGTGATCCACCTGATGATCGCCGGGCGGCTTCACTGGAAGCCACCCCACCCGAAGATCGGCGGCAAGATGACTCTCGCCGCGTTCGAGTTCGACCACGGCGCTCTGGTACTCACCGAGGCCGGTACCAAACGGCGAGCGTCGCTGCACCTCGCCGGATCGACGGCGGCGCTCGCCGAGTTCGACCGCGGCGGCCTCGACGTCGCCGGATCGACCGTGGAAGAGTTCGGACGCCGACTCGCCGCCGGCAACCACACCCTGAAACGGGCCCTGACCGACCCCCGAGCATTCGACGGGATCGGCAATGCCTATTCCGACGAGATTCTCCACCGGGCCCGGCTGTCTCCCCTCAAGTTGACCCACAGCCTCACGCCCGCGGACGTGGCGGGGCTCCACCAGGCGGCCGTCCGGGTGCTCAGCGAGTGGACCGAGCGTCTCGAGGCCGATCGCGCCGGCGCCTTCCCCGAGGGCGTCACCGCCTTTCGGCCCGAGATGGCGGTTCACGGCAAGTTCGGCCAACCTTGCCCGGACTGTGGGACGGCGGTCCAACGGATTCGTTACGCCGATAACGAGACCAACTATTGCGCCCGCTGCCAGACCGGGGGCCGGCTCCTGGCCGATCGAGCGCTGTCGCGGTTGCTCAAGCAGGATTGGCCCCGCTCGATCGACGAACTCGACTGACGCCTAACGAACGATCCCAGATCGCGAGGCCGACGGCGAGTTGGGCCGGCACCCCTCATGGCGCCAGACCCTTTCCGGCGACGACAGCTCGCCGGCAAGCCGCCGCCCTCCTCTTCAGGGTCTCTCCCTAATTCTTTGCCTGCCATCGCGAAAGTTCCGCTTCGGCGGCGAGGTATCCGAAGGCCGCCCACTGGGGCATCGCCACGATCCGATCGAAGATCGCCTTGGCCTCGTCCTTTCGGCCATTGTAGAGATGCCAGTTTCCGACGCCGTAGGCCACGGTGGCGTCCTGAATGGCGTCGCCGCGATCGGCCGGGGTGAGCACCGAGTCGGGTGGCAGCTCTCCCTTGTACATCAAGAGAAGCCGGTGGTAGCTGCCGTTCTCGATGATGTCCATTCCCCGGTTGATGGGCGCGAGGACCGCCGCCGCCTCCCGGTCCCGGCCAAGTCGGCGGAGCGTCATGTAGAGCCAGTGGCTCGAGGCCACCACCATGTCGGGGTTGACCGCGGCGTCGACATCGCGGCGATAGAACGGCAACGCCTTCTCGAAGGCGCCCTTGAGATAGTAGCCCAGCCCGAGGTGGTAGCGAATGTTGGAGTGGAGGGTGGAAGTGGGGATGCCGCGGGCGTTAGGCTGACCATCGGGCTCCACCGCGTCGGGCCGATTCCGGGTCAGCTGGTCGGCCCGCTCCAGATCGGCGATGGCGTCGTCGAGCCGGCGGACCGACAGGTAGCGATGGCCCCGATGGCGATAGAGCCGGGCGTCGGACGGGTCGACGGCGATGGCCGCCGTGTACTGGGCGATCGCCTCCTTGAAACGGCCGAGATAGCCGAGCCGCCGACCGACCCAGATCATCGAGTCGAGGTTCGACGGGGTCCGCCGGAGGGCGGCTTGGGCCCCGGCAAGGTTGCTTTCCGCCTGGCTCCGCGCCGCGGCGCTCATCGCCGGTCGCCGAAGCGGCTTGCCGAGCAGTGAGGTCGCTTCCACGTCGTCGGCCTGGGCGGCGAGCGCGGTCGGCGCCGCCATCAGGCCCAAGGCCGCAATCAAAGCTCCACGCATTGGTCGTCTCCTGTGAACGATCGCGCCTTCGAACGGACCCGCCTGCGAGCGATCAAGTGTAGCGGCCCGACAGCCGAGCCGCCAACGAATCGTCCCGCCGCGCTCGCCGGTTCGCCGGCGCCGCGGTAGCTTCCGTGCTCCGCCGCCGGATGACTCCGAGGAACTCCATGGATCTACTCTTGGTGACCGCGCTGCTCGCGCAAGCCGGGCCCGTTCGCGACACCGCCTCCAAGGCCGGTCCGCTGCCGCTCGCGGCAAGAACGTTCAACCTGAAGACCACCCGGGGCTCGTGGATGTCGATCGACATCACGCCCGACGGCCAGACTCTCGTCTTCGATCTCCTGGGCGATCTCTATCGGCTCCCGATCGGCGGGGGCCGGGCCACTCGGTTGACCCGCGATCTCGCCTTCGACGCCCAGCCCCGGGTGAGCCCGGACGGGAAGCGGATCGCCTTCGTATCCGACCGAAGCGGCAGCGACAACCTCTGGCACATGGCGCTCGACGGTAGCGACACGGTGCAGGTCTCCAAGGGGAACGTCATCGGAGTCAGCTCGCCGGAGTGGACCCCGGACGGTCAGGGGATCGTGGTGACCCGCGCCGCCAGCGGGCCGGGCGCCTCGAAGCTGTGGCTCTACCACGCCTCGGGCGGCTCGGGCGTCCAGCTGATTCGAGAGCCACCGCAGCGGTTCACCATCGGGGCGGCGTTCGGTCCCGATCCCCGCTATGTCTGGTATGCCTTCCGCGACAGTGGCTTCGAGTACAACGTCCGGTTTCCGACCTACCAGCTCGCGGTCCATGACCGCCAGGCCGGGACCCACACCACCATGACCGCTCGACAGGGCTCGGCATTCCGGCCGGCTTTGTCTCCCGACGGTCGCTGGCTGGTGTACGGGACTCGGTACAAGACCCACTCGGGCTTGCGACTCCGCGAACTCGCCACCGGGGCAGAGCGGTGGCTCGCCTATCCGGTGCAGCGCGACGACCAGGAGGGTTCGTCGTCCCTCGACGTGATGCCGGGCTCGACCTTCACGCCGGACTCCCGGGCCGTGATCACCTCGTTCGGCGGCGAGATTTGGCGGGTCCCGGTCGACGGCGCCGCCCCGACGAAGATCCCGTTCCAAATCGACGAGGCGATCGCGGTGGGGCCACCGGTGAGCTTCGCCTACCGGGTCGACACCGGCGTCGTCCAGGTCCGCCAGATTCGCGACGCGGTGCCCTCGCCGGATGGCCGGCGGTTGGCGTTCTCGGCGTTAGGCAAGGTCTATCTGATGGACTTCCCCGGCGGCACCCCGCGGCGGGTCACCACCCTCGACGCCAACGAGCACTACCCCACTTGGTCACCGGATGGAACCGCCCTCGCCTTCGCCACCTGGGACGACCGGGCCGGCGGCCACGTCTACCGCGTTGCCACCACCGGTCTCGCCACGCCCCAGCGGCTGACCGCGGTGGCGTCCCGCTACGCTCAATTGGCCTGGGCGCCGGACGGCCGCCGAATCGTGGCGGTCAAAGCGGCCGCCCGGGAAATGCAGGAAACCCTCGAACGGTTCGGAAGCGGGCTCGGCGCCGAGTTCGTTTCGATCCCGGCGACGGGTGGCGCGGTCACCGTGATCGCCCCGACCGGCGGTCGGTCCAATCCGCACTTCACCTCCGACCCGGAACGGATCTACTCCTATAGCCCGGCCGACGGCCTGGTCTCGATGCGCTGGGACGGGACCGACCTCAAAGGCCACCTCAAGGTGACCGGCAACACCCCGCCGGGCGGTACCACGCCCACCCCGGCCACGCTCCTCCTGATGGGGCCGAGCGGTGACCAAACACTGGCCCAGGTGGGAATGGACCTCTACCTGGTAACCGTCCCGGTCGTGGGGGGGCAAACGCCGACCGTAGGGGTCGCCGATCCCGCCGCGGCGCCCTTTCCGGTCAAGAAGTTGTCGGACTTGGGCGGCGAGTTCCCCACCTGGCACCGAGGCGGCCGGCGGGTCCACTGGTCGATCGGCAACGCCTACTTCAGCTACGACCTCGACCGCGCCCAGGCCTTCGAGGATAGCGCCAAGCGAGCACGCCCAGACTCGGCCGCGGCATCCGGCACGGCCGGGCGGTATCGGGCGGATGAGCACCGGATCCGACTCACCGCCGTGCGGGACGCACCCAAGGGCGCCTTGGTGCTTCGCGGCGGTCGGGCAATCACCATGAAGGGCCGCGAGGTCATCGACGACGCCGACGTGGTAATCGTCGCCGATCGAATTGCCAGCGTCGGCCCGCGCGGGAGAGTTCCGGTGCCGGCTGGGGCACGGGTCGTCGATGTTGCCGGGAAGACCATCATCCCGGGGTTCGTCGATACCCATGCCCATTTCCGCCATTCGCCGGGCATCCACTTCGGCCAGCTGTGGGCCTACCTCGCCAACCTGGCCTACGGCGTGACGACGGTCCGGGACCCCCAGACCGCCACGACCGATGTCCTTACCTATGCCGACCTGGTGGCGACGGGTCAAATGATCGGACCCCGGGTCTACTCCACCGGCCCCGGAGTCTTTGCCGGAGAGCAGATTCGCAACTTGGACCACGCTCGCGACGTACTCCGGCGATACGCCCAGTACTACGACACCAAGACCCTCAAGATGTACATGAGCGGTAATCGCCAGCAGCGACAGTGGATCATCATGGCGGCCAAGGAGTTAGGTCTGATGCCGACGACCGAGGGTGGGATCGATTTCGCCCTCGAGGTCAGCCACGCCCTGGACGGGTACGCCGGTGTCGAACACAGCCCCCCCGTCTACCCGCTCTTCGAGGACGTGGTCCAGCTCTTCGTCAACGCCGGCACGACCAACACTCCGACGCTGCTGGTGGCTTACGGCGGGCCGTGGGCGGAGAACTACTACTACGCCACGGAGCGGGTTGCCGACGATCCCAAGCTGATGCGCTTCCTCCCTGACGCGGAACTCGACGGCCGAGCCCGCCGCCGGGGAGGCAACCCTGGCGTGGCCGGGTGGGTCTTACCCGAGGAGCACATCTTCCCCAAGCACGCCGAGTTCGCCAAGGCCGTCGTCGAGGCGGGCGGCCGAATCGGGGTGGGCAGCCATGGCCAGCTCCAGGGGCTCGGCTATCACTGGGAGCTGTGGTCGGTCCAGGCCGGGGGGATGAGCCGGCACGACGCCTTGCGTGCCGCTACAATTCTGGGTGCCGAAGCGATCGGCTTGGCGGCGGACGTCGGTTCGATCGAGGCGGGAAAGTTGGCCGATATTGTGGTGCTCGACCGGAATCCGATGGACGACATCCGAAACTCGAATACGATTCGCTACGTGATGAAGGGCGGCCGGCTCTACGAGGGCGACACCCTCGATCAGATCGCGCCGGAGACTCGGCCCTTGCCCGCACCATGGTGGCGCGACAATGCCCCGCGAACGGCCGCGGGGATCAGATGACTCAACCCCGAACACGAGAAGGTGCAATGCGGCGAAGCATGCAATGTCTGCTCGGTGTGGCTGCCCTGGCGGGCGGTCACCGAGCGGCGGCTCAGGATAGTCTCCCGCTCCAACCGGCCCGGGTGGCGAAGTTCACCACCAGCAAGGGCACCTGGATGTCGCTCGACGTGAGTCCCGACGGCCGGACGATCGTCTTCGATCTCCTGGGCGACCTCTATACCATCCCGATCACCGGCGGGCGGGCGACCCGGATCACCAGTGGGATGGGCTTCGACGCTCAACCCCGGTTCAGCCCCGACGGCAAGCGCCTCGTCTTCATCTCCGACCGCAGTGGGGGCGACAACATCTATGTCGCCAACGCCGACGGCTCGGGAGTCCGCCGAATCACCTATGGCAATCAGGGCTGGTTCGTTTCGCCCGAGTGGATGCCTGACGGGAAGTACCTCGTGGCCTCGGCGGCGGCGGGCGGTTTTGGCCAACTCCGCCTGACCCTGTACGACATCGAGGGCGGCACCGGCGTCCCCCTCACCCGACCCGGTGGCCAGTACTACTTCGGTGCCGCCCCGGCGCCGGGTGGCCGCTACATCTACTACGCCGCCCGGAACGGCCCCTGGCAGTACAACGCGAGCATGCCGCAGACCCAGCTCGGCGTCTACGACCGGTGGGCCGGGACCGAAACGGCGGTGACCGCGCGCTATGGCTCCGCGTTCCGACCGGCGGTCTCACCCGACGGCAAATGGCTGGTCTACGGCAGCCGGGAGAGCGCCCAGACCGGGTTGCGGATTCGGGAGCTGGCGAGCGGCGAGGAACGCTGGCTGGCGTACCCGGTTCAGCGGGACAACATCGAGTCGGTGCCGGACCTCGACTTCCTCCCGGGCTACTCCTTCACGCCCGACGGAACCGCGATCGTCGCCTCGTACGGTGGCGAGTTCTGGCGGATTCCGGCGGCCGGCGGGCCGGCCACCAAGATCCCCTTCACGGTCGACGCCGAGGTGGCGGTTGGGCCGGAGGTCAAGTTCAGCTACCCGATCGAGGACACCCCGACCTTCACGGTCCGGCAGATTCGCGACCCGGTGCCCTCGCCGGACGGGCGGCGGCTGGCGTTCACCGCGCTGGACAGGATCTACGTCGCGGACCTGCCTAACGGAACGCCCAGGCGAATCTCCAGCGCCGAGACGGGCGAGCATCAGCCGGCCTGGACTCCCGACGGCTCGGCGGTGATCTACGTCAGTTGGGATGGAACCGATGGCCACGTGATGCGGGCTACCCTGGCCTCGGGTCAGCCGACCCGGTTGACCAACCAGAGCGGTTATTACCAGGGTCCCGCGGTCTCGCCCGACGGGCGGCGGATCGTGGTTACCCGGGCGCCGGCCCGGTCGTTCCGAGATCAGATCGATGCCTTCGCGGGCGACGGCGAAGGCGCCGAGTTCGTCTGGATTCCGTCATCGGGCGGGGATGCCACCGTGATCCGACCCACCGGTGGCAACCTGTTCGCCCCTCACTTCACCGCCGACTCGACGAGGTTGTTCGTCTACGGCTTCTTCCCTCCGGCCCCGGGCGCGCCGCCGTTTCAGTTCACCGCGGCCTTGAGCTCGATGCGGTGGGACGGCACCGACCTCCGACAGCACCTCCAGGTCACCGGGCCGCTGCCGCTCGGTTTCGGGAACCCGTCCCCGGCCAAGCGCGAGTATCGGGCGCCCTTTGCGATGGACCAGGATCGGCATCGGCTTGGCGACTTGCTTCCGCCGAACTTCTTCGATGCCCGGGAGCCCGCGGTCCAGGGCCCCCGCGCCGACTTGATCCGGATGGCTCCCCGGGGCGATCTCGCTCTCGCCGCGTTCGGTAACGACGTCTACCTCGTGCGGGTCCCCCAAGTCGGCGGCGCGGTCCCGACGGTGTCGGTCGCCAAGCGCGACAGCTCGCAGGTTCGGGCCCTCAAACTCACCGACATCGGGGGCGAGTTCCCGACCTGGAGCGCGGACGGCCGCACCGTGCACTGGTCGATCGGCAACGCGTTCGTTTCGTACGACGTCGCCCGCGGGCTCGCGGTCGACGACAGTCTCAAGGCGGCGGGAGTGGATACCGCCACCCGGACGGCTCGTCAGTATCGGCCCGTCGAGCAGCGGATTTCGGTGACGGCCGATCGTGATATCCCGCAAGGCACCGTGGTGCTCCGAGGCGGCCGAGTGGTGACGATGCGCGGCGACGAGGTGGTGGAGAACGCCGACGTGGTGGTCCGAAACAACCGGATCGTGAGCGTCGGTCCGCGGGGGTCGGTGCCGGCGGGCGCTCAGGTGGTCGACGTTGCCGGGAAAACCATCGTCCCCGGCTTCGTCGACACCCATGCCCACATGTGGCCCGCTTGGGGGATCCACTGGCGGCGCGCTTGGATCTACGATGCCAACCTGGCCTATGGGGTCACCACGACCCGCGATCCGCAAACCGGCACGACGGACGTCCTCAGCTATCAGGATCGGGTCGAGGCCGGAATGATGACCGGGCCACGAGTGTATTCGACCGGACCGGGCGTCTTCAGTGGTGATCGGGTCAACTCGATCGACCAGGCGCGTTTCGTTCTCAAGCGTTACAGCGACTACTACGACACCAAGACCTTCAAGATGTACATGGCGGGCAACCGGCTGGCACGCCAGTACCTGATCATGGCGGCTCGGGAACTCAAGTTGATGCCGACCACCGAGGGCGGGCTGCAATACGCCCTCAACATGACCCACGCCATCGACGGATACTCCGGAATCGAGCACACCATCCCGCTCTATCCGATGTTCGACGACGTGGTCCAGCTGCTCAAGGCCTCGGGCACGGTCAACTCACCGACCCTGCTGGTGACCTATGGCGGGCCCTGGGCGGAGAACTATTTCTTCGATCGAGAGGACGTGATCGGCGACCGGAAGCTGCGGCACTTCACGCCGCTCGAGGAGCTCGACTCGAAGGCCCGCCGTCGAACGGCCGGCCCCGGCCCCATCGGCTGGGCCCACGAGTCGGAGTACGTGTTCAACCGGCACTCGCAGTTCAACAAGCACCTGATCGAGGCCGGCGCGTGCTCCGGTGTCGGTAGTCACGGCCAGCTGCAGGGACTCGGCTACCACTGGGAACTGTGGGCGATGCAAAGTGGCGGGATGCGGAACATCGACGCCATCAGAACCGCCACTCTCTGCGGCGCCGAGGCCATTGGTCTCGGGAAGGACTTGGGGTCGGTCGAGGCGGGCAAGCTAGCGGACCTCCTGGTGCTCGATCGCGATCCCTTGGCCGACATCAGGAACACCAACTCGATTCGCTACGTGATGAAGAACGGTCGCCTCTACGAGGGCGACACGCTCAATGAAACCTGGCCGCGCCAGAAGCCGGCCCCCGACGAGCCCTGGCGGCATACCGCGCCGGCGACGACGGGAATCCGGTGAGGCGCCCAATGACAGCCATGATGATGACTTCGACTTCTCGGGCGATCGGACTGGTCCTCGTCGCCACGGCCGCCACGGCTTCGGCCCAACCCCCGCTTGGCCCTGGTGGGCCCGGCGCCCCGCCGAGCAAACCCTTGCCGCTCGAAGGGAACCGATCCGCCGCGTTCACCGCGTCGAAGGGCACCTGGATTTCCCTCGACGTGAGCCCCGACGGGCAAACCATCGTCTTCGATCTGCTCGGTGATCTCTACACCATGCCGATCGGCGGCGGCAAGGCCACCGCGCTCACCCGCGGCTTGGCTTACGATGCCCAGCCCCGTTTCAGCCCCGATGGCAAGACGGTGGTCTTCGTTTCCGACCGCAGCGGCGGCGACAACGTCTACCTGATGACCCTCGACAAACGCGACACCACCCAACTCACCCAGGGCAACGCCAATCAGTATGTCTCGCCCGAGTTCTCGCCCGACGGCAAATACGTGGTGGTTGCCCGCGGAAGCGGCACGTTCCCGACGGCCAAGCTGCATCTCCTGCCGGTCGACGGTGGCGCCGGATTCCCGCTGATCGCCCCGACGCCGGGGACCGCTCAGCTCAAGACGCTCGGTCCGGCCTTCGGTCCCGATGGCCGCTACGTCTGGTTCTCGGTCCGCAACGGCGACTGGCATTACAATGCCATTTTCCCCCAGTCGCAGCTTGGCCGGTACGACCGCGAGACCGGAACGATGACCCGGATGAGCGGCCGCTATGGCTCCGCGTTCCGGCCGGCGGTGTCGCCCGATGGCCGCTGGCTGAGCTACGCGTCGCGACACGAGAACAACACCGGGCTCCGGGTGCGGAATCTCGTCACCGGCGACGAGGACTGGTTGGTCTACCCGATTCAGCGAGACGATCTCGAGGCCCGCTCGACGCTCGATGCCTTGCCGGGATACTCGTTCACCCCGGATTCGCGCGCGGTGATCATCTCGTACGGCGGCGAGATCTGGCGAGTTCCGGTCGACAAGTCCGGTCCGACCAAGATTGCCTTTGCTGCCGACGTCAAGGTCGATGTCGGCCCGGAAGTGAAATTCGTCTACCGAGTCGACACGGCCGCCACCATGACCGTCCGCCAGATTCGGAACCCGGTTCCGTCGCCGGACGGCAAGCGACTGGCCTTCACCGCCGTCGACCGCCTCTATCTGATGGATCTTCCGAGCGGGACCCCCCGCCGAGTGTCGGCCGCTGACGTCGGGGAATACCAGCCGACCTGGTCGCCCGACTCCAAGACCCTCGCCTGGGTCACCTGGGGCGACGGCGCCGGCGGCCACATCATGAAGGTCGCCGTGGACGGGCGGCCCGCGGTGCCGACCCAGCTGACTCGGGTGGCCGCACTCTACACCAACCCCACTTTCAATCCGGACGGCTCGCGGGTCGTGGCCACTCGCCAGGCGGCCCGAGACATGGTGTCCTACTCGGGCCACGGCGACGGGATCGTGGGAGGCGACTTCGTCTGGGTTCCGGCGACCGGCGGCGCGCTGAGCGTGATCGCCCCGAACGCCGGTCGCGACGTGGCGCACTTCGTTCGAGCGGTCCCCGACCGGATCTATGCCTCGAGCCCGTTCGAGGGACTGGTGTCGTTCCGGTGGGACGGGACCGACGTCAAACAGCACCTCCGGGTGGTCGGGCCGCTGCCATTCGGGCTCGAATCGGGCAATCTCCTCGAGCCCGACGGTGAAGTGGTGTTCCTGCCGCGCCGGGTGATGCCGATCAAGGCCGATGCGCTCCGGACCGCGGCGGCGGACGCCCTCGAGGGCGGACCTCCGGGGATCCCGGCCAGCGTGATGATGATCTCGCCAACCGGCGAACAGGTGCTGGCACAGGTGCAGACCGATATCTATAGCCTGCCCCTGCCGGTGGTCGGTGGGACGACGCCGACCATCAACATCATGGGAGGCGGCGGGGTCGCGGTGCGGAAGTTGACCGAGGTTGGAGGAGAGTTCCCGGCCTGGGCCGGCTCGGGCCGCTCCGCCCACTTCGCGCTCGGCAACGTGCTCTTCAGCTATGACCTCGACCGCGCCAAAGCCGTCGAGGACAGCATCAAGGCGGTCAATCGGGCCAAAGCCGACAGCGCCAACGTCCGCTCCGCGATTCAGGATTCGGTCAAGACTCTCAAAGGCCGGGCCGACAGCCTGATCAAGGCGCTCCAACCGGTGCCCGATTCGATCAAGCTCCGGATCTTCGATCTGGAAACCCGCCTCCTGGCCGACTCGGTGCGAGCCGCCAAAGCCAGGGCCGACTCGGCGAAGGCGGCGCCGGCCAAGATGGATTCGGCCAAGGGCAAGCCGGATAGCGCGACGGCGAAAGCCGACACGGCCAAGGCCGGGCCGAAGAAAGACGACAAGCCCGGATACAAGCCAGCCGAGCAAGCCATCAAGGTCGAGATCCCCCGTGACACGCCCCGCGGCACCGTGGTGCTCCGGGGCGGCCGCGCGGTGACGATGAAGGGCAAGGAGATCATCGAGAACGCCGATATCGTCGTCCGGGACAATCGGATCGTGGCGATCGGAGCACGCGGCCAGGTCGAGGTGCCCGCGGGAGCCCGGGTGATCGATGTCGCCGGCCGGACCGTGATGCCGGGGATGATCGATGTCCATTATCACGCCCAGTGGTTGGTCCCCGAAATCCACCCGGGCCAGGCGTGGCAGTATCTCACCACGCTCGCCTACGGCGTCACCACGACCCGCGACCCGCAAACCTCCGTCAGCGACATCCTGAGCTATCAGGATCGGGTCGAATCCGGCGGAATGATCGGCCCCAGGATCTACTCGACCGGTCCGGGGGTGTTTGCCACGGACAACATCACCAGCCTGGAGCAGGCCAAGACGTTCCTCAAGCGGTACGGCCAGTACTGGGACACCAAGACCATCAAGATGTACATGTCCGGGAATCGGCAGACCCGCCAATTCATCATCATGGCGGCGAAGGAACTGGGGATCATGCCGACCACCGAAGGCGGTCTCGACTTCAAGCTCGACATGACCCACGCGATGGACGGCTATCCCGGCATCGAGCACGCCCTGCCGATCACCCCGATCTACGAGGACGTCGTCGAACTCTTCAAGGCCAGCCAAACCACCAACGCACCGACGCTGCTGGTGTCGTATGGAGGCCCGTTCGGCGAGGAATACTTCTACGCGACCGAGGATGTGGTCGGTGACAAGAAGCTCGCGACGTTCATGCCCAAGGGACAGATCGATGCCAGGGCTCGACGTCGGGGTTCGGCGTTCGGCTACCAGCAGGGCGGCTGGTTCCACAAAGACGAGTTCGTCTTTGCTCGGCATGCCGAGTTCCTCAAGAAGCTGGTCGAAGGTGGCGGTCGGACGGCAATGGGAGCCCACGGGCAAATCCAGGGCATTGGTAACCATTGGGAGCTGTGGGCCATGGCGTCCGGCGGCATGTCGAATCACGACGCCCTCCGAACCGCCACCATCTACGGCGCCGAAGCGATCGGGATGGGAACGGACCTGGGCTCCCTCGAGGCCGGGAAGCTGGCGGATCTGATCGTATTGGAGCGCGACCCGCTCGAGAATATCAGGAACACCAACTCGATTCAGCTGGTGATGAAGAACGGCCGGCTCTACGACGGGTCGACCTTGGCGGAGATCCATCCCCGGGCCCGGCCGATGGCCAAGCCGTGGTGGGCCGACCCGACCCCGGTCACGGCGGCCGGGCTTCGCTGAGTCAGGTGGCGAGGAGGCCGAGCCAGAGCTGGTCGTAGGCCTCGCGGACAGTAGCGACATCCGCGCCGCGGACCAGCTGCATCGACAGGCCATCGAGCATCGCCTCGATGGCCTGTTGGTTTTCGAGGTCCACCCCAAGGGCCACGGCAAGACGAGCCGCAACGAGGGGAGCGGTTGGCGACGGGAACAGGCCGGTCGCCAGCAGGCTCATCCTCGCCATGAACCAGCCGGATTCCACCTCGCTCACCACCGCGTCGAAGAGGTGGTCGAGCACCCCCGGTCCGGACCGGTCGAGCGCCGCGAGCCGCCGAGTGACTGCCTCCTGGTTCAGCCTGTTCGCCGTTGCCGCGAGCAGGCCGTGTTTGGTCCGGTAGTGATAGAGGATGAGGCCCTTGGTGCAGTCGGCCTGGGTCGCGACGGTATCGAGGCTCCAGCCCATCAGTCCGTGTTTGCAGAGCACGGATACCGAGGCGTCAAGGATGGCAGAAGCGTGGCTTCGGTATTTGACCGAATGGTCAGGTTCGTGGGTCAAGATGGGGCCATGGCTGAGTCTGCCTCCAACTGAGATCCGTACGTCTATACCTTTAATTGATAACGCCTTGGTCATGTCTTGACCAGTCGGTCAGGGTAGTTGCGCTCCGAGCCAGGCACTTGACATATCGAATCGGCCGTGAAACCGTTTGGAACGTCCCACCGTAACCCGGACCATGACGCCGAACTCACCCAACCCCACGCCGGCGCCTCTGCCCTCGATATTCTCGCCCCTGGCCAAGGCGTTGCTGGATTCCTTCTCCGAAGGTGTGGTCGTCTTCGACCCCAACGGTCGGGTCCTTTATGCCAACATCCAGGCGCGGGATCTGGGTCTCGACTATTCCCAGACCTCGCGCGAGCTGATGCCCCAGCTGGCCGATTTGGGGGGCCGTCTCAAACCACTGCGGATCGGGACGATGGAGCTTGGCGAGGCGATGTTCCTCCCCGGCAGCGCCGGACCGAAGACCCTGGCGGAGCGGGAAAAAGAGGCCATCGTGCGTTCGCTCGACGCCAACAGCTGGAAGCTCGCTGAGACCGCCAAGAGCCTCGGGATCTCCCGCACGACGCTCTGGCGCCGGCTCCGGGCCTATGGCCTCCATCGGGACGGTCGGAGCAAGTGGGCGCAGGCGTCATAGCCGCTCGATTCCGGGAATCCCCGTCCTCCAGACCTAGCTGCTCCGTCATCCGCTAGGCATTAGCTTCCGCGGGTGACCGTCAAAGCGAACATTCTCGGCCTCTGCTTCCTCGCCCTGGCTGGCTGCCGTCCGGGTGACACCGCGACCCAACCCACCTCCGGCGGTCGCCTCGAGGTGCAGTGGGCCGGCGTCAGCAGCCGGCGGTTCGCGGGGTCCGCCCAGGCATACCTGTGCCGGCGGGACACGCTGCTCGAGGTGCTCGCGGCGCGGGCCGATACCGGGGTCGGCTTGGTATTCGTCCTCGAGGACTCCCTTCGCCCCGGTCAGTATCCGGTGACCTCATCTGCCGTGGGCGCCACTTGGCGCCCCGCCGGTCTCGCCGCGATCCGCTGGGTGAACGACACGGCGGTCCAGGGGTTAGAGGCGAACCAAGGGCAGTTGATCTTGACCGAGGTCACCTCGGCCGGCGTCTCGGGCACGGTGGACGTGCGGCTCAAACATCTCGATACCCCCGACACGGTGCGGATGACGGGCCGGTTCGACGCGGTCGCGGTCCAACCGGCTCCCGACTCGGTGTGCGGCCGGATCAAGAGCTGATGAGCGACGGGACCTACTTTCGCAAGGGCTTCGGTCTCAAGGGCGCGATCGAAGGGCTGCTCGCGGCCGACTATCACAGCGCCATCATCGAGGCCTTCAAACGGAACGGGTATCGCCTCGAGGCGGGGCCCCTGGTGATCCGATTGGCCCGGGAGTTCGGGTTCTGCTATGGTGTCGATCGCGCGGTCGAGTATGCCTACGAAACCCGCACCAAGTTCCCGGACCGGCGGATCCTCTTGGTGGGTGAGATCATCCACAACCCCCACGTCAACGAGAAACTGGCGTCGATGGGGGTGGTGTTCATGCAGCGGGACCCAGTCCGCGGGTTCGACCTCTCGACCGTCACCAAGAACGACGTCGTGATCATTCCCGCGTTCGGGGTGACGATCCAGGACTTTGCCACGCTCCGCGGCCTCGACTGCCTCCTCGTCGACACCACCTGCGGGTCGGTGCTCAATGTCTGGAAGCGAGTCGACAGCTACGCCCGCGACGGATACACGGCGGTCATCCACGGCAAGTACTGGCACGAGGAAACCAAAGCGACCGCGAGCCAGGTCAACCGCCACCCCGGCGGCAAGTACCTCGTGGTGTTCGACATGGCGGAAGCTCGGGCCGTTTGCGACTTCATCGAACGCGGGGGCGATCCCGCTTCGCTGACCGAGCGATTCGCGCCGGCTACCTCGCCCGGCTTCGACTTCGTTCGGGATCTGGTGCGGGTGGGCATCGCGAACCAGACCACGATGCTGTCGAGCGAGTCACTTGCCATCGCCGAGGCTTTCCGGCAGACGATGATTCATCGCTACGGCGCCGCCCACGAGGCGGCCCACGTTCGCACCTTCGACACGATCTGCTCGGCCACCCAGGAACGCCAGGACGCGGTGCTCGCCCTGTTGCAGGGACGAGTCGATCGGATGGTCGTCGTCGGGGGCTACAACTCCAGTAACACCTGCCATCTGGCCGCGCTGTGCCAACGGCACGGGGTGACGACCTACCACATCGAGGATTCCGATTGCATCGACGTCGGGGCGGGCTCGATTCGCCACCAGCCGGTCGGCGCCAAGAGCGAAGTCGTCACCGAGCGATGGCTCGATGGCGCCACCGAGATTGGCTTGACCGCGGGGGCATCGACCCCCAACAACAAGGTCGGGGAGACCGTGATCCGGATCGCCGCCACCGCGGGTGTCGATGTCCAAGCGATTGTCGATCAATGAGTTGAGGCCCCAGGATGGCGCGACGCCGACCCCGGCCGTAGGTTGGCGTCATGGATCTCCGTCAACGCCTGCTTGCCTTGCCTGGAACCTCCGCCCGCCGGCTGTCGAGCCGAGAGGGTTTCTTCACCGCGGGGCGAATGTTCGCCCTGGTGTCCGATCGCACCGTCCTGCTCCGGCTCCCGACGCCGGCGATGAGCCACGCCGACCGCGAGCCGCTGATCGGCTCGCCGGTGGCCGCCGGGTTCAGCTGGGTCCCGCTGTCCCGGTCGACCGACGGCCCTGAGCTCGATCGGCTGGTGGCCGAGGCCCACGACGCCGTCCGGCGCTTCAGTCGCCGACTCCCCCGTTCCCGTAATCGGCGCCGCGCCCGCCAGGGCGCCTAACGATCCGCCCTCGGCTCGGCCAGGAGCCGAGCCACCGCCGCGATCGTGAGGGGAGCACTCCCTTCGGCCCGGTTGTTGACCAGCAAATACGCCGGAACCCTGAGCCCGGCCGCGGTGCGCGCCAGCCGAGCGAGGTCCTGGCGGAGTGGTGGCCAGGGCTCTCGAATCCGGTCGTAGGGCGCGAACCGATCGACCGCCTCAGCATAGCGGCGACCGGGTTTGAGCAGGGCTCGGGCGACGATGAACGGGGCAGTGACCGAACCGGCGAGGTCGAGCTGGGCGCCGATCGGGGGCATCCGAGTCCAGGAATTGAAGACGTGGGCGACGTCGTGCTCCCGGAGGACCGCGAAGTAACTCGCCGTCAAGAAGTCCTCGTTCCGCAGCTCGACCGCGTACTGGCCGTCCCGGGGGAGGTCACCGAAGAAACGGTCCAGTCGTTGGGCGAAGTCGTCGGCCGACAACCGCGATTCGGGTCCGATGGTCTGGAACTCGAACACGAAGGGGCCCATGTGTTCGCCGAAATGGGTCCGCATCGGCTCGAGCACCTCGGCTCGAAACAGCTCGGCGTTCAAGAAGTCCGGGTTCGGGTGACCATGGCGGGCAGGGTCCCGAGGGCTCGACCAGGTATGCACCGTGATTCGTTCCCAGACTTTGCTTACGCAGCGGAAGTCGGCCGGCAGAGCCGCGGCCCAGCGACGGAGTGTCTCCGGTTTTGGCGGTCCGTAGAAGCTGGCGTCGATTCCTACCGTCCGAAACAACGGGAACCGGGCGTACTCGGCGAGCATTCCCGCGGCGGCGCCGCTCGCTGGATAGCTTCGGTGATAGACCAGGCCGGTCCAGCCGGGGTAGGTCCAAGTCGAGGTGCCGAAGCGCACCACATCGGGGACCGCGGCGGCGAGTCGCGTCAGTTCGCCGGGATCGAGTTCGTCGCTCACGGGCTCGCGACGATGCGGGCAACGCGACCACCGGCTGTCATCAGGTACAACTCGCCGTCGGCGTCCTCCCCGAAGCTCGTGATCTGGCCGTTCGGCGCCAGGCTCGGCCACTCGCGGGGATCGGTCACCGATCCCGCCACGAAACGAAAGCTCCGGACCCACCCCTGGCAGTAGTCGGCGTAGAAGTACGTTCCCACCAAACTCGGAATTGCCGAGCCCCGGTAGACGTGGCCGCCGGTGATCGAGCAGCCATCGCCATGAGCATAGTCGAGGACCGGGAGCACCAGGCCGGTCTGGTTGCAGGTGGTTGCCTGGAAACAGCTCCGTCCTTCCATCACGTTCCAGCCGAAGTTGGCCCCGCGGCTCACCGCCGTGCTGGTGACGTTCACCTCCTCGCGGGCGTTCTGGCCGACGTCGGCGAGGTAGAGGTCGCCGTTGGTCCGGTCGAAGCTCCAGCGCCACGGATTGCGCAGCCCGTAGCTCCAGATCTCTCCCCGAGCCTGACCCTGACCGGCGAAGGGGTTGTCGGCGGGGACAGTCACTTGGCCGGCGTTCGAGACCGCGAGTCGGAGCAATTTGCCGAGCACGGTGTTGAGCCGCTGACCGTTCCCCTGGGGATCCCCGCCAGAGCCGCCGTCGCCCAGGCCGATGTACAGATGGCCATCGACCGGATGGAAGGCGATGGTGCCGCCGTTGTGGTTGCTGAACGGTTGGGTCGCGGTGAAGATCGGGTTCTCCGAGGCGGGGTCGAGGCGGTCCGGATCGGAGGAGACCCGCATCGTGGAAACCCGAGTGTCGCCCTGGCGGTTGGTGTAGTGAATCACCACCAGCCCGGAGCTGGCGTATTGGGGGTGGAAGGCCAGGGCGAGGAGGCCTTGTTCGCTTCCGTTGGAGACGTTGGCCGACCAATCGAGGAACGGGGTGCCTAACGTGGCGCCTTGCCGGACGATCCGGACCGTGCCGCGCTTCTCGACGACGAACAGCCGGCTCCGGTCGCCTGGTGCCGCGACCACCTGAACGGGGAAGCTGAAGGTCCCCACGTCGCGGAGGGTCAGCCCGCCGGCGGCAGGAGGTGGTGGCGGGGGCGGCGGCGCGGAGGCGGCACCGGCGCATCCGGCAAAGCAGCCGGCGAGAGCGATCAGTCGGAAGGCGGAGAACACGATCGGGGGCTCCGGAGAGGTTGCTCAGGGTGACGAGCAATGGCGACCATCCGACACGCACTGAAGCCATCTCGGCCGAGCGCAACGGCTGGCACGCGATCACCGAGGTCGGCCGGGGCGGAACGGCCCCCGGCGCCGCTCGGGGCGGAGCCGGTCGGTATCTTGGGGCAAGATATTCGGACAATCCCTTTTTCCAAGGCGGACTCTGGTGCGGGCCATCGTCTATCGCGGTGCTGGCGACCAAAGCGTGATCGGGATCGAGGACCGCCCGGACCCGGTGCCGGGACCCGGCCAGATTCTGGTGCGGGTGGGCGCGGCCGGGCTCAACCGCGCCGACGTCCTCCAGCGGCGGGGGGCCTATCCGGCTCCGCCGGGGTGGCCAGCGGACATTCCCGGTCTCGAATTCGCCGGCGTGGTCGAGGCGTTAGGCAGCGGTACCGGCCGCTGGCGGGGCCCATGCCGAGCTGGTGGTGAGCCACGAGGACGAGCTGCTTCCGATCCCCGCTCACCTCGACCCGGCCCAAGGGGCCGCGATTCCGGAAGCGTTCCTGACCGCCGCCGACGCGCTCACGACCCGCGGCCGAGTGGCCCGAGGCGAACGGGTCCTGATCCACGCGGTCGGAAGCGGCGTCAGCACGGCCGCGGTCCAGCTCGCTCGGTGGATGGGGGCGACGGTCGTCGGGGTCTCTCGCACCGCGAGCAAGCTCGAGCGGGCCGCACCGCTGGGTCTCTCGGAAACCGTGTTGCTGGGGCCCGCCGGGTTTCGCCCGGGCCTGTCGGCGCCGGTCGATGTGATTCTCGACTATCTCGGCGGCCCGGCGCTGGCGGAGAACCTGAGCGCCCTGAAGCCGCGGGGTCGCTTGGTGCTGCTGGGAACCTTGCAGGGCCCCGAGGCGCCGTCGATCAACGTGGGGACGATTCTGCGACTTCGGCTGGAGATCATCGGAACGGTGATGCGGGCGAGGGGTTGCCCGGAGCGGGTGCCACTGATCGCGGACTTCGCGGCGCGAATACTCCCTGCCATCGCGCCGGGCAGCCTAGCGCCTGTCATCGGGGCCCGCTTCCCGATGACCGAGGTGCGGGCCGCGCACGCCGCGATGGAACAGAACAGCGTGTTCGGCAAGATCGTGCTCGAGTGGTGAGGGCTACATCTGCCCCTCGTCGGCGGAAGGCCCGTACGAGGCCGGGACCGGGATGTCGTTGAGCCGAAGGTAGATCCCGAGCTGGGCTCGATGGTGAATCAGGTGGTTGAGCACGAAGGTGCGGACCACCGCCGCTCTCGGCATCGAGAACAACGTGGCGCCACCGTTCTTGAGGGACCAAACGACCCCGTAGTCGGCGTCGCTGCCGGCGGCCAGAGCAGCCCGGGCTTGACCCACGTTGGCGTCGAACTCGGCCAAGGTATCGGCCATCGAGCGAAAGACCGGCGGTGTCCACGCCGGCCCACCGGGCGGATTCATGTCGAGCTCGGTTCCCTGCAAGGTCACCCCGGCCCAGCCAACCAGGTTGGCGAGATGGAGGGCGAGATCGCCAGCGGCCATGGACTTCGAATGCGGTTTCCAGGTCGCCATGGCGTCGGTGACCCGCTCGAGCACCCGGCGGGTGGTGGCGATCTCCTGATCGAACTCCGGCAGCAATGAGGCGGCGATGGCGTTCGGCATCTCGGACTCCTGGCGAACAGTTTAGAGCGCGAGCCGGGTAACGGGCTCAGCGACTGGAGGCGAAGGCGGGGCTGGCCGCCGAGCAGCCGTGGGGGGATCGAACTTGTTGAGCGGGAATCCGTGGATGGCCTGCAACGTCCGGAGCCGACCGATCAACGCCCGCTGATAGGCCGGCCCAACCTGAGGGCCCCGGTAGTTGGCCTGGTAACGGGCCGCGAGGGCCCGATCGTGGCTGAGGACGGGAAGGAAACCGGCGCGAGCGACCGGGGCGAGTCTGAGCGCAAACCCGTCCGCCCGCCGCGCACCGGCCTCCTTGCCCGCCGCCATCAGACCGCCGAGCGCCCCCCAGCCATCGGTGATACCTGGCAATATCGGCGCGATCAGAAGCCCCACGTCGATCCCGGCCTCGGCGAGCGCTCGAACCGCTCGGAGCCGGGCGTGGGGAAGCGGGGTCCTGGGCTCGAATCGGCGAATGACCGCGGGGTCGGAGGAGATGATCGAGATCGAGACCGAGACCCGGTGCAGTTGGGCCAGCATGGCAAGCAGCCGGACATCCCGAGCGACCAAGGGAGACTTGGTGGTGATCCCAATCGATAATCCTCGGAAACCGAGTAAGGCCTCGAGGATGGCGCGGGTCACCCCGAACCGCCGCTCAGCCGGCTGGTATGGGTCGGTCGCGGTGCCGATCAAGACGAGCCGGTTGCCGACCCGCGATGGCTCGAGCGTCTTCCGGAGTACCGTGGCCGCGTCGTGCTTGACGAAGATCCGTCGTTCGAAGTCGAAACGCGGCTCGACCGAGCCGCCGGCAAGGCCGTTCCGTTCCACGGTCCAGCGGTGGGTGTCGCGGGCATAACAATAGGAGCAGCCGAACTCGCAACCGATATAGGGGTTGATCGACCAAAAGGCCATTCCGGTCGACTCCGGCGGATTGGCGATCTGGGATACCGAGAGCTGAATGAACTCGGTACCCCGGTCCCGACGGTCCAGGACCGGCAGCCGTCGAGTGCCGTCGAGCATCAGCCCGAGCTGCGCCGGAGCGGGTTTCGCTAGCCGCACCGTGACCAGCCGCAGTGAGAGCAGCTGACGCAGGCGGACGCCCGGACCACTGGTCCGCTGCATTCTGGGCAAACCCGAAAGTCGGCCGGGGGGGCGGATCCGGGATCGGTATTTCGGCTTTTGTTCGGCATGACGCCAACAATCTTTGGTGTTTGTTCGGTTTTGTCAATAGCGATTTGACGGATCTCGGCCAATCGCTCACAATTGGCTGCCACCCAACGAGAATCCATGCCGAGTCCCGATTCTGGTGAAGGCGCTCATCGGCCTAGCTTCCGGTCGCTGCTCCTCGGCGCGCTGGTCGGTTTGGTATTGAGTGGCGCGATCGCGTTTGCGACCCTCTGGCTGGTGTTCGAGCGGCGCCTGGCGGCCGCGGTGCCCCCGGAGGTGGCCCCGATGGTGAACGCGGTGGCCGTGGATCTCACGCCGTGGTTCGCGGCGATCTTCCTGGTCGGGACCCTCCTCGCGGTGGCGGCGGCGGTTCGTCTGGCCAAGGCACTGGCCGAGCCGCTCGAGAGGCTCCGCCACAACGCCATGGCCCTGGCCGCGGAATCCGAGGTCGACCGCTCCAATCTCAAGGTGCCCCACGAGGTGGCGGTTCTCGCGGCCGCTTTCGATGACATGGCGGGCCGGATCGTTACCCGCCGCAAGGAGCTGGTCCGGACCAATTCGGAGCTGGCCCGAACCAGGGACGAGCTTGCCGCCCGTGAGGAACGATTGCGCCGGCACAACGCGGCCTTGGCCGCAATCGCCCGCGACCCGGCGCTCACCGCTGGCGACTTGGGCCGGGCATTCCGGGCGATCACCGAGGCCGCCTCGAGTTTCCTCAACGTCGAACGGGCCAGCGTCTGGCGAATGGCGGACGAGGGTCGCCGGCTCGCGTGCGAGGATCTCTATGTCCGGGCGATGTCGAGCCACCTCGAGGCCGAGTCGCTGGAGGCAACTCGGTATCCGGCATATTTCGCGGCGTTGCGGCAAGGGCGGCACATCGCCGCCGCCAGCGCCCCGACCGACCCGAGGACCGCCGAGCTGGCGGACTATCTGGCGCCGCTCGGGATCGGCTCGATGCTCGACACCGCGATCATCCGCTCCGGGCAGGTGATCGGGGTTCTTTGCGTCGAACACGTCGGGGGGGCCCGGACCTGGACCGTCGACGAAGAGGCGTTTGCGGCGTCGTTGACCGATTTCGCCACCTTGGCGATCGAGGCGGCCGAACACCGCCGCGACGAAGAGGCATTGCGAGCGTCGGAGCGGCGGTTTGCCCGAGCCTTCTTCGAGAACCCGGCGGCGATGACGATCGCCCGGCGTTCGGACGGCCGGCTCCGCTACGCCAACCGGGCCTGGCTCAAGCTGGCCGGGATCTCATCCGACGACATGGCGCGCGAGCGGGAGCTGGAATCGCTCCTCCGGGTCGACCCGGCCGCGCGGGCCGCCGTCGAACGGCAGCTCGCCTCCGACGGCGCGGCCCGCGACGTCGAGGCCACCGTCACCCTTCCCAATGGTGAGACGCGGCGCTGCCTCATCTCGGCGGAGTTGGTCGATATCGATGGGGAACCGGGCGTGCTCCGCTCGTGGTACGATATTTCTCGCTTCCGGGTGGCGCCCTAACCCTGAAGAGCGAGCCGAGCCAGCGTGGCGAGGTCGGGCACGGTCAGATCGGCCTGGGCATCGGACGGCGGGGTGGCGCCGCCGGGCCGTCCTCCGCGGCGGTCGACCCAGACCGTGGCGAGGCCGAGTTGGCCGGCAGGGCCAATATCATGAAAGAGGCTCTGGGCGCAGTGGACGATTTCCGAGGCGGGCCGGCCGATCCGAGCCAGAGCCGCCCGGAAATTCGCGGGCGATGGCTTGTAGCTCCCCACCTGCTCGGCGGTGACGACCCAGCGAAACGGGACCTCGAGATGCTCCGCGGTCGCCGCGAACAGGTCGTCATCGACGTTCGAGATGATCCCCAGCTCGAACCGCTCGGACAACCGCTTCAGGGCGGCCACCGTATCCGGGAACGGTGGCCAGCCGGGGAGCGACGCCGACAGCGAGGCAAGCTCGTCCGACCCTGGCTCGAATCCGAGATCCCGGCAGAGCGACCCCAGGGCCAGGTCGAGAATGGTTCGATAGCGGCGAAACGGGCCAGGATGTCGTGATCGGCCACCGTGACGGCGTGGCGCGCCGCCACCGACGTGACCGCGGCGACGATCCCCCGCTCCCAGTCGATCAGCGTGCCGTAGCAGTCGAACGTCAGCACCGTGGCCCGGCCGAAGGCTACCATCCGATCACCTCGCCTTGGGCCAGCCGAACGCCTCGAGATCGATCCTGCCTCGACTGTTGAACCGGACGCCCTCCCGTTCGAGCAAGAGCCGCTGAGTCACTTCGCCCCCGCTCCGCGCGCGGCGGCTGATCTCACCCTTGGCGTTGACCACTCGCTGCCACGGCACCGAGGTGTCCGACGGCAGCCCGTGCATGGCGTAGCCCACTTGCCGAGCGTGCCCGGGCAGCCTGGCCAGCGTCGCGATCCGACCGTAGGTCGACACCCGCCCGCGGGGAATCCGGCGAACCACCGCCCAAATCCTGAGATAGTTGCCGGCGCCGGTCACCGTCGCTCCTGAACGACCCGCCCCCCGACGATGACGAGTCTGGCCTGAACGTCTTTGATCTCGGCGGGGGGAATGCGGAAGATGTCGCGATCGAGCACCACCAGGTCCGCGAGGTATCCGGGAGCGATCCGGCCCTTGATGGCTTCTTCCCCTCCGGCCCACGCGTTGTTGACGGTGTAGGCCCGGAGCGCGGTCTCGATGCTGACCCGTTCTTCCGGGAACCAGCCGGCCGCCGGCTTCCCGTCGAGGGTCTGGCGGTTCACCGCGGCGTAGATTCCCATCATCGGATTGGTGGGGTACCACGAGGCGTTCGTTCCTGGCCAGTCACTCCCGAAGGAGAGGAGGACGCCGGCTCGTTCGAGGGTCCGGAAGGCATAGGCCCAGCGGGCCCGGCCGCCGATGCGCTCCTCCATCCAGCGCATGTCGTCGATGGCGTGGTAGGGCTGCACTTCGGCGACGATCCCCAATCGCGCCATTCGATCCGCCACCGATCCATCGCGGAGCACCTGGGCGTGGATCATCCGGAATCGGCGGGGCTTCGCTCCGTTGGTCGTGATGACGCGGTCGAACAGGGTGAGGAGGGTATCGATCCCGTGATCGCCGATGGCGTGCACCATCGGCCAGTATCCCGCGGAGTCGGCCGAGAAGAGCAGTCGCTCCATGTTGCCCGGCGGTTCCATCATGGTGCGCCATTCGCCCAGCTTGCCGCTGGTGAGGTAGGGCTGGTAGAACCTGGCGGAGGAGTTGCCCATGATGCCGTCGACGAAGCCCTTCAGGCCGCCGATCTTGATCCATTCGTCGCCGAACCCGGGCTTGATCCCGAGGGCGCGAAGCTCGCCGATCTTGTCGAGCGTGGGCCGGGCGAAGACCCGGGTGGTCAGCTCGCCGCGACGGCGGAGTTCCTGATAGACCTCGAACTGCTCGGGTGGGGTGATGTCGTGAATGGTGGTGACCCCGAATTGGCGCAGTTCGGCCAAGGCGAGCCTGGCCTCGGCCAGCCGCTGATCGAGCGACTTCGGGCCGATCGCGGCGCGGACCCGCTCGGCGGCGGCGGGCGTTAGGCGGCCGGTTGGCACGCCGTCCCGGCATTCGACTCCCTCGGGGCCACAGCCGATGCCCGCGACGGCCAGGGCCTTGCCGTTGGCCAGGTAGGCCGTTCGATCCCATCGGGCGAGCAGGGCGGGGGTGTCGGGGGTGAGCGAGTCGATCAGGTCGCGGGTCGGCCGGAACGGGTCCCGGCCGGAACGGTCGGCCCCCGAGGAATTCATGGCCCATGCTTCATAGGCACCCCAGTCGCCGCCCAGCATCCAGGCGCCTGGCGTCAGCCGCGCCGCGGCCTCGCGGACTCGGCGAATCAGCGATGGGGCATCGGCGACATCGAGCAGATTGACGCCGAGGAGCAGCGCGCCGGCCGAGTTGAAATGGGTGTGGTTGTCGATGAACCCAGGGGTGATCAGGCGTCCGGGGGCCCGAACGACTCGGGTGCCTGGACCGATGTGCCTGGCCAGGTCGACCGGGTTCCCGACGGCGAGGATGCGGTCGCCGGCGATGGCGACTGCGCTGGCCCAGGGACGACTGGAATCCGCGGTCCAGATTCGGGCGTCGCGAACGACGATCGAGGCGAGCTGCGCTGGGGCCGAGGTCGCCGGGATGGCGAGCAAACCGGCGATGAGAGCTAGGAGACGCATGTGACACGTCCGTTGACGAGACCCGATCCGGGTCGTAGGTTCGTAAGATGTCGTTCATCCCGCCTGGCCTGGGCGGGATTCACCGGCAGTTCACTGATCCTCGTTTCCGGCAGTCCATCTTAACCTCTTCGCGTGCGGACGCTACTCTATGGCTTCTGAGCAGAAAGAGCAGTGGGGCACCCGTCTCGGAGTGATCCTCGCGGTCGCCGGATCGGCGGTCGGCCTGGGGAACTTCCTGCGGTTTCCCGGTCAGGCAGCCGCCAATGGCGGCGGCGCGTTTCTGATCCCCTATTTCGCCGCGCTCCTCTTGCTCGGCATTCCGATCGGGTGGGCGGAGTGGGCGATGGGTCGATACGGCGGCAAGAAGGGGTTCCATTCGGCGCCGGCGATCATGGGGCTGTTCGCGAGAGGGAGCTTGGGGCGATACCTGGGCGTGGTCGGGGTGCTGATCCCGCTCGCGGTGTCGTTCTACTACATCTTCCTCGAGACCTGGACGTTCGGATATTTCCTCAAGTACCTGACCGGCGGCGTCGGGGTTCCCCAGAACGCCCCCGTCGCGGAGCAGACCGCGGCCGCGGCATCGTTCTACAATAGCTTCACGGGTGCCTCGCAGGACGGGGTGCTCTTCACCGGCGATTCGAAATTCACGATCATCTCGTGGATCATCGTCTTCGCCATCAATCTGAACTTCGTGTTTCGAGGGTTGTCGAAGGGGATCGAGAAGTTCTGTTCCTACGCGATGCCCGCGATGGCGGTCTGTGCCTTGATCGTGTTGATCCGGGTGCTGACGCTCGGGACGCCGGATCCGAGCAATCCGGAGCAAAGCGTCATCAACGGTCTGGGGTACATGTGGAATCCGGACTACTCCCGGCTCGGCAACGCCCAGACCTGGTTGGCCGCCGCCGGTCAGATCTTCTTCAGTCTGTCGGTCGGGTTCGGGGTGATCATCAACTACTCGTCCTACATGAAGCCCACCGACGACGTCGCGCTCTCCGGGTTGACGGCCAACGCGACGAATGAGCTGTTCGAAGTCGGTTTCGGCGGGATGATCACGCTGACGGCGGCGTTCGTCTTCCTCGGCCTCTCCGGGACGACAGCGGCCGTTGCGAACGGGTCGTTCAGCCTCGGGTTCGCGACGTTACCGGTGGTGTTCGCCCACATGGGGGCGTTCGAGAACATCATCGGCGCGCTGTGGTTCTTCATGCTGTTCCTGGCAGCGATCACCAGCTCGCTTTCGATGTATCAGCCCGCGGTCGCGACGCTCAAGGAGTGTCTCGGCTGGAGCCACAAGAAGGCAACCTCCGCTATCGCCGGGCTCGGGACCATCGGCGCGATCCTGACACTGTGGTACACCCAGGGTGGCGCTTTCTGGAACACGGTCGACTTCTGGGCCGGGACGCTCTTGATCTACGTGGTGGCGGCAGTGCAGATCATCTACTTCGGCTGGGTCTTCGGGATCGAGCGCGGCTGGAAGGAGATCCACTCCGGCGCGGCGATTCGGGTCCCGCCGGTGTTCAAGATCATCATGAAATACGTGGCGCCGGCGTATCTCATCATCATCTTCATCGCCTTCTGCTTCCAGAACCTCGGTCCTTCGCTCACGGCCGCCTGGGCGAGCACCGGGTCGCGGGTGGGGATCCTGGTCATTCTCGCCACGGCCGCGTTCCTGCTGGTGGTGGTCCGAATCGGCGAGAAGCGGTGGCGAGCCCAGGGGCTCGATATCGATGACAACAACCCGGCAAGCTGAGGAAAGGAGATTCTCACCATGACGGTCGGTGGCTGGGTGACGATGCTCGTTTCGTTGGTCTTCGTGTGGGGGCTCACGGGCTGGTGTTTCTGGCGGGTCCTGAAGAGTCCCGAGGATGAGAAGGTTCCGGGGGGGTTTGGGCCGTGATCCGAGCGGGGGCGAACACCAACTAGAAATGGGTACGAGAAGAACGCGGGGGTAGCGGCAGTTGCCGCTATCCCCGCGTCTTCATTCCCTTCGACCCCTTCTGCCGCGCAGTTGAGCGGGCGGCCCGCTTCGCCGCGCGCCTCGAAGCGTTCTTCCGGGTCTCATAGTGGCCTGCCGGGGTGCCATGGTGCGGTATCCTGCGATAACTTCGATATCGACTCGCGGACGGGCATCATCTTACCTGGAGTTCGGTCATCGTTGGTTGCCGGATCACGACAGTCGGGTGGCGGTCCATCACCGCGGAAGGATCATCTATGCCACGACGCATCGCTGTTTGGTCGGTTCTCCTTGCCGCATGTACTCCGGCCGCCAAGGACCCCGGCGTCGTGCCGCCCGCCGGGTTGGAGGCGCTCGAATCGGGGTATCTCGCCGATCGGATCGCCACGTTAGGCTCGGACCGGTTTCTGGGTCGCGCGCCCGGCACGGCCGGCGAGGACAGCACGGTCCTGTTCCTCGAACGTGAGTTCCAGGCCCTCGGGCTCGAACCTGGGAACCCGGACGGCAGCTTCGTGCAGGCGGTCCCGCTGGTTGGCATCACGCCGGACCCGAGTTCGGCCCTCACGTTCCGGCGCGGAAGCCAAAGCCGCCGGCTCGCCTTCAAGAACGATGTCGTCGCCTGGACCAAACACGTCACCGACCGGGTCGCCGTCGACAAATCCGACGTGGTATTCGTCGGCTACGGGGTCGAGGCCCCGGAGTTCGAGTGGGACGATTTCAAGGGGCTCGATGCGTCCGGAAAGACGCTCGTCATGCTCGTCAACGATCCGCCCCTCGCCGACTCGACCCAGTTCGGCGGCCGGGCGATGACGTACTACGGCCGATGGACCTACAAGTACGAGCAGGGCCAACGTCACAAGGCGGCCGCCGTGCTCATCGTCCACGAAACCGAACCGGCGGGCTATCCGTTCGCCGTGGTTCAAGGGAAAACCGGCGAGCAATTCGACTTGGTCACCCCCGACAAGAACCTCACCCGGTCGCCGATCGAAGGGTGGATCACTCTCGACGAAGCCAAGGCTCTGTTCGCGATGGCCGGGCAGGACTTCGACGCCGCGAAGGCTCAAGCCGCGACTCGCGATTTCGCGCCGATCCCACTTGGCGTCACGGCTAGCATGTCGATCGCCAATCGGCTCCGGACGGTCGATTCCCGCAATGTCGTGGCCCGGCTACAGGGGAGCGACCCCGCCTTGAAGGATGAGGTCGTCGTCTACACCGCCCACTGGGATCATTTCGGGATCGGCGACCCGGTGGACGGCGACTCGATCTACAACGGTGCTCTCGATAACGCCTCGGGCACCGCGGGGCTGCTCGCCCTGGCCAAGGCGTTCAAGGCGACGAATCCGGCGCCCAAGCGATCGATCCTGTTCCTCGCCGTGACCGCCGAAGAGCAGGGCCTGCTCGGCTCGCAATACTATGGCGTGGCGCCGCTGTATCCGCTGGCCAAGACGCTCGCGAGCATCAATCTCGACGGTCTCAACCTGGCGGGCCGAACCAAAGACGTCACCGTCATCGGGCTTGGCGCCTCGGAGCTCGACGACCTGATTCGGCGGGCCGCCGAGCTGCAGGAGCGGGCGATTCGCCCCGATCCCGAGCCGGAGAAGGGGTACTACTACCGCTCGGACCATTTCAACTTCGCCAAGAACGGCGTGCCGGCTCTCTACGCCGAGGGTGGCATCGAGGTCGTCGGGAAGCCCGCGGACTTTGGGATCAAGGCCCGAGAACACTACGTGGCGCACGATTACCACAAGCCATCAGACGAGGTCAAACCGGATTGGGACTACGCCGGCGCGGTCGACGACCTGCGCCTGATGTTCATGGTGGGGTGGTGGGTCGCCAACGGGGCCAGCTATCCCGAGTGGCGGCCCGGGAACGAGTTCAAAGCGATTCGCGACCGGCAACTGGGCCGGAACTGACGCCTTACCGATTGGCTGGCTGGGCGGCTTCCGTGATCGCGACGGTGGCCGCCCGGTTGACCAGAATCCGAACGTTGTTGCTCTTGGGGTCGATTGGGAGCATGAAAAAGTATTTGCCGAGCGGCGGGTAGCGGTTCGACATGCCGGTGACCGTTTCGCCATCCTCGAATCGTACCGCGATCCGTTTCGCCCCGACCAGGCGGGCATCGCCGCTCGTCGGCTCGCTCGCCTCGTTGTGGGCCGAGTTGCCGACCGGGTCTTTCACGAAGAACAGCGCCTTGAGGTCGACCAGGCGCACTTCGATCGCGCCGCCCTCCGTCTTGACGTGGAACGTCGGCTTGGCTGGGTCGACATTGAGGCTGGTACCCTTGATCGTTCGGCCGTCACGGTAGCGGGCGACGACGAGATTGGCGGCCATGGGTTCTCCGGCGGTCAGATTCATTGGTCAGCCTTTGCAGGGGCTGTGCCGACTCAGTCCCGGGAGCCCCGGTTCTGCGCAACCTCGGTTCAGATGGTGCTAACCCTTTACCAGGCAACATGATGCGAATCCCAACCTCACTCCTGAGCTCGGTCGTCCTGGCCTCGGTGCTCGGCCCCGAAGTCGCCCTCACCCAGTCCGCCGGTCCCCGGGGCAATTCGCCCGGTGGCCTGACCGAGCTTCGGTTTCGGATGGTCGGCCCGAGCCGCGGTGGCCGGGTGACCGCCGTCGCCGGTATCGCCGAGCAGCCCTCGACCTTCTACATGGGTAGCACCGGCGGCGGAGTCTGGAAGACGGTCAACTCGGGGATCACCTGGATCAACGTCTCTGACGGCTACTTCGCCACGGCCTCGATCGGCGCCATCGACGTGGCGGATACGGATCCCAACGTGATCTACGTCGGCACCGGGTCCGACGGAATTCGGAGCAACGTGATCACCGGCCGGGGCGTTTACAAGTCGGTCGACGTTGGAAAGACCTGGCGGCAGGTGGGATTGGCCGCGGTCGGCCAAATCGGGGCGGTGGTGGTGCACCCCACCAATCCCGACGAAGTTACGGTCGCCGCGATTGGTCATGCCTTCGGCCCGAGCCGGGACCGAGGGGTCTATCGCACCACCGACGGAGGGGCCAGCTGGCGTCAGGTCCTGTTCGTGTCGGACTCGACCGGCGCGGCGGACGTCGAGCTCGCGCCGGACAACCCGCGGGAGATCTACGCCACGATGTGGCGGGCGGAGCGGAAGCCTTGGACCATCATCAGCGGCGCCCGCGAAGGCGGCGTCTACAAGTCGACCGACGGCGGCGAGAACTGGACCAAGCTCACCGCCGGGCTCCCGTCCGGCCTGATCGGCAAGGGAGACCTGGCGGTGTCCGCCGCCGATCCTCGGCGGGTCTATCTGTTGCTCGAGGCGCCGGTTGGCGAGGGCGGGGTGTACCGGAGCGACGATCGCGGAGCCAGCTGGCGGCTGGTGAGCACCCAGGCCTCGTTGCTGGACCGACCGTTCTACTACACAAATATTGATGCTGACCCGACCAACCCGGATCGGCTCTTCGTGAACTCGACGGCGTTCTTCATGTCGACCGACGGCGGACAGACCTGGCGCCGACGGCCGGTGCCGCACGGCGACAACCACGACATGTGGATCAACCCGAAGAACCCTCGGATCTGGATTCAGTCGAACGACGGCGGCGCCAACGTCACCCAAGACGATGGCGCTTCCTGGTCGACCCAGCTCAACCAGCCGACGGCCGAGCTGTACCAGGTGGCGGTGGACGACCAAACGCCCTATTGGATCTACGCCGGCCAACAGGACAACTCGACCATCGGGGTGCCCAGCTTGCCGCCGGCCAGCTGGACCCCCGATCAGCCGGCCGGATGGTGGCGGCAGGTCGGCGGGTGCGAGACCGGACCGGCGATTCCGAAGCCGGGCGACCCCGACGTCTTCTACTCCAACTGCAAAGGGCAGTTCAGCCGCTACAACGACCGGACCGGCCAGGAGCAGATCTATTGGGTCGGTGCCCGCGACCTCTACGGCCACAACCCCAAGGACCTCCGCGACCGGTTTCAACGAGTGGTCCCGATCCAGGTGTCGCCGCACTCGAGCCGGACCATCTACCACGCCTCGCAGTATCTCTACCGGACCACCAACGAAGGGAAGACCTGGGCCCGGATTTCGCCGGATCTGACCGCGAACGACCCCCGCGGCCACGTCCCGTCGGGTGCTCCGATCACTCGAGACATTACCGGCGAGGAGTACTACAGCACCATTTACGCGGTCCAGGAATCGAAGCTCGAGCCGGGCGCCATCGTGGTCGGCGCCAACGACGGCGCGGTCCACTTCACCCGAAACGGCGGGGTAACCTGGAACAAAGTGACCCCGGAGGCGCTCCTCGGGGGCGGACGGATTCAGGCCGTGGAATGGTCGCCCCATCGACGCGGCAAGGCGTACCTTGCGGCCTATCGATATCTGCTCGGCGATTGGCGGCCCTATATCTATCGGACCACCGACTATGGAAAATCCTGGCAGCTCCTGACGACCGGGGCCAACGGGATCCCGTCGGATCACCCGACCCGAGTCGTCCGGGAAGACCCGAGCCGGGAAGGGCTACTCTACGCCGGAACCGAGTTCGGATTGTTCCTGTCTTTCGACGATGGCAACAGCTGGCAATCGTTCCAGCAGAATCTCCCGGTCACTCCGGTGACCGACATCGTGGTCCATCGCAAGGATCTGGTCCTCTCGACCATGGGCCGGTCGTTCTGGATCCTCGATGATCTGTCGCCGCTGCACCAGGCGGATCGCCGGCCGGCCGGAGGGGTCGCCCAGCTGTTCGCTCCTCGTCCCGCGCTCCGGCTCCGCTACGCCACCGGCCCCTTCGGGTTGGCCGCGGTGGGCCGTGATCCGGCCGACCCGGAGTATCCCCCGCCCGGTGCCTGGATCGACTACTGGCTCGCCGCCGAGCCGGCCGGTGCCGTGACGCTCGACATTCTCGATGGCGCCGGGAAGGTGCTGCGGACCTTTTCGAGCGCCGCGGCTGGCGAACGCGACCAGCTGCCGGCCGAGCCCGGAATGAGGCGGTTCGAGCTCGAGCGGGTCGGCACGCCGGAGCTTCCGAAGACAGCGGGGCATCACCGGTTTCGCTGGGACTTCGCCTTGCCCGGGCCCTGGGACGCCGATCCCGATCGGGCGGGCCGGAACGGGCCGTGGGTGGTGCCGGGACGCTACCAGGTCCGCCTAACGGTCGGCGAGTGGAGTCAGACCCGTCCCCTCGTGGTCCAACCGGACCCCCGCACCCTGGCCGACGGCGTCACCCAGCTCGATCTCCAACACCAGCTGCGCACCGCGCTCGCCGCCCGCGATCTGGTGTCGGAGGTCCGGGCCCTCGCTCGGGACCTGGCTGCCCGGCGGAAGCAGGCCGACTCCCCGGCGCTGACCGCTCTGGCCGCGACGCTCAACGCGGCCTCGACCCGCTACCCGATGCCGCAGCTGGTCGAGCAGACGGTGTTCCTCTACCGGATGACCATCCAGGCCGACCAGCGGCTCGGTGACGACGTGACCGAACGGCTGGCCGAACTGAAAGGGCTGGTGGCCAAGGCGCAGGCCGCCTTCGCGGCGGCCAGACCCTAACGGTCGCTCGTCGCCGGACGGCGGGAACGCGCCAGCCGCGTCATCAAGATGGCCGCCCGTTCCGCGGCCATCTTGAGCGAAGGCAGGTAGATCCCCTCTTCGGGCGCGTGGGCACCGAAGCCGTCGACCCCGAGACCGTCCAGACTGGGCAGGATGTCGGCCACGAACGAGATGTCCCCCGCGCCGCGGCGATCGGGCGGCAGGGCCTCGATCGCCGGATAACCCAGATCCTGGCTGACCCGATCGAAGACCGCGAGAATGGCGCGATTCCCGTCCGTCGGAGGCATGCTCGGATAACCCTGGTCGAAGGAAATCGTGGCCGAGGTTCCCGGAAGACTGCTCGAGACGATCAGCCGCATCGTGGCGCGAGCCGAATCGAGCTGGCCGTCGGTGAGGGTGCGAAGGTCGCCCTGCGCCACGACCCGACGGGCCACGATGTTGGTCTTGCCGGCCGCATCGCCACGGACCGCGCCACTGTCGTAGCGCACCTCGGTCCCGCCGACGATGGTTCCGGGGTTGAAGGTGAGGTACGGCTGCTTGGCCAGACGCTCCCGGAACTCGTTCAGGATTCGGGCCGCCTCGAACACCGCGCCGTAACCGACTCCGTCACGGAAAATCCCCGACGAGTGAGCCTGGCGCCCGGTGACCGTGAGGACCCAGCCGCTGGCGCTTCGGCGGGAAACGGTCGCGGTCCGAGCGTCTCCCCCTTCGAACGCAAGGGCGACGTCGCTTCGGCGTGCCGCCTCGATCAGATCTTTCCGGGCCACCGAGAGCGGTCGGCCCGCGGCCTCCTCATCGCCGGTGAAGACCGCCGTGAGGACGAGGTCGTCGAGAGCACCCGCGTCTTTCAGCGCCCGGAGTGCCAACAGGACCGCGGCGTTACCTCCCTTCATGTCGGCGGCGCCCGGGCCGTACCCCACCGTGTCCTGACGGGAGAACGGGCGGCCAGCGGCCTCGAACACGGTGTCGAGATGGCCGATCAGCAACAGCCGCTGGGTAGCGGCCGTGGCCCGTCGTCCCCGCCACTCGGCGATCAAGTGGCCGGCCCGCCCCAGAGCCGGCGGAAGATCGATCCAGCGGGTGGAAAAGCCGAGGGCCTCGAACTCCTTCTGATAGAGCGCCCCCACGGCTCGGACGCCGGCGAGGTTGAAGGTCCCGCTCGCGACGTTCACCGACCGGGCCAGGAGGTTCACGGCCTCGTCGTAACCCGCGACCACCGCGTCGCGAATTCTTTGTTCCTGAGGGCTCAATTGCTGAGCGAGGGCCGGCGGCGCCGAGAGCGCCGCCACGCAGACAAGGAGGTTTCGCATGACCGGAAACTACCCCGGGGACGCTTGCATCGCCCACGCCGCGGCGTGATCCTTCGCGGATGATTCCACTGCTGGAACTCGGCGGGGCAGGTCAGGTGGTGCACCTGGCGCCGGCCAACGGATTCCCGCTCGGTTGCTACCAGCCGATCGCCACGGCCCTGGCCAGTCGATACCGGATCGTCGCGCTCCCGCCCAAGGCCCTCTGGCCCAAGTCGCCCTCGCCGCCGGAAATGCCCGGGCGGTGGGGCGACCTGGCCCGTGACCTGGCAGCCGGTTTCGCCGAGCACCGCCTCGATCGAGTGATCGCCATCGGGCACTCGTTTGGCGGGGTGGCTTCGCTCCTTGCGGCCGGGTTGCCAGGCAGCGCCATCGCGGGGCTGGTCTTGCTCGACCCAACCTTGCTCGAGCCGGAGGTGTTCGCCGCCATGGAGGCCGGACGACGGGCCGCCCGACCCGATTGGCATCCGCTCGTGGCCCGGACGCTGGCTCGTCGCGACCGGTTCGCCAGCCGCGAGGAGGCGTTGCGGTACTTCAGGGGCCGCCCCGCCTTCGCCGACTGGCCGGATCAATCGGTCGCGCTGCTGGTCGAAGACGGGTTGGTTCCCAATGGCGATGGCTTCAAGCTGAAGTGGTCGCCGGCGTGGGAGGCGCATTACTACCAGTCGATCGACACCGAGACTTGGGAGGCGGTCGCGACTCTCGACGCCGCGCTCCCCACCTTGGTGCTGGGGGGCGCCCAGTCCGACACCTTTACCGCCCGGTGCCGGGCCATGTTCGCCGAACGGGCGCCGAGGGCGGAAATCACCACCATTCCCGGCGGACACCTCTTTCCGCTCTCGGCGCCGGATCGGACCGCGGCCGCGATCCGCGGATGGCTCGAGCGGACCTTCGAGGAGACTCCCTGATGGGTCATCGATTGATCGGCCTGGCGCTGCTCGCGGCTCCCGCTGGCGCGGCGGCGCAATCGGTGGAGCCCCAGGTGTCGGGTACCACGGCTCGGTTCCAGGCGGTCTCGGTCGTTGATTCGACGACCGCGTGGGCGAGCGGGACTCGGGGCAGCTACCTCGTCACCTCCGACGGAGGGCTGAACTGGCGAGTCGGTCAGGTTCCCGGGGCCGATTCCCTGGAATTCCGCGATGTCCATGCCTTCGACGCCAAGCGGGCGGTGCTCCTGGCCGCGGGGCCCGGCGACAAGTCGCGGCTCTACCATACCGCCGATGGTGGGTTGAGCTGGCGCGAGGTATTCCGGAACGCCGATCCGGTGGCCTTCTACGACTGCATCGACTTCGCGGGGCCGATCGGCGTGGCGGTGAGCGACGCGGTTGCGGGCCGGTTTCCACTCCTGCGGAGCACCGACCACGGGGCGACCTGGACGGCGTGGTCGCCGCCGGGGCCGGCGATCGCCGCCATCGAGGGCGAAGGGGCCTTCGCGGCGAGCGGAACCTGCCTAACGATGCGACCCGACGGGAGCGCCTGGGTGGGGACCGCCAAAGGGGGCCGGGTGATCCGCTTCGGCCCCCCGGGCTCCCGGGCCACCGAGACGCCGATCATCCGGAACCTGCCGACCGCCGGAATCGCCAGCTTGGCGTTTCTCGACGACCGGTTCGGGATCGCGGTGGGTGGCGATCTGGCGCAGCCCGAGGGGTTCACCGACAACGTGATCGTGACGACCGACGGCGGCACCAGCTGGCGGCTGGCCGGCCGACCACCGATTCCCGGTTCGATCTACGGCGTGGCCTTCGTCCCCGGGCGGGGCCGGACCGTGGTCGCGGTGTCGCCGAAGGGCGCGGTGTGGTCGCCGGACGGCGGCAATTCGTGGCGTCGGTTGGCGGAAGGGGATTACTGGGGAGTGGGATTCGGCCCGGACGGCACGGGATGGATCGTCGGGGCCGCCGGGCGAATCGGACGGGTCCGATTCGCCCGGTGAACGCCGGCTACTCGGTTTCCTGAATCCTGAACACCGCCGCGGCGAGCGCCCCACCGACCAGCGGTCCGACCAAGTAGAGCCACAACGCCGACCAGCTGCCCCCGCCGATCAGCGCGTTGACGATCGTGGGCCCGATGCCCACGGCCGGATTGAACGCGCCGCCGGATATCCCACCGCCGGCGAAGGCCCCGACCATCACCGTCATCCCGATCGCGAGCCCATAGTAGGAATGACCTACGGTCTTTTTCGAGGTGGCGACGTTGAGCACCACGAGGGCCAGCGCGAAGGTGAACAGGATCTCGACCAGCAACGCGGCCATGGGACTCACCGAGGCCCCCGGCGCCGGCGCGAAGGTCTGGCCGGTCACGAAATTGACGACCAACGCGGCCGCCGTGGCCCCCGCGATCTGGCTGATCGCGTACCCGGCATATTCCGAGCTCGGAAGGGCGCCCCGAATGACCAGGGCCAGCGATACCGCCGGGTTGTAGTGAGCCCCGGAGACGTGCCCGCCCAGGTATACCATCACCATCAGCGCGGTGCCGATCGCGAGCGGCGCGAACTGCGATCCGGCCGTCACCGTCAAACCGATCGTCAACACCAGGAAGAACGTTCCAATGAACTCCGTGAGCAGTTTGCGCACGTCGCCTCCGGCTGCCGTGGGACATTATCTGGTTACGGGGATCGCGAATTCGGAAGGTAACTTACCGCCTCGTCCGAAGACCGCAATGACCGACTATCGGCCGCCCGAGGCCCTGGCGATCGCCGCTCGGGCCTCCTCGGTTCGGACCAGCGAGCCGCTCATGCCGGCCCGGGTCAGCAACAACGAGTCCCAGCCTTCGGTGCCTTCCCAGAACACGGCCTTGAGCTGCCGCATCGCCGCCGGACTGGCGCTGGCGAGCCACCGGGCCCGAAGCGCCAAGGCCTCGTCGACTTGCTCCACGGTATCGCGGACCTCGGCATAAAGGCCGTGAGCGGCACACCACCCGGCCGAGCGCCAGTCGGCGTCGACGCTCATCGCGGCGAACGGGCCAAGGCCGATTTTCTTCTCGATGACCGGCCCGACCACGAAGGGGCCGATCCCGACGGCGAGTTCGCTGAGCTTGACCGAGGCCTGCGCCGTGGCGATCGACCAATCGGCGGCGGCGATCAGCCCCACTCCACCGCCCGTCGCTTTGCCCTGGACCCGAGCCAGGACGAACTTCGGCGCCCGGATCATCGCCAGGATCACCTTGGCGAACCCGGTGAAGAACCGCTGGCCGGCCGCGTCGTCTTCGAGGGCCTTGAGTTCGTCGAACGAGGCCCCGGCGCAGAAGGGACCGGTTCCCTCACTCGCCAGGACCATCACCCGCACCGCCGGATCCCGACCGGCCTCGGCGATCGCTTCGGCCAATTGGCCAAGCAGGGCGCTCGGCATGGAGTTGCTCTTGGGATGGCCAAATCGAATGGTTGCGACGCCCGAGTCGAACTCGCGGTCGATCGACCCGCCGGTCACCGGGTTGCCGGACATCCTTGCCTCCGAGCGTGACGCTGAGAAATGTGGTGCTGTTGGCGTTGGCCAATATAGCGCCAGGTATTCGTTGCACGGTGGTCGATTGGCGCCGTATCTTGACTGTTGAGCAATTCGAGGAATCCGAATGAGCCCTGGCCCACTCGCTGGCGCCCGTCGCGGGCGCGATGTCATCGCGCGACTCCGCGAACGCCCTCCCCGGCTCTGGCATCGCGGCAGGCTGATCGTCGATCCGACCGTCGAGCCGGGCCTGGCGAATGGGGTCCGGACCCTGGCGCGGCTCTACGATCTCCAGTGGAACGAGCCGGCCGTCACCCTGTTCGATTCCCCGGCGATCGGCGCCAAGGTGGGCCGCTCGTTCCTGATCCCGACCACAGAGGCCGAGCTGACCAGCGTGAGCCGATCGATGGCGCGGTGGGCCCAGGCCACCTTCGGGATGATGGGGCGGCTCCCCGACTACATCAACCGGTCGATCACCGGCTACGCCGGAGGCGCCGCGTTCTTGGCGGAAGGCGATCCTCGCTTCGGGGACAATGCCCGAGCCTATCACGCCCGGATCCGTGACGGCGACCTCTGCCTAACGCACACCCTGAGCTCTCCCCAGGCAAACCGGTCGGTTCACGCGGCGCTCCAGGCCGACCCGTTCCTGGCGGCCAAGGTCAAGGAAGAAAACGACGCGGGGATCGTCATTCGGGGCTGCCGGATGCTGGCGACCCTGCCGATCGCCGACGAGATCATGGTCTTCCCCTCCACCTTCTTGCGGAACACCGAAGAGGATCAGCGTTACGCCTATGCCCTCTGCCTTCCCACCGACGCGCCCGGCCTGAGCTTCCTCTGCCGCGAAACCCTCGATTACGGACGCTCCCACTACGATCACCCGCTCGGTTCCCGATTCGAGGAAATGGACGCCGTGGTGATCTTCGACGACGTCTCCGTACCCTGGGAACGGGTCTTCCTCTATCGCGACGTGGCCCGCTGCAACGCGGCCTACCACCGGACCGGCGCGCTGGCGAACATGGCCCACCAGGTCCTGGTCAAGAACATCGCCAAGACGGAATACTTGCTCGGATTGGCCTCCCTGATCGTCGACACCATCGCCATCGAGTCGTTCCAGCACGTCCAGGAAAAGGTGGCCGAGATCTGGGTCAACCTGGAGACGATGCGGGCCTTTCTGGTGGCCGCCGAGGCCGGGGCGTCGCTCGACGAGTTCGGGGTGATGCGACCGGCGTGGGCTCCGCTCGACGCGGCTCGGAACCTCTACCCCCGCCTCTATCCTCGAATGATCGAGATCATTCAACAGCTCGGTGCCGCTGGCCTGGTGGCGATGCCGACCGAGGCGGACGTTCAGGGCCCGATGATCGAGGAGATCAAGCGATACTACCAGGCCGCCAGAATGGATGCCCTCGAACGGATCCCGCTCTTCCGGCTCGCCTGGGACACCGCGGTCTCGGCGTTCGCCTCGCGCCAGGTTCTCTACGAGCGGTACTTCTTCGGCGACCCCGTCCGAATGGCCGGGGCCTTGGTGACGAGCCACGACCGGACCCCGTACATGGACCTCGTTCGCGACTTCCTCGCCAAGGCGCAGACCGACGGCGAGCTGGCGTGAAATGTGTCCTGCTCGGCACCCTGGCGTGCGAGCAACGGGATCGGCTGGCCGCCAAGCTCACCAGGCCCGCTCGGCTGGTGCCGCAACCGGATGACACGCCGACCGACCGACTCGCGAACGAGCTGGCCGACGCCAAGGCGATCGTCACGATGCGGTACGACCGGTCGATGCCGCCCGCGCCGCGGCTCGAGCTGCTCCACGTCGGCGGGGCGGGGTATGACGCCATCGACCTCGGCTACCTGGCGTCCGGGGCGGTAGTGTGCAACGCCTTCGGGCACGACATTCCGATCGCCGAGTATGTCATCTTGGCCATGCTGCAGTGGTGTACCCGCTTCATGGAGGCCGAGCGGTCGTTCCGAGTCGAGGGTAGTTGGCGTTTGGGCGGCCGAACCGCGGGCCCCCTCCAGGATGAGCTGGCCGGGAAGACGGTCGGCATTCTGGGACTCGGGCAGATCGGGCGGGCGTTGGCGCCAAGAGCCAAAGCGATGGGGACCACCGTCGTCGCGGTGACCCGAACGGCCGGTCGGACGGTGCCCGGGGTGGATCGGCTGTTCGGAATGGATCGGCTCGACGACATGCTGAGGGTGGCGGACTTCGTGGTGATCTGCTCCGCGCTGACGGCCGAGACCGAGAATCTCCTCGATGCCGCCCGCCTGGCTCGCTGCAAGGATACCGCGGTCCTGATCAACGTCTCCCGCGGCCCGATCGTCGAGGAGCGGGCGCTCTACCACGCCTTGCGCGAGAAGGCGATCGGCGGCGCGATCATCGATGCCTGGTACCGATACCCGACCCGCGACGACTTGACCATCCCTCCCTCCGACTATCCCTTCCATCAGCTCGACAACGTCTACATGACCCCGCACACCTCCGCCTGGACTCTCCCGATGATCGAACGCCGGTGGAGCACCGTCGCCGCCAATCTCGATCGAATCACCACCGGCGAGCCGTTCGAGAATGTGGTGTTCCGGGCGCCATGACCCTCGATTCCGCGGAGTTCCGCCGGACCATGGCCCTGATGCCGACCGGGGTGACGGTGGTGGCTCTGGCCCACGGCGACGGAGTCCGGGCGATGACGGTCGGGTCGTTCACCTCGCTGTCCCTCGAACCTGCCTTGGTCCTCTTCTGCATCGGCCGGAAGAGCCGGCTGGCCCAGTGCGCCGAGGTGGGCCGGCCGTTCAGCGTGAGCTTCCTGCGGGCCGATCAGCAAGCCCTGTCGACCTACTTCGCCGGTGGCTGGAAAGGTCCGACGCCTCCGCCGCACCGGTTCGTCCCCTTCGGGGCCCTGGCTCGTCTCGAAGGGTCGGCTGGGGCGGTTGGCGGAACCTTGAGCGCGGTGTTGGACGGCGGGGACCACTTGATCGTCGTCGGGGCCGTCTCGGAACTCGCCCAGGGATTGCCGCCCAACCAACCGCTGGTGTTCTTCGACCGGCACTACCACCAGCTCGATCCGTCAACGCCCCAGTCGGCCCCAGATCTCGATCCGGTTGACGGAATCGCCCGACTATTCCACGAAACCTGGGAACAGTGAAGAACCCATAAAGCCATGTCTGGAACGGGTTTGGACGATCACGGCCTGCCGTGGTAGATTGCCAGCTGCCAAGGAGGACCGATGACCACCGACCCGAAAACGCCGGCTCCAGAAGATCCAGCCAAGATGGCGGAGTTCGACACCCGCTTGGCCCGCGACGAGACGATCGAGCCCAAAGACTGGATGCCCGAGAAGTACCGAAAACAACTGACCCGGATGATGTCGCAGCACGCCCACTCCGAGGTGGTGGGTATGCTGCCGGAGGGGAACTGGATCACCCGGGCGCCGAGCCTCCGGCGGAAGATGGTGCTCCTGGCCAAAGTGCAGGACGAAGGCGGCCACGGGCTCTACATCTACTGTGGCGCCGAGACCTTGGGGATCGATCGAGCCGAGCTGATCGATCAATACCTCTACGGGACCGCGAAATACTCGAGCATTTTCAACTATCCCACTTTGGCGTGGGCGGACATCGGGGTGATCGGCTGGCTGGTGGACGGCGCGGCCATCGTCAACCAGACCATGCTGGCGCGCGCCTCGTACGGTCCCTACGCCCGGGCCATGATTCGGATCTGCAAGGAAGAGAACTTCCACAAGCGCCAGGGCTACGAACTCTGCGCCACCCTGGCCCGGGGGACGCCGGCTCAGCGGGCGATGGTTCAAGATGCGGTGAACCGGTGGTGGTGGCCGTCGTTGATGATGTTCGGGCCCCACGATGGCGACTCGCCCAACAGCGGTGACCTGCTCAAGTGGAAGGTCAAGCTCAAGAGCAACGATGACCTTCGCCAGCGGTTCGTCAATTTGACGGTCCCGCAGGCCAAAGCCATCGAGATCACCCTGCCGGATCCCGATCTCCGCTACGACGAGGCCTCGGGCAACTGGTTGATCGGGCCGATCGACTGGGCCGAGTTCAAGCAGGTGATCTCCGGCAACGGGCCCTGCAACCACGAGCGGTTGGCGGCCCGCCGGGCGGCGCACGAAGAGGGGCGGTGGGTGCGAGAGGCGGCTGCGGCCTACGCGGCCAAGCGGTCCGAGCCGGCCGGCCAAGCTGCCTGAGACGAGACCGAACATGGCGACGACCGATACCAGCGCAAGCGAGTGGCCCCTCTGGGAAGTCTTCACCCAGCCCCCGGGGGGCAAGCCCCACGAGCACGCCGGCAGCGTCCATGCCCCCGATGCCGAGATCGCCCTCCAGAATGCCAGAGACGTCTACACCCGGCGGGGCGAGGCGGTGAGCATCTGGGTGGTGCCTAGCGTCCTGATCAGCGCCTCGGCCCCGGGCGATGCCGGTCCCTGGTTCGACCCGGGGAACGACAAGCCGTATCGCCACCCGCAGTTCTACAAGACCCCGCGCGGGGTCAAGGTGTTCTGAGTGCCGGCTCCTTTGTTCGAGTACCTGCTCCGCATCGGCGACGACCGGCTGGTGCTCGGTCATCGGAACTCCGAGTGGTGCGGCCACGGCCCGATTCTGGAAGAAGACATCGCGCTGGCTAACATCTCGTTGGACCTGATTGGGCAAGCCCAGCTGTTGCTGAACCTGGCGGGCCAGCTGGAGGGGCAGGGGCGGGACGCCGATACCCTGGCCTACTGGCGCGACGACGTCCAGTTCCGCAACCTCCAGATGGCGGAGCTGCCCAAGGGCGATTTCGCCTTCACCATGATGCGGCAGTTTCTCTTCTCGGCCTGGGCCAACCTCCAGCTCGAGGGGCCGATTCAGGGGAACCACGAGGACCTCAAAGGCATCGCCGCCAAAGCCCACAAGGAGAACCGGTACCACCTCCGCCACGCCAGCGAGTGGGTGATCCGAATGGGCGATGGCACCGAGGAAAGCCATCGCCGCGCTCAGGCGGCCCTCGACGAACTGTGGCCCTGGACCGGCGAGATGTTTCAGCAGGACGATGTCGATCGGGCGGTCGCCGAGCAGGGAGCGGTGGTGGTAGCGGCCGATCTGGAACCGCGCTGGCGGGCCGCGGTGACCGATCTGCTCGGTCGCGCCCGCCTCACGATTCCGACCGCGCCGATGCGAATGACCGGCGGCCGGAAAGGGCGCCACACCGAGTATCTCGGGCGGATGCTCGCGGAAATGCAGATCGTCGCTCGGTCTCACCCGGGGGCGACATGGTAGACGCGGCCGTCGGTGGTCGGCCCCAGACGGCCGCCGAAGTGATCGACGCGCTCAGGTCGGTGAAAGACCCCGAGGTGCCGGTCATCGATGTCGTCGAGCTGGGGATCGTTCGGGGCGCCACCGTCGAGGGGGGCCGAGTGACGGTGTCGGTGACCCCGACCTACTCCGGATGCCCCGCCACTCAAGTCATCGAGCGAGAGATCCGCCGCGCCTTGGTGGCCAGGGGGTTCGAGGAAGTCGTGGTGAATACCGTTCTCTTCCCCGCGTGGACCACCGACTGGATCGCTCCGGAAGGTCGGGAGAAGCTCCGAGTCTATGGGATCGCGCCGCCCGGTCCGGCGGCCGAGTTGGAGTTGGTCCAACTGGGCCGGCCGGCCAAGGCGGTGCCCTGTCCTTGGTGCGGCTCGTCGAACACCACTCGAGAAAGCGAATTCGGCTCGACGGCGTGCAAGTCGATCCACAGCTGCCACTCCTGCCACCAGCCGTTCGAGCACTTCAAGCCGCTCTAGCCCCGGTCAGCTCCACCGCTCGATCGTCTCGACCCATTTCGTCAAGAACGCGTTGGCCTGGAACCCATCGAGAACCCGATGGTCGATGGTCAAGGTCACGTAGAGCATCGGCCGCGCGATCATCCGGCCGTTTGGGTCCACGATCACTCGAGGCTCCAACTTGCCAACGCCGAGGATCGCCGACTGGGGCTGATTGATGACGATCGGCGCCGCCACCAGGCTGCCGCTGACGCCGTGATTGGAGATGGTGAAGGTGCCACCCTGGACCTCTTTCGGAGCTAGCGAGCCGGTCCGGGCCCTGGTGGTGAGGTCGTCGAGCCGACGTGCGGTCTCGAAGAGGTCGAGCGACTCGGCATGCTCGATCACCGGGACGATCAACCCGCCGGTTTCGAGCGCGGTGCCGACGCCGATGTGACAGTGGTCGAACAGTTCGAGGGCCTGGTCATGCCAGCGGCTATTGACCTCCGGCACGGCGAGGAGCCCGGCAACCGAGGCCCGGACGAAATAGGCCGTGAAGGTGAGCTTGGCTCCTCGGGCGGCGAACTCGGCCTTGGACGCCTCGCGATGGGCGATGACCGCGCTCATGTCGGCCTGGAACACCGAGGTGACGTGCGGGGCCGTGGAGACGCTTGCCACCATGTGGGCCGCCACCGCGCGCCGGATCGGCGTATGGGGCACCAACCGGCTGCCGGCTGCCGCCTCGGGCTGAGGCCGGGCGAGGAATGCCTCGACGTCCTCGACCGTGATCCGTCCGCCGCGACCGGTGCCCGAGATCCGGGTGGGGTCGAGGTGGTATTCCTTGATGAGGCGGCGAACCGCTGGGGCGAGTTCCTCGGTGGTAGGCGCTGAATCGGACTTGACCGAGGGCGAGGCGGCGGGGGAGGTGGCCCCGGGCGCCCCGACCGGCGCGGACGTGGTCACGGCGCCAACCGGGCCGATCCGGCCGAGGACCTGCCCTTGCTCGACGTTGTCGCCCTCCGCCTTGAGGATCTCCAGGAGCACGCCGTCCGCGGCGGCGGCGATCTCGACGGTGACCTTGTCGGTGGTGATCTCGACCAGGGGGTCGTTGGTTTCGATCCGGTCGCCGACGGCCTTGAACCACTTGCCGACGACGTTAGTGGTCCCTTCGGCCTGGTCGGCCGGGAGCAGGATATCGATGGTTTGCGGCATGATGTGGAAGGGATTCTAACTCGGGCCCCGCCTTCGCGCAGGTTCGATCGGGGCTCGAAACACCGGGCCATTTTCGGCGTAGATTCGGGTAGTGCCCGGCTCGTCCGGACTCGGCAACAACCATCCATCCTCTGGAGCGTGTCGATCCAATGCGGTTCTCCATCCTCTGCGCCCTGGCGGCGGCCGGCGCCGGTGCGGCCCCGCCCGCGGCAGCCCAAGACGATGCAACCAAAGTGGTTGCGGCGATCACCAACTTCATGACCGGGATGCGGACCCGCGACACCGCCTTGATCCGGGCTCAGGTCGACAGCCTCACTCGGTTCACCCTGATCCGGCCGGGGCCGAACGGCAGCCGGATCGTGGTGCTCGGCCCGGCCGATTTTCTGAGATCGGCGGTTCGTACCGACCAACCGCCGCTCGACGAGCCGATCCGCAATCCGAAGGTCAACATCGATGGCGACCTGGCCAGCGTCTGGGCCGAGTATCAGGTTCGTCGCGACGGCAAGGTGACCCACTGCGGGTACGATGCGTTCCACCTGGCACGATTGGGCGGCGTCTGGAAGATCATCAACGTCGCCGATTCCTACACCACCACGGGCTGCGGCGCGGCCTGGTAACCCGAGGGAGACACCCGTGGCACGAGACCATGACCACCGATCCGGCGGCGGCTCAGGCGTTCTACACCCGGGTGATGGGGTGGGGAACCGCGCCTTGGGGTACCGACGGGTCCTACACCCTGTGGATGGCGGGGGAGGCCCCGGTCGGCGGCTGCATGGCGCTCCCGGCGCCCCTGTTGGCCGCCAAGGTCCCGCCCCACTGGCTGACCTACCTGGGCACCCCCGACATCGACGCGACGATCAAGAAAGCGGTGAGCCTCGGCGCCAAGGTGCTCGCCGAGCCCCAGGAAATCCCCGGGGCCGGCAAGTTCGCGGCCCTCGAGGACCCGCAGGGTGCCGCGTTCTGCCTTTACTCGGCCGCCACCCCGACACCGCCGAGATCCGGCGACCCGGCCCTCGGCGAGTTCTCCTGGCACGAGCTGATGGTGCCGGACCCGATCGCCGCCCTCGGCTTCTACTCGGCGGTATTCGGCTGGAAGAAGGCCGGCGAATTCGACATGGGGCCCGAAGGGATCTACCACATGTTCGGGCTTGGCGACGCTCCGATGGGCGGGATGATGAAGAAGCCCGATCACGTCCCGGTGTCCAATTGGCTGCCCTACGCCAAGGTGAAGAGCGCCGACCAAGCCGCGGCCGACATCAAGGCGCTGGGTGGGAGCATTCTGGTCGGGCCGATGGAAGTGCCCGGGGGCGACCGGATCGCGGTGGCCGCCGACCCGCTCGGTGCGGTGTTCGCGGTTCACGCAACCAAAACCTGAGCCCCCCGGGGAGGCGGCTGAAACCGCTGCCTTGCCCATACGTATTTCTACTACATTGTATATCATTATCGAATGACACCTCCTGACCTTCTCGGTGAGTTCGAGCACCTCGTCCGCCCACTTCGATTTGTCGCGCACCGGACTTCTGGTCTACTTGCCAGCCAGCGGGTCGATCGGCGATCTCATGCTGGTAGACCGGTCGGGGAGCGCTCGCGCCGTCGCCGATCGTCGCGCTTGGCACTTCCCGAGATTCGCTCCGTCCGGGTCGCGCGCCGCGGTCGGTATCGGCAGCGGCAACGCGAACACTCGTGAGGGCGATCTTTGGTCCGTCGACATCGCCACGGGAGTGAAGCTGCGCGTCACCAGCGACGGGTCGAGTTCGCGCCCCGCCTGGACCCCGGACGGAGAATCACTGCTGTTCTCGCGTCGGGCGGCCGGTCGCCAGGTCCTGGCGCGGGTCGCCGGCGACGGCACGGCGCCACCCACCACGCTCTTGGATCAGCCCGGGGGAGTCTTCGAGGCCGGCCTGACCGCCGACGGCGGCACCCTGGTATGGCGCCAAGACACCCCGGGAACGGGTACCGGGCGGGACATCTTGGCGATGCCGGTGGACACCCCATCGGCGGCGCGGCCCGTCCTGCAGACCCGCTTTGACGAACGCGGCATCGCCGTCGGTCCCGTGGGCGATTGGCTCGCTTACGTGTCGAACGAGTCGGGGCGAAACGAGGTCTACCTCCGGCGGCTGGCGCCGGGTTCCCGGCGCTGGCCGATCTCGCGCAACGGCGGCACGGAACCCCGATGGACCCGGTCCGGCGAAGTGTTCTTTCGCAAGGCAGACTCGGTTTTCGTGGCCCGAGTAGCGCTTGGCGCCAGCCCAACGGATGCCCCTCGAATCGCGGAGCCCACGCTGTTGTTCACCGGGCGGTATCAGATGCTGGGATTCGAGCCGACCTGGGACGCCGCCCCCGACGGGAGGACGTTCCTGATGGTGAGCACGGCGGGCGATGCCGGGCCGGCGGTGATGCTCTACGCCAACTGGATCGAGCGGTGGAAACGTGCCGCTCTGGGCGCCGCGAGGTGAGGAGCGGTTCTCCCCCACCGTCGTCGATCGGAGATCGCCACTGACAGCCACCGCCGAGCCCCATCGCTCCGATCGGCCGAGCCACCAACTCGGCCTCGGGGACCTGACCTTCTTCGCGCTCACCTGCGTCTTCTCCGCTCGATGGCTACCCATCGCCGCCAACGCGGGCCCGGGCTCCATCACCCTTTGGGTCCTCGCGGTGCTGTTTTTCGCCGCCCCGCTGACAGTCGCCGTGGCGGCCTTGGTCGCGAAGTATCCTGGCACCGGCGGGATCTACCGCTGGACCCGGGAAGATTTCGGATCCTGGCATGGGTTCTTTGCCGGCTGGACCTACTGGATCGGGATCGCCACCCTCTTCCCGACCGCCGCGATGCTGTACGCGCGGGTCGGCTTCGCTCTGCTGCCTGATGGCTTGAGCGAGCTCGGCGCCGATCGCCGCTACTTCCTGTTGGCCACTCTGGGCCTGATCTGGGTCGCGCTCGGCGCCAACCTGGTGGGCCTCCACATCGGAAAATGGGCCGAGAGCCTGGGGGCGATCGCCTCGGCCGTCGTTGGCCTGATGATCATGATCGCGGCCTGGCTCATCTGGCAGCGGCGGGGGTCGGCGACGCCGATGGAGTTCTGGCCGACCTGGGACTGGAAGACCATCGGCTTCTTCGCCTCGATCGCTTACGCGACCTCGGGGATGGAAGGGCCGGGCGCCATGGCCAGCGCAGCCCGCGATCCGGAGCGGACGATGCGCCGCGCCGGCTGGATCGCCACCGCGTTGGCGGCCGCCTTGTACCTCGGGGGCACGGTGGCCTTTCTCGTCATTCTTCCCCCCGACCGCGTCACCGGATTGACCGGCTTCGTCGAAGTCGCCAAGGCCACGGTAGCCGAGCTTGGCTTCGGGTGGTTCGCTCCGGTCCTGGCCGGCCTCGTCGTCTTCAGCGGAATAGGATTTCTCGGCGGGATCGGTACCGCGACTTCCCAACTGCCCCTGGCCGCCGGCGCCGACGGGTTGCTTCCGGCCGCGGTGGGTCGACCTCACCCGACCTGGGGTACGCCCTACCTCGCGATCACGGCACTCGGCGGGGTGGCCACCTTGCTGCTCCTGGCGTTTCAGCTCGGGGATACCGTGCAGGCCGCGTTCGACGCCCTCGTGTCGGTCATGGTGATCACCGGTTTCGCCCCCTACTTGTATCTCTTTGCCTCGGCCTGGAAAGCCGGGCGGCGACTCAGCGCAACATTCGGGTTTGGGGTGACCAGTCTGGCCATCGCCGCCGCGGTCGTTCCCCCCCCGGGCATCGGCAACGTGTTGGTGTTCGAGGCCAAGCTCATCGTCGGCACCCTCGGTACGGCGCTCGGGGCGTGGCTGGTCTATCGCCGTTTCTCGAGAAGGTAGCGGTCCTGCGGTCAAGATCATCGCCGACCAGAAGTACGGCGAGATCGGTCTCGATTCGATGGGGCGATTGCTGCCCACGTGAGGGTGTCACAACGACTGACCCATGATCAGACCCGAGCCGGGGTCCGCAAGGAGTTGGGCGGAGCGCAGCGCTACCGGATGCGAACACAAGGCTTCATCCGAAATTGCCGCACATCCGGCCGCTCCATTCCAGTCCGTGCGGCAGCAGACGACCGACACTCGGTGGTTGCCAATGACGACCTCGTCGCGGGCCCGAAGTCGGTGGACCTCGCCCGAGACCAGCACCTCGAGGCAAGGGTTCCTGACCTCAAGCCCGAGGTTCAGCTTTCGCAGTCCGAACCGCCACAGGACCAGATCCAGGAGTGGAGGCCGCTCCCGAGTTGGGTCGCGCGCCACCATATCACTGCCGAGCGGCACGCCGGCCACGGCTCCGACCGCGAATACCAACCGGCCAAGGCGGGTGAGCGTGACCGCAATGTCTGCGGACCTCGTCCGAACCAGGGTGAGCAAATCACCGGCCTGGAAGCAATCGCTGAGTCGCGGATCGAGTCGCAACTCTGCGGAGGCCAACACAGCCCGATGACGGTCTGTAGGCTCGAGCACGAACCGGCCGCCGTTGACCCGGAGAGTCGGGTGAAGGCCAAGGAGACGGTTGTTGAGGAGTCGGTCATTCCCACTGTCGAGGGGATCTGGTCGGCTCCAGAAACGCCACCAGGGATGGACGTCCAACCGTGTGCCCGGACGCCCGGAGGACTCATCGTCCAGGTGCCACTGGCCAAAGGCGCGATCCGCAGGAGCGGCTGGCACCGTTCCGAGGTAGCGAAACGTCCCGCATGGAGGCATCGCCATGGTCGAGGCCTGGCCGTCCACATCTCAGGTTGAGCTGCCTGACGCCGCGTGATCTCGAGGGTCACCAGGGCCGGAACGCCGCGAGCCGAAGTGCCTTTGCAGTCAATTGTACCATTTCGAGTGGCCACCTCCAACAGTTAGCCCCATGTCCGCAGGAGAGACCAGCGGGCGGTGGAGACGGAAGTCGGGAACTGGGGGTCAGTCGACGGGTTGGCGACGGCACCACCACGCCCAGTCAAACAAGGTGAGAACAAACACTGGGTAGGCGAAGAACGGCAGCGGTTTGGACAAGGGATGCAAGCTGCCCCCTGGGAAAACTTGCAGCGCCGTGATCGCAAAGAGCAGCGCTGCGATGCCCCCCAACGCCCGCGCCAGCAACGGCATCACCTTTGGCGCGCTGATGAGCACGAGCGAGGCGGCCCAGAGACCGGTATCAGCGGTGGGTCTTCCACCTGCGCCAGGCGGGGACAAACACCAGCAACAAAATGCCACCGACGCCGAGGCCGAGGATGGGCCCGGCACTGCGAATCTCGGCGGGAATCGTCAGAACGTCAGGCAGGCCCGTTTGCCAGAACACCCACTCCGCGCCGAGCCGCGAGGCCAGGGTCTTGCTCCCGGTCGCCAGCACGATGATCGCGTCCTTGGCGCTCGGGTTGATCCGGACCGTGGCACTGATCGCCGGCTCATTGGTTCCGTCATGGCCGAAGACGAGGTCGCCTTCCCTGGTCGGCGCATAGAGCACGGTGCCGAGTCCCCACAAGTCAGCGCCCAGCGTTCTTGCCTGGGTGACGCGCATCGACGCCAGCGTCGCCTGGGCAAGCGGGCTTTCGGGCACCGATCGCAGGTGGGCAAGCACGAGCTTGACCAAGTCGCCGGCCGACGTCGTGAAGCCGGTCGCGGCTCTCGACGCGTACCGGTAGATCGGAGCGGGTCGGCCATCGGCATCGTACGATCCAGCCGTGTTCGTCATCGTGGACAAATCGGCGTAACCCGAGCGAGTCATGCCGAGGGGCTCGAGGATCTCGCGGGCGTCGCTCCAATTCGGTCCGCTCGGCGGGCGTCAAGGCGATCGGCTGGGTGTCCATACCAGCCAATATAGCACTAAACACTTATCTGGTACAGTCCACTAGTAATTGGGCGGCGAGGCGGCGCCCGGTTCCGAGGCCCGCTCGCAGTCTAAAACCGCCCCCATAAACTGATACTCCAGCCAGCCCCGCTGCATAAGACCCCCCACGAACGCATTTAGGCGGCGAAAACGGGGTTGTTGGCGGCTGGATAAGTCAGCCGGATAAAACATTAGTCCTGCGACGTCGAGACCCGAGACGCCAGACCCCCACCCCCCAACCCCCCAGCCCCCCAACCCCCCAACCCCACAGCAAAAACCCCCAACACCCCGGAACCCGTCGACCCGCCCAGGCTAACCTGTCAACCGGACCGGCACCTCCAGCCAATCGGCCCCGCGCCAGCGCCGCGGCTGGTGGCGCTCGAACGCTCGCCGCGGTAGACTGACCCCGTGACCCTCCAACTCTCCGCCCTCGATCGCGACACCCTGGCAGGCGGCCAAGGACCAGCCGCCCGCCTCGCCATGTCGATCCTCACCCGGATGGCCGAGGTGGGCGGAGCGACCGCGTTGCTCGACATCGTCGGCTCCCACATCGACAGCGCCCTGTTCATGGGCGACGCGACCCTGGAGTACGCCGAGCGGCTGGCCGGCCTCGGTGCCAAGGTGACCGTCCCGACCACGCTCAACGTGAGTGGGATCGACGAGCACCGCTGGGCCCGCTGGCCGGTGGCGCCGGAGTGGGCCGCCAAAGCCCAGCGCCAGATGGCCGCCTACCGCTCGATGGGGTGCGAGCCCACCTGGACCTGCGCCCCGTACCAAACCCGGTTCCGCCCCGCCTTCGGCCAACAGCTCGCTTGGGGAGAATCGAACGCGATCTGCTTCGCCAACTCGGTGATCGGGGCCCGAACCGAGCGGTACCCGGACCTCCTCGACATCTGCGCCGCGATCACCGGACGGGTGCCGGCCCTCGGGCTCCACCTCGCCGAGAACCGGTTCGGGCAGGACCAGGTGGCGCTGGTCGGGATCCCGGAACGGCTCCAGCGCGAGGACAGCTTCTACCCCGTGTTAGGCCATGCCATCGGGGCGCTGGTCCAAGACCGGATTCCCGTAGTCACCGGTCTCACGGTGACGCCGACCGAAGATCAACTCAAGGCCCTCTGCGCCGGGTCCGCTTCGTCGGGGGCGGTGGCCCTGATGCACCTGGTGGGCGTCACCCCCGAGGCGCCCACGGCCGAGGCCGCCTTCGGAGGCCGGCCGCCCTCTCGGGTCTTCCGGCTCGGACTGCCCGAGCTGGCCGCCGCCAGGAACGAGCTGTCGACCGCGGCCGGCGAGTCGGTTGACATGGTGGTGCTCGGCAGCCCCCATTTCTCGATCGCCGAGTTCCGCCAGCTGGCGCCGCTGGTGGCCGGCCGCCGCCGCCATCCCGACACCGCGTTCGTGGTGACCTCGAGCCGGATCATGGTCGCGCTGGCCGAAGCGGATGGGCTGCTCCAACCGCTTCGCGACTTCGGGGCCGAGGTGGTGGTCGACAGCTGCGTCCTCACCATGCCGATGCTGGACCAGCAGACCAAGGTGCTGATGACCAACTCGGCCAAATACGCCTACTACTCGCCAGGGCTCCTCGGGACCCGGGTGGCGTTCGGGAGTCTGGCGGACTGCGTCGAGTCGGCCGTCGCCGGCCGAACGATCAGGGACGACTCGGCATGGCACGCCTGATCCGAGGCCGCCCGCTCGTCAGGGGCCGGGGCGCGGGGCCAACGCTCGTGGCCGATCAGCCGCTCAGCTTCTGGGGCGGCTACGACCAGGCCACCGGCGAGATCATCGACCGGCGGCATCCGCTCTCGGGGGCGATCGCCGCGGGCCGGGTCCTGGTCATTCCCGGATCGCGCGGCTCGAGCACGACCTCGGCGGTCTTTCTCGAATCGGTTCGGCTCGGCACCGCCCCGGCCGCGGTCATCGTAACCCAGGCGGACAGCTTCCTGGCGCTGGCGTCGATCGTGGCGGATGAGCTCTACGGCCGCCCGGTCCCGATCGTTCAGGTCGACCCGGCCGACCTGGCAGACGTGGTGACCGGCCAGCACGCCGAGGTCGAGAGCGACGGCGGGGTCACGATTGCTTCGTGATTGCCGGGACGCCAAGGCCGGCCGCCCGGTAGATCGCGGTAGCCATCGAGGAGCGACGCGGCAGCCGCCTGTCGCCCCGCGCCGCGGGTGAGGTATCTTCCGGTCTCGTCGTCGTCCAAGGTCCGTCTGATGCGCCGAATCCACCATTACGTCGCCGGAAAAGAGCTCCCCGGTACCTCGGGCCGCTTCGGTCCGGTGTTCGATCCGGCGACGGGGGTCCAGCAGGCGGAGGTGGCCTTCGCCAGCGCGGCGGAGGTCGACCGAGCGGTGGCGGCCGCGGTTGGCGCCGCGGCGTCGTGGCGGGACTCGGCGTTGGGCAAGCGGGCCGACGTGCTGTTTCGGTTTCGCCAGCTGCTGGTGGCGCGCCGAGCCGACCTCGCGGCCGCGATCACCAGCGAGCATGGCAAGGTTCCCTCGGACGCCGCGGGCGAGGTGGCGCGGGGGATCGAGAACGTGGAGTTCGCCGCCGGGGTGCCGCAGTTGCTCAAGGGGGGATACAGCGAGGGCGTCTCGGCCGGGGTCGACGTCTACTCGATCCGCCAGCCGTTAGGCGTGGTCGCCGCGATCACCCCGTTCAACTTCCCGGCGATGGTCCCGCTCTGGATGGTGGCCAACGCCATCGCCTGCGGCAACGCGGTGGTGCTCAAGCCCTCCGAGAAAGATCCCTCGGCCTCGGTGCTATTGGCCCGGTGGCTGGAGGAAGCGGGGCTGCCGCCGGGCGTGCTCAACGTGGTGCACGGCGACCGCGGGGCGGTCGACCGGCTGCTCGAGCACCCCTCCATCGCGGCGGTGAGCTTCGTGGGGTCGACCCCGGTGGCCCGGTCGATCTACCAGCGGGGCACCGCGGTGGGCAAGCGGGTCCAGGCGTTAGGTGGCGCCAAGAACCACATGGTGGTGCTCCCGGACGCCGACCTCGACGCGGCCGCGGACGCCGCCGTGAGCGCGGCCTACGGCTCGGCGGGTGAGCGCTGCATGGCCATCTCGGTGGTGGTGGCGGTCGGGGCGATCGGCGATCGGCTGGTCGACGCCATCGCGGCGCGGCTCCCCAAGGTGGCGATCGGGCCCGGCAGAGATCCCGCCGCCGAGATGGGGCCGCTGATCACGGCCGAGCATCGCGACAAGGTCGCCGGGTACCTCGGGGCCGCCGAGGCCGAGGGAGCGACCGTGGTGGTGGACGGACGGACCCGGCGCTTCGAGGGCAGCGGGTTTTTCCTCGGGGTGTCCTTGGTGGATCGGGTCACTCGGACCATGTCGGTCTATCGCGACGAGATCTTCGGCCCGGTGCTCGCGGTGGTCCGCGCGGCGAGCTACCCCGAAGCGCTCGAGATCGTCAACGGCAACCCCTACGGCAACGGCGCCGCGATCTTCACCCGCGACGGCGGAGCGGCTCGACAGTTCCAGCGCGAGGTGACCTGCGGGATGGTGGGCGTCAACGTGCCGATTCCGGTGCCGGTGGCGTACTACTCGTTCGGCGGATGGAAGGACTCGCTCTTCGGCGACACCCACATCTACGGCCCCGACGGGATTCACTTCTACACCCGTGGCAAGGTCGTCACCAGCCGGTGGCCCGATCCCGCCACCAGCGCGATCGATCTCGGCTTTCCCCAAACCCGGTAATCGCCCTCTCGCGACCGGTCGGACAGGTACCAGGAGCAGGATCTCATGACAGCCACCCCGACGACCGCCATTCCGGTCTCCGCCAGCAACGCCGAGGGTACCGCCCTCGATCGCCGCCACGTCTTCCATTCCTGGTCGGCCCAGGGGCTGATCAAGCCGCTGCCGATCGCGGGGGGAGAAGGCTGCTGGTTCTGGGATCACGACGGGAAGCGGTATCTCGACTTCTCCTCTCAGCTCGTCAACCTGAACTTGGGCCATCAGCATCCCCGGCTGGTCCAGGCCATCAAGGACCAGGCCGAGAAACTCTGCACCGTGGCGCCCCAGTTCGCCAACGACGCCCGGAGCGAGGCGGCTCGGCTGATCGTCTCCCACGCGCCCGGGGACCTCGATCGGGTGTTCTTCACCAACGGCGGGGCCGAGGCGATCGAGAACGCGGTCCGGATGGCGCGACTGTTCACCGGGCGACACAAGATTCTATCTGCTTATCGGAGCTATCACGGCGCCACCGCCGGCGCCATCACGGTGACCGGGGAGCCGCGCCGTTGGGGCAGCGAGCCGGGTATCAGCGGGGTAGTCCGGTACTTCGGACCCTATCCCTACCGATCGTCGTTCCACGCGACGAGTCCCGACGAAGAACGGGACCGGGTCCTCCGGCATCTCGAGGAACTCGTGATGTTCGAGGGGGCCAAGAGCATCGCGGCCATCGTCCTCGAGACGGTCACCGGCACCAACGGGATCCTGGTGCCGCCGGACGGTTACCTGGCGGGAGTGCGGGCCCTCTGCGACCGCCACGGCATCCTGCTGATCTGCGACGAGGTGATGGCCGGCTTCGGGCGGGTGGGCGAGTGGTTCGCGGTGGATCGCTGGGGGGTGGCGCCGGATCTGATCGCCTTCGCGAAGGGCGTCAACTCGGGGTACGTCCCGTTAGGCGGCGTGCTGATCTCCGCCCCGATCGCTGACTTCTTCTCCGAGCGGCCCTATCCTGGCGGACTCACCTACTCGGGCCATCCCTTGGCCTGCGCGGTTGCGGTCGAGTCGATCCGGGTGTTCGAGGACGAGGACATCGTCGGCCGGGTCCGGCGAATCGGCGAGGAGGTGCTCGGCCCGGGGCTCAGGGCTCTGGCGGAGCAACACCCCTCGGTGGGCGAGGTCCGCGGGCTGGGTTGTTTCTGGGCGTTGGAGCTGGTGCGCGATCGGCGGACCAAGGAGCCGCTGGTGCCGTTCAATCCATCGGCCCAGGAGCTGGGCCCGATGAACGAGGTGGTGGCGGCCTGCAAGGCCGGCGGGGTCTGGCCGTTCAACCACTTCAATCGGCTCCAGGTGGCCCCGCCGCTGATCATCACGGCCGAGGAGGTTCGCCAAGGGCTCGCCGTGCTCGATCAGGCGTTGGCCGTGGCCGATCGCTACTACACCGGGTGATGAGCGCGACGGTCATCTTCGCGTGCGTGCATAACGCCGGCCGGTCGCAGATGGCCGCCGCGTGGTTCGAGTCGCTCGCGGACCCGGCCAAGGCGGCTGCGATCTCGGCCGGCACCGCGCCGGGGCCCCGGGTTCACCCCGAGGTCGCCACGGCCATGCGGGAAGAGGGAATCGATCTCGAGGGCCGAGTGCCTCGACTGCTCACCGATGACCTGGCGGCGAGGGCCAGCCACTTGGTCACCATGGGATGCGGCGAGGCCTGTCCTCTGGTACCTGGCGTGATTCGAGACGACTGGGCCCTGGCCGATCCCAAGGGGCGTTTCCTCGACGAGGTGCGCCGGATCCGGGACGAGGTCCGCGATCGGGTCGCCGCGATGATCGCCGCCAACGGGTGGGCCCGCGGCTAGCTGGCGGCGCCGGCGCGACCTATTATTGCAGCTCCCGCGTCCTCGACAACGTCATGCTCCCGGTTCGCTGTTTCGGCCCCCTCTCGATCGTGCTCCTGGCGGGTTCCGCCGCCGCCCAGTCAGGCTCCACCCAGAAGACGCTCGACGCCAGCGACTTGGCCTCCTGGCGCTCGATCCGAGCCGCCACGATCTCGGCTGACGGCAAGTGGTTTGCCTATCAGCTCGTGCCTAACGAAGGTGACGGCGAGCTGGCGGTCCGTCCGACCGCCGCGGGCGCCACCGAACGGCGGTTCGGGATCGGTCAGCCGGCCACGCCCCGTTTCGATTTTACGGCGCCGAGCTTCGCGCCGCCCGCGGCTGGGGTGCTGTTCTCGGGCGACGGCCGCTGGCTCGCCTACTCAATCTTCCCGACCGCGGTGGAAACGAAGCGGCTCGCCAAGGAGAAGAAACCGGCCCAGCAGCGGCTCGGCCTGGTGGACCTCGCCAGCGGGCAGCAGCGCGAGTTCGAGAAGATCAGCCGGTTCGCGTTCGCCGGCGAGCGACCAAATTGGCTGGTGGCCCAGCGGTACCCAGCCGAAGGGGCGACCGGGTCGGACCTGCTCTTGGTCGACCTTCGGACTGGAACCGTCGGCACGGTGGGCTCGGTCGCCGAGTTCGCGCTGGATGAAACTGGGGGCTGGCTCGCCTGGACCACCGATGCCAAGGACATGGTGGGGAATGGCCTCCAGGTCCGGAACCTCGGCTCCGATCAAGTCCGGACCCTCGAGAGCGAGCCCTCGACCTATCGGCGGCTCGCCTGGGCGGACAGCGGATTCGCGCTGACGGTGCTCCGCGGCAAGCCCGACAGCGCTCGGGGCGACACCGTGTTCGCGGTGGTCGGTTTCGCGGGGATCGGCACCGCGGCCCAAAGCAGGGTGGTGTTCGACCCGTCGGCCGACGCCTCGTTCCCCGCCGGGATGCGGATCAGCCCGGATCGGGCGCCGAAGTGGACCACGGGGTTCGGGGCGATCGCCTTCGGTCTGACGTCGCGGCGGAGTGCCCCGGAGGGCAAGACCGGGCGGCCGGACGTCAAACCGGTGGCGGGCACGCCGGGGATCATGCAGACTCCGGCCGGCGTCGGCGGCTCGGAGGACGATCTTCCCAGCCTGGTCATCTGGCACGGCCGCGAGGCGCGACTCCAGTCGATGCAACAGGTCGAGGAGCGCCGCGACAAGGCCTACAGCTATCTAGCGCTGTATCGGGTGGCGGACCGGCGGTTCCTCCGGCTCGCGACCGACGATCTCCGGGAGGTTCAGCTGACCCCGCGGGAGCGATTTGCCTGGGGCGCCGACCGGCGCGGGTACGAGCGGCGGGACAACATCGATGGCGGCCAGCGGCGCGACTACTACGCCATCGACCTCGCCACCGGCGAGCGGACCCAGTTCCTCACCGCCGGGCGCTACCCGATTCTCGGATCGCCCGACGGCACCAAGGCGCTCTACTATCACGACGGCGAATACCACGTCTACGACTTCGTCGCGAAGCAGAGCCGGGTCATCAGCCAGGGCGCGCCCACGACGTTCGTCGACACCGAGGACGACCACAACGTCGATCGGCCCCCGGTTTTCCCGTTAGGCTGGGCCGCCGACAGCCGGTCGGTGCTGTTGTTCGACAATTGGGACGTCTGGCGGGTGGGCACGGGAGGCGGAGACTTCAGTAACCTCACCGGCAATGGCCGGCGCGACCGGATCCGTTATACCCGGCGGGTGGTAATCGACCCCAAGGAGAGAGGAATCGACCTCACCAAGCCGATCTATCTCCAGGTCTACGGCGAGCGGACCAAGCAGGAGGGCCTCGCCCGGATCGCGCCGGGCCGCCCGGGCGCCGAGCGGCTCTTCTTCGACGACGCGAAGTACTTGGTCGCCCGAGCGAAGAACGCCGATACCTGGATCTACAGCCGGCAGACCTTCACCGCCTATCCCGACTACTGGACCAGCGACGGCCGATTCGGCTCACCGACCCGGCTCACCGACGGGGCGCCCCAACAGCGGGAGTACGCCTGGTCCGCCGGAGCGCGGCTGATCGATTACGTCTCCGAGAAGGGGGACAGCCTCCAGGGGGCGCTCTACCTCCCGGCAAACTACGAGCCGGGCAGGAAGTATCCCACGGTGGTGTACATCTACGAAAAGCTCTCGCAAGGGCTCCATAGCTACGCGGTGCCCAACGAAACCCGGGCCTTCAATCCGAGCGTCTACACCAGTCGCGGCTACGCGGTGCTGCAGCCGGACATCGTCTACCGGGTCAACGACCCCGGGATGTCGGCGCTGTGGTGCGTGGTGCCGGCGGTCAAGGCGGCGATCGCGAGCGGGATCGTCGACCCGGCCAAGGTCGGCCTGCACGGCCACTCGTGGGGCGGATACCAGTCGGCTTTTCTCGCCACCCAGACCGGAAAGCTGTTCTCGGGCATCGTATCCGGCGCGCCGCTCACCGACATGATCTCGATGTATGCCTCGGTGTACTGGAATACCGGCACGGCGGACATGGCGATCTTCGAGAGCTCGCAAGGTCGGTTCCTGGGGAGCTATCTGGACCATTCGGAAGCCTATGTCCGGAACTCGCCGAATCGCTTCGTCAAACAGGTCGAAACCCCGATCATGATTCTCCACAACGAGAAGGACGGGGCAGTCGACTTCAACCAGGGGATCACCTTCTTCAACTCGCTTCGGGAGCAGGACAAGGACGTGATCATGCTGCAATACGTTGGGGAGAACCACGGATTGCAGGCGCCCCAGAACCAGAAGGACTACACCATCCGGATGCAGGAGTACTTCGATCACTACGTCCGCGGGTTGCCGGCGCCGGAGTGGATCAAAGAGGGAGTGCCGCGGCTCGAGATGGACGAGCACCTCAAGAGTCGGCAGAAGAAGCCGAAGACGGTGTCGATGATCGGGACGGGCGCCGAGACCGGGCTCGCCAACCGGAAGACGCTCGCGGCGCGCTAGCGGCTCGGTGGAGGCGGCACCAGCGACCGAAGCGTCTCCAGCACCAGCGGCCAGGAGGTCGTGCTCGGAAGAATCATGTCCAAGTGACCGGACTCCGGCGCTTCGACGATGACGGCGCCGTGGTCTCCCGCGGCCTGGGCGCGCTCGTAGTACCGGCGCCCAACCGGACCCCAGTCGCGGTCGAGCGCGCCGACGACGAGGCGCTGCGGGACCCCGATCGGCACCAGGTCCATCGGCGACGCGGCTCGGTACCGCTCCGGGCGGTCGGTTGGCGAGCCGCCCATCAGCTTGTCGATCACGCTCCCGCAAACGGCTCGATCGTGGAGACCGGCGAGGTCCGGCGCGGGGGCTAACGCCAGGACGCCCGCGATCGGGATGGGGTCCTCGGTCCATAGCTCGCTCGACCGCGGGATCCTCGGGCGCCCAGCCAACCAGAGGGCCAACTGCCCTCCGGCCGAGTGGCCCGAGGCGATGACGCGAGCGAGGTCGAGCGGGAACCGCCCGGCCAACTCGCGGACGAAGTCGGTGCCCCGGGCCACGTCGCCGAAGGTGTTGGGCCAGCCACCTCCGGGATCGCCGACCCGCCGGTACTCGAGACTCCAGACCGCGAACCCGGCGTCGGCCAGCCCTTGTTCGAGGGCGCCGGCGTGGCCGATGGTGAACTGCGAAAGCCAGCATCCTCCATGGACGAAGACCACCACCGGAAACGGTCCCGGCCCCGGGGGGAGCCGGAGGTGGCCGAATTGCAGCGAGTCGGCGCCATAGCTCAATCGGTGGGTAGGGGCGGGCGCTCTCGCGGCGAGGAGGTCCGCCACGGTGGTGGCCCCAGGAGCCTGGCCAGAGGCGGAAGGCACCGCGGTCAGTGTTAGGCAAGTGGTCAGCACGGCGAGTCGCATCTCGTGGTCCAGTCGAGGGACGGTGCTCAAGCATCGGACGGGTCGCGGTCCGAGCGCAAGGCCTTGCATTTCGGCCCGACCCCTGGCGCGTTGGGACCATCTTCATCACATTGAGTCACCACCTCCAGAGGGACAACATGCGGATACGGAAGCTGCTCATCGCGGTGGTCCCTGTCGTCGTCGTCGCCGCCTGCGCCGACGACCCCACGGCGCCAGTCGGTCCGACCGAACGGCCATCGCAACCGCTCCCGGCCGGGGCCTCGGTCGACGACATGGACAGGGCCATTCCCGGGTTTGGCGGGTTCTTCTACGACGAGTCCGGGACCCCGACCGTGTTCCTCGCCGCGATGGCGGACCGCGGCCTCGCGGCCCAGGCGCTGACCAACGTGGTCCGGTCGGCCGGCCAGCGGATCGACGGGATGCGGGTGCTGGTGGCCGACTACTCCTGGCGCGATTTGACTCGCTGGCGAGGCGGCCTGACCACCGCCGTGCTCGGCATCGATGGCGTCTACTGGACCGACGCCGACGAAAGCGCCAACCGGATCCGGGTCGGGGTCCGCGATCTCGCCTCGGTCTCGCGGGTCCGCTCCGAGCTGCTGAGACTCGGGTCCCGGCCGGCGCGGTGATCGTCGAGCCGGCCGAGCCGATCGTGCCGATGGCCACGCTGCGAGACGCCCATCGGCCGACCATGGGCGGATTGCAGATCAACTTCCCCGGGTTCCTCTGCACCCTCGGCTTCAACGCCCTCGACGGGACCCAGGAGAGCTTCATCACCAACTCGCATTGCACCGCCAACCAGGGCGGCGTGGACGACACGCCGTACTACCAGCCCACCCAGTCGATCAGCCCGACCCGTCTCGCGACCGAAGTCGAGGACCCGGTGTTCACCGCGTCCGCCGGATGCCCGAGCGGACGGGTCTGTCGGCGGAGCGACGCCGCCCGGGCGCGTTACGACGATCCGACCGGCTTCCAACTGGGACGGATCGCCCGCACCGGATCGAGCAAGAACGGCTCGCTCGAGGTGGTCGGGCACTGGACCATCGCGGCCGACGACGGCACGACCGACCAGTTCCCGATCGGCTCGGTCCTCAACAAGGTCGGGCGGACGACCGGCTGGAGCCAGGGCAAAGTGAGCCAGACCTGCGTGGACTACGGCGTCTCCGGCACCAACATCGTGGTCTTCTGCCAGACCGCCGTCAGGGCCAAGGTCAATTCGGGCGACAGCGGCGCGCCGGTGTTCGCCATCAGCGGCGGCACCAACGCCACTCTGGTCGGCATTCTCTGGGGCGGGGGCGGCGGCAGCTTCGTGTTCAGCCCGCTCAAGAACGTCGAGGCCGAGCTCGGCAATCTGACGGTACGGTAATCGGCGATGAACGGGGAAGCCCGGCGTCCCTGACGGGCGCCGGGCTTTCTCGCGCGGGTCAGTAGGCGGCCTTCTTGTCGACTACCGACAGGAGCGGCTCCCCCGCCACGAACCGGCGGAGGTTCTCCCGGAACAAGATCCAGGTGCGCTCCCGCTCCCAGTCGGAACTCGACCCGACGTGGGGCGTGATGATGACGTTCGGTAGCGTCCACAAGCGGTGAGTGGCCGGCAGCGGCTCGGGGCTGGTCACGTCGAGGCCGGCTCCCGCGAGCCGCTTGGACTCGAGGGCCTGTGTCAGCGCCTCGGTGTCCACCGTTCCGCCACGGCCGATATTGATGAAATACGCCGTTGGCTTCATCGCGGCGAAGACCGCGGCGTCGAAGACGTTCCGGGTCGAGGGCGTGAGCGGCAGCGCGTTGACGATCACGTCGGCGCTGGCGGCGAGCTTGCCCAGCTCGCCGGAGGCTCCGACATACTCGACCCGAGCGGTCGGCGGGGTCGGGTTGTTGCGGGTGGCGATGACCCGCATCCCCATCGCGTGGCCCCAATGGGCCACCTCGGTCCCGATTCCGCCGAGCCCCGCAACCAACAGGGTTTTGCCTCGCAACTCGGGCATTTGGGTAGGAGGGAACACCACGGGGTCGTCGGCCCAGGTGCGTTCCTTCATCAACGGAACCGCCACGTGGAGCTTGCGGGTCAGCCCGAGGAGGAGCCCGAAGACGTGTTCCACCAGCGGCGGCGCGTAGATCTTCTGGGCGTTGGTGAGGAGGATCTCACTGTCGGCGAAGCCCGGGATGGCCATCGCCCCCTCGACGCCCGCCGACACGCTCTGGATCCAGCGGAGCTTCCGGCCGGCGCGTACGACCGCCCCGGCGGGCTGCCCCATGAACCCGTCCGCGTCGGCCACCAAGGTCGTCGTCTCCTGGGCCGACCGCGGGACCCGGATCTCCACCCCGGGGGCGACGTACGACAGCTCCCCGATTCGGTTACCCTTTCCCGGCCACAGGTCGTTGATGACCACGATCCTGGGCCGAGTCCATCCGGGAGTCGCGGCGGTGAACGACGGCCCCGCTCGCAGCTCCAGCTCGTCGATCATCGCGGGGGGAACGAGCCCGACCATCTCGCGGGCGAGGTGTCTCGTCAGGCGAGGCGTCGGACTCGAGCCGGCGATCGAATCGATCGGCAGCCGCCGATCGATCCCGGCCCTAGCGTGCGCCAATCCGGCCACGAGCGCCTCGCGAGCCTGCCGGAGCAGCTCCGGCCCGCCGGCCGGTCCGGACCCGGTCACCACTACCCGCGGAGCGAGCCGTTCCAGCCGCTCCAGGGCGACGAGCCAGGCCCCCGACCGAACCGAATCCAGCACGGTCCCGGGTCCCGCGAGATCGCCGACGAAGAGCACCCCGGCATCAGGTACGTGCACGATCCCGTTCCCGGGCCAGACGGCCCGCTCCATCTCGCGGATCTCGACCGACCGGGGCCCGAGCATGACTGAGCCGGTGAACCGGATGCTCGCCGGCCCGGCGGTTGCCCTGCGGCTCTCCGGGATGAGCTCGAGCGCGGCAAAGCTCGAATCAGGGCCCACCCCACCGCTCGTCGCGAACAGGGCCCGAATCGGTCGGTCGGCATGACGGCGCAACGCTGCCACCGACGCCGCCGACCGGTCTGGCACGATGGCCAGGATGTCCGGTCCGAGTTCCACCCACGCCACGTTTCGCGGGCCGGCGACGAGGTACACGCCCTCGGCGACCCGCCGCGGTGCCTGGGCGGAGACCGCTTTCGAGGTGACGCTCGCGGCGGCCGTTGCGACCAGGGCGATCCGCCAGAGGCGGCCTAACGTAGCTCGAGCCATCTCAGGCGATCTTCACGTATTCGAAGTCGCCCGGCTTGTTGTCGATCCCGACCCTGGGCGGCGCGATGTACCCCGCGAACTTGCCTGGCTCGAACTGGGGCTTGGCCATCAGCCCCTCGATGAAGGCCTGATCGGTGCCGTTCGGCAGCATCTCGTCGCGGCGGGTGTCCCACTGCGACTGGGTCAGCAAATTACCGGCGACGTCCACGGGCAGCCCGCGGAACTCCCCGATCTGACGATGGAATCCCACGTGGGGCAGCGCGATCTTGAAGTCGATGTTCGCCGCGCTGATGACCCGGTTCCAGCGGTCGATACCCTTCTGACAGTCGTAGACGTAGTCGTCGCGGAGTCGCATGTTGAGCGCCGAGAGCGCGGGTACCTGGACCGCGGTGATCACCCCGTCGACCGGCCGGAGCACCGGATAGAGGTCGGATTCCAGCCGATGATCGTCGTCGAGCTTGTCCTCGCGATAGCGACCCTTGACGCCGGCGTGGAACGCGTTGGCGGCGTTGGTCGACACCTCCGAGCCGAAGAGATCGAGCGTCAGGGAAAAGTGGAGATTGGCCTTCTTCTGGATGGTGGGCAGGTCGATCACGCCGAGCGCCCGAACCCGCTCGATGTCGGTCGGATCGTCGATGCCGGCCTCGTTCATCGCTTGACAGGTTCGCTGGACGATCCGGCTGACACCGGTGTCGCCGACGAACATGTGGTGCGCTTCCTCGGTCAGCATGAACCGGCAGGTCCGCGACAGCGGATCGAACCCCGACTGCGCCAGCGCCTCGAGCTGCATCTTGCCGTCGCGGTCGGTGAAGAAGGTGAACATGAAGAACGACAGCCAGTCGGGCGTCTTCTCGTTGAAGGCGCCGAGCATCCGCGGAGTATCGGCGTCGCCGGAGCGACGGCGGAGCAGCTCCTCGGCCTCTTCCCGGCCGTCCTTCCCGAAGTACTTCTGGAGGAGGTAGACCATCGCCCAGAGGTGGCGGCCTTCTTCGACGTTGACCTGGAAGAGATTGCGGAGATCGTAGAGCGACGGGGCGGTCGCGCCCAAGTGGCGTTGCTGCTCGACCGACGCCGGCTCGGTATCGCCCTGGATCACGATCAGCCGCCGCAACATGGCTCGGTGCTCACCGGGGACTTCCTGCCAGGCGGGCTCGCCCTTGCTCGCGCCGAAGGGGACTTTGCGGTCCGGCACCTGCGGCGCCAAGAGGATCCCCCACTTGTACTCGGGCATCTTGACGTAGTCGAACTTGGCCCAGCCGTTCGCGCCGACGCCGACCGCGGTCCGGAGATAGACCAGCGCCTGCTGGAATCCGACCGGTCCCATGTCCATCCACCAGTCGATGTAGCCGGGATGCCAGGTCTCGAGCGCTTTCTTGACCCGCTCGTCCGCCGCCAGGCCCACGTTGTTGGGGATCAAACCGTCGTAGTCGACCTGCATCGCATCGATCATGATTACACCCGATTCCTGTCGAAACGAGGCTGCACCCCGGTTCCGTATCGCCGGAGGGCGCCTTCCTCGCCGGCCGCGTTAGGCCGTTGAAAGATCCAGTTCTGCCAGGCCGTCAGCCGGCCGAAAATCTTGGTTTCCATGGTCTCGGGGCCGGCGAACCGCAAGTTGGCCTCGAGACCGGTGAGCGCGTCGGGAGAGAAGCTGGCCCGCTCCTCGATCATGATCCGGGTTTCGTCGGCCCAGTCGGTCCGATCGAAGGTGAAGGTGACCAGGCCGAGCTCGAGCGCCTGGCCGGCGTCGAGCGGCTGGCCGACCTTGGCCCGGAGACCGTCGAGGTGACCCGGGTCGCCCAAGAACCGGGTGGCCAGGCGGGAGAGGTCGTTCGACATCGGATACCAGCCGAAGTTGAGTTCCGAGAGCGCCAACGACGCCCTGGCCGGCGAGCCGTCGAGGCTCCCCTCCACCATGACCGACCGGTCGGCCGCGAAGACCACCTCCGCCAGGGTGCCCGCGAAGGCGCTGCCAGGCTCGACCAACGCGATGAGCGACCGCGCGGTGAGGTCGATGCGCTTGAGCGTTCGCTTGAGGAGCAAGCGAACTTCGCGGAGAAACCAATGATTCGGATGGGCGACCAGGAGGGCATCGTGGCTCAGCACCGCCGCGGGGTCCCCGGCCGAGCGGAATACCACCAGGCCGATATCCGGCTCGTTCACTCGGAGGTGGAGGATGGCATCGTCGAGCTCCCGCGCGAACGCCAGGGGCCAGAACCGGCTGCCTAACGCCAGGGCATCGGCCGGGGCGGCCGGCGCGGCGCTCTCCGGGGCCCGGAGCATCACGGTGGCGACTCGGCGGCCGCGGTCGATGTCGATCTCGACCCACCGGTACCGAACCTGGTCGCCGTCGATGGTCCGATCGAGCGGCACCAACGGCACCCCGGGTCCGTCATCGGGGCGGTCCGACCGAGCGGCCAACGCCTTGGCACGTTCCGTCACCCGGGCCTGCCAGGTCGACTTCGGGACCAACTCGTCGATCAGCCGCCACTGGAGGGCCCGCTGGCCCTTGACGCCTTCCTCGAGCGTGCTGAACACGTCGGCCAGGTCGCGACGGACTTTGCGCTTGTCGACGATCCGGGTCAGGCCGCCGGTGGCCGGCAGTACCGCCAGAAGCGGCGCCTCGGGAAACGACACCGCCGAGGTCCGGTCGTCGACCAGCATCAGGTGTTGGGCGGCGAGGGCCAGCTCGTAGCCGCCGCCGGCCGCGCTGCCGCTCACCGCGGCCAGATAGGTCTGGCCGCTGTGCCCGGTGGCGTCCTCGATGGCGAGCCGAGTCTCGTTGGTGAACTTGCAGAAGTTCACCTTGTGGCCGTGGCTCGACTGCGAGAGCATTCGAATGTTCGCGCCGGCGGAGAAGACCCGGTCGTGCCCGGAACGAATCACCACCGCCTTGACGCCGGGATGCTCGAATCGGAGACGCTGGACCGCGTCGTGGAGCTCGATGTCGACGCCGAGGTCGTAGGAGTTGAGCTTGAGCTCGTATCCGGGGACGAGACCGCCGGTCTCCTCGACCCGCATGGTCAGGTACCCGATCGGGCCGTCCACCTCGAGCTTCCAGTGCCGGTAGCGATCGGGGTGGGTCTGGAAGTCGATCAGCGGCATGGTGACGGCGCCGGCGCCGGTGTCAGGGGCGGCCATCGAAGGCCTCCAGGTTGCGGACGAAATCGGTCACCGATCGGAGCACGGCCTCGGGCTGATCGAGATGCGGCGCGTGGCCGGCGTCGTCGAGCAAGCGGACCTCGACCGGGCAGTACGACTCCTCCTCGGCCGATCGGAGCTGTTCCACGGTTCCGTATTGGTCGCGGCTGCCTTGGACGATCAGGATCGGCACCCGGATGTAGCCGATCGCTTCCTGAATATCCCAGGTGCGGAACCGGGGATCGAGCCAGACGTCGTTCCATCCTCGAAAGGCGTTCTCGACGTCATCGTGGTGGCGGGCGAGGCGCGCCTTGAGATCGCCGGTTTCGTAGGCGGCACGAGCCTCGGCCGCCGCGGCGACGCTCACGTCCTCCACGAAGAAATGCGGCGCGATCAGCACCAAGCCGCGGATCCGGTGATCTTGATGACTCCCCGCGTAGATCGTCGCGATCGAGGCGCCGTCGCTGTGACCGAGCAGGATCCCCCGCTCGAATCCGATGGCCTCGAGTACCTGGGGGAGCACCTTGGTGGCCTCGTGGTCCAGGTAGCTCGTCGGGCGAGGCAGTAGCGCGGGGTCGGACCGGCCGTACCCCGCGCGGGAGTAGAGAAACACGCCCCAACCCGTTGCCTCGGCGAGGGCGGCCGGGAAGTTGCCCCACAGGCCGACCGAACCGAGACCCTCGTGCAGCATGACGATGGTGGGCGCGTCCGACACGGCCGGCGCGATCCGCCGGGCTTCGAGCCGGGTGCCGTCGATCGAGAGAAACTCGCTCGTCATCGGCCGCGCTCGCCGGTGATCCCGTTGAGAAACAGGTGGGTCATTTCGTCGCTGAGCTGATCGATCGAGCCGTCGCGACCCTTGTCGTACCACATGAAGACCCAATTCAGCATGCCGAACAGGGCCAGGGTTGCCTTCCGGCTGCGGGCGGACTCGCGCGGGCGGCGGGTCGCGCCGTCGATGGCTTGCGCGACCACCCCGGCCATAAGGCGGTAATACCGCCGCCGGAGTTCCAGGACTCGGCGATACAGGTCGCCAGTCAACGACTCGAGCTCGAAGGTGCACACCTTCATCTCGTTGGGATGGGCCGCGAAGAACCGGAGGTGGCCCCGAATCAGGTCGCCGAGCCGCAGCGGGGCGGCGCGGTTCGATTCGGCGGCCGGCATCTGCGATTGGAGCAGGGCGTCGAAGGTCCGGCGCTGGATCTGGAAGAGGAGATGCTCTTTGTTGGTGAAGTAATAGTACATGCCCGCCAGGCTCACCCCGACCCGGTCGCCGACGTCGCGGATGGTGGCGCCCTCGAAGCCGCGCTTGGCGAACACCAGGGCGGCGCCCGCCAGGATGTGGTCGAGCTTGGCCTGGGTGGTCTGACGGGCGCGGCGTCGGGGCCCGCTAGCGAGGGTCAGGGCAGCCTGGGTCATGGGATTTCGAACACCTGTTCGAAATGGTATGTTATCGTCTTCATCCCGGGAGGTCAATCCATGGCGGCCGTTCTCCGTGATCCGGACCGGCTCTTTGCCCGGCCCGCGATCGCGTTCGACCGGCGGGGCGAGGGCGGGGTGCTGCGCTCGACCGTGCCGCTGGAGCCGTACCCGGACTCGATTTGTCACTACCTCGACGTGTGGGCGGCCCGGGACCCGGAGCGGCCGTTTCTGCTCGAGCGAGGTCCGTCGGGCGAGTGGTCGGGGGCGAGTTACGGCGAAGCGCGCGGGGCGGTGCGGCGCCTCGCGGGTGGGTTGCTCCGGGCGGGGCTCGGTCCGACCCGGCCGGTGGCGATCCTTTCGGACAACAGCGTCGAGCAGGGTCTCCTCACCCTGGCCGCGATGTACGTCGGGGTGCCGGTGGTGCCGATCTCGCCGTCGTACTCGGTGATCTCCCGCGACCACGCCAAGCTCAAGGCGGTCATCGATTTGGTGCGGCCGGGGATGGTCTTCGTCGAAGACCACCAGAAGTATCGGCCGGCTCTCGAGGCGATCCGATCGCTGCATGACGGCACGGTGGTGGTCGGCACCCGGTCCGAGGCCGACGGCGGCGAGGCGCGGCTCGGCTCCCTCGGCGGTCCCGACGAGGAGGTCGACCAGGCGGCGGCTCGGGTCGGCCCCGACACCGTGGCCAAGTTGCTGTTCACCTCCGGGTCGACCGGGGAACCGAAGGGGGTCATCAATACCCAGCGGATGCTCTCCTCGAATCAGCAAGCTCGGGCCCAAGTCTGGCCATTCCTGGCCGAGCACCCGCCCATCATGGTGGACTGGCTACCGTGGTCGCACACCTTCGGCGCGAATCACAACTTCAACATGGTGCTACGGCACGGCGGGACGCTCTACCTCGACGGGGGCCGTCCGGCGCCGGGTCTCTTCGATCGGACGGTGGCCAACCTGGCCGACGTCCGACCGACGTTGTGCTTCAACGTCCCCCGAGGCTACGACATGCTGGTCGGCGCGCTCGGCGCCGACTCCGCTTTCCGGTCCCGGTTCTTCGAACGGCTCCAGGTCATTCTCTACGCGGCCGCGGCATTGCCGCAGCACCTATGGGACGCCCTCGGACAGTTGGCCGAGAGAACAGTCGGCCAGGCCGTTCCCATGGTGTCGGCCTGGGGAGCCACCGAGACCGCGCCGATGGTCACCGACTGCCATTTCCTGGCAGCGCAAAGCGGCGTGATCGGGGTCCCGGTTCCAGGATGCCAGCTCAAGCTGGTGGCGGCGGGAGGTAAGCTCGAGGCCCGCGTCAAGGGCCCGAACGTCACCCCGGGCTATTGGCGGCGACCCGACCTGACCGCCGAGCAGTTCGACGACGAGGGCTACTACCGGATCGGCGACGCGGTGAAGTTTGTCGACCCCGATCGGCCAGAGGCCGGCTTGTTGTTCGATGGGCGGGTCGCGGAAGACTTCAAGCTCGACTCCGGTACCTGGGTCAACGTCGGGGTGCTGCGGGTCAAGGGCATCGAGGCGCTCTCTCCGGTGGGGCAGGACATCGTGGTGGCGGGCCACGATCGGAGCCGGATCGGTTTCCTGGTGGTCCCCAACCTGGCGGGCTGCCGGGCACTCGCCGCGGAGCTTCCGGGCGACGCGCCGCTCGCCGCGGTGCTGGCCCATCCGGCGGTTCGCGGCCGGGTCGCGGCCGGTCTCGCGGCGCTCCGCGATCAGGGCGGCGGTACCTCGACTTTCGCGACTCGGGCGCTGCTGCTCGAGGAACCCCTTTCGATCGACGGCGGCGAGATCACCGACAAGGGCTACGTCAATCAGGGTGCCGTGCTCCGCCGCCGGCCGGCCTTGGTGGCCCAACTGTACCGAGAGGCGCCGCTCGACCCGGCGGTGATCGAGATCGCCAGTTAGGCTCGGTTCTCGTGGCGGAGCTTGTAGCGCTGGATCTTGCCCGTGGCGGTCTTGGGCAGTTCGGCCAGGGCCTCGATCCAGCGGGGGTACTTCCATGCCCCGATCGCGTCCTTGACGTGCTGGCGGAGCGCGTCGAACAGCTCCTCGCTCGGTCCAGTACCCGGCATCAGCACCACGAACGCCTTCGGCTTGAGCAGTCCGTCGGCGTCTTCTTTCCCCACCACCGCGGCCTCGAGCACGGCCGGGTGGCTCATCAGGGCCGACTCGACCTCGAAGGGCGCCACCCAGATCCCGCTGACCTTGAAGAGATCGTCGGATCGGCCGCAGTAGTAGTAGAACCCTTCCTCGTCCTGGCGGTACTTGTCCCCGGTGTGAGTCCATTCGCCGGCGAAGGTCCGGCGGCTTCGTTCCCGCTGATTCCAGTAGCCGTCCGCCGCCGTCGGCCCTCGGATCACCAGTTCGCCGATCTCGCCAGTGGCCACGTCGCCGCCTTGCTCGTCGGCGATCCGGGCCTGGTAGCCATCGACCGGGGTCCCCGAGGAGCCGTAGCGGACCCTTCCCGGCCGGTTGGACACGAAGATATGGAGGAGCTCGGTCGAGCCGATACCGTCGAGAACCTCGACGCCCACCCGTTCCTGCCAGCGCCGGCCGATTTCCTCGGGGAGCGCCTCGCCGGCGGAAATCGCCAGGCGGAGGCGGGCCGAACCGGCACCGCGGCCTAACGACGGCTCGGCGAGCAAGGCCGCGAACAGGGTGGGTACCCCGCAGAACACCGTGGGCCGATGCTGCGACATCAGTCGGAGCACCGCCTCCGGGGACGGGCGGTCCGGCCAGAGGATCGCGGTGGCACCGACCGAATACGGGAACGACATCCCGTTGCCGAGCCCGTAGGCGAAGAAGAGCTTGGCGGCGGAGAAGACCACGTCGCCGGCGTCGAGGCCAAGGATCCCCTGACCGTAGTGGCGGGCGGTGTGGGCCGGGCTGGCATGGACGTGGCGAGCCGCCTTCGGGACCCCGGTCGAGCCGGAGGTGTAGAGCCAGAACGCGGTTTCATCGGCGTGGGTCGCGCTCTCGATCGGGTCGGCCGACGCGCCGGCGAGGAGGTCGTCCAGCGAGGGCAGGTGGTCAGGACCGCGACCCGAGATCACGATCGGGAGCGGTCGCCCGCGGAGCAGCTCGGCGAGCATCGGCGCGGCCCGCTGGTAGCACTCTGCCGAGATCACCAGGAGCGCGGCTCGGCTGTCGTCGAGGATGTATCGCCAGAGGTCGGGGGAGAGCAGGGTGTTGACCGGGACGGCCACGGCGCCGGCTCGGATGGTTCCCCAGAAGACGGTGGGGAAGTCGACCGTGTCGAGCATGATCATCACCACCCGCTGTTCCGGCTTGACGCCGAGCGCGGTGAGGGCCCGGGCCCAGCGGTTGGTGGATCGATGGAGGTCGCGATAGCTCAGCTGGCGGGTCGGGTCGATGGCGGCGATCCGCTCGGCGCGATCGGCGAGGTTGCGGTCGATCAGGTCGGCGGCGGCGTTGTACCGGCCGGCCGGGGCGATCCAAGGGGAGTCGGGCATTCGATAAGATTCGGCCCGGGACGGCGGTGGCGGAAGGGGCCTTCACCGAGGTGCCGGAGGGAGACCACCACCAGCATCGACGGCCGCCAGGCCATCGTGGGGGCAATGCGTGCCGGTTTGGCCGGGGCTCAGATCAGGGGAGCATGCCCCTCCTTCCGCTCCGCCCGCTCGTAGACCACGTTGGCCCGGCCGACCAACATCGCGTCGAGCGGCCCGATCGCGTCGAGATCCTTGTTCTTGTAGGGCAGCTTGAGCAACACGTAGCGCATCGCGTTCAGGCGGGCCCGCTTCTTACAATCGGACTTGATGACCGTCCAGGGCGAATCGGCGGTGTCGGTGTGAAAGAAGATCGCCTCTTTGGCTCGGGTGTAGTCGTCCCACTTGTTCAGCGAGGCCAAGTCCACCGGCGACAACTTCCACTGCTTGAGGGGATGGGCCTTTCGCTCCCGGAACCGCCGGCGCTGCTCTTTCTTGCTCACCGAGAACCAAAACTTGATCAGGTGAATCCCGCTCCGCACCAAGTTGCGCTCGAACTCGGGTGCCTGGCGCATGAACTCGGTGTACTCGTCCGCGGTGCAGAACCCCATGACTCGCTCGACGCCGGCCCGATTGTACCAGGAGCGGTCGAACAGCACGATTTCTCCCAAGGTCGGGAGCTCCTGGACGTAGCGCTGGAAATACCACTGGCCCCGCTCGCTCTCGGTGGGTTTCTGGAGGGCGACGACCCGGGCACCGCGAGGATTGAGGTGCTCCATGAACCGTTTGATCGTGCCTCCTTTGCCCGCGGCGTCCCGCCCCTCGAAGAGGATCACGATCTTTTGCCCGGAGTTTCTGATCCAGGCCTGCAGCTTGAGAAGCTTCACCTGGAGTCCGTATTTCTGCCGCTCGTACGCGTTCCGCGACATCAGGTGGCGATAGGGATAGCCGCCCTCTCGCCAACCGGGGGCCAGCTCCTGGTCCGCGTCTGGCATCCGCCGCCGTGCCAGCCTGGCCTTGTCGCGGAGGGCCCGGCGCAGCGCATCGGCGTCGTCCGCTGAGGCGCCCTCGACGATGGCCTCGAGCGCAACGGCCCTCGATGTCACCGCCGAGGCAGTCGCTTCCTTCACGACGTGACGGGCGATGCCGCGCTTGGTGAGCGTCGGAGCGATGTCGCCAGCGGAAGCGGGACGCGGGTTGGTGCGCTTCCTGGCCGCGCCGGCGCCATTGGTCGGAGTGTCGTCCATCACGGTTCCCTCGGTGCCGTCCATTCAGCCGTCTGCTTGGGATACAAGATAGCGGTGGCACCGTCACCAGGATGAAGCGAGTTTCACTCTTACCGGCTGTCCAGGTCCGGTTGGGCGAGGCGACTCGAGGCATGGCGGCGATTCGAACTGGCGGCCCCAACCGTTGTGGACGATCTTCCACCGAGTGATCGCTCACCTCATTCTCCTTGGCGCCTTTCAGGGCGGCCTGACCACCCCGCCGGAGTACCGCGGAACCGACCGGGCGCTCCGAGTGGTTCCCCCTCGGGTCGAAGCGAGTATCCAGGTCGATGGGGTGCTCGACGAGCCGGTCTGGACCAGCGCCGCCCGCCTCACCGGGTTTTCCCAGTACAGCCCGGCGGACGGCCGCCCATCGGAGGAGGGAACCGAGGTTCTGGTGTGGTACTCGCCAACCGCGATCCACTTCGGGGTGCGGGCCTCGGCCGAGCCGGGCAGCGTCCGGGCCCACCTCGCCGACCGCGACAAGGGGATCCAGAGCGACGATAACGTCGAGCTGCACCTGGGCACGTTCAACGACGGGCGTCAGGCGCTGGTGTTCGAGGTGAACCCGCTGGGAGTGCAGGCCGACGGGGCGTTGGTGGAGGGAGCCACCCGCCGGTATGCCTACGGGCAGAACGCCAGTCAAAGCAGCCGCGAGGCGACCGACCTCAACCCCGACTTCACCTTCGAGTCGAAAGGCCGGCTGGTCGAGGGCGGCTACGAGGTCGAGGTTCGGATTCCCTTCAAGAGTCTGCGATACCAGGCGGCGGACCGGCAGGACTGGTCGCTGCAGATCGTTCGGCGAAGCGCGGCCAGCGGTCGGGAAGACACCTGGGCGCCGGCGCAACGGGCGGCCACGTCGTTCGTGCGCCAGAGCGGCACCCTGGTGGGGCTCGAGGGACTCCGTCGTGGTCGGGTGCTCGAGGTGACCCCGATCATGACATCGACCGTGAGCGGGGCCCCGCTGGCCGGTGGCTGGGACTATCGGGGCGGGACTCCGGAAATCGGCGGCAACGTCAAATGGGCCCCGAGCAGCAACCTGGCGTTCAACGGGACCGCGAACCCGGATTTCTCCCAGATCGAGTCCGACGCGGGGCAGATCGCCTCCGACCCGCGGCGCGCCCTCTATTTCGCCGAGAAGCGGCCATTCTTCCTGGATGGCCTCGAGTACTTCACCACCCCGAGCCAGGTGATCTACACCCGGCGGATCGCTTCCCCGATCGGGGCCGCCAAGGTGACGGGCCGCCTTGCCGGCGCCAGCTTCGGGCTCCTTTCGGCGGTGGACGACCAGAGCGTCTCGGCCAGCGGCCGCCATCGCCCGTTGGTCAATCTCTTCCGAATCCAAGGTGCCATCGGGGCGCAATCGCGGCTCGGCGCGGCCTACACCGATCGGATCGACGGGGGCGACTACAACCGAGTTGGCGAGGTCGACGGCCGGCTCGCGCTCGGCCCCCTCACCAACCTGTCGTTCTTCGGCGCGATGAGCCGCACCCGCGCCAATGGCGCGACCCAAACCGCCCCGATGGGCTATCTCGAGCTTCGCCACACCGGGCACACCTTCGGCCTCCAGGCCACCGTCAACGCGGTCTCCGACCAGTTCAGGGCGGCGAGCGGGTTCATCATGGAGCCCGACATCGTCCAGTTCGGCATCACCCCGTCGCTCACCTGGTATGGCCGGCGGGGCGGGTTCGTCGAGCGGTTCACGGCGTTGGTCTACGCGGACTTGGTGTGGGCCTATCCCGATTTTCGCGCCAAGCACAACGCCCGCGACCGTCGGGCCACTCCGCGGCTCAACTGGACGCTGCGGGGCGGGTGGGAGGTGGGCCTCACCGGCTATCGGTTCTCGTACGGGTATGACGAGCGGCTCTATCGCGGCTACGCGATCGAAGTGCCGACCGCCACGGGCAGCGACACCATTCCGTATCCCAGAGGGCAGCGGATCCCTTCGCTCGCGGGAGCCGCCTCGATCCGTTCACCCGAGATTGCCGGGTTCCAACTTCAGAGCTACCTCGCGTTCGGGCGAGACCTGAACTATGCCGAGTGGTCGCCGGGGAATATCCGGCTCGGCAAGGTGTCGCTGGGTTACCGGCCCACGCCCAAACTTCGGGTCGAGTCATCGATGCCTTTCCAGGCATACTACCGGGCGTCGGACGGCTCGTTCGTGTCGCGCCGTATCCTGCCGAGGCTCAAGGTCGAGTACCAGATGTCGCGGGCGGTTTTTCTCCGGGCGGTGGGCGAGTACCGGGCGTTCCGCCAGGACAGCTTGCGGGACGATACCCGCACCAACGCCCCGATTCTCATCGGTGACGGGGTCGGCGGGTATCGTCGCGATCGGGCGCTGGCGATGGAACGGAACGACTTCCGGATGGACTTCTTGTTCTCCTATCAACCCACGCCGGGTACCGTGCTGTTCGCGGGGTACGGGAGCAGCCTCAACGAGCCCGACGCCTTCCGGTTCCAGGGCTTGAGCCGGGTGGAGGACAACTTCTTCCTCAAGTGGAGCTACCTCTTTCGGCTGTGACGGCGATCCAGCGCGCCGTCCGTTTCGCCGTGGGGATGGCCGTGCGCCGCCCATCCCCGCCCATCCCCGCTTCAATACGCCAGCGCCCATCCGTTGAAGAAACGGGGTCCTGCCCCCAGCCATTCACCGCTGACCGGATCGAGTACGATTCCGACCCAGCCTCCGCGAAAGCCGCTGCCCAGCCGCGAGGGCACGACGGTGAAAGTCCGCCCGCGGGCTCGGAGGGCATCGAGGAGCGCCGGCGCGAACTCGCCTTCCGCGATCACCTGGCTTGCCGGATCGGCACGGGTGGTGTCACCGGCGGTGGAGCCGGGCCGAGGCATCGGGCCCAGTGGTCGGAGGAACTGCGCGGTATCCACCGCCCGTTTGGGATCCATTCCGTACTCGAGCACGTTGACGATGCTCTGGAGGGTCTGCTCGTGGAGCCCGGTGCCGATGCTACTCGAGGCCAGGATCGGCCGGCCGTTCGAGAGCACCATCAGCGGGTTAGTGGGGTCGGGGTGCCGGTGACCGGGACCGGTCCGGGCCACCAGTCGCTGCTGGTAGCGCGCCGGATCGGCGATCGAGACCCCGTCCACCACGATTCCGGTGCTGCCCCAGGTGCTGGTGTTGATGGTGTGGAGGAGGGCGGCCACGTTGCCTCGCGCATCGGCGACCACCACCGCGTCGGAGTGGTCCGAGCCAGTCCGGGCCTGCTGCTCGAACGCCTCCCGATCGAGCCGGCTCCAGTCGGCGCTGCCCATTCGCTCCGCGATGGCTCGGGCCTGCGCCTTGGAGAGCCGGCCGGCGATCGAAAAGTCCACCGTGCCCGCGTAGCGCTGGACGAGCTCAGTGCGGGGCTCGAGCAGCATCGCCAGGATCGAGCTGCCCATCAGGTCCGCGGTCCGGGCGATTCGGAGCAGCCGCTCGGCCGCGTCGGGTGAACTGGTGTAGTGGCCAAGGCTCCGGAGGTCGGCCGCTTCGACCAGGTTGAGCGCCTCGAGCAGGTTCACCCCGCCGGTCGTCGGCGGGGCGATCGCGAACAGGTCGTAACCCCGATAGGTCGTGCGGGCGGGCTCCGCCCAGATCGGCCGATACCGCTCGAGGTCCGCGAGCGTCATCCGGCCGCCGTCGGCCTGGACCGCCGCCACGAGCTTTCTGGCCCACTCGCCGGTGTACATGTACGCCGCCCCCTGCTCGGCCACTTTCCGGAGGGTGCCCGCCAGCGCCGGCTGTCTAAAGAGGTCGCCCGCCTGATACCAGGTTCCGTCGGGCCGGGTGAAGACCGCTTTGGTGGCGGGGAGCCGTTCGAGCACGGCCTTCTTGCTCGCGATCATCCCGGCGATCACCGGATCGAGAGCGGTCCCTTCCTCGGCGAAGTGGATCGCGGGCGCGAACAGCGCTGCCCAGGGGAGGTTTCCGAATCGGCGGTGGGCCGCTTCGGCTCCCGCCATGAAGCCTGGCACCAGCGCGGTCCGACCGCTGGGCCGGTCGTTCGGGATCGAAAGCGGGTCGGTCTCCGCCAGCACCGTGTTCCAGCCGGCGTTCATCGAGTGGACCTTCCCGGACGCCGCGTCGTAATAGACCAGCGTCATGAAGCCGGCGTGACTGACGCAGCACCCCGCGAGGAGCACGATCTCGGCCATCGCATGGGTGAGCGCGGCGTCGATCGCCGTCCCACCCTGCTTGAGCGCCTCTAACCCGGCCCGCACCGCCGCGGCGCCGGAGGTTCCCGAGATGATCCCAGCCTTCCCGCGGGCCAGCGGAATGGGGCGTGACCAATGTCGAGTGAGCGAATCGAAGAGCCGGCGTTCGGCGGGATCCCATCGGGCCGGGCTCAGGTCGACCCGCTGCGCCAGCGCGCGGCCCGGGCCCGCCGCGAGGATGACGAACGGCAGGAGCCAGCGGTGGGCACGGCGCGTCAGTCGTTGGGTGGGCACCAGGCCTCCCGCTTGATCCGGTCGCAGATCAACTCCATGGCCCGAGCGCCAGTGGGGAGCACCATCGCCATGCTGACGAAGCCGTGGAAGGTCCCCTCGAAGCGGGCATACTCCACTGGCACCCCGTCCCGCTGCAACCGGTCGGCGTAGAGCTTGCCCTCGTCCACCAGCGGGTCGTGGCTCGCGGTGACCACGAGGGCCGGCGGCAGCCCGGCGAAATCGGCGGCCACGATCGGCGATGCCCGCCAGTCGTCGCCTTCCGCCCGATCGGTGAAGTAATGATCGAGCATCCATTCGATGTCGTCGTTCATCAGGAACAGTTGGCCGCTACCTAACGTGACCCGCGAGGGATAGGATGGGCGCGCCCGGAGATCGAGGCTGGGGTAGATGACCACCTGGTAGGCGATCGGCGGCCCGCCTCGCTCCCGGACCTGCAACGAGGTGACGATGGTGAGGTTCCCGCCGGCGCTGTCCCCCGCCATGATGATGCGGGCCGGATCGATGCCCAATCGCGGCGCCTCGGCGGCGACCCATTCGAGTGCCCGATAGGCGTCGTTCACCGCCGTGGGGAACTTGTACTCGGGCGACAGCCGGTACTCGACGTTGAACACCACCACGTCGGCGTCCTTGGCGATCTGTCGGACGATCAGATCGGTTTCGTCCAAGCCGCCGGCGAAGAACCCGCCCCCATGGAAGTAGATCACCGCCGGCATCAACTCGCCGTCGCGCCGATCTCTGGGGCGGAGGATCCTGACCCGGACGCTCCCTTCTCGGGTGTCGAAGAACTCCTCGGTGATCTCCGCCATCGGATGAGTTGGGATGGCGGGGCGCGGCTGGCGGAGCTTGAGGATCTGCTCGCGCGCCTCGATCGGCGTGAACTGGCGAAAAGGAACGACGCCGCTGGCGTTGATCGCATCGACGATGGCTTGGGACAATGGATCGAGGTCCACCACGCTCTCCGATCGACGGAATCAGAACTTGGCGCTCGTCGCCACCGTTGGCAACGGTGCCGGTGGTGCTGGTGGCCGCGCCCGCGACCGAGCGCCAATCGACCTGACGGGCCTCGCCCTCCCGCGGGACTTTCCGCTCGCGGATTGGCCTGATCGAGCGCCGGATACACGTCGATCAGCTTGACCACGAAATCGCCGTCGGTGCCGGTCGTCATCGCCCTGATGTCGGCGATCGGGACGCCCTGAACATGGACCGGCTCGGTGAGGACCGGGGTTTCGTAGCTCAAGACGTCGGGTCGCCCGTCGACGAAACGCTGATCGTGCACCAGCCAGGTGGCCCAGGCCTGGTAGAAGTTGAGCGCCCCGCCACTCAGTCCCCGAAAGGGGTCGATCACCGGGCGTGGCAGGAAGGGCACCGGTTTCGCGGGATCGCTGGTGTAGCTGTCGCCGCCGCCCGACCCGGGCGGTTGGTCGAACGAGAGGGAAGCTCCCGATCCGAGATAGAGCGGCTTGAGCCCGACACCGCAGACCCGCTCACAGGCCGTGGGCCAGGTGGAGAACCGTTCCCAGCGTTTCTCGCCGGTTTTGTACACCGTGGCCCGCGCCAGGTGGGCCGGCGGACCGCCCCGGAGATGCTCGTCCAGGAACGGCAACAGGAGATCACGCTGATATTCGAGGGTGGTGTTGGCACCCCATTGCATCGGGCCTAACGACGTCCCCCCGGAATTGACCTGAACGTGATTCCAGGGGCCGAGCACCAGCCAGTTGTTGGCCTCGTAGCCCGCCGCCTTGAGGTTGCGCCAGGCGTGGTTGGCCCCCCACATGTCTTCCTGGTCCCAGAGACCTTGGGTCCACAGGGTTGGCACCTTGGACGGCCGGGTGGCGATCAACCGATCGACCGCGAGGCCCTGCCAGTACTCGTCATAGGCGGGATGAGCCATGGTCCGGGCCACCCAGGGCAGCTGGTCGAGGCCACGGGCCCGGATGTAGTCGCCGGTCGAACCGGCGCGGAGGAACTCCTCGTACTGATCGTAGACGTCGCTCGGCGGCAGCTGGCCCGGCCCCCGCTGGGCGGTCTGCTCGTGCATGTACCCCAGCATCATGTTGCGGAAGGCGCCGTAGTGGAACCAGTCGTCGCCCATCCATCCGTCGAGGACCGGGCCCTGCGGCACCGCGGCCTTGAGGGCCGGATGCGGGTCGAACAAGCCCATCACGGTGGTGAATCCGTCATAGGATGAGCCAATCATCCCTACCCGGCCGTTCGACTCGGGCACGTTCTTCACCAGCCAGTCGATGGTGTCCCAAGTGTCGGTGGAGTGGTCGGTCGTGGTGGGATTCAAGGGGCCGCGGAGCGGGCGGGTCACCACGTAGTCGCCTTCCGAGCCGTACTTGCCGCGGGAATCTTGGAACGCCAGGATGTAGCCGGCGCGGAACAGCGGGCCGGTTTGGACCCGGTTCCCGAAGACCTCGACGTTGTAGGGCGTCCGTTCCAGCATGATGGCCGCGCTCTTGGCCTGCTTGGGAAGGTAGATCACGGTCCGGAGCTTCACCCCGTCGCGCATCGGGATCATCACGTCGCGCCTGGTAAAGGGTTCCGGGAGGGCACGGACCGTGAAGTGTTTCGGGAGGTCGCTGGTGATGGTGGTCGTCGTTTGCGACGCGGCGTGCACCGCGAGCGCCAAACACGCCGCGACGAGTGCTGGCGGTTTCGATCCCGGCAAGCCGAGCTGTCGTGTGGTCACGGCCGACGGCCCTCCCTCGAGGTCCCAGGTTGCAGGCAGGCCGGCCGCCCGGGGCGGCGACCATCCGCCACGAGAGACAATACCGCGGCGGGAGGCCACCATGCAAGAACGCCTAATGGCAATTATATCAGTCATAACTGACAGTTATATTGAGCGATGGCCCTGGAACTCGACCTGATGCGGAGCTTCGTCGCGATCGCCGAGCACCGGACCTTGAGTCGGGCGGCGCGGCAGCTGGGCCTGACCCAGGCGGCCGTGAGCCTCCAAGTCAAGCGGCTGGAACGGGGCCTGGGTCGGGTGTTGCTCAATCGAACCCCGCGGGGTGTCACCCTGACTCCCCACGGGGCTCGGCTGCTGACGCACGCGCAGCGATTGATTCGTTGGCACGACGAGGCGGTGGCCGAGCTGTCGGGGCGTGGCCTCGCGGGCACGCTGCGATTCGGGTGTCCCGATGACTATGCGGCGGTGTTCCTCCCGCAGTTGCTGCGCGGTTTCGCCGCCCAGCACCCCCAGGTTCACGTCGAGGTCGTCTGCGCCTCGACCCCACCGCTGCTCGAACGGCTCCGGGCCCATCAGTTGGACCTCGCTCTGATCTCGCTCCCCGAGAACGACCAATCCGGCGCGGTGATTCGCCATGAGCCGTTCGTCTGGGTCAGCGCGGTCGGATCGGACGCCGTCGACCAATCGCCGATCCGGCTGGCCCTGGCCGACCGCCGCACCCTCGACCATCTGGCCGCCAGGCAAAGTCTCGAGCGGGCCAACCGCCCCTATCGGGTCGCTTACGCCAGCGGCAGCCTCGCTGGTCTCCTCGGCGTCGTCCGGTCCGGACAGGCGGTCGCCGTTCTGACCCGAACCGCGGTGCCCAGCGACCTCCAGATCCTGACGCCGGGCCGCGGACTGCCGAAGCTCCCGCAGGTCGGGATCGCGGTCCGCTGCGATCGGGCCAAGCCGCGAGCGGTCGTGCGCGCTCTCGCCGACCACATTCGGATCGTGCTACCCACCCTTTGACCCTGCAGTCAGGCCGCTCGCTCGGCCTTCTTCCGGAGGTAACGGGCGATCCCGTACCAGCTGGCCTTGTAGTCGGAGAAGACCACCGTCGCGGCGATGGCTTCCGGGGAACCTTTTCCCGCCAGCCAAGCGATGACCCAGCGCTCGAATTCCGCGGCCCGCTCCGGATCGGTTCCGGGGCTCTCCAGAAGCCGTTGAGTGGTGTCCGTCCACTCCCGGAGACCCTGGCGGAGCTGGGCAAAGTGGCTGACCGGGTCCTCCGAAAACCCGAAATGGGTCGAGAGCAGACGGCGCGGCGCCCAGGCTTCGATGGCGGCGATGCTGGCCAGCCACATCTCGTGGTCGAAGTCGGGGGGCGGGGTCACCGGCACCGCGTGGGGGATCGCGGGAACCCTGATTCCACCGACGTCGCCGACATAGGCGGTGCGGTTGGCCCCTTCGAGGTAGACCACGTGGTGCGAGGCATGGCCCGGGGTGTAGAGCACGTCGAACCGGCGGTCGCCGAACGACAGCGATTCGCCGCCCGACAACACTCGGATCCGGTCGGCGGGAATCGGGAGGATCTTCCCCCAAAGAAAGTCCATCCGATCTCCGAAGACCTGGGTGGCACTGGCGATGAGCCGACTCGGGTCGATCAAATGCGGCGCGCCGCGCTGGTGCACGTAGACCGTCAAAGCCGGGTGCTCGGCCACTAGCAGGCCGGTGGCGCCGGCGTGGTCGAAGTGAATGTGGGAAAGCAGAATCGCGTGGAGGTCGCTGACCTCGAGCCCGTGCCGGGCGAGGCCGTGGCGAAGGGTGCCGACGGTCGACCCGGGGCCGACGTCGACGAGGACGGGGCCACTGGCGGTGTCGAGCAAATGCGACGCGACATAGCCGGTCCGGCCGAGGTGCTCGAGGTCCATGGTGAAGTCAGCCATGTAACTAGGATACTGCGGGGTCGGGCCTGAGCAATACCCCGCGTGCCGCTGGCGAATGTTTGGCGACATCCGGCGCTTCATTGCTGCGGGCCGGCTCCCGCTCTAGGTTCTCGGCGAACTCCTGCCGAGCCGAGAAACCGTATCTCGCGACGCCTCCGCTACCCCGCCCTCGTCGTCCTCACCGCCCCCGCGCATTGGTCGCCGAGGCGTGGCGTGTCGCCCCACCTCGTCCACGGAAAGGGCAGCTTGCTCGGGGCGGTCGGTACCCAACTCCTCGTCGTCGGCCTCGTTGGCGTAGTGATGATTCTCTTGGCTATGATCCAGATCATGGATCGCGCCGATCAACCCGGAACGGCGAAACCGCGGTGGGGTCCCGTCGCGATGCTGGGGACCTACCTGGCCGGCCTCTACCTTGCCCAGGGGCCCGCGGTGAGCCTGGAACGCCGGTGACCGAGGAACCAACTCCTCTCCGCGCCGCGGGACTCACTACCGACCTTGCCAATCGTCGGCTGGCCGAGGTCGGACCAAACGCGTTGCCGGAGGTGGCGCCGGTGCCGTTGTGGCGCCGGTTGCTGGCTCAATTCCAGAATCCGCTCATCTACATCCTGCTCTTCGCCCTGGCGATCGACCTCGCGGTGTGGCTCGGCGAGGGTCGCCATGGCTGGCCCCTCGAGGCAATCGCCATCGCCGCGACCGCCCCAATCTGGAGCACGTCTTCATGATTTCCACACGCCTTTGGTTCATCGGACTCGCCTTGGTGGCTGGGTGCTCTCGCAAACAGCCCCTCGAAGCGCCACCCCCCGCGACGGGCGACCCCCCGAGTTCGAGTGTCATGAACGGCGCGCCGCCGGCCGAATCGCCGCCCGCCACCCCCACCGAGGATGCCTGGGCGCCGCGGCGGCGGACCCTCGAGGCCCGGGTGCATTTCGAGTTCGATCGCTTCGATCTGACGCCTGCCGCCAGAGAAATCCTCGAGGCCAAACTCCCAATCCTCCTCGAGTTGCGGGGGGTGACGATTCGGATCGAAGGCCATGCCGATGAGCGGGGCTCTGACGAGTACAATCTGATCCTGAGCCGGCGCCGAGCCGCCGAGGTGAAACGGTTCTTGGTGGCTCGGGGCGTCGAGGACGGGCGGCTCGAGGTGTTCGGCTACGGCGAGGAGCAGCCGGCCATGGCGACTAGCAACGAGACTGCCTGGGCGGTCAATCGCCGGGCCGAGTTCCGGATCACCGCGGGCGGCCCGCCGAGTTAGAACTCGATCAACTCGGCCATCTTGGCCGCGATCTCGGCGACTTGGGGCAGGACCGCGTTCATCAGGGTCACGTTGTAAGGGGTCGGCACGTCCGGGATCGCCATCCGGGTCACCGGAGCATCGAGGGACAGGAATGCGTCCTGGGCGATGGTGGCCCCGATCTCCGCCCCGAATCCCGCGGTTCTGGTGTCCTCATGGACGATCAGGCAGCGCCGCGACTTCTTGACCGACGCCAACACCGCGGCGCGATCCCAGGGCACGATGGTCCGCAGGTCGAGGACGTGGACCGAATGGCCCGAGGCCTTGGCGGCCGCCTCGCACCGCTCCACCATGGCACCCCAGGTGACGCAGGTGAGCTGGTCGCCCTCGACGATCGTTTTGGCGGAGCCGAACGGAACGACGAACTCGTGGCCGGGGTACGGGCGCCGTGCCCAGGTGCCGTCGAGCAGGGCGCGATGCTCGAAGAAGATCGTCGGGTCATTGCTTCGCATCGCCGTTCGGAGGAGGCCCACGGCGTCCTCCGCATTGGACGGGAAGGCAACCCGCCAACCCACCGCGTGGGCCCAGAGCACCTCGCCACAGACGCTATGCCACGGATCGCCGCACTTCGGGGCGTAGCCGCCCGGCATCCGAACCACGATCGGGGCGGCAAACCGGTTATTGGTGCGCCAGCGCATGGTGCCGCAGTTGTTGAGCTGCTCAGTGGCGGGGTCGGCGTACTTTCGGAACTGGATCTCGGCCACGGGCATCAGCCCCGCGAGCGCCATTCCCACAGCCCGGCCGATGACCCCCTCCTCGGAGAGGCTGGTGTCGAACACTCGGCGGCCGCCGAAACGGTCGTGGAGGCCTAACGTCGCCGCGTGGACCCCGCCCTTCGGGCCGACGTCCTCGCCGAACAGCAGCAACTTGGGGTTCGACTCGAGTTCGTGCTCGAGGGCCTTGCGCACCGCCGTCAGGAAGTTGATTCGCGGTCCTTCCGGTACCGTGTCTGGCGACGACGCCGGGAATCGGTGGCCGCTCGGCGCCAGTCCGCCGGTCCGTTGCACCTCGACGGCGCCGCCGGGGCCCGACTCCTCGAATTGGTACCTCGTGATCGTGGCCGGGTCGGGCTCGGGGCGGGCCAAGGCGGCCTGGAGCCCGCTGGCGACGTCCTCGGCCGCCTGGGTCTCGATCGCGGCCAGTTCGGCGGGACTCAGGTGGCCCGCCGCCAGAAACTCGCGGAGTCGGGGTAGGGGATCGCCGGCCTTCTCGCGCTCGACCAAGTCGGCCGGCTTGTAGGCCTGGGTGTCCTGGCCCGAATGTCCCGAGAGTCGCGGCACGGTGAGTCGCACCAGCGCGGGGCCGCGGCCGGCTCGGACGTGGGCAACCGCGGCCTCGAAGAGCCGTGCCGTCTCGGCGGGGTTGGTCCCGTCGCCCTGGGAGATGGCGATCCCTCGGAACGAAGCCAGGTTGTCGGCGATGTTGGCCCCGGGCGTCTGCAAGCTCGATGGCACCGAGATACCGTAACCGTTGTCCTCGATGTAGAACAACATCGGGAGCTCGAGCGTGGTGGCCATCGTGAGGGCCGACCAGAACCCGTTGGTGGCGACACTCGCCTCGCCGCCCAGCACGCACCCGATCGCGCCCTGGTAGCCGGCGTCGCCCAGCACGTCGCGGTGGTAGAGGATGGCTTGGGCCCAACCGGCGCACGGGGTGTACTGCGATCCGACGTCGCCGGCCATGGGCAGCACGGTTGGTCCGTTCGAGCCGGGAAGATTGCACACCACGCCGATGTCACGGCCATCGCTGAAACCGCCGGATCGGCCCATCGAGCCGGCGAAGGCATCGGCGATCGAGAGGCCGAGTGTCAGCAGGAGAGGGCGGGACCGGTAGTACGCGCTGGCGGCGTCGTGGCGATGGGTCAGGAATTGTCCCAGGATGATCTGGGCGACGTCGTGGCCCCGCGCGGTGAACTGATAGGCCACTTTCTTCTCGGGAACCAGACGATGCTCCTCGGTATCGTCGAGGGCTCGAGAGACCAGGGTCAGATAATAGACCCGTTTCCAGTCGATCGAAGCGGTCACGGATGCGGTTTCTCGGTTCGGTACGCGGTGCCACGAAAGAGGCCCACCACGGTCCCGTCGGCCTTGGTGACATCCACGTGGTAATAGAGAATCCGGTTGCTCCGGGTCGCCTCGCGGGCGACCGCCGTGAGCACGTCGCCGGCTCGCGCGGCGGCCGGATAGGTCATGCTGTTCTCGATGCTCACCGCCACGTTGCCTTGGGTGTTGCAGGCGAACGCGAAGGCGCTGTCGGCGAACGCGAATGTTACCCCGCCGTGGCACACGGCGAATCCGTTGCACATCTCGGCGCGGACGGTCATCCGGATGGTGGCCCGGGCCGGGGCGACCTCGAGAATCTCGACGCCGAGCCACTGGCTGAAGGCATCGTCTCGCATCATCCCGGCGACGATCTGGCCGGCTCGCTCGACGCTCATGGGTAGAAGCGCTCCCCCGCCGCGACCATCCTTCTGAGCAAGACCGAGGGTCGGTAGCGTTCCTCGCCGTACTCGGCGTGGAGTTGATCGAGTCGCTCCAGCACCCGGTCGAGGCCGATGTCGTCGGCCCACCGGAGGAGGCCCTTGGGGTAGTTGACGCCTTTCGTCATCGCGAGATCGATGTCGTCTCGGGACGCCACCCGCCAGAAGACCGCGTCGACCGCGGCGTTGATCAGCACCGCCAGCACCCGGGGGAAGATGGCGACCGCGAGGTCGTTGCTCTCGACCGGAGCCGGCTGCACGGCACCGGGCCGGTAGTCGAAATGGCCCCGGCCGGTTTTTCTGCCCAGCAATCCGCCCTCGACCAGCCGTTTCTGGCTCACGAAGGGCCGGTAGCGCGGGTCGAAGCCGAAGGCCTCGAACACCGAGGCCGAGACGGCGTAATTGACGTCGTTGCCGATCAGGTCCATCAACTCGAAGGGGCCCATCTTGAAGCCGCCGGCGTCGCGCATCGCCCAGTCGATGGTGGCCTTGTCGGCGATTCCCTCTTCGTGGATCCGAAGGGCCTCGCTGTAGAAGGGTCGAGCGATCCGGTTGACGATGAACCCGGGCGTGTCGGACGCGACCACGGTGATCTTGCCCCAGGCGTCGATCAGCCGACGGGCCCGGGCGGTGACCTCGGCGCTGGTGGCGACGCCGGGGACGATCTCCACGAGCGGGAGGACCGGCGCGGGGTTGAAGAAGTGAATCCCGACGACTCGTTCGGGAGCCCGGCACGCGCCGCCGATCGCGCTGATCGACAGCGACGAGGTGTTGGTAGCCAGGACCGCGTCGGGGGAAGCCAGCCGGTCGAGCGCCTGGAAGGTCGTCCGCTTGATGCCGAGGTCTTCGCTGATCGCCTCGATGACCAAGCCGCACGGTGCCAGGACGTCGAGGGCGTCGCCGGTCGGGGTGTGATACTCCATCCGGGCCAGCAAGGCGTCACCCGAATCCCTGGTGAGACGGCCTTTCTCGACCTCGCGACCGATCGCCTTGCGATGGCCCTCCGCCGCCCGGGTTACCGCGCCGGCGAGGGTGTCCACCAGAATGACCCGGTGACCGGCCCCGGCGGCCACCTGGGCGATCCCGGCTCCCATGGTGCCGGCTCCGAGAACTCCGACGACCGCGCTGGCGTCGAGCGCCACCTAACGGCCCTCGAACGCCGGCTTGCGCTTTTCCCGAAAGGCTGCGACGCCTTCCAGGTGGTCTCTGCTCCGGCCCGCGATCGACTGGTACCCCGCCTCGAGGGTGAGCTGCTCGAGATAGCTGTTGGTGGCTGCCGCGGAGATCATCTTCTTGATCAGGCCGAGGGCCAGGGTCGGCATCGCGGCGAGCCTGGCCGCGAGGGCCCAGGCCTCCTGTTCCAGCGAGGCCGCCGGCACGGCGCGATGAATGAGACCCCACTCGGCCGCCTGTTTGGCGGGCAGCTTGTCGCCTAACATGAGGAGCGCGGCGGCGCGGGCCGGGCCGACCAGATGGGGGACGATCCACGACCCGCCGGAATCGGGGACCAGGCCGATGTTGACGAACGCCTGGATGAACGCGGTCTCTTCGGCGGCGACGACGAAGTCACAGGCCAGGGCGAGATTGGCGCCGGCGCCGGCCGCCACTCCGCCGACCGCGCAGATCACCGGGACTTCGAGACCTCTGATCCCCCGGACGATCCGGTTCCAGCTGTTCTCGACGTGTTCGCCGTAGTCGCCGATGGTGGCCCCACCGCTGATGTCCTGCCCCGCGCAGAAGCCCCGCCCCGCACCGGTGAGGTACATCGCCCGGATCGAGCGGTCGGCCTGCACCTCGGCGAGCACCGCGAGCATCCGGCCGACCATGGCGTGGTCGAAGCTGTTGAGGACGTCGGGCCGGTTGAGGGTTACTCGCGCGATACTGTCGCGGCGCTCCAATAGGATCGAATCGGCGGACATGGCAAGCCTCGAGAATGGCGGGTGCTTCGGGACTCGAAGCGGGGTAAATTAGCACCGCCATGCACACACCGTACATCGTCGATGGCGTCAGGACGCCGATCGGCAGCCTTGCCGGCGCGCTGGCCCCGGTCCGGGCCGACGACCTCGCCGCCCATGTCCTCGAGCAGCTTGTCGCCCGTCACCCGACCCTCGACCGGGCGGCCGTCGCCGACGTCATCCTTGGCTGCGCCAATCAGGCCGGCGAAGACAACCGCAACGTCGCCCGGATGGCGGCGCTGTTGGCCGGGCTCCCGGCCTCGGTGCCCGGCGAAACCGTCAATCGCCTCTGCGCCTCCGGGCTCGCGGCCGTGGCCCACGCCGCCCGGGCCATTCAGACCGGTGACGGCGACGTCTATCTGGCCGGCGGAGTCGAGCAGATGACCCGGGCCCCGTTCGTGCTCGGCAAGGCGGCCCGAGCCTTTTCCCGCGATATCGAGATGTTCGACACCAGCCTCGGCTGGCGGTTCGTGAATTCCAAGATGAAAGAGAAGTACGGGGTCGACCCGATGGGCCAGACCGCCGAAAACCTGCTCGAAACCCGAGTCATCACTCGGGAGGAGCAGGACCGGTTCGCGCTTGGGAGCCAGTCGAAGGCCGCCGCGGCTCGCGCAGCGGGGCGATTCGCCCAGGAAATCGTCCCGGTGACGATACCGCCCGCCGGTAAAGGCAAGGGGCCGGTCGTGGTGGCGGACGACGAGTTCATCCGGCCCGACACCACCCTCGAGACGCTCGCCAAGCTCAAGCCGGCGTTTCGCACCGACGGCAAGGGATCGGTCACTGCCGGCAACGCCTCCGGCCTGAACGACGGTGCCTGCGCGCTGCTGCTCGCCTCGAAAGCCGGCCTCGAGACCCACGGCTTGAGGCCCAAGGCCCGGATTCTCGGTACCGCGGTGGCCGGCGTCGAGCCCAGGATCATGGGAATCGGCCCGGTGCACGCCACCCGCAAACTGCTCGCCCGGCTCGGCTTGTCGCTGGCAAACATGGACGTGATCGAGATCAACGAAGCCTTCGCCGCTCAGGTGCTCTCCTGCACCCGCGAGCTCGGGCTTCCCGATGACGATCCCCGGCTCAATCCGAACGGCGGCGCCATCGCGTTAGGCCATCCACTCGGCATGTCCGGCGCCCGGCTGATGCTCACCGCCACCCTCGAACTCGAGGCCCGATCGGCGCGCTACGCCCTGGTGACCCTCTGCATTGGCGTGGGTCAAGGGATGGCCGCCGTCATCGAGCGGGTCTGACCTTCGCGGGCCGGCCCGGCTCGCAATTCATCGGGAGACGACGAACGTGAAGACGCTCGCCAGCTATTCGCAGGGTCACTGGGTCCCCGCGTCCGGGAAGACCGCCACCCTCCACCACGCCGTCACCGGCGAACCGATCGCGACGGCCTCGAGCGAGGGGCTCGATTTCAAGGCGATGCTCGAGTACGGCAGGAGGGTGGGCGGCCCGGCGCTCCGCAAGATGACGTTCCATGAACGGGCCCGGATGCTCAAGGCCATGGCCCAATGGCTGATGGAGCGGAAGGAGGGTTTCTACGCTCTCTCGGCCGCGACCGGGGCCACTCGCTCCGATTCCTGGGTCGACATCGAGGGCGGCTTCGGCACCTTCTTCGTCTATTCGAGCAAGGGCCGGCGGGAGCTTCCCGACGAGACCTTCTACATCGACGGGGACATGGAGGTGCTTTCCAAGGGCGGCACCTTCGTCGGACGGCACATCGCGGTTCCGCTCGAGGGGGTGGCGGTCCACATCAACGCCTTCAACTTCCCCTGTTGGGGCATGTTGGAGAAGTTGGCGCCGACCTTCCTGGCCGGAATGCCGGCCATCGTCAAGCCGGCGACCGCCACGAGCTTCCTCACCGAGGCGATCGTCCGGTCGATGATCGAGGCGAAGATCCTCCCCGAGGGCGCCCTCCAGCTGATCGTCGGCGGGGTGGGCGACCTGTTCGATCACCTGACCTGCCAGGACGTGGTGACGTTCACCGGGTCCGCCTCGACCGGGCGGAGGCTCAAGGCCCACCCCAAGATCATCGAGGAGTCGATCCGCTTCAACATGGAAGCCGACTCGCTCAACTTCTGCATGCTGGGGCCCGACGCGGAACCCGGAACCGAGGAGTTCGACCTCTTCGTCAAGGAGGTGAGCCGGGAGATGACCCTGAAGGCGGGTCAGCGGTGCACCGCGATCCGCCGTGCCATCGTGCCGGCCGGGCTGGCCGACGCGGTCGTCAAGGCGTTAGGCAAACGCCTCGCCGGGGCCACCCTGGGCGACCCAGCCGTCGAAGGCGTCCGGATGGGACCGCTGGCCACCAAGGGCCAGGTCGAGGAGGTCAGGAAGAGCGTCGAGGCCCTCAAGGCCGGCGCCTCGGTGGTCCACGGCGACCCCGAGAACTTCGCCGTCACCGGGGCCGACCGAGCCAAGGGCGCCTTCTTCCCGGCGATGCTGCTCCATTGCGCCGATCCGTTCGACGCCCCGGCCGTCCACGACGTCGAGGCATTCGGGCCGGTCAGCACGGTCATGGGGTATCGGACCGTCGCCGACGCCTGCGAGTTGGCCAAGCGGGGCAAGGGGAGCCTCTGCGGATCGCTGTTCACCGGCGACGACGCGGTGGCTCGCGAGGTCGTGCTCGGAACCGCCGCCTTCCACGGCCGGCTGATGCTGATCAACCGCCATTCGGCCAAGGAATCGACCGGCCACGGTTCCCCGATGCCGCACCTGGTCCACGGCGGCCCCGGCCGCGCCGGCGGAGGCGAAGAGATGGGCGGGATGCGGAGCGTGATGCACTATCTCCAGCGGACCGCCATCCAGGGGCACCCCCAGACGCTCACCGCGGTGACCAACCTCTGGATGAAGGGCGCGAATACCCCGGAGGACGTGGCCCATCCATTCTCGAAACACTTCGACGAGATCCAGGTGGGCGATACCATGTTCACCCACCGCCGCACCGTCACCGAGGCCGACGTGGTCAACTTCGCCTGCCTCTCGGGCGACCACTTCTACGCCCACATGGACGACATCGCGGCCAAGGAGTCGCTCTTCGGCAAACGGGTGGCCCACGGCTACTTCGTCCTCTCGGCCGCCGCCGGCCTGTTCGTCTGGCCCAAGAAGGGACCGGTGCTGGCCAACTACGGGCTCGAACGGCTCCGGTTCACCAAGCCGGTGTATCCGGGCGATACCATCCAGGTTCGCTTCACCTGCAAGCAGAAGACCGCCAAGGACACCCCACCCGACGGAGTGCCCCAGGGCGTGGTGGAGTGGGATGTCGAGGTTACCAATCAAGCCGCCGAGATCTGCGCGGTGTACTCCATTCTGACCCTGGTGGCCCGCCGCCCCGGGTAATCGTCGCTCGACCGGAGCCCGCTTGCACGAGAGGCTGCAAGCGGCATCTTTCGGGGGACTCATTCCGTCACCTTTCGCAAAACGGTCTTCATGACACGCACCCTGCTCGCCGTGCTGGCGGGATTGGCGCTCGGGACCCCCGTCGCGGCTCAGCGCCGCGCCGCCCAACCGCCCCGTCCCGATCCCAAGCTGGAAGCCGCCAAACGCGATCTCGTCGCCGACCTCGACGGCCGCGCCGTGTTCGTCCAGCAGATGGTCGATCAGGTCTTCAGCTTCGGCGAACTCGGATTCCAGGAGTTCGAGACCTCGAAGTACCTGGTCTCGCTGCTTCGGAAAGAGGGTTTCGCGGTCGAGGAGAACTACGCCGGGATGCCGACGGCGTGGGTCGCCACCTGGGGCCGCGGCAAACCGGTCATCGCGCTGGGGACCGACATCGACGCCATTCCCCAGGCCTCGCAGATGCCTGGGGTCGCATGCCGGCAGCCCCTGGTGCCGGGTGCGCCAGGCCACGGTGAGGGACACAATGCCGGCATGGCGGTGATCGTGGCGGCCGCGCTCGCGACCAAGCGGATCATGGAGCGCGACGGACTCTCCGGCACGATCAAACTCTGGCCGGGCGTCGCCGAGGAGCAACTGGCGACCAAGGCGTTCTTCGCCCGGGCCGGCTTGTTCGCCGACGTCGACGCCTCGTTCTTCACCCACGTCTCCAACGACTTCGGCGCGCCCTGGGGCGCGCCGGACGGGTACAGCGCGCTGGTGTCGGTGCTGTACTCGTTCCAGGGCGTCAGCGCTCACGGCGCCGGTGCTCCCTGGCGTGGTCGAAGCGCCCTCGATGCCGTCGAGTTGATGAACACCGGCTGGAACTTCCGGCGCGAGCACCTTCGCCCCGAACACCGGTCCCATTACGTGATTCGCGATGGTGGCGATCAGCCCAACGTCGTCCCGTCGACCGCGTCAGTCTGGTACTTCTTCCGCGAGCTGGACCACGCCCGCACCATGGGGGTCTGGGCGATCGCCGACTCGGTCGCCCAGGGTGCCGCGTTGATGACCGGCGCCAAGCTGACCGGCTCCCGGGTGCTGGGTTCGGCCTGGACGCCCCATTTCAACAAGCCGATCGCCGAGGCGATGGGCGCCAACATCCAGCGGGTCGGGATGCCGGCCTGGTCACCGGACGACGTGGCGTTCGCGAAGGCGATCCAGAAGGAACTCAAGGTGCCAGAGCAGGGGCTCGACACCGTGGTCAAGGGCTTGATGGCTCCGCCGCGGGAGGAGCAACGCCGGGGAGGTGGCTCCGACGACATCGGCGACGCGTCGTGGGTCGCGCCCACGGTGCAGCTGTTCTTCCCGTCGAACGTCGATGGGACGCCTGGCCACAACTGGGCCGACGCCATCGCGATGGCGACCCCGATCGCCCACAAGGGTGCCGTTGCCGGCGCCAAGGCCCTCGGGATGACCATGCTCGACGTCCTGCTCAACCCGAAACTGGTCGCCGACGGCTGGGCCTACTATCGCGACGTCCAGACCAAGGACACCAAGTACGCCCCGTTCATCCGGCCCGAGGATCGGCCCGCGATCGAGCTCAACCAGGGCATTCTGGCCCGCTACCGCGACCGGATGCGACCGTTCTACTACGACGCCGCCAAGCACCGGAGCTACCTCGATCAGCTCGGCGTCAAGTATCCCACCGTCCGGGCCGCCGATGGCAGCTGCGGCGTCAAGGCGACCCCGTGAGGAGACCTCCGATGATGTCACGTTCCGGAATACTCGGCGCGTTCTTGGCCCTCGCGGCGTCGACCGCGGTGGCGGCGCAGGCTCCCAAGAGCGCCAAACCGGCCAAGCCGGACCCGCGACTGGCCCGGCTCAAGCAGGAGGCCGCGAGCGATGTCGAGGGTCGGGCCAAGTTCACCCAAGAGGTCGTCGATCAGATCTTCAGTTATGGCGAGCTCGGCTTTCAGGAGTTCGAGACCTCGAAATATCTGGTCGCGCTGTTGCGCAAAGAGGGATTCACCGTCGAGGAGAACTACGCCGGGATCCCCACGGCGTGGGTGGCCACCTGGGGCAGCGGCAAGCCAGTGATCGCGTTAGGCTCCGACATCGACGGGATTCCGCAGGCATCGCAGATGCCGGGCGTGGCCTGCCGGGCCCCGATCGTGCCCGGCGGTCCTGGACATGGTGAGGGACACAACTCGGGGCAGGGCGTCAACATCACCGCCGCCCTGGCCATCAAACGGCTGATGGAACGCGAGCGGATCCCCGGCACCCTCAAACTCTGGCCCGGCGTCGCCGAGGAGCAGATCGGTACCAAGGCTTACTTCGTCCGGGCCGGCCTCTTCGCCGACGTGGACATCAACATCTTCAGCCACGTCGCGAGCCGGTTCGGGGTGGAATGGGGCCAGCCCGATGGGACGGGCCTGGTGTCGGTGGAGTACACCTTCCGGGGGACCTCGGCCCACAGCGCGGGAGCGCCGTGGCGGGGGCGGAGCGCGCTCGATGCCGTCGAGCTGATGAACGCCGGTTGGAACTACCGCCGAGAACACCTCAGACTCCCGCATCGGTCCCATTACGTCATCACCAACGGGGGCGATCAGCCGAACGTGGTGCCCCAGAACGCCTCGGTGTGGTACTACTTCCGGGAACTGGACCACAAGAACATCCTGGCGCTCTGGGCCATCGGCGACTCGATCGCCCAGGGGGCCGCGATGATGACCGGAACGACCCTCGATCCCACTCGGGTGCTCGGGTCGGCCTGGCCGATCCATCACAACAAGCCGGTCGCCGAAGCGATGCACCAGAACATCGTCGCGGTCGGGATGCCGTCATGGTCCGAAGACGACATTCGCTTCGCCAAGGCGCTGCAGACCGAGATGAAGGTCGAGGTGACCGGCCTGGGATCGAAGCCGGATTCGCTCCGCACTCCGCCCAAGATGGAGGAGATGCGCGGGGGCGGGTCGGACGACATCGGGGACGTGACCTGGAACGTGCCGTCGGTCACCATTCGGTTTCCGTCCAACGTCCCCGGTCTTCCGGGTCACAACTGGACCGACGCCATCGCCATGGCCACTCCGGTCGCGCACAAGGGCGCTACCGCTGGGGCCAAAGCTCTGGCAATGACGATGCTGGACATTCTCCTCACGCCCCAGCTCATCGCCGACGCCTGGGACTACTTCCGGAACGTCCAGACCAAGGATACCAAGTACCAGCCGCTGATCCGGCCCAACGATAACCCGGCCGTTTACCTGAACACCGATATCCTGTCGAAGTATCGCGATCAGATGCGACCGTTCTACTACGATCCCTCGCGCTACCCCACCTACCTCGAGCAGTTGGGCGTGAAATACCCCACCGTGCGCGGTGCCGATGGGAGCTGTGGGCCGAAGGCCATCCCCTGAGGGGTCGGCTGCGGCGCTCTGGTTACCGGGTTCTCCGGGGGTCGGTCGGTGCGACCGGCTTGGGAATGCCCCGCTCGACCGGGGTGGCGAGATCAGGCGGGCCTGGCGGTCGCAGACACAGGTCGATCGCGAGGTAGAGGGTCTTGGTGAAGGGGAAAATCAGGAATGGGATGACCAGACCCACCGCCACCCCTCCCCAGAGCACCAATGTCCAAGGGACGGTCGGCCAGGTCACCACCAGGGCGGCAACGAAGTAGGTGACGAAGGCACCCTCGGTCGCGAACAAGTTGACCGTGTAGCTACCCAGCCAGTAACCGGGTTCGTCGCGATCGAGGTGGAGCCCGCACGACGGGCAGGAAGAGCAGAGCCGGAACCAGCGCAGCACGATGGGGTGCCCACCGCAGGCGGGGCAGCGAAGCCGGAGGCCCCGGGCGAGAATCGTTCGAGCTGGTGGGAGCGCTGTGCCCATCGGCCCCTCGAGAATGATCGATACCTAGATCGGCAATTCGTCTCGGATCAGAACGAGAATCGCCGCTTGCGGCACCACGAGGTACTTCTTGTCCTCGAAGCTGATCTCGACCGCCGCCTTGCGAAAGAATATCGCGTGGTCGCCGACTCGGGCCTGCATCGGGCGGAACCGGGGCGTCTTTTCGTCCGCCTTCCAGGGCTCCTCGTCGTAGCTCGAGGCGTCGGGTACCGGGTCGCCCGGGCCGGTGGCGATGATGAGGCCTTCCTGCACCTGCTGGGTGTCGATCGCGGTGGCGGGAAGGTAGAGACCCACCCGAGTCCGTTCTTCGCCGCCTTCCGGGCTGATCAGGACTCGATCGCCGACCACCAGCATCTTCTTGGGAGGAAACTCCATTAGCCTTGCTCCGCTTGATGCACCGTGACGAGTTGGGTAATCCGGATCTTTCTAACCATGGTCGGCAGCTTGAGGACCACTTCCTCGCCCACTTTGCGGTCGGTGAGCGCGCGGCCCAGGGGCGAAGCCAGCGAAATGTGGCCCGCATCGATGTCCATCATCTCGGCCAGGACCAGTTGGTAGGTCTCGACTTCCTCGGTGACGATATCGACGACCGTGACCTTCGAGCCGAGGCCGACCCGGTCGCGGGGCGCCTCGGTATTGGCGAGCTGGCTGACCTGGGCCAATCGTTCGTGCAGCTGGCCGAGCCGGGCCTGGACCAGCTGTTGCCGTTCGAGGGCGGCTTTGTATTCGGAGTTCTCGCGCAGGTCGCCCAGCGCCACGGCCGTCGCGATGGCCTGCGGCAGGGTGACCGTGAGCTCGTGGGTCAGCGCCTCGATCTCGCGGCCGAGCTTCTCCCGCATTTCGTTGATCATCCGCTGGTCCAGCCAATAAGAAGTTCGGCCCGGCGGGGCCTCCCCGCCGGGCGCGTCGCGTGGTGACGATTCAACTTAGCCCGGCAGCTGGGCTTGCGGAATGGTGCCGCCGGGGCGGGTTTTGGCGGGGGACGGCCCGCGGAAAAGCGACCTCCTGGCTCGGAATGGGGTCGCGGTTTCTTGACCCAACCCTTTGCGGTCATTAAACTTCGCGCCGCCCGAGTGGCAGCTCGGCGGGCTCATATTTCGCCCCTCACATTCGGATCCTCGCTGCATGGAACGAAGCCCCGGACGCGTCTGGCGCGCGTGGCTGACCAGAGCCGGCTTGCTCGGTCTCCTCGTGCTCATCGCTGGGTGTAGTCAGAACTATCACCAGACTACCCTGCTTCCCCGCTCGGACATCACCCGTCTGATCGACGATCTCTTCATGACGACCGTGTGGTGGGCGGTGGTCGTGTTCGTCCTGGTCGAGGGGGCGTTGGTCTACGCGCTCTTCCGGTTCCGGTCCAGACCCGGCGACCCGGAGCCCGAGCAGACACACGGCAACACCACGGTCGAGATCATCTGGACCGTGATACCCGCGGTGATCCTCGCCTTCATAGCGGTACCCACGGTCAAGACGATCGTCAAGACCTCGTTGCCGGCGCCCAACCCGCAGGTCGATGTCGAGGTCATCGGGCACCAGTGGTGGTGGGAGTACCGTTATCCCAAGCTCGGGGTGGTCACGGCCAACGAGTTGGTGGTGCCGGTCGGGAAGATGGTGAACCTGCGGATGTGGAGCGCGGACGTGCTCCACAGCTGGTGGTCGCCCCAGTTGGCCTCGAAGCGCGACGTCTTTCCGATCTTCAACAACACCCGCGACAAGAAGATCAACCCGTTGTGGTTCACCGCCGACTCGGTGGGCGACTACAGTGGGCAATGCGCCGAGCTGTGCGGGATTCAGCACGCCAGAATGGGCCTCCGGGTGATCGTCAAGTCGGAAGCCGACTTCGAGTCCTGGGTGGCGAAGGAGCGGGTCGGCTCGCCTCTCGTCGAGGGCGGCAAGGTCGCCGCTGCGATCGACAGTGCCTGGAAAGCGGACACCGTTCACACCAAGGGCCAGGCGGCCTTCATGTCGGGCGGTTGCATCGCTTGTCATGCGATGGTCGGGACGCCACTTGCGGGCGCCTTGAACCTCCGGGGCCCCAATCTGTCACACACGGGCGGCCGGACCACGATCGGCGCCAACATGTACGAGAACACGCCATCCATGCTGGCCCAATGGCTTCGGGATCCGCAGGGCATGAAGCAGGGCAGCCATATGGTTCTGCCCCGGCCCCTCACCGAGGCGGAGATCTCGGCGTTGGTGGCGTACCTGCGGATGCACCAGTAAGGCGAAGGAACGACACTCATGGCCACATCGGTTCTCGAGCACAAGGCCCCGGCGATTCCGCACCACTATCCCAAGACGGGATTCTGGAGTTGGATCACCACGGTCGATCACAAGCGGATCGGCATCCTCTACGGCGCCACCGCGTTCATCTTCTTCCTGATCGGCGGCATCGAAGCCGTCATCATGCGATTGCAGTTGATCGGGCCCAACGGCAAGCTGGTGGATCCCGACACCTTCAACGCGCTCTTCACGATGCACGGCACGACCATGATCTTCCTCGGGGTCATGCCGTTGTCCGCCTTCTTCTTCAACTTTTTCATCCCGCTCCAGATCGGGGCCCGGGACGTGGTCTTCCCTCGGCTGAACGCCTTCAGTTACTGGGTGTTCCTCCTCGGCGCGATTTTCATCAACGTGAGCTTCCTGGTCGGGGCGCCGCCCGATGGCGGGTGGTTCGGTTACGCAAACCTGACCTCGGCCCGGATGATTCCCTCGACCGCGGCCGCGCCCGCTCCGGGACTCAACATCGATTTCTGGGTGATCGGCCTCCAGATCCTCGGAATAGCGTCGATCGCGGCGGCCCTGAATTTCTTCGTCACGATCATCAATCTCCGAGCCCCGGGGATGACGTTGCTTCGGATGCCGATGTTCGTCTGGATGAGCTTCATCGTCCAGATCCTGCTCTTGTTGGCCTTCCCCGTCATCACGGTGGCGCTGGTCTTCCTGATGATGGACCGCAACTTCGGCACCAGTTTCTTCATGCCGGACGGCGGTGGCGACCCGGTGATGTGGCAGCACCTGTTCTGGATCTTCGGGCATCCGGAGGTCTACATCCTGATCCTTCCCGCGTTCGGGATCGCCTCCGAAGTGCTTCCGGTCTTTTCCCGGAAGCCCCTCTTCGGCTATACCGCGATGGTCTTCTCCGGGGTGTTCATCGCGTTCGTCGGGTTCGGGGTCTGGAGCCATCACATGTTCGCCACTGGGATGGGCCCGTTCGCCGACACCTTCTTCTCGCTCGCGACCATGGTGATCGCCATTCCGACCGGGGTGAAGATCTTCAACTGGATCGGGACGCTCTGGGGTGGCTCGCTCCGGTTCACGACCGCGATGCTGTTCGCGGTGGGGATGGTGGCGCTGTTCATCGTCGGGGGGCTGTCCGGCGTGATGCACGCCTCGCCGCCAGCCGATCTCCAACAGACCGACACCTACTTCATCGTCGCCCACTTCCACTACGTCCTCTTCGGGGGCTCGATCTTCGGGCTCGCCGCCGGGGCGTACTACTGGTGGCCCAAGATCTTCGGGCGCTTGCTCGACGAAAAGTTGGGCAAGGCGCATTTCTGGCTCACCTTCATCGGCATGAACCTGACTTTCTTCCCGATGCACTACCTCGGGCTCCATGGGATGCCGCGCCGCGTCTACACCTATCCCGAGGGCTTGGGCTTCGAGTTCTTGAACCAGGTCGAGACGGTCGGCGCGTTTGTCATCGTTCTGGCGTTCCTGCTCTTCATCGTCAACATCATCAAGACCTGGATGGGCCCGGCCAACGCCCCGGCCGATCCCTGGCACGGCGCCACGCTGGAATGGTCGATTCCGTCGCCACCGCAGGAGTTCAACTTCCCGAACCTGCCTCGGGTCGGGAGTTCGGTGCCGCAGTGGGATGCCTGGCGCGCGGCCGGTGGCAAGCTTCCGGAGCCCGTTCGGGTGAGCGGCGACGACATCCACATGCCCAATCCGTCGTACTGGCCGCTGATGGCGGCGATCGGTCTCACCATCCTGATGAGCAGCCTGATGCTGATCCGGCAATGGGACTACTGGTACGCGATCACGCTCTTCGGGACGGCCTGGCTGTTCTTCAGCGTCTACCGCTGGGCCTTCGAACCGACTGGACACTAACGGCCGCGAGACGGCCTGCTTTGATCGAGGAGATCTGACTTTGGCTCACGCTGCTACCGCGCACGCGGATTCGGGGCACGTCGACGAGCACCACTGGACCTCGACCGGGCTCAATAGCCGGAAGATCGCCATCTGGGGCTTCATCGGATCGGAATGCCTGTTCTTCGCGTCGCTGATCTCGACCTACCTGGTCTACAAGGGCAAGAGCCTGGTGGGGCCGTTGCCGCACACCGAGTCGCAGTGCATGCTCGACGGGAAGATGCAGACCTGCGAGGCGATCTTCGAGATCCCGCTGGTCACCTTCGGGACCGCCGTGCTTCTCTTCAGCTCGTTCTTCGTGGTACTGGCGCTCTACGGCGCCCAGAAGGGCGACCGGAAGATGCTCTTGACCTGGCTCTCCGCCACGGTGCTGTGCGGGCTCTTCTTCGTCGGGATGCAGGTCTACGAGTTCTACCACTTCTACCACAAGGGGTTGGGATACAGCACCAACCTCTTCGGATCGACCTTCTACACCCTGACCGGTTTCCACGGGAGCCACGTGACCCTCGGCGTCATCTGGCTCTCGACCATGTTGTACCTCGCGGTTCGCGGCAAGCTCACCCCCGACAAGTCGCTCAACCTCGAGATGGCGGCCCTCTATTGGCACTTCGTCGACGTGGTGTGGATCGTGATCTTCCCCGTCGTCTACCTGATGCGTTAGCGAAAGATCCGACTCATGGACGCTCATGCTGCTGCCCACGGTCACGAGGATCACGCCCACCCCACCCCGGGGCTCTACGGGAAGATCGCCGCCGTCCTCTTCGTCCTCACCGCTCTCGAGGTGTTGGCGTTCGAGGTCGGCCGGCGCCCCGACTGGCCGATGCACGCCCTCATCGAGCCGTTGGTGGTTCCGATCCTCTTGATCCTCTCGGCCGCCAAGTTCGCGCTGGTCGCGATGTTCTACATGCACCTGAAGCAGGATTCCAAACTCTTCAGCAATCTCTTCGTCTGGCCGCTGATCATCGCGGCCGCGATCATTCTGGCGCTGATCGTTCTCCACGCCTACTGGATCAAAGCGAGCTTCTGAACGAGACGGGGCCGAGGTGCAACGGGGGAGCCAGACTGGAGTCTGGCTCCCTTCGCGTTTGGGGTGTCCCGGATCCGCGCGGATGGTCCCAGAAACGAACAGCTCGACTTCGAGGTCAAGCCTATATCTCTTTTATTGACAATTACTTAACTAGCTGGTGTCGGTGGTACGCCCGGTGCTTTACGGTCGGAACGACCACTGAAATGTGGGGGTGCGGTTGATCATCGATGCCATCCGTGAACTCCGGTTCGCGCTCCGGAACCTCGGCCGCCGGCCTGGGTACGCCGCCACGGTCATCGCGACCTTGGCCACCGGAATCGCCGGGGCGACCATCGTGGTGAGCCTGGTGTCCGGAGCCCTCTTCCGGCCACCGCCCTTCGAGGCAGCCGACCGGCTGGTCATGATCTACCGGACCGCCTCCAACGGGCCCGGCGAGCCGCGCCTGGTGCGCTGGTCGTTCCCTCGGTTCGAAGCGCTCCGAGAAGCGACTCGGTCGTTCGACCAGGTTGCCGCGTTTGGCCCGGCCGACCTCAACCTGGCCGGCGGCGACGAGCCCGAGCGGGTGACGGCGGAGAGCGTGTCGGCGGATTACTTCACCATGTTGCGAGCCCGGCCCTTGGCCGGTCGGGTCTTCAGTGCCGACGAGGACCGAGGGCCCGGCGGCGCTCCCACCGCGGTGCTGGGGCATCGTCTTTGGGTGGCGCGATTCGGCGGCGACCGGGCGGTGATCGGACGGCCCATCTCGGTCAACGGCGAGGTGCTCACGGTCGTTGGCGTCATGCCGGCGGGGTTCGTCGGGCTCGGCGGCCGGGCCGACCTCTGGATCCCCCAGGCCATGGCACCGGTCCTGAGCTATCGCGACTACCTGACCACCGACCAGAATTTCATCAGCGTCGCGGGCCGACTGCGTGCCGGCGTCTCGTTGGAGGCCGCTCGGTCGGAGCTCGCGGTGGTAGGTGAGCGGATCGCCGCGGCGATCCCCGACAGCGATGACGAGGCCGAGCATTGGGGTGCGACGGCGGTGGCCCTCGCCGAGGCACGGGTCGATGCCGGGAGCCGGCCGGCGCTCGGACTGCTGATCGTCGCGGTCGGCGGCTTCCTTCTCCTGGCCTGCCTCAACGTGGCTGGCCTCGGCCTCGCCGAGGTGGTGGCTCGGCAGCGGGAGGTGACGGTGCGTCTGGCGTTAGGCGCCGGCCGGTTCCGGGTGATCCGCCAGCTGGTCACCGAAAGCGCCCTGCTTGGCGCGGTGGCCGCGGGGCTCGGGGTCCTGCTCGCCGCCTTCGCGATCGAGGTGGTCCGACTTCCATCCGCCCGCCCCGGGCCCGGCAACATGTGGGGTGCGGTGGGCGACTTTGCCCGAGCCAGCATCGACTGGCGGGTCCTGGGCATCGCGCTGGCCGCCTCGATCGTCGCGGTCCTGATCTCCGGTCTCATCCCCGCGTTCCGGGCGGGCCGGACCGACTTGGCGGCCGCGCTGCGGTCGGGCGGGCCCCAGGCGGGTGCCGGGCGGTCTCGAACCCACGCGGCTCTGGTCGTCGGCGAGGTAGCCATCGCCCTGGCGCTCGCGGTGGGCGGCGGACTGCTCTACCAGAGCCTGCGGCGGGCCCAGGCCGCGCCGTTAGGCATCGATCCGGAGCGGATCCTGACCTTTCGGATCTCCCCGTCCGACGTTCGCTATCCTTCCGACCGGGCCCCGGAGATCATCGACCGGGTCCTCGAGGCCGTGCGGGCGGTTCCCGGCGTCACCCTGGCCACGGTGGACGGCTGCGCCCCGCTCGGCGCTTGCGCCATCTCCACGCTGTTCGTCGCCGGGCGACCGGAGCCGTCCCCGGACCAGGCGCCCCGAATCTCTCGCCACTACGTCGGGCCGGATCACTTCGCCACCCTCGGGATTCCGCTCCTCGCGGGCCGGGCCTTTCGCGACGATGATCGAGCCGACCGGCCCGGCGTCGCGGTCATCAATGAGACCGCCGCCCGCCGGTTCTTCCCCGGCCAGGATCCCCTCGGGCAGCAAATCTGGTTCGGGGGTGGCCGGCGGTGGACCTCGGCGGACTCGGCTATCACCATCGTGGGCGTGGTCGGCGACGTACCGTACGGCTCGTTGGAACGCACCCAGGTGGCCAGCGTCTACACGCCCTATCGGCAGTTCAGCTACGCGTTTCGAACGGTCCTGGTCAAGGTTGCCGGCGATCCGGCCCGGTTCGAACGCCCGATTCGCGCCTCGGTCGCCTCGGTCGACCAGCTCCCGATCTTCGAAGTGATGCCGCTGACCGCGCTTCTCGGTACCGCCTGGGCCCGGACCAGATTCGTGGCTGGATTACTGGCGCTGTTCGCGGCGGTCTCGCTCGGGCTCGCCGCCGCCGGCGTCTATGGGATCGTCGCCCACTCGGTGAACCAACGGACCCGAGAGCTGGGCATTCGGACCGCCTTGGGAGCCTCGCGCGGCGCCGTACTGCGGATGGTGGTTCGGGAGGGGATCGTGCTGGCACTCTGGGGGATCGCGATCGGGGTGGTGGTCGCCCAGGGACTGAGCCTGCTGATGAGATCGTTGCTCTTCGGGGTGACGCCGAGCGACCCGCCGGTTCTGGTCGCCGCGAGCGTGGGGCTGGTGCTGACCGCCGCGATCGCGAGTTACTGGCCCGCCCGCCGCGCCGCGCGGGTCGATCCGGTCGATTCGCTCAAGGCGGACTGAGCTGGCGGGCGGAGGCGCCCGGCCACTCAGCCAGGTCGAACGGACTGCAACGCCGATGGTCGGCGCGGGGCCGACCGCGAGTAACACGGTGACGATGGCCAGGGTGGCGATGGATCAGGGATGGCCCCAGATTCAGGCCGTCCCGGACGCGCCGCCGACGGCGCCCGCTCGATCACCCCGCACCCGGTCTGCCCATGCCGCTCGTCGTTGCCCTGCTTTCCTTGTTGACGATTGCACCGGCCCTCCAGGCGCAGCTACCGGGATCCAAATGGGACTCGACTGCCCGTGCCCTCCTCCGGGAACTGGTCGAGATCAACACCACCGAGAGCTCCGGCAGCACCGCCAAAGCCGCCCACGCCATGGCGGCGCGCCTCAAAGCGGCTGGCTTCCCCGAATCGGACGTGGTGGTGGTCGAGAACGCTCCCCGCAAGGGCAACCTGATCGCCCGGTTGCCGGGGCGCTCCATGGGCAAGAAACCGATCCTGCTGCTCTCCCACATCGATGTGGTCGAGGCCAAGGCCGAGGACTGGACTCTGCCGCCATTCGAGTTCATCGAGAAAGACGGGACGTTTTATGGCCGCGGGGTGGCCGACGACAAGGACGAAGGTGCCATCCACCTGACCCTGCTGATGCGCCTCAAGGCCGAGGGTTTCGTGCCGGATCGGGACATCATCGTGGCGCTCACCGCCGACGAAGAGGGAGGCCCCGAAAACGGGGTGAAGTGGCTCCTCGCCAACCGCCGTGAGTTGATCGACGCCGAGTACGCCTTCAACGAGGGTGGCGGCGGTCGGGTCCGCGACGGACAGAAGTTGTCGAACGACGTCCAAGCGAGCGAGAAGAAGGTCGTCAATCTCACTCTGGAGTCGACCAACCCCGGCGGCCACAGTTCGGTTCCGCTCAAGGACAACGCCATCACCCATCTCGGGGCCGCGCTGGTGAAGGTCGGCGGCTTCGATTTTCCGGTCCGCCTCAACGAAGTCACCAAGGCCTACTTCGAGCGCTCCGCCGCGACGGTTTCTGGTCCCACGGGTGCCGCGATGCGTGCCCTGGCGGCGAACCCGGGCGATGCCGCGGCGGCCCGGGTGTTGTCGGAGGACCCTCGCTACAATTCCCAGCTCAGGACCACCTGCGTGGCGACCATGCTCGAGGGTGGCCACGCCTCCAACGCGTTGCCGCAACGGGCCAGGGCCAACGTCAACTGCCGGGTGCTGCCCGACGAATCACCGGAAGACGTCCGGGCGACCATCGAGCGGGTGATCGGCGATCCCAAGGTGTCGGTCGCCATCAGAACCGCCGCGACTCCGAGCCCGCCGTCCCCGCTGACCCCCGATCTGATGGGCCAGATCGAGCGGATCACCAACCAGATGTGGCCGAACGTGCCGGTGATCCCGACCATGAGCACCGGGGCCACGGACGGGCTCTACCTCCGCAACGCGGGAATTCCGGTCTATGGGGTGTCCGGCCTGTTCTACACCGATCCCAACGCCCACGGCATGAACGAGCGGGTGTCGGCCAAAGCGTTCTACGAGGGACTCGAGTTCATGTACCGGCTGGTCAAGAGCGTCAGCCGGGTCGGCGTCAGTTGACGGCATTGTGACCGACCGAGGCGAACGTTCGGCATGTCCTGGATTTCGTTGGTCATGGTCGGAGCGCTGGTGAGCGACTGGCCCCGTCCCCTGATAATCGCCCATCGGGGCGCCAGCGGGCATCGTCCCGAACACACCATCGAGGCCTATCGGCTGGCCGTTTCGCAGGGCGCCGATCTCATCGAGCCGGACTTGGTGATGACCAAGGACGGCGTCCTGATCGCCCGTCACGAAAACGAGATTGGCGGCACCACCGATGTCGCCGAGAAGTACCCCAACCGGAAGACCACCAAGACCATCGACGGCGACAGCGTCACGGGCTGGTTTGCCGAGGATTTCACCCTGGCCGAGGTCAAGACGTTGCGGGCTCGCGAGCGGCTGCCGTATCGCTCCCACTACTGGGATGGCCGGTTCGAGATCCCCACCTTCGACGAGATCCTCGAATTCGTGCGGCAGGAGGAGGCTCGGCTTGGCCGGAGGATCGGTCTGTATCCGGAGACCAAGCACCCGTCGTATCACGAGTCGCTCGGGTTGCGAATCACCGACGCGGTGATCGACGCGCTCCACCGCGAGGGCTATCGCCGGCGAACGGACCCGGTCTTCATCCAATCGTTCGAGGTCGGCAACCTCCAGCGCGCCCGCGGGCGGACGGAGTTGAGTCTGATCCAGCTGGTCGACGCGACCGGGCGTCCGGCCGATGCGACGGCTCGAGGCGACGCGCGCGGCTATCGCGAGCTGATGACCCCGGCGGGGCTGTCATTCGTCGCGAGCTACGCCAATGGCATCGGCCCGGCCCGAGCGCTGGTTCAGCCGGTCTCGCCCAACGGCGAGCTGCTGGCGCCCTCGACCCTGGTGCGCGATGCCCACGCGGCCGGCCTGGTGGTCCACGTCTGGACGGTGCGGGCCGACCGGGAATTCCTTCCCGCGGGCTACAAGGGCGATCCGCTCGCCGAATACCGCCGGCTCGCCGAGCTGGGCGTCGACGGTATCTTCACCGACTTTCCGGACCAGGCCGTTCGGGCGCTCCGGACGGCTACCAGGTAAGGCTGCCCCGGGCCGGCGGCCAGGCGCCGAGCGCCTGGCGAACTTGGACGATTTGCCCGGTGTGGTAACTGTTGTGCGCCACCAGCAACCAGAGGTACGACTCCACCGTCCACCCCATCTTCGCGTCGGCGATCCGGGCGAGCGTCGATGCCTTGGCCTCGGCCAGAACCTCCAGTTGACCGAGATTGGTCCTGAGCAGCGCCACCTCGTGATCCCAGGCCGCCTGGTCCCGGGGCTCGGTGTCCGCCGGCCAGCTCTCGGAGGCGTGGGCCGGCAGCGTGAGGGCGACGCCCTCGATCCGTTTGAGGACGAAGTCGATCCAGTAGTTCAAGTGACCGAGCAGCTGCCAGATGGAGTGGGGCAGGCCGGGAGCTCGGCGACCGGCCATCTCCCAGGGGACATCTTCGACGGCCGCTACCGGGTCGATGTGCGCATTGGTGCCGCGCACCAGATCGCGGAGAATGCCCATGCGCTGAAAGTGAATCGAGCCGGGCGTCGCACGCCAGGGACGACCGGATTTCGGGGGACCGTCCGCCGGCTAGGGCGCCTCTTCGTCGGCGGCGCCCCACTTGACCAAGGCGGCCGCGATCGTCGTCTCGAAGCGGTGGCGGTCGCCGTCGCCGAGGAGAGCCTCGGCCGCTTCGCGGTTGGCCGCTTCCGCCTTGGCTTCGTATTGCTCCAGCGGGAACGGGTACGGCGGCAGCCCGGGATACCCCGGAAACCGATCCTGGATCGGGCACTCGTTCTCGAGCACGCTGCCGCTTTCGGCGAGAAGCCCGATCCCGATGATCCGGCACACCACCGGTCGGTGGGCATAGATCAGGCAGCGGCCCTCGTCGTCCAGCAATGGGCAGGGCCGGTCAGCGTGGCTCTCGATTGCCCGGTCGAAGGCCTCCTCCCCGATGTCCGCGATGTCGTAGGGGTCGATCCATCCCGGCACCAGCGCCCGCATCGCCTCGACGTCCGCCCGGGCCCGGGTCAGGATGGCCCGCCGGTCGTCCCGAGGTAGCGCCCGAAACCCCTCGAGGACGACCGCGACGTCGGCGGTCGGGATGTCGAAGGGTCCTTGACAACAGGCGGAGCAGCCGGGGCGGCACGGGATGATCTTGGGAAACCGCTGCCGTGCCCGAGTCTGCCAGGTGGAGAGGGCGTCGAGCAGAGGCAGGTGGCGCTGCATCAGCCAGCCCGCAACCGACCCAGTCCGGCGCCGGCCACCAGCAACCAGCCCCCGATCAGCGCGACGCCCCCGATCGGGGTGACGGCGCCGAGCCAACGTTGGTCGAGGGTGACGAGCAGATACAAGCTGCCCGAGAACACCACGATGCCGAGGGTCATCAGTCGGGCGGCCCAGACCAGGCGCGGTTCGGGAGACCGTTCGAGCCACAGGCCGAGGCCGAGGAGCGCCACGGCGTGGATGAGGTGGTACCTGGTCGCGGTCTCGAAGGTGGCGAAGTCGGCGGAAGAGAGCGTTCCCAGGAGGGCGTGGGCGCCGAAGGCGCCGAACGCCACGCCTAACGCTCCCAGCAGGCCGGCCGCCGCGAGAGTCGTTCGGGCCGTCATCGCTACTCGGTTGGGGTCGGTGGGCTCGGTTCTTCGACCCCCATACCCATCGCGTGGTATCCGTTGTCGACATACAGCACGGTCCCGGTGATCGCCGCCGCCAAAGGACTGGCCAGGAATGCGGCGGCGGCCCCGACGTCGGTGGCCTCGAAAGTCCGGGTGAGCGGGCTGTGCTTCCTGGTGTAGTCGATCATCCGGCCGATCAACCCGATCGCCGTGGCCGCCCGCGACGCCCACGGTCCCGCCGAGATGGTGTTGACCCGAACGCCGTGCCGGCGGCCCGCCTCGAACGCCAGGGTGCGGGTGTCCGACTCCAACGCCGCCTTGGCGGAGGACATCCCGCCGCCGTATCCGGGGATGACCCGTTCGCTCGCCATGTAGGTGAGCGACAGGAACGACCCGCCCGGACGCATCAGCGGCGCCAAGTGGCGAATCAGGGAGATGTTGCTGTACGCGCTCACGCTGATCGCGTCGAGATACCCCCGGCGGCTGGTGTCGAGCAGGGGCAGCTTCACCTCGGGGCCGTTGGCGAGACTGTGGACCACGACGTCGAGGCAGGGTGTCCCGAAATCGGCGACGAATCGATCGGTCAGGCCCCGAATCGAGAAATCACCGCGTTCGCGATAGCGTTTGTTCTCCCGGATCTCGCTGGGTGCGTCCTCGATCACGTCGAAGGCGGCATCGAGGGGGTAGATCCGCTCGAAGGCGAGTCGCGACCCGTCCGCCAGGGCCATCGACTGCTGCATCTTGCCCCGCTCGAGCAGTTTCTCGAAGATGCCCATCGCGGGCGGCCAGGTTCCCACGCACACGGTGGCGCCGGCTTCGGCCAAGGCCTTGGCGATCGCGAACCCGAACCCACCGTCGTCGGCCACGCCGGCCACGAAGGCCCGTTTCCCACCAAGATCGATCGTCAGCATGGCTGGAACCTAGGGGCCCCGGGTCCGTGGGCAAGGGGCCCCCTACTCCCCGCGAAGAATCTCGAGCGGCGGGCGTTTGAGGACCTCGGCGCTGCTCCAGAGTCCCACCACGAGGGTGAGCCCGATCAAGAGGGCGGTCAGCCCCGACAAGGACACCACCGGGAGGTCGAAGCGGGCCTCGAAGACGAACTTGGCCAACGCCCATCCCGCCCCGGAGGAGAGCACGATCGCCACCAGCGCGGCGGCGACGCCTAACGCCACGTATTCGGTGACCAGGATCCGAAGCACCTGGCGCTGGGTGGCGCCGAGGGTCTTGAGCAACACCCCCTCCCGGAGCCGCTGCAATCGCGCAGTCGTCACTGCGCCGATCAGGACGATGGTGCCGGCGGCGAGGCTGAAGAGCGCCAGGAAACGCACCGCCAGCGTCGCCTTGTCGAGGACCCCCTCGATGGCTTGCTGCACCTGGGAGAGGTCGAACGCCGACACGTTCGGATACCGCTCGGCGATTTGTCGCTGGAGGCGACCCCGGTCCGCGGCGCTGTCGGCTCGGGCCAGAACGACGGCCATCTGGGGAGCCTGCTCGAGGAGTCCGGGTTCGAAGACGGCGTAGAAGTTGGTCTGGAACCGGCCCCAGTCGATTTCCCGCAGGCTCGCGACTCGGGTCGGGATGAGGGCGCCCTGGACGTCCCAGACGATGTCGTCGCCCACCACGACCTGGAGCTCGTCGGCCACGTCGCGATCGAGCGAGACCCGGCCCGGGCCGTCGCCACGCGGTCCGGTCCACCACTCGCCGGAAACCAGCGTCTCCGAGTCGGTGAGCGTGTCGCGATAGGTCGATCGATATTCCCGGCGAACCGCCCAACCGCCCGGCCGCCGCGGCCCCCCTTGGCCCGAACCGCTCGCCCGGGTCGAGTCGGGCGGCGCCGTGTCGCCTTCGTCCTCCGTGGTGTCGATCGCGGTGCCAGGCGGTCGAACCAACGCGCCCTTCAGGGAGTGTATCCGCATCGCCACGATCGGGACTGGCGCGGTGCCGGGATGCCCCCCTTCCGCCAAGATGGTCTCGACTCCGGCGACCTGGCTCTTCTGGATGTCGAAGAACATCAGGTTGGGCCGCCCTCCGAGCGCGCCCCCGACCCGGAACTCTCGGAGCAGGTTGTACTGGACCAGGAACAGCGTCGCCAGCAGGAACGCGCCGAAGCCGAGTGCCAGGATCACGGTGCCGGTCTGGTTCGCGGGCCGGTAGAGATTGGCGAGGCCTTGACGCCAGAGGTACGGCAGCTTGGTGGGGAAATAGCGCCGCAGGCCCTTGATCAAGCCGAGCGAAGCCAGCCAGAGCACCAGCACCACGGCGCCGACACCGCCGGCGAAGTAGAGGCCGTCCTCGAGGTTTCTGACCTGGACCGCGGCGAGACCGACGACGCTCGCGGCCAGGAGCCCGAAGGCGAGCCAGGTCAGCGGATCGCGTCGCCCCGGGGCCGGTTCGTCGGTGCGTCGCAGGGTGGCGAGCGGGGAGATCCGCCGCACGCCCAGGAGCGGCAGCAGCGCGAACACCGCGGCGACCCAGATACCGAGGCTGATCCCGACGATCAGGGCCATCGGCGACGCGGCGATGGTGACGTCGACCGGGAGGAGATCGGCCACCAAACGGGGGAGGACCTGCTGGATCGCGACGCCCAGACCGGCGCCGACCAGACTTCCGAGCAGGCCCATGGCCAGGGCCTGAGCCAGGTAGGCCAGGAAGACCTGTGCCGCGGTGGCGCCGAGGCAGCGGAGGACGGCGATGGTGGGGAGCTTCTGCCGGATGAACAGATGGGTGGCGCTGGCGACCCCGAGCCCGCCCAAGAGCAGCGCCACCAACGCCACCAGGCCGAGGTAGTTGCCCAGCCTGGTCAGGGTGTCGGTCAGGTCCTGGCGGTCGTCCTCCACGGTGCGGACCCGGTAGCGGAGGTCGCGGAACGGCAGGCTGTATTTCTGGGCGATGCCCTGGGCCTTCGCCGGATCGCCGAGTTTGAGGTAGAGATCGTAGTCGACTCGGGAGCCGAACTGGACCAGGCCGGTGGCGGCGAGGTCGCGGTCGGCGATGAAGATCCGCGGTCCGAACGCCGAGGCCACGCCCACGTCGCCGGGGATGTTGTTGACCGTGGCGTCGATCACGAAGCGACTGTTGCCTAACGAGAGCGTGTCGCCGATCTCGGCCCCCAGCGCGGGCAACAGGGTCGGGTCGACCAGGACCTTGCCGCCTTCCCCGAGGGCCCGCCACCGGTCGGCGGGGCTGGTGGTGATCTCGCCGTAGAACGGGTAGCCGGGGCCGACGGCGCGGACCTGGACCAGCCGGACCCCGGTGGTTCGAGGGACGAAAGCCATCGCGGCGAAGGCCGTGACCCGCGCCTTGGCCCCGCCGCCGGCGCTGTCGGCCGCCAGCATCGAATCGGCCCATGACTCGATCCGCTCGGGGAACGGCTTCCTACCGCTGATGTTGAGGTCCGCGCCGAGCAGGGCCTTGGCCTGGGCCCCCACCGAGGTGCGGAGATTGTCGGTGAAGCCGTTGATGGCGACCAGCGCCGCGACGCCGGCCGCCACCGAGCCGACCAGGAGGCCGAGCCGGCGCCGGGCCGCCCGGCTCTCGCGCCAGGCCAGGCGAAACACGAATGGTAGGTTCATGAGTGAGTTATGTCTTCGACCACGTTGCCGTCGGCCAGCCGGATCATCCGACGCGCCTTGGCGGCGAGGTCCCGATCGTGAGTGACCAACACCAGCGTCGTCCCGATCTCCCGGTTCAATCCGGTCATCAGGTCGACGATGGAGCCGCCGGTCTTGGCGTCGAGATTGCCGGTGGGCTCGTCGGCGAAGAGTATCTGGGGTCGGGCGCTGAATGCCCGAGCCAGGGCCACCCGCTGCTGCTCCCCCCCGGAGAGTTGCGACGGGTAGTGATGGGAGCGATCGCCCAGACCCACCCGCGCCAGCAGTTCCTGGGCTCGCTCCTCAGCGGGCTCGCCTCGGAGCTCGAGCGGCACCTGGACGTTCTCCCGCGCCGTCAGGGTCGGGATCAGGTGGAACGACTGGAAGACGAAGCCGACCTTCTGTGACCGGAGCTCTGCCCGCTCGTCCTCGGTCATCGAACCGAGGTCGTGACCGTCGAGCACCACCCGGCCGGCGCTCGGGCGGTCCAAGCCGGCCAAGAGGCCGAGCAGCGTGGTCTTGCCGCTCCCCGATGGGCCGACGATGGCAAGGAAGCCGCCCCGTTCGAGACTGAAGGTGATATTGTTCAGCACGGTCAGGCGCCGACCACCAGAAAGATAGGTCTGGGTCAGTCCTTCACAACTCAACATGGTGCCGTTCGCGGAACTCGTCATAGGGCTCAATGATAGTGGGATACGCTTGTCGGTTCACGCTGGTTGCGAGCCTGGTGGCGGGGTGCGGCGATAACCCGTCCCCGGCCCCGCCGGCGCCCTCTCCGGCCCCGGCATCGGTGGCCCGGGCCCAGGAGCCGGATTCGACGCCGCTGGTGGTGTTTCTCGGCACCAGCTTGACCGCCGGTTATGGGCTCCCCGATCCCAACCTGGCTTACCCCGCGTTGATCCAACGGAAGATCGATTCGGCGGGTCTCGATTACCGAACGGTGAATCGAGGAGTCAGCGGGGAGACCTCCGCTGGGGCCTTGGCCAGGATCGATTGGGTCCTCGACCAGGGACGAGTGGCCGTGCTGGTGGTCGAGACCGGCGCGAACGACGGACTACGGGGCCAGCCTCCCGATTCCACCAGGGCCAACATCCAGACCATTCTCGACCGGGCGAAAACACTGACCCCGGCGCCCCGGCTCGTCGTGGTCGGGATGGAGGCGATGCCCAATCTCGGCGCCGACTACACTCGCGCCTTTCGCGCCGTCTATCCCGAGCTGGCCCGCGCCAACCGGGCGGCCCTGATCCCGTTTCTTCTCGATGGCGTCGCCGGGGTCGATTCGCTCAACCAGGAAGACGGGATCCACCCCACGGCCCGGGGCCAAGAGATCGTCGCCGAAACGGTCTGGAAGGTGCTGCGGGGGGTTTTGGGTGGTGAGCGCCGTTAGGCGGCTCGCGATGGCGGCGCGCCTCGGTCGATGATCGTCAGCCCAGGACCTGACGGATCGCGACCGCCAATTCATCGGGTGAAAACGGCTTGTTGAGCTGGAGGGCCGGGGCCCCGTTACCGATGTCGACCGCCGCCCCGGGATAGCCCGAGATGAACAAGACCTTGAGGTGGGGCCAGTCGGCGGCCAGTTCCGCGGCCAAGCCGGTTCCCCGCTGCCCGGGCATCATCACGTCGGTGATCAGCAGCGCGATCTCCTCGCCGCGCTCGGCGGCGATCGCGGTGGCCTCGGCGGCACCCTGCGCCGCCAGGACCCGGTAGCCGCATTGCTCGAGGCCGCGGCGAGCCACCCGGAGAACGAGCGGGTCATCGTCGACCAACAGGATCGTCTCGGAACCCTCGGCTGGAGGGGCCTCGGTTGGACGCGAGGGCTGCTTGCCCCGGGGGTCGTGTTCGAGGGCCTGGAAGTGGATCTCGACCGAGGTGCCCGCGGTCGGCGGGGTGCGGATCCAGAGGAGACCACCCGATTCCCGGACGATTCCCTGGACCGTGGGCAGCCCGAGACCCGCACCCGTGTATCCGTTCAACGCTCGGGCTCGGGCGTCCGGCGTCATCCCGGTGCCGCTGTCCGTCACGGTCAACACGACGTAGCGCCCCACCCAGTCGTCGGTGGCTTCCTGGCGGATCGCCTGGTCGGGGAGGACGGCGTGCGTGGTGATCGTTAGGGTCCCGCCGGTTGGCATCGCGCCGCGGGCGTTGGCGACCAGGTTGATCAGAATGTGTTGGATCTCGGACTTGTCGGCGTGGATCGGGGGCAATCCGATCGCGAGATCGACCACCAGGCGGATGTCGGCGCCGACCATGATGGCGAGCAGGTCCTGCCATCGGGCCACCACGGCGTTCAGATCCATCGGTTGACGAACCGGCGGTTTCCGGCGGGCGAAATCCAACAGGTCGGTCAACAGCGCCTCGCCTCGGCGGGCCGCCCGCTCGATCGCGGCGAGGTCGGCCGGTCCCGCGACGGCCGCGGGGCCGGTCTTGGCGATCAATGCCGAATAGCCGGCCAACACGTGGACCACGTTGTTCATCTCGTGGGCGATCCCGTCGGCGAGCGTCGAGACGGCGTCGAGCCGCTGTGCTTGCCAGAGCCGATGCTCGAGCGATTTGGTCTGGGTCAGGTCTCGTCCGGAGACCACGAAGAGCGGCTCGACCGCGCCCGAGACGGGGATCACCGTCAAGTCGACCGGCACGGCTTCCCCCCCGACCGAGAAGATCGAGGTCTCGCCCCGGAATGGCTGGCCCTGCCGCAAGGCGTTGCGGAGCCGATCGACCACCAGCGGCTCTTCCAGGATGGTGACGACTTGGTCAACGGCCTTCCCCTCGATCTCGGAGCGAGGAACCCCGATCAGGTTGGCGAAGGCCTGGTTGGCGAAGCGGACCCGCTCCAAGTCGGCGACGAGGAGCGGCTCGGCGCTGTGCTCGGCGGCGATTGCGGGGGCCGTTGGGTCGCTCATCCGATGGGCTCGGTCGTGTTGGCGCGGACTAAGGATACAGCCCCGGTTGACCATCCTCCAAGGCAGCCCCTACACTTAGGCAATGGCCTTCTTCGATTCGAGACACCAGCGGGCGGCCATCGTCCTGGCCCTCCTTGCCATCGGGCTGGCCATCGCCCTGGCGCCGTATGCCACCGGACTGATCGCGGTTCCGGTCCTCTACGTCATTCTGGGGCCGATTCACCGCTGGCTTTGTCGCTGGGTCAAACCTCCCACCGCGGCATCCCTGGTCGTCATCCTCACCCTGCTGGTGCTGGTCATCCCGGGTTTCGTGTTCGCCAGCGTTCTGGTCAACCAGGCCCAGGACATGGCGGGCAAGGTCGTAGCCGGCCCGTTGCTGGGCCGGCTCCGCGAGATGCGGGTTGGTCCATTCGACGTCGGTGCCGAGCTGCTCAAGGTCGGCCAGGGCCTGGTAACCTGGTTGGGCGGCAACGCGGTCTCGCTCCTCGGCACCGCCACCCGTCTCGCCCTCAACATCCTGTTCGCGCTGTTCGGGCTCTACTACCTCCTGATCCGTCCCGACGACGTCTGGCATGCCGTGCGGCCTTACATCCCGTTTTCGCCCGCGAACACCACGCTCCTCCGGGAGCGGTTCCAGGCGGTTTCGGTCTCGACCGTCATCGGAACCGGACTCACCGCGATCGCCCAGGGAACGGCGGTGGCGTTGGGCTTCGCGTTCACCGGCCTCGCGAATCCCCTGTTCTGGGGCGTGGTCACGGTGGTGTTCGCGGTCCTGCCCGTGGTGGGGAGTGGGATGATCTGGGGGCCCGGCGTCGCTGTCGTGGCCTTCGATGGCCGGTTCGGGGCCGCCGGATTCCTGCTGATCTGGAACCTGGTGGCGACCGGAATCATCGACTACGTCATTCGCCCGGTCGTCTACAACCGCTTCGCGTCGATCCACCCGCTCGTCACCCTGGTCGGCGCGGTAGCCGGGGTGAGCTACTTCGGGATTCTCGGCTTGCTGGTGGGGCCGCTCGCCCTTTCCTACTTCTTCGAGATCCTCCGGATGTACCGCCAGGAGTTCGTCCACGGTGGAACCGACAGCGGGTTTACCGAGGAGCTGCCTAGCGCGGGGCCGCCCGCCGCGGAGGCTGCTCCATCAGGGTGACCGACGGGGGGCGGCGGGCCAAGATCTTCTGGGCGTTCGCGGCGATCTACATCCTCTGGGGATCGACCTACCTCGCCATCCAAGTTGCCATCGCCACGATGCCCCCGTTCTTGCTGGCGGGGGTCCGATTCGTCATCGCGGGGGGCGTGCTGTTGCTCTGGGCGCTCCTCCAGCGCGAGCCACTTCCCGCCATCCGCGTCTGGGGGCACGCCGCGCTGATGGGGACGCTGTTCTTCGTGCTTGGAAACGGCCTCGTCGTCTGGGCCCAGCAGCACGTTCCCTCGGGGCGGACCGCCCTGATGGCTTCGACCTCACCGATTTGGACGGTGGTTTTCGAGAGTCTGCTCGATCGCCGAAAGCCCAATCCGCGGGTGGTCGTCGGTATCGCGCTCGGGCTGGCCGGACTGGCGCTGCTGACAACCCGCTCGGCGGGGCCCGATCCGGTGTCGCTCGGCGGCGTGGTCGCCTTGCTCGGCGCGTCAATGGCGTGGGCCGCGGGGGCGGTCTACTCCCACCGCCACCACCTCGCGACCGGCCCCGCCATGGCAACCGGCATCAAGATGCTCGGTGGGGGAGCGCAGCTGCTGCTGTTCGCGCTTCTAATCGGCGAGGGGTCCGCCCTGGATCTCGGCCAGGTGTCGGCCGCGTCGCTCGTGGCCACCGGATATCTCGTCGTGTTCGGCAGCATCATCGGCTTTACCGCGTTCACCTACCTCCTTCGAGAGTCCACTCCCCAGATGGTCGGCACCTCCGCGTACGTCAATCCCACGGTGGCGGTGTTCCTCGGCTGGGCGCTCGCCGGCGAGCCGGTAACGGGCCGAATGCTGCTGGGGGCGGTCGTGAGCCTGTCGGGCGTGGTCCTGATTCGATGGCCCACGGCGATCGCCGTCCGGGTCGACGAACCGGAGGTTGGGGGCGAGACCGGAGAGTTCGCGGTGCCGACCCGATCCGGCGCCAGCGGGGAGCAGGGGCGGGGCTGACCGTCGGCGACGGGGTCGTCCCGGGGCCAATCGAGAAAACGACAGAGGGCCACCGATTTCGGTGGCCCTCTGCAGTTGCAGCTTAGTGGCTAAGGGGCCGGGCTTCCTGGGGTCAGTCTTCGCCCGGTCGCCCGATCTTGCTCGCCCCACGCGGGCCGGACTCGGCGCAAGTATCGGCCGCTTCCGGAGTCGCCGTCTCCACCTGATTGACCTCGACCCGACGATTCTGGGCCATGCCATCCTCGGTCTCGTTCGAGGCGGCCGGCTTGCACTCGCCGAAGCCCCGGACGATCAATCGGCTCCGGTCGATCCCGCGCTTGACCAGTTCACCCTGGATGAAATTCGCGCGGCGTTGCGCCAACCAGGCGTTGTACCGAACGGTGTTCCGCCAGTCGGTGTGGCCGTCGACGTACACCCGGATCGACGGGTCGGCCTTCATGTTGTTGGCGACCTCGTCGAGCGACATCCGATCGACGCTGCTGGCCGAGGTGTACCGGTTGGTGCCGAACATCGCTCGGAGCACGACCGAGAGGCCGCGCACGGTCGCGGTGGCCCGATCGGACGAGCCGCTGCAGGTGGCGGTGACGCCGTAGTCGCCGCTGCGGCTCCAGGTATAGGTCCAGCCGGAAGCCGTCGGATTGCCATCCGCCGACATGGTGCACTCGTCGGCGCGCATCGCCCGGCTGGCGCCGTCAGACCAGAAGCCGGTGACGGAGTAGGTCGCCGACTCGTTGAGCTTCAGGTTCGACGACTTGGGCGAGATCTCGATCCGCGACAACCGCGGCGGGGGCGGCGGCGCGGTGACCGTGACGGTCGAGGTATCCGCGAACCGGCCGTTCAGGGTCCGCGCCATGACGCGGTAGGTGCCCGGGGTGTTCGAGCTGAACACGCCGTTCGACCCAATGGTGCCGCTCGGCATCACCGCGTAGGTGACTTGGGGCGCCGTCGACGACCCATCGCAGAGGCGGCCGGTGACGCTGAAGTTCACGTTCTGGCCGGTCTGCACGCTGGCGGTGTTCGGGGTCAGGTCGATCCCGTCGAGCCGCTTGGTGCATTTGCTGTTGGGGTAGATCGAGAGCCCCAGTTGCGCTCCGAGGTGGACGTTGCTCGAAGGGTCTTCTACCGCGGTGTTGATCCCCTGAGCCCGGATCTCGTCGGCGCCGTTGCGGGGGCTGGTGATGAAATCCACCGTGCCGTCGCCGCGGAGCGAGAGCCAGCTGTTGACCTTGTAGCGGAGTCCGACCAGGCCACCCAGGCCATAGTCGGTGCCGTTGACGGTCTTCACCACGGCATTGCTGCTCTTGCTGAAGTAGTTGACTACCGGGCCGCCCCCGATCAGGAAGTTCCACTTGTTGCCTAACGGGGCATGGTAGAGGCCCCGGAGGTGGAACGGCCAATATCGGATCGGCGAGCTCTCCTGACCGTTGAAGTAGAAGTTGTCGAGGTCGGTGGCGTTGAAGGAGCCGTCGAGCTCGAGGGAGAATTTCGGCGAGAAGAAATAGCCGATTCGGCCACCGCCACCGAAGCTGTTTTCACTCTTGTTACCGATCGAGAAGCTGCCGTCGTACTTGGTGTACCGGCCGAAGCCGCCAAGCTCGAGGGTGCCTTTCTCCTGCGCGTAGACGGGAAGGCCCAAGAAACCCAAGGCTCCCGCCACCAGGAGGACTCTCCGCATCAGTGCTCACTCCTTGAAGGTGTCAGTGACGATGCCGCTCCCCGAATCCCCATCGGGCGCCTGTGACATAAGCGATTGCGGCTCCACAATATAGCTACCAACCCGCCAGGCGCCTAGTCCCTTGGTCGCCAAGCCCAGGGCCCGCGGCCAGTGGAGCGGCCCGGTCCGGCAAGGTCTCGATCCGGTCCGCCCGCCGGGCAGGTTAGGCCCCTGGTGCCGGGCCTAAGATAAGCTCCGACCCGGACTTGGCGATAGCCGGCCGACTGACTCCGATTTGAGCCCGGCCGTGAGGACTGGCACCGGAAGGCGGCCCCGGCGCTCGGCGGCGGCTGCCCGCTCGGCGGCCCGGAGGTCGGCCTCGAGGGCGGCCAGCTTGGGCCGGCGGCGATAGGCCAGATCGATCGAATCGACGGCCGGGCCGACGGGTAGAGCCGGCCAGGGCAGGGTGTCGGCCAACACCAGTCCCTCGGGCGATCGCCCGATCAGACTGGCCAGACGACGGCGAGTGGCGCCTCCCTCGAGGGCCAACCGGGTGCTCGCCGCGGCAAACCGCGCCGCTTCGAGCGTGAGTCGTCGGTGCGCCAGTCCAGAAACGTCGCCGGCCGACAGCCGCCGCTCGCTGATGGCGGCCGCGCGATCGAAGGCCGCGATGGTTCGCGCCAGCACGGCGTGGCCGGCATCGGCGGCGACCGCGCGGTAGTAGCTGTCGATGACGTCGAGATCGAGGGAGGCCCGACCGGCTCGCGCCGCATGGGAGGCCGCATCGGCTCGGGCGCTGGCCGCGTGGCTTCTGGCCCGGGCAGCCCGAGCCCAATCGAACGGTTGGCTCAGCTCGAGCACGATCTGATTGGTCCCGCCGTGGTCCGCACCGGTGTCCTCCCGGCGCAGCTGAAAGACCGGATTGGCGAGGGCGCCGAGTTGTCGGGCCCTGGCGCGATCAGCGGCGACCGAGGCCGCCGCCGCGGCCTGTTCGGCGCTGTACTCCTGGGCCAGCCGTCGGGCTTCGGCCAGTCGGAGCGGCGATGGCACCGGTTGGCCGAGCGTGGCGGCCGGGAGCAGGGCGACCACCAAGGAACCGAGAATCTCCATTGACCATCCTCGCGGCCGAATGGTCTCGGCCTGCTGCGATGGGAACCAACACGATTAGGGGGAAATGCCGGCAGCGCCCCCGACCAGTGGTCAGGCGCGCGAGAGGACGGTCGCGGGAGGCCCGCGCGGCGGGCCGGTTGTGGTGGTGAGGGCGGGTCTGGGAATCGTGGTGACGGGCCAGGTCAGGCGGTACCGACGAACGACCAGGGGCCACGCCGGGATCGCGGTGGCCGTGATCGGGTGGGGTGGAAGCAGGGTCGATGCCGCGCCGAGTTGATCGGACTCGTGGTGGCCGTGCTCGGGTTCGGCGTGATCGACGGCCGGATGCTGGTGCGGTTCGGGAGCGGGCCGAGCGTCGTCGTGGTGATGGTGGTGGGACGCTTCGTGGTGCGCCAACAGCTGGTGGGCGAGGCCGTGCAGCGACTCCGCCGCCGCGCGGCTTCCTCCCGTCAGCGCCACCAGCCCGGCGGCGATCAGCGATTTCCAGCAGAACCGTCGCACCAGGCCAATTTAGTCCGTTGCGGTCGGGCCGCCAGCGGTTGACGCTGGCGGCGGTCGGCCGGCCGGGGTGAGATCGGCCCCGGTCCGCGGAGGCGGGGCTTGCGTCCACGGCAAGCAAATTGCATGTTTATGCATTATGCAGAAACCCACGATCGCGCTCGCCTTCTCCGGCGGGTTGGACACCAGCTACTGCGTTCCCCGGCTCATCGAGCAGGGGTTCGCCGTCCACACCGTCTACGTCGACACCGGTGGGGCGAGCGCCGATGAGCTCGTCCAGATCCGCCGCCAGGCCATGGCGGTCGGCGCCACCGAGCATCACGAAGCGGACGCCCGCCAGGCCGTCTTCGACCGGTTCGTCCGGTACCTGATCCAGGGCAACGTCCTCCGCGGGGAGGTCTATCCGCTCAGCGTCGCCGCCGAGCGAACCCAGCAGGCCATCTCGAGTGTCGCGGTGGCCCGCCGGATCGGCGCGGTGGCGGTGGCGCACGGTTCCACCGGCGCCGGCAACGACCAGGTGCGCTTCGACATCGCCCTCAGGGTCCTCGCGCCCGATCTGAAGATCGTCACCCCGATTCGGGACGAAGGGCTCACCCGCGACAAGGCGATCGCCTACCTCGAAGCGAGAAACCTCCCGGTCCCGCCCAAGGCCGGTGCCTTCAGCATCAACAAGGGGCTTTGGGGGACCACCTGGGGCGGCGGCTGGACCCACGACACTTGGGCCGCCCCGCCGCCGGAGCTGCTCGATCCGCCGGCCGACGCGCCCGCCCCCAGCGATTTCGTGATCGAATGGCGCCAGGGCGTCCCCGCGGCGCTCGATGGCACCCCGCTGGCGGGGGCCGATCTGATCGGCGCGATGAGCGATATCTGCCAACGGTATGGCGTTGGCCACAACATCCACGTCGGCGAGACTGCCTTGGGCATCAAGGGGCGGATCGGGTTCGAGGCGGGCGCGGCCATCGTGCTCGTCAATTGCCACCGCGAACTCGAGAAGTTGGTGCTCACCAAGTGGCAGACCTTCTGGAAGGACCACCTCTCCCGCTTCTATGGCGACCGGATTCACGAGGGCCACTACTTCGATCCGGCCCTTCGCGACATCGAGGCGTTGATCGCGAGTTCCCAGGAACGGGTGACCGGGGAAACCCGGGTCCGGCTCGCCCCGGGGCGTTTCATGGTCACCGGCACCCGAAGCCCCTTCTCGCTGATGGACCGGTCGGTGGCGACGTACGGCGAAGAGAACCGGCTCTGGACCGGTGACGAGGCCCGCGCGTTTGCCCGGATCGGCGCGATTCCGTCCCTGCTCGCGGCGAAGGTCGCCGGGAAGGGGTCTCAATAGATGGTGGTCACCACCAGGGTCCGGCTCGACCGGATCGCCTCCTCCACCAAGAACGCCCGCTTGGCGCCGGACGTCATCCTCGGCGCCGAGATCCCCGCCGAAGAGGGCCGGATCCTGGCGGTCAGGATTCTGACCGACAAGTCCACCTACAACACGGTGGAAGACGTCACCGGACGGATGATGTCGCTGCGCTCCGGCGACGTCCTCGCGGGCACCTTGGGCTCGCGCCGGGCGCTCCGCGGGTACGCCGGCGATGTTCCGGCGTCGGTGGCCGTCGGCGATACCATCGAGGTCCTCAACCTGGGTGGGATCCTCGGGAGGTGCACCTCGGTCAACCCGGATATCGGCCCGCCGTTCAAGGCGGAGGTCCTCGGCGCGGTCCTCGCCTTCCCCGAGCTGGGCGATCGAGTTGGGCGGCCGGCGAGCATTCGGGACGGCGCGGTGCCCGCCGCCGCCACCCTCGCGGCGTCGACTCCCGTGGTGTACGTGGCGGGCACCTGCATGAACGCCGGGAAGACGGTGGCGGCGACCGAGTTGGTTCGGGGCCTCTCCCGGCGGGGGCTTCGGGTCGCGGCGGCCAAACTCACCGGGGTATCGCTGATGCGCGACACCCTCTCGATGCTCGATGCCGGCGCGGTCGCGGCGCTGACCTTCAACGACGCCGGAATCGCCAGCACCCACCCGGGGCAGACCGTCGGGGTGGCGAAAGGGCTGCTCAATCGCCTGGCGAGCCGCCAGGCGGGGCAGCCGGACCTCATCGTCGCCGAGCTGGGCGATGGGATCCTGGGTGAGTATGGGGTGCAGGACATTCTCCAGGACGGCGAGCTGATGAGCGTCGGGGCCGCCCATGTGATGGCGGCTCCCGATCCGGTGGCGTGCTGGGGCGCGCTCGAGTTGTATCGGGGCCGGTTCCATTTGCCGATCACCGTGTTCACCGGCCCCGCCACCGACAACCAGGTCGGCCGCGACTTCATTTCCGGGGTGCTCGGTCACAAATCGCACAACGCCCTGCGCGATGCCGGCGGCCTCGTCGATGCCGTGCAGGCGGACCTGGAACGACGTCTCGCGGCGGCGAGCGCCGGGGCGGAACGGTGATGCGGGTCGTCGTCATCGGGGCCGCCGGATACGTCGGCGGCGAGCTGTTGCGGTTGCTGGTCCAGCACCCCGAGGTGACCGACCTCGAGGCCACCAGCCGGAGCCAGGCCGGCAAAACGTTAGGCGAGGTGCACCCGGCGCTGGCTCGGGTCGGCTCGGCCCGCTTCAGCGGCGAGTCGCCCGCCGAGGCGTCCCGGGGCGCCGACGTGGTATTCCTCTCGCTCGAGCATGGCGAATCGTCCAAGCTGATGGGCGACATCGTCGATGCCGGGCCGGGCCTCGTCATCGATCTGGCGGCCGACTTCCGGATTCACGATGGCCGGCTGCACGAGCGCTACTATGGCGCCCACCCCGCCGCCGCGCTGGTCCATCGGTTCCGCTACGGGCTCGCCGACGTCGCCGGCACGGCGCTTCGCGGCGCAACCGCCATCGCGGCGCCCGGCTGCTTCGCCACCGCGACCCAACTCGCGCTCTACCCGCTCCGCAATGCCCCGCTGGTGTCCGAGCCGGCGGCGGTGGGGATCACGGGGTCGAGCGGCGCCGGGGTGCACCCTAAACCCACCACTCACCACCCGGCCCGGGCCCATAACGTCTTCGCCTACTCGGTGCTCGGTCATCGCCACGAAGCCGAGGTGGCCGAGCAGTGGCGGGCCTGGTCCGGACGGGCCGACGCGGTGCCGCGGCTCTTGACCCATTCCGGCCCGTTCGTGCGGGGGATCTACCTCACCCTGCACGCCCACTTGTCCGAGCCGGCCGGCCAGGCGGTGATCGAGCAGGCGGCCGCGGATTATCGCGATCGGCCGTTCGTCAGGCTGGTGGGCTCGCCGCCGGAGCTGACCCACGTCGTCGGCAGCAACGACGCGCTGGTCTACCTGACGACCTCGCCGGACCGACGCGAGGTCGTGGTGATCAGCGCCATCGACAACCTGGTCAAGGGGGCAGGCGGCCAGGCGGTCCAGGCGATGAACCTCGCGCTCGGGCTCCCCGAGACCGCCGGCCTCGGTGGCCTGGCGGCGTATCCCATTTGACGATCGGACTCATGACAGCGACAGCGACGGGCGCCTGGCTTCCGGTGTATGCCCAGTTTCCTCTCCGAGTCGTGTCCGGCGCCGGGTCGTATCTGGTCGACGATCGGGGCGAGCGGTGGCTCGATGCCTACGGGGGCCACGCGGTGGCCTCGACCGGGCACTGCCACCCGGACGTGGTGGCGGCGATCCGGGAGCAGGCCGGGAAGTTGATCTTCTATTCCACCGCGATCCCCCATGGCGGCCGGGAAGAGCTCGCCGAGCTGATCGCGGCCAACTGTCCGGATCCGTTAGGCAAGGTCTTCTTCTGCAACAGCGGCGCCGAAGCCAACGAGAACGCCCTCTCGCTGGCCCGGAAGGTGACCGGCCGCCAGCGGATCGTCTCGGTGGCCGGTGGCTGGCATGGGCGGACCGCGGCGACGTTGGCCGTGACGGACGGAGCCAAGTACGAGGAAACCGCCCGCCGCTCGGGCATCTCGATCTCCACCAAAGTCCCCTTCAACGACGTCCAGGCGATCGCCGCGGCCATCGACGAGACCGTGGCCGGGGTGATCGTCGAGCCGGTCCAGGGGCTCACCGGGGCCCGCGACTGCTCGCCGGAGTTTCTCCGGGCCGCCCGGCTCGCCTGTGACCGCGAGGGGGCCGTCCTGATCTTCGACGAGATTCAGTGCGGGGTCGGTCGCTGCGGTGCCTTCAGCGCGGCCGAGGCGTTCGAGGTGATCCCCGACATCCTGACCTTTGCCAAAGGCCTCGCCTCCGGGTTGCCGATCGGTGCGATGGTCGCGACCGGCGCCGTCACCGCCAGCCTCAAGATCGGCGACCTCGGCTCCACCTTCGGCGGTGGCCCGGTCGTCTCGGCCGCGGCCATCGCGACCATCAAGGTGATCCTCAAGGAACGCCTCATCGACAACGCGGTCATGGTCGGCGACCACCTTCGCCGGGCGGCCGCCAAGCTGCCCGGCGTTGCCGACGTGCAGGGACGCGGCCTCCTGATCGGGCTTCGACTCGCGAAACCGGCCGCGGAAGTCCAACGGGCCCTGTTCGAATCCCGAATCCTGACCGGCACCTCGAGCGAACCGACGGTGCTCCGGCTGATGCCGCCGCTGTCGTTCTCGCGGTCCGAAGCCAACACCCTGATCGACGCACTCCGTCGGGTACTCTCATGAGAAAACGCGACTTCCTGGCCACCGAAGACCTCGGTCCCGATGGCTTTCAACGGATCCTCGAGCTGGCCGCCCGGGTCAAACGCGGCGAGGTCAAAGGCGGTCTCGAGGGCAAGATCCTCGCGGCCGCGTTCATGGACCCGAGCCTGCGGACCCGCTCGAGTTTCGAAGCGGCGATGTTCCTCCACGGCGGTCACATGATCGTCCTCGAGCCCGGGCGGGGCAGCTGGACCTGGGAAACCGAGCCTGGCGTCGTCATGGAGGGTACCGCGGTCGAGCACTTGATCGAGACCTCCCGGGTGTTGGCTCGATACGCCGATGCCATCGGCGTCCGAGTGTTCCCCAGGGGAAAGGAGTGGGTCAAGGAGCGTCAAGATCGAGTCATTCGAGACTTCGCGGCGTACAGCGACAAGCCGGTCATCAATCTCGAGTCGGCCCGGCGCCACCCCTGCCAGGGTCTCGCCGATGCCCTGACGCTCAAGGAGAAGCTCGGGGATCCCAAGGGCAAGAAGTTCGTGCTCTCATGGGCGTGGCACCCCAAGTCGCTTCCCACGGCCGTTCCCGCCTCCGCGGCCATCGCGGCCGCCCAGCTCGGCATGGAGGTGGTGATCGCCCGGCCCGAGGGTTACGACCTCGATCCCGACGACATGGCCACGATCTATCAAACCGCCACGGCCAACGGCGGGAGGGTCTCGCTGGCCACCTCGATGACCGACGCCATGGTCGGCGCCGACGCCGTCTATGTGAAGTCGTGGGGCGCGCTCCAGTTCTACGGCCGCCCCGAGGAAGAGCGGGAGTATCGGGCGGGCAAGCGGAATTGGATGATGACCGTGGACCTGCTCAAGGCCACCAAGGCCGGCAAGGGCGTCGTGATGCACTGCCTGCCGGTGCGCCGCAACGTGGAGATCGAAGACGCGGTGCTCGATGGGCCCAACTCGGTGGTGGTCGATCAGGCCGAAAACCGCCTCCACGTCCAGCGCGCCTTGATGCTCGACCTGATCGGGAGGCGCTAAATGACTCCGCACGCCGCCGGCCAACCGTTGGCCGGCCTCAAGGGGGCCCTTCGCTACGTTCGCGCCTACCGCGATCACGTCTTCGTGGTCAAAGTCGGGGGCGACGTCGTGGCCGATCCCCACGGCCTCGACCAGGTCGCGACCCAGGTTGGCTTGCTCCACTCGCTTGGGATTCGGATCGTTCTGGTGCACGGCGGCGGCCCGCAGGCCTCCGCGCTGTCGCGCCGCCTGGGCAAAGAGCCCGAGATGGTGGCCGGCCGCCGAGTGACCGACGATGCCGCGCTCGAGGTGGCCAAGATGGTCTTCTCGGGTACCGTCAACCTCGACCTGCTCTGCGCCCTGAGGCGGCACGGGGTGCAAGGCGTGGGCTTGAGCGGGGTCGACGCCGACTTGCTCACCGCGACCCGGCGCCCTCCGGTGGAGGTGAAGGACGACAGCGGGGTGACCCGAACGGTCGACTACGGCCACGTCGGTGACATCGCCTCGGTGGATGGCCGGGTCCTCACCACGCTGCTCGAGCATCGCTTCGTGCCGGTGGTCTGCTCCCTCGCCGGCGACCGCGACGGCCACGTCTTCAACGTCAACGCCGACACCGTCGCGGAACGAATCGCGATCGCCCTCAAGGCCCAGAAACTGGTGTTCCTTACCGGCGTCCCTGGCGTCCTCCGCGACCGCGACGACCCGTCGTCGCTGGTGGCGTTCGCCGATCCGGATGATCTCCAACAGCTGATGGCGGACGGTCGGCTCGCCGGGGGGATGCGCCCCAAGGTGGAAGCCTGCATCCGGGCGGCCACCGGGGGCGTGGAGCGGACCCACATCATCGATGGCCGGGTGGCCGACTCGTTGCTTCAAGAAGTGTTTACTGGCGCTGGAGCGGGGACCATGATCGTTGGCAAGAAGGAGAAACAGAGCTATCTCGGAGCCGAGCTTGCGGAATGAAGTGAACCTCCTCGCGGAGCTGGTGGCGATCGAGTCGATCAGCGGTAACGAGGACGAGATCTCCCGGTTCGTCGACCACACCGCCCGAAAGCTCGGGCTGGAGTCGGTCAGGGACGAAACCGGGGTCAAGGTCCTGATCGACACCGGCCGGCCCGGCGACGCCTTGGCGTTCATTTCGCACCTCGACGTGGTGCCGCCGGGCGACGGGTGGACTCGCGACCCGTTTACCCCGGTGATCGAAAACGGTCTCCTCTACGGCCGTGGCTCGGGAGACGCCAAGGCCTCCGTGGCCGCCATGCTGCTGGCCGGGGCGGATTTTGCCGAGACCCGGTCGGCGGCGGGTGGGCGCCTGATCCTGGTATTCGGCCTGGGCGAGGAGACCAAGCACACCACCATGGGTCGCGCCGTCGCGACCCTGCCGCCGATTACCGCCGCGGTCGTGGGTGAGCCGACCAATCTCGAGATCGCGATCGCCCAGCGCGGGCTGATGATGTGCGACCTGGTGGCCCGGGGCGACCAACGGCACGCCGGCTACGCCGCCGACGGCGACTTCACCAACGCCATCACCGAACTGGCCGCCGACCTGGTCAAGCTGCCGGCCCTCCTCACCGAGCGGGATCACCCGATCCTCGGCCGGGCCACCGTCACCGCGACCATGATCGAGGCCGGCCTGAGCCGCAACGTGACCCCGCCAACCGCCAAGGCGATCCTCGACATTCGGAGCACCCCGAGTTGGGAGCATGCCGAGATCGCCGCCGCCCTGCGGGCCGCGCTCGGCTCCGAGTTGCTGGTCACCTCGGAGCGGCTGGTGCCGTGCGAGACGCCGCCGGACTCGCGGATCCTCGCGGTGGCCCGGGCGGTGCGCCCCGAGGCGGGGACCTTCGGAAGCCCGACCTGCTCCGACTGGGTCTTTCTTCGTCACACCGACGCGGTGAAATGCGGCCCGGGCACCAGCCGCCGGTCCCACACCCCGGACGAATGCGTCGAGGTCGCCGAGGTCACCGAGGCACGCCGGTTCTACCATCGGCTGGCCGAGAGGTACCTGGCATGAAGACGCTCTGGTCGGGGAGCGAGGTCACCCGTGGCGACGTCTTGGCCTATACCGTCGGCGACGATCGGCTGGTCGATGCCGAGTTGCTTCCGTGGGACGTGTTAGGCAGCATCGGACACGTCCATGGCTTGGTGGCCGCGGGGCTCCTCACCGGGGCCGATCACCGGGCGCTGGTCGCCGCCCTCCGGGCCGGCTACCGCGCCGCGCGCCGCGGCCGCCTGATCATCGGCCCCGAGCACGAAGACGGCCACTCGGCGGTCGAGGCGTGGCTCACCCGCCGGATCGGCGCGATCGGCGAGCGGGTCCACACCGGCCGTTCGCGCAACGACCAGATCGCCGTCGATCTCAGGCTCTGGGCCAAGGACCGGGTCTTGACGGTGCACCACGCCGCCTCGGCCGCGGCGGCCGCGCTGCTCGGTTTCGCGCGACGGGAGCGGCGCTCCCTCTGGCCCGGGTATACCCACCTCCGGCGAGCGATGCCCTCGAGCGCCGGTGTCTGGGCCGCCGCCTTCGCGGAAGGGCTGATCGACACCCTGGAATCGACCGACGCGCTCTGGCGCCAGCTCGACCGTTCTCCCTTGGGTTCCGCGGCGGGCTACGGCGCGCCGCTGCCGCTCGACCGGGAGCGGGTGGCGAAGGCGTTAGGCTTCCGGGGAGTCGAGCACGCCATCGGCGCGGTCCAGAACGGCCGGGGCAAGTTGGAGGCGGCGCTCCTCTTCTGGGGCGCCCAGCTCGGGCACGACCTGGCCAAGCTCGCGACCGACGTGGTGCTGCTCTCGGGCGAGGAGTTCGGTCTCCTGGCGCTGCCGGAGTCGCTCGCCACCGGCTCCAGCATCATGCCGCACAAGCGCAATCCCGACCTGTTCGAGCTGACCCGGGCTCGCGCCGCGCTGGTGGAGGGGCACCTCGCGGCCACTCTCGCGCTGCGCTCCAAGCTGACCAGCGGCTATCACCGCGACTTTCAGCTCCTCAAGGGCCCGCTCCTCGCCGGGATGAATCACCTCGGCGCGATGGCGGAGATGATGGCCGCGGCCGTTCCGCTCCTCGCGGTCGATCGGGGGCGGGGGCGGGCGATGCTGGTGGGCGGGGCGCTCGCGACCGACGAGGTGATGCGGCGGGTCGAGGCGGGGACCCCGTTCCGCCGGGCCTATCGCGAGGTCGCCGCCGCCATCAAGCGGGGCGAGACGTTCGCCGCCCCAGCCCCGAGCCGGCTGGTGGCCCGCCGGAACAGCACCGGCGGCATCGGCAACCTCGACCTCGGTGCCGCGACCGCCCGGCTGGCGGCGGTCGATCGCTGGCGCCGGCGGGAACGGGCTCGCTTCGACCGCGCCATGACGGCACTGGCGGGTCGCGGTCGATGATTCGGGGCGACCGCCGGCAACGGCATCTCAAGATCCTCGAGCTGATCGCGACCCACGCGATCGGAACCCAGGAGGAGCTGGCCGACGCCTTGGCCCGAGAGGGCTGGACCGTTACTCAATCGTCGGTGAGCCGCGACATCGCAGCTCTAAAACTGGTCAAGTTGGCCGGCGTCTACACCCGGCCCTCCGTGACCCGGGCGCCGCGCCGCGATGCCGACGAACAGCGGATCGTCGAGGGCGTCCTCTCGTTCTCGCCCGCTGGCGACTCCCTGATCGTGCTCCACACCCCGCCCGGCGAAGCCAATCGCGTCGGGGTGGCCCTCGACCGCCTTGCCTGGGCCGAGGTCCTCGGAAACATCTCCGGCGACGACACCATCTTCGTCGCCACCACCGACCGGACCGCCCAACGGCGGGTCGTTCGCCGGCTGAGCGGCTTGGTCGACCACCACTGACCGCGGTGGGCCGGCCCGATCGTGGTCGACCCGACCCTCCTCAATCGGCCCGAATCGCCTCCATCGGAGGAACCCGCCCCGCCCGCCGAGCTGGGATGAGGCTCCCGAGCAAGGTGGTCACGATCAACGACCCGGCCGCGGCACCTACCACCACCGGGTCGAACGGAGAGGTCTGGAACAGCAGCCGGCGGAGCAGGTCGGCCGGGACCAGCAGCTTGACCGCCGCGAGCGACACCACCAGCCCGATGGCGATCCCGGTGAGGACCACCCGTTGTCCCTGGACGACCACCATCTTTGCCAGTTCGGACTGCCCGGCCCCCAACGCGGTGCGGATCCCGAGTTCCCGGCGGCGCTGCGCCACCTGGAACGCGAGCACGCTGTAGAGACCGACCAGCGCCACCGCCAGCGCGATCGCGGCCATCAGCCCGAACAAGGTCGCACCCAATCGCCAGGGCCGCAGCAGCGGCTCGATCTGATCCTGCATCAGCCGCACCGTGGCGACCGGGAGGTTCGGCGCCAGGGTCTGCAAAGCTCGGCCGACGTCGCCGGCGATCGCCTCGGGCCGATCGGTGGCGCGGATCATCACGAACCGGTCGGCGGCAAGCCCGTCCACCTGGGCGAGCGGGAGGTAATAGCCCATGACCGGCTCGACCTCGAGCGATTCGTTGCTGGCGTCCACGGTCACCCCGACGACCTCCCGGCAGACCGTCGCCGCTCGGCCAACGAACGCGCACTTGCCGATCGGCTCCTCGCCCGGCCAGTAGGTCCGTGCCATGGTCTCGTTGATCACCATGACCCGCTGGGCCCCGGCGTTGTCGCGGTCGGCGAACCCCCGCCCTCTGGCGACTCGGAGACCGAGGGTCGCGAAATACTCCGGCGTCACCGCCGAGAAGTACGGACCGGCGGTCTTGAGCCGGGGGAGGGAGTCGCGGCCTGGTAGCCTGAGGCTACTCGCTTGACGGGTCCAGAATGGGTTGGTGGTGGTCAGCGCGGCGGAGGCGACGCCGGGGACCAGCCGAACTCGCTCCAGGGCCTGGTCGTAAAAGGCCCATTGTTGTTCTCGGCCGTACCCCGCCACGCCGAGATCGATGTCGGCCGTGAGGAGTCCCTCGGGGCGGAAGCCGAAGTCGATCGATGCCGCGGTCCACAGACTCTTGTAGTAGAGACCGGCGCACAGGAGCATCACCACCGAGAGGACCGCTTGGAAGCCGAGCAGGCCGGTCCGGGCGGCCGCGTGGTCGCCGGTCGTGGGGCCCGCGGCTTTGAGATCCGCCGCCGGATCGAGGTGCCAGAGGCGAATCGCCGGCGCGAGCCCCACCACGCTGCCGGCGACGAGCGCGACGCCGAACGCGACGGCGAGGAGCCGGCCATCGACCGGCGGGTCGATGAAATCGATGCCGGGAAGCAGGATCGATCGGATCACCGAGCCGGCGAGGGCGGCGATTCCCAACCCGACGACGGACGCCAAGCCCGCGTGGCAGACGCTCTCGAGCAAGGTGGCCCGGATCAACCGGCCTCGCCCGACTCCGAGCGCCACCCGCACCGCGATCTCGCGCCGCCGAGAGAGCCCTCGGGCCAGCATCAGGTTCGCCACGTTGGCGCAGCTGATCAACAGGACCAGGATCGAGACTCCGGCCAAGAGCGCCGCGATCGTTGGGGTCTGGCTCTGGTCGGTCCCGCGGCCCGCGATGAGCGGCTGGAAGGTCACTGTTCCCCGATCGTCCTTGCGCTCGTGATGGTCGGCGACGGCGGCCCGATAGAGGGCCGTGGCCTCGGCGCTGGCCCGCTCCCGGGTGGCCTCGGGCCGAAGCCGACCGACGAGCCGGACCCACTGCCAGTCCCAGGTATCGCGCCACTCGTCGCCGCTCCCGAGGAATTCCCGGGCACCGGTGTTGAGCGGGAGCCAGACGTCGACCGCGTTGAGGTCGATCCCGGCGAACCCGCGCGGCGCCACGCCGACGATCTGGTACTGCCGGCTGCCTAACCACAGGGACCGCCCGACCACCTCGCGGCTCCCGGCGAACTCCCGGACCCAGAGCCGCTCGCTGATCACCGCGATTGGCGAGCCGCCCTCGATCGGATCGTCGGCCGGGTCGAAGAACCGTCCGGTGGCGGGCCGAATGCCGAGGAGCCCGAAGAAGTCGGCCGTCACCAGCGATGCCCGAATCGAGCGGGCGGACTCGCCCCGCCCGTAGCTCACCGAGCCCGGGTAGTAGGCGGCCAGTCCGGTCAAGGCGCCGGAGCGGCGCTGGAGATCGAGTTCCTTGAAGGTGACCGACGCGTTGGTGAACGATCCGAAGGAGGGATGGGTCTGGGTGAGGGTGTACCGTACCACCGCGCCGGGGTCGACCACGTGCGCCGGCGCCTTGAACAGCAATCGGTCGACCAAGCCGATCATGGTGACGTTGACGCCGATCCCCAGGGCCAGCGTGGCGATCACCCCGATCCCGAACCCCGGCGACCGCCGGAGGCCCCGAAACACCAGACCGAGGTCCTGAGCCAAATCGCCCCACCACGCTCGCCACCGTCGAGCCCGGGCCGCCTTGTCGTCCATCCGGATCAACCCCCTCCGATAGCTTGCCACGTCGCCGAACCGATCGAGGGCGACCCGGCGCGCCGTCTCCGGAGACATCCCTCCGGCGATCAAGGCCTCGATCTGCAGCTCGAGATGGGTCGCGATCTCGCGGTCGACGGCCTCGCCGCCGCGGAACGGTCGGGCCACCAGCTCGAAGAGTCGGACGATTCCCCGGCTCAGCACGGTCAGGCCCGAGCCTCGAGGACCGCCGAAACGGCGCCAGCGTAACGGGTCCACCGGGCTCGGGCATCCTTGAGCTCTCGGCGCCCCAATTCGGTCAACTCGTAATACTTCGCCTTGCGGTTGTGCTCGCTCACACCCCAAGTCGCCGCCAGCCAGCCCCGTTGTTCCATGCGGTGGAGCGCGGTGTAGAGCGCCCCGTCCTCAATGCTGAGTTCGTCGGTGGTGGTTTCTCGAATCCACGATGCCACCCCGTAGCCGTGGCGGGGGCCCCACGACAGCGCCTTGAGCATTAGGGTGTCCAGCGTGCCCTGCAGCACCTCGAGCGGTTGACCTCGCATCGGGTTCCTCCCTCCAGCCGGTCGTCTCGCTTCCCCTGAATAATTCAGGGGAATAGCCGGGTTCGCAAGGCCCCGCTCGGTCGATCCCTTCCACGGCCATCGGCGGAGCTGGACCCGGGTTGTTTCGGCTCGACTCCGGCGCCAACTTCCCCTGACCGGAAAACCCATCCCGAGGTTCCATGACCGACCGCCGTTCTTTCCTCGCCGCGACCGGGGCCGCGCTTTCGCTGTCCGCCGGGGTCCGCCCGGGTCCGGTGCCGGGGGTGGCCCGGGCGCCGCTTCGGATTCTGTTCATTGGTGGCACTGGCTTCATCGGGCCGCACATGGTGCAGGCCGCCCTCGATCGAGGCCACCTGCCGACCATCTTCAACCGGGGTCGGACCAATCCGGGTTTGTTCCCCAAGGTCGAGAAGCTGATCGGCGATCGCGACGGCGGGCTCGGCGTGCTGGCGGGTCGCCAGTGGGACGCGGTGATCGACACCTCGGGCTACGTGCCACGGGTGGTCCGCGCCTCGGCCCAGCAGCTCAAGGCTCAGGCCCGCCACTACCTGTTCATCTCCACCGGCGACGTCTATCGCGACTACTCGGTGGAAGGCCTCGACGAGGATCATCCCAAGGCGGTATTGCCGGACAGCGCCGCGGGGTCCGAGGACACCGGCAAGTACTATGGCCCTCTCAAGGTCCTCTGCGAGGCGGAGGTGCGGGCCGCGTTTCCCGAGCGGCACACCATCGTGCGGCCCGGCTGGATCGTGGGGCCCGGCGACAATCTCAACCTGTTCACCTATTGGCCGGTGCGGATCGATCGCGGCGGCGAGGTCCTGGCCCCGGGCGACCCGACCGATCCGGTCCAGATCATCGACGCCCGCGACCTGGCGGAGTGGGTGGTCCGGATGCTGGAAAAGGGGACCACGGGATCCTACAACGGCTTTGGCCCTGGCTCGAGGCTCTCGATCGCGGAGTTCCTCTACGGCATCCGGGCGGTCACCTCGGCGGACGTCCGGTTCAGCTGGGTCCCCACCCAGTTCTTGCTCGACCGGAAGGTCAGGCCGTGGGGCGACATCCCGATCTGGTATCCCCCGATCGGCGCCTTCAAGGGGAACGGTCTGTTCAGCACCACCCGGGCGGTCGCGGCCGGCCTCACCTTCCGTCCGCTCGCGGTGACCGCCCGCGACACCCTCGAGTGGTACCGATCGCTGGGCACCCCATGGGAGTCCCTCCAGCGGCACCCTGGGCTGACCCTGGCCCGCGAGGCCGAGCTGTTGGCCGAGTGGCATCGCTCGGGCAAATGAGCCGGGGCGCGACCGCGGCGTGAATTCACCGACCTGGGCCCATCTCGATCTCGAGCAGGTCGCGGCGGTCGCGCGGGCCCGGCCCCGGATCGAGTTGCTCGATTCCCGCGGCGTGGGGCCTCGGTTCCTCGCCACGGTGGCCTGGGTCCACGACGTGGCCGCCACCGGGGAGGAGCCGTACTACGGGATCAACACCGGGTTCGGGAGCAAAGCGAACTCGGCGTTGCCCCGGTCGGACATGCAGTGGGTCTCGCGGAACCTGATCGTGAGCCATGCCGCCGGGGTTGGGGATTATCTCCCGGTCGAGGTGGTTCGGGCGGCGATGCTGATTCGGGCCAATTCGCTGCTCCGGGGATTCTCCGGTGTCCGGCTCGAGCTCGTCAACATGTTGCTGACGCTGCTCAACGAGGGGGTGACCCCCGCGGTGCCCCGTTACGGATCGTTAGGCGCGAGCGGGGATCTGGCTCCGCTGTCGCACCTGGCCCAGGTGTTCACTCGGCCGCCCGACGGCTCCCAGGCCGCCATCGGGGAAGGGGAGTACGACGAGAGCGGCCGGGCCTTCGTCGACGGCGCCGCGGCGCGCCCCGCGATGGTGGTGGCGCGCACCGAACGGCGGGCGGGCGCCTCGCGGCACTACGGCCTCGCCTCCGGCCGTTCGGCCCTGGAAATGATCGGCCGGGAGCCGCTGGTGCTCGGGCCCAAGGAGGGTCTGGCGCTCAACAACGGGACCACCTTTTCCGCGGCGCTGGCCGCGTTGGCCGCGGTCGATGCCGAGCGGCTGGTCCGGACCGCCGAGGTGAGCACCGCGCTGGTGATCGAGGCGACCCTGGGGTTCCGCGATGCCTTTCTCCCCCAGATTCACCAGGTCCGCGGCCACCCGGGTCAGATGGCCTCGGCGGCCCGGATCCTTGGCTATCTCGAGGGCAGCCGGCTCGCCGACGGGGGAGCCGACCTCGATCCCAGGGTCAAGCCGCCGCAGGATCCATATTCCGTCAGAGTCGCGCCCCAGGTTCTCGGAGCGGCCGCCGATGCGATCGGGTTCGTGCGCGGGGTGCTCACCCGCGAGGTCAACGCCGCCACCGATAACCCGCTCATCTTCGTCGATGTGCCCGAGTCCGAGGACCCCCTCCCGATCCGTGGGGTTGGCGGGAGCCAGGAGACTCCATTCGAGGCGATCCCGCCGCTGGAGCGGGACTACAAGGTGGTCTCGGGGGGCAACTTCCATGGGGCGCCGATCGGGTACGCGGCGGATCTCCTGGCCATCGTCGTCACCGACGTGGCGAGTCTCTCGGAACGGCAGATCTTCCGACTGATCGACCCCAAGCTGAACTTTGGTCTGGCTCCCTACTTGATTCCCGATCAGCCGGGCCACGAGGGGCTCACCAGCGGGGTGATGATCCCGCAGTACGTGGCCGCGAGCCTGGTCTCGGCCTGCAAGACGCTGGCCCATCCCGACAGCGTCGACTCGATTCCGTCGAGCGCTAATCAGGAAGACCACGTCAGCATGAGCATGAACGCCGCGCTCCATGCCCGGGAGGTGGTCGAGATGGCGGAATCGGTGCTGGCCATCTGCCTCCTGACGGCCTACCTTGGCGTCGATGCGCGCCGGCGTCGCTTGGCGGCGATCGGGGATCCCGCCTTCGACGGCCAACTCGATCACCGGGAGGTGGCTTTCCTCGCCGCCCACGGGCGCGACCCGGCGGCGATCGCGTTAGGCCGGGGGACCGCGGTCGCGATGGCCGCGATCGAACAGGCCCTCTTTGGCGGGCCCCATCCGCTCCCCCCGCTTGCGGCGGCACCGACCGATCGCGACCGGCAGTTTGCCCCTTATCTCGATCGGCTGGTAGCGTTGCTCCAGTCGGGTAACCTGTTACGTGAGCTCGGAACGGAATGAGTCGGACTCATGAGTAAGCTCAAACCGCGGGTCCCCGCGGGGATGCGCGACATCCTCCCGGCCCAGATGGTCAAACGCCAGTACGTCATCGACACTATCGCCGCGACCTTCGAGGAGTTCGGCTTCGAGCCGCTCCAGACCCCGGCGATCGAGCTCGACGAAACCCTCCGCGGCAAGTACGGGCCCGAGGCGGAGCGGCTGGTCTATCGGGCCACCTACGGCGCCGGCGAAGAACAGCTCGCGCTCCGCTATGACTTGTCGGTCCCGCTCTGCCGGGTGGTGGCGCAATACCCCGACCTGCCCAAGCCGTTCAAGCGCTATCAGATCGCCCCGGTCTGGCGAGCCGACCGCCCTCAACGGGGGCGGTTCCGCGAGTTCTACCAGTGCGACTGCGACTCGGTCGGCAGCTCCAGCATGATCTGCGACGCCGAGACCGTGGCGGTGATCTACCACATCCTGGCCCGGCTCGGATTCGCCAGCTTCACCATTCAGATCAACAACCGCAAGCTCCTGAACGGGATCGGTCGCTTCGCGGGTGTACCGGGGCCTTTGCTCAAGGAACTCTATCAGGCCATCGACAAGCTCCCCAAGATCGGGGTGGACGGGGTTCGGCAAGAGCTCCTCGCGGCCGGGATTCCCGATCCCGCCATCGAGGCGCTTCGACGGGTCGTCCGGCTCTACCTCCAGAAGAAATTCGAGCTCGGAGACCTCGAGTCGCGACTCCTCGCCGAGTCGACCGAGCAGGGCGGGAGCGGATTTGGGCTCGATCTCGCCCGACAACTGATCGGCCCGGCTCGGGCGCTGCTCGAGAGCCAGTCGCGAGAGGTGGCGGCCGACCGGGTTCAGGAGCATGCCGGGAAACTCGCCCTCTCGCTGCTGCCGCCGCTCCGCCAGTATTTCCGCGCCAGCCGCGACCTCATTCCCGAATCGGTGGTCGATGGGCTGCTCGGCCTCCTCGCGATCGCCGGCGATAACCGGGCCGTGCTCGCCGCGCTCCGCGCCAAGCTCGGCGATTATCCCGAAGCGCTGGAGGGAATCGGCGAGCTGGAAGCCATGTTCGGCTTCCTGGATGATCTCGGGGTGCCGAGCACCCACTGTCGGGTCGACGTCTCGATGGCGCGGGGCCTCGAGTACTACACCGGACCGATCTTCGAGACGGTGGTGCACGAGGCCGGCGTGGGCAGTGTCACCGGTGGCGGGCGTTTCGACGATCTGGTCGGGATGTTCATGGATCGGTCGTTGCCGGCGACCGGGACCACCATCGGGATCGAGCGGTTGATCGTCGTCATGGAGGAACGCAACATGTTTCCGCCGGGGCTCGGAAACACCCCGGTGCAGGTGCTGGTGGCCTACCGGGGCGAGTCCGAACGCCGGCCGGCGACCCGGCTGGCGGGCGAGCTCCGGCGGGCCGGGGTGCGGACCCTGCTGTATCCGGATCCGGATCCGCTCCGGGAGCAGATCGGGTTCGCCAATCGCAAGGCGATTCCGGTGGCGGTGGTCCTGGGGCCCGGCGAGGTCGCGGCCGGCACCGCCACCGTGCGCGATCTCCGAGCCGGGCAACAGCACACCGTGACGAGCGGCGATCTGGTTGCCACGGTCCGCCGGATCGTCGAGTGAGCCCGACTTGACGATCGTTGGTCCGAGCGGTAGCATCCCTGCCATGATTCGGGTCGCGCACCGGCATTCCCACCATCATCACCACGCCGAGAGGTGTGGGGACGGCTCGGGACGCGCGCGGAGGTAGCAGGCAACGTCGCATCGTGTTCACCAGCCCGTCCCCTTGGGACGGGCTTTTCGTTTTCGGAGGGTCGGATGCTGCGGGTCGCATTACCCAACAAGGGAAGGATGGCGGAAGAGGCCCGGGCGCTCTTCGCCGATGCGGGCCTCGAGGTGCGGCCGTCGAGCGACCGCTCCCTGATCGCGGCCGTGTCCGACGATCTCGAGGTGATCTTCGCCCGATCGCAGGACATCCCGGAGTTCGTCGCCGACGGGGCGGCTGACTGTGGCGTGACCGGACGCGACCTGGTGCTCGAATCGTCGCGCCCACTGGCCGACCGTCTCGACCTGGGCTTCGGCCGCTGCCGGCTGGTCTTCGCGGTGCGAGACGACAGCCCGATCGAGGCCGCGGCCCAGGTCGACGGAACCGTGCGGGTGGCGACGGCGTTCCCGCGGCTCACCGAGCGGTTCTTCGCCGAGCAAGGGCGAGGGGTCCAGCTGGTCCCGGTTTCCGGGGCGGCGGAGATCACCCCGCACCTCGGGATCGCCGATGCGATCGTCGATCTGGTGTCGACCGGCTCCACCCTGCGGACCAATGGCCTCCGCGAGCTGGCGACCATCCTGGATTCGACCGCCCGACTGGTGACCAGGGACCCGGTGGCGCCGTCGCAGGCCGGCGAACTGGACGCCCTGGTGGCCCGGCTCGACTCGGTGGTGCGGGCCCGGGGCCAGCGGTACCTGATGGCGAACGTCCCCCGTGCCTCGTTAGGCAGGATCAAGGAGGTCGTGCCCGGAATCGACGGACCCACGGTCATGGACGTCCTCGATGGCGGGGCCCACGTCGCGGTCCACGCGGTGGTGGCGGCGGCGAAGATCGACGCCACCATTCGGGGCTTGAAGAGCCTGGGCGCCACCGGTGTGCTGGTGACTCGAATCGAGCGGTTGGTGCCATGACCCTCGCGCTCCGCTTCACCGGCAGCCTCGAGGCCCTCTCGGCCGGCGACCGGCAGCTCCTCCGCGACCGCTCCCGAGGCATCCCCGACGACGTCCGCCGCCGCGCCCGCGAGATCGTGGCGACCGTGGCGGCCGAAGGGGACGTGGCGGTCCGGCGATGGACCCGCGAACTCGACCGGGTCGAGCCCGGCCCGGTGGTGGTGCCCGCCGAGCGGGTCGAGGCCGCGGTGCGGCGGCTGCCCAAGCCGGTGGACACCGCCCTGCGCCGCGCCGCTTCGAACATCGAGACCTTTCACCGGGCCTGCGCCCCTCGGGTGGTCGAGTGCGAAACCGAGCCCGGGGTCTTGCTCCGGAGGGTCCCGCACCCGGTTGCCCGGGTCGCGGTCTATGCCCCCGGCGGCCGGGCCTCCTATCCCTCCTCGGTACTGATGGGCGTCATTCCCGCCAAGGTCGCCGGTTGCCGGTCGGTGGCGGTGGTGTCGCCCCCCGGCTCCGACGGAGTCCCGCCGGACCCCATTCTCGCGGCGGCCGCCATCGCGGGGGCCGATCGGGTCTACGCCATCGGCGGCGCTCAGGCCATCGGAGCGTTAGGCTACGGGACCGAGACCGTGGCGGCCGTCGATCGGATCGTCGGTCCCGGCAACGCCTACGTGACCGAGGCGAAGCTCGCGGTCGCTCACCGAGTCGGAATCGACGGCCCGGCCGGCCCCACCGAGTTGCTCGCGATCGTCGACCGGACCAGCCCGCTCGACGCCGTGGCGATCGAGATGATCGCCCAGGCCGAGCACGATCCCGACGCCACGGTGGTGGCGCTGGTGATCGGGGACCAGGATCTCTGCCGCCGGCTCCTCGACCGGCTCACCGATCGGGTGGCGGATGCCAATCGCGGCGAGATCGTTCGGGCCGCGTTCCGCGGCCAGGGAGGGGTTCTCTTCACGCCGACCGTGGCCGCGGCCCAGCAGTTCGCCAACGAGTTCGCCGCCGAGCATCTCCTCCTGGCCACCGCCGAGGCCGAGCCGCTGGCTGCCGGCATCGACACGGCCGGGGCGGTGTTCGTCGGCCCGTCGAGTTCGGTCGTCTTCGGTGACTATCTCTCCGGTGGCAACCATGTGCTCCCGACCTCGGGCCTGGCCCGAGCCTTCTCGGGACTCGGCACCGAGACCTTCGTCCGGTGGGTCACCGAGCAGCGGGTCGACTCGAGAGCCGCGGCCCGGCTGTCGCGGGATACCGCCTTGCTCGCGACCATCGAAGGCTTCCCCGGTCACCGGGCCGCGGCCGAGCAGTGGCAAAGCGAGGAACGATGACGACCCCTTGGCGTCCCCGTGACGATTACCGCAACCTCAAGGTCTACCGGACCGAGGCCGGCCCGGTCGAGATCGATCTCTCCGACAACACCAGCCTCTTCGGCTCGGCGCCCTCGGCGCTGGCGGAGATCGCGGCGTTCGCCCACCAGCGGCCGGCGCGTTATCCCTCCGCCGGCACCGGACCGCTCCGCGAGGGCCTCGCCGACTGGCTTGGGGTCCGGCCCGAGAACGTGGTCGGCGGCTGCGGCTCTAACGACGTGCTCGACGCCTCGATGCGGGCGCTGGGCGAGCCGGGGTGGCGGCTGGCGTTCCCGGCGCCCACCTTCGTGATGACCCCGCACTTCGCGGCGGCCAACTCGCTCCGTCCGATCGGCGTGCCGGTGCTTGCCGATGGGGCCGCCGATGTGGATGGCCTGCTGGCGACCGGCGCCGAGCTGATCTACCTCGCCTCGCCCAACAACCCGAGCGGCAAGGCGGCCTCCGCCGACGCGATCGACCGGCTGCTCGAGCGGGCGCCTCGGCTGGTGATTCTCGACGAGGCGTATGTCGAGTTCGCCGGCGGGAGCAGGGTGCTCGATGCGGTGGCGTCCGGACGAGCGGTGGTCACCCGAACCTTCTCGAAGGTCTGGGGGTTGGCGGGCCTGAGGGTGGGCTACGCGGTCGGCGCGCCGGCGTTGATCGAGGAAATCGAAAAAGCCCGCGGGCCCTACAAAGTCAACGCTCTGGCCGAACGGGCCTCGGCGGCCGCGGTCCGCCACGACCGGCAGTGGCTGGCCGGCGTGGTGCGAGACGTCAGGGAGGCCCGTGAGGAGCTTCGGGGCCGGCTCGCCTCGATCGGCTACTCTTCGTTCGGAAGCGATGCCAATTTCATCGCGGTGTCGGTTCCCGACGCCCCTGGCGCCGCGGCGGCGCTGGCCCGCGGCGGGATCGCGGTGCGGGCGTTCCCGAACGCGCCAGTGCTCGGCGACCTGCTCCGGATCACCGTTGCCCCCGCGCCCATTTGCGATCGACTGGTCGCGGCGTTCCGCGAGCTGCCCCGGTGAGGGTGACCCTGTTCGACTACGGCGCCGGCAACATCCACTCGCTGGCCAAGGCGATTGCCCGGGCCGGCATCCAGCCAACGGTCGAACCCGACCCGCTTCGGGCCCTCGACACCGACCTGCTGGTCCTACCAGGCGTCGGCGCCTTCGCCCAGGCGGCCGGTCGGATCGGTCCGGCCCGCGACGCGCTCCGGGCGGCGATCGAGGCCGGGCTCCCGTGTCTTGGGATCTGCCTCGGGATGCAGCTCTTGTTCGACGACTCGGAAGAGGGCGGCGGGCCCGGCCTCGGCGTTTTCAGCGGCCGAGTCACCAGACTGCGCGCGACCGAAGTCCCCCAGATCGGCTGGAACGCCATCGAGCCCGCCGGCGATCGGATCTTCGAGCGGGTGGGGCTTCGTGAGGCATACTACGCCAACAGCTACGTCTGCCGCCCGGTGGACGAGCGGGTGGTCATTGGCTGGAGCGAGCACCAAGGCGACCGATACCCGGCGGCCGTCCGGCGCGACGCGGTGCTCGGGGTTCAGTTCCACCCCGAGAAGAGCTCCGAGCCAGGAGTGCGGCTGATCGCGGATTACCTCGGGTCGGTTCGGCGATGATCGCGGTCCCCGCGCTCGACCTCCGCGAGGGCGCCTGCGTTCAGCTGGTCGGCGGCGATTACGACGCCGAGCGGGTTCGGTTACCCGATCCGGTCGCGGTCGCCGAGCGATGGGCCAGGTCGGGGTTCTCGCATCTCCACTTGGTTGACCTCGATCGCGCCACCGGGCGAGGCGACAACGACGGCACGGTGACCGCGGTGTTGTCGCTCCGCCGGCAGCGGGTCCAGGTCGGGGGCGGGGTCGCCTCGGCGAGTCGGATCGAGGCGTTGCTCGCGGCCGGTGCCGACACCGTGGTGGTGGGGACCAAGGCGGTCGAAGACGCCGATTGGCTGGCGGCGGTGGCGGCCCGGTGGCCGGGGCGCCTGGTGGTCGCCGCCGACGTTAGGCAGCGCGAGGTGGTGACCCGCGGCTGGGGTCACGGAGCGGGAGTCGCGGTCGATCACTTCCTCGCCCGGATCGATCCCCTCCCGCTGGCCGGAGTGCTGGTGACCGCGGTGCATCGCGAAGGCCGACTCGAGGGCCCGGACCACGCGGTCATCGAGGAGGCCGTCAGGACCTCGCGGCACCCGATCCACGCCTCCGGCGGGATCGGAACCATCGAGGACCTCCGCGCCTTGGCCGCCGTCGGAGCGGCCCGGGCGGTGATCGGCATGGCACTGTACACGGACCGGATCGATCCGATCGCGGTCGGACTGGAGTTCGCCGAATGACCCGGATTACGCGTGAAACCAACGAAACCGAGATCGTGGTGGAGTTCCCGGCGCCGGGACTCTCGCAGATCGAGACCACGGTGCCGTTTCTCGACCACATGATGACGACGCTGGCTCGCTACGCCGCGTTGCCGCTGGTGGCGAGGGCCCGGGGCGATCTTCCTCATCACCTCATCGAAGACGTCGCCATCGCCCTGGGGAAAGCCGTCGCGGGCGAGCGGGAGCGGCCGATCGAACGATTCGGCCACCAGGTCATCCCGATGGACGATGCCCTGGTCGAGGCGGCTCTCGATCTCGGCGGCCGAGCGTACTATCGGGGACCGATCCCGAGCAAGCTCTACGACCACTGGATGCGTTCGTTCGCGGAGAACGCCGGCGCCACCCTCCACCTGCGGGTCATTCGCGGCTCCGACCGTCACCACATCGTCGAAGCCGCGTTCAAGGCGCTGGGCCGGTGCCTCGGCCAAGCGCTTCGGCCCCGAGAGGACACCATGTCCACCAAGGGCTCGGTCCGGCTCGTCTGATGCTCTCCAAACGGGTCATCGTCTGCCTCGACGTCCAAGGTGGCCGAGTCGTCAAAGGCGTGAAGTTCCGGGACCTGCGCGATCTTGGCGACGCGGTGGAGGCCGCCGAGCGGTACGAGCGGGAGGGTGCCGACGAGATCGTCTTTCTCGACATCTCGGCCTCGGCCGAGGCCCGCGCCACCCTGCTCGAGGTGGTTCGAGCCACCGCGGAGCGGCTCTTCATCCCGCTCACGGTGGGCGGCGGGGTCCGCTCGGCGGACGACGTTGCCCGTGTCTTGCGCGCCGGCGCCGACAAGGTGAGCCTCAATACCGCGGCCGTCGAGCGACCCGGGCTGATATCCGAGGCCGCGGAGCGATTCGGCAGCCAATGCGTGGTGGTGAGCATCGACGCGGCCCGCTCCGGTGACGGCTGGCGGGTCTACACCAAGGGGGGCCGGCAGCCCACCGATCTCGACGCGGTGGCCTGGGCGGCGCGGGCCGTGGAGATCGGGGCCGGCGAGTTGCTGGTGACCAGCATCGATCGCGACGGGGTTCGGGCCGGTTATGATCTCGAGCTGACCCGGGCCATCGCGGATCGGGTCTCGGTCCCGGTCATCGCGAGCGGCGGCGCCGGCCGGGCCGAGCATCTGGTGGAGGCGCTCGCGGCCGGCGCCGACGCGGCGTTGGTGGCCGGCATCGTCCACGACGGGGTGGTCACCGTGCGGGATCTGAAAACCGCCCTGATCGCCGCGGGGATTCCAACCAGGAGGACCTGGTGAACGAAGGAAAGCTCCTCTTCGAAGCCCTCGCCGAGGTGGCCAAGGTCACCGGCCGGGCGGCGTTAGGCCATTTCGGCAAGCTCGACTCGGTCGACCACAAGGGCGACGGCAGCCCGGTCACCGTGGCCGATCGGGAGGCCGAACGGGTCGCCCGCGAGTGGATCGCCAAGCGGTTCCCCGATGACGCGGTGCTGGGCGAGGAGTTCGGCCACTCCGGCAATCCCGCCGCCCGGCGGCGCTGGCTGATCGATCCGATCGACGGGACCAAGAGTTTCGTGGCCGGGGTGCCGCTGTGGGGGAGCCTGATCGCGGTGACTGAAGGCGACGAGGTCGTCGGCGGCGCCATCAACTGCGCCGCGGTCGAGGAGACGGTGGTCGCGGTGACCGGTTTGGGAGCGTGGTGGAAGGGTTCCCGCTGCGCGGTGTCGACCACCGATTCGCTCGCCCATGCCACGGTGCTCACCACCGACGACCGGTTTCCCGAGAGCGACCGTCGTCGCGAGGCCTGGCAGACCCTGGCCGGGCAGGCCCGAGTGGTCCGGACCTGGGGCGACTGTTTCGGGTACCTGCTGGTGGCCACCGGACGCGCCGAGGTGATGGTCGACGACAAGATGCACGCCTGGGATTCGGCCTGCCTGCTGCCGATCATCGAGGAGGCTGGAGGAGTCCTGACCGACTGGCGGGGGCGGCGGACGGGGTTCGGGGGGGACACGATCGCCACTAACAAGGTATTGGACCTGACGGTCCGGAGCCTGCTGGTCGAGGGCGGCCGATGAGCCGCCTCGACGCCAAGGGGAGCCAATGATCGACCTCGACGCCATCGATTTCGCCAAGGGCGGTGGGCTGATCACCGTGGTGGCCCAGGACGACGTCTCGGGCGAGGTCCTGATGGTCGCCTTCGCCGACCGCGAAGCCATCGAGCGCACCGTGGCGACCGGCGAGATGCACTACCGATCGCGCTCCCGCGGGCTGTGGCACAAGGGCGCGACCAGCGGCAACGTCCAACGGGTGGTGGGCCTGGCGCTCGACTGCGATGGCGACGCGGTGCTGGCCCGGGTGCGGTCGGCCGGGCCGGCCTGTCACACCGGGGCCCGGACCTGCTTCGGGGCCGAGCCCGCCACGGCCCTGGGCCGGCTCGACGCGGTGGTGCGGGAGCGGGCCGCGACGGCCGGCGCCACCGGGTACACCGCCAAGCTGCTCGGCGATCGTAACCTCCGCCTCAAGAAGCTCGGAGAGGAAGCCGGCGAACTCGCGGTGGCCTGCGCTGACGGCGACCCCGATCGCGCGGTCGAGGAAGCCGCGGACCTGGTCTATCACGCCGTCGTGGCGTTGCGAGCCCTCGGCCGTTCCTGGGCCGAGGTCGCGGAGGCGCTCGAACGGCGCGGTCGTTAGGGATCGATCCGGGGCATCACGTTGTAGTTCGACCGGGCCCGGATGGCTCGCCCGTCGCTCCCGACGTCGAAACGCAGTTCTTCCGCCAGCTCCCCGTCGCCCCGAATCCGCCGGAAAGCGTGCTCCCCGATCTTCCGGTACTTGGTGACCGCCTTGGCGGGATTGTCACTCGGCAGCCAGATGGTTCCGAGCCCGCCTTCCCACCGGACCACGTGCATCTCGCCGCCGAACGACGACTGATACCCACCGAAGTACGGCTCGAGCCCGGGCTCTGGTGGCTTGGCCGGGCCCGAGTCGCTCCGGGCGGCCTTGATGGCGGGCAGCATCAAGGCATGGGCTCGCTCGCCCAGGCTGGACGCGTCGGCGTCGATGGCGTTCGTCATCACGATCGCGGCGAGCCGATGAGTCGGGTTCATGGCGAGCGCGGTGCGATAGCCCGGGCAGGCGCCATCGTGGCCCACCAGGGTTTCGTTCTCCTGGCGCCAGACGACGAACCCGAGTCCCCACCGGGTCTCCCAGTCCGGATCGACGAAGTGGACCCGCTGCATCTCCCGCAACGTGTTGGCCGAGAGCAACTCGGTGCCGCCTTTGGCCAGGAGCCGGAATTGCCACGACGCGAACCGGGCCAGGTCGAGCGCGGTCGACGCGAACCCGGCGGCCGGGGCGATGCCCTGGGCCTGGTAGAACGGCAGGGCGGCCCGATCGCCCGAGCGGCCCCAGCTGCCGTACCCCGTGGCGAGGCGGCGGCCCCGCTCGTGGGCCGGCATGTCGGTGTGGGTGTCGCGCATCCCGAGGGGGTCGAGCAGCTGGCCGCGGACCGCCTGGTCGAACGTCTTCCCGGTGGCCGCGATCACGATCTCGCCCAACAGGGTCATGCCAAGATTAGAGTACTGGAAGAACCGCTCCGGGCGGTAGAGCATCTCCTGGCCCGCCAACGCCCCCTTGATCTGGTCTCGGCTCGGAAACTCGAAGCTCGGCGCGCTCCAATAGGGATAGGCCGCTTCCCGCGGCAGGCCGGAGGCGTGGGTCATGAGACCCTCGATGGTGACCTCGCCATCGGCCGGGTTCCGGTTCTTGAGCGAGAACCAGGGTAAGTGCTTCGCGACCGGATCGTCGAGCCGGAGCTTGCCAGCGTCGCGGAGCTGCATCGCGGCGATGCTGGTGAACAACTTGGAGATCGAGCAGATGCTGTAGAGCGTCGTGGCGGTGGCCGGCGTCTGGCGGGCCAGATCCGCGAAGCCGAAGCCGGCTTGCCAGATGACCTCCTGATCCGAGACGATCGCCGCCGACAAGCCGGGGATTCGCTTGAAGGCCCGCTCGGCGTCGAGCCACCGCCCCAACACCGCGATGGCCTCACGAACCCGGGGATGATCCGCCACCGGCTGGGAACGCGCCGCCCTTGGAAACAGCGCGAGCGCCAGGAATCCGAGGACCGCGTTGCGCGGCAAGGACGCCGCGGCGAGCACCCTGAGCATCGTCATCGATCAGCCACCCTTTCCGCGGACGATCTTCCCGCCGTACCGGGCCGCCGCGATCTCGGCTAGGATCGACAGGGCAATGTCGGCCGGCTCGCGGCCGCCCAGATCCAACCCGATCGGCCCCTTGAGCCGGGCGATCTCCGCCTCCGAGAACCCGGCCTTGGCCAGCCGCTCCCGCCGGAGCTGCTGGGTCTTTCGCGACCCGATCACCCCGACGTACGCGGCCGGCGACCGCAACGCCCGGTCCACCGCAGGCTCGTCGAACTTGGGATCGTGGGTCAGCAGCACGATGCAGGTCGCCGCGTCGATCCCGAACTTGTCGAAGACGTCGTCCGGCCAGCCGATGACCAGCTCGTCGGCGTCGGGGAACCGCTCCCGATTGACGAACGCCTCGCGCGCGTCCGCCACCACCGTGCGGAACCCGAGCGGCTTGGCCAGTCGGACCAGCGCCGTGGCGATGTGGACTCCGCCGAAGATGAGCAAGGTCGGCCGCCGGGCGAAGACCTCGTAGAGGACGCGGATCTCCCCGCCGCCGTGCGGGATGGTCTCGGCCCGGCTGGTGTTCTTCCGGAGGGCGTCGGCCGCGCCGGCGGCGATCGTCTCGGCCAGCCCGGGGGGGAGCGCGGGCGCCTCCCGGCTCCCATCTTCCCGGTAGATCAAGGTGGCGAGCGACAGCGGGCCCGGCGTCACCACGGTGGCCACCACGCTGCCTCGGGGGTCGGCCGCCGCTCGGACCAGCTCGGGCCTGACGTTAGGCTCGACCAGGAGCGAGATCGTCCCGCCGCAGGACAGTCCGTATTCCCAGGCCTTTTCGTGGGTGACCCCGTACTGGAGCGACTTCCCGACGCCCCGCGCCATCGCCGCCTGGATCTCCTCGACCACCGCGTTCTCGACGCACCCGCCCGACACCGAGCCGGCCATCCGGCCATCCGGCGTCGCCAGCAGGACCGCGCCCTCGCCGCGGGGGCCCGACCCCCAGACCTCGGTGATCACTGCCCGCCCCACCGGGCCGGCCTCCGCGAACCGTCGATACTCGGCCAACAATTCTCTCATGATGATCCGCTCATGGTATGAAACCGCCGCGGCTCCCGCGACGAGACCTCGATCAACCGTTGGGCCAGCTCCTCGAGCGACCCGACCGACGCGCACGGCAACAGCGCGTCGACGTGCGGCAGGGCCGCCTCGAGCCCGGCCACCTCGGGTACGAACCCCGGCTGGCTGGCCAACGGGTCGAGCCAATAGAGACGATAGCATGCCCGGGCCAACCGGGCCATCTCGGCGCCGAGCAGCTCGGGATCGCCGCGTTCCCAGCCATCCGACATGATCAGCACCACCGCCCCGCTCCGGATCGTCCGGCGGACCCAGCGGCGGTTGAGGTCGGCCAGGCTCTCGCCGATCCGGGTGCCACCGTTCCAGTCGACGACCAGGTGGCCGACCCGCTCCAGGGCGCTGTCGGCATCGCGGACCATCAGCTCGCGGGTGATTCGGGTGAGCCGGGTGCCGAACACGAACACCTCGACCGGGGCCCCCGATTGGGCCAGCGCGTGGGCGAACCGCAGCATCAGGCGGCTGTAGCGTTCCATCGAGCCGCTGATGTCGGTGATCAGCACGATCGGCCGAGGCCGGCGCGGGTGGGCCAGCCAGCGCCATTGGAGCGGCTCCCCGAAGGTGCGGAGACTCCGCCGCAGCATCCAGGCCCGGGCCGGGCGGGCTCCCCGCCGTCGCTGCATTCGCCACCGGCGAGAAGGCCGGAGGGGCAGTTGCGGGACCAGTCGGGCCAGCATCGCGAACGCGTCACGGATCTCGGGCCCCGTTAGGGTCGCGAAATCGGCGTGACGAATCCGCTCGTCGCCGCTGGCCAGCGTTTTATCGATCCGGGGCGAGACGTCTTCGGCGAACGCGTCGCTCCCGGGGATCGGGGCGGGGAAGGTCGGCGGCGCCCGGCGGTCCTGCCGCATCCGGGGCAGGATCGGCGCGTCGCCGGGATCGCCGTGGCGGCGCCAGAACAAACCGAACGCCCGATCGAACAACTCCCGATCCTCCCGGCGCCGGACGTAGATCGCCCGGCCCGCGGCTCGGACCCGCGCCTTGTGGTCGAAGCCGATCAGGTCGATGGCATTCGCGAACAGCTCGGTGGACCCCGGCGAGATCGCCAGGCCGGCGCGCCGGAGCAGTCGGCCGAACGCCACCAGGTTGGCGGCAATCACCGGCGAGCGGTTACCTCGGCGAAGAGCGTTCGGGCGCCATCGCCTTTGAGCCGAGCGACGTCTTCCTGATACTTGAGCAGCACCCCGAGGGTCCGGTCGATGTCCGCCGGGGTGAGCTCGGTGGCGTCGAGCGCGGTCAGCGCCGCCGCCCAGTCGATCGTCTCGGCGACGCCGGGCACTTTCGACAAGTCGGTGGCCCGCAGTCGCTGGACGAACGCCACGACCTGGGCGGCGAGCTTGCCGGCGATTCCGGGGAGCCGCCGCTCGAGAATCTCGAGCTCGCGGGCCGCGGTGGGGGAGTCGATCCAGTGATAGAAGCAGCGCCGTTTGAGCGCGTCGTGCACTTCCCGGGTCCGGTTGCTGGTGAGGACGACCCGGGGCCGCACCGCGGCCCGGACCGTGCCAAGCTCGGGAATCGTCACCGCGAAATCGGCCAGCAACTCGAGGAGAAAGGCTTCGAATTCCTCGTCGGCCCGGTCGATCTCGTCGATCAGCAGAATCGGCGGAACCGGCCCTCGGGACCGGATGGCGCGGAGCAATGGCCGCTCGATCAGGAAACTCTCGCTGAAGATGTTCTGGGGTGGCTGGCCGGTCGGGCGGGCCTCCGATTCCTGGCGGCGAATCTCGAGCATCTGGCGCGGGTAGTCCCACTCGTAGAGCGCGGTGGCTTGATCGATGCCTTCGTAGCACTGGAGCCGGATCATCTCGGCGCCGGTGACGCCGGCGAGTGCCCGGGCCAGCTCGGTCTTGCCGACCCCGGCTTCTCCCTCGAGGAAGAGCGGACGCTCGAGCCGAAGGGCCAGGTAGAGGGCGGTGGCGAGGTCGGTGTCGGCGAGGTAGCCCGTGGCGGCGAGGGCTCGCTGAACGGCGTCGACGCTGTCGAGCGGTGTCATGTCGCGGCGGTGGCCGACACCTTGTCGGCGAAGTCCTGCCAGAACTCCTCGGCCAATCGACGGGCGGTGCCTTCGAGCAGTCTGGCGCCGACGCTCGCCACCGTGCCGCCGACCTCGCTCTCGGCCGTCCAGGCGAGCCGGACCAGACTGGGCTCGAGCTCGGTCAAGGTAAACCCGGTGGTCACCTGGAGCGTCGACCCGGGCGCCTTGCCGCGAGCCTTGAGCTTGGCCGACTGGAGTTCGACGATGTCGAACAACTCGGCATCGATGGTGAAGCGGACCTTCAGCATCCCCACGCCGAGGCCGGCGACGACCGAGAAGTGGGTCGGGTCCTTGGCGTCGACCCGTTCGATGGCGGTCGATACCGACGCGACGAAGTGGGGATCGAGCAGAGCCTTCCAGACAGCGGCGCGGGTGGCCCGGATCTCGGGAGCGCCGCCGAAACGCATTCGCATCGGTAATCCTTTTCGAGACTCGCTACCGGGCCGCCGGGGCGACTCTGGCCAGTTCGGTTGGCAGCCCGGTGACCACTTTGAGCTCCCGTCGTGACCGTTCGGCGAGGGCGACCACGGCGGCCAATCGGCCGTCGGGCCCGATGGCCATGTTCCAGGCGAAGGTCTGCACCAGGGGGCCTTCCGCGATGAGTCGTGGCGCGCCGGTTCGAAATCCGTTGGCGGTCGACACCTCGACCTCGAGAATCCGCCGGCCGGCCCGAAACATGAGGCGGTCGCCTGTCGGAGACCAGAGCGGTTGGACGCCGCGCTCGGCGGCGGTGTAGGTCGCGCCGGTCGGCGGCATCGGCGAGACTGTCACGCCGCCGTCGAGGTTGCCCCAAGCGAGCCAGCGGCCATCCGGCGAATAGCTGGCCGCGAACCCTCGACCCGGGATGACCCGGCGGGTCGTGTCCCAGAGTTGTCGGAGGTAGAGGTCGCCGGTCCGCCAGTCGGAATAGACCAGATCGCGGCCGTTAGGTGCTATCGTCATATACGACGCCGCGGTGATGTCCAATTTCCGCGACGGGCCCCCGCTCACCGGCGTCAGCACGGCACCGAGGTTGAGGAACTGCACCGGCGACCAGATCCCGATCAGAAGGTCCCGTCCGTCGGGCGACCAGGCGGCCGGAAAGGCCCGGTACCAGCCTTCGACGGGGACTTTGCGGCGCTGGCCGCTCGCCAGCTCGAGAATCGACACTTCCCAACCCGCCGACGTGAATTCCTGGACGGCGAGTTGCTTGCCGTCGGGCGCGATTCGAAGCTGAGTGTACTTCCCCCGCGGAAAGGGGAGCGTGTCGAAGGTCCCGTCCCTCCCGAGGAAGGCAATCCGCCCCCAGTTCTGGTGCGCGCCTGGGACGTAGATCAGGGTGCCGTCGCCGGCGAGGGCGTATTCGCCGTAGGAGAATCCCTCCTCGATTCTCACTCCCGAGAGCACCGGCGCCGGGGGGCCCAGCACCTTGCGCCGCTCGCCGTCGAACGGGAGGGCGGCCAGCACGCCATCGCCGCTGCCGAAGATGAGGTGACGTGAGGTCGGCACCCATTTCGGGCTGGCCCCGATCAGCAGATCGTTCGCCCGAACCGAGTCGAGCGGCAGGACGCCGCGACCGGTGATGGCCACCTGGTGGCCATCGGCGAGTGACACCATCGCGAGCTGGCCGCTGCTCAGCTGGCCGATGGCCCACTGCTCGCCGGGGAGGAGATCGGGGGTGCCGAACTGGGTCGCCAGGGTGATGGTCGTGTCGGCCTCGCCGCCTGCCGCGGGTACCCACCGCATCGCGAACCCGTCGGCCTCGAACAGGAGGATCCGGTCCCTGGCGCCCCAGGTCGCCCCCACCGGCCGGGTGACCCGTCCCAGCGTCAGACGGCTCACCCCGCCGAGCCGGATCTTCTTGATCTCCGATCCGCTGAAGAACCCGATCCAGCCGCCGTCGGGCGAGAAAAACGGGTGATAGGCGCCCTCCGATTCCGGGACGACGGCCACCGAGTCGGTTCCCAGGCGGCGGACCATGAGCCGGGTTTCGGAGCCGTGCGGGCTGACGTAAGCGAGCCAATCCCCGTCGGGGGAGATCGCCAGGGCCGACTGCCAAGCCCCTTGGGGTCCCGGCCCCGCCAGGGCAACGGGCGCTTCGGCCGGCAGAATCAGGTCCCATCGCCTCACGCCAAGCGGGTCCGGCCCTGGAGTCCGGCGACCCAGCTGCCCGAGTCCGATCCCCCCGGCAAGGGCCGCGGCCACGGCCACGATCCACCACCCGCGGGCGCGGGCCGCCGGGCGGGATTCGATCGGTCGGGTCAGCGCGGCCGCGAACTCTCCCGCCGAGCCATACCGGTCCGCCGGGAGGCGCTCGAGCCCTCGGTGAATCGCCGTCGCGACGCTCAGTGGGGTGCTCGGTCGCACCTCGGTGAGCGGCTGGGGTGGAGCGGTCAGCACCGAGGCCAGGATACCTTGGGCGTTGGCCCCACGATGCGGGGGTGAGCCCGATAGCATCTCGTAGCCGACGCAGGCCAACGAGTAGATGTCGGAACGGGCGTCGACCGCTCCGCCGGCGCCCTGTTCCGGACTCATGTACTGCGGGGTCCCCACCGAGAACCCGGTCCGGGTGATTCGATCCGAGGCCGCGCTCAGCGCGAGGGCGATCCCGAAATCCGCCACCAGCGGCTGCCCGTCGGAGATCAGGATGTTCTCAGACTTGATGTCCCGGTGGATGACGCCTTGCCGGTGGGCGTAGTCGAGCGCGCCGGCCACGGTCTTGAGGATCGTCACCGCTTCGTCCATCGGCAGCTGGCGCTCCCGCTGCAGCTTGCTTCGGAGCGATTCTCCCGCGACGTACGGCATCACATAGTAGAGGAGGTCGCCGGCGATGCCCGAGTCGTAGAGAGGAAGGATGTGTGGGTGCTGGAAATGGGCGGTGACCCGGATCTCCTGGAGGAACCGGTCGCCACCGAGGATCGACGAGAACTCCGGGCGAAGGACTTTGATCGCGACCTGCCGCTCGTGCTTGTCGATCGCGAGGTAAACGGTCGCCATGCCGCCCTCGCCGGCCGTCCGCACGATTCGGTAGCGGTCGCGAAGGTGACGCTCCAGCGTTGCGATCGGATCGGTCATCGGCTGCCCGAGCGGGTCGTCAACGCAGCCGGGTGAGGTCCGCCGCGACGTCGACGTCCGGATTGTCGCCTTCGAGCCAGAGTTCCGTCCATACCAGTCCGTGCTCCTCCACGAGTCCCCGCAGTCCCGCGTCGTCGGTGGCGGCGTCCACCAGGTCGAGTCGGTCGCGGCCGATGAACACCGGATGGCCCGGCGAATCCGGATTGCCGCGATATCGCGCCCTGACGAGGGCGTTCCGTGACTCACCCGCGGCCGCGATCACCGCGGCGATCGCCTCGGGCGTGACGAGGGGCTGGTCGCCGAGCAGGAGCACGACGCCGCGCGCCTCCGGACCGGCCGCCCGGATTCCCGCTTTGAGGCTGGCCGCCAGCCCCGAGCCCTGGCTGGGGTCGGGGAACACCAGCCGGCACCCGGCTTCCGCGGCCACCGCACGGATCCCCTCCGCGCCCGGGCGGGTTACCACCACGACCTCGGCCACCACACCCCGTTCGCGAGCGGCGGAGGCGGCGCCGATCGGATACTCGATCAGCGCCCGCCCCCGCCAGGTTGCCGTCAGCTTGTCCTGCCCGGCACCGAACCGGGTGCCCCGACCCGCCGCCAGGATGACGGCGGTGACCGTCACCCGGCGCGGCTCAGCGCCAGCGCGATCGCCCGTCTGGCCACGACCCGGGCCAGGTGGCTTCGGTACTCCACCGAGGCGTGGATGTCGCCGTTGACGTCGATGCCCTTGGTGACATTGGCCACCGCCGCCTCGAGGGCGGCATCGTCGCCGTGGCTCCCGACCGCGCCGCTCGCGTCGGCCAGGTAGGCCCGGTCGCCCACGCCGGTGAGGGCCAGGGTCACCCCGGTGATGGTCTTTCGGCTCTTGGTGACCACCGCGGCGGCGGCGGCGATGGCGTAGCCCGAGGCCTTCTGCTCGAAGCTGGCGTAGGCCATTCCGGCCTTCTTGGGCGGGGCCGGCAAGGCGATGTCGATCAGCAGCTCGTCGCTCGCCAGCGCGGTGGTGAACGCCCCGGTGAAGAAGTCGGCGGCCGCTACCGACCGCTTGCCGCCCTTGGACCGGAGGTTGAAGGTCGCGCCTAACGCCAGCATCACGGCCGGCATGTCGGAGGCCGGATCGGCGTGGGCCAGCCCGCCGCCGATGGTGCCCCGGTTCCGGACCTGGACGTCGCCGATTCCTCGGGTTGCCTCCGCGATCAGGGGATACCGCTCGGCCAACTCGGGGGAGTCGAGCAGCTCCCGATAGCTGGTGCCGGCCCCGATCCGGGCCCCCCGTCCCTTGAGGTCGATGCCCTTGAGCTCGGCGAGCTGCCCGATGTCGAGGAGCCGACCCGGCTGGGCCAGCCGGAAGCGCATCATCGGGATCAGGCTGTGGCCGCCGGCGAGCACCTTGGTTCCATCGGTCCCGATGGCGTTCAAGGCGTCCCGAAGGGACTTGGCCCGGACGTAGTCGAAGCTCGCGGGAATCATCGCGCCCCTCCCTTCGCCTGCTGAATGGCCGCCCAGACTCGCGCCGGGGTCAGCGGTTTGTCGATGTGGGTGATCCCGAGCGGCGCCAGCGCGTCGACCACCGCGTTGACGATACACGGTACCGATCCGATCGTTCCGGCCTCGCCGATCCCCTTGACGCCTAACGGATTGACCGGCGTCGGGGTGTAGGTGAAATGCGACTCGATCGTGGGCATCTGGCTGGCCTTGGGCACCGCGTAGTCCATCATGGTGCCGGTCATCAGCTGGCCGTCGTCGGAGTAGACCGCGATCTCCTGGAGGGCCTCGCCGACCCCCTGGATCACCCCGCCGTGGACCTGGCCCTCCACGATCATCGGGTTGATGTGGGGCCCGCAGTCGTCGACGCAGACGTAGCGGAGCACCGTCACTTCGCCGGTCTCGAGGTCGACGTCGACGGTGGCGATGTGGGTCCCGTACGGGAAGACGAAGTTGGTCGGATCGAAGAACGCGCTCGCCTCCAGGCCGGGTTCCATTCCCGCCGGCATGTTCCAGGCGACGTTCGCCATCAGGGCCAGCTCGCCGAACGCCTTGGCCTGCGCCGGCGATCCCTTCACCTGGAACTTGCCGTCGTGCCACTCGAGGTCGGCCTCGTTGGCCTCGAGCAAGTGGGCGGCGAGCTTCTTGGCTTTCTCCTTCACCTTGACCGCGGCGTTCTTGAGCGCGGCGCCGCCCACCGCGGTGGTTCGGCTGCCGTAGGTGCCCCAACCTTGTGGGGTCGACTCGGTGTCGCCGGCGACGATCTCGACGTTCTCGATCGGGACCCCGAACTCGTCGGCCACGATCTGGGCGAAGGTGGTCTCCTCGCCCTGGCCGTGGGGCCGGGTCCCGATGTAGGCCCGGACCATCCCGGTCGGGTAGACCCGGACGATCGCCGACTCGTAGAGGCCGCCCCCGAAACCGATCTGGCCGGCCACCTGCGACGGTCCCAGGCCGCAGATCTCGGTGTAGCTGCTCACCCCGATGCCGAGATAGTGGCCGTCCTTGCGGGCCTTCTCCTGCCGCTCCCGGAAGCCCCGGTAGTCGATCAACTCCATCGCCTTGTCGAGCGCGGCGTGGTAGTCGCCCGAGTCGTAGGTGATCCCGGTCGCCACGGTATAGGGCATCTTGTCCGCGGGAATCAGGTTCTTCCGGCGCACCAGGGCGGGGTCCATCCCGATCCGGCGGGCGTAGCAGTCGACCAGCCGTTCGATCAGGTAGGTCGCCTCGGGCCGACCCGCCCCTCGATAGGCATCGACAGGGGTCGTGTTGGTGTAGGCCCCGATCACCGTTCCCTTGACGTTGGGAATGGTGTAGGCGCCGGAGTACATCAGCCCATGGAGGATAGTCGGAACGCCGGGCGCCGCGGTCGAGGCGTAGGCGCCGAGTCCGGCGTGGATCTTGGTCCGAAGACCGGTGATGGTCCCGTCGCCGGTCCCGCACATCTCCACGTATTCGACGTGATCGCGGCCGTGGGTCGTCACGGTGTAGTTCTCGGAACGGTCCTCGGTCCACTTCACCGAGCGGCCCAGCGTCATGGCGGCGTAGGCCACCAGGAACTCGTCGGCGTAGCCCGGGATCTTGCTCCCGAAGCCGCCACCCACGTCGGGCGAGATGACCCGGATCTTGTGCTCCGGGAGGCCTAACGTCACCGAGGTGAGGAACCGGTGGATGTGGGGGTTCTGGCTGGTGGCCCAGAGGGTCAGCTGCCCGGTCGCCTTGTTATAGGACGCCACCGCCGAGCGGGGTTCCATCGCGGTGGGAAGGAGCCGCTGCTGGACGATCCGGAGCGACACCTTGACCGCCGCCTGCGCGAATGCCTGATCGGCGTCGCCGCCCGCCACGTGCCAGGTGAAGGCCACGTTGCCGGGCACCTCGTCGTGGAGCTGGGCCGTGCCGGGTTGGACCGCCTTCTCGGGATCGACCGTCGCCGGGAGGGGGTCGTAGTCGACGTCGACCAAATCCACCGCGTCTCGCGCCGCCGCGCGGGAGGTCGCCACGATCATGGCCACCGCGTCGCCCACGTAACGGACCTTGTTGGTCGCCAGGGCCGGGTGGGGCGGAAGCTTGAGATCGCAGTTGGGCACGTTGAAGGCGCAGGGCACCGGCCCGACCTTGCCGGCGATGTCCTTGCCGGTGATCACCGCGATCACTCCGGGGGCTTGGGCCGCCGCGGCGGTGTCGATCTTCCGGATGGTGGCGTGGGCGTAGGGGCTTCGGACCATCGCCGCGAAGGTCAGGCCCGGGAGCTTGATGTCGTCGGTGAAGGTGCCGCTGCCGGTGATGAGTCGGGGATCTTCTCGGCGCTTGATCCCGGAGCCGAAGAGCGTGGCCATGGTCTCCTCCTCAGGCCGAGGCCGCGGACTTGATCGCCGCGACGATGTTCTGGTAACCGGTGCAGCGACAGAGGTTGCCCTCGATCGCGTGGCGGATCTGTTCGTCGCTGGGCGATCCGTTGGAGGCCAGCAGGTCGGCCGCGGACATGATCATCCCCGGGGTGCAGAACCCGCACTGGAGCCCGTGCTTCTCCCAGAACGCGTTCTGGAGCGGGTGGAGCGCGCCATTCTTGGCCAATCCCTCGATGGTGGTGATCTCGGCGCCTTCGGCTTGCACCGCGAGCACGGTACAACTCTTGGTGGCGCGGCCATTCAGGTGAATGGTGCAGGCGCCGCATTGACTGGTGTCGCAGCCGATGTGAGTGCCGGTCAGGTTGAGGTCGTCGCGGAGCACCTGGGCCAGGAGGGCCCGGGGCTCCACCTCGACCGAGTGACTGACTCCGTTGACCGAGAGGGCGATCGATCGCTTCATCCGAAGACTCCGGTTGGACGGAAGGGAGGTGGAATAGGACAGTTTACCGGCCACGGGCCGGGGCGGCAAGCATTAACTGGTTTCCCACCGCGGAAAGGTCCAGGTAGTCGCCCTGAAACGGCGCCTCATCCGTGCCCGGGTCCGGCGCCTTTCGGGATGGTGGCGAGGTACCCCTCCGCCGTCATCGGTGCGAGTTGGAATCGGTCCGCCGCCGCGCGCCAGTGATCGAGCCGGCGGTCGGCCGCCGCCGACCAAGCGCCCATCGCCATGAACCGGGCCAATAGCTCGTTGAAGGGCCGCACCAGCCGCGCCCCAAGCCGAAGGACGATCAGCGGGATCTGTTTGCGGGCCGCCGGTCGGCCCAGGTGGCTTTCGATCAGGGCGACCAGATCCAGGGCCGACAAGGTGCTGGGGCCGCCGATGTCGATCGTCTCGCCCGCGATCTCCGGCCGAGCGACGATCCGGGCCGCGAACTCGGCGACGTCGGAGGCGGCGATGTAGTTGGACACTCGGCGGCCGTCGCCGAAGATCCGGGCTGGCCGGCCGGCGCCGATCTCGGTCAGGACCATCCCGATCCACACGTCGAGGAACGCCGAGGGCTTGAGGAGCACCCAGGGAATCCCGCTCGAGCGAATCACCTCGTCGACTCGGGCCTTGACCCGGAAGTAGTCGACCGGGGTGTCCGGCCCGATCCCGTAGGCCGAGACGTGAACCACCCGCCGGACCCCGGCGGCCTTGGCGGCAGCCATCAGATTGGTGTAGCCGGCCACGTCCACCTTGGTTGGACTGGCGGCGCCGCTGCCCATGAAGCTGTTGGCGGTGGAGACGATCTGGTCCGTCTCGCGGCAGGCGGCGGCCAGCGAGGCCGGGTCGAGCAGATCGCCTCGGGCCGGCTCGAGCCCGCGAGCGACGAGGTTCGCGAGGCGGTCCGGATTGCGGGCGAGGCCCCGAACCCGATAGCCCCGCTCGAGGAGTTTGCCGGCGATGACCTGGCCCAGGGCCCCGGTGGCGCCGGCGATGAGCACCCGTTCCATGGGTGGAGGGTGGGGCGCTCGTGGCGATTCGTCAAGCTGCGATACCGGAGCGATCGGTGCCAGCCCCGCTGGCAGTACGGCCCGCCGGCGTTACATTCTCCGGCGAGCCAGGCCGAAGCATCCGGCCGGCATCGAACAGAGGATGGAGCGTGCAATGGCCGACCCGTCGCGCTGGCGGGAAGAGATCTTCCGGCACCTCGATGGAATCGTCACCGCCCCGACCGCCTTCGCGCTCCATCGGCGCGGAGTGCTGGCCCACCTCCGGGAACAGGGTGAGGCCGACCTCGCCGATCTGGCCCGGCGATTCGGCGCCAACGAGGGCTACCTCAACGTGGCGCTCCGGGTCCTCGCGTCGCAGGGGTGGCTCGACTACCGGCTCGACCTTGCCCGCGACACCGTCAGTTGCCGGCTCAACGCCGCGAGCCCGGCGGCCTTCGACCGCGTCCCGCTCTACGCCGACGCCGTCGACTTGCTGGCCCTCACCGAGCGATATCATCCTCGCCACTTCGAGGTCGAGCCGTTTCGGGCGATGGAGGCCCTCTTCGAGCGCCTCGCCGGTCGATACCGCCTCCCCACGGATGCCGGCCCCGTCGCCGAGCAGATCCTCCGCCACATCGAAGGTCTCATCGTCGGTCCCACCGCCGTGCACCTCGGCATGGGCGGGATGTTCCACAAGTATTTCATGGAGGCGTCGTTTCGGCCCGAGGAATTCCATCGCGACCCGGACAGCTTCACTCGGCTGCTCGAGATCTTCGCGCGGTTAGGCTGGTTCGAGGCCCGCAACGGAACCTTTCGCTTCACCGAGAAGGGGCTCTTCCTGGCTCAACGAGCCAGCGCCTACGGGGTCACGGTGTCCTACATCCCGACCCTCCGAAAGCTCGACGACCTGATCTTCGGCGATCCGATGGTCCTCCGGCGGGTGGCCGAAGGGGCGCCGGAGCAGCACGTCGATCGCGAGATGAACGTCTGGGGGAGCGGGGGGGCCCACGCCTCGTACTTTCGGCGGGTCGACGACATCGTCATCGAGCTGTTCAATCGGCCGATCGCCGAGCAGCCCCGGGGGATCCTCGATCTGGGCTGCGGCAACGGGGCATTCCTGGAGCATGTCTATGAGGTCATCGAGCGGCAGACCCTCCGGGGCAAGATGTTGGCCGACTACCCGCTCTTCCTGGTCGGGGTCGACTTCAACCCCGCCGCGCTCAAGGTCGCCCGGCGCAACCTGGTCCAGGCCGACATCTGGGCCAAGGTCATCTGGGGCGACATCGGCCGGCCCGACCTGCTCGCCGAGGGGTTGCGGGCCGACTACCGGATCGACCTGGCCGATCTGCTCAACGTCCGAACCTTTCTCGATCACAATCGGCCCTGGCGGGAACCTTCGGAGCCGTTAGGCAGACCGAGCCGCTCGACCGGGGCGTTTGCCTCGGCGGGCAGGCGGCTGTCCAATGCCGCGGTCGAGGCCAGCCTGACCGAGCACCTCCGCCGCTGGGCGCCCTACCTCCGGCGATTCGGGTTGCTCACCATCGAGCTGCACACCTTGCCGCCGGAGCTGGCGGCGGCGCATCTGGGAGCTACCCCGGTCACCGCGTACGACGCGACCCATGGGTACTCGGATCAGTACATCGTGGAGGTGGAGGTGTTCCAGCAGGCGGCCCGGGCGGCGGGCCTCGAGCCGGACGTGCGACGCCTGGCCCGGTTTCCGGACTCGGAGCTGGCGACCGTGGCGATTCACTATCTCCAGGCACGGTAGCGGACCGCCTCGGCGGGCCTGCCGCTGACCTGGCCTGCGGGGCGGCACCGAGCCCGCCGGCGCACCGAGGTGCGGCGTTCTGTGCCTGCCTCGAGTGATTTCGGTTATCGGGTAATCGCAGCGCGTCATACCGTGGGTCATGCCTTGCCCCCGTCTCGCCGAGGAGGATACCGTATGGGTATGCCCAACGTCGCCCACCGATGGACCCGGGAAGAGGTGCTGGCGCTCCCGGACGACGGCAATCGGTACGAGCTGGTCGACGGCGAGCTGCTGGTGAGCCCAGCGCCGCGTCCGGTGCACCAGTTCGCGGTCCTCCGGCTGTACGACCGGATCATGCCCTATGTCGCCCGCTCTGGCCTCGGCGAGGTGCTGCTGTCGCCGGCGGACCTCGACTTTGGGAGGCGTTACCTCGTGCAGCCCGATCTGTTCGTGGTGGCCGGCCTCGGCCGGCACCAACTCATGGAATGGAGGCACTACGGCGTGCCCGCTTTCGTCGCCGAGGTGCTTTCGCCGTCGACCAGTCGGGGCGACCGGACCGTCAAGCGGCCGGCGTTCCAGCGGACCGGGGTGGCGGAGTACTGGATCATCGACCCCATGGCGCGACTGGTGGAACGGTGGCAGCCCGCTGATGTGCGTCCGGAGATCTGCCTCGAGCGGGCGGTGTGGCGGCCCAATGGAGCGGTCGAGCCGTTTGTTCTGGATGTGGCGGAGTATTTCCGGGCGGTGTGGGGGGATGTCGGTGCGGAACCCGGGGGCGACTTGGGTTAGTCCGTCGCCCGGTTGCTAATTGCGGCTCGCCGACCTGGTCCCGGCCCCGGCCGCGGTTCCGAGGCCGACGCAAGCCAGGGCGCCGCCCACCGTCCAGAAGAGCAGGTAGGGCAGGATCGCTGCAGGTGATTCCGGATTGATACCGAATCGTTGCGGGAACCCGAGCGCGATGACGACGCCGATTGCCGCTGTGGTGATGCCCAACCCGAGCAGCCGGGTGCGCGAGGCTGGTGATTTGCGGACCCGGGTGCGAGCGGCGTTGAAGCTCAAGAGGCCGAGGATGAGCCCGATCGCGGCGGGGACGAGGAGCCAGGTGGGCAGGAGTGCTCCGGGGGACGGACGATCCTAACGATACCGGGGCGCGCTGGTGACCGGCAGGGAGGGCGATGGGCGTTGACCCAGGCGGGAAGTTGGCTTAATCTGGCAGGTTCTTTGGGGTGTAGCTCAACTGGCAGAGCGCCCGGCTGTTAACCGGGAGGTTGCAGGTTCGAAGCCTGCCGCCCCAGTGGTCCTTCCTGGTTCGATGTGCTTCGGCTCCGTCGCAAACTGTCGTCGAAGCGCATGCCAGCCTTGGCCGGGGACGTGCGCGATTCCCGACGCTCGCTCGAGCCTCCTCCATCATTCCGGTAGCAGAAATCTCGAGGCTGGCTGCCCCGCCTCTACTGGTGACTCGAACACCCAAGCATCGCCGATCGAGGCCGATGCTTTGCAAGCCGCCTTGAGCGCGGTGACTGCTTCAGCGGTGAGCGGCGTGACGTGCTCGAACCCGATCTTGTCGTTCTCCGCACTCCATCGAACCCGACTGGACCTCCCCTCGTGGGGGCGCAGGTGGCGCCCGGCCCACGCGCTCCCTTCGCTGGTTCGGCCATTCGACGGCGGCATGCGGCGTCCAAAATTGATCCGCTCCCCCGCTCGATTTAGACTTGGCCACGAGAGAGGACCGCATCGTGACTGGCAAATCCGGGTCCGACAGGACCCTCGAGGGCGTCGTCAGCCTCGGCGAACTCGTGGTATACCAGCCCGGTGCCGTGGTGAGTCGGACCATACTCAAGCGGCCCGCCGGTACCGTTACCGCCTTCGCCTTCGATCAGGGCGAGGGCTTGAGCGAACATACCGCCGCGTTCGACGCCCTCTTCCTGGTGATCGAGGGCGAATCGGAGGTTACCATCGCCGGCGTCGTGCACCGGGTCTCCGCGGGCCAGGTGGTGCGGCTGCCGGCCGGTCAACCCCATGCGGTCAAGGCGATCACCCGGTTCAAGCTGCTTCTCGTCATGATCAGGGAATAGCGTCATCCCAATGCCCATTCAGATCCTGCTCGCCCTCGCCTCAGGCCTCTCGCCCGATACCGCGCGACGCGCCGCCGACCGCCCCACCATCGCGGCGGTCCGCGCCTCGGCCCCGATTCAGCTCGACGGCCGGCTCGACGAGCCCGCCTGGGCCGCGGCCAAACCGGTCGGCGGCTTCGTCCAAAGCGAACCGCGCGAAGGCGAGCCGGCGACGGAGAGCACCGAGGTGCGGGTTGCCTACGACGGCGGAACCCTCTACATCGGCGCCTACCTCAAGGATCGCGAGCCAGGCCGGCTGATCGTCAACGACATCAAGAAGGATTTCAAGGAGGAAGACCAAGACGATTTCGAGATCCTCCTCGACACCTTCGACGATCGCACCAACGGATATGTCTTCCTCACCAACCCCGAGGGCGCCAAGGCCGATCGCCAGGTGGCCAACGAGGGACGGGAGATCAACACCAGCTGGGACGCGGTCTGGAACGTCAAGACCCGGGTGGTCGACGACGGCTGGATCGCCGAGTTCGCGATCCCGTTCCGGTCGCTCCGGTTCGATCCCGCCCGCGACCGGTGGGGGATCAACTTCAGCCGGCGGATCCGGCGGAAGAACGAGGTGACCTTCTGGGCGCCGATCCCCCGGGCCTACAACCTGGCCCGGGTGTCGCTGGCGGGCGAGTTGACCGGGCTGGCGTTAGGCAGCTCGGGCCGGAACATCCGGTTCAAGCCGTACGCCGCCGGCCGGACCACTCGGCCCACCGGAGGAACCGGCTTCGATCGCGAGGGCGACCTGGGCCTCGATCTCAAGGTGGGTATCGGCGGCGGCCTCACCCTCGACGCCACCGTCAACCCCGACTTTGCCCAGGTCGAGGCCGACGAGCAGCAGGTCAACCTGACCCAGTTCAGCCAGTTCTTCCCCGAGAAGCGGGAGTTCTTCCTCGAGAACTCCGGGATCTTCTACGTCGGCGACGCCGCTCGGAACAATCGGGTGATCCTGGTGCCGACCCCGGACGAAGACCTCCTGCTTTTCTTCAGCCGCCGAATCGGCTTGACCCCGACCGGACAGACCATCCCGATCCCGGCCGGAGTGCGCCTCACGGGCAAGGCCAACGGTCTCACCCTGGGCGCGCTTTCGATGCAAACCTCCTCGACCGCGACCACCCGGGCCACCAACTACGGGGTGTTCCGGCTCCGGAAGAGCGTCGGGACCGGCTCCGACATCGGCCTCATCGCGATGAACCGTCAGGCCACCGACACCTCGGGCGACCACAACCGGGTCTTCGGGGTCGACGCCAACATCCGGTTTGCCGGGAAGGTGGATTGGAACAGCTACCTGATGGGGAGCGAGACGCCGGGCAAGTCGGGCGATCAATACGCGATTCGCACCTCGCTCAACTACGAGGGGCGGTTCCTCCACGTCAAGGGCGGGGTGCTCCAGATCGGGCGCGGGTTTCAGGACGACCTCGGCTTCTTGAGGCGCACCGACGCGCGGAAATACTTCGTCGACATCGGGATCCGGCCGCGGCCCGCCTCGTTCCAACGGCGCGGGGTCCGGGAGATGCACCCCCACATCGTCTGGGACCTCTACCAGCCTAACGCCGGAGGCGCGCTGATCGCCAAGCGGCTCCACACCGGCTACACCTTCTTCTTCCAGAACGGGGCCTTCGCCGAGCTGTCCTGGAACCCGGAATTGCAGGACATCACCAGGCCCTTCGCGATCAGCCCGAGCGTCGCCCCGATTCCGGCCGGCCGCTACGACTGGACCACCTGGGCGCTGTTCATGAGCACCGATCCGAGCCGAGCGGTGTCGCTCTCGGGGCGGGGCATCGTCGGGGGGTTGTGGAGCGGACGGCAGCGGACCATCAACGCCACCGTGACGCTGCGGCCCAGCTACAAGTTCCGGTTGGCAACCTCGGTCCAGCGCACCGCGGCGGATCTCGACCTTCCCGCCAACGCCCACTTCACCGCGATGGTGGTCACCGGGCGGGCCAACTACAGCTTCAACACCCACATGTTCCTCGACGCCTTGGCCCAGTACGACGCCGAGCGAGACCTGTTCAACGCCAACATCCGGTTCAACCTGATTCACCATCCGCTGAGCGATCTCTACCTGGTGTTCAACGAACAGCGCTTCACCGGGCCGGACAACATCGACGTGCGGCCGGGGCGGAGCGTGGTGGTGAAGTTCACCCAGATGCTGGCGTTCTAGCCTGGCGGACGAGCCAGCCTGAGTCGGTGGCAGCCGCCATCGCGAGCTGTCCCGATCGTCCGCTCCCCACGCATCCAGCCGCTCGAAGCCGGACCGCCCTATCCGCTGTTGACAGGCAGCGAGTGCGACGGTAGTACAGTAACTCGGCTTCTCGAGCGGGCGGGCCGAAGTCACCTGCCGCGGCCGCGATTCCGCCGGGATCCGGCAACGAGGTAGCTGGAACGGACCGAGGAGGAGCCAATGCGTGAAATCGTCGTCGTCGCGGCGTTCTTCGCTGCCATCCCGAGCACCGTAGTCGGGCAGTTCGACTTCATCTCCCAGGCGATCAAGAACATCGAGTCGGTCTCGTTGTTCTACCTCCTCGGCGGCTTCGCGCCGAAGTCAACCGAGCTCACGACGGGAACACCGGGCAAGGCCGTTCGTCAATCCGATCTTCGGGGATTCGGGTTCGAGGTGTCGATCGGACTGGCCACGGTGACCCGGTCCGAAGCATCCGAAAAGGCTGATGCAGAGGGCTCGGAGGGGCAGGCCTCGACCAAACCCCCAGTCGATACTGTCGAGGTGATCGACGTGGTACGTCGCGGAAGCGGTGCCACGGTCACCAGGACCAGACCGAAGTCGCCGGCCTCACCGGAGGTGGGCGAGACGATCTGGTCGCTACAGCTCGCCATCGGATACAGCCAGACCCGCGGATTCCCGAGCCGCTCCGCGAGCCATTGGCGCAACGCCTGGTCGACCACCCGGTCCACCAGCTCGCTCGGGGTGTAGAATGCCCCCGACCGGTGCCGGGCATCGGGGTCCATCACCCGCTCGAATACCCGGCCCAGCATGTCCGGCCCGATCGAGGAACGGCAGGGATCGTCTTCTTGGATGGTGAAGTGATAACGCTCGAACAGTTGGTCGAAGGCGTCTCGCCAGAAGTCATCGGGGAGGCGTGGCGCCCATCGCCGTTCCAGGGGATGGCGATCGAACAGCCCGCCGTTCAGAAACGGAATCCGACCGAACCGGAGCGCCGCTCTCCCGCGCGCCGCGGCCGGCCGATTCAAGGTTCCGAAGAAGAGGGGAGCCAGGAGCCGATCCTCGACGCCGCCCCGACCGCCGAGGCACCGGTCGAGCTCCTCCCGGAGGAAACGGGGTCGGCCATCGAGCCAACCCCGTTCCTGAACGAAGTAGAGAAAGAGGATCCGAGTCAGCGCCAGGAGCCCCAACCCATGCCGATCTCTAGCCGGAATGGCCCGGGGCAGCGCCTCGACGGCGCGGTCGAGGAGGCCGCGGAACTCGTCGAAAAAACGGTCGCCTAACGATTGGCCGGCGAGCGCCTCGGCCCACGCCGCGGCGGCCGCCAACGGCGAGTCGTGCCGAACCGACTTGGCCCGCTCGAGAATCCGCTCGTCGAGCGCCCGGATCCGATCGAGCGCGATCGAGGCGACCGGCAGCTCGATCCCGGACACCGAGAAGGCCAGGAACCGCCGCTCGGGCGCCAGGGCCAACACCACGGCCGAGACGCCTCTTCCGGTAACCCATCGGGCAACTCGCCTCGCGGCCCGAGGTGGATCGTTCGCTGCCACCCCGAACGCCAGGAACCCGCTCCGGCGCCCGACCAGCGCCAACTCGCCGAGCTGGTGGGCCTCGAAGCGATGCCAAGTGGCCTCGAACCCGAGTTCCAAGGCCAACGCGGGGAGGTCGGTGAGCGCCCTGACCCGCGACAACGACTGCTTGAACGACACCGATACCTGCCGGTCGAAGACCGGGACACGGTATCGAACCGACCTTCAGGGGTGGCAACCGAAGAAACGCGACATGGGGCGATTCTGACGCAACCGGGTTCAGCGAGCGGGGTCGAGCTCCGGTTTGGCGATGATGGTCAGCTCGGCGCGGAGCGCCTCGAGCCGAGCCCGGATCGCCTCGGGATCATCCCCGATCCGGCCGGCCGAATCCTCGCGAGCAGGAACCAACATGGCGGCGAGCACATCGGTGTACCCAACCACCGCCTTTGCCACCCCGCGATCGACCAGCCGGTTGAGGCGCAGCAGCAGTGCCATGCTCTGCCGGGGCCGCAACTGGGCGATGTCCGGGGAGAGAAAACGGATCAGCAGCTCTCGGAGATACTGCATTTCCTCGACGACTTCGCCGGCGGCGAGTCCCCGGGCCGCGGCATGCCGGCCGTAGAACTCGGTGACGCGGGCCCAGATCGTCATCGTTTCGCGGCGCAACGGCCCCACCAACGTGGCGAAGGTGTCGAGGATCAGCCCGAGTTCGTCGGTGACGAGCGTCCGGGGTGTCGAAGAGGTCCCGGTGATCCGCTCGCCGAGCCACGAGAGCCATTGCGTCAACATCGCGTCTCGATGCGCCAGCGCCGCTCGGTTGGCGGCAAGCAGGGTGGGATGCGAAGTACGCAGCGGTAGGCTCCCCTCGGCGGGCGTGCCAGTCAATCATAATGACCTCGAGTCGCCGCGCCATGGCGGCCGGCCGCTCTCCTGGTCAGTTTACCTCATGGCGACTCCCCGACTTCACCAGACGGCGATCGCGGGTCGGCTCGGCGAAATCCTCATCGATGTCCGAACCGCTCAGCGACGCGCCGCACCGACGGTGCTCGTGGTGCATGGGTTCAAGGGCTTCAAGGATTGGGGGATGTTTCCCCCCTTTGCCGAACGGCTCGCCCGGGCCGGGTTCACCGCGATTTCATTCAACCTCAGTGGATCGGGATACGACGCCGCCGGCGAGGTCCGGTTTCCCGACCGATTCGGAAACAACACCTTCACCGCGGAACTCGCCGACCTCGAGGCCGTCATCTCGGCGCTCCACCGCGGCGACCTCGGCGTCGACCGGCCCAGCTCACTGGGTCTGGTCGGGCATTCCCGCGGCGGCGGGATCGCCGCGTTGATGACCGCCAGAGAGCCCTTGATCGCTGCCCTCGTCACCTGGGCAGCCATCGCCACGGTCGAGCGATGGACGCCGGATCAGCGGCGCGCCTGGCGCGCCTGCGGCCGACACGACGTGGTCAACTCCCGGACCGGTCAGGTTCTTCCGTTAACCACCGCGCTGCTCGACGACTTGGAGCACAACGCAACCGGAACCCTCTCGGTCGAGTCAGCCGCTCGCCGGATCCGAGCGCCATGGCTGATCGTCCATGGAACTGCCGACGAAACCGTCCCGATCGACGAAGGACGGCGACTCGCCGGTTGGGCCCAGGATGCCCGGTTCGACGAGATTGCCGGGGCAGGGCATACCTTCGGCGCGGTGCACCCGTTCCGCGGAATGACAGCGGCCCTCGAGCAGCTTTTCGATATCTCCGTGGCACACCTTGGACGCCATTTGACTTGACCGGCGGCGGTGCCCGTGGCAACATCCAACCATGCCCATTTTCGAGTATCGCTGCGATCGGTGCGGGACGGCTTTCGAGGAGCTGGTCTTCTCCTCGACCAAGGTCGCCTGTCCCAAGTGTCGGGCCGCTAGCGTGACCAAGCAGTTGTCAGTTCCCGCCCGTCCGGTCGCGGCCGGGGCTTCAGCGCCGATGTGCGAAGGGGGAATGCCCTCGGCCGGCTGCTGCGGCGGCGGGGCGTGCCACCAACACTAGATCGGATCCGTCGAGCCGAAATCGCGCTCTCGGGCCGAAGCCCGCGGACAGTCGAGGACCCCTCTCGCAGCCAGGCGGCAGTTGCGGTCGTGCTGGCGCCGGACCCTGAGTCGATTCTGCTGATTCGCCGCGCCGAACGCCCGGGTGACCGATGGTCGGGCCAGATGGCGTTCCCGGGCGGACGCCGCGGGCCTGAGGATTCCAGCCTCCTCGCCACCGCCCGCCGGGAAACCCTCGAGGAGGTGGGGCTGGATTTGGGAGGAGCCCGGGTCCTTGGGCAACTCGATGACTCGGCGCCGCGCTCGCCGACCTTGCCGCCGCTGGTGGTGCGCCCGTTCGTCTTTCACCTCCCCAAGCGCGGGAACCTGTCACTCAACCACGAAGTCGACGCCGCGGTGTGGGTTCCCCTGGGAGCCCTGGCGGAAGCCGCCGTCTACCGGCCCTATCCGTTCGTCCTGGGCGAGCAGACCGTGATGTTCCCGGGCTACCATCTCGCCGAGGGGGTGGTCTGGGGCATGACTGAACGGATCCTGACGCCGTTTCTCCAACTGCTGGGAATCGAGATCCGTAGCCGCCCATAGTCGCTTTGGGGGGATCACCGCTGGCGACTTGATTTACCAGGTAATTTAGTTTATCCTAAGTGTTGATGTAGTTGGCACGAACATCTTTCGAGGCCATCCAGTTGATCGAACCGGCGGCAGCAATCCTGGTGTTGGCGGCCATCGCCGTAGTTGGGCTGGCCGTCGTCTGGCCCCGTTGGGGCCTGTTGGCGGTCCTCAAGCGCCGCCGCGGACTGATGGAGCGGGTCCGAATCGAGGACACCCTCAAGCACCTGGTGAACTGCGAGTTGGCTGATCGCCGAGCGACCACCGAGAGTCTTGCCGGAGTGCTCCAAGTGGGGCGAGGCGAGGCGCATCGGTATCTCGAGCAGCTGGGGCAGCGGGGTCTCGCGGTGCTCGACGACCAGGGCGTGGCGCTGACGACCGAGGGTCGCACTTATGCCCTCCGGGTTCTCCGGAGCCATCGGTTGCTGGAGCGGTACTTCGCCGACCGAACCGGCGCCTCTCCGATCGAGTGGCACGATCTGGCGGAGGCGGCCGAGCATCGACTCACCGAGGCCGACACCGAGCGGCTCTCGGCCCGGATGGGTCACCCCGCCGTCGACCCGCACGGAGATCCGATCCCTACCGCCCGGGGGGAGTTGCCGCCTCCCACCGGGGTTCCATTGACTACTCTTGCACCTGGAGAGACGGCCCTGGTGGTTCACCTCGAGGACGAGCCCGCCACTGTCTACCATCGGCTGCTCGATCTCGGCGTCTTTCGCTCGGTGCCGGTCAAGGTCGTCGCGGCGTCGGGCGATGGGCTCGAAGTGCTGATCGGCGGTCAGCCGCAGCGGCTCGATCGGCTTTCGGCCTCGGCGGTCACGGTGGACCGGGTGACCGAAGAGGACGGCCACACCGCCACGCTCGACCGGCTCGACACCCTCGAGGCCGGTGAGACGGCCGAGGTCGTCCAGATCGCTCCGACGGTGCAGGGCCCCCAGCGGCGCCGGTTGCTCGACCTCGGGGTGCTTCCGGGGACGCCGATTCGGGCCGAGTTTCGCAGCCCCTCGGGAGATCCCATGGCCTATCGGGTGCGCGGGGCGCTGATCGCGCTGCGCCGGCCGCAGGCCCGTGGTATCTACATCCGGCGAGTCCCCTCGGATCGGGAGACCGGCCAATGACGGGCGCGGTGCTTCCGAGGGCGGGAGGGCGGGATCTGGTGCAGTTGGCCGGACCCTCCACCAAATTCGACCACGTCGTGGCCCTGGCGGGCAATCCCAACACCGGCAAGAGCACGGTGTTCAACGCTCTCACCGGGTTACGGCAGCACACCGGCAACTGGCCGGGCAAGACGGTGGCCAGGGCGGAGGGCGGCTATCTCGACGCCGGCAAGCGGTTTCGGCTGGTGGACCTCCCGGGCACCTATTCGCTCCAGGCCGGCAGCGCCGACGAAGAGGTCGCCCGCGATTTCATTCTCTTCGGCCGGCCTGACGTAACGGTGGTGGTCCTCGACGCCACCCGGCTCGAACGCAACCTCAATCTGGCGTTGCAGGTTCTCGAGATCACCGACCGGGTGGTGATTTGCCTCAACCTGATGGACGAGGCCCGCCGGCACGGCATCGGGGTCGACGCCGCCAAGCTCGAGCGATCGTTAGGCGTTCCCGTGGTGCCGGCCGCGATCCGCCGGGGCGAAGGCCTCGCCGAGCTGCGGCAGGCCATCCGCGAGGTCGCTGCCGGCGCCCGCCGGGGCACGCCCTATCGGATCGAGCGCCATCCCGCCGCCGTCGAAACGGCCATCGGGGCGATCGAGCCGCTCATCGCCGCCGCCTTTCCGGGGCTCCCCAACACTCGTTGGGTGGCCCTTCGGCTCTTGAACGGCGACGAGCGGGTGGTTCAAGCCGTCCAAAGCGGCGAAATCGGCAGCCTGGCGACCGGTGAATGGCGGGCCCCGAAAGAGCCTCCACGCCAGCCGGTCGAGTTGTCGGAAGCCCAGCGCGAGTTGCTCGACGCGGTGACCCAGGAGCGATGGCGGATGAGCGCCGATTTCCAGGACACCCTGACGGCGAGCATCTACGCGGCCGCCAAGCTGATCGCCGATGGCGCGGTGCTGGCGGGGCTCCAGCGGGCCAAGTTCGACGTCGATCGGGCCCTCGACCGCCTGCTGACCAGCCGATGGTTCGGATTTCCACTGATGCTGGTGATGCTGATGGTGGTGTTCTGGGTCACGATCGCGGGGGCGAACGTGCCCTCGGCACTGCTGTCCTCCCTGCTGATCGACTCGATCCACCCGCTCCTCCGGCAACTCGGCTCGGGCATCGGGATGCCCTGGTGGCTCTCCGGGTTCTTGTTCGACGGCGTCTATCTCGCCACCGCGTGGGTCGTCAGCGTCATGTTGCCGCCGATGGCGATCTTCTTCCCGCTGTTCACGCTGCTCGAGGATTTCGGCTACCTGCCCCGGGTGGCGTTCAATCTCGATCGCTTGTTTCAACGGGCCGGGGCCCATGGGAAGCAGGCGCTTACCATGTGCATGGGATTCGGCTGCAACGCGGCCGGGGTGGTCGCGACCCGGATCATCGACAGTCCGCGGGAACGACTGGTCGCCATCATCACCAATAACTTCTCGCTCTGCAACGGGCGCTGGCCAACCCAGATCCTGATTGCCTCGATCTTCCTCGGAACGTTGGCTCCGGCGCACTTGGCGGGCTTGGTGTCGGCCGCGGCCGTCGTCGGGATCGCCATGTTCGGGATCCTCATCATGTTCCTCTCGTCCTGGCTGCTGACCCGGACCGCGCTGAAAGGCGAAGCGACGACCTTCAGCCTCGAGTTGCCGCCCTATCGACCCCCGAGGATTCTCCAGACCCTCTACACCAGCCTGATCGACCGGACCCTGATCGTGCTCTGGCGCGCGATCGTGTTCGCCGCGCCGGCGGGCGCCCTGATCTGGTTAGTGGCCAATGTGTCGATCGGCGGGGTCTCGATCGCCCAGCAAGTGGTCCAGTGGCTCGACCCGCTTGGCCTGTTGATCGGTTTGAACGGCGTCATCTTGCTCGCCTACATCGTGGCCGTCCCCGCCAACGAGATCGTGGTGCCGAGCATCCTGATGCTCACGGTTCACGCGGCGAAGATCGCCGGCGTCGGCGCGGGCGCGGGGGTCATGTTCGAGTTCGACAACGCGGCTGACGTGGAGCGCCTGCTCCGCGGCGCGGGGTGGACCGCGCTGACCGGTCTTTGCCTGATGCTGTTCTCGCTGCTCCACAACCCGTGCTCGACGACGATCTACACGATCTTCAGGGAAACCAAGAGTTGGCGATGGACCGCCGTCGCCACCCTGCTACCCCTCGCGCTCGGCGTCGCCGTCTGTTTCGTGGTGGCGCAAACCTGGCGACTGCTGTCCGCCTGAGGAGAATGGCCATGACCGCCGACACGATCCGGGAACCCCTGACTCGCTCCAGCGAGGACTATCTCAAGGCGATCTTCCACCTCACCCAGGGCGGCGAGGCCGCCGGCACGACCGACCTGGCTCAGGCGCTCGACCTCGCTCCGGCCTCGGTCAGCGGGATGATCAAACGGCTGTCGGAGCAGGGTCTCCTGGCCCACGAGCCGTATCGGGGGGTGAAGCTGACCGCCGAAGGCCGCCGGATCGCGCTTCGAATGCTCCGCCGGCACCGAGTCATCGAATCCTATCTGGTGGCCCGGCTCGACTACTCGTGGGACACGGTGCACGACGAGGCGGAGCGGCTGGAGCACGCCGTGTCCGATGTGCTGGTCGAACGGATGGCCGCGGCGTTAGGCAATCCGCTGGTCGATCCCCACGGCGACCCCATTCCCGGCGCGAACGGCGAGATGCTCGAGCTCGCTCATGTGCCGCTCAGCGAGGTGGCGGTCGGTGACGCCGTCGTCGTTCGGCGAGTCGATTCGGCCGACGCCGCCCGGCTCCGGTACATCGCCGACGCGGGATTGGTGCCGGGAACCGCGGTCACGGTGGTGGATCGGCAGCCGTTCCGAGGCCCGATGACGGTGCGGGCCCCTTCGGGAGAACGGATCGTCGGCCACGACCTGGCCGCCTTGCTGCTCTGCTCCCGGGGGCCGCGATGAGAGGCCGCTTCGGGGCCGGGATCGTTCGCTGGGCGGCGGTCCTGGTGACGGGCTGCAGCCCGCTCGTGCCGGAGGCACCCAGCGACGACGCCGTCCTCGACGGCACCCTTCCGGGCTTGACCGGTGTCCAAGTCGCCCGCCACCTGGCCGGCGATCGCGAGTTCAGCCGAACCTTCGGGGCGGCGGAGGGACTGGGACCGATCTTCGTCGCGCCCGCCTGCGCCAGCTGTCATGTCGGCGATGGCAAAGGCCACCCGGTTTTCAACCTGACCCGATTCGGCCGGGCCCTCGCGGGCGGCTTCGACCCGATGCGCACTCACGGCGGCCCGCAGGTGCAGAATCGCGCCGTCCTGAACTATCTCGCCGAGGTCGTCCCCGCCTCCGCAACCGGTGTCGCGGTCTTCACGGCGCCGGCCGTGTCGGGGCTTGGCTTCCTCGAGGCGGTGTCGGACTCGACCCTGATCGCCTTGGCGGACCCCTTCGACGCCGACGGGGACGGGATTTCCGGGCGGCTCCAGCTCCTCGAACCGAGCGATTTCCTCGCGGAAGTCGAGCGACTCGATCTGCTCTTCGATGTGGAGGCCAGCCGGCCGGTGCCGGTCGACGGCAAATACATCGGGCGATTCGGCAAGAAGGGTTCCGCGATCAACCTGCTCCATCAGACGGTGACGGCGTATCAGCAAGACATGGGGCTCACCACGGACCTGTTGCCCGAGGACCCCGTCAACCCGGCGGTCGGACCGTTCGCGGGCGATGACGCGCCCGACCCCGAGGTTCCCTCGAGCGTGGTGGCCAACGTGGTGTTCTACCTCAAGACCTTGAAGGTGCCACCGCGGCGCAACGGGGACGATCCCGCCGTCAAGCTCGGCGGAGCGCTTTTCGCCCAGATCGGCTGCGCGAAGTGTCATCTGCCGGCGCTGACGACCGGGCCGTCGCCGATCAAGGACCTCGACCGGAAGACTTTCCATCCCTACACCGATCTCCTCTTGCATGACATGGGGCCTGAGCTCGACGACCGCTACACCGAGGGCCGGGCCACCACTTCGGAATGGAGGACGGCGCCGCTGTGGGGGCTTGGCCTCGCCGAGGCGGCCCAGGGCGGGCGGATCTTCCTGCTCCACGACGGGCGGGCGCGATCGATCCGCGAGGCGATCGAACACCACGGCGGCGAGGCGGCGACGAGTCGGGCCGCCTTCCGAGGTCTCGCGCCCGACCGCCAAGAGCTGATCCTGGCGTATTTGAGGTCGCTGTGAGACGGCGGGATTTTCTCGAGCGGGTCGAGCGGTTGTCCCTCGGCGTACTCGGCGCGTCGCTCTCCGGTTGCGGCGGTTTCTACTACGTCAACCCCGAAGTCCTCGACAACCGGCTCGCGATCCCGGTGGCGGAATTCGCCAAGGGCCGTTTCGTGCTGGTCGACGCGCCCCGGTTGCGGTTCCCGCTCTTCGTCTACCGCGACGACGATGGCAACTACTCCACGGTGTCCACCCGCTGCATGCATCGCGGATGTCAGGTGGAGCCGGGTGGCGATCACCTGGTTTGCCCGTGCCATGGCAGCGAGTACAGCAACACCGGCGCGGTGCTCAAGGGGCCGACCCAGCGGCCGCTGCAACGGCTGGCGACCAGTGTCGAAGCCGAGCACGTGGTGATCGAGCTGCCGGCGGCGGGGGACGATTGGTGAAGACCGGCGTGGTGGTGCTCCTCGTCGCGGTGGCGACACCGGCGCTGGCCCAGGACACCACCCTGGTGCAGGGCGGCATCTACCAGCGCCCGTATCTGGTGGGCAACTCCCGCACCGCGGTCGGTGGCTACCTCGAAGGCAACACCAATTGGTTCGTGACCGACGGCTTGAGCGACGGACTCTCGATGGAGTTGCGGCGCTTCAACATCTTCTTCTATTCGGCGGTCGGCCGGAGGCTCCGGTTCACCTCGGAACTCGAGTTCGAGCACGGCACCGAGGAGATCGCGCTCGAGACCGCGCTCCTCGATTACACCATCAGCCCCCACCTGGTGGTGCGGGGCGGCATTCTGCTGCCGCCGATCGGCGCGTTCAACGTCAACCACGATGGCCCGCGCTACGACGTGATCGAGCGACCGCTGGTCTCGACCGAAGTCCTTCCCGCGACCCTCTCGGAAGTCGGCCTCGGGATCCATGGACGGTTCGGCCGCCGGGCGACGGTATTCTCCTATGACGCCTACCTCACCAATGGCCTGACCGACGGAGTGGTGAACAACGGCAGCGGCCGGACCCGGCTCGCCGACGGCAAGACCGAGGATCGTTTCGCCGAGGACAACAACGGTTCGCCGGCGGTGTCGGTTCGTCTCGCGGCGCAGTCGCGAAACTGGGGCGAGATCGGGTGGTCGATCTATACCGGGGCATTCAACCGATACCGGGTCGACGGCGTGGTGGTGGATAGCAAGCGTTCACTCACGATGATGGCGGTGGACCTCACCACCGCGGTGGGCGGGATCGAGGTTCGAGGTGAGGTTGCCACCGTGTCGCTCGATCTGCCGGAGGCGCTTCGAGAATCGTCGGGCGATCGCCAGTGGGGCGGCTACCTCGACGTGGTGGCTCCGGTGTGGCGACCTCGGATTCGCGGTCTCGACCGACCCGAGGTGAGTCTGGTCGGTCGGATCGAACGGGTCGATTTCAACGTCGGCCGGTTCTCTTCCACCGACCTGCCCCGGGGAGACGAAATCGACGCCGTGACCGTTGGGGTGAGCTTCCGCCCGGTGCCCGGTACCGTGTTCCGGGCCAACTACCGCAACACCTGGACCCGTGACCTCCAAGGGAATCCTCGGGTCCGCGCGGCCGGCTGGCAGCTGGGAATCGCAACCTATTTCTGACTGAAGCGGCGGAGCCGATGGACGAATTCTTCAGGTGGGTCAACGGCATCATGCTTGCCGCGATGATCACCACCTCCGGTTTCTATCGGGCTCGCGCCCATCGCCTCGGCGGGGCCTTGCCGGCGCGACCGGACGGGTTGCCGGCAGTCTGGGTCAGGGTGGGGTTTGGCCTGATCGTCTGGGCCGCGCTGCTCCTTCCGATTGTCGCCCCGGCGACGGTGCCTTGGATCACGGTGACTCTTCCCGACGGGGTGCGGCTGGCCGGCCTCGCCCTCGCGATGGCTGCGTGGGCCTGGCTCTGGTGGACCCTCGCCAGCATCGGCGTGAACATCAGCGAATCCACCTCGACCCGAGCCGGAGCGTCGCTGGTCACCCATGGCCCGTACCGTTTGGTCCGGCACCCGCTCTACAGCGGCGGGTTCCTGGCGTGCATCGGCTTTGGCGTGTCGATGGGAAGTCTGCCGTTGTTGCTTGCGACCGCGATCCTGGTCTGGTGGCTGCCCCGCCGGGTTCAGGGCGAAGAGGAGCACCTCGTCGAGGCCCACGGGGAGAGCTACCGGCGTTATCAGGCCACCACCCCGAAGTTCATCCCGAGGCTGTTCGGTAACCGGGGCTAGATTCGCTCGCGGTCGTCGCCCCGAACGGTCCAATCGGCCGTCCGCTCCATGACCGTGGCCCGATCCGCGGCGGAGAGAGAAAGCCACGCCCCGATTTCCGCCACGGTGCGGCCGCAGCCGTCGCAGATCAGGTCCGGCCGCAATCGGCAGATCCGCCGGCACGGTGAAGGAATCGCGGAATTCATCGGGCCGCCGGTATCGCGACATCGAAGTCGGCGGCGGGCATTCCGTCCACCTCCAGGTCGGCGATTCGATCGACCCGGATCGGCGCGGCGAACATCGGTCCGCCGGTGATGAGTGTGTGGAATTCGCCTCGCTCGCCGCAGGGGTCGACCTCCGAGGGCAGGGCACGAAGCAGCTCCTCCGACCACCGGGCACCGACCAAGGTCCGATCGGTTCTGGCGGCGTCCACCGAGGTAATCCAGGCCTCGACGCCAGCCCTGAGCATCCGCCGGGCCAACAGATCGGACCGGATCCCCCAGAGCGGGAACTCGGCGCTCAGGCCATGGCGAGCCGCCAGGCGCCGCCGGAAGTCCCGGACGTCCGCGAGGAACAAGTCGCCGCTGGCCACCCCGGTGATTCCCTCGCGCCGTTTGAGGTCGAGGAGGGTGGCCCCGACGGCGAATTGGTACATCTCGTTGGAGCACGGCCACGGCAGGTCCACCTCGATGAGGGGGAGGTCGACCTGGGCAGCTTGTCGTCGTACCACGGAGCGGCGAACCCCATGACTGGTGACCCGGCCGGTCGCGGCCGCAAAGGTCGTGATCAAGGCCGCGACGTCGACTCCCTGTTGCCGGAGCAGGTGCAATGCCCATGCGGCGTCCTTGCCGCTGCTCCAGAACAGGGCCAGGCTCACGGAGCCTCGACCGTGAGGGCCACCGAGAGCCGGCGACCGAGCGCGGGAAAGCCGTACACGTCCTCGTACCGGTTGTCGGTCAGGTTGTCCGCTCTGACCTCCGCCCCGACGTTCCCCGCCATTCGCCACCGACCGCGGAGCCCGAGGTCGAGGTAGTCGCCGGGGTCGACTCTCGCCGAAGGGAAGGCGTTGAAATCGGCGTCCTCCCGGTCGAAAGCGCCCCGAGCGCTGACCCCGAAGCCGGCTCGCGAACTCGACCAGGCGAGGTCGAGCGCGATGGCGTGGCGCGGTCGGCGAATCAGACGCTCGGTTTCCGGGGTCAGTGCGGCCAGGTCGGTGGCTGTGAGCCAGGTGTAGGCCATTCGTCCGTCGATCCGACCGACCGCGGCGCGCCCGGCCAACTCGAGCCCCCGGGTGCGGGCTCGGGCGATGTTGACGGCCCGCCCGAGCTCCGGAAACGGAGCCGACTCGAAACCGATCAGGTCGCGAAGGGCATTCCCGAACAGGGACAGGCTCGCGACCGCCCGATCCGCCAGGAGATACTGGTCGATCCCGGCATCCCAACCCCGACTTCGCTCGGCCAGGAGGCCGGGATTGCCGCGCTGGAAGGGACCGCCGTACCGCGCGGTGAGGCTCGGCGGCAGAAACCCGGTGCCGAAAGTCCCCCGGATCTTGGTGCGCATCTTCGGGATGAAGTAGCCGACTCCGATGCGGCCGGTGCTGCTCCCGCCATAACTCTTGTGATCGTCGTGGCGGACGCCCGCCGTGATGGCCAGATCGGGCCGGGGCCGAAGCGACAGCTCGAGATATCCGCCTCGCTGCCGTTCGTTTCGGGTCTCCTCCTGGTCGGTCACTTCCGACCAGTCGGCGGTGACTCCGGCGACCGTGCTGAGCCAATCGGCGACGGCGAGTCGATGGTGCCAGTCCACCACCCGGCGCGACGTCGCCAGGCGGGAAACGAATTCGCTCCCGCCGTTGAAACGGCTTCGGCCCTCGAGGAAGTACCGCTGGCCGCCTAACGTCAACCGGCTGACCCACCGGTCGGTCAGCGCCGCGTTGGCGAAGCCGGTGACCAAGAGGTGGTCGAATTTGGTGAGACCATCGGGGGTCGAGTTGCTGGTCCTGAGATCGCCGGGGCTTCGATACGACGACTGCAGTCCCCGGCCGGTGACGCCGACCTCGAGCCGATCGGTCGGGCGCACCGTGACAGCGGCCCGCTGGGACCGCCGGTCGGTTTCGTTGAGCGGCCGTTCGTTTTCGGCGTCCGCGAAGCTGCCCCCGACCGACGCCGACCATCGGGGTCTGACGATCGCCCCGTCGAAGAGGCCCTGGTACGACGCGAAATGCCCGGCCGACACGGTTGCCGAGGCACGGTCCGCGGCCGGCGTCTCGGCCCGAATGGCGATCAGGCCGCCGATCGCCGCGCCGCCATGCAGCGGCCCCTGCGGTCCCCGAACTACCTCGACCCGATCGTGGCGGTCGAGATCGAACCCGCCCAGGAGTGCCGAGCCCAGGGTGTTGGCGTCGTTGACCCGAATCCCGTCGATGAGGAGCAAGGTCTGATTCGAGTTCACGCCGCGGAGAAAGGTCGAGGCGACCCCGCCGGGTGCACCGCTGGTGACAATGGTCGTTCCGGGGAGGAGAGCCAACGCGTCGCCGAGGCGCAATGCGCCCCGAGCCGCCCGTTCCGCCGGCCCGAGCACATCGGCCGCGGACGGACGGACCCGAGGCGGAACCGAGTCGCGATGGGCGGTGACCACGAGCTCGGCCAAACGAGCGGAGTCGCGAGCAATCTGGGCGGACAGCGGTGAGAATGCGGTACCGGAACAGGCGGCGAGGAGCAGGAAGGCGTGGCGGTTCATCGAACGAAATCCCAGACCAGGGTGTCCGCACGAACGAACGAAGCCCCACCGGAGATGGTAGGCAGCCCCGCTCCCTCCCACGAGGGACTTCGTGCGGGCGAGCTGGGCCGGTCTCCTGGCTAGAGGCGCTCGGCGATCGGGCCTTCCCACGGACTCGAGGGGTCCGCAGTGGCCATCTGCTGATCGCGAGTACGGCTGCCTCTTACAGTGGCGGGGCCGCGTCGGCTTTGCACCGACTTCCGAAAGGCCCGAGCTCATCGCTGTGTCCCCGACCAGGCGAACACCGCACAACTCTAAGCGGGGAGATCCCTCGCCGGCAACCGGCCGGCGGGAGCCGATGTACCTTTCGCCGGTGATTCGAACCTTCTCCCTACTCATCCAGCTCGTGGCTCAATCCGGCGGTGACCCGCGGTCGCCTGGCATCGCGGTCGAGGCTCGGCTGGCCGGCCGCTGGGGCATCTCGGTCGGCGACACCATCGCCATCGCGGCGGAGGCCGCCGGCCCGGCCCAGCAACGGGTCGTCGAGGCCATCTACCGCGGCCGAGCCGATCCCGCCACCGCGTTGCGCGGCGAGCTTGCCGTTCGATTTCATCTGGCCGATCTCGCCAACCTGCTGGGCGCGCCCGATCGAGTCGACCGGATCGGTGTCGCGGTCCGGCCGGGCATCGGGCCCGACTCGGCGGCTGCCCGGATCAACCAGATCGGGTTCGGCTTCCGCGCCTATCCCTCGGCCACAATCGCCTCGGAGTCGTCGCAGACCTTTCTCGTCGTGAGCCGGTTCCATCAGGCCATCGGGTTCATCGCGATCGTGGCCAGCGCGGTGTTTCTCCTGTGTATCATGCTCCTCAAGGTGGAGGAGCGCCGTCTCGACGCGGCGGTCATGCGAATGATCGGACTGGCTCGGCGGACGGTGTTCCTGGCGTTCCTGCTGGAGGCCACCCTGCTGGCGTCGGTCGGCGCGGCGCTCGGAGCCGCGCTGGCCTATCTGGCCACGGTCCTCACCAACCTGTTCTACCAGCGGAAGTTCGAGACCACGCTCGTCTTCGCCCACCTCACCCCCGACATCGTGCTGCTGGCTGCCGCCCTGTCGTTGGTCCTCGGGATCGGGGCCGGCGCGCTGGCGGCTGCCCGGCTGTTGGGCGCCACTCCGCTGGCGCTGTGGAGGCGAGCGTGATCGGCAGGTGGGCCGCCCGCAACGCGGTGCGCCACCCGATTCGGACCGGGCTGGTCGTGCTCGGTATCGCGGTCGCCTCCGCTCTCTTGCTCGACATGACCATGTTATCGGGTGGAATGGAGCGCTCGTTCGAGAACATGCTCCTGTCCCGCGGGTTTCAGATCCGGATGTCGCCGAAGGGAACCCTGCCATTTGACACCGAAGCCACCGTAGCCGGGGTGACGCCGATCGTGGCTGCCCTTCGCAGTGACCCGGCAATCGCCGCCGCCGGTGCCGCCGTGGGGATCCCGGTTCACGTCCGCAAGGCCGACTCGCTGGTAACGCTGGTGGGCTACGGCGTCGATCCGAAGGGGCAGGGCTTCTACCAAGTTCTCGAGGGCAGCGATCTCGCACCCGGCGACAGCGCCGGCATGCTGGTCGGTGCCCCCGCCGCCGCGCGGCTCGGTTGGCGGTTAGGCGACACGGTGCGCCTACTCGGGCGCCTCGACCCGCAGTCCGCGGAGGCCGGCATCGAGCGGTTGATGACGGTCCGGGCGGTGGTTCGCTGGCTCTACGACTCACGGGACCAGTTGTCGGTCGGGGGACCTTATCGGGTCGTCCGAGCGATGGGCCGATTCGTCGACCCGGATCCGGGCTCGATGATCATGATCAAGGTGCGCGAGGGGCACGACGTCGACTCGGTTGCCACCCGACTCGCGGCGCGATACCCCGGCGTTCAGGTGAATAGCGTTGCCGCGTTGGTTCGGCAGTTTCGCAACCGGTTGGTCTATTTCCAGCAGCTTTCCCTCATCCTGGCCACCATCAGCCTGGTCGTGGCGGTGCTCCTGGTCGCCACCATCCTCGCCATCACCGTCAACGAGCGCCTCGGCGAGGTCGCGGTCCTCCGCGCCATCGGGGTGACCCGGGCCCGCCTGGTCGGCTTGGTGTTGATCGAGGCCGCCGCGGTGACCGCGGTGGGGACTGGGCTCGGGATCGGGCTGGGTCTCGTCACGGCAGGCTGGCTCGACGACATTCTCACCTCCTTTCCGGGGCTGCCGGCGGCCATCTCGTTCTTCGTGCCGGAGCCGGCGGCGATGTTTCGGGCCACCACCGTCATGATCGGGGCGGGACTCGGTGCCGCCGGGTACCCCGCCTGGCTCGCCGCGCGCGCGCCGATTGCATTGACGCTCCGGTCGGAGGCGGAGTAGCCATGGCCCACTCGTCGGTGGTCATCGAAGCACGGAACCTGGCGAAGCAGTACTCGATCAACGCCGCTGTCGTGTCCGCGCTGCGCGGTGTCGACCTGCGGATCGATCGTGGCGAATACCTCGCGATTCTGGGGCCGTCCGGGTCGGGGAAGTCGACCATGCTCCAGCTCCTGGGGGGGCTCGACCATCCCTCGAGCGGGACCGTGCGCCTCCTGGGAACGGACCTGGCCGACTTGAACGATCGGGAACTCACCCGGTTCCGGCTGACGACCATCGGGTTCGTGTTTCAGCGATTCCACCTGCTTCCCGTGCTCACCGCCGTGGAAAACGTGGAGCTCCCGATGGCGGAGGCGGGCCGCCCGCGAGGCCAACGGCTTGCCCGAGCGCGGGAACTGCTCGGGTATGTCGGCTTGGCGAGCCGCGCTCAACACCGCGCCACCGAGCTGTCCGGCGGCGAAATGCAGCGGGTCGCGATCGCCCGGGCGCTGGCCAACGAGCCGGCCCTGATTCTCGCCGACGAACCGACCGGCGAGCTGGACCAGGCCACCGGGGGCCAGATTCTCGAATTGTTCGATCGGCTCCACCGAGATGGCGCCACCATCGTCGTGGTGACCCACGATGAGCACCTCGCCGCCCGGGCCGGGCGACAGGTCCGGATGCTCGACGGCCGAATCGACAGCGATACCCATGGCTAGGGTCGACGGGTCGATGCTGTGGACCTTGGCGACCCGCCATCTCTGGGTCCGGAAGGCGCGAGGCGCCGTCCTGCTCCTCGGGTTCGCGGTCGGGGCCGGAGTCATGATGGTGCTCTTGTCCATCGGGGAGGCGATGATCGCTCAGTCGAGAGACGTCGCGCTGGTAGGGGGCGGCGAGGTGACCGTGTTGCCCGAAGGCATCGACCTCGAGGGGCTCCGCACCGGTTCGATGGCGGGAATGTTCTTCGGGATCGACCGGGCCCGTTTTCTCGAGCGCCAGTTGATCGGCGGCGGGCGGTTGTCGGACGTCGTGGCCGCGACCTCCCCGGTCATCGAACAGAAGCTGGTCTATCTCCGCCGGGGTGATACGGCGGTTCCCCTTCGGGCCGGGGGAGAACTCCCCAGCGCGGCCGTCGCGGTTGGCGCGGGCCTCGAGATCGTCGAGGGACAATGGCGGGATGCCGCGGAAGACGAAAGGTTCGCTCGGCCGAGCCTCGAGTCCTTGTATCACGAACTCGATCGGTTTCACTCCCCGGAGCCGGATTCGACTTGGGCCGAGTGGCACTATTTCAACGTGGCGCCATCGGCGACGGAGTGGTGGTACCTCACCTACCTGGTCGGTGGCCCGCCCGATTCGGCTGGGCGCCGCGGAGGCCAGCTGCTGATCACCCGGCATCGAGCCGGCAAGGTTCCGGCGCGGTTCGAGGCGTGGGTACCAGGCGCGGCGGTACGCTTCGACACCAGCCGGGCGGACCTCGCGTTGGGCAGCCATACCGTGACCCAGCGCGGGGGACGGTACCGGATCGTGGGCTCCGCGGCCGGCCCGTCGGGCCAGGCGCGCTTCGATCTCGAGGTTCGGCCGGCACCTAACGCCTATTTCCCGGCGGTCGAGGTCGACAACGACGGCCGGCCGTCCGGCTACGTCGTCCCGGCGCTTCGGGCCACCGCCACGGGCACCATCTGCGAGCAGGCCGAGTGTCGGCAGGTAACCGAGGTGGCCGCCTACCACGACCACAACTGGGGCGTCTGGCGGGCGACCACCTGGAACTGGGGTCAAGGACGGGGCCGCGATGCCTCGATCGTCTACGGCGGGATCCTCAACGACCGGACTCCGGTCGCCGGGTCGCGATCGCCCTACTTCCTCGCGGTGGTCGATTCCCTCGGCGTCAAGCAGGTGCTCCGGTTCGCGACGATCGATTACCGGATCCCTCCGGGAACCAGCGTGCCCAGCGGACTCAGCCTGATCGCCGCCCGAGGGGCCGATACCCTGCGAGTCGAGGTGCAGGTCCTCGCGGCCCAGGCCACACCCGTCGCGTTCGCCCCAAAGGAGTTCCTCCAGCTCCGCGGAGCGTTTACGGCTTCCGGCAGATTGTTGGGTGCGGCGTTCTCCGACCAAGGTCTGGGGTTCTTCGAGACCTTCGTGGACCGGAAGCGGCGTTAGCCTGGTATCAGGTGTCCGGGTAGGACGGATGTCGTTTGACGGCCTCGATCTGATCGGTATGGCGCTCGGCGTGCCGGACCAGGAAGTAGGCCCACTGGTGACCGTTGAGCGGACCTAACGCGGGGTGGGGCGCGACGAATTTGGTGAGGTCGAGTCCGGTCGCCAGCAGGTAATCGATGGTGCCATTGCGGCTTTCCTCGAACACCTCGACCATCTCCCGAGGGGTGTTCCAGCGGCCAGTTGGCAGAACGAAGTCCGGTGCCGCGAACGCGTTGTCGCGCGGGGTGAGGCGGGCATCGACCCGGGCGTCCCCATCGGCGGTTGCCGCGAGCAGCTCCGGCGTCGGCGCCTCGCGGACCAGGCGGCCCCGCATCAACTTCGCGGAGCCGGTTTCGGAGATGATGACGTGCTCGGCCACCTCGGCGATTGACCAGCGCTCGGGGCCGGACTTGAAATGGAACTGGCCGTCCGACGTCGCGCGGAAGGAATCGACGAAACGAGTCGCCGATTCACGGAGCAGGGCCACCAGGCGGTCACGGTCGGGCATCGGAATCTCCGGGCGCTGAGGGATCGGACCCCGCCGCCCACCCCGGAGGCCCGAATGCGCTAATTTGACTCCATGTCAACTTCGGTTCCAGAGCAACTGCCGACCGCCGCCCTGGGTCGCCAGCTGATCGACAAGTTCGCCAGCGGTTGGGCCAAGCCGAATCTCGACCTCCTGTTGTCGGTTTTCGCCGAAGGCGCCACCTTCTCCGAGACCCCGTTCGCCGAGCCGTATGTCGGGGTCGATGCCGTTCGACGCTATTGGGCCGATGTTCCGTACCATCAATCCGAGATCACCGTGACGACCGGGGAGGTCTTTGTCGTCGGACCGTGGTTCAGTACCGAGTTCAAGTCGGTGTTCCGCCGCCGGCGAACCGGTGAATGGGTCGAAGCCAAGGGGGCCGTTTTCTGCGAAACCGATGGGGAACGGATCACCGAAATGCGGATGTACTGGCACCGTCGAACCTGAAGGATTCGAACAGTGACCTTTGGGGGCCTGGCGGTAGCATCGTGGCCGAGAAAGTGTCCTCGCTCGAGGACACTGTGTCCTCCAACGAGGACACTCGGGTCTGGATCAAGAACCGTAAGTAATTGTGAGACAATGCATTAATAGACCATCGACAATGGCACGGAAATCGAAACAAGGTCGAATGGCTCCGATCGCCGTCTGAGCGGTCGCGGCAATGGCGGTGTCCAAGAACGATGCAGCATCCGGAGGTCCCCATGGCGATCAGCATCCTCCTCCCAATCCTGGCCGGGTTTCCCGGAGACAGCCTCACTAACCAGGCGACGGCCGAGTTCGTGGAGGCGCCCGTTTTCGCGCCCGCCGAAGCCAACGCACCCCCAATCAGGCTTTGGCTCAACAGTTCACGGCAGTTCCGGGAGGGGGAGCGGGCTCGGGTCCAGGTAGAGACCAACGACGATGGTTATCTGCTGGTCCTCAATTACGACACCGACGGCCGGGTTCGGGTGCTATTTCCGGTGGATCCTCGCGAGGACCCGTTCGTCCGAGGTGGCCGGCGTTACGAAGTCCGGGGCCGGGCCGACCGGGAGAGCTTCGTCGTGGGACGTTCGGGTGATGGGATGGTGTTCGCGGCCGTGTCCGCCGATCCGTTCCGGATCGAGGAGTGGGATGCCGCCGGCAATTGGGACTACAGTCGGCTCTACATCCCGGAGGATAGCCGCGATCCTGAAGCCGACCTGAGCGACCTGGTCCAGCGGATCACCAGCAGCCGAGGTTTCGACTACGACCTCCTCGAGTACCGAGTCTACGGTGACCGCGGCTACGACGTGGCCCATAGCGGTTGGTACCCGCGGCCGTACGGCTACTGGGACGATTACTACTGCGACTACTGGTATCGACCGAGCCTCTTCGGTTGCCGGATGTATCCCGTTGGCGGTTGGTACTACGGGTGGGGTGGCTATTACCGAGGTTGGCGGTACGGTGGTGGGTACTACCCTTGGTACCGGTACCCCACCTATTACAACCCGAACTATCGCTACCCGGTGGTTGTCGGCAGGCCTCGGGGCTATACCATCGTGCGCCGGCCGGTCGGTGCCAACGACGGGCGTGGTCGAGGTGGGGTCTGGAGCGGGGCGCTGCCCCGGGGCCTCGGCAACGAATCGCCCGTCGGCTATCGGCCTCGGGGCGGCAACGCCGGTCGGGGGCGCCCCGACGGCGACCGGGTGACCCCAGGCCGGGGCGCGGACCGCCCCGTTGGTGGCGACAACGCCAGCCGGCCACGCGGCCGCCGGTCGCCGGTCGAGAACCGCGACGAAACGCCCAACATGGAACGAGATCCCGGTTCCCGCCGGGGTCCGGTCGACATCGGCTCCGGTCGCCGGGTGCGGGGTGGTTCTGACGATGGGCCCCGGGTCGAGCGCCCGGCCCCCCGGAACAACGACGATCGCCCCGCGGCTCGGCCCAGCCAGGATCGACCGAGCGGAGAACGCCCCCGTTCCGTCGACCGGCCGCGTTCGGAGCCTCGGCAGGGCCCACCTCCGCCGCGGGCCGAGCCCCGTCGAGAGAGCCCACCATCCGCGCGTCCATCGGGTGGCGGCAACGGTGGGGGCCGTCGACCCCGGGGCGGCGATCGGCCCGGCTAGCGGTCAGCGCCTTGACGCGCCGAAGGGCCAGCCACCAGGCCGGCCCTTCGCTTTACCACCAGGTCAAGCCCGCTTGCGGCGAACGTAGTCGAGCCCCCACTCCATCACGTCCGTTCCTCGCAGCCCGATTCGCATCGCCAAGTCGACCGCGTCCTCTTCGGTCATCCCGCGGTCGAGCACGAAGTGAGGAATCAGCGCCCCGCCGACGCGGTTGCCGCTCGCGCAATGGAAAACCACCTGTCGATCAGCATGTTCGCGGACGATCGCGAGGATCCGTTCGAGGGTGAGGTCGTCCAGGGTTGCCCCGGTGACCGGGACGTTGAGGTAGATCATCCCGAGCTTCCGGACCAGAGCGGCCTCGTCGAAGGGCCGCGGCTCCATCGGATCGCGAATGTCGAGGATGACTTCGACGCCAGCCGCCCTGAGGGCCTCGAAATGGGCCGCGGTCGGTTGTCCACCGGTGACGAGCGTCGCCGTCGGCGCGGCGGCGTTGGGGACCCCAGCCATTGCTTCGATCGGTGTTGCCACACTCAAGTCTAGCACCGGCGGCGGCGGGCCGCTGGCACGCGGGGATTGTCGAAGCGGTTGGCCTGACTAGCTTTTCCGCGAATGCTCCGAGTGGCGTTGGCTCAGTTCCGACCGCGGAAGGCGGCGTACGCCGAGAATCTCGAGCGGATCGGTGACGCCATCGGGGCGGCAGGCTCCAGCGGCGACCAACCCGATTTAGTCGTTTTCCCGGAGGCCGCCACGACCGGGTACTTCGTCGAAGGCGGGGTGCGCGAGCTGGCGCGCACGGCGGAGCAGTTGTTCGCCGACTTGGCCGTGCAGCACCGGCGGGTTGGTGCCGCTCCGATCGACCTGGTGGTCGGGTTCTACGAGTTGTGGAACACCCGGCTCTACAACTCGGCGCTGGCGGCCACGCTCGGTGGCCCGGCCCACGGGATCCGCCACGTCCACCGGAAGATCTTCCTTCCGACCTATGGGGTGTTCGACGAGGAACGGTTCGTCGAACCAGGTCGGTGGATGCAGGCGTTCGACATGTCTTGGGGCCGGGCGGCGGTCATGGTTTGCGAGGACGCCTGGCACTCGATCGTGCCGACGATGGCCGCGCTCGACGGGGCCCAGCTGCTCATCGTACTGTGCGCCAGTCCGGCCCGCGGCATCCAGCCCGCGATCGATGGCGACGGGCGGCCGCAGAGCGCGGTCCGATGGGAGCGGACCGCTCAGGCGATCGCAGCCGAGCATGGCGTCTTCGTGGCACTAGCCCACTTGGTGGGCTTCGAGGGCGGCAAGGGGTTCCCGGGTGGGTCGGTGCTGGTGGATCCCCGAGGCGAGGTGGTCGTTCGATCCCCGATCTTCGAAGACACCCTCACCACCGCGACCGTTGGGCTCGATGAGATCGTCCGGGCTCGCTCCGACGAGCCACTCCTTTCCGACCTCGAGACCCATCTTCCTCATTTGCTCGATGCCCTCACCGCCCGCCGCGAAACCGGGCGGCTGCCTGGCCCGGCGCCCGTGGTGGGCGCCGCCTCGGCCGCTCCATCGCCGCGGCAACGGCCGGTCGGAGCGCGCGCCGGCGATCCGCTCGCCATCGATCCCGAGCTGACCGAGCGATGGCTCTCCGAGTTTCTCCGGGACGAGGTCGAGCGCCGGCGGGGTTTTTCCCGGGTCGTTCTGGGGTTGTCGGGCGGCGTCGACAGCGCCGTGGTGGCCCATCTCGCGGCCCGGACCTTCGGGGCGGCCAACGTCACCGCGGTCCGGATGCCATATCGGTCGTCGAGCGCGGCCAGTCTGGAGCATGCCCAGCTGGTCATCGACCAGTTGGGCCTGGCGAGCCGGACGATCGACATCAGCGAAGGGGTGGACGGGATTGCCCGGGCCATCGGGGGCTCCGGTTCGCCGGGCCGGCTTGGCAACGTGATGGCGAGAATGCGGATGATCACCCTGTTCGATCTCTCGGCCGAGATCGGGGCGATACCGTTAGGCACGGGGAACAAGACCGAGCGGCTCTTTGGCTACTTCACCTGGCACGCCGACGACTCGCCGCCGGTCAACCCGATCGGCGATTTGTTCAAGACCCAGGTCTGGGCGTTGGCGCGCCATCTCGGGGTCCCATCCGTGATCGTCGACAAGGCCCCGACCGCGGACCTGGTGGCCGGGCAGACCGACGAGGGCGACTTCGGGATCAGCTACGGTCGGGCCGACCTCATCCTCCATTGGATCCTCTCGGGATACCGCGACGAGGCGATCGTCGCCCGCGGGTTCACCGAGGCCGAGGTGGCCCTGGTCCGCCGCCGGGTCGACTCGACCCACTGGAAGCGCCGCTTGCCGACGGTCGCGATGGTGTCGGCCACCGCGATCGGCGAGTTCTACCTCCGCCCGGTCGACTACTGATGGAGGAGCCGGTCCGAGCGATGCGGGACTCCCGTGGCGAGATCACCACCTTCGTGATGCCGCACATGCAGAACGTGCTGGGCGATCTCTTCGGGGGCGACTTGATGGCGCTGGTCGATCAGGCCGCGGCGGTGGCCGCGATGCGGCACGCCGGCGGTCCCGCGGTGACCAAGTCGATCGACCGGCTCGATTTCCACCAGGCCATCCCGGTCGGAGCGCTGGTTTCGTGCTGCGCGACGGTCGACTACGTCGGCAACAGCTCGATGGACATCACCGTCGAGGTCTACTCGGAGCACATCGCCACCGGGGTTCGTCGTCACACCCACACGGCCCACGTGGTGTTCGTGGCGATCGACCGCGACCGAACACCGCGCCGGGTTCCTCGGCTGCGCCCCGAGACCGATGAGGAGCGGCGGCGGTTCGAGGCGGCCCGGCCCCGGTCGGAGGCGCGGCGGGCGCGATGACGGCCCGCGCCGTCACCGCGGTTCTCTCGGGCGGGGGGGTGAAGACCGCCGCTCACCTGGGCGCGCTCGAGGTCTTGGCTCAGGCCGGTCATGTGCCGACGCGGTTCGTGGGCACCTCCATGGGGGCGGTGATCTCGGCGGGCCTGGCCGCCGGGCTCTCCATCGCCGACGTCAGGGTTCGGTTGCTGGCAATCGAGCGGAGCCAGGTGGCGGCCCTCGACCGGACGGCTTTGGTACGGGGCGTCTTCGCGCCGGCGATGTTTCGCGGTCCTCGGCTCCGCGAAACGTTAGGCAAGTTGTTGCCGGTTGGCCGGTTCGCCGACCTCCAGTTGCCGCTGACCGTCACCGCGGCCGACCTCGACACCGGGGCGCTGGTGCTCTTCGGCGACGGCGGCGTCGATGCCCCCCTGGCCGACGCGCTCTACGCCTCATGCGCCCTGCCGGTGTTCTACCCGGCTGCCCAGTGGGAGGGCCGCCGACTCGGTGACGGCGGGCTTCGGGCGGTCCTCCCGCTCGAGGTTGCGGCGAGCTTTCCAGCCGATCTCGTCCTCGCCATCGACGTCGGTCCTGGCTTCGACGCGGCGCCCTCGCGCGATCGCCCGCCGCCGGCGCTGCTTCGGGCCCATAACGACGCCCAACACCTTCTGATGGCGACCCAGACCAAGCAGGCTCTCGAGCTGTGGCGGCTGACGCCGGGACGTCCCCCGCTCGTCTATGTCCGCCCCGCGGTGCACCGTGGCGAGACCTTCGCCTTCGCCGCGGTGGACGGCTACATGGCCGCCGGCCGGCGAGCGGCGGCGGTCGCGCTCGGCCGCTCGCCTTGACCGAAGGTCGGTCGGGAAGGGATCATTGTGGGTAACGAAAGGTTCCCGATGACGGCGGTTCGGTTGTTCTCCCTCGACGAGGCGGAGCGGACCCTCCCCCTACTTCGGCGGATTCTGGCCGACCTCAAGGCCGAGCACGCTCGCTGGCGAGATGCCCTCGCCGAATACGAGCTGTTGGCCGCGAACGTCAGGGCCGACCGGGGCGAGTCCATGGACCTGATCCAGGCTCGGGCGGCGATGTCCGAAGCCGCGTCTCGAATCAACGGATTTCTCGGCGAACTCGAGGCGATCGGGGTGTTGTTCAAGGGCTTCGAGGAAGGGTTGGTCGATTTCTACGCCCTCCGGGATGATCGGTTGGTGTTGCTCTGTTGGAAAGACGGCGAGGATCACATCTCCTACTGGCACGACGTCGACGCCGGATTCGCCGGCCGGCAACGAATCGACGCGGCCGAATTCAGCGGAATCGTCCCGTGAGACATTTCTGGATTTTCGCTCACTTGCTGGGCATGGTCATGTGGCTGGGCGGGGGGCTGGCGGCGATGGCGCTCGGCATCGCGCTCAAACGCTTCGATCGAAGCGATCTGGCGACCGGAACCCGGTTGCTGGCCACGGTCTACCGGCAACTGATGCTGCCGGGAAGCGTCCTGACGGTGGCGTCCGGCCTCATTCTGACGCTCATCATGTACGGGGGGCCGCTGGCAATCGCCGGAATGAACCACAGTCTGATGGCGATGCAGGGATTCGGGCTGGTGGCCGGACTCATCACGATGATTGCCTTGGTCCCGGCCGCGGGTCGGCTCACTAGGATCGATCCGGTGAGCCAGGCGCCGCTTTTCGACGCCCTGCGGGCCCGGCAGGCGCGGCTCGGGATGATCTCCGGGGTGTTCGGGTTGTTGGCCTTGATCTTCGGGGCGCTCGGGCGACCGTAGCCCGCTTGCCGGTGGCGCAGACCCGCCGCGCGGGGCATTCGGCGCAGCGGGCGATCCGCGCGGTGCAGATCAGGGCACCCAACTCCATGATCCCTTGATTGAACGCCCAGGCGTCGCCGCCGGCGGCCGGGATCAACTTGGCCGCCGTCGCCCAGAGCTTGCGGTGGTCGGCCGCCCGGTCGCCGGCCCTCGGGTGGAACGCCCGCCGAAGGACCCGGGCCACGTTGGTGTCGACGGCCGGCTCGGCTTGCTCGTAGGCGAAGGAGGCAATCGCGCCGGCGGTGTAGCGGCCGATGCCGGGGAGCGCCATCAACCGGCTGGTGTCGGCTGGGATCCTGCCGTCATATTCGGCGACGACCAGCCGAGCGAGCCGGTGGAGGTTCTCGGCCCGGCGATAGTAGCCTAACCCGTCCCACTGATCGCGGACCGATCGCGGCGCCGCGGCGGCCAGGTCGGTCACCGTCGGGTAGCGATCCAGGAAGCGCCGGTAATAGTCCTCGACGCGACTGACCTGGGTCTGCTGGAGCATGACCTCGGACACCAGGATTCGGTACGGGTCCGCGGGTGCGGCGCCAGGGGAGGTCCCGGCCGGACTTGCGAAACCAGGTCACGACCAGGCGACGGAACGCCGCTAGGGTGGACTTCGACGCCATGGCGGTTCAAGATACAGTGATGCCCACCCCCCTGCCCGGGCTGTTTCGGCTGGTCGGCCGCGTCATCCTCGGCGCGCTCAGCCATTTCGGTCGGTTCAGCCTGATGTGCGTCGAGATCGTTCGAGGGCTCGCCGACTGGCGGGCCTGGTTTCCGCGCACCATCACCGAGGTGGCCAACATCGGGGCCGGCAGCCTGCTGATCGTGGTGGTGATCTCGGCGTTCGCCGGCGCCGTCACGGCGTTCCAGTCCGGCTATCAATGGCAAACCAGCCTGCCGTACTACGTCCTCGGGACCCTGATCGTCTCGACGGTGGTGCTCGAGCTGGGACCGGTGTTGGTCGGATTGGTGCTGGCCGGACGGATCGGCGCTCGTTATGCGGCCGAGCTCGGGACCATGCGGGTGACCGAGCAGATCGACGCGCTGGAGAGTCTGGGGCGGTCTCCGGCATCCCACCTGATCATCCCGCGGGTCCTGGCCGGGTTCATCGTGGTCCCGATCCTCACCACCATCGCGAACGTGATCGCGGTGTTGGCCGGATGGTGGAGCGTCAAGCAAGTGCTCCCGCTGACCAACCAGGACTTCGCGTACGGCGCCCAGTATTTCTATCGGCCGTTCGACGGGTACTACTCGGTCATCAAGGCCTTCTTCTTCGGCGGGGCCATCGCGTTGATTTCGTGCTACATGGGCTTCAACACCAAACAGGGCGCCGAGGGCGTCGGCCGGTCGACGACGGCGGCCGTGGTGGCCAGTTCGGTGGTGTTGCTGCTGCTCAACGCGCTCCTGGCCCGCGTGCTGCTCAACTGATGATCGAGCTTCACGGCATCAAGAAGCGGTTTGGCGAGCAGGTCGTCCTCGACGGCGTGGACTTCACCGTGCACGATGGGGAGACCGTCGCCCTCATGGGGCCGTCCGGAACCGGCAAGAGCGTTCTCCTCAAGCACATCAACGGGCTGATCCGGCCGGATGCCGGCACGATTCTCGTCGACGGCCAGAACGTGGCATTGCTCAAGCGCGCCGCGTTGGCGGAACTTCGGACCACCATTGGCTACGTCTTTCAAAACGGCGCCCTGTTCGATTCGTTGAACGTCTACGAGAACATTCGGCTCGGTCTGAGCGATCCGGCCAAGTACAACGATTCCGCCTTCAGCCGCCAGCGGGTGGCCGAGTGCTTACGGCTGGTCAACCTCGCCCCCGAGGTCGGCAGCAAGTTCCCCGCCCAGCTCTCGGGCGGGATGCGGAAGCGGGTCGGGATCGCCCGGGCGATCGCCGGCTCGCCCAAGTATCTGCTCTACGACGAGCCGACATCCGGACTCGACCCGGTCAACTCGGACATCATCGACAGTCTGGTCAAACGGCTGGCCGAGGAGCTCCGGGTGACCAGCGTCATGGTGACGCACGACGTCCGGGGCGCTTTCCGGGTCGCCGATCGATTGGCCTTACTGAGCGACGGTCGGATCGTCCTGCAGGGCACTCCAGCGGAGTTCCGGGCCTCGACCAACGAGAACGTCCGGGCCTTCCTAGAACGAGATTTCGAGACCCCCGAGGCGGCCTAACGATGGATCTCCACTACAAGCAGGAAGTCACCGTCGGGGCCCTGGTGTTGGCGGGCATCGGTCTGTTCGTGGCTGGGACATTCTGGCTCCAGGGCAACCGGCTAGGCGGTGGCGGCAACGAGATGCGGGTCGCCTTCGCCGATGTCGGGACCTTGAAGAAGGGTTCGGCGGTCCGGGTCTCCGGCGTCAAGCTGGGTACCGTGTCCGCGATCACCTTCGAAGCGGTGGGCAAGGTCGTGGTGACCCTCGACCTCGACGAGGTGATCAAGCCGAAGATCGATGCCACCGCCAAGCTCACCACCGTGGGGCTCGTCGCCGATGCCGTGGTGGTGCTCCACCCTGGCTCGTCGTCCGAGCCGCTGCCTGCCGACCGGGTGGTCCAGGGGACCATCGACCAGGGCCTGATGGAGTTGGGCACCGAGTTGGGTGACCAGGCCAAGCAGGCCCTGGCTGGCATCAACGAGATCGCCAACAAGGAGTTGGCGGGGAACCTCAACGCCACCCTCACCGCGATGCAGCGGTTCATGGCCACCTACTCCGACACCCGGCGGGGCCCCGCCGCGGAGATGGTCGCCACCATGGACCAGCTCCAGAGTCTCTCGGCCCAGCTCGAATCCACCCTGACCAAAGCCGACCTTCCCAGCACGCTGCGGCGGAGCGATACCTTGGTCAGCAACCTGAGCGGGACCACCGCCGAGTTCACTACCACCGCCGCCCGACTGGACAGCCTGTTCCAGCGGCTCAACCGGGGGGACGGAACCCTGGGCAAGTTGGTCAACGACAGCCTCCTGTACGGCGACCTCAGGCGGCTGGTGAACTCATTCCAAGAGTTGGCCGACGACCTCCGCAAGCACCCGGGCAAGATCACCATCCAGGTGAAGACGTTCTAGCCATTCGCGGTTAATTTGGGCCGATGCTCGGGGTGACCTTTCTCGGGACGGGGGCGGCTTGCCCGACCGTCGAACGGAACGTTTCCGGCCTGGCGGTCTTCCGCGAGGGCGAGACCTTCCTGTTCGATTGTGGCGAGGGGACCCAACGGCAGATGATGCGGTACGGGGTCGGCTTCGCCTTCAAAGAGGTGTTCTTCACCCACTACCACTCGGACCACATTCTCGGCATCATCGGCCTGTTCCGGACAATGGGGCTGCTCGATCGCCAAGAGAAGGTGACCCTCTACGGACCCCGGGGTGCCCAGCGGGTTCTCGGTCATGCCTTGGCGGTCGGAATCGAGCGGACCAAGTTCCCAGTCGAGATCGTCGAAATCAGCGCCGGCGATCAACTCGATCGGGGCGAGTACTCCATTCGAGTATTCGCTACCGAGCACCGGACCGACACGGTGGGCTTTGCCCTGGCGGAACACCCCCGCTTGGGCCGGTTCGATCCGGAGCGGGCCCGGGTGCTCGGTGTCCCCGAGGGACCGCTCTGGGGCCGGCTACACCGGGGGATGTCGGTGACCCTCGAGGATGGCCGGGTAGTCACCGCGGAAACGCTGGTCGGTCCAAGTCGCCCCGGGCGAACCCTGGTCTACACCGGTGATACCAGCCCCTGCGGGAGCGTCATCGAGGCAGCCCGCGGTGCCGACCTACTGATCCATGACTCGACCTTCGGCATGGACGAGCGGGATCGGGCGGTCGAGACCGGCCACTCGACGGCGGCGGAGGCCGCGGCGGTGGCGAGGGAGGCCGGGGTCCGCCGACTGGTGCTGACCCACATCAGCGCTCGATACAGCCGGGAGGCACCCGAGCTCCTGGCCGAGGCACAGGCCATCTTTCCCGAAACCGCGATCGCCAAAGACGGCCTCTCGCTCGAGGTGCCCTTTCACCGAGAGGTTCCCGCTCAGCCCTAACGATCTGCCCGCGGCGATCCGCCGCCGCCAGCTGGCCAGCTCCTCCACCGATTCCACCGGCAGCCGCTGATACCCCGCTTCCCAGAGCCAACTGGTTCGCAGCAGCCCCCGTTCCCGGGCGGCACCGGTGAGCCGCCGCTTGAACCCGGCGACGGCGACGCCGATGAGCCGCTCCTGTTCCGCGTGGATCAGGGCCCGAAACCGGTCCGGCAAGAGGGCGAACTCGTCGAGAACCAGGGTGGGGTAGGAGCCGGCCAGCCGGCTCCAGTGGGTCAGGGTCAGGACGCCAAGGAGGCTCGGCTCGACCCGGCCATCGGCGAACGAAACGAGCGAGGGCACCCGGCCCGCGGTCCACAAGGTGATCGTCCAGATCCTGGCACGGTAGAGCACGAGACCCTCCACGGCGGCTGATGGAGGTCTCAATCTCGGGTGGGCGGCGGCAGGCCCGGTAACCAAAATGCCGCAAGGCGGGATCTAAATGCCGCGAATGTAGGCGGGAACGTCGAACTTGTCCCGGGCTGCCTTGAGACTCATGTAGCGCACGGTGCCGAGGATCGGCCGGCGATAGAAGGGTCGATCGTACCGGCCGAAGCACCAGAGGATCCCGCCGTAAGAGCAGGGATCGCGGCCGTCGAGGGCGTAGCGGTGGTTGAGGTGCTCGAGCAGCCGGAGGGCCTCGGCGGCCGAGGCGGTCCACAGGAGCACCGATTTCCCCCACAGCATCCTGACATAGTTGTGGAGCTCGCCGTACTTGACCAGCGACTGCTGAGCGGCATTCCAGAGCTCCTCGTGGGTCCGGCCCGATTCGAGGGTGGCGAGGTCGTACCGTGAAGCGCGCGGGTCGTCGGAGTGAGCCTCCAGCTCGCGCCGGGCCCACTCGGGCACCGCGCCGAGGGATCGATGCCGGCGGTTGAAGTAGACGGTATTGAAGGCGAGTTCACGCCAGACCAACGCCTCGTCGAGGAACTTGGCGAACTGGTCGGCCGGGCCGGCCTGCTGGGCCCTGAGCAGCACGTCGGCTATCCCGATGGTACCGAAGTGGAGGTGGGGGGAGAGACGGCTGGTAACGTCGAGGTTGGGATCGTTCCGCTCGAGATATCTGGGGAGCCCTTTGGTCACGAATCGGTCGAGCCGATCCCAAGCCGCCCGCTCACCGCCGACGACGGTGGGCGACGGCGCCACCGCGTGATCGATGTCGAGCGTCGCGATGAGGGCGGCGAGATCCCCCGAGGTAGAAGAGCCGTTCAGGTGTTCATCGAAGGGCAACTCGATCCGGCGTCGGTGGCTGGGCTCGGGGGTCGAGATCGGTACCAGGTAGTGAGGGAGGGCGCGGTGGAGGACCGGCCGGATGGCTCGGGCGGTGGCGTATTCGAGGTCCAGATATCGGAGCGGTACCAGGGTGCTGGCGTCGACGGCGACGACCGGGGTCTCGACCCGTTCTCGAAGGCCTCGGAGCTGGCGGGGCTGGATGAACGTCGGAAAGAATTCGGTGACGACCAGCTTGGCTCGCCGGGCCAGGCTGACCAGCGGAGACGGCCCGCTGCTGTGGTCGCCGCCGTCGAGATAGAACGCGTATTGGATCCCGCGCCGAGCGAAGCCCTGATAGAGATCGACGGCAGCCTGGAGGATGAAGGTGTGGATCCGGTCGCTGGCCCAGGGATAGTCGGGACGGAGGCCCTGGTATAACAGGACCGGCACACCCATCAGGTTCGCCTGCTCGATCGCGAAGGTGAGGGCGGGGTTGCCGGTGGTGCGCATCGCCACCCCCTGCATCCAATACAGCACGAACTCCCCGTTCGGGTTGGGTCCCGGTTCGGTACCCGCGTGGATTCGAAGGGAGTCGGTCGTGGTTTCCATGGGGGGCGAAAAATAGGGGGGACCGGGGGCGCCCAGCGAGGTGCGGCCCAGGGTTTGCTAGGAGGAAGCCGACGAATGCGGTGGGTGGGTGAGTCGTGGACGGGGCTATAGGACCAAGTTCCCCCCGAAAGCGACTCCCAACCCACCGCTTGGGCTTTGGGGCCGGAACGGTTCGACGGTGCTTAAGGGTTGTTGCACAACGAGTTACGGCGGCGGCTCAGGGGCGACTTTGGTTGACGGAGGGGCGGCGGATCGCTACTATTGGGTCCCGCGACGGGGCTGTAGCTCAGCTGGGAGAGCGCTGCAATCGCACTGCAGAGGTCAGGGGTTCGATCCCCCTCAGCTCCATTTCTCTGCCCCTTGGTGTAACTGGCAACACGTCTGACTCTGGATCAGAAGAGTCCTGGTTCGAGCCCAGGAGGGGCAACTCGATGCGGGGCAGCATGTTAGTGCTGTTCCGCATTCGTCTTCTTACGACGGCCCAAAGCGGCAGGGAACCCATTGGGGAACCCAGCTCATGCCCACCCCCCACACCCGGGGGCGTGCGGGTCGCCGCGCTAGGGTCCCCCCTTTTTCTCGCGCCAAAATTTCCAGAGGTCGGGGCGGGCCTGCTGAAACGATCAGGCCTTCGGGTTTGATGTGGCCGGTCCACCCGAGCATGAGCGGCCTCGGATACCGAACGGCAGAGCCGATGTCCTCGCCAAGGGAGATGTCGGGGGTTCTCGATTCGAGAAGGCCTTTAGTAAATTGCGAACGGATCGCGTGACCCGAAACGATGTCGCCCGGCCGGGACTTGGCTTGGCCGCGAGAAGGACTAAGGGCACTCGTCTTTTCACTTGGTCATCTTTGTCGAGAACAACCCCAGCCTTCGACCTCGACCACTCAAGACACGAACCGAGGGAATGAAACATGAGTCCATCTGACAGAGTAAAGCGCCCCGAACCGGAGGGCGACGACTTCGAGGACAATCTCCCACCCCGGGAGATCCTCGAACGGCTGATGCGGCTCCAGTCGGAGGGGCTCAACCTGGACGATCCCGAGTTCTTGAAAGCGGCGCGGGAGGTGTTCGGCAAAATGCGGCCGGAGGACGGGCGCCAAGCGTAGCCGGCCTCAGCGAGCGAGGAGGCACCGGACGCTCGCGTCCCTAGTCCTTGCCCCTTGGTCAGAGAATAGTTCCGATGCGGGATCGCACAGTGGCAAGCAGCAACTGGGCCGCACCGGATGATGGGTCGAGGCGAGCCTCCTTCATCGTGGCGTGCAGCAGGGCATCCACCTCGCGCAATCTCTTCTCGCGCTCCTGCCGTCGCTGGTCCCGTGTATTTCTCGCGGCGGTAATCGTCGCCTTCAGCAGCTCAGGGCCGGTTGGTAATAGGGTCTCATCGGATTCCCCCAGAGCGGCCCGCACCTGAGCCAGTAGCTCATCTTCCAGGGTGACGCGGGGCCGGGAAGTTCCTCGGAGCTGGTTCCCCTCCCCGGTGACGAGCCAATCCAGGCTGAGGCCGCCGTTCTTCGCCAACTGAAGGAGGTTCCCAACGCCGAGGCGCTCGGGGGCCCTTCGCCGCTGCCCCGGGTCGCGTGACCTACCCGAGGCCTTGTTCCCCCGCCCCGCAGACGCCCTGGGATTCGCGACTCCCTTCCACTGAGCCAACGTCGGCCCGTTGATTCCGAGCCGCTTAGTCATCGCAAGGACTGAGTCCCCTTGGTACTGCTGATCCAGGAATGCACTCAGTCTCGCACGAACCGCATCCGCCAAGCGTTGAACCTCTTGCTTCGAGAGCTTACGAGGGTTCGGGGAAGACCTGGCATGTTCTGTCATGACGGAAATGTATCTCCGGTTGTGTTTCCGGCAAGCCGGCTGTATCTTGGGGCCCTCGCTGGACTCTCGTAGCCTCGCAGCCCCCTAGAAACATTGTGGTAGTCACCCCCAGAACCGGCGCAATAACGCGCCAGGAGTCGAAGCGCATGACGGCAGTCGATGTGAGCACGAAAGCTGTTGGTGAACCGAGAGCGAAGGTGTACATGAAGGCCCGCGAGGCGGCAGAGTATCTGAGTCTTTCCCAGTCGTACCTCGCCCAACTGCGGATGACCGGTGACGGTCCCCCGTTCCGAATGTTCGGCAGAGCGGTCCGCTACCGCCGGGAGGACATCGACGCCTGGACCGACGAGCGGCTCCGGCGGAGCACGCAGGGGGGAACCGTGGCAGGGGCACGGTGATGCCGCGGCCGAAGACGATCGCGACCACCGCCCGCCCCACCCTCGCGGCCATCCTCGACCGCCTCTACGGCGTGCACCGAACGGCTGCCTGGATGCTGGCATTCTGTCCGTTGCATTTCTCCCTCGGCCCCGCCCTGCTCCTCCGGGAGAGCCCCCACAGGGGCGTGGAGCTGTACTGTATCGAGGGCTGCGCCCCCGAGGCGATCCTCCGAGCAATCGGCTTCGTCGCTGCGGCACCGCAAAAGGGGGCATTGTGACCCTTTTGAGTCAGGAGGCGCTCACTGCCTGCGCGGCGGACGATCGGAAAGCGGCGGCGATGGCCTACGCGCAGACGGGTTGGAAGGTGTTCCCTCTTGAAGGCAAGACACCTCTCATCGCGGATTGGCCAAACAGGGCAAGCGATGACCCGGAACAGGTTCGACAATGGTGGGAGAAGTTCCCGAAGGCGAACATCGGGTTCGTCCCCGGATTGGCCGGCCTTGTGGTCATGGACATTGATGGCCCGGGAGGCGACGCAGTTGCGACGAACCTTGGGCTCCTCGCTGAGCCGACCCTGAGCGTGAAGACCTCTCGCGGCGAGCACCTGTACTTCAAACACCCTGGTGGCCGGATCGGGAACGACAAGCTGGGCAACGGGCTCGATGTCCGAGGCGACAGCGGGTACGTTGTGCTGCCCCCCTCCGTCCACGAGTCAGGGGCGATCTACACATGGCAGTCGCTTGACGTTGCCGCGGACCCTCTCCCCTTACCGCCGAAGGCGAAGGCCGATCTGCAGCGGCGACAGGAGGGGGCGGCGCAACCTGGGCTGCGGCCTTCACGATCTGGGGCGAACGGGCGAGGGCAGGTACCTCGCGGCATCGCCGGTACCACGGCCCGCGTCGACACCTCCGTCGAGGGCCCTGCGATTCACGAGGGCAAGCGGGACGACACCATTCGTGACATTGCCTGCTCGCTCCGGGGGAAGGGGTGGGAGGAGCCGGCGATCCGCGATCGGCTTCGGGCAATCAACACTCGCCGTTGCGTACCACCGCTTCCCCAAAGCGTGGTTGACGAGAAGGCGCGGCGGGTGGTGAGAGTCATTCAACCGAACGGACCGGTGAGGCGCGGTACTCTGTTGCGCGACCAAGGACGACCGCGCGAGCGATCGCTCCTTCGGGACATCAGGGGGCAGGCGAAGGGGGCCGGCAATGAGCGCTGATGAGCCTGGATGGCACTCGCCACCCCCGCCACCCCCGACCAAACAACGGGAGTTTGAGGTTCTGACGCGGTCCCAGTTGCGGGCGAGACCACGGGTACGTTGGATAGTCGAAGGTTGGGTGCCCGACGGAAGCCTGGTCCTGTGGTTCGGAGCGCCTTCGAGCGGGAAAACCACCACGGCGGTTGACTTGGCGATGTCGATTGCCGGCGGCCTTCCCGACTGGCAGGGCTTTCCCATCCGGCGAAGTGGGGTGGTGGTGTACCTCTGCGCCGAGGGCGAGGGCAGCTTAGAGGACCGCACCGAAGCCTGGGAACAGTTGCGGTCACCACCCCCCGTCGCTGCACTCGACGCGAACTTGCGAGCGATTCGGGTCCCGGTGAACCTGGAAAGCGCCCGTGAATTGGAAGCACTTCGTATCTCGCTCAAGAAGGCCGGTGCGTGGCCCCCCGTGCTGGTGGTCATTGATACGCTAAACTCGCACACCCCCGGTGCACACGTCAATGAGCCCGGAACGATGGGGCTTATTGCGGCGAACCTTAAAGACCTCTGTCGAAATGACGATGGGACGATGAGCGGTACCGTCCTGGTGTTGCATCACCCCGGCTGGCCCCCGGCGCAGAGGAGGGGGGCAGGGAACGGTGCTGCCGGGGTGCGGGAGATGGGGTCGTCGGTGCTCCGAGGCCAAGTCGACTTCGCGGTGAAGGTGACGCGGGGGTCAGGGGGCCGGGTTACCATGGAGCGAGTCAAGCAACGCGACTCAGCCTACGGGGATGTGCTGACCCTCGACCTTGTGGTGGTACCTCTGCCGCAAGGTGGACCATCAGTCGGGGTTCGACGCGTCGAGGGAAGCGAGCCCGCGGGGACGCCGGATACACCTGGGGTCGATGAGGGCAAGATTATCTCCTTCTTTGAGACGATTATCTCCTTCCTTAAGACCAAGACTGGCGATTGGGTTCCCCGAAGGGACATCCTCAAGGGGACAGGTATCCCGGTGTGGGCGTGTGACAAGGCGCTCCGCCGCTTGCGTGAAGTACAGCCGCCCAGGATCGAGAAGGGCAAGCGAGGGCAGTACCGGGCCACCAGGGGGCCCCTAGAACCGCCTACGTTGCCCTTAGAAGCGTCGAAAAGTGTAGGAGACCTAGAGGGCCCACCCCCCGTCAGTGATGATCCCCTGTCTCCTATTCCCAAGGGTCTCGAAGTATCAGTGTACTCGTCCAACTGACTCCGCTAGCATGTTAGAGGGGCTGACTGGGGGGAGAGGTACAAGAGGTCTGTAGGCCCTCCCCTCCCAGTCTACCATAAGGAGGGGGAGGGAGTGGGGAGGGGTTACTCTTCCCAGTTTCCTTCTTCCCGGTACGGTACTTTAGTACCGGAAGGAAGGAAGAAACTCCCGCTCCCTGAGACTGAGGGAGGGCGGGAAGGAAGGCGGAGAAGGGCGGTCGCAAACGGGTGTGACCTAAATCACTGTGCCTTGGGCGGATAGGAGGAGTGCAGTACCAGTTCGGTGTTCCCAACCAAATACTGTTGCCATTCCCCGGGGTACTAGACGGCTTATCCCGTGACACCCGCGGGAAGTTGACCGGACTGGAATTGGCACTTTTCAACCGGGCAGAATTGACTCAGGCCCTCGAATCGAGGGAGGGGTTCGGGGGGCCTACTCCCATGGACTGGTGTCGTCTTTCTCCCCCAGCTCCCGGTAGCAGCCGAGCACCGCCTCCCGCCGAGACACCGGCTCGCCGGGGTCGTAGCTCTCCACGCAGGAGGCGATGGCTTGGACGGTGTCATGGGCGCGGGATCGCAACCACAACCAGCAGCCACAGAAGAGCAGCACCCCTACGACGAGGTGCGCTAGCCCCTCACCCTCAGCCTCGAAATTAGGTTCCGGAAGGGGA